>NZ_JOEV01000026.1 GCF_000721105.1 Streptomyces cellulosae
GAAGCATCACTGGTACGAGGTCGGCCACTGGGTGAAGTCGTTCGTGTGGGACGGCCTGATCGTGGACGGCATCTGGGGCACCATCAAGGGTCTGGGCACCTTGGTCGGGTTCGGTGGCTGGGACGCGATGGGTCAGGCCTGGAAGGGGCTGGCGCAGCTGGCGACCGGTCTGGCTATCGCGTCGATCCCGGGTGTCGGTACGGCGTTCTGGTTGGTGCCGGACGACAAACTCCCGTCCTGGATCCGTGATTCGCGCACCGCGATGAAGGAGACGGGCAAGGCGCTGGTCGCCTGGGACGAGTGGGGGAAGAACCCCGGCCGTGCGGCCGGTGCGGTCACCTTCAACGTCCTGACGACGGTGTTCACGGGTGGTGCGGGCGCCGGAGTGTCGGGCGCCGGCAAGGCGGGCGCGGTGGCCAAGGTGCTGTCCGTGGCGGGCAAGGCGGGGAAGGTCATCGACCCGATGACCTACATCGCCAAGGGCGCGGGCGCGGGCCTGTCGAAGATCGGCGACATCGCGAAGGGCCTGAAGGGCGTCGGCAACATCGACATCCCCACCCTCCCCGACGGCTCCGTCCACCTGCCCAGCGGCCACCTGATGGACCCCAACGGCAACCTCATCTCGCCCAACGGCTCCATCGACACGACGCCGGTCCACTACGAGACGAACACGCCGTCGGTCCCTCACGGCACCACCCCGACGCTTCCGGCCCACTGGACGACCCAGGGTGCCCCCACCCCGTCCTACGCCGGGAGCCACGCGGGCGCCGACGGGGCCGCGCACACGGTGGACAACGCGGGGCACTACGACGCGCCCAACGCCGGCCACTACAACGGGCCCGCGCACACTCCGACCACGACCGCGAGCCACACGCCGGGCGGCGCCTTCGACACGACGCCGTCGGGCGCGTACGACCACGCGCCGTCGGGGTCGCCGTACGGCCACGCGCCGTCGGGGTCCCCGTATGACCACGCGCCTTCGGGATCCCCGTACGACCACGCGCCTTCGGGATCCCCGTACGACCACACGCCGGGTACGAACCCGTACGCTCAGACGCCGTCTGGGTCCCCGTACGGGCATGCGCCGTCGCCGACCGCGTACGACCACGCGCCTTCGCCGACCGCGTACGACCAGGCGCCGACCACCACGCCGCACGACCCCCCGACGTCGACGCCGTACACCGGCGGTAACGACGTTCCCGGCGGCGTCGGCCACCCGGGTGCCACGACTCCGTGGTACCACCAGGGCGCGGCAGCCCCCGTGCACGAGGTGCCGACGACCACGCCGCACACCGGTGGCCACGACGTTCCTGGCACAGGGAGTCATGACGTCCCGGGCCCCGGCGGCCACGGCACCCCGGACACCCCGCACGGCACGGGTCACGACGCCTCCGGCGGCAGTCACACCGACGACGCCTCGCACGGCGCCGGTCACGGTGACGACGGTGTCGGTCACGCGGACGATGCCGCGCACACCGGCGATCATGTGGACGTCGGGGACGTCGCTGTGCACCACGGCACCGATGGTCCGGTCACTCCGGGGCACGAGGGCACGGACGTGCCGGGGCACACCGGGGCCGGGGAGCCGTTCGAGTACAAGCCGGCCATGTCACAGGCAGAGTTCCAAGGTCTTAGCGATGCCGAGAAGCACGCGGTGGCTGAGGCCGAGCTCGCGCGCGGCACGAACCCCGAGCCCAGCGTCAGCAACAAGGCAGGACAGGACTACGGCGACGCGTACTGGAACAAGTTCCTGGACGACCTGCCCCCGGAGTCGCGGGAGGCACTGAGGACGTACAGCGGCAACGAGTACGACTTGATCAACGGCCACCTGCGCTTCGGCGACAAGGTGGACGACTCGCTCAAGCACACCATTGCGGAGATGGACAAGGTGATGGGCGCCCGCCCAGTGCCCGAGGACGTCATGATCGTGCGCGGTACCGGGGTCGACCACATCAGGATCGGCGACCGCCCTCTGAAGTCGCCGATGCAAATGCAGGGCGGTGTGTTCGACGACAAGGCATACACGTCCACGGCACTCGGCAAGACTCCGCCGCCCCCATTCGACCAGAAGCCCGTGCATATGCACCTCCGGGTGCCGAAGGGCACTCCCGCCCTCTGGATCGACCACATTTCCAAGTACCCGGGAGAACGAGAGCTGCTCCTCGCAAAGGGCTCCACGTACAAGGTGACGCGAGTCTTCTTGGATGCGACGGACGGCAAATGGCACGTGTATGGGGAAGTTCTGCCGAGGCCATAGCCTTTGTTGCAGATCAGCCCAAGCCAAAGGAACGTGGATGCCATGAGCAGTGAACGACCGATCAATCCTCGCTTCGACGAGGATGTGCACTTCAACCTCGTATCACCGGGCCCGCCGCGCTACCAGGACTACACCGAGAAGCCGGTGCGTTACTTCACAGTGGTCGACAAGCAGGGGGGTGCGGTCCTCGGTTACGTGTGGGCAAACGACGAGGATGACGCCGCCATGTGGGAACCGCGCGAGGCCGCCGGACCGCAGGCGTTCTCCGAGGGCGGCATCTGGTACGCCAGGCTGGAGGATGCCAAGGGACGAGGTCTTCTGCCGTCCCAGGCCCTCGCGGAGCTGCTGGCCAACCCTGAAGGCAACCAGGGCCGTGCTCTGCCGGACTCCCTCACCGACGCCCCGAACGCCGCCGCGGTCGAGGCCCTCGCCAAAGGTGACTAGGTGACTGGCGAACGACCGATCAACCCGCGCTTCAATGACGACGTGCACTTCAACCTCGTGTCGGGTCCGCCGCGCTACCAGAACCGGACGGAGAACCCGGTCCAGTACTTCACCGTCGTCGACAAGGAGGACGGCTCGGTCCTCGGTTACCTCTGGGCCGGTGACGAGGACGCCGCCGCGTGGCAACCGCGGCAGGCTGGTGGCCCCCGTGCGGCGAACGAAGGCAGCTTCTGGATCCGTCGGCTGCGCGATGCCAAGGAGCGGGGCCTTCTGCCGTCCCAGGCCCTCGCGGAGTTGTACGGCACCCCGGAGACTGCCGGCAAGGGCCGCCCCCTCCCAAGCTCCCTCGCCGACGCTCCCAACGCCGCTGCGGTCAAGGCCCTCGCCAAAGGTGACTAGATGACTGGCGAACGACCGATCAAGCCGCGCCTTGCCGAGGACATGTGGTTCGAGGAGGCGCCGGGTGGCCCGCCGCGCTACCGGGACCGGACGGACAAACCGGTGCAGTACTTCACGGTGGTCGACAAGCAGGGAGGTGCGGTCCTCGGCTACGTGTGGGCAGGCGATGAGGACGACGCCGCTGCGTACCAACCGCGGCATGCCGCCGGTGGCCGGGGGATCAACGAGGGCATCTCCTGGATCACTGGGCTGCGTGAGGCCAAGGCACGGGGCGTTCGACCGTCCCAGGCTCTCGCTGAGCTGTACGACGACCCGGAGCCGGGCGGCAGGGGTCGGCCTTTGCCCGGCTCCCTCACCGACGCCCCCCACGCCGCCGCGGTCGAAACTCTCGCCCAGGGCCGCTCGCGAACACTTCCCGGAGGTACCGGCCCCGAGGCCTGAGCATCATGACCGACCCCGTGCACTACATCACCGTCACCGCCCCCGACGGCGAAGTCGTCGGATACGCCTGGGCCGATGGCACCGACGTCGAGTGGATCAACCGGAAGGCGAGCAGCAGCGCCGCCTACGACGCCGGGATGAAGTGGTACACCAAGGTCCGTGAAGCCCACGAACGTGGCCTCACCCCCCTCGGCGTCCTCAACCTGCTCAGCCACGAACCCGGTGTCGGGCGGGTCACCGAGGCCCCGGACGTCGCCGCGCTCGAGGAACTGGCCCGCGTCGTCACCCCGGCCGACGACCGGCGCCTGCTCGCCCAGCTCGACCGTGACGACGCTCAGGCGTGGCAGGAACTCGCCGACGCCTTCGACGCGCTCACCGACGAGGACCGGGACGTGAAGTGGGGCGGGGGGCACAAGTCGCCGAGTGGTGCCATTCACGTGCCGTACCCCCTCTACAGCAAGCCACTGCAGCGCGCTGTCGCCTCCCTGCACGGCGTCGGCGCCGTCACGCCCGAGCACCGGTGGACGGAGAGCCCGATGCCCGAGGTGCCGCCGGACGGACGGCTGCGGCCCGCCGACGCCGTGCGTGCCGCCACCACGCTCGTGCGCGGGGAGCACTTCAGCGACGGGACGATCGCCCAGGCCGTGGAGAGCGGCCTCTTCGACGCCGTCGCCGCGTCGCTGCGGGCCTGGTACGCCGACCCTTCCATCGGTTCCGTCGATAAGTCTCGGGCCGAAGTCCCGCCCGTGGCCGAGCGGCCCTCGCCCCGCGTCGGCAAGCCCGAGACCGAAGCCAAGCCCGAGACCGAAGCCAAGGCCCAAGCCAAGGCCGAAGGCGGCACCGCGTCTGCCCGGAACCCGCCCCCGCCCATGTGCAGGTTCTGCGGAGGTTCCCCCGCGGCCGAGGTCACCTTCCGCGCCCACCGCGGCCTCGTCATCTTCATGGGGTTCAAGAGGATGGACGGGCCGATGTGCTTCACCTGTGGGCTGGCCGTGTACCGGACGCTGACCACGCACACGCTCTGCGTGGGCTGGTGGAGCCCCTTCTCGCTGTTCGTCTTCGCCCCGTTGACGCTGGTGAGGAACCTCCTCGCGGTGCGCAAGGTGAAGCAACTCCCGCCCCCGGGCCCGGGAATGCTCGGCCCGCGCTACGACCCCGGCGTGCCGGTCCACCGGCGGCCGCGGGCGTACGTCGCCCTCGTCCCCGTGCTGTGGGTGCTCTTCATGATCGTGACGGGGCTGTCGGGCGGGGTGTGAAAAGCCGTGAGAGGCGCCAGAACGCTCCCGCACCCCGGCTGTACTCGTGGCGCGTTCATGTCTTATGTTGCGCAAGCGAAGCCAGGGGGGATGCGCATGCCGCAGGAAAGGCCGCCCGGGACCGGGGCGGAGATGAGTCCGAGCGAGGTCGAGGCCGTCGCCCGTGCCGCGCACGCCGGGCAGACGGACAAGGCCGGACGGCCTTACGCCGAGCACCTGTCGGCCGTCGCCGAGGGCGTACGTGCCCGCGGCGGGGGCGATGAGCTGGTCGCGGCGGCCTGGCTGCACGACGCCCTGGAGGACGGGGTGCTCAGCGACGAGTGGCTGGAAACGGCCGCGCTGTCACAGCACACCAAGGACGTCGTACGGGCCATGACCAAGCGGCCGGACGAGGACCAGGAGGCGTACGCCGACCGGATTCTGGCCGTCCCCGGCGCCCGCCTGGTGAAGGCGTCCGACCTCGCGCACAACGCCGACCCGGGCCGTCTCGCCGTACTCGACGAGCACACCGCCCGCCGGCTCAAGCAGAAGTACGCCGCCATGCGCAAGCGGCTCGGTCTGGCCCCGGGCGACTGACGCTCTGCGGGCCGGGACCGCACCAGGAACCTCCCAACCGACCCACCTACACAGGACGACTTGAATGGCACGGGACTACGACAGCCAGCTGCTGGAGTCGGTGGCGGTGCGCCGGCGCCGGATGCGCGACGCGCTGCTGTTCGGCGCGCAGCGCGGCCGGCGGACGGTGGACGAGCGGTTCGGCAAGATGTTCGCGGGTATCGCGATCGCGGCCGTACTGTGCGCCGGATGCGTCGGCTGGTCCTTTCTCCAGTCCACCCTGGCGAAGCAGAAGGCCGAGCAGGAGAAGCAGCAACAGCAGCAGGAGCAGCTGTACAACCCGGCGCCCAGCACCGCCCCGAGCGGCGCCGATGACAAGGGCACGGAGAAGCGGTGAAGGGCTGTGAACAGCGGTGAGCAGGGTGTGTACGGTCCGCCCGCCCATGCCGGCGAACTCCGTTGGCCGAAACGACGCGATGATAGGTTCCGGTGAGTGGTGAGCACAGCGACTTCGTTCCGGACCCAGCTCAGCAGGGTCACTCTGATCGGTGAGCGGCGACGCGCCGACATCGTGTTGCCGTCGGACACTCCGATCGGCCAGCTGCTCCCCGACATACTCCAGTTGCTCGACGACCGGGCCGCGTCCCGGCCGACCACCCGGCAGCTGATCACCTCCGACGGTTCCGCGCTGCCGCACGACGCCACGCTGTCGTCGGCGGAGGTCCCCGACGGCGCCGTGCTGCGCCTCGTACGCGCCCACGCCGCACCGCCGGCGCCGGTCGTGCACGACGTCACCGACCAGGTCGCGGACGACCTCGACCTGCGCGGCTGGCGCTGGCGTCCCGCCGTACGCCGTACCGCCGCCGGTGTGGCCACGGTCGTGTTCGCCGTGATCGCGGCGCTGCTGGCCCGGCGCGAGTTCGCGCTGGAGTCCGTGGCCACCGGGCTCGCGCTCGGCACCGTGCTGTTCCTGGTGGCCGGCGCGGCCATCGCGAAGATCGGCGAGGGCAACCGGGGCCTGGCCACCGCGCTGCTGCTCGCCTCCGGCGGGCTCGGCCTGCTGACCGCCTGGACCGCCGCCGACGCCTACGACTGGTCCGGGACCGCCCGGCTGGCGGGTGTCGCCGCCGCGCTGGTCCTCACCCTCGTGCTCCTCGCCTACTGTTCGCCGCTCGGTCGCGGCGGGCTGATCGGGGCCGGAGCGATCGTCGGGGTGACCGCCGTGTGGGAGGCCGTCGCCCTCGTACAGGACCGGGCCGACCGGATCGGTGCCGTGATGGCCGTGGTCTCCGTGATCCTGCTCGGACTGCTGCCGCGGTTCGCGCTGATGGCCTCGGGGCTCACCGCGCTCGACGACAAGCGTTCCTCGGGCACCTCGGTGAGCCGGCACGAGGTCGCCAACGCGCTCGCCGCCACCCACCGCGGGCTCGCCCTCGCCACCGTGGTCACCGCCGCCTCGGCCGCCGCCGGCGGCTGGCTGCTGACCACCGCGAAGGAGCCGACCGTCTGGACGGTGGTGCTGGCCTCCCTCACCGCCGTCGTGCTGCTGTCCCGGGCGCGGGCCTTCCCGCTGGTCGCCGAGGTCGTGGCGCTGTTCGGCGCGGCGGGACTGCTCGTCGTACGGCTCGCGGTGCTGTGGCTGGACCACGCGGGCGGCGCCGGCGCGCTCGTCCTGCTCGGCGCGGCGGCACTGCTGCCGCTGCTGGTCCTCGCGGTGGAGCCGCCGGAGCACGTCCAGGTACGGCTGCGGCGGTTCGCCGACCTGATCGAGTCCCTCGGCGTGATCGGGCTGTTCCCGCTCGCCATCGGGGCGTTCGGCATCTACGGGCAACTGCTCGACAAGTTCTGAGGCTGCTGAGGCTTCGAAGACCAGACGCCGCCGCGCCGTCGCTCAGGGCGGGCCGACGAGGCGGCGGCGTAGCAGGAGAGAAGGGCGACATGCCGAACGGGGACAACTGGCAGAGCGACGTGCTGCGCGACTTGAGGGGCGGCGCGGCCCAGCAGCGCATCCCGCAAACCCCGCCACCCTCACAACAAGGGGGCGCGCAGCCGGAGCAGCAGCCACAGCCGCCTGAGCAGCAGGGACCTCGGCCTCAGCAGCAGGGCCAGGGCCAGGCTCCGGCCTACGGCTACCCGCAGCAGGCCGACCCCGGCCGGCCGGAGCAGCCGTACGGCGAACAGGCCTACGGCTACCCGCAACAGGCCAACCCCGCCCAGCCGCAGCAGCCGCCGCAACAGCAGCAGCCGCAGCAGCCGTACGGCTACCCACAGCAGGGGCACCCCGCCCAGGGACAACAGCCGTACGGCCAGCCGCCCTACGGCTACCCGCAGCAGCAGCCCTACGGCGACCAGGCCGCCTACGCCCAGCAGCCGCAGCAAGCCCAGCCCCAGCCCCAGCAGACGTATCCCCAGCAACAACCCGCCCAGCCCCGGCAGGCCCAGCCGCAGGCCCCCGCCCCCCGCGCCCGTTCCCCCCGCGCCACCCCCGACTCCCGCCCGGTCGTCGACAAGAAGCTCGCCTCCGCGGGGCTCGGACCGCGTCGCGGGGAGCCGTTCAGCGCCCGCGCGCTGCGGGCCGTACGCCGGACCGTGTCCTCCTCGGCCGCGCGTGAGGTCGCCGAGACCACCGCTACCGCCGAGGTGCTGCAGCAGCCGGTGACCACCGGCCGGCAGATCGCGGTGACGTCCATCCGGGGTGGCTCCGGCAAGACGACGATCGCCGCCCTGCTGGCCACCACGTACGCGCACTACCGTCAGGACCCGGTGCTCGCCGTCGAGGCCGACCCGGCGCTCGGTTCGCTGCCGCTCAGGCTCGGCGCGGAGAGCCTGCGGTGGACCACCGGGGACCTCGCCGAGGTCGTCGAGCCGCAGATGACGTTGCTCGACGTCACCGGCTATCTGGTCAAACTGCCCGACAACGCCTGGCTGTTGCCCGGCAGTCAGGGGCAGGTCGGGGCGATGCTCGACACGAGGGCGTACGAGCGGGTCATGGTGTCGATGCGCCGCTACTTCGGGGTGACCGTCGTCGACTGCGAGACGATGCCCGCCGAGGTCGCCCGGACCGCGCTGTCCGCCGCGCAGGGCCGCATCCTCACCGTGCCGGCGACGCTGGAGGGCATCGCCAGCACACACGCGGTCCTGCAGTGGATGCGCGGGCTGCCCCGGGACATCACGACCACGACCGTCGTCGTCCTCACCGAGACCGTGCCGCACTCCGGTGTCGACCTCGGCAAGGCCGCGGAGCAGTTGAAGGAGACCGGAGCGAGCGTGCGGGTGCTGCCGTACGACCGGCATCTGGCGGCGGGCGGCGTCATCCGTACCGAACTGCTCGCGCGGGACACCCGTCAGGCGGCCACCCGGCTGGCCGCGGAGGTCTTCCAGCTCTCGCAGAAGAGCCGCTGAACCATCCCCTGCACGAAGGGATTTCGAGGACTGAGGACAGGGCTACAACGATGAGCACCCGACTGATCCACCGGCCGGCCCGCACCACCCGGCCGCCGGCCTCCCCGGAGCCGCGCACCATCGAGGCGCCGCCCAACCTGCCCGAAGGCAAGGCGGGCTCCATAGCGACCTCGCTGCTGCCCGTCGCCGGTGTGATGTCGTCCGTCGTGATGATGACGGTCGTGCGCAACAGCCAGTTCGCGGGGCTGGGCGCGATCATCCTCGTCGTCACCATCGCCGGTTCGATGGTCATGGTCTTCTCCCAGCGCGGCAAGGCCCAGCGCACCCGCCGCACCCAGCGCGAGGCCTACCTCGCCTACCTGGAGGACATGCGGGAGGAACTGTCGAAGGAGGAGCGGGAGCGGCGCGAGGGCACCCAGGTGCTCAACCCGCCGCCGGACGCGCTGTACGACATCGTGCGCGACCCGGCCCGGCTCTGGGAGCGGCGCCGGATGGACGCCGACTTCCTGCGGGTGCGGGTCGGCACCGGTGAGATGCCGGTGCGTGACCTGAAGGTGGGCCAGCCGAGCTCCTCCGTGCTCACCCCGCCCGACCAGTTCATGCTGAACGAGGCGTCCGCGCTGGTGTCCCGCTTCAGCAACGGCACCGAACTCCCGCTGACCGTCCCGCTCGACCGGGTCGGCAACATCAGCGTCATCGGCAGCCGTGAGGACACGCTGAGGGTGGCCCGCGCGCTGCTCGTGCAGGCCGCGGCCACCCACGCGCCCGACGACGTGGCGATGGCGCTGGCCGCATCCGGCGACCGGATCGCCGACTGGGAGTGGGCCAAGTGGCTGCCCCACCTGCTCGACAGCGAGCAGTTCGACGGCCCCGTCGCCGCCCGCCGCATCGCGCCCTCGCTGCCCCAACTGGCCCGCCAGATCGGCCCCGAGCTGCGCCGCCGCGCCTCCTACGCGGCCGAGGTGCGCCGCGGCCTGTCCGGCAAGGACGCCCTCGCCATGACCTCCCGGCTGCTGGTCGTCGCCGACGGGCACGGGGAGGACGCCGTGGACCTGCCGCGCCCGGACGACGCGGTCGGGCTGCGGGACATGAGCATCACCGTGCTGCATCTGCTGGACCAGCGGATCCAGGAGCCGGGCAGTGTCGGCGTACGGATCACCGTCGACGGCGAGCAGATCGTCATCGAGGACCTGCGGATGCCGGAGCCGATCAGCGCCCACGGCACCGTCGACGAGATCGGCACCCCCTTCGCCGAGGGCCTCGCCCGGATGCTCGCCCCCATGCGGCTGTCCGCCGAGTCGATGGTCGACGCCCCGCTCACCGGCCCCGTCGACTTCGCCGAACTGCTCGGCATCGACGACGTCGCCGACCTCGACCTGACCCGCATGTGGGCGCCGCGCGGCGAACGGGCCTTCCTGCGCGTGCCCATCGGCATCAGCGACTCCCACGAGCCCGTGCTGCTCGACCTGAAGGAGTCCTCCGAACTCGGCATGGGCCCGCACGGCCTGTGCGTCGGCGCCACCGGCTCCGGCAAGTCGGAGCTGCTGCGCACCCTCGTCCTCGCCCTGGTCGCCACCCACCCGCCGGAGGACCTCTCCCTGGTCCTCGTCGACTACAAGGGTGGCGCCACCTTCGCCCCCTTCGCGGACCTCCCGCACGTCGCCGGCGTCATCACCAACCTGGAGAACCAGGCCGGCCTGGTCGAACGCGTCCACGCCTCCCTGGCCGGCGAGGTCAAGCGCCGCCAGCAGGTGCTCAAGAACGCGGGCAACGTCGCCGACATCGGCCACTACGCCGCCCTGCGCGCCGAGAAGCGCCCCGACCTGGACCCGCTGCCGCACCTGTTCGTGGTGATCGACGAGTTCGGCGAACTCCTCACCGCCAAGCCGGACTTCATCGACCTGTTCCTGTCCATCGGCCGCATCGGCCGCTCCATCGGGGTCCACCTGCTGCTGTCCAGCCAGCGCATCGAGGGCGGCAAGCTCAAGGGCCTGGACACCTACCTGTCGTACCGGCTCGGCCTGCGCACCTTCTCCGCCGACGAGTCCCGTACGGTCCTCGACACCACGGACGCCTTCCACCTGCCCCCGCTGCCCGGTTTCGGCTACCTCAAGGTCGACATGAGCCACTACGAGCGGTTCAAGGCCAGCTACGTCTCCGGCGCCTACCACGGCCCCGTACAGCGCGAGACCGAGGACACCGGGCCGCTGGCCCTGGCGTACGAGGCGTACAACACCCTCGGCCAGGACGAGGGCTCGGGCGCCGAGGAGCCGAAGATGCGCCGCAGGGAGACCGGACCCACCGAACTCGGCGTCCTCATCAACCAGTTGGAGAACGCCGGCGCCCGCTCGGTACGCCAGATCTGGCTGCCCCCGCTGCCGTCCGCCGTCCCCCTCGACAAGGTCGCCGGGCCCGTGGAGGTGGGCGCGCGCGGCATGCAGCTCGCCAAGCGGCGCGGCCCGCTCCAGGTGCCGCTCGGCATCCTCGACGACCCGACCAAACAGTGGCAGGGCCAGTGGTACCTGGACCTGACGCTCTCCGGCGGCCACGCCGCGGTCATCGGCGGCCCGCAGTCCGGCAAGACCACCCTGCTGCGCTCCCTGGCCCTCTCGCTGTCCCTGACGCACACCCCGCAAGAGGTCGGCATCTACGGCCTCGACCTGGTCGGCGGCGGCCTGCAGGCCCTGGCCGGGCTCCCGCACGTCGGCGGGGTCGCCGGCCGCGCCGACCGCGAACGCGCCGCCCGCACCATCGACTCCGTACGCGCCATGCTCGACCAGCGCGAGGAACTCTTCCGCATCCACAACATCGACTCGCTGGAACAACTGCGTACGCTCCGCGCCGCGGGCCGGGTGCCCGAGTTGGCCTCCACCGAGATCGTGTTGCTCATCGACGGCTTCGGAGCCCTGCGCGACGACTTCGAGAACCTCGACGACGCCGTCATCGACATCCTCAAGCGCGGCGGCGGCTACGGCATCCACGTCGTCGCCGGCATGCTCCGCTGGAACGACGTGCGCATCGCCACCCAGTCCCAGTTCGGCACCCGGGTCGAGCTGCGCCTGAACGACCCGAGCGAGTCCAGCATCGACCGCAAGCTCGGCGAGACCCTCTCCCCGGAGGAGAAGGGCCGCATCCTCACCGACGGCAAGCTGTTCGCCCAGGTCGCCCTGCCGCGTGTCGACGGCCTCGCCGACACCGCCGACCTCGGCGCGGTCCTGGAGCGCACCGCCCGCCAGCTCCGCGCCACCTGGACCGGCGAGGTCGCCCAGCCGGTGCGGGTCCTGCCGCACGTCCTCGAGCCCGAGCTGCTGCCCGGCCCCGCGGCCGAACCGCGCCGCGTCCCGATCGGCCTCGACCAGACCCAGCTGGCGCCTGTCCTGCTCGACCTGTTCCAGCACGACCAGCACCTGATGATCATGGGCGACAGCGAGTGCGGCAAGACCAACCTGATCAAGGTGATCGCCCAGGGCCTGATCGAGCGCTACGGCGACGACGAGCTCGTCTTTGGCGTCTTCGACCCCCGGCGCGGCCTGCGCGGCGCCATCCCGGAGGAGTACCGGGGCGGTTACGCCTACAACTCCAAGCTCGCCGCCGGTCTCGCCGCGGGCATCGCCGGCGAGCTGGAGAAGCGGCTGCCCGACGAGAGCGCCGACACCGAGGACCTGGAACCGGGCAGCTTCTCCGGCCCGCGGATCGTGATCCTCGTCGACGACTACGACGTCCTCACCACCGCCGGCCAGCAGCCGCTCGCGCCCTTCGTGCCGTACATCCCCTCGGCCGTCGACATCGGCCTGCACTTCATCCTCACCCGCCGGGTCGCGGGCGCCTCCCGCGGACTGTACGAGCCGATGCTGCAGGGCCTGCGCGAGTCCGGCTCCTCGGCGCTGGTGATGTCGGGCGACCGCAGCGAGGGCCAGCTCTTCCCCGGCGTGTACGCCAGCGCGCAGCCGCCCGGCCGAGGAGTGCTGGTGCGCAGGGGTCAGTCCAACCGGCTGATCCAGACCGTCTACACGGGGACCAGGTGAATCCATGACGAAGGACGTCATCACCCTCACGAAGAAGATGCCCGACCCCCTGAGCGTGATCGCGGGTCTCCTCTCCGGCGGCCCGGACCGACTCGTGGGCACCGAGGGGGAGGGCGCCGTGGTGCAGCTCTGCGACGAGCAGGGCCGCCCGCTGGTCTCCGTCGAGGCGCCCCTGCTGGTGCAGGTCAGGGGCGAGGCCGAACGGCTGCTCGGGGCGAGCGCGCCCGAGGTGCCGTACTGGTGGACCGAGGCCCGCGCCACGACCGGCGTCAAGGAGGCCGAACAGCTCGCCGGCACCTTCGCCGCCCGGCTCGCCACCCTGGTGGGCGGCACCGCCTGGCCGCGCGAGGTCGCCTGGTCGCTGGCCGTGGTCGACACGGACGGCATGAGCGTGGCACCGGTCCCGGCCGCCGCCCAGCCCGCCGTGGACGTCCTCACCGACAAGGTCGCCGTCATCATCCAGGACCGCCCGGTGGTCGCGATGACCGCCTGGCTCAGCGACGCCTTCCGCGCCGCCGCGAACGCCGAACTCGGCCTCCAGATCGTCACCCCCGCCGGCACCCGCCTCTCCCCGGCGGTCCGCGCGAGCCTGCCCGGCTGGCCCTCGCGCTGGGTGGTGCAGGACGAACGGGACGGCTACTACGACGGCCTGTCCGGCGCCGTCCTGGAGTGGAAGAACGGCTTCTTCGCCACCGTCGTACCCCCGGACGCGACCCGCGAGGACCCGCGCACCCCGCTCGCCGCCACCTTCCAGGAGGGCGCCACCGCACAGGGCGACACCGGCGAACGCCAGCTCGCGATCTCCTTCCGCACCGTCCACCCGGCCGACGACCGCCTCGTCCTCGGCGGCGCCGTGGAAGCCGTCTGGCGGGAGATCACCGGCGAGCCGCCGTCCGGCTGGGGCACCGAGGAACCCGCCAACCTCCCTTGGTCCCTGCGCCAGTTGACCGACGTGGCGTACGAGCGCTCGCCCGCGCCGACCTGGCTGGTCGTCGTCGGCACACCGGAACGCCCCGGACTCGCGACCGTCCGCATCACGCGGACCAAGGGCGGCGTCGAGGAGGACGTGACGATGGCCTTCGGGTACGGCCCGGGCGAGCAGGTCCCGACGGACGCCGTCCAGGCCGCCGCGGAGGCCCTCGCCACCCGGCACGACCTGCAGTCCATGCTCGTCCAGATCCGCCGGGCCCGCCGCGACCTCTCCGTCCCGCCGCACTTCGAGGGCCCCGGTGTGCCGTACGCCTTCGTCCTGGGCGCCGAAGAGGTCCGCACCATGCCCGGCGACCGCGCCCGCCGCACCCCGCTCGCCGAGGCCCCGCGCGAACTGGGCCCACGGACGCGTCCGGCGCTGTACTACCCCCTGCCCGGGGATCCGTCGGACCTGTCGGGATGGCAGGACTTCGAGCGGCTGATGAGGCATCTGAAGGGGGAGGGGTGACGGCTGGAGGGTGCGAGCCGAGGGCCGGCGGCGTGGTCGCACGGCGATCGCCCCGGCCACACCGACCCCGAGGACGAACGGTGTGACGGGACAGGGGCCTTACCTACTGCCCGCACACGACTGACCGGGAAGTACACGCGGACGTGCGCTTCCCGGTCAGGTGGTGAGCTGGTCGAGGAAACGGGTGACTAGGCGCTGACCTTCTCGCGCGCGGGCGCACCCTGCCCGGTCCTGTCACGCCCGCGTGCGATCTCGGCGGAGTCCCGCTTGAAGGCCCACTCCATCGTCGGCTCCATCGCGAACCGGAAGACCCGGCGCACCGGCGAGGTGCACAACAGGGTCACGGCGGCGGCCGCGAGGACGCTCAGGAAGATCTCGCCGAGCGGACGCTCCAGCCAGGCGTGGTCGAACCAGCCACCGAACTCGCCGCCCTTGATCAGGAAACCGTGCAGGAGGTAGCCGTAGAGCGTGCCCGCGCCGAGTGTCGTGAACCACATCTTCCGGCCCGGCACCCAGGAGAAGAAGCAGGCCGTCAGCAGCAGCGAGCAGCTGAACAGCGCGAGGACCATGACCGGGCCGGACCACCAGGGCGCGGCCAGTTCCTGCGCGGCGGCCCGGTGGTAGAACCACCCCGTCTTCATCCGGGGCACGGCCCACCAGCCGACGACCAGCGCGGTCGCGAACACCGGCACCGACAGGATCCGCACCGAGCGGCGGCGCACCAGCCGGAAGTGTTCGGGCTTCATGCACAGGCCGAGCACGAAGAACGGCAGGAACTGCAGCACGCGCTGGAGGTCGAGGTCGTCGCCGATCTCCGGGCTGACGGAGGCCAGCATGGCGATACCGAGGGCGATCGGCAGGGGCCAGCGCACCAGCTTCCAGATCGGCGTGGTCAGCCGCCAGATGAACAGCGCGCACAGGAACCAGGTCAGATACCAGGGATCCAGCAGGCTGATCTCCTGGTCGGGCGCGTGGTCGACGTAGCGCTTGAAGAGGGAGTAGGCCGTCTCGAAGACGACGTACGGCACCACCACACCGGTCAGCAGCCGCTTGAGCCGGTCGGCGCGCAGGTCGAAGCTGCGCGAGAAGAAGCCGGAGATGATGATGAACGCCGGCATGTGGAAGGTGTACACGACCGTGTAGAAGCTCTGCAGGATCCGGCTGTCGCCCTTGACGGGCTCCCAGGAGTGCGCCACGGCGACCAGGACGATCGCCAGATACTTGGCGTTGTCGAAGAACGCGTCGCGCTGTTTGGCCGGCCGGTTGCCGGCGCTGGTGCCGGCCGCGGCTCGGGAAGAGGCGTGTTCGCCGGGCTGGTTCTGCGGCGAACGCGGACTCGGCACTCCGTTCGCCGACGACTGCGTCGGCGGGAGCGGCGCCCGGTGCTGGCCGTGCGGTCGCAGCGGATTCATCACAGGGACCTCGCTGCGCTTTCGGGGGACGAGGCGGCGTGGAACATTTGAGGCACCCTAGCCTCGGCCATACCTTTTCGTAAAACCCTGGAAGTCGTTCCTGATTAACGTTTTCGCATACTCGCGTTTCCCTGAAGTCGGGGCCGCCACCAGCGTGATGACCGACACAGAGCAGGCTGTCACGAGCCGCCGTATCTGACCCACTTGTCGCAATTCGCCCCTATCAAAGGGTGCATTGTCGGCATGTGGTGCAGATCGCCTCTGTCTGCTCCGGCCGAGAACTCGAATTCGCCGCGAAGACGGTGTACGTGGTGTGCGGACACGGAAACGATCGGGCCGAACGTCCTGTGCGGGTGCCCCGTCGAAATGCCGTGCGAAAGCTGGGGAGGGAGCCGGTCCGGGCCCGTCGCCGCGTGGTGGTCCGGGACAGTCCTGGCCAACGTTGGGTCACGCGCCGCATATGCGAGCCCCGTTGGTGGCACGATGGTTCTGGCGGGGGTGCGCGGGGCTGCATCCCCGGGCCGGGAGAGCGGACCGACCGAGGGTGTGATCAGTTGTGGCCATTTCGCTGTCAGTGGTGCTTCTGTTGGGGATCATCATGGTGGTGCTGATCCGGGGTGGCTCCATCAAGGCCGGCCCCGCAGTGGTGGCCGTGCTCTTCGGCTTCTTCCTGGCCTCGACCGGCATGGCCGACGACATCCAACGGTTCCTGAACTCGATAGCGGAGACCATCAACTCGATCCAGTTCTAGGCGTGGCGCGTCCTCCGGGTTCCGGACGCGCCCCCCGGTCCGCCGCCGCCGAACAGCCGACCTCGCCCGACCGGCTCCCGACAAGCGACGCGTGTCGCCGCACCTTTGCCGGTGACTGAGGAGTTCCGAGCGTCCGCGCCGTTGCCGTCACCTACGATCCCTGTGATCACGTTCGGGCAGTCCGGGGGGTTTCATGGGTGATGCGGCAGGGGGCGGCGGGGCGGCCCTTTCCGACGAGACGGACGAGGCTTCGTATCCGGAGGGCGTGAGCGACACGGACCGCGAGGGCTCCGGATCACGGCGGAGACTGTCGTGTCTGGCGGTCGTGGTGGCCGCCCTCGCCGTGGCGGCCGGAGGCTTGGTCTGGCTGTTCCAGGACGAGTTGTTCCATCCGTTCGGAGACCCCCGAGCCTGTGAGGGCAGCGACGCCAAGCTGCCAGGGGTGATCTCGGCCGGGGGCGTGCCGATCCCCTCCGATGCCTCGGACATCCACTACGTCACCGAAAACGGCTTCGCCCAGGTCTCCTTTCTGACTGACCGGATGCCGGACTACCTCCACCGCGCGGGACTCGTCCCGGACGGGGAGTCCCTGTTCGACGAGAACTACGGCGGCGGGTACGCGCTCGGCCAGGACGAGAGCGAGCTTCCCGAGGGGCTGTGCGGCCCGGCGCTCAAGGGACCTGCCTGGAGCTACAACACCACGGGCGCGGCGGGCCCGGGCGTCAACATCTTGGTCGAACGTTCCCGCGTCACCGACACCACCTTCCGCGCACCGGCCCGTGCCATCGCCTCCTTCGACATTCCCTGAGCGCGAAGGGCTGGATGGTGCGCGGGGCGTTCTCGGGAGACTCGCCGACGTTCCCCGTCACTCCCCGCCGGGCGCTGCCCCATCGGACACGCAGGGGGCGTGTGCGGCCTTCTCCGGCCCCTGGGGACACCCGTCCCATCTCCTCCTGCATCCAGGCCCGGAGCCGGTCCGGCGGGTCATGGCGGGGAGCGCCCAACAGGCTTGGGACCAAGGGGGTTTGCGTCCTGCACGCGTCAAGCAGCAATATCGAACAGATGCTTGATTAGCGCGTCTCTCCTGGCTAGCGTTACGAGCTCGCCAACGCCTCGTTGGACACCCCCCGCAGAAGGAATCATGTGATCAACAACCGCCGGCTCAAGCGAATAAGCACCGTCGCAGGCACCCTCTCCGCTGCCCTTCTCCTCACCGTCACCCAGGCGAACGCCGCCGCCGAAGTCGAGCGCGCGACCGCCACTGATTTCTCCAATGAGGTCGAGTGGGTGAAGTGCGCCACTAAACAGGAGAACGGCGGCATCGTGTACCGGGCCTGCTTCTCTCCCCCCGGCGACTGGTTCTCGGTCTACGACGGGAAATCGGATGGCTCCTCCGCCGTCGTGGACTGGGAAGTGGGGAACCGGTGGGGCTCCATTTTCAACGCCGACGGCGCCTCCACCGACCGCTACAAGAACAAGGACTTCACCGAGAGCGCCACCATCCGCTTCCGCATCTGCCTGGGCCACTGGTCCACCAAGACGATCACTGCGGGCACATGCTCCGGCTGGGTGAGCAACCTCACCTGACGAGACCCTCGTCGAGCCGGGCGTGATGCGGGCTGTGCCGACCCGCTCGTTCGAAGCGCCGCCCGCACCCGAGGCATGGGGTGCGGGTCGCCGGCACAGGCACGGTGCGTCGACGGTTGACGGGCCGGTGGGGCCGTGCCGTGGTCCCTCGGATCAGGCCTGGCGGTGCCGGGTCATGGTCGGGGGCAGGCTTCGTCCGGTGCGTCGGCCCGTGGCGGGCGAGAGCGCAGTGATCGGATGGCCGAAGGCCAAGAGCCCCCATCGGGAGCCTGGCACCGATGACCCTGGCGTCCTGCACCGTCGCCCATACGCGTGAGCCGATGGTCCGGCTCGGCCGGAGCTCGACCCGTGCGGCGCTGATCCACCAGCACGTTCCCGGAAGCGTGAGCGGGAGGCCGCGGATGGTGTTGACGCGCAGATCGTGGACGCGCTGAAGCGTCGCCCGCGCTCGAAGGGGCGCGCGAGGGACACCGAAGGGCTGAAACGCCCCTGGGAACGCGGGCGGCCCAGGGAGAGGAGAACGACCTCTCGCCTGGGCCTCCGGCATTCAGAGCGGGCGACGGGAATCGAACCCGCGTAGCTAGTTTGGAAGACTAGGGCTCTACCATTGAGCTACGCCCGCACAGGCGCACCGCAGTCGGTGACCACGGCACAGAGGCATCGTAGCGGGTCGTCCCGCCTTGTCGCACACCCCGTCAATGCGGGGGCCCGCGTCGCCTCCGGGCATGTACCCTACGTGTCGCACCAGCACGGGGTGTGGCGCAGCTTGGTAGCGCGTCCGCTTTGGGAGCGGAAGGCCGTGGGTTCAAATCCCGCCACCCCGACCATGAACCGGCCGTCCCCGGCCGCCACCGGTCACGCGCGCGGTCACCTCGGGTGATCGCGTTCCGTGATCGCCTTTGGGGCCGTGTCGCCGCTGCCGTTACTATGCAAGCTGCACGCCCGTGTGTCTCTCCTTACGAAGTCCTCCGGGCGGCGAATCCGCCGGAGCCGTTCTGGCTCCGGCAGAACCCAAGCAGTCAGCCACAAGGAGACCGAACCGTGAAGAGCGCCGTGGAGACCCTGAACCCGACTCGGGTTCGGCTCACTGTCGAGGTGCCCTTCGAGGAGCTCAAGGACAGCCTCGACGCGGCGTACAAGAAGATCAACCAGCAGGTCACGGTGAAGGGCTTCCGCAAGGGCAAGATCCCCGCCCGTGTCATCGACCAGCGGTTCGGTCGTGGCGCCGTACTGGAAGAGGCCGTCAACGACGCGCTTCCGAAGTTCTACACCGACGCGGTCAACGAGGCCGACCTCAACGTCCTGGGCCAGCCCGAGGTCGACATCACCGAGCTGAAGGACGGCGAGACGCTGAACTTCACCGCCGAGGTCGACGTCCGCCCGGCCCTCGAGATCCCGGACTACTCCGGCATCGAGGTCGAGGTCGACGCGGTCGAGGTCAGCGACGAGGACGTCGACAAGGCCGTGACCGAGCTGCGTGAGCGCTTCGCGTCGACCTCCCCGGTCGAGCGTGCCGCCGAGGACGGCGACGTCGTCACCATCGACCTGGAGGCCAAGGTCGACGGCGAGGTCCTGGAGGACGGCGTCGCCAGCGGCGTCTCCTACACCATCGGCTCGGGCGAGCTGCTGGAAGGCATCGACGACGCCGTGAAGGGCCTGGAGACCGGTGGCGAGGCCACCTTCACCTCCGAGCTCAAGGGCGGCTCGGCGGCCGGCAAGGAGGCCGAGGTCACCGTCAAGGTCACCCAGGTCGCCGCCCGCGAACTGCCCGAGCTGGACGACGAGTTCGCGCAGCTCGCCTCCGAGTTCGACACCCTCGAGGAACTCCGGGCCGACAGCCGCAAGCGCCTGGAGAACATGAAGCAGTACGACCAGGCCACGCAGGCCCAGGAGCGTGTCCTGGAGAAGCTGCTGGAGCTCGTCGAGGTGCCCGTCCCCGAGAAGCTCCTCGAGGACGAGATCAACACCCGCAAGCACAACCTGGAGCACCACCAGCTCGGTCAGATGGGTCTCGACCTCGAGAAGTACCTCGAGATCCAGGGCAAGACGGCCGAGGAGTTCGACGCCGAGACCAAGGAAGCCGCGGTCAAGGGCATCAAGACCCAGTTCGTCCTCGACGAGCTCGTCAAGCAGGAGAAGCTCAACGTCAGCCAGGAGGAGCTCACCGAGCACCTCATGCGGCGCGCGGCCTCCTCCGGCATGTCCCCCGACCAGTTCGCCCAGGCGGTCGTCGAGGGCGGCCAGGTCCCGATGCTGGTCGGCGAGGTCGCCCGCGGCAAGGCCCTGGCCGTCGTGGTCGAGAAGGCCACGGTCAAGGACACCAACGGCGAGATCATCGACCTGGACGACGAGGAGGACGAGACGGAGGCCGCCGCCGACGCCACCGAGGACGCCCCGGCCGAGGAGAAGGCCGAGGAGAAGACCGAGGGCTGAGCCCACGGCACTTCCGACGGACGTAGAACGGGCTCTGGGGACATCGCACCCCAGGGCCCGTTGTCCTACCTCCAGGGCGCGGGCTGTACCGATGTCGACTCATCCCCCACTCTCGCCTTCGTTCGAGCGGGGGGACCCCGTCGTGGGCGCGACCGGCCACGGCGGAACCGCGGCGACCCTCGCGCGGACAATCGCGGTGAGTGACAAGCGGCCCACCCGCCGCAGGCTCTACGCCCCCGGCGAACACCCCCCTTCCCGGGATTCTCCGAAGGGACCCGCGCGTTAGGGTCCATGAATACGAGGGCAGGGGAGTCTCCGATACGGCTCCAGCCCCGCAGGGAAACGTAAGACGGCCCGGACGCCGTCGTAAGACGAGCAGGTGGATACGTGACGAATCTGATGCCCTCCGCCGCCGGCGACCCCTCCATCGGTGGTGGCCTCGGTGACCAGGTCTACAACCGGCTGCTCGGCGAGCGGATCATCTTCCTCGGCCAGGCGGTCGACGACGACATCGCCAACAAGATCACCGCACAGCTGCTGCTCCTTGCCGCCGATCCGGACAAGGACATCTACCTCTACATCAACAGCCCTGGCGGCTCGATCACGGCCGGCATGGCGATCTACGACACCATGCAGTTCATCAAGAACGACGTGGTGACCATCGCCATGGGCCTCGCCGCCTCGATGGGCCAGTTCCTGCTCAGCGCGGGTACGCCGGGCAAGCGCTTCGCGCTCCCGAACGCCGAGATCCTGATCCACCAGCCCTCCGCGGGCCTGGCCGGCTCGGCCTCCGACATCAAGATCCACGCCGAGCGGCTGCTGCACACCAAGAAGCGCATGGCGGAG
The DNA here is from genome assembly GCF_000721105.1 of Streptomyces cellulosae. GTDB lineage: Bacteria > Actinomycetota > Actinomycetes > Streptomycetales > Streptomycetaceae > Streptomyces > Streptomyces cellulosae_A. Next base: position 21,247 of record NZ_JOEV01000026.1, read on the forward strand.
CTCACCTCCCAGCACACCGGCCAGTCCATCGAGCAGATCACTCGCGACTCGGACCGTGACCGCTGGTTCGACGCGATCGAGGCCAAGGAGTACGGCCTCATCGACGACGTGATTCCCACGGCCGCCGGTATGCCGGGCGGCGGCGGCACCGGGGCCTGAGCCCCGCGCGGGGACCGGAACACCCCCCGCACAGCCCCCAGCCGACCGCCTCAGCCCTTAGGAGACAGACAGTGAACGACTTCCCCGGCAGCGGCCTGTACGACCGCGCACGAGCCGAGAGCACGGTGCCCGTCGCCGAGTCCCGCTATGTGATCCCCCGCTTCGTCGAGCGCACCTCGCAGGGCATCCGCGAGTACGACCCGTACGCGAAGCTCTTCGAGGAGCGCGTGATCTTCCTCGGCGTGCAGATCGACGACGCCTCCGCCAACGACGTCATGGCGCAGCTGCTGTGCCTGGAGTCGATGGACCCCGACCGGGACATCTCGGTCTACATCAACAGCCCCGGCGGATCCTTCACCGCGCTGACTGCGATCTACGACACCATGCAGTTCGTGAAGCCCGACGTCCAGACGGTCTGCATGGGCCAGGCCGCCTCGGCCGCCGCCATCCTGCTGGCCGCCGGAACGCCCGGCAAGCGCATGGCGCTGCCGAACGCCCGGGTCCTGATCCACCAGCCCTACAGCGAGACGGGCCGGGGCCAGGTCTCCGACCTGGAGATCGCCGCGAACGAGATCCTCCGGATGCGTGCCCAGCTGGAAGACCTGCTGGCCAAGCACTCCACCACGCCGATCGAGAAGATCCGCGAGGACATCGAGCGCGACAAGATCCTCACGGCCGAGGACGCCCTGGCGTACGGTCTGATCGACCAGATCATCTCCACCCGGAAGATGAACAACGCGGCCGTGCGCTGACGCGGGCGGGGATCCCCCCGGCCCGAGCACTTTCGAGGGCTGGGGGAGTATCGTCTGCCGCCCCTTGGCGCGGTTGACACGCTGCACGTCAAAGTGAACCGCGCCAAGGGGGGCCCGAACGGGGGTCTCGGCAAGGTACCGTCGGACATAAGGCAGCACCAGGAGCCGCTGGACCTAGGCGTCTCCCAGGCGAAGGGGAAGCACACCGTGGCACGCATCGGTGACGGCGGCGATCTGCTCAAGTGCTCGTTCTGCGGCAAGAGCCAGAAGCAGGTCAAGAAGCTCATCGCAGGGCCCGGTGTGTACATCTGCGACGAGTGCATCGATCTCTGCAACGAGATCATCGAGGAAGAACTCGCGGAGACGAGCGAGGTGCGCTGGGAGGAACTCCCGAAGCCCCGCGAGATCTACGAGTTCCTCGAGGGCTATGTGGTTGGCCAGGAGCAGGCCAAGAAGGCCCTCTCGGTCGCGGTGTACAACCACTACAAACGGGTCCAGGCCGGTGAGAACGGCGGCGCCCAAGGGCGCGACGACGCCATCGAGTTGGCGAAGTCCAACATCCTCCTGCTGGGCCCCACGGGCTCCGGCAAGACCCTCCTCGCGCAGACCCTGGCGCGGATGCTCAACGTCCCGTTCGCCATCGCCGACGCGACGGCGCTGACGGAGGCCGGCTATGTCGGCGAGGACGTCGAGAACATCCTGCTCAAGCTGATCCAGGCGGCCGACTACGACGTCAAGAAGGCCGAGACCGGGATCATCTACATCGACGAGATCGACAAGGTCGCGAGGAAGAGCGAGAACCCTTCCATCACGCGTGACGTGTCGGGCGAGGGCGTCCAGCAGGCCCTGCTGAAGATCCTGGAGGGGACCACGGCCTCGGTCCCGCCGCAGGGCGGCCGTAAGCATCCCCACCAGGAGTTCATCCAGATCGACACGACGAACGTGCTGTTCATCGTGGGCGGCGCCTTCTCGGGCCTGGAGAAGCTCATCGAGTCCCGGGCCGGCGCGAAGGGCATCGGCTTCGGCGCGACGATCCGCTCCAAGCGGGAGCTGGAGGCCAAGGACCAGTTCGAGGACGTCATGCCCGAGGACCTGGTCAAGTTCGGCATGATCCCCGAGTTCATCGGCCGCCTCCCCGTCATCACCTCGGTCCACAACCTCGACCGCGAGGCGCTCCTCCAGATCCTGGTCGAGCCGCGCAACGTGCTGGTGAAGCAGTACGAGCGGCTCTTCGAACTCGACGGTGTGGAGCTGGACTTCGAGCGCGAGGCCCTGGAAGCCATCGCCGACCAGGCGATCCTCCGCCAGACCGGCGCGCGCGGCCTGCGCGCCATCATGGAAGAGGTCCTCCAGGGCGTCATGTACGAGGTCCCGTCCCGCAAGGACGTGGCCCGCGTGGTCATCACCGCCGACGTGGTCCTCTCCAACGTCAACCCGACCCTGATCCCGCGGGATTCGCGGGGCCGGGGGCCGGGCGAGCAGAAGACGGCGTAACCGCCGCCGACAGGACGAACAGGAAGGGGCCCCGGTCGACTGACCGGGGCCCCTTCCTGTGCCGGGCAACGCGGGGGCCGGGAAGCCGGAAGCCGGGAACCCCGGAAGCCCAGGAGACGCTCAGCTCTTGACGCGGGCTTCCTTGCGGATATCGGCCGCGATCTGGGCCGACTCGGCCAGCGAGTACGACTTGGAGCCCGCGGTCGGCGTGACCACACCCAGCGTGCTGTAGTCCGCCCAGATGCACAGGTAGACCGTCTGCTTCTGCTCCGTGCCCTGCTTCTTGCCGTCGGCCTGCTGGCACTTCATCGTGGCGCCCTCGAAGCCGTCGGGCGAGACGGACTGCGCGTCGCCGATCAGCTTGACGTCGGCCGATTCCTTGTCCGTCTGCCTCTTCATCTCGGCGAACGTGCCGTCCACGGCCTGCTCGGGATCCTTCACCTTGCCGTAGATGCCGGAGAACGAAACGCTCTCGGAGCTCTGCGCCTTCGCCACCGCGCTCGGATCATTGGTGTCGAGGGACGAAAGGTCCACGGTCGAATAGAGGGCGCCGACCGACGTGGCGTCGGTGACCCCGGCCTTGACGAGGTCCTTCGCGTCGCTCGAACTCGCCTTCGCCTCCCGGGAGTCGCCCACCCGCGTGTACTTCTTCGACAGCAGCTTCGACGGCGTGGTGAGCTTGTGAGGTCCGTCGTCCTCGATTCCGCCCCCGCTCCCACCGATCACGAAGTACGCCCCCACGCCGATCGCGGCGACGACGGCCACCGCGCCGATGACGAGGCCCGCCTTCTTCTTGCCCCCGCCCGGCGCCGGCGGCTGCGGCACCCCGTACGGGGCCTGGCCGTAGGGAGCCTGCCCGTACGGAGCCTGTCCGTACGGCGGCTGCTGACCGTAGGGGGCCTGCTGGCCGTAGGGGGCCTGCTGGCCGTACGGCTGCTGCTGGGGCGGGACGCCCGGCTGGGGCTGCTGCGGATAGCCGTAGCCGGGCTGGGGCGGAGGGGCCTGCGGCGGCTGGCCGTAGCCGGGCTGGGCCGGCGGAGCCTGCGGCGGCTGGCCGTAGGGGCCCGGCTGCTGACCGTACGGTCCAGGCTGCTGAGGCTGCCCGCCGTACGGGCCCGGCTGGTTGTGACTCATTTCTGGGTTCCCCTCCAGATGCTCATGTGATCCCGACATCCTGGCGCAGGGGCCACAGCCGGACGGCGTCAGGGGCCTCACCGTTACAGAACAAACGCGTTTCGGGACTGCCGTACGACACCCCTAAACTGAGCCCGTGACCGAGAACGCTCAGCAGCAGCCATCAGCGCCCCCCACCGAACTGCCGACCCAGTACGCGCCGGCCGACGTAGAGGGGCCGCTGTACGAGCGCTGGGTGGAGCGGGGTTACTTCGAGGCCGACGCGAAGAGCGACAAGCCTCCGTACACGATCGTCATCCCGCCGCCGAACGTCACCGGCTCGCTCCACCTCGGGCACGCCTTCGAGCACACGCTCATCGACGCCCTCACCCGCCGCAAGCGGATGCAGGGGTACGAGACGCTGTGGCAGCCCGGCATGGACCATGCGGGGATCGCGACCCAGAACGTCGTCGAGCGCGAGCTCGGCAAGGAGGGCAAGTCGCGGCACGACCTCGGCCGGGAGGCCTTCGTCGAGCGGGTCTGGCAGTGGAAGGCCGAGTCCGGCGGCCAGATCAGCGGGCAGATGCGCCGCCTCGGCGACGGTGTCGCCTGGTCGCGTGAGCGGTTCACCATGGACGAGGGGCTGTCCCAGGCCGTCCAGACCATCTTCAAGCGGCTCTACGACGAAGAGCTGATCTATCGCGCCGAGCGCATCATCAACTGGTGTCCGCGCTGTCTGACGGCCATCTCGGACATCGAGGTCGAGTACCAGGACGACGACGGCGAGCTCGTCTCCATGAAGTACGGCGAGGGCGACGCGACCATCGTCGTCGCCACGACCCGCGCCGAGACGATGCTCGGTGACACGGCGATCGCCGTCCACCCGGACGACGAGCGGTACAAGCACCTGGTCGGCACGCTCATCAAGCTGCCGCTGACCGACCGTTCCATCCCGGTCGTCGCCGACGAGCACGTCGACCCCGAGTTCGGCACGGGTGCCGTCAAGGTCACCCCGGCCCACGACCCGAACGACTTCGAGATCGGCCGGCGTCACGACCTGCCCGCCATCACGATCATGGACGAGCACGCCGTCATCACCGCCCACGGCCCCTTCCAGGGCCTGGACCGGCTGGAGGCCCGTTCCGCGATCGTCGCCGCGCTGCGCGCGGAGGGCCGGATCGTCGCCGAGAAGCGGCCGTACGTCCACTCGGTCGGCCACTGCTCGCGCTGCAAGACCACCATCGAACCCCGGCTGTCCCTGCAGTGGTGGGTCAAGGTCGCTCCGCTGGCGAAGGCGGCCGGTGACGCGGTCCGGGACGGCAAGGTCAAGATCCATCCGCAGGAGATGGAGAAGCGGTACTTCGACTGGGTCGACAACCTCCACGACTGGTGCATCTCACGGCAGTTGTGGTGGGGCCACCGGATCCCGGTCTGGTACGGCCCGGACGGTGAGGTCGTCTGCGTCGGCCCCGACGAGCAGCCGCCCGGGACCGAGGCGGAGGGCTGGCGGCAGGACACCGACGTCCTCGACACCTGGTTCTCCTCGGGCCTGTGGCCCTTCTCCACGCTCGGCTGGCCCGAACAGACCGAGTCGCTCGCGAAGTTCTACCCGAACTCGGTCCTGCTCACCGGCTACGACATCCTCTTCTTCTGGGTCGCCCGGATGATGATGTTCGGCCTCTACGCGATGGACGGCACCCCGCCGTTCCACACCATCGCCCTGCACGGCATGGTCCGTGACCAGAACGGCAAGAAGATGTCGAAGTCCTTCGGGAACGTCGTCAACCCGCTGGACTGGATGGACAAGTACGGCAGCGACGCCCTCCGCTTCACCCTCGCCCGCGGCGCCAACCCCGGCACCGACGTCCCGATCGGCGAGGACTGGGTCCAGGGGTCCCGCAACTTCGCCAACAAGATCTGGAACGCCACGCGCTTCGCGCTGATGAACGGTGCGACGGTGGACGGCCCGCTGCCGGAGCCGTCGGCCATGTCGGCCACGGACCGCTGGATCCTCTCCCGCCTCAACTCCGTCGTCGCGGAGGTCGACGCGTTTTACGAGGACTACCAGTTCGCGAAGCTCTCCGACGCGCTGTTCCACTTCGCGTGGGACGAGGTCTTCGACTGGTACGTCGAGCTGTCGAAGACGACGTTCCAGGCGGGCGGCGAGGCGGCCGAGGTCAGCAAGCGCGTCCTGGGCGAGGTCCTGGACGTCACGCTGAAGCTGCTGCACCCCGTGGTCCCGTTCGTCACGGAGACGCTGTGGACCACCCTCACCGGCGGCGAGTCGCTCGTCGTCGCCGAGTGGCCGGCCGACAGCGGCTTCCGCGACGCCGACGCCGAGCGCGAGATCGTCACCCTCCAGCAGGTCATCACGGAGGTCCGCCGCTTCCGTGCCGACCAGGGCCTGCAGCCGGGCCAGCGCGTCCCGGCCCGCCTGTCGCTGGACGGCACGGCGCTGGCGCCCCACGAGGCCGCCATCCGCCAGCTGCTGCGCCTCCAGCCGGAGGGCGACGCCTTCACGGCGACGGCGACCCTGCCCGTCGCCGGCGCCGAGGTGGCCCTCGACCTCTCCGGCACGATCGACGTGGCGGCGGAGCGGAAGCGGCTGGCGAAGGATCTGGCCGCCGCGGAGAAGGAGAAGGCCCAGGCGAACGCGAAGCTCGGCAACGAGGCGTTCCTGGGCAAGGCCCCGGACCACGTGGTCGAGAAGATCCGCACGCGGCTCGCCAAGGCGGAGGAGGACATCACGCGGATCGCCGCGCAGCTGGAGCGGTTGCCGCAGGCGTAGACGCCGGCGTTGCCACAGGCGTTCGTACGGTGTTGAAGGCCCCCGGAGCTCATTGTTCCGGGGGCCTTCGGCCGCCCGGGGGCGGGCCGCGCGGCCCGGCGTCGACCGGGTGCCGCTTCGGTGGGTCGCGAGCCGTCCCAGCGGCACGACCGCACGCAGGCCGGGTACGTAGACTGACCCCGTGAGTGACCAGCCCCCGCACGACGACAGCTCCTTCGACGAGATCATCGCGGCCGAGACCGACCGGGATCCCGATCTCGCGGTCATCGAGGCCGGCAGCCGCACCCTGCGCGCCCAGGGCGGCCCGCCGGAAGCCGACGTGCCGACGCGTCCGGCGGACCCGGAGGTCGACAAGGCCCTGCGTGAGGTCGAGGCGGAGCTCGCCACCCGCTGGGGCGAGACCAAGCTGGAGCCCTCCGTCAGCCGGATCGCCGCGCTGATGGACGTGCTGGGCGAGCCGCAGCGGTCGTACCCCTCGATCCACATCACCGGAACCAACGGCAAGACCTCCACCGCCCGCATGATCGAGGCCCTGCTGGGCGCCTTCGAGCTGCGGACCGGCCGGTACACGAGCCCCCACGTCCAGTCGATCACCGAGCGGATCAGCCTGGACGGGGCGCCCATCTCCGCCGAGCGGTTCATCGAGACGTACCAGGACATCAAGCCGTACATCGAGATGGTCGACGCGCAGCAGGAGTTCCGGCTGTCCTTCTTCGAGGTGCTGACGGCGATGGCGTACGCCGCCTTCGCGGACGCGCCCGTCGACGTCGCGGTCGTCGAGGTCGGGATGGGCGGCAGCTGGGACGCCACCAACGTCATCGACGGGGACGTCGCCGTCGTCACCCCCATCGACCTCGACCACACCGACCGGCTCGGCGGGACGACCGCCGCGATCGCCACCGAGAAGGCCGGCATCGTCAAGCAGGACGCGACCGTGATCCTGGCCCAGCAGCCGGTCGACGCGGCCCAGGTGATGCTGAAGAAGGCCGTCGAGGTCGACGCCACCGTCGCCCGTGAGGGCCTGGAGTTCGGGGTCGTCTCCCGGCAGGTCGCCGTCGGCGGGCAGCTGCTCACGCTGCGCGGGGTGGGCGGCGAGTACGACCAGGTGTACCTGCCGCTGCACGGCCCCTATCAGGCCCACAACGCGGCCGTCGCCCTCGCCGCAGTCGAGGCGTTCTTCGGCGTCGGCTCCCAGCGGCCCGAGCCGCTCGACCTCGACACCGTCCGCAAGGCGTTCGCGGCCGTCTCCGCACCGGGGCGCCTCGAAGTCGTACGGCGGTCCCCGACCGTCGTGCTCGACGCCGCCCACAACCCGGCCGGCGCCCGCGCCACCGCCGAGGCGGTCAGCGAGGCCTTCGACTTCAGCCGGCTCATCGGCGTGGTCGGGGCCAGCGGGGACAAGAACGTGCGCGGGCTGCTGGAGGCCTTCGAGCCGATCTTCGCCGAGGTCGTGGTCACCCAGAACTCCAGCCACCGGGCCATGGACGCCGACGAACTCGCCGGGATCGCCGTCGAGGTGTTCGGCGAGGAGCGCGTACAGGTGGAGCCGCGGCTGCCGGACGCCCTGGAGGCCGCGATCACGCTGGCCGAGGAGGAGGGCGAGTTCGCGGGCGGCGGGGTGCTGATCACCGGTTCCGTCATCACCGTCGGCGAGGCCCGACTGCTCCTGGGGAGGGGCTGACACCCGTGCGTACGCTCTGCGCTTCGACCCTGATCGGCGAGTTCTTCGTCATCGGTTTCGCCGGACTGGTCGCCATGAAGGACCCGGATCTGTCCACGGCGACGGTGTGGACGGTCAGCGGCATAGTCATGTTCCTGTGCCTGGTGCTGTGCGGCATGGTGACCCGCCCCGGCGGCGTCGTGCTCGGGTGGGCCCTGCAGATCGCCCTGATCGCCTCCGGTGTCGTCGTCCCGTCGATGTTCTTCCTCGGCGCGATCTTCGCGGCCCTGTGGTGGGCGTCCGTGCACTACGGCCGCAAGATCGACGAGGCGAAGGCCCGCTTCGCGGCGCAGACCGCCGAGAACAGCCCGTCCGGCGTGTGAGGCCGCTCCGAGGCCCGCGAGGGTCCGCGTGGCTCCGAGGCCCGCGAGGCCATAGAGGACAAGGCCGCGCAACCTGACACTGCGTAACAGAGGCCCGGACACGCCCGGTAACCTCATCACCCCGCACACACTTGTGTTTAAGGAGCCCACGTGAGCCAGCGCACCCTCGTCCTGCTCAAGCCCGACGCAGTCGCTCGTGGCCTGACCGGCGAGATCATCAGCCGTATCGAGCGCAAGGCCGGCTGGCAGATCACCGCGCTGGAGCTGCGCACCCTGGACCAGGAGACGCTGGAGCAGCACTACGGCGAGCACAAGGGCAAGCCGTTCTACGAGCCGCTGGTGGAGTTCATGTCCTCCGGTCCGGTCGTGGCGCTGATCGTCGAGGGCGAGCGGGTCATCGAGGGTGTCCGCGCGCTCGCCGGTCCGACCGACCCGATCGCCGCGGCACCGGGCTCCATCCGCGGCGACTATGGTGTGATCGTCCGCGAGAACCTGATCCACGCCTCCGACTCCGAGGAGTCCGCCGAACGTGAGGTGAAGATCTTCTTCCCCGGTCGCGCGTAATCCTCCGAGCGGCCGAAACGGGAGTCTGGGGGCAAAGCCCCCGGACTCCTTGGCATATGCGTGGCCGATCGGGGGAACGGGTGTCCCCGAACGCCCGTCTCCAGAAGCGGACCCGCACATCATCTGCTGACAATGGCGGAGACCCTCACGCGGTGTTCGCGAAGGCGCGTCTACGATGGAAGCCTTCACGTCACCGCACCCACCTCGCCGTCCTGAAAAGCCCTCAGAAGCAGCTCGGAAGGCCAGAAGAATCCTGATGGGGAACTCAATGTCGTTCATCGGCCGTGACATGGCTGTCGACCTCGGGACCGCCAACACGCTGGTGTACGTCAGGGGTCGCGGGATCGTACTCAACGAGCCGTCCGTCGTCGCGATCAACACCAACACCGGTGGCATTCTCGCGGTCGGCGCCGAAGCGAAGAAGATGATCGGGCGCACGCCCGGCAACATCGTTGCCGTACGTCCGCTGAAGGACGGCGTGATCGCCGACTTCGAGATCACCGAGCGGATGCTCCGCTACTTCATCCTGAAGATCCACAAGCGGCGGTATCTGGCTCGTCCGCGGGTCGTCGTCTGTGTGCCCTCGGGCATCACGGGCGTCGAGCGCCGCGCCGTCATCGAGGCGTCGTCCCAGGCCGGCGCCCGTCAGGTGCACATCATCGAGGAGCCCATGGCCGCGGCCATCGGCTCCGGCCTGCCGGTCCATGAGGCCACGGGCAACATGGTGGTGGACATCGGCGGCGGCACCACGGAGGTCGCGGTCATCTCGCTCGGCGGCATCGTCACCGCCCAGTCCATCCGCGTCGCGGGCGACGAGCTGGACAACGCGATCATCCAGCACATCAAGAAGGAGTACTCCCTTCTGCTGGGCGAGCGGACAGCCGAACAGATCAAGATCACGATCGGTTCGGCGTACGACCTCGACGCTGACGAGCACACCGAAATCCGTGGCCGGGACCTCGTCTCCGGGCTGCCCAAGACCGTGGTCATCTCGGCCGCCGAAGTCCGCAAGGCGATCGAGGAACCCGTCAACGCCATCGTGGACGCCGTCAAGACCACCCTGGACAAGTGCCCGCCGGAGCTGTCCGGCGACATCATGGACAGGGGAATCGTTCTGACCGGCGGCGGAGCGCTGCTGCGCGGCCTCGACGAGCGGCTGCGGCGCGAGACCGGCATGCCGATCCACATCGCCGAGGACCCGCTGGACAGCGTGGCGCTCGGCTCCGGCAAGTGCGTCGAGGAGTTCGAGGCGCTGCAGCAGGTCCTGGACGCCCAGCCGCGCAGATGACGTGACTCTTCGACTCCGCCGTACGAGATGATCGGCTCTCGTACGGCGGATCGTTGATCTGGAGGCATAGGCTCGCCCCATATGCTCCTGCGGACCTGGAAACCCGCACGCCTGAACGGTCGACACCCGAACAGGCCAATGTCCGAACACATCAACACCCGAACGCATCAACACCTGAACACTGAACCTCTGCACATTCCTATTGAGGAAGGCACGGCCGCCGCACGTGAGGGACACACGAGAGAGCCGGCTCCTCCTGGTGCTGCTGGTCGCCATCGCGTTCGCGCTGATCACGGTGGACATCCGCGGCGGGGAGGACTCACCGGTCGACGGTGCCCGCCAGGGTGCGGCCACCGTGTTCGGCCCGATCGAGAACGGTGTGTCGGCCGCGGTCGACCCGGTCGGCAACGCCGTGTCGGCCATCCGTGACTCCGGCGAACGCCACGACCGGCTCGCCGAGTTGGAGAAGGAGAACGCGGCCCTCAAGGCGAAGCTCGGCAGCGACGACCGCAACCGCTCCCGCCTGACCCAGCTCGACAAGATGCTGAAGATCGCCGGCGCGGGCCAGTACGGCATCAAGGGCGCCCAGGTCATCGCCATAGGGGCGGCCCAGGGCTTCTCCTGGACCATCACCATCGACGTCGGCGCTCATGACGGCATCCGGCGCGACATGACCGTCCTCAACGGGGACGGCCTGGTCGGACGCGTGACCACCGTCGGCCCCGACACCGCCACGGTCCTGCTGGCCAACGACCCCGACTTCACCGTCGGCACCCGGATGGAGGCCGGCGACGAACTCGGCTTCGCCTCCGGGCAGGGCGACCGTCCGCTGCGCGTCGAACTCCTCAACGGCAAGGCCGACGTGAAGAAGGGCGACCGCCTGGTCACCTTCGGCTCGCAGGCCGACAAACCCTTCGTGCCGGGCGTCCCGGTCGGCGTGGTCTCCCGCGTCGACCCCTCCGGCGGCGACCTCACCCGCACCCTGTACGTCACGCCGTACGTCAGCTTCACCAAGCTCGACGTCGTCGGCGTGGTCGTCCAGGCACCGAAGAAGGACCCACGCGACACGGTGCTCCCCGCCAAGCCCAAGCCGACCCCCACGCCGACCGTGACGGTGACCGTCACCCCGTCCGCGAACGCGCGGGTCGACGGCGAGACCCAGCCAGAGCAGTAGGAGCTTCAGCCCATGCGTGTCAACCGGATCCTGCTCTCGTCCGCCCTGGTCGTCGTCGCCCTGGTACTCCAGGTGAGCGTCCTCTCCCGCCTCCACCTCCCGGGCGCCGTACCCGACCTGCTGCTGCTCACCGTCCTCGGCCTCGCCCTGGTCTACGGCCATGTCGGCGGCGCACTCATCGGTTTCGGCGCCGGCCTGCTCGCCGACCTCGCGCCGCCCGCCGACCACGCGGCCGGCCGCTACGCCCTCGTGCTGTGCGTGATCGGCTACCTCGCCGGCCTCGTCAAACCGGAGAACGGCCGCCTGAAGTCCGCCACCGGCCCGATGGCCGTGGTCGTGGCCGCCGCCATCGGTTCCACCCTGCTGTACGCCGGGGTCGGCGCCCTCGTCGGCGACACCGCCGCCCGCCATGTCGGCCTGCCCAGCCTGCTGTTCACGGCCGCCCTGTACGACCTGCTGCTCGCCCCGTTCGTCGTCCCCGGAATCATGGCCCTGGCCCGGCGCGCCGACAACGACCCGCTCGCCGAGACCGGCTCCGCCGCCAAGAGCACCGACATCTCCTCGGGCTGGCTCGCCTCGGGCACCGGCCTCAGGATCGGCGGTCAGCGCGGCACGCTCGGCGGTCTGAAGACCAAGGCCCGGACCCGCACCGCGCGGGCCGGCCGCATCAAGGGGGTCAAGCGGCTGTGAGGGCGGGAGGCAGCGCGCGGAGCGCGCCGGTGGACACTTCACTCGAACGGGTACGTTCCGGCGGAACGCGGCCTCACAGACTCGTCGTTCATCATGCGTACGCACAGCACTCGTACGCACAGCACTCGTACGCGCAGCGCCCATACGCGCAGCACTCGAACGCGCAGTACCCGTACACACGCACGTCCGTGCACACCCGTCCGCACACTGAGAGGGGGAGGCAGCCGCAGTGACCAACATCCCCGAGACCGGCCGGACCCCACGGGTCCAGATCCGGCTCGTCGTCATCCAGATCCTCGTCCTCTCCCTGCTCGGCACCCTCGGCGGACGCCTGTGGTACCTCCAGATCCGGGAGGGCGACGAGTACGCCAAGGAGGCCTCCGGCAACCACGTCCAGCAGGTCGTCGACCCCGCCGTGCGCGGATCGATCCTGGACGCGCGCGGAGTGCCCCTCGCCGACAACGAGACCCGGCTGGTCGTCTCCGCCTCCCGCACCGACCTGCTGAAGATGAAGGACGACGGCAAGGCCGTCCTCGCCAAGCTGGCCGGCGTCCTGGGCATGACGCCCAAGGAGGTCACGGAGAAGGTCCGGCTGTGCGACGCCAAGACGCCGCAGCCCTGTTGGAACGGCTCGCCCTACCAGCCCATCCCCATCACCGACGAGGCCACCGCCAAGCAGGCCCTGCAGATCCGCGAGCGGGCCGAGGACTTCCCCGGCATCACCGCCGAACCGCAGGCCGTACGCCGCTACGCCGCGCCCGGCAAGGCCAACACCGCCCAGGTCCTCGGCTACCTCTCCCCGGTCACCGACGAGGAGATCACCAAGGCCCAGGACACCGACTCGCCGTACCTGCGCTCCGACCAGGTCGGCCGCTCCGGCCTGGAGCGCCAGTACGACAAGGAGTTGCGCGGCAAGGCCGGCGTCACCCGGTACGAGGTCGACAACCTGGGCCGGGTCATCGGGCAGGCCGAGGCCGATGCCGCCCAGCCCGGCTCCAACCTGGTCACCAGCATCGACGCCCGCGTCCAGCGGGTCGCCGAGTACGAACTGCACCAGGCGATGAAGACCGCCCGCAAGCAGTTCGACAAGATCACCGGTGAGAACTACAAGGCCGACTCGGGCGCCGTCGTCGTGATGGAGGCCAAGACCGGCCGGATCGTCTCGATGGCGTCCGCCCCGACCTACGACCCGAACGCCTGGGTCGGCGGCATCTCCGCCAAGGACTACAAGCGGCTCACCGGCAAGGACTCCAACTACCCGCTGCTCAACCGGGCCATACAGGGTCAGTCCGCGCCCGGTTCGACCTTCAAGGTGGTCTCCACGGCCGCCGCCGTCGAGGCGGGCTACGAGTGGGACGGCGGCTACCCGTGCACCAGCTCGTACTCGGTGGGCGGCCAGGTCTTCAAGAACTTCGAGGGGGAGAACTTCGGCCCGATCTCGCTCGGCCGTGCCCTGGAGGTCTCCTGCGACACCGTCTTCTACGGCCTCGCCGACCGGGAGTGGAAGAAGGACGGCGGCATCAACCCGAAGAAGGGCGAGCCCAAGGACTACTTCTACAAGGCCGCCCACCAGTTCGGCCTCGGCAAGGAGACCGGCGTCGACCTGCCCAACGAGGTCACCGGCCGCATCCCGGACCGCCGGTGGAAAGAGGCCTACTGGAAGGCCAACAAGGACTCCTGGTGCAAGACCGGTAAGAAAAACGGCAGTTATGTCGAGAAGATCGCCTACGAGAACTGCCTCGAAGGCAACAAGATGCGCGAGGGCGACTCGATCAACTACTCCATCGGCCAGGGTGACACCCTCGTCACGCCGATCCAGGAGGCCATGATCTACGGGGCGCTCGCCAACGGCGGCACCGAGTACGTCCCGACCATCGGCAAGGCGATCGTCAGCGCGGACGGCAAGACGGTCAAGGAGATCAAGCCGAAGGTCAAGGCCAGGCTCCCGATCAGCCCGGCCACGCACAAGGGCATGGACAAGGCCCTCGCGGGCGTCGTCACCAGCGGTACCGCCGCCTGGAAGTTCCAGGGCTGGCCGCAGGACAAGATCGAGCTGCACGCCAAGACCGGTACCGCGGAGGTCTACGGCAAGCAGACCACGTCCTGGCTGGCCACGTACTCCAAGGACTACACGATCGTCATGACGATCTCCCAGGCCGGTACGGGCTCCGGCGCCTCCGGTGAGGCCGTGCGCAACATCTACAGCGCCCTGTACGGCGTCCAGGCCGACGGCTCCATCGACCACAAGAAGGCGCTGCTGCCCACCCCGCAGAAGACCCTGCCGAAGATCAAGGCGGACGGTTCGATCGCCATCCCGAAGATCGCCAAGGACCCTGCCAAAGAGCTGCGCCCCGGCAAGAAGGGCGTGACCCAGCCGGGCGGGCAGCAGGTGCCGGGAACGGCGCCGACGGCCACCACGGCCAACCAGAACACCCGCCGGCGACGGCGCGGCAAGGGAAGCCGGAGGATGCTCACATGACGGGCGCGAACAGCTTCTCCGTCTCCGGGTACGGACCGCGACGAGCGGGCTGGACCCGGGTCTTCGCCCGCGACTCGCTCGCCCGGCGGCTGGACTGGCCGATACTGCTGGCGGCGCTCGCGCTCTCCGCGATCGGCTCGGTCCTCGTCTTCTCGGCGACCCGCAACCGCACCGAGATCAATCAGGGCGACCCGTACTACTTCCTGCTCCGGCACATCCTGAACACCGGCATCGGCTTCGCCCTGATGATCGGCACCGTCTGGATCGGCCACCGCACCCTGCGCACGGCCGTGCCGCTCCTCTACGGCGCCTCGGTCTTCCTGATCCTGATGGTGCTGACCCCGCTCGGCACCACGGTCAACGGCGCCCACTCATGGATCGTGCTGGGCGGCGGCTTCTCGCTCCAGCCCTCCGAGTTCGTGAAGATCACGATCATCCTGGGCATGGCGATGCTGCTGGCGGCCCGGGTCGACGCGGGCGACAAGCCCTACCCCGACCACCGGACCGTCCTCCAGGCGCTCGGCCTGGCCGCCGTACCCATGCTCATCGTGATGCTGATGCCCGACCTCGGGTCGGTCATGGTCATGGTCATCATCGTGCTCGGTGTGCTGCTCGCCTCCGGCGCCTCCAACCGCTGGGTGTTCGGGCTGCTCGGCGCGGGCGCGGCAGGGGCGATCGCCATGTGGCAGCTGCACGTCCTGGACGAATACCAGATCGCCCGGTTCGCCGCCTTCGCCAACCCCAGCCTCGACCCCGCCGGCGTCGGCTACAACACCAACCAGGCCCGGATCGCCATCGGTTCGGGCGGTCTGACGGGCGCGGGCCTCTTCCACGGCTCACAGACCACCGGCCAGTTCGTGCCCGAGCAGCAGACGGACTTCGTGTTCACCGTCGCGGGGGAGGAACTCGGCTTCGTCGGCGCGATCCTGATCGTCCTCCTGCTCGGAGTGGTGCTGTGGCGGGCCTGCCGCATCGCCCGCGAGACGACCGAGCTGTACGGCACGATCGTCGCCGCCGGGATCGTCGCCTGGTTCGCCTTCCAGTCCTTCGAGAACATCGGGATGACCCTCGGGATCATGCCGGTGACCGGACTGCCGCTGCCGTTCGTGTCGTACGGAGGCTCGTCGATGTTCTCCGTCTGGGTGGCGGTGGGGCTGCTGCAGTCGATCCGGGTGCAGCGCCCGATGTCCGCGTAGGAACGCGCGCCCCTGCCCCATTGGCCCGTCGCCCACTAGATTCAGGTCATGGTGGACACACAGCGGGAGATCGAGCGGAAGTACGAGTCCGACGACAGCGGGCTCCCGGACCTGACCGGCGTCGCAGGCGTCGAAACCGTGATCGACAAGGGTGTCGCGCAGCTGGACGCCACCTACTACGACACCGCCGACCAACGCCTCGCCGCGTCCTCCATCACCCTGCGCCGCCGCACGGGCGGCTCGGACGCGGGCTGGCATCTGAAGTTCCCCGTGGCCCCCGGCGTACGGGACGAGATGCGGGCACCGCTGTCCGACACGCTCCCCGACGACCTCGCCGGGCTGGTCCGCTCCCGCGTCCGGGACGCGGAACTGGTCCCCGTGGTCCGGCTGCGCTCGGCCCGGGACGTGCGCGACCTCCTCGACGCGGCGGGGCGGCTGCTCGCCGAGGTCAGCGTCGACGCGGTCCTGGCCGAGCGGCTGACCGGGGGCGACGGCGAGGCCCAGTGGACCGAGATCGAGGTGGAACTCGCCGACGGCATCGACCCGGTCTTCCTCGACCAGGTCGAGAAACGGCTGCGCAAGGCGGGGGTACGGCCCTCCGCGTCCGCTTCCAAGCTGGCACGGGCGCTGCTGGAGACCGCTCCCAAGGCCCGCAAGGCACCCAAGGCCCGCACGGTCGCCGGAAAGAAATCGGCCAAGAAGAGAGCGCCGGCGTCCCAGGAACCACCGGTGACCGCGGGCGACCACGTCCTCGCGTACCTCCGCGCCCAGCGGGACGCGATCGTCGAGCTCGACCCGGCCGTACGCCAGGACGTCGAGGACTCCGTGCACAGCATGCGCGTCGCCACCCGCCGGATGCGCGGCACCTTCAAGTCGTACGCGAAGGTGCTCGACCGCGCCGTCACCGACCCGGTCGGCGAGGAGCTGAGATGGCTGGCCGGTGAGCTGGGCGTGGACCGGGACCGCGAAGTCCTGACCGAGCGCGTGACGGCGGCCCTCGCTCAGGTGCCCGCCCCGCTGGTCTCCGGCCCCGTCGGTGCGCGGCTGGCCAGATGGGCGGGCGAGAGCCACGGCGGCTCACGCGGCCGGCTGATCGGCGTCCTGGACTCCACGCGCTACCTCGCCCTGCTGGACACCCTGGACGTCCTGATCGCCGACCCGCCGCTGCGGAAGGCGGCCGGGAAGAAACCCGGCAAGGTGATCGCCGACGCCGTACGCAAGGAGTTCGGGAAGGTCGCCGGGCTCGTCGAGGAGGCGGTGGAGGCGTCACCCGGCCCGGAACGGGACGTCGCCGTGCACGAGGCCCGCAAGAGGACCAAGCGCACCCGCTACGCGGCCGAGGCCGCCACCCCGGCCCTCGGCGCCCCGGCCAAAAACCTGGCCGGGTCGATGAAGTCCCTTCAGAGCCTGCTCGGCGACCACCAGGACAGCGTGATGGCCCGGCAGACCCTGCGCGAGCTGTCCGCGGTCGCGCACGCGGCGGGGGAGAGCGCCTTCACGTACGGACTGCTGTACGGGCGCGAGGAGCGGCGTGCGGCGGCCGTGGAGGCGGAACTGCCCGGCTTCTGGGCGGCGATCAAGGACGGAGCGGCGGACCTCTGACCCCTCTGACCCGTCCGGACTCGGACGGGAGCGGCCCGCCGGACCGTCCGGCCGTACGGAGGGCCGTCGCGATCGCGTTACGCTAAATGGTCAACCCTGTCAGTCCTGTCCCGCTCACGAAGGTTCGCGAGATGCCTGCCGAAGTCGCTGCGTCGGTGTTCCCGCAGCTCGAAGCTCTGCTCCCGCATGTGCAGAAGCCGATCCAGTACGTCGGCGGAGAGCTCAACTCCACCGTCAAGCCGTGGGAGTCGTGCGACGTCCGCTGGGCGCTCATGTACCCCGACGCCTACGAGGTCGGCCTGCCCAACCAGGGCGTCATGATCCTCTACGAGGTCCTGAACGAGCAGGAGGGCGTCCTCGCCGAGCGCACGTACAGCGTGTGGCCGGACCTGGAGGCACTGATGCGGGAGCACGACGTCCCGCAGTTCACGGTGGACAGCCACCGCCCGGTGAAGGCCTTCGACGTGTTCGGCCTGTCCTTCTCCACGGAGCTCGGCTACACGAACATGCTCACCGCGCTGGACCTGGCGGGCATCCCACTGGAGTCCAGGAACCGTACGCTCGACGACCCGATCGTCCTGGCCGGCGGCCACGCCGCCTTCAACCCCGAACCGATCGCCGACTTCATCGACGCGGCGATCATCGGTGACGGCGAGCAGGCCGTGCTGGACATGACCCGGATCATCCGGGAGTGGAAGGCACAGGGCTGCCCCGGCGGACGCGAGGAGGTCCTCTTCCGCCTCGCGAAGACGGGTTCGGTGTACATCCCGGCGTTCTACGACGTCGAGTACCTCCCGGACGGCCGTATCGCGCGCGTGGTCCCCAACAAGTCGGGCGTCCCGTGGCGCGTCTCCAAGCACACGGTCATGGACCTGGACGAGTGGCCCTACCCCAAGCAGCCGCTGGTCCCGCTCGCCGAGACGGTCCACGAGCGCATGTCGGTCGAGATCTTCCGCGGCTGCACGCGCGGCTGCCGCTTCTGCCAGGCCGGCATGATCACGCGCCCGGTCCGGGAACGCTCCATCACCGGCATCGGCGACATGGTGGAGAAGGGCCTCAAGGCGACGGGCTTCGAGGAGGTCGGCCTGCTGTCCCTCTCCTCCGCGGACCACAGCGAGATCGGCGACATCGCCAAGGGCCTCGCCGACCGCTACGAGGACGACAAGATCGGCCTGTCCCTCCCCTCCACCCGCGTGGACGCCTTCAACGTCGACCTGGCCAACGAACTGACCCGCAACGGCCGCCGCTCCGGCCTGACCTTCGCGCCCGAGGGCGGCTCGGAGCGCATGCGCAAGGTCATCAACAAGATGGTCTCGGAAGAGGACCTGATCCGGACGGTCGCGACGGCCTACGGCAACGGCTGGCGCCAGGTGAAGCTGTACTTCATGTGCGGCCTGCCGACGGAGACCGACGAGGACGTCCTGCAGATCGCCGACATGGCGATGAACGTCATCCAGAAGGGCCGCGAGGTCTCCGGCCAGAACGACATCCGCTGCACGGTGTCGATCGGCGGCTTCGTCCCCAAGCCCCACACCCCCTTCCAGTGGGCACCCCAGCTGAGCGCCGAGGAGACGGACACCCGCCTGCAGAAGCTCCGCGACAAGATCCGCGGCGACAAGAAGTACGGCCGCTCCATCGGCTTCCGCTACCACGACGGCAAGCCCGGCATCGTCGAGGGCCTGCTGTCGCGGGGCGACCGCCGCATCGGCGCCGTCATCCGCGCCGTCTACGAGGACGGCGGCCGCTTCGACGGCTGGCGCGAGCACTTCTCCTACGACCGCTGGATGCGGTGCGCCGACAAGGCGCTGGCCCCGTTCGGTGTCGACGTCGACTGGTACACGACCCGTGAGAAGACGTACGAGGAGGTCCTCCCCTGGGACCACCTCGACTCGGGCCTCGACAAGGACTGGCTCTGGGAGGACTGGCAGGACGCCCTCGACGAGACGGAGGTCGACGACTGCCGGTGGACGCCCTGCTTCGACTGCGGGGTGTGCCCGCAGCTGGACACCCACATCCAGATCGGCCCGACCGGCAAGAAACTGCTGCCCCTGACGGTCAAGAACGCGGCGCCCGCCCCCAGCGGACACGGGCACTGAGGTCGGCGAGGCGTTCGGGCGGGCGGCGGGGGTCGCCGGCCGCCCGTCAGGCGACCCGGCCGCCGATGCCGGAACGGCCTTCGGGGACGGCAGTCAGGCCGACCGTCACCTGCTCGCGGGTCTGTTCGCCGAGTACGCCGGCCACCGCGTCGGTGATCGCGGAGATCAGGCGCGCGGGTGCGTCCGGTACGTCAGGGTGCTGGTAGGCCGCCTCGCGCAGGCTCAGCGTGACGTTCGGGGCGGCTTGGGCGGTGGGCTTTCCGCCGATGCCGCGTCGACCGTGGGGGATGCCGATGATGTCGACTGCGACCAGGTGGCTGAACTGCTTGCCGTAGACGGATCCGACCGCGTCCGCGAGTCCGCGGAGCAGGCCCTCCTCGGCCTGCTCGTCGAGAGCGGTCTCGCTGATGCGCACGGTGAAGTGGGGCATGGTGGAGTCTCCGTTCGTGCCCGTGTGGTGGGCAGATCGGCTGCTGATGTCTTCAGAAGCAAAACACCTTTGTCTTCAAAGGTAAATGCTGGGGGTTGTGATGGCCGGATCCGTGCGGCGCGAGGCCGGAGCGGGTGACGTGGACGCGGCGGTGCGCGAACTGCTCCTGCTCATGCCGCGGATGGCCGGCCGGGTCAAGCGCATTCCTGTGCCCGAGGTCCTGCGGTCGCATGCGTTGGCGCCCCGTCATCTCTCCCTGCTGTCGTACCTCTTGTTCGACGGGCCCATGACCGTCAACGAGCTGGCCGAGCGCCTGGAGGTGGCACCCACCACGGTCAGCCTGATGGTGGGAGACCTGAGCGGGAAGGGCATCCTGGACCGGCGCGAGGACCCGTCCGACCGGCGGCGCCGGATCGTGGCCATCGCCCCCGACCAGCACGACGCGATCGCCGACTGGCTCGCCCCCGGCGCCGCAGCCTGGCGTCGGGTGCTCGCCCCGCTGTCCCCGGCGCAGCGGCGCCTCTTCGTGGATACCCTGCGCGCTTATGACGAGGCGGTGGCGGAGGAACGTGAGCACTGAGACCCGCCGGGCGGGGAGGAGGGGCATCGGCACGCGTGAACGCTCGGGCCCCGCCAGAACCTCAGCTCTGCTCGATGTGCAGATGGATGGGACCCCGTAGAACCGGGCTGGGCCGGTACGGTGGCGGGTCGGCGATCAGGCTTGGCCGGTTCAGGCGGCGTGCCAGCGCGTTGAGTGCGATCTGGGTCTCCAGCCGGGCCAGCGGGCCGCCGAAGCACAGGTGGATGCCGCTGCCGAAACCCAGGTGCTGGTTGTCCTGGCGGTCGGGGTCGAAGCGGTCGGGATCGTCGAAGCGGGCCGGATCGCGGCTGCCCGAGGCGAGCATGAGCATGATCTGCGACCCCTGGGGGATGACGGTGTCGGCGACGGTGATGTCGCTGTACGCCGCCCGCCAGGGAATGATGTGCACGGGCGGCTCGTAGCGCAGCAGTTCCTCGACCAGCGGTACGACCAGGTCCGGTTCGGTGCGCAGGCGTTGCAGCACCTCGGGGTGGCGCAGCAGCGTCAGCATGCCGTTGGTGATGAGGTTGACGGTGGTCTCGTGGCCGGCGATGAGCAGCAGATTGGCCGTGCTGACGATCTCGTCGTCGGTCATCCGCCCTTCGGGCCCGTCGTCGTTGGCCAGTCGGGTCAGCAGGTCGTCGCCCGGCCGGCCGTGGCGTTGGTCCAGCAGCCCGCCGAGGTATTGGCGCAGGTCCTGGGTGGCCTGCATGCCGTTGGTCAGTTTCTCCTGCGGGTCGGTGCTGGGGTTGTAGTTGATCGCGTCGATGATGTGGTTCACCCACACGTGGAAGCGTGACTCGTCCTCGCGCGGCACACCGAGCAGGTGGCAGATCACGGTGACGGGGAACGGGTAGGCGAAGTCGTCGACGATGTCGATCCGTTCTCTGTCCGCGAAGTCGTCGATCAGGCCGCTGACGACGGCGGTCAGCTCACCTTCCATGCCGGCCACCAGCCCCGGGGTGTGCGGGGGGCCGAAGTGGCGCATCGCCATGCGTCGCAAGCGGTCGTGCTCGGGCGGGTCGAGGTTGATGAACGCCGGCGCGGCGCGATCCGCGGCCCCGGGCATCGGCCGTGACAGGTTGCGGACGTCGGAACTCAGGCGCGGATCGTGCAGTACGCCGGTGAGTTCGCGATAGGTGCTGATGACATAGCTGCCGTTTTCCTGCAGGGCCACCGGTGTCCTGCGCAGCTCGGCATAGAGCGGGTACGGGTCGGCCCGGGAGGAGTAGTCGAGGATCCGGGGGAGGATGTCGGGCGTCTCGGTCGTGGTCATGTCGCTTTCCCTCCTGCTTCCCCTACCGGTGCTGCCGCATGGCGGTGACGCGCCGTTCGCCCGGGTCGTGGCCGGTGACGACCACCGTGGCACCCTGGGCGAGCAGGGTGGGGCCGGGAAAGTCGACGGGTACCGGTTTCGCGTCGGCGGGCTGGTCGGGCGTGGGGCAGGACGGCGGGAAGGGCGCGGCGGTCTCGATCAGCTGCCGGTAGTGGTCCAGCCACTTCGCGTTGTTGAAGCTGACCGCTGCGGTGACGCGGCCCTGGTAGCCGTATGCGGCGACGAAGCGGTGGTCGGGCACGGATCCCTGGGTGACGACGACCTCGTCGGCGTAGGTCGGTACACCGACGGACTTGATGTTGACGCCGAACTGGATCGACCAGAACGTCGGGATGGACAGGTGCGGCCAGCGGTCCGCCTGGGTGCTGACCATGTTGTGCGCCGCGATCTCGGCCTGCTCCACGGCGTTGGCCCAGTGTTCCAGCGAGATGAACCGGTACTCGTAGATCGGGTTCGGGCAGCGTGCCACGTCTCCGGCGACGAAGATGTCGTCGGTGACCAGGCCGTTGACGTCGAAGGCGCGGCAGCCGGAGTCGCAGGCGACTCCCCATACGCCTACCGCCAGTCCTGAGTCGCGCAGCCACTCGGTGTTGCGGATGCCTCCGAGTGCCACCACCGCCACGTCGGCGTCGACCGTGCTGCCGTCGGAGAAGTGGGCGCGGCGGAACCGCCCCTGAGCGTCGCCCTCCAGCCGGGTGACTTTGACACCGCAGCGCAGGTCGACGCCGTGCGCGCGCTGCATGTCCGCCGCGACCTCGCCGATCATGGCGCCGAGTCCCCCGACGAGCGGGGCCGGCGCGAGCTCGGCGACAGTCACCGGGATGCCCCGCTCACGGCAGATGGACGCGATCTCGGAGCCGGTGAAGCCCGCGCCGATGACCAGTACGCGGGAGGGTCCGGCGGCCATCGCTCGCCGCAGGCCGTCGGCGTCCTCGCGCGTGCGGACCACGAACACGCCGTCCAGGGCCGCCTCGGCCTCGACGAACCAGGGGCGGGCGCGTACCCCGGTGGAGATCAGCATGCGGTCGAAGGGGATCCTGCGGCCGTCGGCGAGTCGTACGTGATTGGTCGCCAGGTCCAGGTGGTCGGCGGGTACGCCCAGCAACCACTCCGCATCGATGTCACGACGTCGCGGCAGCGTGGTGCCCTCGGCCGGTACCCAGCCGGTCAGCACCTGCTTGGACAGAGGGGGCCGGTCGTAGGGCTCCCCCAACTCGTCACCGATCATGGTCAGCGACCCGGTGAACCCCTCGTCGCGCAGAGCCTCCGCAGCTCGCAGTCCCGCCAGTGACGCCCCGACGATCACAATGCGGCCGTCGCGCTTGAATCCCTTCAGGGTGGTGGCACTGCTCATCACGGCGACACCTCCACCGCCGCGTCCCGTCCCTCCAACCGGTCGACCACAATGGCCTGGAGCGGGCAGGCCGCAGCGGCGCGCAACACCTGCTCACGCTGGGCGTCGTCGGGGCTCGGGTCGTACATCAGCGCTTCCTCCCCGTGCATCCGGAACGCGTCCGGAGCCAGGAACGCGCACTGCGCATACCCCTGACACCGGGAAAGATCAACGACAATTCTCATCCCGACCTCCATGTCAGGGACTGCGAAGCTGTGGGCCCTGGGGTGCAAATGGGGAGGTGGAATCGAGCTCAGCCCTGAGAATGCGGGTCCACCACGCTCGTAGAAAGTCTCCGCGGGAAGAAGAATCCGTTGTCGCGAATGAGGCCTCGGCGTCTGCAAACCGCCCGGAAAAGCCGGACGTTGACCCAAAAAGCCTATCCCGTACGCAGGTCGTCCGCACCCCGGGCAAGGGAGTTACGGGCGCCGTTCACCCCGGGCCGTAGAGGGCGGCGATCTCCTTGGACGTTGCCCACCGGCTGTAGGTGGGCGACTGGGGCCAGCCGTCGGGGGAGTCCTGCCATACCTCCTGGCGGCCGTACGGCAGGACGTCGATCAGCGCGAAGGCGTGACCGAGCTGCTCGGTGCCGCGGCCGTCGGTGTGCCAGGTGCGATAGACGGTGTCGCCGTCGCGGAGGAACACGTTGACCGCGAATCCTCCGTCGGGCGGTGCGCCGACGTCGGTGCCGAACGAGCTGTTCGCGGTCGAGTACCACGCCATCCGGTTGCCGACGCGCTGTTTGTAGGCGAGTGCCTCGTCGATGGGGCCCTGGGTGACGATGACGAAGCGCGCGTCGTAGTTGTCCAGGAACTCCAGGCGGGTGTACTGCGAAGTGAACCCCGTGCAGCCCGGGCACTGCCATTCCTTGCCGGGGAACCACATGTGGTTGTAGACGATCAGCTGACTGTGGCCCTCGAAGACGTCCGCCAGCCGGACGGGGCCGTCCTCGCCCTCGAGGGTGTAGTCCGGCATCTCGACCATCGGCAGGCGGCGACGCTCGGCGGCGATGGCGTCGAGTTCGCGTGTCGCGGCCTTCTCGCGGGCGCGCAGCGCTTCGAGCCGGCGCTCCCAGGTCGCGGTGTCGACGACGGGCGGTAGTGCGTGGTTGGTCATGGTCCCTCACAGCGCTCGTGCGCGGTTTTCGCTTGTGCGGGGGTAGACCTCACGCGGCTCGAAAACTCATCGGTGAAGGCATCGGTGAAGGCACCGGAGACAGTCGCCGGGAACGTCGTCGGTCGGTGTGTGCCGCCGGTGTTTCGCGCCGGCGGCACACATGGCCGCGTGCTATTTGCTGGCGGCGAACCGCATCAGGGCGAGTTGGTCGCCCTGCTTGATCTTGCCGGTCACGTTGATCACCTCGAGTTTCCAGCTGTTGCCGGCCCGCAGTGCCTTGGCGACGGCGCA
This sequence comes from Streptomyces cellulosae, assembly GCF_000721105.1. Taxonomy (GTDB): domain Bacteria; phylum Actinomycetota; class Actinomycetes; order Streptomycetales; family Streptomycetaceae; genus Streptomyces; species Streptomyces cellulosae_A. Next base: position 45,831 of record NZ_JOEV01000026.1, read on the forward strand.
GCCGTTGTCGGTGGTGAGCATGCTCGGCCAGATGTCGGCGACCTGCTGGGTGCTGCCGCCGGACGCGTCGTACACCTTGAAGCTGATGTTGCGGGCCTTCTGGAAGGAGCTGCCCTTCTTGTAGGCGGCGGCGACGAACACGATCGAGGTGATGTGGGGCGGGATCTTCGCGAACTCGACCGTGACGGTCTCGTCGTCGCCGTCCCCGTGACCGGTCTGGTTGTCGCCGCTGTGCAGGAGGGAGCCGTTGCCGATGGGGTCGACGGAGTCGAGGCCCGCCAGGCGCACCGGGTCCCCGTCGTGCATGGCGATGGCGATCAGGTCGAGGTCGGTGCCGGTCTTCCGGCGGAGTTTGCCCATCACTCCGCCGCTGCTGCCGGCGGTGGGGTCCCAGGAGACCCCGATGGACAGATGGGTCACCCCGTCCAGGTCCGCCGGGCCGTCTTCCTTCGTGAGCGTAATCATGCGCACATACTGCCTGGGCTTTCGCCGCGGTCCCAGAGCAGGCCCGGGATGACGGCGAGGGACTTGTCCAGTGGCCGGGAGCGCACGGCACGCGGGAAACTCGGGCATGCCTCGACTCGTCGCGCCCGATGCCCGTTTCCGTGTCTCGTTCCTGGACGCCGTACGGGAGGACGTCGCCGCGGGCGAGAACGTCAGCGACACGCTCACACGGGAGCTGCGCGTGTACGGCGCCGACTGGGACACGCCCGACGGGTTCGCCCGGTACGTGGCGGCCGTACGGGAAGAGGAACTGGAGGAGGGGCGGCGGCCCGAGGGATTCGTGCCGGCGACCTGGTTCTGGTACGTGGACGGGGACGCGTATCTCGGGCGCATCCAGGTCCGGCACCGGCTCACGGACCACCTGCGCGACTACGGCGGACACATCGGGTACGGGGTTCGGGCCGGTGCGCGCCGCAGGGGGCACGCGACCGCGATGCTCAGGGAGGTTCTGCCGCATGCCCGTGCGCTGGGGCTGGAGCGGGTGCTCGTCACCTGTGACACCACCAACGTCGGCTCCCGCAAGGTGATCGAGGCCGGCGGCGGGGAGTTCGAGGACGAGCGGGGCGGAAAGCTGCGGTTCTGGATCCGGACGGGGGACTGAGGCGTCTACGCCGGTATGGATCTCGAGAGGCACGCCCCGCAGCAGAACCCCGAGGGGTGTCTGACCGTCGCGATCCGCATACCTGTGCGGATCGTCGTGCTCGTGCTGGTGGTGCCGGTGCGGGTGGTGTGGGATCTGCTGGTCGTGGCGGGACGGTTCCTGATGGATACCGTGCTGCGGCCGGTGGGACGGGCGGTGTTCGTCTGGCCGTTCGTGGGGCTGTGGCGGTATGTCGTCGTGCCCCTGGGGCGGGCGCTGAGGTGGCTCGGGAACGCGCTGGTCGTGGTCCCGCTCGTGGGGCTGTACCGGTATGTGCTGACGCCCCTCGGGCGCCTCGCCGCCCTGGTGGCGAGGGGGATCGGGGCCGGTCTGGTGTGGGTGTACGCGTGTGTGCTCACGCCGGTGGGGCGGGCCGTCGTGTGGGTGCTGCGGGGGATCGGGGCCGGTCTGGCGTGGGTGTACGCGTGTGTGCTCACGCCGGTGGGGCGCGCCGTCCTGTGGGTGCTGCGGGGCGTCGGCGCCGGGCTCGCGGCCCTGGGGCTCGGGATCCACGGCGCCGTGGCCTGGCTGGTGCGGTACCTCGTCGTGGTGCCGGCCGTGTGGGCGTACGTGTGGATCCTCACGCCTGTCGGGCACGCCGTCGCGTGGTGTGCGCGGGGCGTGGGGTGGCTGCTGGGCGTGATCGTCACCGGGGTGGCGGTGACGCTTCACTGGATCATGCGGGTCCTGTTCGTGCTGCCCGCGCTCGCGCTCTGGCGCTGGGTCCTCACCCCCGTGGGGCGGGTGCTCGTCGTCGTCGGGCGGGAAGTGGGCGAGGCCCTCGGGCATGCCTGGCGGATCGCGGGGCACATCTCGCTCGCCGTAGGGCGGTTCCTCGGGACCCTCTTGAGATGGATCTTCGTGGAGCCGGTGCGCTGGGCGTACCGCACCGTCCTCACCCCGGTGGGACACGTGATCCGGGACACCGTCCTGCGGCCCGCCGCCGAGGCCGCACGCGGTGTCGCGCGGGCCGGCCGGCAGGCCTTCGCGGCAGCCCGGGAGTCGGTCCGGCAGGCCCGGGCCGACGTGCGACGCATGCTCTTCGGTGAGCCGGGGCAACCGCACGTGGTGGATCGGCGGGAACCGACGGGCGCCGAAACACGTACTCTTGATAGCAGTACGACCGCTCTCACGAAGGACTGAACGACACTGGGCAAGCGACAGCCCGAAGGCCCGCCGCCCGCACCCGCGGTGCAGCGCATCCGCTTGCGCTACACCAAGCGCGGCCGCCTCCGGTTCACCAGCCACCGTGACTTCCAGCGCGCCTTCGAGCGTGCGTTGCGCCGTGCCGAGGTGCCGATGGCGTACTCGGCGGGGTTCACGCCGCATCCGAAGGTGTCGTACGCCAATGCCGCACCCACCGGCACGGGCAGTGAGGCGGAGTATCTGGAGATCGCGCTCACCGAGGCGCGCGATCCGGAGAAACTCAGAGTCCTGCTCGATGAGTCGCTGCCCGCCGGGCTCGACGTCATCGACGCCGTCGAGGCACGGACCTCGGGGCTCGCCGACCGGCTCACGGCTTCCGTGTGGGAGCTGAGACTGGACGGCGTGGACCCGGCGGAGGCGGAGCGGGCGGTTGCCGCCTTCAACACCGCCGAGACCGTCGAGGTCCAGCGCCGGGCCAAGAACGGCGTCCGGACCTTCGACGCCCGCCCCGCGGTCGTCCGCCTCGAAACACACGGTGCTCAGGAAACACACAGTTCGCAGGCTGATAGGCCGACCGACCAGCCCTGTGCGATACTGCGGCTGGTTGTTCGGCACGTGACGCCTGCCGTACGACCCGACGACGTCCTGTCCGGTCTCCGCGCCGTGGCCGACCTGGCGCCGCCGGTCCCCGCAGCGGTGACCAGGCTGGCGCAGGGGCTGTTCGATGAAGAGACCGGCACGGTGACCGACCCGCTCGCGCCCGACCGCGAGGCAGCGACGGCCCCCTCAACGGCCGTACCCGCTGCCGCCGCGACGGCGCCGGCGTAAGGAAGGTTCCGCGTAGGGACGGACGTCGTAGCGCCGCCCTCGTACTCGGGAGCCACCTGGGTCGGGCAGCGCACCGACCACAAGACTTTCGCCAGGCCGTACGCAATCGGCGTACGGAACCGGCGAGACAGGACACAGAGAGCTCCCGTGCGGCGCCCGCGCCCCGGACGGCGGCACCGCGCACAGCGCGAGCCGCGGACGTCAACGGCGATCGACATGATCGACGCCGGACCAGGCGCGGCGCCCGGGAGCCTGACGGGAGACAAGCCCGCATGCTCGAACCGACCGAACCCACAGAGTCGTCAACAGGCTCCGAACTCAACACTCCCAGCGACACCCTGCCGCCGCGCCGTCGGCGCCGTGCCGCTTCCCGACCGGCGGGTCCGCCGGTCGCCGCCAACGAGACTCCCGCCGAGACCGTCGCGCCGGCCGTGGTGGCCGCGCAGGCCGAGGACCTCGTGACAGACGAGGACTTTGTGACCGACGTGACCGATGAGACCGGTGTGACCGACGAGACTCTCGTGACAGACGAGGACCAGCAGAGCGCCGAGGGCATTGAGGGTGCCGCGGTTGCTGAGGCTGCTGAGGCCGAGGAGACACCGGCCGCCGAGGCCGCGCCTGCCGCGCGTACGCGTCGGCGGGCCACTCGGCGTGCTTCCGCGCCCGCCGGGGCGCCGGCGTCCGCGGAGACGGCGGAGGTCGCCGAGGTCGTCGTACCCGTGACCGCCGCCGCGGAGTCCGCCGACGAGAGCCCGGCTGTCGCCGAGGACACCGAGGCCGCACCGCCCCGTACGCGTCGGCGGGCCACCCGCCGGGTGTCCGCGCCCGCGGCGGCTCCGGCCGCCGCCGAGACGGCGGAGACCGTGGTGCCCGCATCCACGGGGTCCGCGGAATCCGCCGGGTCCGCGGCGTCTGCCGGTGATGTGGCGACCGAGGAGGCCGCGCCCGCCCCGCGTACGCGTCGTCGGGCCGGGCGTCGGGCCGCCGCGCCCGCCGGGGCGCCGAAGGCCGCCGATCAGGCCGAGGGCGCCGAGAACGTGGAGGTGGCGCAGGCCGTCGAGACCGCGGAGAGCGCCGGGGAGCCGGTGGACCTCGCGGACACGGCGGCCGTCGACACCGACGCCGTGACCGCCGCGCAGGAGAGCCAGGACGCCGGGACCGGCGAGGAGCAGGCTGCCGCGCCGCGTCGTACCCGTCGCGGAGCCACCCGACGAGGCGCGCCCGCCGGGGACGCCGAGGCGGTCTCGGCCGGGGCAGGTACTGCCGAGACCCCGGCGACCGAGACCGAGACCGAGACCGAGACCGAGACCGAGGCTGAGGCGTCCGAGGACGCATCGCCGCGTCGGCGTCGGCGGGCTGTCCGCAAGGCCGCGACCGGGTTCGCCGCGCCCGCGCGGGCGGCCAGGGCGGAGGCCGCCGAGGACGAGGCTCCGCGTCGGCCCGCCCGGCCGGCCGTAGCCGTGTTCCAGGCGCCGGTGTTCACCGAGCCGCAGTTCCAGACGCCCGAGCGGGCCGCCGCCGAAGCCGCCGCCGGGGCGGAGGCCGACGTGGTCGAGGAGCCCGAGCAGGACACCGAGCCCTACGCCGAGGAGCAGGGCGCAGGGCGTCGTCGGCGCCGCCGCCGTGGTTCCGGTCCCGCGCAGGAGACCGAGGACCGGCCCGCCGCCACCGCCGTGGAGGAGGAGCCGGCGGAGGAGATCGACGAGGCCGACGAGTCCGCTGAGGACGCCGTCGACGCGGACGACAACGAGGAGTCCGGCTCGCGCCGTCGGCGCCGCCGGGGCGGCCGTCGTCGCCGCCGGGGTGACGCCGGGGACGCCGAGTCCGAGGGCCAGGACGCCGACAGCGACGACCTCGCCGTGGCGCGGGCCGCGCAGGACGCCGAGGACACGGCCGAGCAGGCCGACGACGATGCCGAGGACGCCGCGGACGACACCGAGGACCGCGAGGACTCCGGCGGCTCCGGCTCCAGCAGCAGCCGTCGTCGGCGTCGCCGCCGGCGTCGCGCCGGGGACACCTCCGTCGACACCGAGCCCGACGACGGCGACCCCGAGCGCACCGTCGTCAAGGTTCGCGAGCCCCGTCCGCTGCGGGAAAAGAGTGCCGAGCCGTCCGACGAGGTGCAGTCCATCAAGGGCTCGACCCGTCTGGAGGCCAAGAAGCAGCGCCGCCGCGAAGGCCGCGAGCAGGGCCGCCGTCGCGTCCCGATCATCACCGAGGCCGAGTTCCTGGCCCGGCGGGAGGCCGTCGAGCGGGTGATGGTCGTCCGGCAGAGCGGTGAGCGCACGCAGATCGGCGTCCTGGAGGACGGCGTGCTCGTCGAGCACTACGTCAACAAGGAGCAGTCGACCTCGTACGTCGGCAACGTCTACCTGGGCAAGGTCCAGAACGTGCTGCCGTCGATGGAGGCCGCGTTCATCGACATCGGCAAGGGCCGCAACGCCGTCCTGTACGCCGGTGAAGTGAACTTCGAGGCGCTGGGCATGGCCCACGGCCCGCGCCGTATCGAGTCCGCCCTGAAGTCCGGGCAGTCGGTGCTGGTCCAGGTGACCAAGGACCCGATCGGCCACAAGGGCGCCCGTCTGACCAGCCAGGTCTCCCTCCCGGGCCGCTACCTCGTGTACGTCCCCGAGGGCTCGATGACCGGCATCAGCCGCAAGCTGCCCGACACCGAGCGGGCGCGGCTGAAGACCATCCTCAAGAAGATCGTCCCCGAGGACGCGGGCGTCATCGTGCGCACCGCCGCCGAGGGCGCGAGCGAGGACGAACTGCGCCGCGACGTCGAGCGGCTGCAGGGGCAGTGGGAGGACATCCAGAAGAAGTCCAAGAACGGCGGCAACGCGCCGACGCTGCTGTACGGCGAGCCGGACATGACCGTGCGGGTCGTGCGGGACATCTTCAACGAGGACTTCACCAAGGTCGTCGTCAGCGGCGACGAGGCGTGGGAGACCATCCACGGATACGTCGCGCACGTCGCGCCCGACCTGGCCGACCGGCTGTCCAGGTGGACCTCCGAGGTCGACGTCTTCGCCACGTACCGGATCGACGAGCAGCTCGCCAAGGCGCTGGACCGCAAGGTCTGGCTGCCCAGCGGCGGTTCGCTGGTGATCGACCGGACCGAGGCGATGGTCGTCGTCGACGTCAACACCGGCAAGTTCACCGGGCAGGGCGGCAACCTCGAGGAGACGGTCACCAGGAACAACCTGGAGGCGGCCGAGGAGATCGTGCGCCAGCTGCGGCTGCGCGACCTCGGCGGCATCATCGTCATCGACTTCATCGACATGGTGCTGGAGCAGAACCGGGACCTGGTGCTGCGGCGCCTGCTGGAGTGCCTGGGCCGGGACCGTACGAAGCACCAGGTGGCCGAGGTGACCTCGCTGGGGCTCGTGCAGATGACCCGTAAGCGGGTCGGCCAGGGGCTGCTGGAGTCGTTCTCCGAGACCTGCGTCCACTGCAACGGCCGCGGTGTCATCGTGCACATGGAGCAGCCGACCTCCGCCGGTGGCGGCGGCAAGCGCCGCAAGCGCGGGCGGGGCGGCGACGGACACACCCACGAGCTCGAGGCGTCCGTGGAGACTCCTGAGCTCCTGGAGGAGAGCGAGGACGAGGTCGCGGCTGAGGTCGCCGAGCCGGTGGCGCTGGCCGAGCCCGAGTTCGTGCCCGACGAGGAGCTGTACAGCAGCGTCGCCGAGGCGGAGGCCGCTGCCGGCGGCCGGGGTCGTTCGCGGCGCCGGTCGAGCCGGCGGGCGTCCGCTCCGGCGGGCACGCCGAACCGCGAGGACGGGCGCGGCGAGAGGCGCGAGGACCGACGCGGTGACCGGCGCGACGAGGCGATGGCCGAGGCCACGGTCGAGGCCCACCCCGCGCGCGCCGAGGCCCCGACGGCTCAGGACGTGACGGCCAGGGAAGAGGCCGAGCGTCCGGTGCGGCCGCAGGAGGCCGCGGTCGCGCACGCCGAACCGGCCGCCGCCGAGGACCCGGTGGTCGAGGCGTCCGCCCCGTCCGCCGAGGAGGCCGCGCCCAAGGGCCGTACCCGGCGTCGCGCCACCCGCAAGGTGTCCGCGCCGGCCGGTTCGCCCGCGGGGGCCGAGGCGACCGTGGTGACGGTCGCCGAGACCGCGCCCGCCGCACCCGCACCGCAGGCAGAGGAGGCACCCGCCGCCGAGCCGGCCGTCGCCGAGGCGCCCGCCGAGAGCGCCGCCCCGGCCCGTCCGAGGCGCCGTGCCGTGCGCAAGGCCACCGCGCCCACCGCGTCCGAGGAGGCGGCCGTCGTGGTCGTCCCGGCGGCCACGGAGGAGCCGAAGGAGCAGGCGGCGGCGGACGACGACGTCGCTCCGGCCAAGAAGACGGCCCGTAAGACGGCCAAGAAGGCCACGGCGAAGAAGGCCGCCACCACCGCCGCCGTCAAGAAGACCGCGGCCAAGAAGACGGCCGCGAAGAAGACGACGGCCAAGAAGGCGGCCAAGACGACGACCGCCAAGAAGGCGGCGTCGAAGAAGACGGCGGCGGCCGAGCAGCAGGCGGCGCCGTCCGTCTCGACCGCGGCGGACGAGGGCTGACGGAACGCGCGAGAAGAACGTGATCCGCCCCCGGTCGTCGGACCGGGGGCGGATCACGTCTTGAAACAGACTCTTACTTCACAGCGTCTTACTTCGTAGCGTTTTACTGGGTAGTGCGGCCTGTCGCACGGGGATCGAGCGTGTGAATGAAAGGTGAATCGATGATCCTGCGGCAAGGCTATGATGTGAGCCAAGATTGACGCTAAATTCAGACAAGCCGGGATTTTTATCCCCGTAAGTGCACAGTATTGGGGCGCAATACGTGAAGGCTCTCGTGCTTTCGGGGGGAGCGGGCACCCGCCTCCGCCCGATCACCCACACCTCGGCCAAACAACTGGTGCCGGTCGCCAACAAACCTGTGCTCTTCTACGGTCTGGAAGCGATCGCCGAAGCGGGGATCGACGAGGTCGGCATCGTCGTCGGGGACACCGCGGACGAGATCCGCGAGGCGGTGGGCGACGGCTCCCGGTTCGGGATCAAGGTCACCTACATCCCGCAGGAGTCGCCGCTGGGACTCGCCCACGCCGTCCTCATCGCCCAGGACTTCCTCGGCGACGACGACTTCGTGATGTACCTCGGTGACAACTTCATCGTCGGTGGCATCACCTCACTGGTGGAGGAGTTCCGCGCGGAGCGGCCCGACGCGCAGATCCTGCTGACCAGAGTCCCCAACCCCACCTCCTTCGGCGTCGCGGAACTCGACGGCGAGGGCAGGGTGGTGGGCCTGGAGGAGAAGCCGAAGCAGCCCACGAGCGATCTGGCACTCGTCGGCGTCTATCTGTTCACCCCGGCCATCCACGAGGCCGTCCGCTCCATCAAGCCCTCCTGGCGCGGCGAGCTGGAGATCACGCACGCCATCCAGTGGCTGATCGACGAGCAGCGCGACGTCCGCTCCACCACCATCTCCGGCTACTGGAAGGACACCGGCAACGTCACCGACATGCTGGAGGTCAACCGGTCCGTCCTGGAGACCGTGCAGCCGCTGAACGCGGGCACGGTGGACGAGGGCAGCGAGATCATCGGCAGGGTCCGCATCGAGGAGGGCGCCCGCGTCAGCGGCAGCCGCATCGTCGGACCCGCGATCATCGGCGCCGGCTCGGTGGTCAACGACGCGTACATCGGTCCCTTCACCTCCGTCTCGGAGGACTGCCGGATCGAGGACAGCGAAATCGAGTACTCCATCGTGCTGCGCGGTTCGTCCGTGACCGGCGTGCGCCGGGTGGAGGCCTCGCTCATCGGGCGTGATGTCGAGGTGACGCCCGCTCCCCGTAACCCGAAGGCCCACCGGCTCGTGCTCGGTGATCACAGCAAGGTTCAGATCTCTTCATGACGGCCACCCCTTCTCCCGCCGCCCCGACCAGGATTCTCGTGACCGGCGGCGCCGGTTTCATCGGCTCGCACTACGTCCGTACGCTGCTCGGCCCCGAGGGTCCCGGTGATGTCGCGATCACCGTCCTGGACAAGCTGACGTACGCGGGCAACCCGGCCAACCTCGACGAGGTGCGCGCGCACCCCGGATTCGCCTTCGTGCAGGGCGACATCTGCGACCCCGAGCTGGTCGGCAAGCTGATGGCCGAGCACGATCAGGTCGTGCACTTCGCCGCCGAGTCGCACGTCGACCGCTCCATCGACGGCGGCGCGGAGTTCGTCCGCACCAACGTGGTCGGCACCCACACGCTCATCGACGCGGCGCACCGCGCCGGCATCAAGACCTTCGTGCACATCTCCACCGACGAGGTCTACGGCTCGATCGACGAGGGCTCCTGGCCCGAGACGCACCCGCTGGAGCCCAACTCGCCGTATTCCTCGGCGAAGGCGTCCAGTGACCTGATCGCGCTGTCGTACCACCGCACCCACGGCCTGGACGTGCGCGTCACGCGCTGCTCCAACAACTACGGGCACCACCACTTCCCCGAGAAGGTCATCCCGCTCTTCGTGACCAACCTCCTCGACGGCAAGAAGGTCCCGCTGTACGGCGACGGCGGCAACGTCCGCGACTGGCTGCACATCGACGACCACGTCCAGGGCATCGAGCTGGTCCGCACCAAGGGCCGCGCCGGTGAGGTCTACAACATCGGCGGCGGCACCGAGCTCTCCAACAAGGAGCTCACCGGCCTGCTGCTGAAGGCGTGCGGCGCCGACTGGGAGACCAGCGTCGAGTACGTCGAGGACCGCAAGGGCCACGACCGCCGCTACTCCGTCGACTGCACGAAGAGTCCGCGAGGAACTCGGCTACGAGCCCCGCAAGAGCTTCGAGCAGGGCCTCGCGGAGACCGTCCAGTGGTACCGCGACAACCGTGCCTGGTGGGAGCCGCTGAAGGAACGGGCGGCCCTCAGCTGACGCGCCGCCGGCCGTCACCGCGGGCCCGGGTCCACCCCGGGCCCGTTCCGGCATTCGGGGCGTGGCCGGGAGACCGGCGGTGGCCCGAACCGTCCGGCGCGTCAGAGCCCTGCAGGACACCGGCACCATCCCGCACCCCCGCGCCATCTCCCACAGAGGACGAAGAAGAGCCATGAATCCGACCCAAGGACGGGCAAGCGCTCCGGCCGGCTGGCTGGTCACCGGAGCGGGCGGCATGCTCGGCCAGGACGTGCTGGCGAGGCTGGCCGCCGAGGGCGAGCAGTCCGTCGCGCTGGACCGCGCCGCGCTGGACCTCACCGACCCCGCGGCCGTACAGCGCGCGCTGGAGCGGCACCGCCCCGCCGTGGTCGTCAACTGCGCGGCCTGGACCGCCGTCGACGACGCCGAGACCCAGGAGGCCGAGGCGCTGCGCATCAACGGCGACGGCCCCGCCCACCTCGCCGCCGCCTGCGCCGCGACCGGTGCCGTCCTGCTGCACATCTCCACCGACTACGTCTTCGCAGGCGACGCCACCACCCCGTACGTCGAGGACGCCCCCACCGACCCGCGCAGCGCGTACGGCCGCACCAAGCTCGCCGGTGAGCAGGCCGTCCTGAAGTCCCTCCCGGAGCGCGGCTACGTCGTCCGCACCGCCTGGCTCTACGGCACCGGCGGCCCCAACTTCGTCCGCACCATGATCCGCCTGGCGGGCCAGCGAGAGACCCTGGACGTCGTGGACGACCAGCGCGGCCAGCCCACCTGGAGCGCCGACCTGGCCGGTCTGCTGCTCGACCTGGGACGCGGAGCCCTGGCCGGTACCGCCCCGGCCGGGATCTACCACGGCACCAGCTCCGGCGAGACCACCTGGTACGGCTTCACCCGGGAGATCTTCCGCCTGCTCGGTACCGACCCGGACCGGGTTCGCCCCACCACCAGCGCGGCGTTCACCCGCCCCGCCCCCCGCCCGGCCTACAGCGTGCTCGGCCACGAGCGCTTCGGACCGGCCGGTATCGAGCCGCTGCGCGACTGGCGCGAGGCCCTCACCGAGGCGTTCCCGGAGATCCACCGGGTCCACGAGAAGGAGAACCCGGCGTGACAGTCAAGGTCAGCGTCGTCATCGCGGTCTACAACCCCGGCAAGTACGTCGAGGACTGCGTCTCGTCCCTGCTGCGGCAGAGCCTGACCCCCGACGAGTTCGAGGTCTTCTTCGTCGACGACGGCTCCACCGACGAAACGCCCGCCCGTCTGGACCAGTTGGCGGCCGAGCACCCTCACTTCCACGTCATCCACCAGGAGTCCTCCGGCTGGTCCGGCCGCCCCCGCAACACCGGCATCGACGCCGCCCGCGGCGAGTACGTGATGTTCGTCGACCATGACGACTGGCTCGGCGACGAGGCCCTTGAGCGGATGTACGACTACGGCAAGGCCAACGACGCCGACGTGGTCGTGGGCAAGATGGCGGGCATCGGCCGCCCGGTCCCGCAGGAGCTGTTCCGGGTCAACCGGCCGCGCGCCACGGTGGAGAACGCGCCGCTGATCGACAGCCTCACCCCGCACAAGATGTTCCGCCGCGAGTTCCTGAACGAGCACGGCATGCGCTTCAAGGAGGGCCGCCGGCGGCTGGAGGACCACGTCTTCGTCGCCGAGGCGTACCTGCGGGCGAAGAGCGTCGCCGTCCTCGGCGACTACCTGTGCTACTACCACATCACCCGGGACGACGGCTCCAACGCCGGCTTCCAGCGCTTCGACCCGGTCGGCTACTTCACCAACCTTCGTGAGGCCCTCGACGTGGTCGAGTCGCTGACCGAGCCCGGCCCGCTGCGCGACAAGCTCTACAGCCGCTGGCTGCGCAACGAGATGGTCGAGCGGCTGCGCGGCACCCGGCTGCTCAAGCTCCCCGAGGACTACGCCGAGGAGCTGTACCGCGAGATCCGCGGTGTGGTCACCGAACGCTTCGGGCCGGGCGTGTTCGCCAGGGTCGCCCCCACCCAGCGGGTGGTGGCCGGACTGATCGCCGCCGACCTCTACCAGGACATCCGGGAGCTCGCCCGCTGGGAGGCCGGCATCAGGCCCACCGGCAGCCTGTCCTCCCTGGCCTGGGAGGGCGGCAGGCTGACCATCGGCTTCGACGCCGAGTACGAGGTCGACGGCGCCCCCATGACCTTCCGCCGGGACGGCGACCGCGATCTGCTCGGCCTGCCGCTCTCCGACAAGGCGCTCAAGGCGCTGACCGGCCAGGACATCGCCCTGGAGGCCCCGGTCGGCAAGAGTGACGTGGACCTGGTGGTCCGCCACCGCGAGGACGCCACGCAGTACTACCTCCCGGTCGACTGCGACCTGCGCCGCCTGGAGGCGGGGGAGGGCTCCTTCCGCCAGCGGATCGGCGCACGCGCCGTGCTCGACCCGGAGACCGCCGCCGCGGGCGCGCCGCTGGCCAAGGGCATCTGGGACCTGCACCTGCGTATCAAGTCCTGCGGCTGGAGCAAGGAGACCCGCCTCGGCGCGGTGCGCGGCGAGGACGTGGAGGCCCAGCGGGTGGCCGCGCTCACCGGCGAGCCGCGGCGACTGGTACTGCCGTACTGGACCGACGGGCCGGGCAACCTCTCCCTCGACGTCGACCAGCACACCGGCAAGCTGGAGCGCGAGGCGGTGGCGCTGATGGACCCGGCCGCGGCCGTGGTCGACGGCTCCACCGTCCGGCTCCCGCTGCCGCTGCATCTCGCGGCGGACAACGGCGACCCGGTGCGGCTCCGTTTCGAGCGCAAGAACGTGGGCAAGTTCGCCGCCGACGCCGTGGTGGACGGCCGTACCGTGAGCGCCCCGCTCCCGCTGGAGCAGCTCACCGGGCTCCGCTGGGCGGTCCGGATCGGGGTGCCGTCGGCCGCCCGCGGTGAGGCACGCTGGACCCGGCTCCCGGTCGACGTGGTGGTGGACGCCGCGGGCGCCGCCCGGGTGATCGACCGGCACACGCCGCCGGCCAAGCCCGCGAAGAAGTCCGCCGGGCAGCAGAAGCCCGCCCCGCGTCCGCTGTGGCGGCGGGCCGCCGGGCGCCTCAAGCGCGCCCTGACGAACCAGCACAAGAAGAGCTGAGGACCTGCGATGCGACCCCTTTCCATTTCCGGTGCCTGGGTGCACGAGCCCAAGGTCTTCCCCGACGGCCGGGGCAGCTTCCACGAGTGGTTCAAGGCACCTGTCTTCACCGAGGCGGCCGGTCACTCGTTCACCCTGGCCCAGGCCAACATGTCGGTCTCCAGCCGGGGCACCCTGCGCGGCATCCACTTCGCGGACGTGCCGCCCGGCCAGGCCAAGTACGTCAAGTGCGTACGCGGCGCGGTCCTCGACGTGATCGTGGACATCCGGACCGGCTCGCCCACCTTCGGCCAGTGGGAGGCCGTCCGCCTCGACGACCAGGACCACCACGCGGTCTACCTCTCCGAGGGCCTGGGCCACGGCTTCATGGCGCTCACCGAGGACGCCACCGTGGTCTACCTGTGCTCCGAGGGCTACGCTCCCGAGCGCGAGCACGGCATCCACCCGCTCGACCCGGCCATCGGCATCGAGTGGCCCGCGGACCTCGCTCCGCTGCTCTCCGCCAAGGACGAGCAGGCGCCCACCCTCGCCGAGGCCCGCGAGCAGGGACTGCTGCCGTCCTACGAGGAGTGCGTGGCCTACCGGGAGAGGCTCGCCGCAACCGACCCGAGCTGACCGGGCCGCGGGTCCGGTGGGGCCCGGCCGCGGCCCCGGTTTGACCCGTTCGGCCGCGGCCCCGTAACCTGGACCGTCGGCGTGTCCATAGACGCGTCACATCCCCGTAAACCTCTTCCTCCAGGGCACTGGGTGCTCAGGAGAGGCTGCTCGTGTGTCGGGCGGCTGGACTGCGGGGGTGCCGTTCCCGAGCGAGAGAGTGAGATCCGCGTGTACGCCATCGTGCGCAGCGGTGGTCGCCAGCACAAGGTTGCTGTCGGCGACATCGTTGAGGTTGACAAGATTTCCACTGCCAAGGTTGGCGACACGGTCGAGCTCTCGACCCTGCTCGTTGTCGACGGCGACGCTGTGACCAGCGACCCGTGGGTACTGGCCGGCATCAAGGTGCAGGCCGAGGTCGTGGACCACCACAAGGGTGTGAAGATCGACATCCTTCGCTACAAGAACAAGACCGGTTACCGCCGTCGTCAGGGCCACCGCCAGCAGTACACGGCGATCAAGGTCACTGAGATCCCCGCGGCTGCGAAGTAAGGGACTGAGGAGAGATGGCACACAAGAAGGGCGCATCGTCCACCCGTAACGGTCGTGACTCCAACGCTCAGCGCCTCGGCGTGAAGCGTTTCGGCGGTCAGGTCGTCAACGCGGGCGAGATCCTGGTCCGCCAGCGCGGTACCCACTTCCACCCGGGCGCGGGCGTCGGCCGTGGCGGCGACGACACGCTGTTCGCGCTGCTGCCCGGTGCGGTGGAGTTCGGCACCAGCCGTGGCCGCAAGGTCGTGAACATCGTTCCGGTCGCCTGATCGGAAGCTTTCGCGAGGCGGACCTCACTTCCCTCACGGGAAGCGGGTCCGCCTTTCGCGTGTTGATCGAAGCATCATCCCGTACGTAACTGGAGGCACATCCCATGACCACCTTCGTGGACCGCGTCGAGCTGCATGTCGCCGCGGGTAGCGGAGGTCACGGCTGTGCCTCCGTCCACCGTGAGAAGTTCAAGCCGCTCGGCGGCCCCGACGGCGGCAACGGCGGACGCGGCGGTGACGTCATCCTCACCGTCGACCAGTCCGTCACCACCCTCCTGGACTACCACCACTCCCCGCACCGCAAGGCCACGAGCGGCAAGCCCGGCGAGGGCGGCAACCGCTCCGGCAAGGACGGGCAGGACCTGGTCCTGCCGGTGCCGGACGGCACGGTGGTGCTGGACAAGGCGGGCAACGTGCTCGCCGACCTGGTCGGGCACGGGACGTCGTACGTCGCCGCGCAGGGTGGCCGGGGCGGTCTCGGCAACGCGGCGCTGGCCTCCGCCCGCCGCAAGGCGCCCGGGTTCGCGCTGCTCGGTGAGCCGGGGACCATGCAGGACATCGTCCTGGAGCTGAAGACCGTCGCCGACGTGGCGCTGGTCGGATACCCGAGCGCCGGCAAGTCGTCGCTGATCTCGGTACTGAGCGCAGCCAAGCCGAAGATCGCGGACTATCCCTTCACGACCCTGGTGCCGAACCTGGGTGTGGTGACCGCGGGCGAGACCGTGTACACCATCGCCGACGTCCCGGGGCTCATCCCCGGCGCCAGCCAGGGCAAGGGCCTCGGCCTGGAGTTCCTGCGGCATGTCGAGCGGTGCAGCGTGCTGGTGCATGTGCTGGACACGGCCACCCTGGAGTCCGACCGTGACCCGGTCACCGACCTCGACATCATCGAGGCGGAGCTCAAGGAGTACGGCGGCCTCGGCAACCGTCCCCGCATCGTCGTCCTGAACAAGATCGACGTACCGGACGGCAAGGACCTCGCCGAGATGGTACGGCCGGACCTGGAGGCTCGCGGCTACCGTGTCTTCGCGGTGTCGGCGGTGGCGCACATGGGGCTGAAGGAGTTGTCGTTCGCGCTGGCCGAGCTGGTGGGCAACGCGCGGGCCGCCCGGCCCAAGGAGGAGGCGACCCGGATCGTCATCCGGCCCAAGGCCGTGGACGACGCCGGCTTCACCGTCACCCAGGAGGAGGACGGCCTGTTCCGGGTGCGCGGCGAGAAGCCCGAACGCTGGGTGCGCCAGACCGACTTCTCCAACGACGAGGCCGTCGGCTACCTCGCCGACCGTCTCAACCGCCTCGGCGTGGAGGCGGAGTTGATGAAGGCGGGCGCCCGGGCCGGCGACGGTGTCGCGATCGGTCCCGAGGAGAACGCGGTCGTGTTCGACTGGGAGCCGACCATGATGACCGGCGCCGAGATGCTGGGCCGCCGAGGCGAGGACCATCGTTTCGAGGCGCCCCGGCCGGCGGCGCAGCGCCGCCGCGACAAGCAGGCGGAACGGGACGAGGCAGCACAGGAGTTCGACGACTTCGAGCCGTTCTAGGCGTTCTGGTACTTCTGGCCGTACGGGTACTTCCCGTCGTAGCGGCCCTTCCCGCTGTGCTGGTCCTTCTGGCCGTACCGGCCCGTCTGTACGGAGAACGGGTGTAACTGCTGGCCTGAACAGACCTGTCCAGCACGTCAACTGACGACCCGTGAGACCCGTTGTGGTCAACTCACGTTCATGGTGTGGTTGCCGTATCGCAACGGGTCCACTGTTGTCTGCCCATCTGTCATGCACGCGATGGCTTGTGTTCAGCGGGCGGACCGACCGGCGGGCGAGCTTCCAAAGGTCCAAGAGACGTGCGAGGCAGGGGAGTTCGCCCGATGACCGGAGCAGTATCGTCCGACCGACGCCGATTCCTGGCCGCGGGTGCCGCCGTACTCGGCGCCGCGGCCTCCGCCCAGCTGTGGCTGCCGGGCACCGCCCGAGCGGCCGCGACCGCGCTGCCCGACGGTGTGTTCAGCCTCGGCGTGGCTTCCGGTGACCCGCTGCCGGACGCTGTGGTGATCTGGACGCGGCTGGCTCCCGATCCGCTGGGTGGCGGCGGCATGCCCGACACCACGGTGCCCGTGCAGTGGGAGGTCGCCGAGGACGAGCGGTTCAGAAGGGTCGTCCGCCGGGGCACCGCCCTGGCCCGGCCCACGTACGGGCACAGCGTCCACGTCGATGTACGGGGGCTGCGCGCCGGCCGTACGTACTGGTACCGCTTCCGCACCGCCGGCCAGCTCTCGCGCACCGGCCGCACCCGCACCGCCCCGGCGAGGACCAGCTCCGGCAACGGCCTGCGGGTCGCGCTCGCCTCCTGCCAGAACTGGCAGCAGGGCTACTTCACGCCGTACGCCGACATGCTGGACCAGGACCCGGACGTGGTCGTGTTCGTCGGCGACTACATCTACGAGTCGGCGCCCTCGGTGACGGCCGTACGACGGCACGAGGGGACCGGTGAGCCGTACAGCCTCACCCAGTACCGCAACCGGTACGCCCAGTACCGCAGCGACCCCGACCTCGCGGAGATGCACGCGAACGCGCCCTTCGTGGTCACCTTCGACGACCACGAGGTCGACAACGACTTCGCCGGCGAGATCCCGCAGGACCCGGACAAGCAGCCGCACGACCCCTTCGTGGACCGGCTGACCGCGGCCTACCAGGCGTACTACGAGCACATGCCGGTGCGCGCGACGGCCGTGCCGAACGGGCCGCACATCCAGATGTACCGCCGCCTGGCGTTCGGCCGGCTGGTCCGGCTGAACGTGCTGGACACCCGGCAGTTCCGCAGCGACCAGGCGACCGGCCAGGCCGGTGCGCAGGACCCGGGTCTGACCATGCTCGGTGCCCGGCAGAAGCGGTGGCTCCTCGACGGGCTGCACAGTTCGTCCGCCCGCTGGAACCTGATCGCCTCCCAGATAATGATGGCCGAGACCGACCTGCAGATCGGCGAGGGCAAGCTCTGGTTCTACGACGCCTGGGACGGCTACCAGGCCGAACGCAACGCGCTGCTCGATGAGTTCAAGACCGTCAGCAACCCGGTGGTGCTGTCCGGCGACCGTCATCTGACGATGATCAGCGACCTCAAGGAGGATTACGCGAAGCCGGACTCCGCGACCGTCGGCGCCGAGTTCGTCGGCACCTCCATCTCCAGCAACGGCGACCAGGACCACGCGGCCTTCCACCGGGAGTGGGACCCGCGGATGCCCGACAACCCGCACTGGAAGCTGATCGACGCCCACCGCGGCTACCACCTCTTCGACGTCCGCCGTGACCGCATCGACGCGCAGGTCCGGGTGGTTGACACGGTGCTCAAGCCGACGTCCACGCCCAGCACGCTGGCCAGGCTGCGGGTGGACGCGGGCAGGCCGGGCGTACGGGTCGTCTGACGCGGACGAGGCAGAGGTGGACGAAGGAGCGAGGCAGAGGACTCCGCCATCGCCGGGCGTCACGCTCAGCGATGGCGGATGTCTGTGGAGTTACTCACAGCGACGGATGGGCTGTAGGGTTCCCGGGGTGGCACGGGCTACCGCTGTCACCAGCGGTGGAAGATGAATGACAGGTTGCGCGCACATATGCGGCGAACGGCGCTCACCTTGCACTGCGGTAACCAGGAGTGGGACCATTTCCCCGTTCCCTGTCGCCCCAAGGTAGGTCAACCTGTGTCACAGCGCATAGACAAGCCCCGTACCACCGCAGTGATCCTGGCCGGTGGCACCGGCCAGCGCGTGGGTCTGTCGATCCCCAAGCAGCTTTTGAAGATCGCCGGCAAGGCGGTCATCGAGCACACGCTGACCACCTTCGAGCAGGCCGACTCGATCGACGACATCATCGTGCTGATGGCGCCGGGCTACGTTCCCGACATCGAGAAGATCGTCGCCAAGGCCGGGTTCCAGAAGGTCAAGAAGATCATCGAGGGTGGCTCCACCCGGAACGAGACCACCGAGCGCGCCATCGCGGCCCTGGGCGAGGGGCTGGCCGACGGCGAGGACCGCAACGTCCTGTTCCACGACGCCGTACGCCCCCTGCTGTCGCGGCGCGTCATCGACGACTGCGTCATCGCGCTGGAGCGCTACCAGGCCGTCGACGTCGCCATCCCGTCCGCGGACACCATCATCGTCACGCGCAAGCACGGCGACGACGGCGAGTTCATCACCGAGATCCCGGACCGCGCCCGGCTGCGCCGCGGCCAGACGCCCCAGGCGTTCAAGCTGTCCACGATCCGCCGGGCCTACGAGGTCGCGGCCGGCGACCCCAACTTCCAGGCCACGGACGACTGTTCCGTCGTACTCAAGTACCTGCCGGACGTGCCGATCCACGTCGTGGCCGGCGACGAGTACAACATGAAGGTCACCCAGCCGGTCGACGTCTTCATCGCCGACAAGCTGTTCCAGCTGGCCTCGACGGCCGCGCCGGAGCAGAACGGCGAGGAGGCCTACCGCCAGCTGCTGACCGGCAGGACGGTCGTCGTCTTCGGCGGTTCGTACGGCATCGGCAAGGACATCTCCGAACTCGCCGAGTCCTACGGCGCGAAGGTGTACGCGCTGGGCCGCTCCACGACCGGCACCCACGTCGAGAACCCGGAGGAGGTCGACGACGCCCTGTCCAAGGCGTACGCCGAGACCGGGCGCATCGACTACGTCGTCAACACCGCCGGTGTGCTGCGCATCGGCAAGCTCGCCGAGACCGACAACGCGACCATCGAGGAAGCACTGAAGGTCAACTACCTCGCCCCCGTGCAGATCGCCCGGTCGTCGTACAAGTACCTGTCCGAGACCAAGGGCCAGCTGCTGCTGTACACCTCCAGCAGCTACACCCGCGGCCGGGCCGAGTACAGCCTCTACTCCTCGACCAAGGCCGCCATGGTGAACCTCACCCAGGCACTGTCCGACGAGTGGGCCGGTGACGGCATCCGGGTGAACTGCATCAACCCGGAGCGCACCGCCACGCCGATGCGCACCAAGGCCTTCGGGCAGGAGCCCGCGGGCAGCCTGCTGTCCTCCGAGGCGGTGGCCCGCACCTCGCTCGACGTGCTGTTGTCCGAGCTGACCGGGCACGTCATCGACGTCCGCCAGCAGGACCCGACGGCGTCGGCCGGCCAGGCGTCCGGCTTCGACGCGGCCCTGGCCAGTGTCCTGGACCGCCAGGACGGCGTGGCATAATCGCGAGCGAATATTTCTCTGTTGTTCAGGCCTCTGTGGATGCCCGTTTCCGGCGCATTCGCAGGGGCCTGAGTCCGTAAATTCCAGGAGTCTTCACAATCCGTTCTCCGGACCTTTTCGGCAATGGCAACCGGCACCCCTCCCAGAGCAGGTTCTCCGTGATAACCACCGCTATTCGCGTCGCCCGGGTGGGCAGCGCGGCCGAGCTGGCCGCGGCGGTCCTCATGATGCTGGGCTATCCCTGCCTCATGCTGGCCGCGCTCGTCCCGAGCGTTCCCGCTTTCGCGGCCGCGACCGCCGTGACGTACCTGGCGGACCACTATCTGCACCGCAAGGGCAGCTATCTGATCAACCGCCTCAGCAAGGTGCGCGCAGGCCTGTCGATCCGCTTCCTGATCAGACAGCTCCTGCTGATCCTGCTGCTGGCCCGCCTAGATCTCTCGGACAGCCTGGTCTTCTACGGCGCGACCGCCTGCTTCATCGCGTTCTACGGCCTCCAGGCCCCGCACGGCGCCCTGGTGACCCTGATCCGCAACCGTCGCCGCATGCCGGTCGCCACCCGCAACGTCGACCTGGCCTCCCGCATCCGCATCCCGGACGCCCCGCCGCAGGGCCTGCTCAACCGGTCGGCGGAGAAGATGCTGCACATCGACCTCGCCGCAGTGGTCGGCATACTCCTCGCCGCGGAGCTGGACTCCGCCCCGGTCGGCTTCGTCGGCATCGGAATCACGCTGGCCCTCGGCTCCCTGTACGTCCTCGCGCTGATGCCGTACGTGCGCGGCGCGAACATCCCGCCGAACGCCACGAAGGTCCTGTCCGCGGTCGACGACTGGCTGGGCGAGTACAAGCCGGAGACGGTGCTGTACTTCTCCGGCTCCAAGGACTCCGCCTACCAGGTCAACATGTGGCTGGAGACCATGGAGCAACTGGACTCCAGGCCGCTGGTCATCCTGCGTGAGCGGGTCATACTGCAGAACCTGGCGCCCACCACGGTCCCCGTCATCTGCGTGCCCGGAGGGGTGCACCTGATGAACATGGACCTGTCCACCGTGCGCGTGACGCTGTACGCGGCGAACGTCGGCAAGAACATCCACATGCTGCGCGTGCCGACCATGAAGCACGTCTTCATCGGCCACGGCGACAGCGACAAGCTGGCCAGCGTCAACCCGTACAGCAAGGTGTACGACGAGGTGTGGACCGCCGGCCGCGCCGGCCGCGACCGCTACGCCATCGCCGACGTCGGTGTCCGCGACGAGGACATCGTCGAGGTCGGCCGCCCCCAACTGGCGCCGATCCAGACCTGGCAGGGCGCGGCCGAGGGGCGCGAGGCTTCCCGCGGCGGGGCCGCCGACGGACGGTGCCCCACGGTGCTGTACGCGCCCACCTGGGAGGGCTGGGACGACAACCCGGGCAACACCTCGATCGTGTCGGCCGGCGAGAACATCGTGAAGAAGCTGGTGAAGGCCGACCCGCCGGTCCGCGTCCTGTACAAGCCGCACCCCTTCACCGGCACCGTCAGCGCGCAGGCCTCCGCCGCTCACCGGCGGATCACCGCCCTGGTCGAGAAGGCCGCCACCCAGCGTGCCGCCGACCCGCGCTTCACGACCGACGCGGCCGCCCACGAGCAGGCCAAGGCCGAGCTGGCCCGGATCGAGGCCCGGATCGCCGAGCTGGTCGGCAAGGGCGGCGAGAAGGGCGACGAGGCCGAGGCCACCCGGGACGGCGTGGTCGACGTCAAGAAGCACGAGGAGATCGCCCGGCTGCGCGCCGAGTGGAACGACACGTACTGGCGGTCCTTCCCCGCCTGGGAGCACCGGGTCATCGCGGGCGCCGAGCCGCGCCTGTACGACTGCTTCAACGTGTCCGACGCGATGGTCTCCGACATCTCCAGCGTGGTCTCCGACTTCATCGCCAGCGGCAAGCCGTACGCGGTCACGGACTCCGCCGAGGTCGGCGCGGAGGAGTTCAAGCGGCAGAACACGGCCGTACGCGCCGCGGTGATCCTGTCCAACAGCGCGGTCGAGTTGGGCGCACTGCTGGACGCGGTCCGTGATCCGGCGGGCGACCCGCTGGCCGAGGACCGCAAGGAACTGAAGCAGTACCTGCTGGGCCCGGACGAGCCGCCCTCCATCGAGCAGTTCAACACCGCGGTGGCGAACCTCGCGATCAAGGCCGAGACACGCAACGCCGGCCAGGAGGCCCGGATGGCGGTCGGCGCGGTGGTGGACGCCGGTGAGGTGGACGCCGGAGCGGCCGAGGCGGCCACGGAGGCCGCGGAAGCCCAGGCCGAGCTGATGAACGCGGTGCCCGCGCCGGGCTCGCCGTCGTCGGCGGCGGGCGAGGCGGACGGTGTGACGGCGGGCTGACCCCGCGTTTTTCCCCTCAGAGCCCGGTTTTCGAGGAGTGATCCTCGGAAACCGGGCTCTGGTGCGTATGTAAGGGCGTCCGTCCTTACCCGCAACCTGTCGATTCACCATGTGAAATGGCTCACGAGCACCTGGTGAAGAGGCAACCGCTTCCCCTGGCCGGCCGTCTACCAGCTTGCCGATGAGGCGATACGGGGGAAATTTTCCGTGACAAGGGGAGAAGAGTGACCGTTGCGCAGCCTGATGTGACCGTGATCATCGGGGCGTACGAAGCGATGCCGTATCTGGTCGACTGCCTGGCATCCGTCGAGGCGCAGACCGTCGACCGCACGCGCATCGAGGTCATCGCCGTCGACGACGGTTCGACGGACGGCACCGGCGAGTACCTCGAGGAGTTCGCGGCCCGCGCCCCCATGCCGGTCACCGTGATCCGCCAGGCCAACTCCGGCGGCCCCAGCGGCCCCCGCAACGTCGGTCTCGGCAGGGCGAGGGGACGTTACGTCTTCTTCCTCGACGCAGACGACCGGCTCGGTCCCGAGGCCCTGCAGCGCATGCTCGCCATGGCCGACGAGAACGGCACGGACGTCGTCCTGGGCAAGGTCGAGGGCGTCAACCGCAGCGCGCCGCGGTCGATGTGGGACAAGACGCTGAAACGTACCGACGTCTTCTCCTCCAACATCAAGTTCATCCTGAGCGCCCAGAAACTGTTCCGCCGCGAGCTCATCGAGCGGCACGGCATGCGCTTCGACGAGTCCCTGTGGACCGGCGAGGACGCGCTGTTCACGATGGAGGCGTATCTGCGGGCGAACGGCGTGTCCGTGCTCGCCGACCACACCTGCTACTACCTGGTGGGCCGCGAGGACGGCAAGCACGTGACGAGGAGCGGCAGTTACACCCTGCGCTTCGACTCCGCGCGCGCCCTGATGACCCTGCTCGCGGACCTGCTTCCGCCGGGTCCGAAGCGGGACGTGCTGATGGTCCGCCCCTTCCTGGTGACGCTGCTCCCGCAGTTCGGGCCGAAGTTCCTCACGGACAGCGAGGAGATCCGCCGGAACAAGTTCGAGCTGGCGAGGCCGCTGATGGAGGCCTACTGGAACGAGGACGTCGCACGCCGTCTCAAGGTCGACGAGCGGCTGCGGCTGCACCTCGTGGCGGCCGAACGGCCCGACCTCCTCACGGACGTGGTGGCGTTCGTCAAGGCCAAGAAGGAGGCGCCCGCCGTCCTGGAGAAGAAGGGCCGCCGCCTCTACCTCGCCTATCCCCACTTCCGTGACCGCGCGGCGGACATCCCCGACGCGGTCTACCTCGCCGACCCCCGCGAGGCCCGCGCCTTCCCCGGCTACCGCGAGGCCCCCCTCGACGCGTTCCTCCGCGGCGCGGCCCGCAAGGTCCGCCGCACGCTGTTCCCCCGCCCGAATCCGCCGAGGGAACGAGCCGCGGCGGCAAAGGAGCCCATCCATGGCCTGTCTCAGCGCGAGGCGGCGACGGACCCCGGCGCGCCCGCCACCACCTGACGCCGACCGGGAAACTCCGCGGCCCGTCGCTCCGCCGTCCGGGCCCGGCGCTCCCGGGCCGCCGACCACAGGGCCGCCGCCGGAGCGTCGTCGCCGGGAGCCGTCGGGGGAGACGTGCGGCGGTCACTGCGAAGTCGTCGCATGACGGAAGACCGGGTCATCGCCCGCCGGCCACGGGACGGCACGCGCGTGACCGGAAGCCGACGGGACGGCCGCCGCCGGCCCCTCTCACGTGCTGTCCGGGGACTGGAACCGACGCGCGTGAGTGGTCCCCTTCGCGTACATTGCGGGCGGGGCACCCGGAGTGACGCGAGGGGACGGACAGCACGTGGCAGGGGCAAGGCAGGCCGTGAGCGAGGCCCGCAGGATCGTCGTCAAGGTGGGCTCCTCGTCGCTGACCACCGCCGCCGGCGGCCTGGACGCCGACCGGGTCGACGCGCTCGTCGACGTCCTCGCCAAGAGCCGCAGCGGAGGCGAGCGGGAGGTCGTGCTGGTCTCGTCGGGTGCCATCGCAGCCGGGCTCGCCCCGCTGGGCCTGCGACGCCGCCCCAAGGACCTCGCCCGCCAGCAGGCCGCCGCCAGCGTGGGCCAGGGCCTGCTCGTGGCCCGTTACACCGCCTCCTTCGCCCGCTACGGCGTGCGCGTCGGCCAGGTGCTGCTGACCAGTGACGACATGAGCCGCCGCGCCCACCACCGCAACGCCTCGCGCACCCTCGACAAACTGCTGGCGATGGGCGCGCTCCCGATCGTCAACGAGAACGACACCGTCGCCACCGACGAGATCCGCTTCGGCGACAACGACCGCCTCGCCGCCCTCGTCGCCCACCTCGTCCACGCCGACCTCTTGGTCCTGCTGTCCGACGTGGACGGCGTGTACGACGGCGACCCGAGCAAGCCGGGAACCTCGCGGATAGCGGAGGTGCGGGCACCGTCCGACCTGAGCGGGGTGGACATCGGCAACGCCGGGAAGGCGGGCGTCGGCACCGGCGGCATGGTCACCAAGGTCGAGGCGGCCCGGATCGCGGCCGCCGCCGGTATCCCCGTGGTGCTCACCAGCGCGGTCCACGCGGCCGAGGCGCTGTCCGGCGGCGACACCGGCACCTATTTCCACCCCGCCGACAAGCGCTCCGCCGACCGGATGCTGTGGCTGCAGCACGCGTCCACCCCGCAGGGCTCGCTGACGCTGGACGACGGCGCGGTGAAGGCGGTCGTGGACCGGCGCAAGTCCCTGCTGCCGGCCGGGATCGCCTCCGTCGAGGGCGAGTTCGTCGCGGGCGACCCCGTCGAACTGCGCGACGCCGAGGGGCACGCGGTGGCCCGCGGGCTGGTCAACTTCGACGCCAAGGAGATCCCCCGGCTGATCGGCCGCTCCACCCGGGAACTCGCCCGCGAACTGGGCCCCGCGTACGAGCGCGAGGTCGTCCACCGGGACGACCTGGTGCTCCTGGAGCCGTGATCGGTGTTCCCGCAGCCGTGTTCACGGCACGCGACACCCGAAAACGGGGTGAACGACCTGGCAAGGTCGTCGCCCTGAGGTGGACGTTCCGCAAAACCGCCCCATGAGCCCGTGCGGCCTGCTCAACTTTGTCTCAGGGACACATTCCGACCGACCCCCGGGGTCGTTCCGTGCCGTGAAGGAGGCCGTCGTGAGACGAGTGCGCCCTGGGACAGGGGTAGCGACGTCCCGCGGTGGCGGCGGTGGCGCCGCAGGGGCTTCGCGCGCGGTCGGCGAGGAGCGTGCCCTGACGAGCGTCGCGGCCGGCGCCCGCTACGAGGGCGAGCCCGAGGACCTGCCCCGGCTGTGGCACGTCACCCTGAGCGTCTCCGGCGAGGAGGCCCCGCTGGCGGAGGTCCGGCGCGCCCTCGAACAGCTGGCCCACGACCATCCCTTCCTCCTGACCAGCAGATACGCCAACGACCACGCGGAGATCCGGTACTGGGAGGAGGCCCGCGATCTGCACGACGCGGCCGCCGTCGCCCTGCGCCTGTGGGGCGAACACCGGCAGACCGCGGGACTGCCGCCGTGGGAGATCGTCGGCCTGGAGGTCATCGACCGCCAGACCTACCACCAGCGCATCTCCGAGGGGTACGGCCCGGCGCCCGCGACCCCGGTGGGCGTGCACCCCTTTTGAGCGGTCCGGTTCCGGGACATCCGCGCGGTCCGGTGGAGCGGTCCGCGCCCGAGCGGTGCCTGTCTCGTGCTGTGGGATGACCGCTGGACGCACTCGTGAGGCGCACTAGGCTTCCCTCATGACCACGCTCTCGCCGTACGACTCCATGTCCCCGGTCACCCGGGCCGCCTACCGTGCCAAGGCCGCCGCCGCCGACCTCGCGCCGCTCCCGCGGGCCGAGAAGGACGACGCGCTGCTCGCCATCGCGGACGCGCTGGAGGTCCGTACGAGCGAAATCGTCGAGGCCAACGCCAAGGACATCGCCAAGGCCCGCGAGGCCGGCACCAGCGAGGCGATCATCGACCGGCTGACCCTGACCCCGGAGCGGGTGCGGGCCATCGCCTCCGACGTACGGGACGTCGTCGCACTTCCCGACCCGGTCGGCGAGGTCGTCCGCGGCTCGACCCTGCCCAACGGCATCGACCTGCGTCAGGTCCGGGTCCCGCTCGGTGTCGTCGGGATCATCTACGAGGCCCGCCCGAACGTGACGGTGGACGCGGCGGCGCTGTGCCTGAAGTCCGGCAACGCGGTCCTGCTGCGCGGCTCGGCCTCCGCATACGAGTCGAACAGCGCGCTCGTGCGGGTGCTCCGGGACGCCGTGGGCGGGGCCGGGCTGCCCGCCGACGCCGTGCAGCTGGTGCCCGGCGACAGCCGCGAGAGCGTGCGCGAGCTGATGCGGGCCCGCGGCCTGGTCGACGTGCTCATCCCGCGCGGCGGCGCCTCCCTGATCCAGACCGTCGTCACCGAGTCGATCGTCCCCGTCATCGAGACCGGCACCGGAAACTGCCACGTCTACGTCGACGCCAACGCCGACCTCGACATGGCGATCGACATCCTGATCAACTCCAAGGCCCACCGCGTCAGCGTCTGCAACGCCGCCGAGACGCTCCTGGTCCACCAGGACATCGCCCCCCAGTTCCTGCCACGGGCCCTGGACGCCCTCGCGGAGGCGGGCGTGACCGTGCACGCCGACGAGCGGGTGCTGGCGTACGCCAAGGACTCCAAGGCGACGGTCGTGGAGGCCACCCCGGAGGACTGGGAGACGGAGTACCTGTCCTACGACATCGCCGCCGCCGTGGTGGACTCCCTGGACCGGGCCGTCGAGCACATCCGGCTGTGGACCTCCGGTCACACCGAGGCGATCGTCACCACATCCCAGCAGGCCGCCCGCCGCTTCACCCAGCTGGTCGACTCCACCACGGTCGCCGTCAACGCCTCCACCCGGTTCACCGACGGCGGCCAGTTCGGCTTCGGCGCGGAGATCGGCATCTCCACGCAGAAGCTGCACGCCCGCGGTCCCATGGGCCTGCCGGAGCTGACCAGCACGAAGTACATCGTCACCGGGGACGGGCACGTACGGCGCTGAGGCGTACGCCCGGGGGCGCCGACCGCGCACATGCGCCCGACCGGCACGCAGGGCGCCGACCCGTGCCGCCGGAACGGCGTCTCATCCACCGGATGAATTTCCATACCGTCTGCCCAAATTGACCCCCCAGGTCTACTCTGGATCCGTGCCGGAGGACGTGGGGGGCACGCCGTTCCCTGACGGCTGGGAGCCCGACGACGACCACGACCGCGGGGTGTCGGACGAAGAGTTCGCCTCCGTGGTCTTCGACGAGGCCTTCGTGCGGGCGGCGGTGGTGCACGAGCCGACCGCCGTGGAGCGCCTCCTGGCCGCCGCGCAGGCGAGAGCGGAGGCCTCCGAGGCCGAGGCCCGCCGCGCCCACAGCAGAGGCGAGCGTTACGAGGACGGGTTCGTCTCCGAGGACCCCAGCGGTTTCGGCCATGATCCGGACTTCGACGACCTGGGCGACCCCGACGTCCTCGAAAGCCGCTACGGCACTTCCGGGACGTACGGCAAACAGGTCCGCTGGCACCGCCCGGTCGCGTGGCTGCTCGCCATCGTGATGGGCATCGGCATGGTCGCGCTGGCCTTCGCCGCGGTCTACCGGAGCGCCTCCTCCGGCGACCGGGACCAGCCCCCGCCGCCCGCCTCCACCGGCCTGGAGCAGGGCACCGCGGCGGCTCCGTCCGCGTCCGCCGACTACTCCCAGCCGGCCGTGTCCGCGGTCCCACGCACGCCCTGAGCGACTCCCCGCAGGTCATCGGCGGTCCTGGTGAGAACCTGTCAGAACTTGTGGAGTACCACAGCGTTTACCCGAGCTCCCGGCGACCTACCCTGAAGATATGGGAGGGCCTGGAGAACCACCTGAGGGGGCACCCGAGGGCGGCCCCGGAGGTGCCGAGGACGAGTACCGATCCGTCGTCTTCGACGAGTCGTTCGTCCGTGCTGCCCGCCTCCAGGAGTTCTCCGCCCACGAACGCATGGCCGACCACGCGCCCGCGGTACGCCGCAGGCCGCCGCTGCGCCGCGGGTTCCCCCGGCAGGCGCTGATGCTGGTCCTGCTGATCGCCGTCGCCTTCGGCACCGCGATCTACATGGGTGTACGCCACCCCTACCAGGCTCCCCTCGCCCAGCAGCCCGCCGAGCCCCTGCGGATGACCGTGATCCCGCTGGCCCCGCAGGGCAAGGTGCCCGGCCACCCCGACCCCGAGTACCTGTACGCGCACAGCCCGGCCGCCCAGTACCGCATCGGCGCCGAGGGGATAGCGCTGCCTGCCTCCCGGCGTACGGCGCACTTCTCGGACAGCCAGGTGGTCGCCGCGCTCCTCACCGCCAAGGACTACCTCGTCCGCTCCTCGCTGGACCCGGACGTCCTCACCGGCGAGCAGGTCCGCCCCGTGCGCCTCCTCCTCGACACCGACCAGCTCGACCAGTTCGACCAGAGTTTCACCCAGCCGGCCGCCGACGGACGGCACGCGCCCACCGGATGGCTGGTGCGCTTCGACACGTCCGCCGCCCGGCTGGCGGACCAGAAGATCAGGGTCCAGGGCACCCTGCAGGCCACCGAGACCGACTCCGCCACCCTGGAGGTGACCGCGGACCACACCTTCGTCTACGCGCTGCGGCCCGCCGGCGCCACCGCCAAGGCACAGACGTCCCTGTTCACGGTCCGGCGTGAGCTGCAGTTCCGCTTCGACCGCGACGACCTGCGGCTGCACACCACCCAGCTCGTCGTCTCCTACGTCCAGGCCGGGCCGCTGTCCTGCGCCGAGGACTCCACCGCCCATCTGCATCCGCTGCTCGCCGGCCAGACCGCCAGGACGGGCGGCCCGGCCGGCACGGACCCGTACGCCACGGGCAGCGCGCCCGCCCTGTGCGGGTCGCTGGCGAGGAGCGCGCAGCCGAAGGTGTGATGTCCGGCGTCGATCAGTTCTCGTCGCTCGGGGAGGTGCCGTTCGGCGGCTGGTCCCTCGGCGGCTGGTCCTCCGGCGACGGCGAGCTCGTGAAGCCGCCGAAGCCGCGCCGGACCCGGCCGCCCAGGTCCCCGGCCCCGCCGGCGATGTCGCTGACCAGCTTCATCAGCGGGTCCTTGGAGGTCTTGACGTTGGTGGCGTAGCTCGCCGCCGACTCGCGGAACGAGTCCGTGACCGAGGTGTCCTTGTCCTCGCTGCGCCGCGGGTAGTGGCCGTCCATGATCCGCTGGTAGTCCCGGGACTCGGACCACTTCTTCAGCTCGGCGGCCCGCACGGTGGTGAAGGGGTGGGAGCGCGGCAGCACGTTCAGGATCTTCAGCACGGAGTCGCGCAGGTCACCCCCGGCCTCGTACTCCTCCGCCTGCTTCAGGAACGAGTCCACGTTCATCTCGTGCAGGTGGTTGCCGCCGGCGAGTTTCATCAGGCCGCGCATGGACGCGGTGAGGTCCTGGCCGACCAGCAGGCCCGCGCGGTCCGCGGACAGCTCCGACTTGCGGAACCACTCGCGCAGCGCGGTCACGATCGCCATGATCGCGAGATTGCCCAGGGGGATCCAGGCCACCCTCAGCGCGAGGCTGGTCAGGAACAGCAGGATGGTCCGGTAGACCGAGTGGCCGGACAGCGCGTGTCCCACCTCGTGACCGACGACCGCCCGCATCTCCTCCTCGTCGAGCAGTTCGACGAGTCCCGTGGTGACGACGATGATCGGCTCGTCCAGGCCGATGCACATCGCGTTGGGCTGCGGGTCCTGGTTGACGTACATCGGGGGGACCTTCTCCAGGTCCAGGATGTAGCAGGCGTCCCGCAGCATGTCGTTGAGGTGTGCGAACTGCTGGTCGGAGACGCGCACGGAGTCGGACAGGAACAGCAGCCTCAGACTGCGCTCGGGCAGCAGACCGCTGAGCGCCTTGAAGACAGTGTCGAACCCGCTCAGCTTGCGCAGCGCCACCAGGGCGGAGCGGTCGGCCGGGTGCTCGTACGCACGCGAGGAGATCCCCGGGAAGCGCCTGCGCTGCCTGCTCGGCACGTTCTCGCGTCCGTTCTGCTGGTGGCCGTCGGACATGTCTTCCCCCATGTGCGTGTGAGTGGCCCTTTGCGGACCTTTGTGCGGCCCTTTGCGCCCCCGAAGCAGAGCCCAGCCTAGGCGGAGTTACCGTGGGCGGGCACTACAGCGAAGGAGTTCCGCGCCATGGAGCACAACCCCCCATCCGCCTGGCTCACCGAGGCCGCGAGCGTCGCCGTGCAGCAAGGGACCGGGAACCTGCTCCGGATCGTCCTGGTCGTGATGGTGCTGGGCTGTGCCCTCACCGCGTGGTTCCTGCTGCGGGGCTACAGGCGGAAAGACGACTGAGACGACGCGAAGGTTCCTTCGACGGCCGACGTGGGACGGATGCCTACGAGCGGTCCGGAAGGCGTCGGAGGCCGACGGGAGAACGCCGAAGGCCGGCGAGAGCGCACCCCGGGGCCTCAACGGCGGAGTCGCCGTGATCGCTCTTGCGCGGTCCGCTTACGATGGGCCGACATCTTTATCCCGCCCACACCGGATAGGTCCTGCCGAAGATGAACTTCCACAGCGCCGCTGCCCAGTTGGTCACCCTCGCCGCCGAGGGCGGGGAGCACGGTGGCAACCACGAGAGCCTCAATCCCCTGCTGACCGGCGGCGGTGCCCTCTTCGTCCTGCTGCTTCTGCTGTGGATCACCACCCGTTTCAACCGCGACCGCTGAGCACGCCGGCGGCTCGGCGGACGTCCGGCACGAGTCCGGTACGAGTTCGGCAGGGCCCTTTTCCCGGGCCGTCCCGAGGGATCCATCGGCCGGGGCCCTCAGGTCGGGCCGGTAGGGTCTGCACGCATGGGAGAGCAGGACATGCCTACCGGTCCGGCGAATGACACGCCGAGCGGCACGGAAGACCGTCCGGTGAACGCCACCGGTATCGGCCCGGAGTACACCGCGGGCAGCGGTACGAGCGGTGCCGGAAACGGGGCGGGTGACACCGGGAACGGTCGGACGCGAGCTGCCGGCGACGGTTCGAGCGTTGCCGGGTCCGGTCCGGCGGTCTCCGCCGGCGACGGTCCGCCGAGCCCCGGAGGCTCGACGAGCGGTGGCGTCGGAGGCGGTTCGGTGAGCGGTGGCGGGAAGCGGCTGCCGGTCGGTCCGGGCAACGCTCCGTCGAACCCGGGCAAGCGGCGGCTCGGCGTCATGGGCGGCACGTTCGACCCGATCCACCACGGGCACCTCGTGGCGGCCAGCGAGGTCGCCGCGCAGTTCCACCTGGACGAGGTGGTGTTCGTCCCGACCGGGCAGCCGTGGCAGAAGTCCCACCGCAAGGTCACCCCGGCCGAGGACCGCTATCTGATGACGGTCATCGCGACCGCCGAGAACCCCCAGTTCTCCGTCAGCCGTATCGACATCGACCGCGGCGGCCCGACCTACACCACGGACACCCTGCGCGACCTGAAGGCGCTCAACCCCGACACCGACCTCTTCTTCATCACCGGCGCCGACGCGCTCGGCCAGATCCTGACCTGGCGGGACACGGAGGAGCTGTTCTCCCTCGCGCACTTCATCGGGGTCACCCGGCCGGGCCACGTCCTTTCCGATCCCGGCCTCCCCGAGGGCGGCGTCTCGCTCGTCGAGGTCCCCGCCCTGGCCATCTCCTCCACCGACTGCCGTGCGAGAGTCGCCAAGGGCGACCCCGTCTGGTACCTGGTGCCGGACGGAGTCGTGCGTTACATCGACAAGCGCGAGCTGTACCGCGGCGAGTGAGCCGAGAGGGGCACCGGTGAACGACCGATACGACGCGGGATACGGCGGCCGTCAGGACGACCAGTACGAGATCGTCGGCTATGACGAGTACGGTCGGCCTGTCTACCAGCAGGCCCAGCCGCAGCAAGCCCACACCCAGCAGAACCAGCCCGAACAGCCACGGTCCCAGCAACCTCCGCAGCAGCCGTACGACCCCTACACCCAGCAGGGCTACGGATACGACCCGTACACCCAGGGCGGGCAGCAGACACCGGCGTACGACCCGTACGGCATCGGCCAGCAGGCGCCCGTGCCGCCCTACGACCCGTACGGCGCCCAGCAGACCGGCGGCCCGGCACCCTCGTACGACCCCTACGGCCGGACCGCCGTCAGCGGGCAGCAGCCCCGGGTCGCCGAGCAGACCGCCTACATCCCGCAGCAGGCCGGCCCGGTCCAGGAACCGGCGGCCCCAGGGCGGGACCAGCGCGCCGGAGCGGGTCCGGATCCCCACGGCCAGCCGGGCGGGGCCCCGGCGGGCGAGGGCGAGCGTGACTACCGCACCGAGCAGTTCGCGTTCGTGGAGGAGCCCGACGGCGACTCCGAGGACGTCATCGACTGGCTGAACTTCACCGAGAACCGCACCGAGCGCCGCGAGGAGGCCAAGCGCCGCGCCCGCAGCCGGCTCATCGCCTTCGTCGTGGTGATGGCGCTGGTCGCGGTCGGCGGGGTGGGCTACCTCTGGTTCGCCGGGAAGCTGCCCGGCCTGTCGTCCTCCGACAAGAAGACCGGCACCACGGCGGCCGTCGGCGCGCAGAACCGCGACGTGATCGTCGTCCACCTGCACAACACCTCGAAGGGCGGCACCTCCACGGCGTTGCTCGTCGACAACACCACCACGAAGCGGGGCACCACCGTCCTGTTGCCCAACTCCCTCGTCGTGACCGACGACGACGGCACCACGACCACCCTCGCCAAGTCGGTCGACGACGACGGCTCCTCCGGTACCCGTGACTCCCTCGACACCGTCCTCGGCACCGACATCGAGGGCACCTGGCGCCTGGACACCCCCTACCTCGAGAACCTCGTCGACCTCGTCGGCACCATCGACGTCGACACCAACGCCGACGTGCCCGACCCGGCCGCCAAGAAGAAGGGCCAGGCGCCCCTGGTGCGCAAGGGGAAGGCGCAGACCCTCAGCGGGAAGATGGCCGTCGCCTACGCCACCTACCGCGCCTCCGGAGAGGCCCAGAACGCCCAGCTGGAGCGGTTCGGGCAGGTCATGCAGGGCGTGCTGCGCAAGCTGTCCTCCGACCCCACGGCCGCCACCACCACCGTGCAGACGCTGGCGCAGATCCTCGAGCCACCGCTGACCGACAACGTCCTGGGCACCTTCCTCGCCAAGCTCGCCGACCGCGCCAAGGGCGGCGACTACAAGACGGCCCTGATGCCCGTCCAGAACGACGGCACCCTGAGCGCCGAGGCCAGCGCGAGCGTCGTCAAGGACGTCCTCGGCGGCACCGCGAAGAGCCCCGACAAGGACGCGGCCGTCAGCGTGTCCGTACAGAACGCCAGCGGCGTCAAGGACAACACCGGCAAGGCCCGTGTCGTCCTCCTCAACGGCGGCTTCACCTTCCTGGACGGCGGCACGGCCACCGCCGCCCGGGCCTCCTCCAAGGTCGTCTACGCCGACGCCGCCGACAAGGACAACGCCACCGAGGTCGCCAAGACCCTGGGCCTGCCGGCCACCTCCGTCAGCAAGGGAACGGTCTCCTCGGGCGACGTCGCCGTGGTCCTCGGCCAGGACTACAAGCCGGCGTCTGCCTCCTAGACAGGGCTCGAAAAGGACAGCGCCCCGCGTGCACGACGGCGGCACCCCACGTGAAGACACCATCACGTGGGGTGTGCTCGGCGGTCCGTGAGACCCTTGAGGCCAAGTGACCGCCGACCGAAAGCCATGCAGTGACCGCGACTGACCGCTCCCTGGAGCTCATCACCACCGCCGCCCAGGCGGCCGCCGACAAGCTCGCCCACGATGTGATCGCCTACGACGTCAGCGACGTCCTGTCGATCACGGACGCCTTCCTCGTGGCCTCCGCCCCCAACGACCGTCAGGTCAAGTCGATCGTCGACGAGATCGAGGAGCGGCTCTCGAAGGAGCTCGGCGCCAAGCCGGTGCGCCGTGAGGGCGACCGCGAGGCCCGCTGGATCCTGCTCGACTACATCGACATCGTCGTCCACGTCCAGCACAGCGAGGAGCGCGTCTTCTACGCCCTCGAGCGGCTGTGGAAGGACTGCCCCGAGATCGAGCTGCCCGCCGACGCCAGGGCCACCCGCGGCAAGGGCGAGGAGCACGCCAAGCTGCAGGCCGAGGAGGACACCGCCGAGTTCGGGGAGCTGCGGTGAGCGCACCGTCGGGCGCCGGGCGCAGGCCGGGCCGGGGCCGCCGCCTCATCCTGTGGCGGCACGGCCAGACCCTGTGGAACGTGGAGCGTCGCTTCCAGGGCACCACGGACGTGGAGCTCACCGAGACCGGCGTCGGCCAGGCCCGCCGCGCCGCCCGGCTGCTCGCCTCCCTGCAGCCCGACGCGATCGTCGCGTCCGACCTCCAGCGGGCCGCGAACACGGCAGCCGAGCTCGCCGCGCTCACCGGCCTGGAGGTGACCCACGACGAGGGCCTGCGGGAGACCTACGCGGGCGTCTGGCAGGGTCTGACGCACGAGGAGATCATCGCCCGGCACGGCGACGAGTACGCCGCGTGGAAGCGCGGTGAGCCGGTGCGCCGCGGTGGCGGTGAACTGGAGACCGAGGTCGCCGACCGTGCGGCCCCCGTCGTGCTGCGGCACGCCGAGAAGCTGCCCGACGACGGCACGCTGGTCGTGGTCAGCCACGGCGGCACGATCCGCACCACCATCGGTCGTCTCCTCGCCCTGGAGTCCCAGCACTGGGAGAGCCTCGGCGGACTCTCCAACTGCTGTTGGTCCGTTCTCGGCGAGGGCGCCCGCGGCTGGCGCCTGCTCGAGCACAACGCCGGCACCCTTCCGGAGCCGGTGCTCGGCGACGACGACTGAGCGGCCCCGCGGACCCGGGAACCCGGATTTCACTTTCCGGCAGGTCGCAGGCTAAAGTTCTTCTTGTTCGCCCCGCCGAGCGGGGCGAGACACCATGCGGCTCCGCCGCGTGGCGCAAGGGGCTATAGCTCAGTTGGTAGAGCGCCTGCATGGCATGCAGGAGGTCAGGAGTTCAATTCTCCTTAGCTCCACGGATCGACACTCTCTTGAGTTGTCAAAGATCGTCCAGAAAGATCCCGTCTCTCATGAGACGGGATCTTTCGTGTTCGCCGACTCCCTCAGCGCAGCCGTGCGCCGCTCCGTCTCCTCGTCGTCCGGCGTGTAGACCACGATCCGGCACTCCGGCATGCCGTTGACCGACAGCGACAACGACGTCATCCGCAGCTCGCCCGCCTCCGCGTGCCGGAAGACCTTCACCCGCCGCCCGGGCTCCGCCACGTCGCCGCTCTCCCACAGCCGCACGAAGAGGGGACTGGCTGCCGAGAGCCCGCGTATGAAGTCCTCCCAGGCCGGCTCCCCGGCGTGCAGTCCGTAGGCCGCGCGCAGGGTGGCCACCATCACCGGCAGCTCCGTCTCCCGGAACATCAGGGGACAGTCCTCCTCGGAGTACGTGAACAGCCGCCACAGCGCGTTGGGGGTGCGGTCCGCCGGGACCGGCTTGGTGAAGAAGAGGTTCCGGTAGACGCGGTTGGCGGCCAGGATGTCGTACCGGGAGTTGTAGACCACCGCCGGGCGCGGATCGAGGGCGTCGATGATGCCCTGGACCTCCGGGCCGATCCTCTGGGCGAGGGCCTCCGGCGTGGGCGTGTACGGGACTTCGGCGAGATGGTAGAGGTGCTCGCGCTCCGGTGGGTCGAGCCGCAGGGTGCGCGCCACGGCGTCCAGGACCTGCGCGGAGGCGTTGATCGGCCGCCCCTGTTCCAGCCACGTGTACCAGGTGATCCCCACGCCCGAGAGCTGGGCGACCTCCTCCCGGCGCAGGCCCGGTGTGCGGCGCCGGAAGCCCGGCGGCATGCCCACGTCCTGCGGTGTCACACGGGCGCGCCTGTTGCGCAGGAAGGCGGCCAGCTCGGGTCGTCGGCGCTGTGTCGTCCCCATCGTCACATCCCCCATCGTCGAGGTCCGGCCGGCCCCCTGCCAGGTGCTGTCAGTACCAGCATCAGCGGGCACTCGGCACCCGTGTCCCAGGGGCGTCAGGCTCACGGGCATGACGACAACACCCAGGACGGGACCGGGTCCCACACCCCTGCCGCTGCCGGCCGGAGGCGATGTCATCAGTAAAGCGCCCGGCACTGACAATCGGCCCCGGTCGCTGCTGACGCTGGTTCTCGCGGCCCAGTTCATGGCGCTGCTCGACGTGTTCATCGTGAACGTCGCGGCGCCCACCATCGGCACCGACCTCCATGCGTCGGGCGGCGAACTGCAGTTGGTGATCGCCGGTTACGCCATCACCTACTCCGTGCTGCTGATCACCGGCGCCCGCCTCGGCGGCCGGTTCGGCCACGGTCGAATCCACCTCGCGGGCCTCGCCGTGTTCACGGCGGCCTCGCTCGCCTGCGGTCTCGCGCAGGGCGTCACCGAACTGATCGTCTTTCGCCTGGTCCAGGGCGCCGGTTCGGCGGTGATGATCCCTCAGGTGCTCAGTCTGATCCAGCGCCACTTCACCGGCGAGGCCAGGGTCAAGGCGCTCGGCGCCTACTCGGCGGTGCTCGCCGTCGGGGCCGCCGCCGGGCAGGTCGTCGGCGGAATCCTGGTCAGCGCCGACCTGTTCGGCACCGGCTGGCGGCCGGTGTTCCTCGTGAACGTGCCCGTCGGCCTCGTGCTGCTGGTCGTCGGCGGTCACGTCCTGCTGCCCGGCGACAAGGCGGCGGCACGGGAACCGGCCCGCGGCCTCGACCTGCCCGGCCTGGTGCTGCTCGGGGCGGCGGTGTCGCTGTTCACGGTGCCGCTGGTGCTCGGGCAGGAGGAGGACTGGCCGCTGTGGTCCTGGCTGTCGCTGGGCGTCGGCGCACTGCTGTTCGGGCTGTTCTGCGCGTACGAGTCCCGGCTGGCCCTGCGCGGCGGCGCCCCGCTGATCGCACCCCGTGTACTGCGTCACCCCGGCATGGCGCTCGCCGTGTTCCGGATCACGGCGGTCATGGCCGTCAACGGAGGCTTCCTGTTCGCGCTGACCCTGCACGTCCAGGGCGGCCTCGGCTACAGCCCGCTGCGGGCGGGGCTCACCTTCGCGCCGACCGCCGTCGTCTTCGGCCTGGTCGGCCTGACCTGGCGCAACTGGCCCGTGTCCTGGCAGCGTGCGCTGACCCCGGCCGGATTCGTGATCACCGCGCTGGCCGTCGCCGGCGTGGGCCTGGACCTGAAGGGCGGCGACGAGGGAGGTGCGCTGCTGTACGTCGCGTACGCCGGCGTGGGCGTCGGTCTCGCGCTCGCCTTCAGTCCGACGCTCACCCGGGCGCTGGCGACGGTGGCGCCCGAGAACGCGGCGGACGCCAGCGGTCTGCTCGCCACCGTCACACAGCTCGGCCAGCTGATCGGAGTCGCGGCGTTCGGCACACTGTTCTTGAACCGGCTTGAGTCACTCCGGGGCCTCGGGGCGTATACCTCTGCGGAGGCGCTGTTGGCGTGCATGTTCGCGCTGGCCGGAACCGCCGCGGTGGGTGCCGTGTCCGGACTGGTACTGAGGCGTCGCTGACCGTATTGGTCCGGCCGTGGCAGAATCAAACGGCCGGAAGGGGGCGCGGCCCGACGGGAGGGAGCAGTGATGCCTGCGAGCATCCTCAAGGAGATCGGCCACCTCCTTGATGCAGCGTCGACACAGGACACGGTGATTCGTCTCAGCTGCCCTTCCTGCGGTTCTGTTCATGTGGCCCAAGTGCTCGGCGACAACGGCGGAGTTTCCTACGTGTGCACGGCCTGCGGCCACAGCTGGAGCTGATCGATGGGTGCACACAGGCGAAAGTGCGACTGGTGCGGCAGCGGTACGCCGATCGTCCGTGACATGGAGCCGGTCAACCCCGACTACCAGTACTGGTGCGAGGAATGCGCCCGGGCGCTGATCATAAAAGGCGACCCGATCGAGACGTACCGCGAACTGGAGGGCGAGCCGATCTACGGGCGGCTCCTCGAGGAGCACTGCACGCTCAAGCGGTTCTATTCGTTCGTCACAGCGTGATGTCACGGCGTGATGTCACGCTGTGAGGCCAGGCTGTGATGTCACGGCTGTGATGTCACGGAGCGAGTGGACACAACCCCTCAATTCAGACAGGGTGGAAACGATTTGGTGCTCCCCCCGGTGGCCCGGTAATGTTGGCGTCGCCGCCGGGGAAACCGGGCGGACACCGCAAGGGGCTATAGCTCAGTTGGTAGAGCGCCTGCATGGCATGCAGGAGGTCAGGAGTTCAATTCTCCTTAGCTCCACAGTCAGATCCCGCCGGATCAACTCGATCCGGCGGGATCTTCGCGTTTCCGGGGCCGGTTGGCGGACCGGCGCTCCATGGCCACAGCGAAGGGGCCGCCCGTTCTCGGGCGGCCCCTTCGTGGTGCGTCGGGCTCAGCGGCCCAGGGCCCGGCGGCCGCGGCCCTGGGAGAGGACCGGGAGGTTGCGGGACGGAGCCTGTCCGCGCGTGTCCTCCTCGATGCGCAGGGCCAGCGCGGGGCAGCGGCGGACCGCGCGCAGCGCCTTCGCCTCGGCGTAGCGCGGCACTTGGGCCTGTGCCACGGTCGGGAAACCGTCCGCGCCGAGTTCGAAGACCTCGGGGAGGATGTCGGCGCACAGTCCGTGGCCCCGGCACAGCGTCCAGTCGACGTAGATCTTCTGACGGCTGGGACCGGTCTCCTCGTCCTGTTGGCCGCCCGGGATGCCCATGGGGGCCTTGCCGCCCTCGAAGAGCGGCAGAACGCCCTCCACGGGCCTTCCGCAGCCGTTTCCGAGGACGTGCGCGGCCAGGTCGTCGGTGAACGCCTTGATCGTCGACTCCAGGAACATCGCGGAGCCGTCCGGGTGCGAGCACGCGCCGCGCCGCTTCACGTTCTTGGCGACCTGCTTGAGGGCCTCCAGGGCAGCCGGTCCGCCGCCGTTGATGATGTCCTCCATGCCGCGCGCGGCGGCCGGCAGTCCGAGGTAGCAGGGACCGCACTGCCCCGCGCTCTCCTCCGCCAGCCACTGCGCCACCCGCAGCGACTCGCCCAGCGGACAGGTCTCCTGACTGATCGGCAGGATCGCGCCGGCGCCGAGCGCGCCGCCCACCGCGTCCAGGGAGTTGCGGGAGACGATCGCCTCGTTGACCGTCGCCGCGTCGATCCACTTGCCGTGGTAGCCGCCGGTCAGCACGCCCTGCGGTACGGGCGGGGCGCCGGCGAGCTGAAGGACGTAACGCAACGGCACACCCGTGGGGACCTCGATCACCATGGGGCGGGCGACCGCACCGGAGACCGTGAGCATGACGGTGCCGGGTTCGTCGTAGAGGCCGGTGTTGCCGTAACGCTCCGGGCCGATGCGGGCGGCGATGGCGAGCTGGGCGAACGTCTCGGCGTTCGACAGGAGGGTGGGGGCGCCGCCGACGCCGTTCTGCGAGGCGCTGACCTTGCGGCCGGGAGGGATCGCCGGGCCGCCGTCGATGGAACGGATCAGCGACGCGGCGGCGCCGGTGACCATGCGCACCGGGTTGCGCTGCACGCTCGCGCGCAGGGCGGACCGGCGGCTGTTGCTCAGGCCGCGTTCGGCGAGCGCGGCCTCCATGGAGCGCTGGGTCGACTCCCGGGTGACCCCCACCACGAGCGTGCGGGCACCCAGGGCCTCGGCGACCAGCAGCGCGCCGTCCAGGATGAGGTGCGGGGCACGGTTGATCAGCACCGTGTCCTTGCGGCAGGCCGGCTCGTCCTCACTGCCGTTGACGACGACGACCGGCCGTACGCCGCGCTTGATCGCCGCCTCGGCGACCGAGCGCAGCTTCTTGTGGAAGGGGAAGCCCGCGCCGCCGCGGCCCTTCAGGTTGATGCGTTCGGAGAGCTGCGCGAGCTGCTCTCCGCCCATCGGTTCGAGCGGCCCGTGCACCTTCAGGTGCATGGGCAGATCAAGTCTTTCGACAAGGTCGAAACCCGACGTGAGCTGGGGAAGACCGACCACGCGGACTTCTGGGACGTCGGGCAGGGCCTCGTTCACCTATAGCCTCCGGAAGGCATGTTCCAAGGTTCGCCCGAACCCGGTGCGTCGAAGTCGTGCGAGGCACCGGGTGCTGGTTCAGTGGCGGGACCGCTGTTGTTGTACGTGTCATCGGGGTAGTACGCGCCGTAGAGGGTGTTTGTCTCAGCGGTGTCGTACACATCACTCGAGCCGTAGCCGGACGCGCCCGCGTTGCCGTAGGCGGGGATGTTGAATCCGGTGTCGTTGAGCGGGTCGTAGGCCGACGGGGGTGCCTCGCCCACCGGCGGCGGGGACGGGATCGGCCAGCTGCCCGAGGTGCTGCCGCCGCCGTCCATGCGCGGGATCGCCTCCGTGGGCTGCATGTCCATCGGCAGGTCCATGCGCGCGGTCTGGTCGGCCGCGAACGGCTCCTGACGCGCGCGTGGAGGTGTGGAGACGGCGCGGTAGGCGGCCGCGAAGCCGTTCGCGGGCTCGGGGGCCGCGGGGGCCGCCGGGGCCCCGTAGGCGGGGTTGGAGCGTGTCTGGGAGCGCGCGCCCCGCTGGTTCTCGTAGCCCGGGAGGGAGCCCGTGGACTCCGCAGCCACCCGGGCCCGGCTGGCGTCCAGGTCTTCGCGGCCCGGCCGCTCCGAGGTGCCCATGATCGCGGCGATGCGGTCGGCGACCTTGCGCTTGACCGGGCGCGGGGCGGCGCGCAGGGCGAGTGCGGCGGTGACGCCGAGCACGGACAGGCCGTACATGATCACGAAGATCGGCTTCGCCGTGCGGCCCGCGTACAGGCCGTGGATCAGCGCCGCGCACCAGGCCGGGTAGGCCAGCATGTGCATGGCGCGCCAGCGGGCGGCCACCGGGGCGGGGGAGGCGAACCTGCTGCGCAGGGCACCGGTGATGCCCACGAAGATCATGAGCAGGCCGGCCAGGGAGCCGAGACCGATCAGGCCCTCGATGCCGGTCACGCCGAGCGAGAAGGGGATCAGCGCGGCGATCAGCTGGGTGTGGTCGAGGGCGATCTTGGTGGTGATGTGCAGCAGCAGGAACGCGATCGAGGCGACCGCGGTCGTCCGGTGCACCGCCTGCCCGATGATGCGCTGGCGTGTGTGCAGGAAGATCCGGTCCTGGGCGACCAGGCCCCAGATCACCGAACAGCTGAGCGATACGAGGGACAGGACGCCCGCGCCGAAGTTCAGGAAGTCGCGGAAGCGGTCGCCTCCGACCAGCACGACCACGGGTATCAGGAGCAGGACGACAGCCGACGCCACCCCATAGGCCGATCGGCCCGGCTGGGGGAGTGAGCTGTTACTACGACGAGGGTTCATGGGGGCAACTCCGAGCAGTTTCGGGAAAGCGGTCCCGCTGCCGCACTTTAAGTGGCGCCATACCGGTGGGTACGTGGTTTGGGTTATTGCGTTGTTATCAAATGACGATGGGGCGGTGTGATGTCCCTTAGTGGCTGTTACGCGAAGTAACCTTTGGCCTGGATTCAGTTGTTGTCACGTGTGATCAGTGGCGCCCGACAGGATCTGTGAGGGCAGCACCCGGTGCCAAGGAGGCATACGTAAGCGCGTCGCGTTGTGCTCAAGCGCTGCGGTACCCTAACCGCATGCGTGCCGTACGCCTTCTGCTTAGCGGGCCGCGCTGATCAGTCCCGACCGCTGGTGAGAGACCGCGGTCGGCATCGGCGCGGCGTCCCCTCCTGTGTGAGGGGATTTTTCGTTTCCTGAATCACAGCCGCCGGCAGAGACGATCGATGGAGCTTTGAGGATCATGAGCGAGACGAACCCCGCTGTCACCGCCGAGGTGGCCGCGCCGCACCGCTACACGGCCGCCATGGCGGCCGACATCGAGGCACGCTGGCAGGACGTCTGGGACGCGGAGGGCACCTACGCGGCACCGAACCCCAAGGGCGACCTGGCCGGGGATGCGGAGCTGGTCGCCAGGCCCAAGAAGTTCATCATGGACATGTTCCCGTACCCCTCCGGTGCGGGACTGCACGTCGGCCACCCCCTGGGCTACATCGCCACCGACGTCTTCGCGCGCTTCCAGCGCATGACCGGCCACAACGTGCTGCACACCCTGGGCTTCGACGCCTTCGGCCTGCCCGCCGAGCAGTACGCCGTGCAGACCGGCACGCACCCGCGGGTGTCCACCGAGGCCAACATCGAGAACATGACGTCCCAGCTGCGCCGGCTGGGCCTGGGCCACGACAGGCGCCGGTCGTTCGCCACGATCGACCCGGACTACTACAAGTGGACCCAGTGGATCTTCCTGCAGATCTTCAACTCCTGGTACGACGACGAGGCCGACAAGGCCCGCCCGATCTCCGAGCTGGTCGCCCGGTTCGAGTCCGGTGAGCGCCCCGTACCGGGCCACACGCGCGCGTGGAGCGAACTGAGCGCCGCCGAGCGCGCCGACGTCCTGAGCGAGTACCGCCTGGCGTACGCCTCCGACGCGCCCGTCAACTGGTGCCCGGGCCTGGGCACCGTGCTGGCCAACGAGGAGGTCACCGCCGACGGACGCTCCGAGCGCGGCAACTACCCGGTCTTCAAGGCCAAGCTGCGCCAGTGGAACATGCGCATCACCGCCTACGCCGACCGGCTGCTGGACGACCTGGAGGCGCTGGACTGGCCCGAGGCCATCAAGCTGCAGCAGCGCAACTGGATCGGCCGCTCCGAGGGCGCGCGCGTCGACTTCCCGATCGACGGCGAGCGCATCACGGTCTTCACCACCCGCCCCGACACCCTGTTCGGCGCGACCTACATGGTGCTGGCCCCCGAGCACCCCCTGGTCGAGAAGTTCACCCCGCAGGCCTGGCCCGAGGGCACCCACGAAGTGTGGACCGGCGGTCACGCGTCCCCGGCCGAGGCCGTTGCCGCGTACCGCGCGCAGGCCGCCTCGAAGTCCGACGTCGAGCGGCAGGCCGAGGCCAAGGACAAGACCGGCGTCTTCATCGGCGCGTACGCGACCAACCCGGTCAACGGCGAGCAGGTCCCGGTCTTCATCGCCGACTACGTGCTGATGGGCTACGGCACCGGTGCGATCATGGCCGTTCCGGCCGGCGACCAGCGCGACTTCGAGTTCGCGCGCGCTTTCGAGCTGCCGATCCGCTGCATCGTCGAGCCGACCGACGGCCGGGGCACGGACACCTCGACGTGGGAGGACGCCTTCGCGTCGTACGACGCGAAGATCATCAACTCGTCCAACGACGAGATCAGCCTGGACGGCCTGGGCGTCGCCGAGGCCAAGGCGCGCATCACCGAGTGGCTGGAGTCGTCCGGCGTCGGTGAGGGCACCGTCAACTTCCGGCTGCGTGACTGGCTGTTCAGCCGGCAGCGCTACTGGGGCGAGCCCTTCCCGATCGTCTACGACGAGGAGGGCGTCGCCCACGCCCTGCCCGAGTCGATGCTGCCGCTGGAACTGCCCGAGGTCGAGGACTACTCGCCGCGCACGTTCGACCCCGACGACGCGGACACGTCCCCGGAGACGCCGCTGTCCCGCAACGAGGACTGGGTCAACGTCACACTGGACCTGGGCGACGGCCGCGGTCCGCGCCAGTACCGGCGTGAGACCAACACCATGCCCAACTGGGCCGGTTCCTGCTGGTACGAGCTGCGCTACCTGGACCCGCACAACGACCGGAAGCTGGTCGACCCGGAGATCGAGCAGTACTGGATGGGCCCCCGCGAGGGCCAGCCGCACGGCGGCGTCGACCTGTATGTCGGCGGCGCCGAGCACGCCGTACTGCACCTGCTGTACGCCCGCTTCTGGTCCAAGGTCCTGTACGACCTGGGGCACGTGTCCTCGGCCGAGCCGTTCCACAAGCTGTTCAACCAGGGCATGATCCAGGCCTACGTCTACCGCGACAGCCGCGGCATCGCCGTACCGGCCGCCGAGGTGGAGGAGCGCGACGGCGCCTACTACTACCAGGGCGAGAAGGTCTCCCGGCTGCTGGGCAAGATGGGCAAGTCCCTGAAGAACGCGGTCACTCCGGACGAGATCAGCGCCGAGTACGGCGCGGACACGTTGCGCCTGTACGAGATGGCCATGGGCCCGCTGGACGTGTCCCGGCCCTGGGACACGCGCGCGGTGGTGGGCCAGTTCCGGCTGCTGCAGCGGCTGTGGCGCAACATCGTCGACGAGGCCACCGGCTCACTGGCAGTGGTCGACACCGAGCCCGACGAGGCCACCCTGCGCGCCCTGCACAAGGCGATCGACGGAGTGCGCCAGGACCTGGACGGCCTGCGGTTCAACACCGCCATCGCCAAGATCACCGAGCTGAACAACCACCTGACCAAGGCGGGCGGTCCGGTGCCGCGCTCCGTGGCCGAGCCGCTGGTGCTGCTGGTCGCCCCGCTGGCCCCGCACATCGCCGAGGAACTGTGGCGCAAGCTGGGCCACACCGACTCGGTCGTCCACCAGGACTTCCCGGTCGCCGACCCGGCGTACGTCGTGGACGAGACCGTGACCTGCGTGGTCCAGGTCAAGGGCAAGGTCAAGGCTCGCCTGGAGGTCTCGCCGTCCATCTCCGAGGGCGAACTGGAGAAGGTCGCGCTGGCCGACGAGAAGGTCGTGGCGGCGCTGGACGGGGCGGGGATCCGCAAGGTGATCGTGCGTGCGCCGAAGC
Organism: Streptomyces cellulosae; assembly: GCF_000721105.1. GTDB lineage: Bacteria > Actinomycetota > Actinomycetes > Streptomycetales > Streptomycetaceae > Streptomyces > Streptomyces cellulosae_A. Next base: position 90,485 of record NZ_JOEV01000026.1, read on the forward strand.
TGGTGAACATCGTTCCGGCGTAGGTTTTCGGCTCCTGGCTCAGGTTTCGCGTCCTGGCCCAGGTCTTCGCGTCGCGGCGCGGGAAGGGCCGGGCGGGAGCGTATCGGGGTCGTCCCCTACGGGCAGGTTCGGGGTTTTTCTGGAACTCCGGGCCTGCCTGTTGCGTTTACCGTTGAAGAGCGGCGCGCAACGTGCCGACCTGTCCGAGGAGGAGCTCGTGGAAGCAGTGTTCGCAGTGGTCGCCCTGCTTTTCGTGCTCTTCGTGGCGCTCGGCGCCTACGCCACGGTGAAGGTGGTCGGCGCGGCCAAGCGTGGAGTGGACCGCACCATCACCCAGGCCCGCCGCACGGTCGAGGACCACACTCTGCGGGCCAAGTCCTTCGCGCAGCCCGGACCCGCCGGCGAAATCGCCCAGCTGCGGCTGAAGCTGCGCACATCGATGCGCGCCACGCAGGACGCCCTGCACGCGGGCGTGACCGAGGACGAGTCCCTCAAGGAGTCCCTCGGCCTCTTCGAGCGCCTCAGCGCACACGGACACGAACTGGACGCCGAGCTCAGGCGTCTGGAGTCCGAGCCCGACCGGGCCACACTCACCGAGCGACTGCCAGGGCTGCGCGAGCGCACCGAGCGCATCACCGGGTCGGCGGACTCGCTCCGCTGGGCGGCCCGTGACCGAGCCCGCCGTTTCGCCGACGACGACCTGGACTCGCTGAGTACGCAGATCGACGTGGAGGCCGGAGCGCTGCGGCACTGGACCACGTCGGAGGCCACGCCGGCCACCCCGCCGCCCCCGTGGCCTCAGCCCCCGGCCGCCGACGCCACCGCCGCCCAGCAGACCTGGCCGGAGACACCTCGGGCGCACACCGCCGAGGAGCCGGCGCCGCCCGCGATCACCCCGCCGAGCCCTCGCCCGACCTACCCCTGGCAGAAGAAGCCCCGTCCCGAGAGCACGACTTGATCCGGACACACACGCCCAGGTGAGAGGGGCCGGACTGCCGCGTGGGCGCTACGCCAGGTAACCTCCAGCTCATGTCCCGCCATGTCGCGATCGTCACCGATTCAACGGCCTACCTGCCGCAACGGACGATGGAGCGCCACGGCATCACCGCGGTACCTCTGACCGTGGTCCTGGGTGACCAGGCGCTGGAAGAGGGCACCGAGATCTCGACCCGGTCGCTGGCCCAGGCCCTCCAGAAGCGACGGCCCGTCACGACCTCGCGCCCCAGCCCGCAGGTGTTCGCCGAGACCTATCGCAAGGTCGCCGAGTCGGGCGCGACCGGCATCGTCTCCCTGCATCTGTCCGCCGAACTCTCCGGCACGCACGACGCGGCGGTCGTCGCGGCGCGCGAGGCGCCGGTGCCGGTGCGGGTGGTGGACACCGGGATGGTCGCGATGGCCCTCGGATTCTGCGCGCTCGCCGCGGCCGAGGCGGCGGAGACGGGCGGCACGGCGGACGAGGCGGTCACGGCGGCGGAGAAGCGAGCCGCGGGGACCTCCGCCTACTTCTACGTCGACACCCTCGACTTCCTGCGCCGAGGTGGCCGGATCGGTGCGGCGCAGGCCCTCTTCGGATCCGCGCTCGCGGTGAAACCTCTGCTCCAGCTGCGGGGCGGCCGGATCGAACCCCTGGAGAAGGTACGGACGGCTTCGAGGGCCATCGCCCGCCTGGAGGAGATCGTGGCCGACCGGGCCGGCAGCGCGCACGTGGACATCGCCGTCCATCATCTCGCCGCCCCCGACCGGGCGTCGGCTCTCGCTGACCGCTTGCGGGCACGGGTTCCGGGTCTCGCCGATCTGCATGTGAGCGAGGTCGGGGCGGTGATCGGGGCGCACACGGGGCCTGGGCTGCTGGGGGTTGTGGTCTCGCCGCGGTGAGGCGAGCGGGCGGGTGAGGTGACTTCCTGAGGGGCGCGGTGCGGAGGCCCGGTGGGGCCTGGTCACTCGTCCGGGTGGCGGAGTTATCCACAACCGCGTGGTTGTCCCCGGGAATTGACCAAGATCATCGCTGGAGTGGCGATGTGGTCGATCCTCGGCGCATGGCACTTCGATCACGTTCACGGACGACCAACGCAACCAGCGGGCCGGGACGCGGGCCCGCCTCCGACGGCCGGTCCCGTACCCGTCACCGCCGGCAGCCCCTGCACGGCCGCGCGATCCGACACCGGCACGCCTCGGCCGAGGAACTCCGCCGGAGGGCGGAGGCACTGTTCGCCCAACGCGCGGGGGAATGGCGGGAGTCGGGGAAGGGGCCACCGGGTGGGGAGGGGCGGATTGCCGGTGCCGTGCCCGGTGCCGTGCCCGGTGCCGTGCCCGGTGTCGGTGTCCATGCGGAGGCCGATGCCGGTGCCGGTGCCGGTGTGGATGGCGGCGGCGGGGGAGTGCGGCCCGCTGGGACTGTTGTGGGAGATGCGGCCCTCCCGGGGCGTGGGGCCGGGGGTGGCGTGGCTCCCCGAGGTCGCGTGGCCGTAGGGGGTGTGGCTCCCCGAGGTCGCGTGGCCGTAGGGGGTGTGGCTCCCCGTGGCGGCATGGTCGAGCAAAGTGTGGCTCCCCCTGACGGGCTGACTCCGGGAGGGTTCGCCGCCGCTGAGGACACGGATGTCGATCTGGGAGACCGGGCCGGGGCTGCCCTGGGGAGGCGGCGGGTGCGGGGCGGATTGGCTCTGCGGGAGCGGATGCCGGTGTGGCTGCAGACGCGGTGCGGTCTGGAACGGCGGAGTGTGCTCGCGCTGACGGTGCTGCTCGTCGTGGTCGCTGCCTTCGCCGTGCAGCACTTCTGGGCCGGTCGGACCGAATCCGTCCGGGCGCCCGAAGTGGTGCGGGCGGCTCAGTCGTACGGCGGGGAGGAGCGCGGCGAGGAGCCGGCGCCCGCCGTGCTGGCCGGTGCGCCGAGTGCCGTGGGGACGGCGGCGGCGGAAATCGTCGTGGACGTCAGCGGCAAGGTGCGCGAGCCCGGAATTCATCGGCTACCGGCCGGTTCACGGGTCGCCGACGCGTTGCACGCGGCCGGTGGAGTGCGCCCCGGCACGAACACCGACGGCCTCAACCGCGCACGCTTCCTCGTGGACGGGGAACAGGTGGTCGTCGGGGCACCCGCTCCCCCCTCGGCGCCAGGCTCGGGCGGTGGTCCGGCCGTCGGCGGCGCGACCGGCTCCGTGGCGGGGGCGGCACCGGCGGCTCCCGTCCCCCTCAACACGGCCACCGTGGACCAGCTCGAGACCCTGCCCGGCGTCGGCCCGGTGCTGGCTCAGCACATCATCGACTACCGCACCCAGCACGGCGGTTTCCGCTCGGTGGACGAGCTGCGTGAGGTCAACGGCATCGGCGACCGCCGCTTCGCCGACCTGCGGAATCTCGTGCGCCCATGAGCACCGGCATGAGCACGGGCCGGCAGCGCGGCCCAGATGTGCCGCTCCAGCCCGGCCTGGGACCGGGACCTGGATCCGGCCTGGGACCGGGACCTGGATCCGGCCTGGGACCGGGACCTGGATCCGGCCCGGGACCCGGCCCGGGACCGGGACCGGGACGCAGATCCGGAGCCGGAGCCCGATCCGGCCCTGAGGCTTCCGCGGGCCGCCAGGTCGTCCATGCCACCGCCGGGAAACGGCTCGGGGCCGCCCACCCTCGACAGGAAGGGCCGACGGATCTACGGCTCGTACCGCCCGCACTGGCGGCCTGGGCGACGGCCGCGCTGACGCTGAACGCGTCGCCGGAGTGGATCACCGGTCTGGTGGCCGTGTGCCTCGTCGCGGCCGGCGTCCTCCTCGTGACCGCGCACGTGCGTGCTCGGCCCGCGCAGCTGACCGGTGCGCGGGTTCGCCCCGCCCACGTGAGTGGTGCGCGGGTTCGGCTCACGCCGGTCACCTGGGCGCGGTTCTCGGTCGCCGCCGTGCTGCTCTGCGTCGCGGCAGCCGCCGCCTCCGCCGGGCTGCACGGAGCCGACCTGAGGAGGGGGCCCGTGCCCGCGCTGGCACGGCAGTACGCCACGGTCACCGCGGAGGTCGTGGTGACCTCCGATCCACGGCTCACCCGGCCCCGGATCCGGGGAAACCACGCGACTGAGACATCCGTGCTGATCAACGCCGAGGTGCGACGCGTCGAGACGGCGGACGGCAGGGCTGTGGTGACACGCACGCCGGTGTTGATGTTCGTCGACGCGGGCGTCAAGGGAGCCGGCCGATCTGCGGTCGAAGGAGCGGGGGTGGGCTCGAGCCTCGCGTCCGACAGGGCGGGCTCCGGGGCGAAGCCCATGATCGAGGGGCCGGGGCGTTCGCCGTGGCTGGGCTTGTTGCCGTCCACGCGGGTGAGGGTGACGGCGTGGCTGGCACCCGCGCTGGTGGGTGGCGATCGGGTCGCGGCCGTGCTGCGGGTGCGGGGGCGGGCGGCGCCGGAGGTGGTGGAGGAGGCGTCGGTGCCGCAGCGGTTCGCGGGTGGGTTGCGGGCGGGGCTGCGGGAGGCCACGGACGGGCTGTCGGCGGACGCGCGGGCGCTGCTGCCGGGGCTGGTCGTCGGCGACACCGCGCGGATCACTCCGGAGCTGGACGAGGCGTTCAAGGAGACAGACCTCGCGCACATGCTCGCCGTCTCCGGGAGCAACCTCACGATCATCCTGGCCCTGCTCGTCGGGCCACCCGGGCTGGCCCAGCAGGTCGAGCGGCGCGGGTTCGCGCCCCGCCTGGGGCTGTCCCTGCGGACGACCGCGGTGCTCGGCGGAGTGCTCACACTCGGGTTCGTCGTCGTGTGCCGGCCGGACCCGAGCGTGCTGCGGGCCGCGGCCTGCGGAGCCGTCGCGCTGCTCGCCCTCGCCACCGGTCGCCGCAGATCGCTGATCCCGGCGCTGGCGACGGCCGTACTGCTGCTCGTGCTGTACGACCCCTGGCTGGCCCGGAGTTACGGCTTCCTCCTCTCCGTTCTCGCCACCGGCGCCCTGCTCACGCTCGCGCCACGCTGGAGCCTCGCGTTGCGCAGGCGTCGGGTGCCGCCGCGACTGGCGGAGGCGCTGGCCGCCGCTGCTGCCGCGCAGGCCCTGTGCGCGCCCGTCGTGGCCGTGCTGTCGGCGCGGGTGAGCCTGGTGGCGGTGCCGTGCAACCTCCTCGCGGAGTTCGCGGTCGCGCCGGCCACGGTGCTGGGCTTCGCGGCGCTGGCGACGGCACCGGCGGCGATGCCGGTGGCCAAGGCGCTGGCGTGGTGTGCGAGTTGGCCCGCGGAGTGGATCGCGCAGATCGCCCGCACCGGGGCGGCATTGCCCGGAGGGGGAGTGGACTGGCCGGACACCTGGGCGGGGGCGGGACTGCTCCTCCTCGTCACGGTGGTCGTCCTGCTCGTCGGCCGGCGGCTGCTGGGGCATCCCTGGCTGTGCGGGGCGTGTGGACTGCTGCTCGTGCTGGTGGTGGTGCAGCCGCCCCCGCTGACCAGAGTGATCACGGGCTGGCCGCCGCCGGACTGGCGGCTCGCGATGTGCGACGTGGGACAGGGCGACGCGACGGTGCTCGCGGCCGGCGAGGGCACAGCGGTGGTGGTGGACGCCGGGCCCGATCCGGCCCTCGTCGACCACTGTCTGCGAGCGCTCGGTATCACCAGGATCCCGCTCGTCGTACTGACCCACTTCCACGCCGACCACGTGGCCGGGCTGCCCGGAGTGCTGCGCGGACGTTCGGTGGGCGCCATCGAGACGACGGTCCATGCGGAGCCCGCGGACCAGGCCGAGTTCGTACGGAGGGAGGCGGCGGCCCGGCGCATTCCGGTGACGCCGGCCGCAGCCGGAGAACTGAGACGCACCGGGGGGCTGTCCTGGGAGGTGCTGTGGCCGCCCCCGCGTCCGGCACCGGAGCCGGAGGGCCCGAACGACGCCAGTGTCACCCTGCTGGTGCGCTCGGCGGGGCTGAGGTTCCTGTTGCTCGGGGACCTCGAACCTCCGGCGCAGCAGGCACTGCTGCGGTCACCGGCGGGTGTGGCGCTGGCGAGGGTGGATGTGCTCAAGGTCGCCCATCATGGGTCGGCCTACCAGGACCCGGAGCTCATGCGAAGGGTGGCTCCACGACTGGCCCTCATCTCAGCAGGTGCCGACAACCCGTACGGACACCCTGCCCCGAGTACGGTCGCGGCGTTGCGGGCCGGGGGCGCGACAGTGCTGCGGACCGACCGGGACGGGGCCGTCGCGGTAGCGGGCGCGGGTACCGAAGGCGGTGACGGTACAGATGGCGGAGACGGCGGACATGGCGTAGATGGCGGGGGCGGAGGCGGGGATGGTATCGGCGGCGGGGAGCTTCGGGTGGCGCGAGACTGAGGCCATGAATTCCGCACAGGTTGATGCCTATCTCCGCCGTCTGGGAGTCGAGCGGTCGGCGTGGCCCGACGGCGCCCATGTCGAGTTGCTCCGTGAGCTGCAGTTGCGCCATCTGCGGACCGTCCCCTTCGAGAACCTGTCGGTCCATCTCGGAGAGGAGATCGTGCTGGAGGAGGAGCGGCTGCTGGACAAGGTGGTGGGTGCCGGGAGGGGAGGGATCTGTTACGAACTCAACGGTGCCTTCGGGACGTTGCTCGGCGCCCTCGGCTTCGAGGTCACCTTGCTCGCGGGGCGGGTGCACGGGGAGGAGGGGCGGCTCGGGATCCCGTACGACCATCTCGCGTTGCGGGTGCGCACGGTGGACGGGGACGAGTGGCTGGCCGATGTCGGGTTCGGGGCGCTGAGCCATTGGCCTCTGGCGTTCGGTGAGCGAGGGGAACAGGAGGATCCCGGGGGCACGTTCCGGATCGTGTCGGCGGGGCCGGACGGGGCGGATCTGGATGTGGTCATGGGAGGCAGGGCCCAGTACCGGCTGGAGACGCGGTCCCGTGTGCTCGGGGACTTCGTGGCCGGAGCCTGGTGGCACAGCACCTCGCCGAGTTCGCACTTCACGCAGTCGCTGGTCTGTTCGCGGCTGACGCAGGACGGGGGACGGATCACCCTCAGCGGACACACCTTCAAGGTGACGGGCCCCGGCGGAGAGCGGGAGGAGTGGGAGATGGACACGGACGAAGAGGTGCTGGCGGCCTACCGGGAGCGGTTCGGTATCGAGCTCGATCGTGTGCCGGCGGTGCGAAATCCCCACAAGAACGGCTGATTCCGAGCACACGGGCTGGTTTCCCATGATGTGAGCCCGCGTTGCCTCGAATGACTCATCAGTGGTCGAATGCGTCTTCGGCAACAGTGATGGCAAGTCGCGGGAGTGTCGAAGATGATCGGTCGCTGGCGGGGAAGACCTACAAACCGGACGCAACGGACGAGTCCCCTGGCGGGGCTGCGGACGCCGCCGAGTGCCGGGGTGCTCAGCTGCCGGGTGCTCGACCCGGTCAACGAGCCCGTGGCGCATGCCGAGTTCGCGGTCAGCGACAGCATGGGCCGCAAGGTGGTCAGCGGGGGGATGGATCCTTTCGGATCGTTCGTGACGACGGTGCCGGCGGGGGAGTACCGGCTCGCGGTGTCGGCGGAGGGATACACCCCCTACCGGGCGACTGCGATGGTCGGGGAGAACACGCTCGCCTCGCTCGGTGATGTCACCCTCCAGGTCGCCCGGCCGCCGGAGCTGCCCGCGCCGGGGGACTGGGAGATCGAGCCGGCGCACTCCTCGATCGCGTTCACCGCGCGGCACATCGGGCTGGCGCGGATCCACGGGCGGTTCAACGCGTTCGCGGGGGTGATACGGGTCGGTGACCCGGTGGAGCAGTCGGCGATGCATGTGGTGATCGACGCGGCGTCCATCGACACGAACGTGCGGATGCGGGACGACCATCTGCGGTCGGCGGACTTTCTGGATGTGCGGCAGTATCCGACGCTGGAGTTCTACAGCGACCGGTTCGTGCACAAGGGCGGCAACCGGTGGGCGGTCACGGGGGCGCTGTCGTTGCACGGGGTGACGCGTACGGTCACGCTCGACACGGAGTACCTCGGGCTCGGCAACGGCATGGAGGGCGAGACACGGGCGGCGTGCCGGGCCACGACCGAGTTGCGCCGGGACGACTTCACGGTGAGCTGGCAGACGATGCTGGCGCGCGGGATCGCGGTGGTGGGGCCGAGTATCCGGATCGAACTGGACGTGCAGGTCGTCCCCAAGGGCTGACGTGGGGTTGGTCCGCGGTGGGGTTGCCGGACAATGGCTGCGTGAGTGATGTGAGACATGTGCTGGTGCTGCCCGACCGGGATGCAGCGGAGGAGGCGGCGGCGGCCCTCGGGGAGCGATTCGGGGTGACCGAGGAACCGCGGCTGGTGCGGGACGCGCTGGCCGGTGAGGACGATGCCGAGGACGCACAGTGGCTTGTCGTCCTGCGGGACGAGGACGGGCGGCTGGATCCCGGCGCACTGGACGCGTTCGCGGGGGAGTGGGAGGGATGGCGGGAGGAGCCGTAGCCCTGCCGGGTGAGCAGGGCTACCGGGAGGACCGGCACCCGGCACTGGGCGCCCGGCACTCGGCGCCCGGCACCCGGGTTGCCCAGTTCTCTCCCCTCATCGGCCCACGGCCGCCCGCCGGCCCCGGACACGGCTGCCCGTGGCTGAGCCCGCTCGGTGGTCGGCTTCGCTGTCAGTGGTGCGTGGGATGCTGTGCGGGATGGCCAACAAGACTGCTCATGACGACCTCCTCGCCCCGGTGACGCTTGCCGTGGGCCAGGAGGACCTGCTGCTCGACCGTGCCGTGCGGGACGTGGTGGTGGCCGCCCGGGCCGCCGACGCGGACACGGATGTCCGGGACCTGACCTCGGACCAGTTGCAGCCCGGGACGCTCGCCGAGTTGACGAGCCCGTCGCTCTTCGCGGAGCGGAAGGTCGTCGTCGTACGCAATGCGCAGGATCTCTCGGCCGATACGATCAAGGACGTCAAGGCGTATCTGGGGGCGCCCGCCGAGGAGATCACCCTGGTGCTGCTGCACGCGGGCGGGGCCAAGGGCAAAGGGCTGCTGGATGCCGCGCGCAAGGCGGGGGCGCGGGAGGTGGCGTGCCCGAAGATGACGAAGCCGGCGGATCGGCTGGCCTTTGTGCGGGGTGAGTTCAGGGCCGTCGGGCGGTCCGCGACGCCCGAGGCGTGCCAGGCGTTGGTCGACTCCATCGGCAGTGATCTGCGGGAGCTGGCGTCCGCCGTGTCACAACTGGTCGCGGATGTCGAGGGGACGATCGACGAGGCCGTCGTCGGGCGGTACTACACGGGACGGGCCGAGGCGTCGAGCTTCACCGTCGCCGACCGTGCGGTGGAAGGGCGGGCCGCGGAGGCGCTGGAGGCGCTGCGGTGGTCGCTGGCCACCGGTGTGGCGCCCGTGATGATCACGAGTGCGCTGGCGCAGGGCGTACGGGCGATCGGCAAGCTGTCGTCGGCGCGGGGCGGGCGACCGGCCGATCTCGCGCGGGAGCTGGGCATGCCGCCGTGGAAGATCGACCGGGTCCGGCAGCAGATGCGGGGCTGGACACCGGACGGTGTCGCCGTCGCGCTGCGCGCCGTCGCCGAGGCGGACGCGGGAGTGAAAGGCGGCGGGGACGACCCGGAGTACGCCCTGGAGAAGGCTGTAGTGGCCATCGCGAGGGCGGCCCGCTCCAGGGGCCGCTAGCGAGCCACCACCACTCCGCCCCCCCGGACCTGAGGCGACAGCCACTGCCGCCGACGCCGGATCTCCGGCCGGCCTGGGGCTGTCTCCGTCGGGTCTCCGGCCGGTCCGCGCGTGCCTCCGGCGGATCCGGTGGGGCTCTGGTCGGCCTGCGGCCACTGCTGGGACGCCCCGGCCTCGCGGCCTGCGTTGCCGCGGCTGGGCTGGCCGTGCCTGCGGTGGGATCTCTGGCCGGCCTGCGGTGTGCCTCCGGCCGGGTCTCCCCGGCCGGTCTGCGGCCATCGCCGCCATGTCCCGCCTCCCGCCGGCCCCGGTCCTGGGTTGGCCTCCGACGGGGCTCCGTCGTGGCTGAAGGGGCCAGGTATACGCCCCAGCCACCTCCCGGTCGCCCGGCGGCCTCGCGGACACCGCTGTTCCGGGCCGGCGCCATGGCCGACCCGCCACTGCCGTCGCTCCGTCGCTGCCGCCGCTGCTGCCGCCGCCACCGCTGCCGCCGCCGACGTGGCTCGACGTGAACGTCGGCGTCGGCTTCCGGATCGTCGGGGACAAGATGACCGGCCTCGATGAGGAGAGGGCCGAGGCCATGCAGAAGGGCGACGAATTCCGGTCGTGACAGGTGGCCGGTCGCGCGGGCATGCCGAAGGCCCCGGCCTCCGCCCTGGGGAAGGGCGAGGCGCCGGGGCCTTCGTGCCGAGCTGATGGGTCGCGCCCGCGTGGCGAACGCAGGCCGCGCGCGACCCGAGGGGTGCCGGACGGGAGCGGATGAGAGAGGGCCCGCTCGAGTCCCTCCGGCGGTCAGATCAAAGAAGCAGTTCAGCCCTTGAGAGCGGCGACCTTCGAAGCCAGCGCCGACTTCTTGTTGGCGGCCTGGTTCTTGTGGATGACGCCCTTGGAGACGGCCTTGTCGAGCTGACGCGCCGCAGCGCGCTGGTACTCGGTGGCCTTCTCGACGTCACCGGCGGCAGCGGCCTCACGGGCCTTGCGGATCGCGGTCTTCAGGGAGGACTTGACGGCCTTGTTGCGCAGCCGGGCCTTCTCGTTGGTCTTGATCCGCTTGATCTGGGACTTGATGTTCGCCACGAATGAGCCTCTACAGGTTCTGGCACGGGGCCGCACGGGTCCCGTACCGATGGTTTTCCAGAAGGTGTGCCTCGCGCTGAGAGGGCATGAGACACAGCCACCCACAGTACCAGCGGGCCTCCGGGTGGCCCAAACCGGTCGCACCGGCCCGCCCGTGGGACCATGGAGGCTACGTATAGATCCGACCCGAGACCGCAGACACTGCGGACGCCTCAAGAATCAGGACCCTGCGTGCCCGCGATCCCTAGCCATGTGCCCGAGCCGAGCCGTACCGACCCGACGCTGCTCCGCAACTTCTGCATCATCGCGCACATCGACCACGGCAAGTCCACGCTCGCCGACCGGATGCTCCAGCTGACCGGCGTGGTCGATCAGCGCCAGATGCGTGCTCAGTACCTCGACCGCATGGACATCGAGCGTGAGCGCGGAATCACGATCAAGTCGCAGGCCGTGCGGCTGCCGTGGGCACCCTCCCACGACAAGAGCAACACGCACATCCTCAACATGATCGACACCCCGGGGCACGTCGACTTCACCTACGAGGTCTCGCGGTCGCTCGCCGCCTGCGAGGGGACGATCCTCCTCGTCGACGCCGCCCAGGGCATCGAGGCCCAGACCCTCGCCAACCTCTATCTGGCGATGGAGAACGACCTCACCATCGTCCCGGTGCTGAACAAGATCGACCTGCCGGCCGCGCAGCCCGAGAAGTTCTCCGAGGAGCTCGCCAACCTCATCGGCTGCCAGCCGGAGGACGTTCTCAAGGTCTCCGCCAAGACCGGCATGGGCGTCGAGGCGCTGCTGGACCGCGTGGTCCGGGACGTCCCGGCGCCGGTGGGCGTCAAGGACGCCCCCGCCCGCGCGATGATCTTCGACTCGGTCTACGACTCGTACCGCGGTGTCGTGACGTACGTCCGTGTCATCGACGGGCAGCTCAACAAGCGTGAGCGGATCCGGATGATGTCCACGAACGCCACGCACGAGCTGCTGGAGATCGGCACCAACTCGCCCGAGATGCTCCCGGCGGACGGGCTCGGTGTCGGCGAGGTGGGCTACATCATCACCGGCGTGAAGGACGTCCGCCAGTCCAAGGTCGGTGACACCATCACCACCCTGAACAAGGGGGCCACCGAGGCGCTCGGCGGGTACAAGGACCCCAAGCCCATGGTCTTCTCGGGCCTGTATCCGCTGGACGGCTCCGACTACCCCGAGCTGCGCGACGCCCTCGACAAGCTCCAGCTCAACGACGCCGCGCTCGTCTACGAGCCGGAGACCTCCGCCGCCCTCGGCTTCGGCTTCCGCGTCGGCTTCCTGGGCCTGCTGCACCTCGACGTGATCCGCGAGCGGCTGGAGCGCGAGTTCGGGCTGGACCTGATCGCCACCGCGCCGAACGTGGTGTACCGCGTGGTCATGGAGGACGGCTCCGAGCACATCGTCACCAACCCGAGCGAGTTCCCCGAGGGCAAGATCGGTGAGGTGTACGAGCCCATGGTGCGCGCCACCATCCTGGCGCCCAGCGAGTTCATCGGCTCGATCATGGAGCTGTGCCAGACCCGGCGCGGCACCCTCCTCGGCATGGACTACCTCTCCGAGGACCGGGTCGAGATCCGCTACACCCTCCCGCTCGCCGAGATCGTCTTCGATTTCTTCGACCAGCTGAAGTCGAAGACGCGCGGGTACGCGTCCCTGGACTACGAGCCCACCGGCGAGCAGACCTCCAGCCTGGTCAAGGTCGACATCCTGCTGCACGGCGACAAGGTGGACGCCTTCTCGGCGATCACCCACAAGGACGCGGCGTACGCGTACGGGGTGCGGCTCGTCGCCAAGCTGCGCGAGCTGATCCCGCGGCAGGCCTTCGAGGTGCCGATCCAGGCCGCCATCGGCTCCCGGGTGATCGCCCGCGAGACCATCCGCGCCATCCGCAAGGACGTCCTCGCCAAGTGCTACGGCGGTGACATCTCCCGTAAGCGGAAGCTGCTGGAGAAGCAGAAGGAAGGCAAGAAGCGGATGAAGATGGTGGGTTCCGTGGAGGTTCCGCAGGAGGCCTTCATCGCCGTCCTGAGCAGCGACGACAACGCGGGTTCCGGCAAGGGCAAGAAGTAGCCGTCGTTTACCGCGAAAATAGGGGCCTGGAGCGTGTCGGCGCGACAGGCCCCTACGCGTGCGTAGCGTCGCTCTCCGTAGGAAGTGACAGGCCGTCGCCCCTTACGCACCGGCCGGTCGCGCTCTACCCTGATCTCTGCTCGGTGGTTACTCGTGAGTTAAACAACGTTCGCGGGTAAGCACAGCACAACGCCCCAGCTGCATACCACCCAGTTGGCACCCCCAAGCCGTAACCACAGCCGCAAGCACAGCCGCAAGCACAGCCGCAAGCCCCAGCCGTCATGAGCCAGCCGCACAGTCGCGGGCCCCCGGAGGATGTCGTGAGCGACACACAGACCCTGATCGAGAACCGTCCGCCGAGCGTGGCAACCCTCTTCCTGGAGCGCGTGGCGGCCACACCGGACGCCGAGGCATACCGCTACCCCGTGCCGCCGGCCTCCGGTCAGGGCCCGGACGACTGGAAGTCGTTGAGCTGGGCGCAGGCCGCCGAGCGGGTCTACGCCATCGCGGCCGGCCTGATCGAACTGGGCGTGCAGCCCGAACAGCGCGTCGCGCTCGCCTCCTCCACCCGGCTGGAGTGGATCCTGGCCGACCTCGGCATCATGTGCGCCGGCGCCGCCACCACCACGGTCTACCCGCAGACCAACGCCGAGGAGTCGGCCTTCATCCTCTCCGACTCCGAGAGCCGGGTCCTGATCGCCGAGGACGCGGCCCAGCTGGCCAAGGCGGTCGAGAAGAAGGCCGAGCTGCCCGACCTCACCCACGTCGTCGTGATCGACCCGGCCGGGGTCGAGACCGCCGACTGGATCCTCACCCTCGACGAGTTGGAGAAGCGCGGCGCCGCCCGCCTGGAGAAGGAGCCCGACCTGATCAAGGAGCGGGTCGGCGCGATCACCAAGGACCAGCTCGCCACCCTCATCTACACCTCCGGCACCACCGGCCGGCCCAAGGGTGTGCGCCTGCCGCACGACAACTGGGCGTACATGGCGAAGGCGACCGCCGCGACCGGGCTGATCAGCGCTGAGGACGTGCAGTACCTGTGGCTGCCGCTCGCGCACGTCTTCGGCAAGGTGCTGACCTCCGGCCAGATCGAGGTCGGTCACGTCACCGCCGTCGACGGCCGCGTCGACAAGATCATCGAGAATCTTCCGGTCGTCGAGCCGACGTACATGGCGGCCGTCCCGCGCATCTTCGAGAAGGTCTACAACGGGGTCGCCGCGAAGGCCCGTGCGGGCGGCGGCGCCAAGTACAAGATCTTCCAGTGGGCCGCGGAGGTCGCCCGCGAGTACGCCAAGGTCGCCCAGGACAACTTCCGGCGTACCGGGACTGCGTCCGTGCCGTTCGGGCTGGGCGCGAAGCACAAGGTCGCGGACGCGCTGGTGTACGCGAAGATCCGGGAGGCGTTCGGCGGCAACCTGCGTGCCTGCGTCTCCGGCTCGGCGGCCCTCGCGCCCGAGATCGGCTACTTCTTCTCCGGCGCGGGCATCCACATTCTGGAGGGCTACGGCCTCACGGAGTCCTCCGCGGCCTCCTTCGTGAACCCCGGCGAGGCCTACCGCACCGGCACGGTCGGCAAGCCGCTGCCCGGCACCGAGGTGCGGATCGCCGACGACGGCGAGATCCTGCTGCGCGGGCCCGGCATCATGCAGGGCTACCACAAGCTGCCCGAGAAGACCGCCGAGGTGCTGGAGTCGGACGGCTGGTTCCACACCGGGGACATCGGCGAGCTGTCGCCCGACGGGTACCTGCGGATCACCGACCGCAAGAAGGACCTCATCAAGACGTCCGGCGGCAAGTACATCGCGCCCGCCGAGGTCGAGGGACAGTTCAAGGCGGTGTGCCCGTACGTGTCCAACATCCTGGTGCACGGGGCCGACCGGAACTTCTGCACGGCGCTCATCGCGTTGGACGAGGCCGCGATCCTGGAGTGGGCCAAGGAGAACGGGCTGGAGGGGAAGACGTACGCGGAGGTCGTCGCCGCGCCGGCGACGGTCGCCATGGTCGAGGGGTATGTGAAGCAGCTCAACGAGGGGCTGCAGCGGTGGCAGACGATCAAGAAGTTCCGGCTGCTTCCCCGGGATCTCGATGTGGAGCACGGGGAGATCACGCCGAGTCTGAAGCTGAAGAGGCCGGTTGTGGAGCGGGAGTACAAGGGCCTGATCGACGAGATGTACGCGGGAGCGCGGGAGGCGTAACGCTCAGCCGGCACCGGCACGCGCCCCTGCGCAGGCCGGCACCGGCCCGCCCTCTGCGCGGCAGGTCAGGACAAGCGTCCCCCGCTCACCAGTTGCCGCAGCTCCCTCACCTGTGCGCGCAAGGCCGGTACGTCCGGAGAGTCGATCAGCTGTTCCTCCAGAGCTGCCAGTCGGCTGCTCAGCTCTCCGGCGTCCGCCTGCCCCCGCGTCAGCAAGCGCTCCAGTTGCTGGTTCTTGCGGTACAGGTCCAGAAAGACGCTCACCTTCGCCCGTAGCACCCACGGATCGAACGGCTTGGTCAGGTAGTCCGCCGCTCCTGTCGCGTAGCCGCGGAACGCATAGCCGGAGTCGTCGTCCGCGCCCGTGAGAAATATGATCGGGACGTCCTTGGTCTGGTCGAGGCGTTTGATGTTGGCGGCGGTCTCGAAGCCGTCCATGCCCGGCATACGGATGTCGAGCAGGACCAGGGCGAACGGGCGGCGCAGCAGTGCCTTCATCGCCTCCTCGCCCGAACGGGCGCGGACGATCGGTTCGTTGAGGGACCCCAGGGCGGCCTCCAGTGCGATCAGGTTGTCCTCCATGTCGTCGACGAGGAGGATCCCGGCACTGCCGTCGGTCGTTGCCTCAGTGTTCATGTGACTGGCCTCATTCAGTCGTCCGTGGCCGGGACCGCGGCCTCCTCGACATCGGCGTGCCGGGCGTCGTCCGCGCTCTCGGGGTCCAGGAGGGCGCAGACGACGGTCAGCAGCTGGTCGACGTCCACGGGCTTCGGTACGTAGTCGTTGGCGCCCCGCGCGATGGACTTCTCGCGGTCGCCCGGCATCGCCTTCGCGGTGAGCGCGACGATGGGCAGGCCCGCCCAGCGGGGGGCGCGGCGGATGGCGGCGATGGTCTCGTAGCCGTCCATCTCCGGCATCATGATGTCCATCAGGACGAGTTCGACGTCCGGGTTGCGCTCCAGTGTCTCGATGCCCTCGCGGCCGTTCTCCGCGTAGAGGACCGGCATGCCGACGCGGCCCAGGACGTGGGTGAGGGCGAAGACGTTGCGGATGTCGTCGTCCACGATCAGTACCTGGCGACCGGGCAGCACCTGACCCGCCCGGCCCGCCTTCCACGCCTCCAGCTTGGTGGGCGCCGGCCAGGAGTCGTCCACCTCGGGGGCGGTGGGGTAGGGCTCGGCCGACAGTTCCTCCGGCGCCGGCAGGGGCCGGTTCTCCGAGGTCGGGCCGGTCGCGGCGTGGCCGGGGCTGACCACGGGGATGTACAGCGTGAAAGTGGACCCCTTGCCGGGCTCGCTCTCGGCGACGATACGGCCGCCCAGCAGGCCGGCGATCTCGCGGCTGATGGACAGTCCCAGTCCCGTGCCGCCGTACTTGCGGTTGGTCGTGCCGTCGGCCTGCTGGAACGCCTCGAAGATCACCGGGAGTTTCTCGGGAGCGATGCCGATGCCGGTGTCGGACACCGCGAAGGCGATCACCTGGTCGCTGCCCTGGACGTAGTGGTGCTCGGGGTCCTGCAGCCGGTTCACCCGCAGTTCGACCCGGCCCGACGCGGTGAACTTGATCGCGTTGGAGAGCAGGTTGCGCAGGATCTGCTGGAGCCGCTGCTCGTCGGAGTACATCTCGCGCGGTACGCCCTCACCGACCGCCACCTCGAAGGCGAGCCCCCGGTCGATGGTGAGCGGGCGGAAGGTGGCGTGGACGTAGTCGAGGAGTTTGATCAGGGGGAGCCTCTTGGGGCGTACGTCCATCCGGCCCGCCTCGATCTTCGAGAGGTCCAGGATGTCGTTGATCAGTTGGAGCAGGTCGGAGCCCGAACGGTGGATCGTCGTGGCGAACTGGACCTCCTGGTCGGAGAGGCGGCCGTCCGGGTTGTCCGAGAGGAGACGGGCCAGGATCAGCAGGGAGTTCAGGGGCGTGCGCAGCTCGTGCGACATGTTCGCCAGGAACTCCGACTTGTACTGGGAGGACGTGGCCAGCAGGGCCGCCTTCTCCTCCAGTTCCGCGTTCGAGCGCTGCAGCTCCGCCTGCTGCTTCTGCAGTTCGTCCGAACGTTCCTGGAGCTGCATGGCCAGGCGCTGGGACTCGCCGAGCAGCGATTCCGTACGGGAGTTGGCGATGATCGTGTTGATGGCGACGCCGATCGTGTTCACGAACTGGTCGAAGAAGGCCAGGTGGACGTCGGAGAAGCGGGAGAAGGAGGCGAGTTCGATGACGCCGAGGAGCTTGTCCTCGAAGAGGATGGGGATGATGACGACGCTCGCCGGGGCGGCCTCGCCGAGCCCGCTGTTGATCTTGATGTAGTCCGGCGGGGCCTCCTCCACGAGGATCCGCTTCTTCTCGCGCGCGGCCTGGCGCACGAGACCGTGTACCGGCATGGCTCCCGTGTCGACGGTCGCGCTCTGCGCCGAGCCGTACCCGGCGATGAACGCGAGCCCCTTCGCGGGAACGGCCGTGTGCAGCGAGGTGCCGTCCTCGTCCGGGTCGGCCAGGAAGAACGCGCCGTACTGGGCGTTCACCAGCGGGGTCAGCTCCCGCAGGATCAGGTCGGCGACCTCCATCAGGTCCCGGTGGCCCTGCATCAGCGCGGCGAGACGGGCCAGGTTGGACTCCAGCCAGTCCTTCGCGCGGGTCGTCTCGCGGAGGTTGGCCACCATCAGGTTGATGTTGTCCTTCAGCTCCGTGACCTCGCCCTGCGTCTCCACGGTGATGGAACGGGACATGTCGCCCTGGGCCACCGCGGAGGCCACCTCGGCGATCGCGCGGACCTGGGTGGTGAGGTTCAGGGCGAGTTCGTTCACGTTGGTCGTCAGGCGCTTCCAGGTGCCGTAGACGCCCTCGACCCGTGCCTGGCCGCCGAGTCGGCCCTCGGAGCCGACCTCGCGGGCGACCCGCGTGACCTCGGAGGAGAAGGAGGACAGGGTGTCGACCATCGTGTTGATGGTGGTCTTCAGCTCCAGGATCTCGCCGCGCGCGTCCACGTCGATCTTCTTCGACAGGTCGCCCTGCGCCACGGCCGTCGCGACCTGGGCGATGTTGCGGACCTGCGACGTGAGGTTGTCCGCCATGTAGTTGACGTTGTCGGTCAGGTCCCGCCAGACGCCCGAGACCCCCAGCACCTGGGCGCGTCCGCCGAGCCGGCCGTCGGTGCCGACCTCGCGGGCCACCCGGGTCACCTCGTCGGCGAAGGCGCGCAGCTGCTCCACCATCGTGTTGACGGTGTCCTTCAGCTCGAGGATCTCGCCGCGGGCGTCGACCGTGATCTTCTTGGACAGATCGCCGTTGGCGACGGCGGTGGTGACCTGGGCGATGTTGCGGACCTGCGAGGTGAGGTTCAGGGCCATGAAGTTGACGTTGTCGGTGAGGTCCTTCCAGACGCCGGAGACGCCCCGCACCTGGGCCTGGCCGCCCAGGTTGCCCTCGGTGCCGACCTCGCGGGCGACGCGGGTGACCTCGTCGGCGAAGGCGGAGAGCTGGTCCACCATCGTGTTGATCGTCGACTTCAGCTCCATGAAGTTGACGTTGTCGGTGAGGTCCTTCCAGACGCCTGAGACGCCCCGCACCTGGGCCCGGCCGCCGAGGTTGCCCTCGGTGCCGACCTCGCGGGCGACGCGGGTGACCTCGTCGGCGAAGGCGGAGAGCTGGTCCACCATCGTGTTGATCGTCGACTTCAGCTCCTGAAGTTGACGTTGTCGGTGAGGTCCTTCCAGACGCCGGAGACGCCCCGCACCTGGGCCCGGCCGCCCAACTGGCCCTCGGTACCGACCTCGCGGGCGACGCGGGTGACCTCGTCCGCGAAGGCGGAGAGCTGGTCCACCATCGTGTTGACCGTCAGCTTCAGTTCGAGCAGTTCGCCGGTCGCCTCGACCGTCACCGTGCGGGTCAGGTCGCCACGGGCCACCGCCGTGGTCACCAGGGCGATGTCACGCACCTGGGCCGTCAGCCGGGACGCCATCGTGTTGACCGCCTCGGTCACGTCCCGCCAACTCCCCGACAGGCCCGTCACCTTGGCCCGGCCGCCGAGGCGTCCCTCGGTGCCGACCTCTCTGGCGACCCGGGTCACCTCGCCCGTGAACAGGGACAGTTGGTCCACCATCTTGTTCACGGCCCGTCCCAGCCGCCGCAGATCACCGCGCAACTGCCTGCTGCCGTCGTGCAGATCGACCCGCTGGGTCAGATCGCCGCCGGCCACCGCGTCCAGGACCCGGGTCGCGTTCGCCGCCGGGGCCACGAGGGCGTCGAGCACCTGGTTCACGTCGTTCACCCGGGAGGTCCAGGCGCCCTGACCGGGGCTGGCGGAGAGACGTTCGTCGAGCCGGCCGTGCCGGACCAACTCCCGCTTCACGCGCTGCACTTCTGTGTTGAAGTGGGTGCTGCGGTCCATGATCTGGTTGAAGACGGCGGTCAGTTCGGCCACCAGACCGTGCCCCGACTCCGGCACTTTCGAGAAGTCACCGTCCCGGGCCGCGGTCATCGCGGCGAGCAGAGGGCGCAGATCGGATGCTCGAATCCAGCCGTCATTGTGTCCGTCTTCGAGCACATGCGTAGCACTGTTCTCACTCATGGCGGCCCACTTCGGTAACTCGGCGCTTATGGGCGTGGCCAGTCTGTCACTCTGTCGGCATCGACTGAGGCGTATTCGTCCGAACCGCTCGGGGAGCTGTCCATGGGGGCCATTCCGACGCAACGGGAGACTGTTTCCCGTGCCTCCGGCACGGCTGTGCCTGGGCCGGTGTCCGGTTCGGTGCCCGGGCCGGTGCCCGCGCCGGGGAGCGCACCCCCGTGCGCCGAGGCACCTCCGGCCACCGCCGGGCCCTCGCGCCCCGAGCCATATCCGGCCACCGCCGCGTCCCCGGCCGCTGACGCATATCCGGCCACTGCCGTGCCTCCGGCCGTTGACGCATATCCGGCCACTGCCGTGCCTCCGGCCGCTGAGGCATATCCGGCCACTGCCGTGCCTCCGGCCGCTGAGGCATATCCGGCCGCTGCCGCGTCCCCGTCCACTGCCGCGTCCCCGCCCCCCGACGCACACCCAGCCACCGCCGAACCCCCACGCGCCCGAGCACATCCGCTCACCGACGACCCCCCGCCCACCGACGACCCCCCGCGAGCCGAGACGCGCGCCGCGCTGCCCGGCAGTCCGCTCGCGCCGGGCTGTGCCCGCGCGCTCTTACGGGCCGCGCTCGCCGAGTGGGCCGAGCGCGGGCTGCCCGGTACCGAGCACCTCAGTGACCGGCTGGTCGGCGACGTCGTGGTCGTCGTCAGCGAACTCGTCACCAACGCCGTGGTGCACGCGGGGACCGACGTCGAAGTGGAGTGCCGGCTGGAGGCGCGGACTGGGGCCGTCGTGGTCGAGGTCATGGACCGCCATCCCTCCCGCGCCCCGCGCGACGCCGCGGTCGACGCGGCGTACGAGACACCGGAGTACGGGCGCGGGCTGCGGCTGGTCGCGGCCCTCGCCGAGTCCTGGGGCATCACCTACCGCACCGGCGCCAAGACGGTGTGGGCGCGGCTGCCCGCGTACGACGCCCCGGCCACCGAGGAACGCGCCGCGTACGCCGGTGAGCGCGGCCTGCGCGTCGCCGGGATCCTCGCCCCCGAGCCGCAGCGCACCGAACAGGAACGGGACTGGCTGGACCGCGGCGCCTTGTCCTTCCTCGCCGAGGCCTCCGACCTGCTCGCCGGGCAGCTGGACGAGAACCTGGTGGCCGCGCTCGCCGGACAGCTGATCGTGCCCCGGCTGGCCGACTGGTGCGCGGTGTGGCTGGAGGACGAGGTCACCGGCCGGGCCGGCTGGAACACCGACGGGACCGCGGGCATCGCGGGCACCGGACCGCAGCTGGCCCGGGTCTGGCACGCCAGCGAGACCCGTATCGAGGACCTGCGCGGGGCCCTGGAGAAGGAGCCTCCGCACCCGCCCGACCCGGCCCGCTCCGGCCCCGCCTCCTTCCCCTGGCCCGGCGAGGCTCTCGGTCCCGACGGCTTCGCGCTCGCCTACCGGCTGACGGCCGGCGGCCGCCCGCTCGGCACCCTGGTCATCGGCCGGGCCGGGCTGATCGGCTTCCCCGACGAGATCACCGGACTCGTCGAGGACCTCAGCCGCCGGGTGGCGCTCGCCATCGGCGCCGCCCGCCAGTACGCCCGGCAGGCCACCATCAGCGCCGTACTCCAGCGCGGCCTGCTGCCCGGCGCCGTTGCCGAGATACCCGGGGTGCGCAGTGCCCTGGTGTACGAGCCGTGCGACAAGGGCGGCCCCAGCGGCGACTTCTACGACCTCTTCCCGGCCGGCGACGGACGCTGGTGCTTCGCCGTCGGCGACGTTCAGGGCAAGGGACCCGAGGCCGCCGTCGTCATCGGCCTCGCCCGGCCCTGGCTGCGGCTGCTGGCCCGCGAGGGCTACCGCGTCGCCGACGTCCTGGACCGCCTCAACCAGCTGCTCCTGGACGACGCCACGGAGGCCGCGGACGCGGCGGCCCGCGCGCTGGCCTCCGCGGGCGGCCGGCCTGCGGGCGCCGGCGACGGCCCGCAGACCCGGTTCCTGTCCCTCCTCTACGGCGAACTCGCGCCCTTCGACGGCGGAGTGCGCTGCACCCTCGCCTCCGCCGGACACCCGCTGCCGCTGCTGCTCGGGGCGGACGGCGAGGTCCGTACGGCAGCACACCCGCAGACCCTGCTCGGGGTCATCGAGGACGCCACGTACACCAGCGAGACCTTCGAGCTGCGCTCCGGCGACAGCCTGCTGTGCGTCACGGACGGGGTGACCGAGCGGCGCAGCGGCTCCCGCCAGTTCGACGACGAGGACGGGCTCGCCGACGCGCTGGCCGGCTGCGTGGGGCTCGACGCGGAGCTGATCGCCGAGCGGATCAAGCGGCTGGTGCACGAGTTCGGGGCACGGCCGCCGGAGGACGACCTGGCACTGCTGGTGCTCCAGGCGGAGTAACGGCGTGGGTACGGGACAATGGGCGCATGCCTTCCGCACTCCCCGACGGCGAGCCCGTCCCCGACGACGGTGCGCTGCCCGCGTCCGCGCTCGCCGGGGCGGCCGACCGCCCCCTCGGGTTCTACCTGCACGTCCCGTACTGCGCGACCCGCTGCGGCTACTGCGACTTCAACACGTACACGGCGACCGAGCTGCGCGGCACCGGCGGTGTCCTCGCCTCCCGCGACAACTACGCGGACACCCTGATCGACGAGATCCGCCTCGCCCGCAAGGTCCTCGGCGACGACCCGCGCGAGGTCCGCACGGTCTTCGTCGGCGGCGGCACGCCCACGCTGCTGGCCGCAGGGGATCTCGTACGGATGCTGGGGGCGATCCGCGACGAGTTCGGCCTCGCGGCCGACGCGGAGGTCACTACGGAGGCGAACCCGGAGTCGGTGGACCCGGCATACCTGGCCGCGCTCCGGCAGGGCGGCTTCAACCGGATCTCCTTCGGCATGCAGAGTGCCAAGCAGCACGTGCTGAAGATCCTGGACCGCACGCACACACCGGGCCGCCCCGAGGCCTGCGTCGCCGAGGCTCGCGCGGCCGGCTTCGAGCACGTCAACCTGGACCTGATCTACGGCACCCCGGGCGAGTCGGACGACGACTGGCGGGCGTCCCTGGAAGCGGCTCTCGGCGCCGCTCCGGACCATGTCTCGGCGTACGCGCTGATCGTCGAGGAGGGTACGCAGCTGGCCCGGCGGATCCGCCGGGGCGAGGTGCCGATGACCGACGACGACGTGCACGCCGACCGGTACCTGATCGCCGAGGAGACCCTGTCGGCGGCCGGTTTCGACTGGTACGAGGTGTCGAACTGGGCGACCTCGGACGCGGGGCGCTGCCTGCACAACGAGCTGTACTGGCGGGGCGCGGACTGGTGGGGGGCGGGGCCGGGGGCGCACTCGCACGTGGGCGGGGTCCGGTGGTGGAACGTGAAGCATCCGGGGGCGTACGCGGCGGCGCTGGCGGCCGGGCGGTCGCCGGGGGCGGGACGTGAGCTGCTGTCGGACGAGGACCGGCGGGTGGAGCGGATCCTGCTGGAGCTGCGGCTGCGGGAGGGGGTGCCGTTGGAGCTGCTGCGGGAGGAGGGGCTCGCGGCCTCCCGGCGGGCGCTGGCGGACGGGCTGCTCCAGCGGACGCCGTATGAGGAGGGGCACGCCGTGCTGACGCTGCGCGGGCGGTTGCTGGCGGACGCGGTGGTCAGGGACTTGGTGGATTGATCACTCGGCGGAGTGAATCGGTGCGGAACGCCGGTTCGGTCCCTAACCTGGTTCGTAGGCTGCCGCCAAAAGGACGCGGCGGATGTGGAGGGCCACGGAGATGACCGCTGTGGACGATCGCGGGATGACCAAGTTCTTCGAGGAGTTCGAGCCTCCCGAGGGAATCAAGGTTGAGCTTCTCCGGGGGGAAATCGTGATGATGGCCACTCCTGATCTGGTGCACAACCGGATCGTGGAGACCGTTCTCGACCAGATTCCGCGCAAGCGCTGGGAACGGCTCCAGACGACGGATGTGGACATCATCGATGAGGCCAGCGAGCCCATTCCGGACCTTGTGGTCTTGGAACGCGGTGTTGTCCCGGACTCAGCCGGTCTGCTTCCGTCCCAGTTGGTCGCGATGGTGGTTGAGGTCGTCTCCAAGACGAGCGTTGACCGGGACTACGGGATCAAGCGCTCCATCTACGCGGCAGGCAAAATCCCTGCCTACCTGATCATCGACCCGATCGTGGCGCACTGCGTTCTCCTGACCGATCCGATCGGCGAAGGAGACCAAGCCGACTACCGAGGACAGTGGATCACGAAGTTCGGTGACCCCGTGCTGCTCGAATCGCTTGGCGTGGAACTGGAGACGAGCGAATTCGGAACCCTCACCGGAGTCAGGCGTCACCGGCTGCCGTAACGAAGTCGATCAACTCCTCCACCCTCCCCAACAACTCCGGCTCCAGATCCCGGTAAGACCCCACCCGCTGCAGAATCGCCTGCCACACCGCCCCGGTGTTCTCCGACGGCCACCCCAGCGCCCGGCACACCCCCGTCTTCCAGTCCTGGCCGCGCGGCACCCGGGGCCACGCCTCGATGCCCACCGCGGACGGCTTCACCGCCTCCCAGATGTCGATGTACGGGTGGCCCACCACCAGCGCGTGTTCGCTGCTCACCGACGCGGCGATGCGGGACTCCTTGCTCCCCGGCACCAGGTGGTCCACCAGCACGCCCAGGCGGGCGTCCGGGCCCGGTGCGAACTCCGCCACGATCGCCGGCAGGTCGTCCACGCCCCCCAGGTACTCCACGACCACGCCCTCGATGCGCAGGTCGTCGCCCCACACCTTCTCGACCAGCTCGGCGTCGTGCCGGCCCTCGACGTAGATGCGGCCGGCGCGGGCCACGCGCGCGCGGGCGCCGGGGACGGCGACCGAGCCGGAGGCAGTACGGGACGGTCGTACCGGATTTGTCGACGGCGGTCGGACCAGGGTCACCGCGCGGCCCTCCAGGAGGAAGCCGGCCCGTTCCAGCGGGAACACCCGGTGCTTGCCGTGGCGGTCCTCCAGGGTGACCGTTCCGGCCTCGCAGCGGATCACCGCGCCGCAGAATCCTGTGCCCGGTTCCTCGACCACCAGGCCGGGCTCCGCCGCGACCTCGGGCACGGGCTTGGGCTTCTTCCACGGCGGGGTCAGGTCCGGAGAGTACTGGCGCATTCGGATGACGATAGGAGAAGCGGTCGGGGAGCACTCACGACACGCCGAAACGGGCCGCCAGCGCGTCCCGCTGCGCCCCTACGAAGGCCGCGTCGACCACCGCTCCGTGACCGGGCACGTACCGCGCGTCCTCGCCACCCAGGTCGAGGAGCCGGTCCAGGGCGGCGGGCCAGTGGGAGGGGACGGCGTCGGGGCCCGCCTGGGGTTCGCCGGACTCCTCGACCAGGTCGCCGCAGAAGACGACCTCGGGGGAGCCGGGGGCTCCGGGCACGAGGACCGCGAGGTCGTGCGCGGTGTGCCCGGGGCCGACGTTCGCCAGCAGGACCTGCCGGCCGCCGCCCAGATCCAGGGTCCACTCGCCGCTGACCCGGTGGCGGGGCGGCACCAGGGCGGCCACCGCCTCCTCGGCCAGGGAGGCGTCCAGGCCGTTGCGGAGGGCGTCCCCGCGCAGCTCCTCCCGCGCCTGCCTGCCGTCGAACACCGTGTCGATGCCGACCGCGCCGAACACCTCCGCGCCCGAGAACGCCGCGGCGCCGAGGACATGATCGAAGTGGGGGTGGGTAAGCGCGAGATGAGTCACACGGTGGCCGGTGAGCCGCTCCGCCTGCCCGCGCAGCAGCGCGCCCTCCGTGAGGCTCGACCCGGCGTCGATCAACAGGGCGCTGCCGTCGCCGACGACCAGCCCCACCGTGCAGTCCCAGCCGGGCAGCCGGCACCGTCCGACCCCGGCCGCCACCCGCTGCCATCCCAGCTCTTCCCAAGTCACCGTCATACGGCGACGCTAGCCAAGACAGCACGTCCGGGCACGGTCTCACGGGCCCGGCCTTGCCCGAGTCGTACTACTCGGCCGTACACTGGGCCGGGGAACTCTGGCACTCGGATGTGACGAGTGCCAGGACAGGCGCCACGGGGACGACTTTCTGGAGGTGTGTGCGCGATGCTGAGTGAACGCAGGCTTCAAGTGCTGCGCGCCATCGTCCAGGACTACGTCGGCACCGAGGAGCCCGTCGGGTCGAAGGCGCTCACCGAGCGGCACAACCTCGGCGTGTCCCCGGCGACGGTCCGCAACGACATGGCGGCCCTGGAGGACGAGGGGTTCATCGCCCAGCCGCACACCAGTGCCGGGCGGATCCCCACGGACAAGGGGTACCGGCTGTTCGTCGACAAGCTGGCCGGCGTCAAGCCGATGACCGGGCCTGAGCGGCGCGCCATCCAGAACTTCCTCGACGGCGCCGTCGACCTGGACGACGTGGTGGCGCGGACGGTGCGGCTGCTCGCGCAGCTGACCCGGCAGGTCGCCGTCGTGCAGTACCCCTCGCTGACCCGTTCGACCGTGCGGCACGTGGAACTGCTCTCGCTCGCCCCCGCGCGGGTGATGCTCGTGCTGATCACGGACACCGGCCGGGTCGAGCAGCGGATGGTCGACTGCCCGGCGCCGTTCGGCGAGGGTCCGCTGGCGGATCTGCGGGCGCGGCTGAACAGCCGGATCGCGGGCCGTCGTTTCGCCGACGTGCCGCGTCTGGTGGAGGACCTGCCGGACGCCTTCGACCCGGAGGACCGCGGCACGGTCTCGACGGTGCTCTCCACGCTGCTGGAGACACTCGTCGAGGAGAACGAGGAGCGGTTGATGATCGGCGGCACCGCCAATCTGACCCGCTTCGGACATGACTTTCCCCTCACGATCCGGCCCGTCCTGGAGGCACTCGAGGAGCAGGTCGTGCTCCTCAAGCTCCTTGGTGAGGCCGGGGATTCGGGCATGACCGTACGCATCGGTCATGAGAACGCCTACGAGGGACTCAACTCCACGTCCGTCGTGTCGGGCGGCTACGGTTCGGGCAACGAGGCAGTCGCCAAGCTCGGCGTGGTCGGACCGACCCGCATGGATTACCCGGGAACGATGGGAGCGGTACGCGCAGTGGCACGGTACGTCGGACAGATCCTGGCGGAGTCGTAAGTGGCCACGGACTACTACGCCGTTCTCGGCGTGCGCCGCGACGCGTCGCAGGAAGAGATCAAGAAGGCCTTCCGGCGGCTCGCACGCGAGCTGCACCCGGACGTCAACCCCGATCCGAAGACCCAGGAGCGGTTCAAGGAGATCAACGCCGCTTACGAGGTGCTGTCGGACCCGCAGAAGAAGCAGGTCTACGACCTCGGCGGCGACCCCCTCTCGCAGGCGGGCGGAGCCGGGGCGGGAGGCTTCGGCGCGGGCGGTTTCGGCAACTTCTCCGACATCATGGACGCCTTCTTCGGTACGGCGTCGCAGCGCGGTCCGCGCTCGCGCACCCGGCGCGGCCAGGACGCGATGATCCGGCTGGAGATCGAGCTCGACGAGGCGGCCTTCGGCACCACGAAGGACATCCAGGTCGACACGGCCGTCGTCTGCACCACCTGCAGCGGTGAGGGCGCGGCGCCGGGCACCTCCGCCCAGACCTGTGACATGTGTCGCGGCCGGGGCGAGGTCTCCCAGGTCACCCGGTCCTTCCTCGGCCAGGTCATGACCTCCCGGCCGTGCCCGCAGTGCCAGGGCTTCGGCACCGTCGTCCCGACGCCGTGCCCCGAGTGCGCGGGCGACGGACGGATCCGCTCGCGGCGCACACTGACGGTGAAGATCCCCGCCGGCGTCGACAACGGCACCCGGATCCAGCTCGCGGGCGAGGGCGAGGTCGGACCCGGCGGCGGACCCGCCGGTGACCTGTACGTCGAGATCCACGAGCTGCCGCACTCGCAGTTCCAGCGCCGGGGCGACGACCTGCACTGCACGGTCACCCTCCCGATGACCGCGGCCTCCCTGGGCACCAAGGTCCCGCTGGAGACGCTGGACGGCCTGGAGGAGGTCGACATCCGGCCCGGCACCCAGTCCGGCCAGTCGATCCCGCTGCACAGCCGCGGCGTCACCCACCTGCGCGGCGGCGGCCGGGGCGACCTCATCGTGCACGTCGAGGTCCAGACCCCGACCAAGCTCGACCCCGAACAGGAACGGCTCCTGCGCGAGCTGGCCAAGCTGCGCGGCGAGGAGCGTCCGCAGGGACAGTTCCAACCCGGGCAGCAAGGGCTGTTCTCGCGGTTGAAGGACGCGTTCAACGGGCGTACGTGAGGCCGCTCGGCGGGGGCTGAACCCTGCTGACCTACTGGCACATGCCAAGGGGAAGGCTCGATTCGGACTTGTTCGGAGGACGTGACAACATGCCGTCATGTCCTCCGCACTGACCGATCTCTTCCCCCATCCGATCGTGCAGGCCCCCATGGCGGGCGGTGTCTCCGTACCGACGCTCGCCGCCGCCGTGTGCGAGGCCGGCGGGCTGGGGTTCCTCGCTGCCGGGTACAAGACAGCCGACGGCCTGTACCAGGAGATCAAGCAGCTGCGGAGCCTCACGGCCCGCCCCTTCGGCGTGAACCTCTTCATGCCGCAGCCCGAGTACGCGGACCCCGCCGCGGTCGACGTCTACGCCCACCAGCTGGCCGGCGAGGCCTCCTGGTACGAGACCGAGCTCGGCGACCCGGAGAGCGGCCGTGACGACGGCTACGACGCCAAGCTCGCGGTGCTCCTCGACAACCCGGTACCGGTGGTCTCCTTCCACTTCGGCACCCCCGGCCCCGACGTCCTGGACTCGCTGCGCCGGGCCGGCACCTTCACCCTGGTCACCGCGACCACCGCGGACGAGGCCCTCGCCGTCGAGCGGGCGGGCGCGGACGCGGTGATCGCGCAGGGCGTGGAGGCCGGCGGCCACCAGGGCACCCACCGGGACATTCCGGAGACCGACGGCTCCGGCATCGGACTGCTGTCGCTGATCGCACAGATCCGCGAGACCGTGCGCATCCCGATCGTCGCGGCCGGCGGCATCATGCGCGGCGGCCAGATCGCCGCCGCGCTCGCCGCGGGCGCGAGCGCCGCCCAGCTCGGTACGGCGTTCCTCGCCACCCCCGAGTCCGGCGCGAGCGCCGTGCACAAGCAGGCGCTGACCAACCCCCTGTTCGTCCGTACCGCGTTGACCCGTGCCTTCTCCGGGCGTCCGGCGCGCGGCCTGGTCAACCGGTTCATGCGCGAGCACGGGCCGTACGCGCCCGCCGCCTACCCCGAGCTGCACCACCTGACCTCGCCGCTGCGCAAGGCGGCGGCCAAGGCGGGCGACGCGCAGGGCATGGCGCTGTGGGCGGGACAGGGCCACCGGATGGCCCGCGACATACCCGCCGGGCGGCTGGTGGAGGTGCTGGCCGCCGAACTCGCCGCCGCGAAAGCGGAGTTGTCCACCGGTCCTGCCCAGGGTGACGCCTGATGACCGCGCCGGTGTTCGTCGTCGAGCACCTCGACGCGGGCGCCGCCGGCCCGTACGTCCTGGACGGCCCCGAGGGACGGCACGCCGTGTCCGTGAAGCGGCTGCGGCCCGGGGAAGCCGTGATCCTCACCGACGGTGCCGGACGCTGGGCGCAGTGCGAGGTGACCGGCACCGAGGGCAAGGACCGGCTGATCGTCACGATGACGCGGGTGTCCGAGGAACCCGAGGAGTCCCCGCGCATCACCGTCGTCCAGGCCCTCCCCAAGGGCGACCGCGGTGAACTGGCCGTCGAGACGATGACGGAGACCGGCGTCGACGCGATCGTGCCGTGGGCCGCCTCCCGCTGCATCACCCAGTGGAAGGGCGAGCGCGGCCTGAAGGCCCTCGCCAAGTGGCGTGCCACCGCCCGCGAGGCCGGCAAGCAGTCCCGCCGGGTGCGCTTCCCCGAGGTCGCGGACGCGGCGAGCACCAAGCAGGTCGCGGCACTTCTGGCCGAAGCCGACTTCGCCGCCGTCCTGCACGAGGACCGCGACTACGGCAGTGAGCCGCTCGCCGCCGCCGAACTGCCCGCCGACGGCGAGATCGTGCTGGTCGTCGGCCCCGAAGGAGGCGTCTCCCCGGAGGAGTTGGCGCTCTTCGAAAAGGCCGGCGCGAAGGCGTACCGTCTCGGCCGTACCGTGCTGCGTACGTCGACCGCCGGCACGGCGGCGACCGCCCTGCTCCTCGGCCGCACCGGCCGCTGGTCCTGACCTCCGGGAGAACGGCCGTGGAACTCGCCCAAGTACGTCTGCTCGTCACCGACTTCGCCGCCTGCTACCGCTTCTACGCCGAAGTCCTCGGCCTGAAGCCGCAGTCCGGGGCGACGAGCGGCCCCTACGAGAAGTTCAGCCCCGCCACCGGCTCGGCGGGCATCGCCCTCCAGGACCGCGCGATGATGGCCGAGGTCCTCGGCGAACTCGGCGGCACGGCCACGGGCCACCGCTCCCTGGTCGTCCTGCGGGTGGACGGCCTAGACGCCTACTGCGAGCAGATCACCGCCCGCGGCGCCATCCTCCTGCACGGTCCCGCCCCCATGACCGACCGCATGCGCACGGCCCACCTCAAGGACCCGGAGGGCAACCTGGTGGAACTCCAGGAGTGGCTGCTGCTGCGGAGTTAGCCGCGGCGCGGGACCCGATGCGGACGGCGCGCGGTGTGACCGTATGCGCTCTACCGCCGTGGGGCTGTCGGTGGCAGGCTGCCCTTCATGGGGGCGTTGAGACGGATCCGGCGCCTGCCACGAGGGCAGCGTGTGGCGGCCGTGGCGGGGCTTGCCGTGGTGGTCGTGGGCGGGGTCGCCGGCTGTGAGCCGGGCGGACTGAACACCGCGACCGTGGCCTATACGACCGACCGGACCGCGACGGCGGAGCTGGAGCGGCAGAAGGCCGATGTGCGGTGGCTCAACTGCACGGCCTCGTACGAGGACGGGGCGACACCGACCGCGACCGAGAACACGGTCGCCGAGGTCGACTGCAAGGGCGAGACCGACGACGGCAAGGACATCACCGTCACCGGCAAGGTGACCCGTGCCGTCAGCGGCGCCTGTGTGCGCGGAGACCTCACCGCCAAGATCGGCGGCAGGGTGTGGTTCCACGTGGAGGGGCTGGGCGACTGCAACGCCAGGACCACCCCGCCCGCGAACAACCCCGGACAGCCCGGACAGCCCGGGCCCACCGTCACGGTGACCGTCACCCGGACCATCTGGTGCCAGGGCGACCCCACCTGCTGGCCGGTCCAGGGCAAGTGACCTGGCCGCGGCGGTGCGTGGCCAAGTGATCGGAACCTCTGGTCTCGGGTGGCGTGCGTGCGTAGGGTGATCGGGTGACACAGCCAGCGACGTCGGGTTCTCCTGCGTATTTCCGGTATCCGCATCCGCACGGCGAGTTGGTCGCCTTCACCGCCGAGGACGATGTGTGGCTCGCCCCGCTCGACGGCGGCCGGCCCTGGCGGGTGAGCGCCGACAACGTGCCGGTGACCCACCCCCGTATCTCGCCCGACGGCACGACCGTCGCCTGGACCTCGACCCGCGACGGCGCCCCCGAGGTGCACATCGCCCCGGTCGACGGCGGCCCCTCCACCCGCCTCACCCACTGGGGCAGTGCGCAGACCCAGGTCCGCGGCTGGACCCCCGACGGACAGGTCCTCGCGGTCACCACGCACGGCCAGGCGAACCTGCGGCGCAAGTGGGCGCACGCCGTCCCGCTCGACGGCGGACCCGCCACCCGGCTGCCGTACGGCCTCGTCGGCGACGTCGCCCAGGGAGCCGGGGGCACGGTCGTGGTGTCCCCGCCGATGGGACGCGAGGCGGCCTGGTGGAAGCGGTACCGGGGCGGCACGGCGGGCAAGCTGTGGATCGACCGCGAGGGCGACGGCGAGTTCGTACGGCTGCACGAGGAGCTGGACGGAAACCTGGAGTACCCGCTCTGGGCGGGTGACCGGATCGCCTTCCTGTCCGACCACGAAGGCGTCGGCGCCCTGTACTCCTCCCTCGCCGACGGCTCCGACCTGCGCCGGCACACCCCTGTCGACGGTTTCTACGCCCGGCACGCCGCCGGCGACGGGACCCGGGTCGTGTACGCGAGTGCGGGCGAGCTGTGGATCCTCGACGACCTGGACGGCGCCGAGCCGCGCCGGCTGGAGATACGGCTCGGGGGCCAGCGCGTCGACCGGCAGCCGTTCCCGGTGAACGCCGCCCGCTGGTTCGGCTCCGGCGCTCCCGACCACACCGCCCGCGGCAGCGCCATCAGCGTCCGCGGCACCGTGCACTGGGTCACCCACCGCTCCGGGCCCACCCGCGCGCTCGCCGCCGAGCCCGGCGTACGGGCCCGGCTGCCCCGCACCTTCCGCGCCGACGGCGAGGAATGGGTGGTGTGGGTGACGGACGCGGAGGGCGACGACGCCCTGGAGTTCGCGCCCGCCACCGGCCTCGCCCCCGGCGCCACCCCGCGCCGCCTCGCCGCCGGCCGGCTCGGCCGCGTCCTCTCACTCGCCATGGCCCCCGACGGCAGCCGGGCCGCCGTCGCCGCGCACGACGGACGCGTGCTGCTCGTCGAACGGGAGACCGGCGAGGTCCGCGAGGTCGATCGCAGCGAGGACGGTGACGTCTCCGGCCTCGTCTTCTCACCCGACTCCGCCTGGCTCGCCTGGTCGCACCCCGGCCCGCCTCCCCTGCGTCAGCTGCGGCTCGCCAACACCACCGACCTGTCGGTCACCGAGGCGACCCCGCTGCGCTTCCAGGACTACGCGCCCGCGTTCACCCTCGACGGCAAGCACCTCGCCTTCCTCTCCAACCGCTCCTTCGACCCGGTCTACGACGAACACGTCTTCGACCTCGCCTTCGTGGTCGGCGACCGTCCGCACCTGATCACCCTGGCCGCGACGACGCCCTCGCCGTTCGGCCCGCAGCGGCACGGCCGCCCCTTCGAGGCGCCGGACAAGGACGAGACCCCCGACAGCGAGGGCACCCCGGCCACCCGCATCGACCTGGAGGGCCTCGCCGACCGGATCGTGCCGTTTCCGGTGGAGGCGGCACGCTACTCCAACCTGCGGGCCGCGAAGGACGGCGTGCTGTGGCTGCGGCACCCCGTCCAGGGCGTCCTCGGCTCCTCCCGGGCCACTCCCGACGACCCCGACCCGAAGACCGAGCTGGAGCGGTACGACCTCGCCCAGCAGCGCATCGAGCACCTCGCCTCCGACGCCGACCACTTCGCGGTCAGCGGCGACGGCAAGCGGGTCCTGCTGTGGACCGACGGACGGCTCAAGGTCGTCCCCAGCGACCGGCGT
The DNA here is from genome assembly GCF_000721105.1 of Streptomyces cellulosae. GTDB lineage: Bacteria > Actinomycetota > Actinomycetes > Streptomycetales > Streptomycetaceae > Streptomyces > Streptomyces cellulosae_A. The sequence continues at coordinate 123,192 of NZ_JOEV01000026.1, forward strand.
GCCTCAGGCGACGACGACAGCGACACCAACGTCACCGTCGATCTCTCCCGGATCCGGCACCTGGTCGACCCGTCTGCCGAGTGGCGGCAGATGTACGAGGAGACCGGCCGCATCATGCGCGACCACTTCTGGCGCGCGGACATGAACGGCGTCGACTGGACCGGCGTCCTCGACCGCTACCGGCCCGTGGTGGACCGGGTCGCCACCCACGACGACCTCGTCGACCTGCTCTGGGAGCTGCAGGGCGAACTCGGCACCTCGCACGCCTACGTCATGCCGCGCGGCGGTCACGGCGGCGGACCCCGTCAAGGGCTCCTCGGCGCGGACATCTCCCGCCACGAGGACGGCCCCCAGGGATCGCCGCAGTGGCGCATCGACCGCATCCTGCCGACCGAGACCTCCGACCCCGACGCCCGCTCCCCGCTCGCCGCGCCCGGCGTCGCGGTGCGCGCCGGGGACGCGATCGTCGCGGTGGGCGGCGTGCCGGTCGACCCGGTCACCGGGCCCGCCCCGCTCCTCGTCGGTACGGCGGGCAAGCCGGTCGAGCTGACGATCTCACCGTCCGGCGGGGGCGAGCTGCGGCACGCGGTCGTCGTCCCGGTCGCCGACGAGGAACCGCTGCGCTACCACGCGTGGGTCGCCGACCGGCGGGCGTACGTGCACGAGAAGTCCGGCGGCCGCCTCGGCTATCTGCACGTGCCCGACATGCAGGCGCCCGGCTGGGCCCAGATCCACCGCGACCTGCGCGTCGAGGTCGCCCGCGAGGGCCTGGTCGTCGACGTCCGGGAGAACCGCGGCGGGCACACCTCCCAGCTCGTCGTCGAGAAGCTGGCCCGGCGGATCGTCGGCTGGGGCGTGCCGCGCGGGATGCGGCCGTACAGCTACCCCGAGGACGCGCCCCGCGGGCCGGTCGTCGCCGTCGCCAACGAGTTCTCCGGCTCCGACGGGGACATCGTCAACGCGGCGATCAAGGCGCTGGGGATCGGGCCGGTGGTCGGTGTACGGACGTGGGGCGGCGTGATCGGGATCGACAGCCGGTACCGCCTGGTCGACGGCACGCTGATCACCCAGCCCAAGTACGCGTTCTGGCTGGAGGGGTACGAGTGGGGCGTGGAGAACCACGGCGTCGACCCGGACGTGGAGGTCGTACAGCGACCGCAGGACTATGCGGCGGGGCGGGACGTCCAGCTGGACGAGGCGGTGCGGCTGGCGTTGGCGGCGCTGGAGGAGAACCCCGCCAAGCTGCCGCCGTCGCTGCCGTGAGAGCCCTGGGGCCCCGCCTGACCCGCTCGGACAGGAGGCGGACCCCGGGCCTCGCTACCATGCCCTCGTCAGAGATCACCCGGCGTGAGGAGAGCCACATATGACAGGCGAACCGCAGGACGACTGCCTGTTCTGCAAGATCGTCGCGGGGCAGATCCCGGCGACGATCGTCCGCGAGACCGACACCACCGTCGCGTTCCGGGACATCAACCCCCAGGCGCCCACGCATGTGCTGGTGATCCCGAAGGCCCACCACGTGGACGCCGCCGCGCTCGCCACCGCCGCCCCGGAACTCGCCGCCGACGTCCTGCGCGAAACCCAGGTCATCGCCGACGAGGAGAAGCTGGACAGCTACCGCATCGTCTTCAACACCGGCAGCGGCGCCGGCCAGACCGTGTGGCACGCCCACGCGCACGTCCTCGGCGGCCGTGGCCTGCAGTGGCCTCCCGGCTGACCCCGGCCGACCTCGAAAGCACATCCTCGTGTCCGTACGTGAGTTGGTCGTCCTCGGCACCGCCAGCCAGGTCCCGACCCGGCACCGCAACCACAACGGCTATCTGCTGCGCTGGGACGGCGAGGGCATCCTCTTCGACCCCGGCGAGGGCACCCAGCGGCAGATGCTGCGGGCCGGGGTCGCCGCGCACGACCTCAACCGGATCTGCGTCACGCACTTCCACGGGGACCATTCGCTAGGCCTCGCCGGAGTCATCCAGCGGATCAACCTCGACCGGGTTCCGCACGAGGTCACCGCGCACTACCCGAAGTCCGGGCAGCGTTTCTTCGACCGGCTGCGGTACGCCACCGCCTACCGCGAGACGGTCGAGATCGTCGAGGCGCCGGTGAGCGCGGACGGGGTGATCGCCGAGCCGGGCGGCTGCACCCTTCAGGCCCGCAAGCTCTCCCACCCCGTCGAGTCCTACGGCTACCGCCTCGTCGAGCCCGACGGCCGCCGCATGCTGCCCGACCGGCTCGCCGCCCACGGCATCAAGGGCCCGGACGTCGGACGGATCCAGCGGGAGGGCGTACTGAACGGCGTCACTCTGGACGAGGTCAGCGAGACGCGGCGCGGGCAGCGGTTCGCGTTCGTCATGGACACCCGGCTCTGCGACGGCGTGCACGCGCTCGCCGAGGGCTGCGACCTGCTCGTCATCGAGTCGACCTTCCTCGACGAGGACGAACAACTGGCCGTCGAACACGGCCATCTGACCGCCGGTCAGGCCGCCCGGGTCGCCCGGGACGCCGGCGTACGGCATCTCGTGCTCACCCACTTCAGCCAGCGCTACTCGGAGCCGGAGGAGTTCGAGCGGCAGGCACGGGCCGCCGGGTTCGACGGGGAGCTGACCGTCGCACACGATCTGCTGCGGGTCCCGGTTCCAAAACGGCGGTAAAGCGGCCGTACGATGCTTTGATGTCCCTCCCCAAAGCAGAACTGCACCTCCACATCGAAGGCACGCTGGAACCCGAGCTGGCCTTCGAGCTCGCCGCCCGCAACGGCGTGTCGTTGCCGTACGCGGACACGGACGAGCTCCGCGAGGCGTACCAGTTCGAGGACCTGCAGTCCTTCCTGAACCTGTACTACGAGCTCATGGCCGTGCTCCGGACCGAGCGGGACTTCGAGGACCTGGCGAACGCCTACCTGGCCCGGGCCGCCGCGCAGGGGGTGCGGCACGCGGAGATCTTCTTCGACCCGCAGGCCCACCTCGCCCGGGGCGTCGGCATGGGGACCGTCGTCGAGGGGCTGTGGCGGGCGCTGGGCAGGAGCGAGGAGGCGCACGGCGTCTCCACGCAGCTGATCCTGTGCTTCCTGCGCGACGAATCCGCCGAGTCGGCGCTCGAGACCCTTCAGGCCGCGAAGCCGTACCTCGACCGGATCGTCGGCGTCGGGCTGGACTCGGCCGAGGTCGGGCATCCGCCGGTGAAGTTCCGCGAGGTGTACGAGGCCGCCGCAGCCCTCGGCCTCAGGCGGGTGGCGCACGCCGGTGAGGAGGGTCCGCCGGAGTACATCACCGAGGCCCTGGACGTGCTCGGCGTCGAGCGGATAGACCACGGGCTGCGCTGCGTGGAGGATCCCGCGCTGGTCGAACGGCTGGTGCGCGAACGCGTCCCGCTCACCCTGTGCCCCCTGTCCAACGTCCGCCTGCGCACGGTCGACGTCCTCGGCGACCACCCGCTGCCCGCCATGCTGGAGGCCGGCCTGCTGTGCACGGTCAACTCCGACGACCCGGCCTACTTCGGCGGCTACGCGGGCGACAACTTCGACGCCGTGCGCCAGGCGCTGGGCCTGAGCGAGGACCAGCTGCGGGAACTGGCCCGCAACTCCTTCCTCGCGTCCTTCCTGGAGCACGACGAGGAGCGGCGGGCGCGGTATCTCGCGGAGGTGGAGGCGTACGAGTTCTCGTGACCGGGCATCGGTCCGGTCAGGGCCGCGAGGTGGCCCACGGCGGGCGCGTCAACGCCACTGCGGGGCCCCGCCCGCCGCGTGGGCCGTCGCCGTCGCCTCGATCCTGGCCCTGATCTCCCGCATCACCGCGACGATCCGCTCCTCGTGTTCCGGCGTCAGCCGGGCCACCGGGACCGAGCAGCTGATCGCGTCCTGCGCGGGGGAGTCGTAGCGCAGGGCGAAACCGAAGCCGACGATGCCGAGGACGCCCTCCTCGCGGTCGACGGAGTAGCCGCGCTCGCGGACCCGCGCCAGATCCGCCGCCAGTGACTCGCGACCGGTGTGCGAGTTCGGGGTGAGCGCCTCGTACGGTCCCTCGGGCAGTTCCGCGTCGTCCCGCTCGGCCAGCAGCGCCTTGCCCAGCGCGCCCACGTGGGCCGGCAGCCGCCGGCCCACCCGGCTGATGGTCCGCAGGTACTCGTGCGACTCGCGGGTCGCCAGATACGCCACGCCCCGGCCGTCCAGCCGCCCCATGTGGATCGTCTCGCCGAGCGATGCGGAGGCCTCGTCGAGATACGGCCGTACGACGCGCACGCGCGGGTCGGAGTCGAGGTAGCTGGTGCCGGTGAGCAGGGCGTGGATGCCGATGCCGTAGAGCGAACCGGTGACGTCGGTGCGGACCCAGCCGCGCGAGATCAGGGTCTGCAGCAGCGCGTACATCGAGCTGCGCGGCACGCCCAGCTCGTCCGCGAGCTCCTGCAGCCGCGCCGGACGATCGCCCCGCGCGGCGAGCAGCTCCAGCAGCTCGACCGTGCGTGCGGCCGACTTCACCTCGCGGACGCCCCCTGTCTCTGACATGCGTCGATCGTAAGCGGGGCGTGCGGGCGCGGGGTCCTGGCGGGGGACCGCGCCGCGACGGCACCTTGACGGACCGCGTTCGCGTATCTAACCTCCGTCTTCATACGTAGACGGCGCTTGGTGGGGAGATGACGAGGGAGATGACGACGGTGAATGTGAACATCGACACCGACGCCGTGACGCGGCGCCTTGAGGAAGGCATGGCGAACGGCGTGCTGTCCTTCCCGCTGACCAGCTTCCACGCCGACGGCTCCCTCGACCCGGACGGCTTCCGCGCGTACGTCGCGGCCCAGATCGCCACCGCCCCCGGCGCCGTCTTCCCCGCCTGCGGCACCGGCGAGTTCTTCTCCCTGGACGAGGACGAGTACCGCCAGGTCGTCAGCATCACGGTCCAGGAGGCCGACGGACGCGTACCCGTGGTCGCCGGGATCGGCTACGGCTGGGCGCAGGCCGCCCGCTTCGCCCGCATCGCCGAGGAAGCCGGCGCGGACGCCCTCCTCGTCCTGCCGCACTACCTGGTCGCCGCCCCGCAGGACGGCCTGGTCGCCCAGCTGGAGCACATCGCGGCCCGCACCCGGCTGCCGCTCATCGCCTACCAGCGAGGCCAGGTCGCCTTCACCGCCGCCTCCTTGAAGCGCGTCGCCGCCATCGGGACCGTCATCGGCCTCAAGGACGGCCACAGCGACCTGGACCGGCTGCAGCGCCTCACCCTCGCCGCCCCCGAGGGCTTCCTGTTCTTCAACGGCGCCTCCACCGCCGAGATCCAGGCCCGCGCCTACGCCACCGTCGGCATCCCCGCCTACTCCTCCGCCGTCCACGCCTTCGCCCCCGAGATCGCGAACGCCTTCTTCACCGCGTTCCAGGGCGGCGACCACGGCACGGTCGACAAACTCCTGCGCGACTTCTACGTCCCCCTCGTCGAACTCCGCGACCGGGTACCCGGATACGCCGTCTCCCTGGTGAAGGCGGCGGCCCGGCTGCGCGGCCGCCCGGTCGGACCCGTACGCGCCCCGCTCACCGATCCGTCGGACGCCGACCTCGCAGACCTCCGGCAGATCCTGACCACCGGACTCGCCCTCGTGGGGGCCGCGCTGTGAACCTCACGATCACGGAGGTCCGCCTCACGCCGATCCTGGTCGCCGACCCACCGCTGCTCAACACGCAGGGCGTGCACCAGCCGTACACGCCCCGGCTGATCGTCGAGGTCGTCACGGCCGACGGCACCACGGGCGTCGGCGAGACGTACGGCGACACCAAGTACCTGGAACTGGCCCGCCCCTTCGCCGACAAGCTGATCGGCCGTCAGGTCGACGATCTCAACGGCCTGTTCGTGATCGCCGACGAGGTCTCGGTGGACGACTCCCGGGTCACCGGGCAGGTCGACGTCGGCGGGCTGCGCGGCGTGCAGACCGCCGACAAACTGCGGCTGTCCGTCGTCTCCGGCTTCGAGGTCGCCTGCCTCGACGCCCTCGGCAAGGCCCTCGGCCTGCCCGTGCACGCCCTGCTCGGCGGCAAGGTGCGGGACGCCGTCGAGTACAGCGCGTACCTCTTCTACAAGTGGGCCGACCACCCCGAGGGCGTGGCCTGCGAGAAGGACGACTGGGGAGCCGCCGTCGATCCGGCCGGGATCGTCGAGCAGGCCCGGAAGTTCACCGAGCGGTACGGCTTCACCTCCTTCAAGCTCAAGGGCGGGGTCTTCCCGCCGGACGAGGAGATCGCGGCCGTACGGGCCCTGGCCGAGGCGTTTCCCGGGCATCCCCTGCGCCTGGACCCCAACGGCGCCTGGAGCGTGGAGACTTCGCTGAAGGTCGCGAAGGAGCTCGGGGACGTCCTCGAGTACCTGGAGGACCCCGCGCTCGGCACGCCGGCCATGGCCGAGGTGGCCGCCGGCACCGACGTCCCGCTCGCCACCAACATGTGCGTGACGACCTTCGCCGAGATCAAGGAGGCGTTCACGCGGGACGCCGTCCAGGTGGTGCTCTCCGACCACCACTACTGGGGCGGACTGCGCAACACGCAGCAACTCGCGGCGATCTGCCGCACGTTCGGCGTCGGGGTGTCCATGCACTCCAACACCCACCTGGGGATCAGCCTGGCCGCGATGACCCACGTCGCGTCCACCGTCCCGAACCTCCACCACGCCTGCGACTCCCACTACCCCTGGCAGTCGGAGGACGTGCTGACCGAACGCCTCACCTTCGACGACGGCAAGGTCGCCGTGTCGGACGCGCCCGGTCTGGGTGTCGTACTCGACCGCGACCGGCTCCGGTTCCTCCACCAGCGGTGGCTGGACGACGACGGTTCGCTGCGCGAGCGGGACGACGCGGCGGCGATGCGGGTGGCCGCGCCGGAGTGGGCCACGCCGCCCGTGCCGCGCTGGTAGACGGCCAGATCACCGTGGACGCGGCCGACGTGGACCGGTGTTGATCTGCCACGACGGCGGGTTGTCAGTGGAGTGGTGCAGACTGGCTGAACCCGTACCTCGTCAGGGAGCGCACCGTGATCGCGTCCACCGCGTCCATCGGAGAGGACCACCACAACCGGCCCCGGGTCGACCCGCTGGCCGCTCTGCGCACGCCGGACGACCCACCCTGGGACGTGTACCTCACGGGCACCGTCTTCCTCGACATCATCTTCACCGGGCTCGACTCCGCCCCCGTGCGCGGCACCGAGTCCTGGGCCCGCGGCATGGGATCAAGTCCCGGCGGCGTGGCCAACATGGCGACCGCGCTGGCCCGACTCGGCCTGCGGACCTCCCTGGCCGCCGCGTTCGGCGACGACCACTACGGCGAGTACTGCTGGGACGCCCTGGAGCGTGGCGAGGGCATCGACCTCGCCCCGTCCCGCACGGTCCCCGGCTGGCACTCCCCGGTCACCGTCTCCATGGCGTACGAGGGCGAGCGCACCATGGTCTCCCACGGCCACGAGCCGCCCCCGGAGGAGCCCGCGCCGGACTGCCCCCCACGCGCGCGGGCCGCCATCGCCTCCCTCACCCCCGGCCGGCGCGCCCCCTGGATCGCCCAGGCCGCGAGCAAGGGCGCCCGCATCTTCGGCGACGTCGGCTGGGACGACACCGGGGCGTGGGACCTGGCGGGCCTCCCCGACCTCGAACACTGCGAGGCGTTCCTGCCGAACGCGGAGGAGGCGATGCGGTACACGGGCACCGACTGCCCGCGCGCCGCCGCGCACGCGCTCACCGCTCACGTACCGCTCGCCGTGGTCACCCTCGGTGCGGAGGGAGCGTACGCGGTGGACCGGCGCACGGGGGAGACCGCGGAGGTTCCCGCCATCGCCGTGGAGGCCCTCGACCCCACCGGCGCCGGGGACGTCTTCGTGGCGGGCTTCGTCACCGGCACCCTGGCGGGCTGGCCGCTCGCCGACCGGCTGGCCTTCGCCGGTCTCACGGCCGCCCTGTCCGTCCAGGAGTTCGGGGGGTCCCTGTCGGCGCCCGGATGGTCCGAGATAGGGGCCTGGTGGCGCAAGGTGCAGTCCCTCGAAGGCCAGGATCCGACGGCGCTGCGACGGTACGGGTTCCTGGCGGGCCTGGTGCCCGAGGACTCGACGAGGCCGTGGCCGTTGCGCAGGGCGGTGCCGACGATCGGCTTCGGCCGCTCGGCGTAGCCGCCCCGCGGCACCCTCGGTTCGAAAACACCTACGGCGTTGTCAGTCCCGCGTCGTACTCTTGGAAGCGCGAGGCCGCTCTCAGCTACGCGGCCGTGATGAGGAGGAACCGCAGGCCTTCAGCGCCGGCCCATGACTCAGACACCCACAGCTCACACACCCGCGCAGGGGCAGGCGAAAGCACAGTTCACCGTCCCCGCCCAGCACCCCATGGTGACCGTGCTGGGTTCCGGCGACGCTCTGCTGCGCGTGATCGAGAAGGCCTTCCCGGGGGCCGACATCCACGTCCGGGGCAATGAGATCAGCGTCATCGGCGACCCCGTCGACGTCGCCCTCATCTCGCGTGTGTTCGAAGAGATGATGCTGGTGCTCCGCACCGGGCAACCGATGACGGAGGACGCGGTGGAACGCTCGATCGCCATGCTGAGAGCGAGCGAGAACGGCACGAGCGACGGCCAGGAGACCCCGGCCGAGGTGCTCACGCAGAACATCCTCTCCTCACGCGGCCGCACGATCCGCCCCAAGACCCTCAACCAGAAGCGGTACGTCGACGCGATCGACAAGCACACGATCGTCTTCGGCATCGGCCCCGCCGGTACCGGCAAGACCTACCTCGCCATGGCCAAGGCGGTCCAGGCCCTCCAGTCCAAGCAGGTCAACCGCATCATCCTGACCCGCCCGGCGGTGGAGGCGGGCGAACGCCTCGGCTTCCTCCCCGGCACCCTGTACGAGAAGATCGACCCGTACCTGCGCCCGCTGTACGACGCACTGCACGACATGCTGGACCCGGACTCGATCCCGAGGCTGATGGCGGCGGGGACGATCGAGGTGGCGCCGCTGGCATACATGCGGGGAAGAACCCTTAATGATGCTTTCATCATCCTGGATGAGGCCCAGAACACCAGCCCCGAGCAGATGAAGATGTTCCTGACCCGGCTCGGCTTCGACTCGAAGATCGTGATCACGGGTGATGTGACCCAGGTCGACCTGCCGAACGGGACGAAGTCGGGTCTGCGGCAGGTGCAGGACATCCTCGAGGGGCTGGACGACGTCCACTTCTCCCGGCTGTCGTCGCAGGATGTCGTCCGGCACAGACTGGTCGGCCGTATCGTCGACGCGTACGAGAAGTACGACAGCCAGAACGGCACGGAAAACGGCACCCACAAGGGCGGCCGCAACCAACGGAAGTAGACAAGCACCACACCATGTCGATCGACGTCAACAACGAGTCCGGAACCGAGGTCGACGAGCAGGCGATCCTCGACATCGCCCGCTACGCGCTCGCGCGGATGCGCATCCACCCGCTCTCCGAGCTCTCGGTGATCGTCGTGGACGCCGACGCCATGGAGCAGCTGCACATCCAGTGGATGGACCTGCCGGGGCCCACGGATGTCATGTCCTTCCCGATGGACGAACTGCGTCCGCCGTCGAAGGACGACGACGAGCCCCCGCCGGGTCTCCTCGGTGACATCGTGCTGTGTCCCGAGGTCGCGGAGAAGCAGGGCAAGGAAGCGGACACGCAGCACTCCATGGACGAGGAGCTCCAACTCCTCACCGTCCACGGGGTGCTGCACCTGCTGGGCTACGACCATGAGGAGCCCGACGAGAAGGCCGAGATGTTCGGTCTCCAGGCGGCCATCGTGGACGGCTGGCGTGCGGAGAAGGGCCTGACCGGTCCGTCCCCGGCCCCGACCGTCTCATGAGTCCCACTCTCGTCTCGGGCGCGATCGCCCTGGTCGTCGTCGCGTGGCTCGCCGCCTGCGCGGAGGCGGGTCTCGCGCGCGTCTCCAGCTTCCGCGCCGAGGAGGCCGTACGCACCGGCCGCCGCGGCAGCGGGAAGCTCGCCCAGATCGCCGCCGACCCGACCCGCTATCTGAACGTGGCGCTGCTGGTGCGGGTCGCCTGCGAGATGGCGGCCGCCGCGCTCGTCACGTACGCGTGTCTGCGGGAGTTCGACGGCACCACCGAGGCGCTGCTGGTCGCGATCGGGGTGATGGTCCTGGTGTCGTACGTCGCCGTGGGCGTCTCCCCGCGCACCATCGGCCGCCAGCATCCGCTGAACACGGCGACGGTGGCGGCGTACGTCCTGCTGCCCCTGGCGCGGGTCATGGGTCCGATCCCGTCGCTGCTGATCCTGATCGGCAACGCGCTCACCCCCGGCAAGGGCTTCCGCCGCGGCCCGTTCGCCTCCGAGGCGGAGCTGCGGGCGCTGGTGGACCTCGCCGAGAAGGAGTCGCTGATCGAGGACGACGAGCGCCGGATGGTGCACTCGGTCTTCGAGCTGGGCGACACGCTCGTACGCGAGGTGATGGTCCCCAGGACCGACCTCGTCGTCATCGAGCGGTACAAGACCATCCGTCAGGCGCTGACCCTGGCGCTCAGGTCCGGGTTCTCTCGGATTCCCGTCTCCGGGGAGAGCGAGGACGACATCGTCGGGATCGTGTACCTGAAGGACCTGGTCCGCAAGACGCACATCAGCCGGGACGCGGAGAGCGAGCTGGTGTCGACCGCCATGCGTCCGGCGGCCTTCGTGCCCGACACCAAGAACGCCGGGGACCTGCTGCGCGAGATGCAGCGGGACCGCAACCACGTGGCCGTGGTCATCGACGAGTACGGCGGCACGGCCGGCATCGTCACCATCGAGGACATCCTCGAGGAGATCGTCGGCGAGATCACCGACGAGTACGACCGCGAACTCCCGCCGGTCGAGGACCTCGGCGACGACCGCTTCCGGGTCACCGCCCGCCTCGACATCACCGACCTGGGCGAGCTGTACGGGCTGGAGGAGTACGACGACGAGGACGTGGAGACCGTCGGCGGTCTGCTGGCGAAGGCGCTGGGCCGCGTCCCGATCGCGGGCGCGTCGGCGATGGTCGAGCTGCCCGACGGCCGTGAGCTGCGGCTGACGGCGGAGGCCTCGGCGGGCCGGCGGAACAAGATCGTGACGGTGCTGGCGGAGCCGGTGGACCCGACGGAGCCGGCGGAATCGACGGAACCGGCCGACGACGCCAAGGACTCCAAGGACGTCAAGGACGTCAAGGATTCCAAGAGTTCCAAGGTTGCGAGGAGTTCCAGGAGTTCCAGGAGTTCCAAGGACCTCGGGGACGAGGAGAAGAAGCCGGAGTGACCCCCCAGGAACTGCGCGCCCTCTGCCTGTCCTTCAACGAGGCCGTGGAGGACTTCCCCTTCCGTCCGGAGATCTCCGTCTTCAAGGTCCTCGGCAAGCTCTTCGCCCTGACGACGCTGGACGCCCGTCCCCTCACGGTCAACCTCAAGTGCGACCCGGAGGACGCGATCCGGCTGCGCTCCGAGCACCCGGGTCTGATCGTCCCCGGCTATCACATGAACAAGCGGCACTGGAACACGGTGACGGTGGACGGCGAGCTGCCGGACGGACTGGTGCGGGAGCTGACCGAGGACTCGTACGACCTGGTGGTGGCGGGTCTGCCGAGGGCCGAACGGCTGCGCCTCGACCGTCCCTGAACGCGGCCCTCGTGACCGTGGCGCGCGCCGGGTTCGTATGCTCGGCTCATGACCGACAGCGCGCTTGACCCCGAGGACCGCAAGATCGTCACCCTGGCCCGTTCCGCGCGGGCCCGCAACGGCGTGCCGGAGGGGGCGGCCGTACGGGACGAGACGGGTCGTACCTATGTCGCCGGAACCGTGGCCCTGGACTCGCTCAAGCTGAGCGCGCTGCGGACGGCGGTGGCGATGGCGGTGGCGTCGGGGGCGAAGTCGCTGGAGGCGGCGGCCGTGGTGACCGAGGCGGACGGGGTGGCGGGGGAGGATCTGGCCGCCGTAGGGGACCTCGGTGGGGCCGGGACTCCGGTGTACGTGGCGTCGCCGGACGGGAGTGTGCGGCTGACGGTCTCGGCGGGCTGAGCGAGGAGGGCCGGAAATCAACCTTGCAAGCGCTTGCCGCCCGCGCGTCAATGAACCTCGTATCTCCGACGGCCGTCAGATTCCGCCGCGCAGCTGACCGCACCCATCTGTCAAAGCCGACGGCCGTCAACGCGCACTCCCAGACAACGGGAAGGGAGCTCATTTCGATGAGAGGCAAGCGCACAACCACGGGTGCGGCAGTACTGGTCGGGGCCCTCGCGGTCACCGGCCTGGCGTTCGCGCCCACCGCTGTGGCCGTCACGCCGACGACGGCGACGATCAACGCCGGCTGCGGACTGTTCGGCGGCGGGGCGGCGACGCTCACCGCCACGCAGAGCGGCACCTCGGCCACCATCACCCTCACGTCCACCGCCATCACGACCCCGCTCGCCCTGGCGAAGGACTCCATCGCGTCCAAGCTCACCATGGTGAAGGCGAGCGGCGGCACCACCGTCTTCACCGGGACGAAGAACCCGGCCATGGCCGCCGGGGCCCCGGTCACGATCGGCCCGCTCAGCGGCACCGTGGCCCCCGGTGACCGCCTGGAGTTCTACGGCGGCTCGCTGCAGATGACCGTCTTCGGGATCTCCGTCACCTGTACGGCGAGCGCGAAGCAGTCACCGGGCCCGTTCGTGTTCAGCTGAGTGCTCGGCCGAGTGCTCGACCGGGTGCTCGACTGAGTGATCTGTTCCGGATGCCGCAGAAACTGACGACTCGTCAGGTTTCTGCGGCATCTGCATTGACTTCTCACGCCGCCTCCACATCAATGGCCCCCTGTCGGCGCAGACGAGCCGCTGCGCCCACATCCCTCAGGAGGGGGCAAGCATGGGTCCGACATTCCGAAGACCGCGCCGGCGTCGCTGGGCGTCGCTGCTCGGCGCGACCGTGGTCGCGGTCACCGCGGGCGGAGCGCTGGCCTGCCCGGCCGGTGCCGCGGGCACGAACGTGGACTTCGACACGCACTGCATCCCGCCCGCGATCGCGGGCCTCCCGCCGATCGACGGCACCACCACGGCGAACGTCTCCGTGGACAACACCAGCCCCAAGGTCGGCGACACGGTCAAGGTGACCTACACCGTGGTCACCCCGGCCGCTGGCAACCCCACCGAACTCGACCTGCCGGCCGACATCATGACCCCGACCGGCAAGGTCACCCTCGGTGGCACGCAGACCGGGGACGTGACGGTCGCGGGGCCGAAGAAGAACGACCCGGTGCCCGGGAAGGCCCCCTTCCCGTCGTTCTCCATGACCGGCACCTTCAAGGTCACCAAGGCCGGCGCGATCACGCTCTCGCCGGGCGACTACAACATCCACACCAGCTACCTCCTGGAGCTGGACACCCCGTGCACGGTGACCAGTCCGCCCGCGCCGGTCTCCGAGACCGTCACCGCGACGGACGACTCGACCCCGGGCAACCAGCGTGCCCTCGCGCTGGGTGCCGCCTCCGGAAACCAGGGTGACAGCGTCACCGTCAACGGCACCGGCTTCACGGCGGGCGCGACCGTCACCCTGGCCGGACGTTCCGGGGACAAACAGACCGGGGACACCGCGACCGTGACCGCGGACGCCCAGGGCTCCTTCAGCGGTTCACTCGTCGTCAACGACAAGACGACGACGGGGATCGTCGCGTACGAGGGCGCCTCCTGGGATCCGGACAAGGGCGCGGGGCCGGCGGCCTACGTCGTCAACGGCACCACGCCGCCCACGCCCGGCGGGAGCCAGAAGCTGACGACGACCGTGAAGGCGGGGACGCTGTCCATGTCCCAGGCCGGGGACGCCGTCGCGCTGAAGGCGGTCGACTTCGGCAAGGGTGGGGCGTCGACCGGCTCCCTCAACACGGTGACCGTCAAGGACTTCCGGGGCGGCCCCGCGGGCTGGTCCCTGACCGGCAAGGTCACCGACTTCACCGGTTCCGGCGCCAAGTTCACCGGTTCCGGTGCCAAGATCGACGCCGGGAAGCTGAGCTGGACCCCGGCCTGCTCGACCAAGGCCGGCAGCCCCAGCACCTGCAAGGCGGGTTCGCCGGGCACGGTGGGCACCTCGGGGGCGACCCTGGCGTCGGCCCCGGACGGCACGCTCACCGGCGGTGAGTTCACCGTGGATGCCGGACTCTCCCTGGACGTACCGGCGTTCACACCTCCGGGCGCGTACTCCGGCGTTCTCACCCTCACGCTCACCTGAGTCCGACGGCACGGGCGCCCGCACCCGCCCGTTGCCTCCCACCACGTCCGTGAGGGGCCGCACCCATGCGCAAGTTCTCCGTCCTCCTCCTGGGCCTGCTGCTCCTGGCCGCGACCGCGGGACCCACCCACGCCGCCGACAACGGCAGCTGGTCCGTCTACCCGGTCTCCTCACAGATCGCCGAGCGCCCGTACTTCTACCTCTCCGCCGACCCCGGTACGACCCTTCAGGACAAGGTCGTCGTCGCCAACAAGACAGGCCGCCCGCTGACCTTCCGCCTCTACGCGGCCGACGCCTACAACACCGCCCGGGACGGCGGTTTCGCCGTACGGACGCTGCAGGAGAGGCAGCGCGGGGTGGGTGCGTGGGCGAAGCCCGCCCGCACCCGGGTCACCGTCCCCGCACACGGCGAGGTCACCGTGCCCTTCACGCTCCGGGTGCCCGCGGACGCCGAACCCGGCGACCACCCAGGTGCGTTGGTGGCACTCGACGAACGCGTCGACCAGGGCGACGGCTCCCTCGCACTCGGCGTGCGACAGGCCGTCGGAGCCCGCGTCCACCTCCGCGTCGGTGGGCCCACTCTCGCCGCGATCGCCGTCGAGGACGTCCGCGTCACCCACCACCAGCCGTTCGTTCCCGGTCTCGGCGACAGCGCGGCGACGGTCTCCTACACCCTCCACAACACCGGCAACGTCACCCTCGACCCGAAGGTGGAGCTGAAGGCGCGCGGACTGTTCGGCCGCACCCTGCTGGCCCGCGACCTGACGAGGATCCCCTCCGAGCTGCTGCCGGGGCAGCGGGTGCGACTCAGCGAACCCTGGCGGGGCGCGCCCCAGTTCGACTGGGGGGACGTGAAGGTGACGGCCAGTGCCACCGGCACCCGGGAGTCGGCCGGCGCCTCGTTCCTCGCGCTGCCCTGGCTGCTGGTGGCGGTGGTGTTCGCCGTCGGGGTGGTGGCGGGGGCGCTGCTGGTCAGGGCGCGACGAGCGCGGGCGGGGGCCGTTTCCGGTCACCCGTCGCCCGTCGCGGCGGGCCCGTCGGCGGCGGAGGAGCGGGCCCTCGGGGAGGTGGCCCCGTGACGTCACGGGTTCCGCGGCGGTGATCCGGAAGTGTTCCCGCGAGCGGACCGGACCTGTTCCCGGCCGCCCACGTCACCTCACGGCTCAGAGCGCGTCCGGCCCGCGCTCGCCCGTCCGCACGCGTACGACCGTCTCCACCGGCAGCATCCACACCTTGCCGTCACCGATCTTGCCCGTCTGCGCGGCCTTGACGATCGCGTCGATCGCGGTGTCCGCGTCGGCGTCCTCGACGACGACCTCGATCCGTACCTTGGGCACCAGGTCCACCTGGTACTCGGCACCCCGGTACACCTCGGTGTGGCCGCGCTGACGGCCGTACCCACTGGCCTCGGTGACGGTCAGACCCTGTACTCCGAGCTCCTGGAGGGCGGTCTTGACCGCGTCGAGGCGGTACGGCTTGACGATCGCGGTGATGAGCTTCATCTGAGTCCTTTCGTGGATGCCCCCGGCTTCAGCCGGGGGAGGAAACGAAACCCCTGCGGAGCAGGGCAAGGGGCTGAGATTCGCCGCCAGGGCGGATCCCAGTGCCCTGACCAGCAGATTTGATCTTCACATAGGGCGAGGCTAGTTGTGAGCGTGACCGTGAACCATGCGAAGCGGGCGTTCAAATACCGCTTCTATCCCACTGATGCGCAGGCAGCGGAGCTGTCGCGCACGTTCGGGTGCGTGCGGAAGGTCTACAACCTGGCGCTCGCCGCCCGCACCCAGGCGTGGGCGCGACAGGAACGGGTCAACTACAACGCCACCTCGGCGATGCTGACGGCGTGGAAGAAGACCGAGGAACTGGCGTTCCTCAACGAGGTGTCCTCGGTGCCGCTCCAGCAGACGCTGCGGCACCTGCAGAACGCCTTCACCCAGTTCTTCGCCAAGCGGGCCAAGTATCCGCGCTTCAAGTCGCGGAAAACGTCGCGGAAGTCGGCGGAGTACACCACCAGCGGGTTCCGCTTCAAGGACGGCCGGCTGACCCTGGCGAAGATGGCTGATCCGCTCGACATCGTGTGGTCGCGGCCGCTGCCCGAAGGTGCCGAGCCGTCGACGGTGACCGTGTCGCAGGACGCGGCCGGTCGCTGGTTCGTCTCGATGCTGTGCGAGGACCCGGCCGTCAAGCCGCTTCCCGCCAGTGATGCGGCCATTGGTATCGATGTCGGCCTGGACCACCTGCTGACCCTCTCCACCGGGGAGAAGGTCGCCAACCCCCGGCACGAGCGCCGCGACCGTACCCGTCTGGCCAAGGCCCAGCGCAAGCTGTCCCGCAAGGCCAAGGGGGACGGAGCCAACCGGGCCAAGGCCCGGCGCAAGGTCGCCAGGATCCACGCGAGGATCGCCGACCGGCGCCGCGACATGCTCCACAAGCTGACCACTCGGCTCGTGCGTGAGAACCAAACGCTCGTGATCGAGGACCTGACCGTGCGCAACATGGTCAAGAACCACACGCTCGCCCGGGCCATCTCGGACGCGAGCTGGAGCGAGTTCCGCTCCCTGCTGGAGTACAAGGCCGCCTGGTACGGGCGGGAAGTGATCGCGGTGGACCGCTTCTATCCCTCCTCCAGACTGTGCTCCGTCTGCGGCACCTTGCAGGACAAGATGCCGCTCAGCGTCCGCACCTGGACGTGTGAGTGCGGTGCGACTCATGACCGGGACGTGAACGCGGCGAAGAACCTTCTGGCCGCCGGGCTGGCGGTGACAGTCTGTGGAGCCGGTGTAAGACCTCAACGGAGTTCTCCGGGCGGGCAGTCGGCGACGAAGCAGAAAACCCCACGGCGCGAGCCGTAGGAATCCCCCTCGTTCACGAGGGGGAGGAAGTCAAGCCTGGCTCTCGACTTTCTGGGCGGAGGGGCCGGAGAGGACGGAGGACGCGCCGACCTGGGCGCCGTGGCCCAGGACGCCGTGATCGTATGCGGTCTCGGCATGCACCGTAAGGTCCAGGCCGGTGTGCTCCTGGTCCTCGCTCGCGCGGAAGCCGAACGCCTTGTCGATCAGCTTGCCGAGCCCGTACGTGACGAGGAAGGCGTACGCCCCCACCGCGACCACGGCCACGAGTTGCTTGCCGAGCTGGGCGAGCCCCCCGCCGTGGAGGAGGCCCTCGGGGCCGCCGGTCATGGACTCGACCGCGAAGACGCCGATGAGCAGGGTGCCGATGACGCCGCCGACCAGGTGGACGCCGACGACGTCGAGCGAGTCGTCGTAGTCGAGCTTGAACTTCCAGCTCACGGCGTACGAGCAGACCGTGCCGGCGGCCAGGCCGACGACGAGCGCGCCGAGCAGGGAGACCGAGCCGCAGGACGGGGTGATGGCGACCAGACCCGCGACCGCGCCGGACGCGGCGCCCAGGGTGGTGGGGTGGCCGTCGCGCCGCTGCTCGACGAAGAGCCAGCCGAGCAGTCCGGTGCAGCCGGCGGCGAGGGTGTTGAGGAACGCGGCGGCGGCGAGGCCGTTGGCGCCGAGGGCGGAGCCGGCGTTGAAGCCGAACCAGCCGAACCAGAGCAGACCGGCGCCGAGCATGACCATGGGGAGGTTGTGCGGACGCATCGCGTCCTTCTTGAAGCCCAGGCGGGGGCCGACGACGAGAGCGAGCGCGAGTCCGGAGGCACCGGAGGTGATCTCCACCGGCAGACCGCCGGCGAAGTCGAGGGCGCCGAGCCCGTCCAGGATCCAGCCACCCGGGCCCCACACCCAGTGGGCGACGGGAACGTATACGAGCAACGCCCATACCGGGACGAAGACCAGCCACGCGCCGAACTTCACGCGGTCCGCGACCGCGCCGCTGATGAGCGCGGCCGTGATGATCGCGAAGGTCAGCTGGAAGGTGGCGAAGAGCAGGGTCGGGACGGTGCCGTGGACGCTGTCCGGGCCGAGACCCGCCATGCCGGCGTGCTCCAGTGAGCCGATCAGCCCGCCGCCGATGTCGTCACCGAAGGCGAGGGAGTAGCCGGCGGCCAGCCACACGACCGTGACCAGGGCGATCGACACGAAGCTCATCATCAGCATGTTGAGGACGCTCTTCGTGCGGACCATGCCGCCGTAGAACAGGGCGAGGCCCGGGGTCATCAGCAGGACGAGGGCGGTGGCGGCGAGCAGCCAGGCGGTGTCGCCGGTGTCGACGCTTGCGGCGGCGAGGGTCACGGTCGTCTCCAACGGTGTGGGGGCCCTGGGGCTCGTCAGAGGGTCACCGGCGCGCGTTTCCGGTTGCGTACAGGTGTGTTTCCGTGACGTTTCGTTGCGTGAGGGTTTCCGAAAGCTCACGGGGTGAGGCGTGGAGGGACGGTGATCGGTCGGATGTGCGGCACGGCCTTGTGGATCAGGGAGAATGGGCCCCATGAGCGTTCGCAGTCAGTCATCCGAGCCGTCGGCGGCGTCGCCGGCATCCCACCGCGCCGGCTTCGCCTGCTTCGTGGGCCGCCCCAACGCGGGCAAGTCCACCCTCACGAACGCTCTGGTCGGGCAGAAGGTGGCGATCACCGCGAACCAGCCGCAGACGACGCGGCACACGGTACGGGGGATCGTGCACCGGCCCGACGCCCAGCTGATCCTGGTCGACACCCCGGGGCTGCACAAGCCGCGCACGCTGCTCGGCGAGCGGCTCAACGACATCGTCCGTACGACCTGGGCGGAGGTCGACGTGATCGGCTTCTGCCTGCCGGCGAACGAGAAGCTCGGCCCCGGTGACCGGTTCATCGCGAAGGAACTGGCGTCCATCAAGAAGACGCCGAAGATCGCGATCGTCACCAAGACCGACCTGGTGGACTCGAAGACCCTGGCCGAGCAGCTGATCGCGATCGACCAGCTCGGCAAGGAGCTCGGTTTCGAGTGGGCCGAGATCGTCCCCGTCTCGGCGGTCGCCGACCAGCAGGTCGACCTGCTGGCCGACCTGATCGTCCCGCTCCTCCCGGAGGGCCCGGCCCTCTATCCCGAGGGTGACCTCACCGACGAGCCCGAGCAGGTCATGATCGCCGAGCTGATCCGCGAGGCCGCGCTGGAGGGCGTGCGCGACGAACTCCCGCACTCCATCGCCGTCGTGGTCGAGGAGATGCTCCCGCGCGAGGACCGCCCCGCCGACAAGCCCCTCCTCGACATCCACGCCTTCGTCTACATCGAGCGCCCCAGTCAGAAGGGCATCATCATCGGCCCCAAGGGCAAGCGCCTGAAGGAGGTCGGCATCAAGTCCCGCAAGCAGATCGAGGCACTGCTCGGCACCCCGGTGTTCCTGGACCTGCACGTGAAGGTCGCGAAGGACTGGCAGCGGGACCCTCGCCAGCTGCGGAAGCTGGGGTTCTGAGGGTTCGCTTCCCCGGCGACTCGCGGTCCACTCGGCCCGGGCCGCAGGTGCGCTCTGCGCGGGCCAGCCCTAGTCGACCCCTTTGATCCGCCCCACCAGCACCGCACCCGCCAGCCCGGCCACCGCCGCCACCAGGTACAGCATCCGGTAGCCGCCGAGGTGCGTCACGATCGGCGCGGCGAGGGCGGGGGCGGCGACCTGGGGCAGGGCGTTGGCCACGTTGATGACGCCGAGGTCCTTGCCCCGGTCGGCGGCCTTCGGCAGGACGTCCGTCATCAGTGCGAAGTCGACCGACATGAACACCCCCAGGGCCACGCCCAGCACCGCCGCCGCGACGATCGCGCTCGGCCAGGTCTGCCAGACGGCCAGCAGGGCGGTGGCCGCCGCCATGAGTACCCCGGACCACAGCACGAAGGGTTTGCGGCGGCCCACCCGGTCCGACCAGAGGCCGCCCACCACGACGGTGGCCAGCAGCGCCACGCTGTCCACCGCGGTCAGGATCAGCACGCCCTGCTCGGGGTCGTGGTAGTGCAGGCGGTCCCGCAGGTAGTACAGCAGGTAGAGGATCACCAGGGCGTTGCTGAGGTTGATCAGGAAGCGGGTCAGCCAGGCCCAGCCGAAGTCCGGGTAGCGGCGCGGGCTCATCCAGAAGCCGCGCAGGAACGCCTTCGTGGACCACGCCGGCCGGTCCACGGCACTGAGCCTGAGGTCCGGGTACCGGAGCACGTACGGCACCACACCCGCCAGCGCGAACACCGCGCAGGCCGCGTACCCCGCCGCGATCCCGCCGGCCGCCGTCGCGAGGCCGGTGCCGGCGACCGCCCCGAGGATCTGCGCCGCGCCGAGCCAGCCGCCGACCGCGCCCCGCTGCAGCCGCGGCACCCGGTCCGGCACCGCCGCCGTCACCGCCGCGAAGGCCGCGTTCAGGGTCAGCTGGACCAGGCACCAGCCGAGCACCATCGGCCACAGCCCGCCCGCGCCGGCGAGCAGCAGCAGCGACAGCGCGCCGCCCGCCGCACCGGCCACGATCCACGGCGTCCGGCGGCCCCGGCGGGCCGTGGTGCGGTCCGACAGCGCGCCGAAGAACGGGTTCGCCGCCAGAGACACCACCGCGCCCGCGCCCGTCACCCACGCCAGCAGCGTCTCCTTCGACATGCCCGTGCCGGGCGCGAAGTCCTCCGCCTGCCGCGCCAGCAGGATCTGCAGCGGGCCGTACCAGCCCACCCAGATCGCGACGTTGGCCAGCGACAGCGCCGCCGTCCAGCCCGCGCGGACCCGGTCGGCCGGTTCGGCGAGGGCATCCGGCGGGGCTCCGGTCATCTCTGGGCCCGCAGCAGCTCCCGGTACCAGTCGTACGACGCCTTCGGGGTCCTCTTCAGCGAGGCGAAGTCCACGTGCACCAGCCCGAACCGCCGCGCGTACCCCTCCGCCCACTCGAAGTTGTCGAGGAGGGACCAGACGAAGTAGCCGCGGACGTCCACGCCCGCGTCCAGCGCGTCGTGGACGGCCCGGACGTGTCCGTCGAGGTAGGCGATCCGGTTCTGGTCGTCGACACCCTCGTACGAGCAGCCGTTCTCGGTGATGACGACGGGCGGGAGCCGGTCGCCGTAACGGTCCCGGAAGGCGGTGAGCAGTTCCGTCAGGCCCTCGGGGACCACCGGCCAGCCGAAGTCCGTCACCGGGACGTCCTCGATCTGCCGTACCGAGAAGGGGAGTTCCGCCGGGATCGTCAGTCCGCCGAACTCGATGTCCTCGCCCTGCGGTGCGCCCACCCGGGTCGGCGCGTAGTAGTTGACGCCGTACCAGTCGACGGGTTCCCCGATGACCAACAGGTCGGCCGCCACGTCACCCGGCATCAACTCGCCGAGACCGTCCGGGTATTCGCCGAGCAGGACCGGGTCCGCGAACAGGCGGTTCAGCAGCAGGTCGTAGAAACCGGCCGCCTCCACATCCGCGGGTTCCGGGGACGCCGGCCACGTCGGCCCGTGCGAGTTGGCGATGCCGATGTCCGTGGCGCCGGCCGCGCGCAGGGCCCGTACGGCCAGCCCGTGGCCGAGGAGCTGGTGGTGGGCGGCCGGAAGGGCGTCGAACATCAGCCGCTTGCCCGGCGCGTGGACGCCCAGGGCGTGCCCGAACATCGTGTGCTCCGCGGGCTCGTTGAGCGTGATCCACTTCTGCACGCGGTCGCCGAGCCGCCGCGCCACGACCGACACGTACTCGGCGAAGCGGGCGGCGGTGTCCCGGTCCAGCCAGTCCAGCGTGGCCGGCAGGTCCCAGTGGAAGAGGGTCGGGACCGGCCGTACGCCCGCCGCGCACAGCTCGTCCACCAGGCGGTCGTAGAAGTCGAGGCCGCCGGGGGAGTTCACCCGCGGCCAGGAGATCGAGAAGCGGTACGCGTCCACGCCGAGGCCGGCCAGGAGCGCCACGTCCTCCGGGTAGCGGTGGTAGTGGTCGCAGGCCACCGATGCGGTGGAGCCGTCCTTCACGTGGCCTGGCTCGGCCGTGAAGGCGTCCCAGACGGACGGCTCGCGCTCGTCCGCCGCTCCCTCGATCTGGTGCGCCGAGGTCGAGACGCCCCACAGGAAGCCGTCCGGGAACTGGGGTACGGGGTTCGTCGCCATGCGCCGGATCATCCGTACTGGCGGGTAGGGAAGTCAACGGGCAGGCACGAACAAGCAGTTGCGCGCCTTCCCGTTCGCCGTCAAGCGCCTTCCCGCAGTCGCCGTCAAGCGCCTTCCCGCAGTCGCCGTCAAGCGCCTTCCTTCAGCACCCGCGTGATCAGCCTCCGCTGTTCCTCCGTGAGCCGGGGATCGGCCGCGTACACCGTCCTGTCGTCCACGGTGATCTGGTAGCTGAAGCCGTCCGGCACCCCGATCGGGGGCGTGCCCCGGCCGGCGGCGACCGCCTGCTCGGCCAGGGCCTGCCACTCGTCGGCGTCGGGCCGTTCCGAGGTGTCCACCTCGGCGTGCCGCTCGATCCCCGCGAATCCGCCCGTGCGCCGTACTTGAATACGCATGGGTCCTGTCTAGTACGCGGTCACAGGATCCGCACCCCGACCTGCTCCCACGCCTTCTCCACGGCCTGGAGTTCCTCGCCGCCGTCGCCGAAGCGCTCCCGCGCGGCCTTCACGGTCAGCTTCGCGAAGTCACCGAAGAACGCCTTCTCCGACAGTTCCCCGCCGGTCAGGACGTCGTACCAGACCTGGCCCGCCTTCTCCCAGGCGTGGCCCCCGAGGGCGGTGGCGACCAGGTAGAACGCGTGGTTGGGGATGCCCGAGTTGATGTGGACGCCGCCGTTGTCCCGGCCGGTGCGGACGTACTGGTCCATCGTCGCGGGCTGCGGGTCCTTGCCGAGGACGTCGTCGTCGTACGCGCTTCCCGGCTCCTTCATGGAGCGCAGGGCCTTGCCGGTGACGCTCGGGGCGAGCAGGCCGGCGCCGATCAGCCAGTCGGCCTCGGCGGCGGTCTGGCCGAGCGTGTACTGCTTGATGAGGGAGCCGAAGACGTCGGACATCGACTCGTTGAGGGCGCCCGGCTGCCCGAAGTACGTGAGGTTCGCCGTGTGCTGCGTGACGCCGTGGGTCAGTTCGTGGCCGATGACGTCGATCGGGATGGTGAAGTCGAGGAAGATCTCGCCGTCCCCGTCGCCGAACACCATCTGCTCGCCGTTCCAGAAGGCGTTGTTGTAGTTCTCGTCGTAGTGGACGGTGGCGTCCAGCGGCAGACCGTCGCCGTCGATCGAGTGGCGGCCGTAGGCCTTGAGGTACAGGTCGAAGGTGGCGCCGAGGCCGGAGTAGGCGCGGTTGACCGTGGCGTCCCGGCCGGGCTGTGAGCCCTCCTCGCGCACCTTGGTGCCGGGCAGCTCGGTGCCGTGCCCGGCGTCGTAGAGGGTGCGCAGCGGCTGCTCGGAGGGCGCCTTCGCGGCCGGCGCCGCCGCGAGACGGAACTCGGTGGTGACGCGGCGGCGACCGCGCAGCTCGCTGTCGCGCATCAGGGTGCGCCGGGCGGGACCGGAGAGCGCGGGGTCGTCGCTGCGGGCCAGCTTGTCGAGGACATGCGGCGGTACGACGGTACAGAAGACGGGCTCGAAGCCCCCGTTGGTGGTCATGTCGGGCACCCTTGCACTGAGTCATACCGCTGTCACCACCCGCAACCATGATTGGTGAAATATCGGGACAGCGAGCCACACGCTCCGTGACGAAGTGGTATGGCGAAGTGGCATAGCGCACGTTTTGTCCCGTTGGCTCCCGTGGTCCCGCATACTGAAACAGGCCCGCGCAACCGGCGTGGCTCGGCTAGGCTGCGGAGCATCATGCGTTTCGGGCTGCTTCTCCTTAGCTGCCGCGGCGAGGGCCTGTAATCAAGGCCGACCCCCTCCCCGCGGTGCTTTGGCGTTGCGTCGTCGGCCGTCCTTCCGGCCCCGCGGACACCGCGGACATTCGAGGAGCCCCCGCATCATGGCGAACCGCCAGCAGCCCAGTGACATGCCGATCCACAAGTACGGCCAGTACGAGCAGGTCGACATCCCGGACCGCACCTGGCCCGACAACCGGATCACCGTAGCCCCCCGCTGGCTCTCCACGGACCTGCGCGACGGCAACCAGGCCCTGATCGACCCGATGTCGCCCGAGCGCAAGCGCCGGATGTTCGACCAGCTGGTCAAGATGGGCTACAAGGAGATCGAGGTCGGCTTCCCGGCCTCCGGCCAGACCGACTTCGACTTCGTACGCTCCATCGTCGAGGAGCCGGGCGCGATCCCCGACGACGTCACCATCTCCGTACTGACCCAGGCCCGCGAGGACCTGATCGAGCGGACCGTGGAGTCCCTGAAGGGCGCCAAGCGCGCCACGGTCCACCTGTACAACGCCACCGCGCCCGTCTTCCGCCGCGTGGTCTTCCGCGGCTCCAAGGACGACATCAAGCAGATCGCCGTCGACGGCACCCGCCTGGTGATGGAGTACGCGGAGAAACTGCTGGGCCCGGAGACGGAGTTCGGTTACCAGTACTCGCCGGAGATCTTCACCGACACCGAGCTGGACTTCGCGCTGGAGGTCTGCGAGGCGGTCATGGACGTCTGGCAGCCCGGCCCGGGCCGCGAGATCATCCTCAACCTGCCCGCCACGGTGGAGCGTTCGACGCCGTCCACGCACGCGGACCGCTTCGAGTGGATGGGCCGTCACCTGTCCCGCCGCGAGTACGTCTGCCTGTCGATCCACCCGCACAACGACCGCGGAACGGCCGTCGCCGCCGCCGAGCTGGCGCTGATGGCCGGCGCCGACCGCGTCGAGGGCTGTCTGTTCGGGCAGGGCGAGCGCACCGGCAACGTCGATCTGGTCACCCTGGGCATGAACCTGTTCTCCCAGGGCGTCGACCCGCAGATCGACTTCTCCGACATCGACGAGATCCGTCGCGTGTGGGAGTACTGCAACCAGATGGAGGTCCACCCGCGCCACCCGTACGTGGGCGACCTGGTCTACACGTCCTTCTCCGGCTCCCACCAGGACGCCATCAAGAAGGGCTTCGACGCGATGGAGGCCGACGCGGCCGCCAAGGGCGTCACCGTCGACGACATCGAGTGGGCGGTCCCGTACCTGCCGATCGACCCGAAGGACGTCGGCCGCTCCTACGAGGCGGTCATCCGGGTCAACTCGCAGTCCGGCAAGGGCGGTATCGCGTACGTCCTGAAGAACGACCACAAGCTGGAGCTGCCGCGCCGGATGCAGATCGAGTTCTCGAAGATCATCCAGGCCAAGACGGACGCCGAGGGCGGCGAGGTCACCGGCGGCGACATCTGGGCGACCTTCCAGGACGAGTACCTGCCCAACCCCGAGAACCCCTGGGGCCGTATTCAGGTCAAGAACGGCCAGTCGACGACGGACAAGGACGGCGTCGACACCCTGACCGTCGAGGCCGAGGTGGACGGAGCCGAGACCACCCTGGTGGGCACCGGCAACGGTCCGATCTCCGCGTTCTTCCACGCGCTGCAGGGCATCGGCATCGACGCCCGTCTGCTGGACTACCAGGAGCACACGATGAGCGAGGGTGCCTCCGCGCAGGCCGCCTCCTACATCGAATGCGCGATCGACGACAAGGTCATCTGGGGCATCGGAATCGACGCGAACACGACACGTGCCTCGCTGAAGGCGGTCGTCTCGGCCGTCAACCGCGCGACGCGCTGACCAGTCGGACCGGCGGTTCGAGGACCCCGTTTGCCCTTCCCGGGGCGGGCGGGGTTCCGTCATATACCGGCCATTTGCTGTGGAGGTCACGGAAAGGTCTCCTCCGGGGTACTGACGCGGCCTCGCAGATGTGGCTAACATCACGCAAGCGCTGCGATGTTGCCGCGTGGTTACGGAGGTGCGACGTGCTGCCAGGACGGGGACGAAACGGCTCGGCCGCCAGGCCTGTGCGCCTCCTGGGCACCCGTACCGCGTGGACCGCCGTCGGGGACGGCGAGTTCTTCTGCCCGGGCTGCGGAGGCGACCGCAACTACCAGCGGCTGACCGGCCGCCGCCGCTTCACCCTCCTCGGGGTGCCCGTGGCCCCGCGCGGGGACACCGGCCCGGTCGTGGAATGCGCGGCCTGCCGCCGGCACTTCGGCACCGACGTGCTGGACCACCCGACCACCACCCGCTTCTCCGCGATGCTCCGCGACGCCGTCCACACCGTCGCCCTCGCCGTGCTCGCCGCGGGCGGTAACTGCTCCCGTACGTCCCTAGAGACGGCCGCCGCGACGGTCCGCGCCGCCGGCTTCGACGACTGCACCGAGGACCAGCTCGGCGCCCTGGTCGAGGCGCTCGCCGCGGACACCGGCCGGGTCTACGGCCGCCCCTGCGGAACGGGCCTGGCCATAGAGCTCCACGAGGCCCTGGATCCCCTGGCCCCCCACCTCGCGCCCGCCGGCCGCGAAGCGATCCTCCTGCAGGGCGCCCGCATCGCCCTCGCGGACGGCCCGTACACCCCGGCCGAACGCGACGCCCTCAGTACGGTGGGTGCCGCGCTGACCATCTGCACGGACGACGTGACACGGCTGCTGGCGGCGGCGCGTACGCCGTCGTGACACAGCCGGCCGCCACGTCACGTCACCGCTGCCGGTGGTCGAGGGCGGTGGTCGAGGGCGGTGTACTCCAACTGTCCGGCGCCCAGGGCCCGTTGCTGTTCTCGTCCCCTCCGAAGGCGCTGCCGCGCAGGAAGTTGAAAGCGATACGGCACGAATCTCCCGTTTGCTGACATCTACTCCCGGTGTGAGCATGTTCTGTGAGGCTTGAGCACGCTGTGGGGGGCCAGGGCAGGGAGAACCCATGGCCGGCGAACCGCACGACAGCCAGGACACAGCCCCCGTCGACACCGTGGTCGTCGGTTCCGGCTTCGGCGGGGCCGTCACCGCGTACCGCCTCGCCGAGGCCGGACGGTCGGTGGTGGTGCTGGAAAGGGGCAAGCCATACCCGCCGGGCGGCTTCCCCCGCAGCCCCGCCGACATGGCCCGCAACTTCTGGGACCCGAGCAACGGCCTGCACGGAATGTTCGACATCTGGTCCTTCCGCGGCCTGGAAGGCGTCGTCTCCAGCGGCCTGGGCGGCGGCTCCCTCATCTACGCCAACGTCCTGCTGCGCAAGGACGAACGGTGGTTCGCGCACGAGTCGCCCCTGCCCGGCGGCGGTTACGAGAACTGGCCGGTCGGCCGCGCCGACCTCGACCCTCACTACGACCGGGTGGAGCGCATGCTCGGCGCCACGACCTACCCGTACCAGGACACCCCGAAGACGCTCGCCCTGCACCAGGCGGCCCGTCGGCTCGGCCTGCCCGTGTTCCGGCCGCCCCTCGCCGTCTCCTTCGCACCCCGGCCCGGTGCGGCGCCCGTGCCGGGCGCGCAGATCACCGACCCCGACTACGGCAATCTGCACGGCCTGCCCCGCAGCACCTGCCGGTTGTGCGGTGAGTGCGACGTCGGCTGCAACTACGGCGCGAAGAACACCCTGGACCACACGTACCTGTCGGCGGCCCGGCACCACGGCGCCGACGTGCGCACCCGCTGCGAGGTACGGGGCTTCGCACCCCGTCCCGGCGGTGGCTACGACGTCTCGTACGTCGTCCACGATCCGGCCCGCGAAGGCCGCCGTACGGCCACCGACCGGCTGCCCCTGCACCGCGTCCGCTGCCGCCGGCTGGTGCTGGCGGCCGGCACCTTCGGCTCGACCTATCTGCTGCTGCGCAACCGCGCGGCGCTGCCCGGCCTCAGCAGCGCGCTGGGCACCCGGTTCAGCGGCAACGGCGATCTGCTCGGCATGGTGCTGCGCGCCACGGCCGACGGCGACGGGGGCCGGCCCCTGCGGCTGGACGGCAGCAGAGGACCGGTCATCACGAGTGCCGTGCGCGGCGGCGACGCACTCGACGAGGACGGCTCGGCGGGGCGCGGCTTCTACATCGAGGACGCCGGACACCCGGACTTCGTCGCGTGGCTCGCCGAGTCCGCCCAACTGCCGGGCGGCGCCCGCCGACTTCTCGGGTTCGGGCTGCACCGGCTGCTGACCCGCCTCGGCGTGGATCCGGCGGGCCGCGTCGGCGGGCAGCTGGCGTCGCTGCTCGGGCCCGCGATGCTCTCCGCGACCTCCCTGCCCCTGCTGGGCATGGGGCGCGATGTGCCGGACGGCCGGATGCGGCTGCGCCGCGGCCAACTCGACGTCGACTGGACGACGCGCACCTCACGCGCGTACTTCGAGCGGGTCCGCTCGACCATGCGGGACATCGCGGGCGCGCTGGGCGGAGACTTCCTCGACAACCCGCTGTGGTGGTGGGGCAACCGCGTGATCACCGTGCACCCGCTCGGCGGTTCCCCCATGGGCCGCCATCCGGGGGAGGGCGTGTGCGACGACATCGGCGAGGTCTTCGGCTTCCCGGGCCTGCACGTGCTGGACGGCGCACTGCTGCCGGGCGCGGTGGGCGCGAACCCCTCCCTGACGATCGCCGCCGTCGCGGACCGGGCCTGCGACCGGATCCTGGACGGGCAGTCGGCGCCGCACGCGGCCGCCGGGGCGTCGGCGGCACCTACGGCACGTGCGGGACCGGCGGCCGACGGGACCGCGCCGCGCACTCCGGCCGAAGCCGCCCCGGCGGACCCCGCGACGCCGGGCCCCCACGCCCCGCCCGCGAAAGCCGCCTCACCCACCGGAGCCGCTTCACCCCCCGAACCACCCACCAGCCTCAGCTTCACCGAGGAGATGAAGGGCCACGTCGCCCTCGATGTCGTCGATCCCGAGCAGGGGCACGCGCTCGGACGTTCGCTCGGGCAGCGGCTGAGCTTCCGGCTCACCATCACCGCCACCGACGTCGACCGCTTCATCGCCGAGCCGGCCCACGCGGCGGACGCCGCCGGCCACGTCGACTGCGACGTCCTCGGCGGGCGGCTGGAGGTGGAGCGTGGCTGGTTCAACCTCTTCACCCAGGACGGCGACGCGAGCCGACGGCGCATGCCGTACCGGCTCCACCTGCGCACCCAGGAGGGCACCCCCCTCACCCTCACCGGGCACAAGGACGTCCACGACGACCCCGGCGTCGACGTCTGGACCGACACGTCCACCCTCCCCGTCCGCCTGCTCGCCGGGCACCCGCACCCCGACGACGACACCACCGCGCCCGTCATCGGTGCCGGGATCGTCACCATCCGGATCGGTGACTTCGTCCGGCAGCTGACCACCTTCCGCACCACCGGCCCGCATCCGGTGCGGGCGATGGAGCTCTTCGGCAAGCTGTTCCTGGGCGAACTGTGGGCCGTCTACGGCGGACGCCTGGCGCGCGCCGTGCCCGAGAAGGACAGGCCATGAACCTCAAGGAGCTGCGCGCGCACGCCAAGGAGCTCGACTTCACTCCGTGCGAGCCGGTGCGCTGGCTGGACCCGGTCTCCCTCGTGCGGACCGGCGTCAAGGTCGCGCTGGCCGACGTGTTCGCCGCGTACGCCGACAAGCGGGAGATCCAGGGCACCCTCAGGGCCGCGCCCCTGCGGGCCCCGCTCGGGGACCCCGACCCGCGCGAGCTGTGGATCGACTACGTCGCCGACCTCGGCGACGGCTTCGACGCCACCGCGTCGGTGGCCTGGTCCCTCGCCGCCGATGACCTCACCGTCCGCCGCGAGCGGCTGCCACGCGGCGCGCTGCTCGTGCTCGGCGGCGACGAGGTCTACCCGGTGGCCTCGGCGGCGGCCTACCGCGACGGCATGACCGGTCCCTACGCCTCCGCCCTGCCCTCCACTGAGGGCGCCCCGCCGCTGATGCTGGCCCTGCCGGGCAACCACGACTGGTACGACGGCCTGACCGCGTTCCTGCGGACCTTCGCCCTGCAACAGCCCGTCGGCGGCTGGCGGACCCGGCAGACCCGCAGCTACTTCGCCGTACGGCTGCCGTGCAAGTGGTGGCTGGTCGGCCTCGACAGCCAGCTCGGCGCGTATCTGGACGACCCCCAGACGCGCTACTTCCAGAACCATCTGTCGGCCCGGCTGCAACCGGGCGACGGGGTGATCGTCTGCTGCGCCGAACCCACCTGGGTCAAGTGCGCCGACGACGCCGAGGCCTTCGACACGCTGCACCGGTTCGACCGCACCGTGGTCCGCACCCGCACCGACCAGCGCACCGGCGAGCAGGTGCCCACCGGCGCCTCGATCCGGCTGTGGCTGACGGGCGACAAACACCACTACGCCCGCTACGCCGAGCGCCTGCCCACGGATCCGCCCGAGTGCGCCTGCCCGCCGCCCGACCCCCGGCGCCGGCAGCTGGTGACGTGTGGTCTCGGCGGCGCCTTCCTGTCCTCGACCCACACCCTGCCCCGCGACCTGTCGCTGCCGCCCTCGGGGACCCGGCTGCGGGAGAAGGACGCCCCTGCGGTGACCTTCACCCGCGCCGACGAGAGCACCTACCCCCGGGTCGGGCAGTCCCGTCGGCTCGCCCGCCGGATCGCGGCGCCGTGGTCCCCGTACTGGCTGCCCCGGCGCAACCCCGGCTTCTGCCGGCTCACCGCGGCGCTTCACACCGTCGCCTTCGTCGTCCTCGGCTTCCTGTTCGCGGTGGCGCGGGACCAGCTCCAGCCCGTCGACGCCGTACGGCACGGGAGCGCCGCGGACCTGGGCCTGTTCACCGCGGTGACCGGTGGTGTCGTGGTGGTGCTGTGGGGTCTCCTGCGCCGGACCTGGCGCCCGCGCCCGGCCAGACCCCGGGCCGCCGACGCCGTACTTCTTCAGGCCGTGGTGGCGCTGGGGGCTCTCGCCGTCACCGTCGCGCTGCCGTTCCCCGCGCACTGGCCCGGCTGGGGGGTGCTGCTGGTCTGTCTCGCGGTCGCCGCGGTGCTGGGCGCGGTGGCCGGCTCGCAGGCCTTCGCCCTGTGGGTGCTGTCGGCACGCGGCGGTGCCGTCGCCGACTGGCAGATGTCCGGCCAGGCCGTCGAGGACCACAAGGGCTTCCTGCGTCTGCACATCGCGCCGAACGGCGACCTCACCCTGCACGCCCTGGTGCTCGACGGGATCTGCCGCCGGTGGAACCTGACCGACGCACCGGGCGGCCGGAAACGTGCGGTGCCCGCCGAGCCCCTCACCGTACGGCTGATCGAGGACCCCGTCGTGATCGCCCGGGAGGCGAAACGCCATGGCCGCACGACCCGAACCCCACCCGCGCGGCCACAGCGGCAGCGGCCCCCGGACCGGGACCGGCTCCGTCCGGCGCACGCCCACGCGCCCCACGACCCGCAGTGACCACATCACCGAGGTGCGGCCCCTCACCGCCCGCGACGGCCGGCCGCTGACCGTCGTCCATGTGCAGGGCCGGCATCCGCCGACCCGTGGCCCGGTGCTGGTCGTGCACGGCGCCGGCGTACGGGCCGAACTCTTCCGGCCGCCGCTGCCCAGGACCTTCGTCGACGCCCTCATCGATGTCGGCTGGGACGTGTGGCTGCTCAACTGGCGGGCCTCCATCGACCTGGACCCGATGCCCTGGACCCTCGACCAGGCCGCCGCCCACGACCATCCGGCCGCCGTCGAGTACGTCCTCGCCGCCACCGGCGCGGACCGGCTCAAGGCGGTCGTGCACTGCCAGGGCTCGACGTCGTTCGTGATGGCCGCCGCGGCCGGGCTGCTGCCCCAGGTGGACACCGTGGTCAGCAACGCCGTCTCGCTGCATCCGGTCGTGCCCGCCGTGTCCCGGTTCAAGATCAGCAAGCTGGCACCGGTCGTCGGCCGCGTCCTGCCGCACCTCTCACCGGCCTGGGGCGAGAGGCCCGAGGGCTTCGCCGCCCGCTGCGTCGCCGGCTTCGTCCGCGCCACCCACCGGGAGTGCCGCAACGGTGTCTGCCGCATGGTCAGCTTCACCTATGGCTCCGGACGGCCGGCCCTGTGGTCCCACGCGAACCTCGACGAGGCCACCCACGACTGGATCCGCGGCGAGTTCGCCGACGTTCCCATGACCTTCTTCGCGCAGATGGACGCCTGTGTGCGGGCCGGCCATCTCGTGGCCACCGGCGAGGTCGAGGGCCTGCCGCCGTCCTTCACCGACCGGGCACCGCAGACCGACGCCCGCTTCGCGCTGTTCGCCGGCGAGGACAACCGCTGCTTCCTCGCCGAGAGCCAGCGCCGCACCTTCGACTTCCTGCACCGCCACCGCCCCGGCCGCGACAGCCTGCACATCCTGCCCGGATACGGCCACCTGGACGTCTTCCTGGGCCGCCGCGCGGCGGCGGACACCTATCCGCTGATCCTGGAGGAGCTGGCGCGATGAATCCCGCACTGGGCCTGGCCCGGCTGGTCCTGTCCGCGACACCGTCACCGGTCCCGCGCCGGCAGCGACGACTTGCCGGACGGCACGCTCTCGTCGACGGCATCCCGTTCGTGCTGCCGGTGGATTCCACCGACACGCCCGCGCTGATGGCCGCGTTCCCCGTCGACCGCGCGGCGGCCGCCCGGCTGCTGCCCGGCGGCGAACTGCACCCGCTGGCGCTCCCCGGCGACCGCGGTCTGCTCGTCGTCACCGTCGTCGACTACGCCCGCACCGACATCGGCCGCTACATCGAGTTCTCCGTGGCCATCGCCTGCACCCACGGCTCCCGGCCCGCGCCGCCCCTGCTGCCCGGGCTGCTGCGCGGCACCTTCGGCACCGGCCAGTACGTCGTGGACCTTCCGGTGAGCAGCGAGATCTCGGTCAAGGGCGGCAAGGGCATCTGGGGCATGCCGAAACACCGGGCCAGCCTCGACTTCCAGGTGAGCGACCGGGCCGTCTCGAGCCAGTACGAGGACGACGGCCGGCTGGGCATGCTCATCGAGGTCGAGCGCCCGCCCGAGACGCGGCTGCCGCTGCGGGTGGCCGCGGTCAACTACTGCGCTTTCCGGGGCATGCTGATGAAGTCGTCCATCTACGTCGAAGGCGCCGCCGACCTCGCCCTGGGCAGGCGGGCCCGCGCCCGCCTCGTCCTCGGCGACGCCCCCGCAGCCGCCGCACTGCACGGCCTCCAGATCGCCGAACAGCCGCTGTTCACCTGCTTCATGCCGTCGACCCGGGGCATCCTCGACGACCACTTCGCATGCTGGTTCCTCACGAGTGAGGACGCCGGGCGGACGTTCGGCGAGCCACTCCGGAGCGTCGTCGACCTGGGCCTGTCGCAGGAGTGGCCCGCACCACCGCGGATCGACGTGGGAGCCCGGCCATGAACCCCTTGCTGCTGATGAACGTCGCGGCCGAGGGGGATCTGCCGGCACCCCGCTCCGCAGCACGGTGACGGCCGCACCGGGCAGGCCCGCTCACCGCCCCTGAAAGCCGTCCTGCGCCCGCTTGCTCATCCGCTCCCAGAACACCCTCAGCTCGGCCAGGTTCGTACCGCGCTGCCAACCGGCCTCGGGTCGCGGCCGGGACCGGGACCGGGACAGCAGGGTGAACTGCGCCC
The DNA here is from genome assembly GCF_000721105.1 of Streptomyces cellulosae. Lineage (GTDB taxonomy): Bacteria > Actinomycetota > Actinomycetes > Streptomycetales > Streptomycetaceae > Streptomyces > Streptomyces cellulosae_A. The sequence goes on from NZ_JOEV01000026.1 coordinate 156,642, forward strand.
GGCAGAACGCCTCGGACAGCTCCGGACGGTGGCCGTCCAGCCGTCCCGACGACGGGTAGGGGCACAGCTCGAAGGCGCAGTCGTCGCGGCAGTTGGAACCGGCGTGCGAAGCGGCCGTACGCACCAGGGCGCGGTCCGAGGCGAGCGGGCGGCGGTCCGTGGTCAGGCACGGTGGCAGATCCGGCCGGTCGGTGCGGCGCAGTCGACGCAGCCGGTCCTTGGGCCAGTCGCCGCGTTCGGCGAGGTTCAGCAGCAGCATGACGTCGGCGAGGAGCTGCTGGGCCCGCGGATGCAGGATGCTCCAGCCGGTGGAGGGCGGAATCCACAGCTGGTGCTTGCGCGTCCGGCCGTCGCCGGCCGGCTGGGAACCGACGTGCGCGGACACCCCGGCCTCGTCGATCCACAGGAACCGCTCCGGACGACGGGTCGCCAGGGCCCACACGCACAGCTCGGCGGCGGCCTCGACGAACGGATGCTGCGGTGAGCCGTCCGGCAGCGCCAGCCACTGACGGACCTGCTTCTCGGGCTGGGACCCGTGCTCGCCGAGGTCGGCGGCCGTCGCTGCTGACTCGGGCAGTTCCCACAGTGTCAGCGCGTGCAGCAGCGTGAGCCTGGTGAACCAGAAACGGGACCGCTTGAGCATGTCCCGGGCCTGTTCACTGAGGTACTCGCGGGCCTGCGGGCGGGCGTGGGGATGGCGGGCCCGGCGGTTGGACGCGTACTTGAAGCCCTGGGCCAGCGCGATCTCCAGGGTGAGATCCAGGCCGGGCCCGCCGCCGTCGGGGGCACCGACCCGTCGTACCCAGCCCTCCAGGATCTCGAACGGGGTGTCGTGGTGGCGGCGCGTGGTGACCGAGCCCACGAGCAGCGGGACCAGCCAGGCGCACAGTGTGTTCTCACGCTCCCGGCGTTCCTCGCCCTCGCGTTCGTCCTCCTCCAGCCTGCGCAGCACCGCGATGTCGTCCTGCGCCAGGACGTCCTCGGGCGGTGGCCGGTCCTTCGCCGGGTCCGGCTCGGCCCGCGGGGGCGCGGCGTCGTCCGTTCCGCCCACGGCGGGCCGACCGGCGAGCCGCTTCTCCAGGTCCTTGAAGGCGCTGTCGCCGCCCGAGCCGATCTCCTGCGCGATGCCGACCCGCACTCCGTACGACGGCTCCAGGCACCCGATGCCGAAGAGCTCCTCGTACGCCGGCCGCAGGCTGCCCCGGCGGTCGACGCCGCGCATGGCATCGCCCAGGCGGGCGACGAGCAGCGCCTTGGCGGCGGCCAGGCTCTGCGGGTCGCGCGCCCGCAGATCCGGCCAGGACGTCCTGAGTTCTTCCGCGATCCGTCGCTGACGGGGCTCCGCGTCGACGCTGTCGATCTCCAGGGCGGCGGTGTACAGCTGGAGCGCCTTCGTGTGCAGGGTGCGGGCGAACAGGCGCCGCGGATCGGCCGGTCCGGGCCTGACACCGTCCGGGCAGGTACCGGCGTCCCCGTCGTCGCGCTCGCCGGCCGGATGGCCGCCGGTGCCCGACTGCGCCCGGCAGGCCGCGCGCAGCAGCAGGTCGCGGGCCGCGGACACGGGGCACCAGGCGTGGTCGGCCGTCGTGGACGCCGCGCGCGGACAGGAGCCCTCGCGTGTACGGGAGTGCAGCACCAGGGCGATCAGCAGCTCGCGTCCCGGGTTCTCCAGCGCCTTCTGGAAGTAGTGGCCCTCGACCGCCAAGGGGTCTTCGGGCATCCCCCGATGGATCAACGCGTTCATGAACCGGGCGCCGAGGTGGGCCTGGATCACGCTGTGCTGGAACCGCACCCGGTCGCCGCCGAGTTCCACCAGGCCCATGCTCATGCCCCAGTGCGCGGCGAGCCGGATGTCGAGCCGGCTGCCCTGCACCCGCTTCGCCAGCTCCGCGACGATCTCGGGGAACCGGGACGCCGCCGGATCGTGCTCGTCGACGACGTCGGCGATGCGGACCTCGGCGGAGTCGTCGGTCAGCCCCACGCACGCCAGCGCCGAGAGGTACTCCAGCGCCACGCCGCGTTCGTCCTGCCCGAGTGGCAGCCGGGGGCGCAGCCGCCCGGTGACGAGGGCGTTCAGCCAGGTGTCGAGCAGGTGCAGGCGCAGTGCCGCCCGGTCGCCGCCGCGTGTCTCGACGCCCTCCTCGAAGCGGCCGGTGAGGGCCCGCTCCAGCAGTCCTTCCTGGTTCAGGTCCCGGGCGACCTGGAGGTAGGTGGGGGCCTCGGCGATCCCGGCCTTCTCCGCGATCCAGTCGATCCGCTGCCGGTCCTCCCAGGCGGTGCCGGAGGAGATGTAGGCGAGAGCCGCCTCCTCGCTGAGCGGCTCCAGGTTGCTCAGCGAGGCGTCCAGGCCGCGCAGCGCGTCGTGCGGGCGCGAGGTGATGATGAGGGGGAGCCGTTCCTCGTTGGCGCGGCGGATCGCCATCCGGATGACGGTGTCGCGCTCCTCCGCCAGGTCGTGCTCCGTCAGGGCGTCCTCGAGGCCGTCCGCCAGGACCACGATGCGGCCCTGCTGGCACAGCCGTCGCCACACCTTCTCCGCCTCGCTGTCGGAGCGGATGTGTCCCTGCACCTCCAGGCTGAAGCGTTCGAACGCCAGCCGCCGGAAGTCCAGATCGCTCCCGACACCGCGCAGCCGCAGTGGGACGGGCACCGCCCTGCGCTGGGCCAGCCGCTGTGTGAGGAGCACGAGCAGCGCGGTCTTGCCCGCGCCGATGCCGCCGACGACCACGTTGGCGCGGCGGAACCGGCTGTCCCGCAGGTCCTCCATGAGCACGTCGCACAACTGGTCGCGGCCGACCACGCGGCCGAAGATGCCGCCCGCCGTCTCGACCAGGTCGAGCGGGGCCGCCTGGGCCTTCTTGAGGTAGGCCCGGCTCACCTGCCGGAAGCGGAAGAAGAGGTACGTGAACGAGGCCAGGGCGAGGGTGAGCAGGGGTGTGAGGACGCCGGACAGGAGGCCGCAGGCCTGCCCGTGCTTGGCGCACCGTTCCTCCGCCCAGCCGATGGTCCCGGTCGGCCCCCATTGCGGACCCCCGAGCGCGAACAGCGACATGCTGATCAGGAAGAGCCCGGCGAATGCGCCCAGCACGGTCAGCCCGAGGACCGGGAAGTACCAGCGGCTCTTGCGGACCCGCCAGGTGCGGGCGTGCCCGTAGCCCTGTTCGGTCAGTTGGGAGGACGTCCGGCGGAGGTTCACGGGAGGGAGGTTCCATGCGGAACTCCCGGAGATTCCCTCCCGGCCGCGGTTTTCGTCCCGCGCCGACGGGATTTCACCCGCGCGGACCAGCGGACCACGCCAGTCGGCCGCCCGCCTACGACAACCCGGCCGCCGCCATGAGCTTCCCCACCCGCTCCACTTCCTCGGGCGACAGCGGCACCTGCGGCTCCGCCGTCACCGGGCAGTCGATGATCCCCCGCAGATGCAGCGCCGCCTTGAACGCCCCCAGCGCCGACGAGTTGCCGCCCATCCGCGCGGGGTCCCCGACGCCCACCATGCCGAACAGGGTGCACAGCCGCTCCTGTTCGGCGCGGGCCGCGTCCCGGTCGCCGGTGCGGCACAGGCGGTCCAGGCGGACGTACCCCTCGGGGTCGACGTTGGCGAGGCCCGGCACCGAGCCGTCCGCCCCCACCGCCATCGCCGCGTCGACGATGACCTCGGAGCCCGTGAGCACGCTGAAGCCGGTGAGGTCGGGGCGGGCGCGGACGCCGGAGACGACCGTGCGGAAGCCGGCCAGGTCGCCGCTGGAGTCCTTCAGGCCGGCCAGGACGCCGTCGGCGGCGAGGTCCAGGACCACGTCCGCGGGCAGCTTGGTGTGGACGGCCGTCGGGATGTCGTAGGCGAGGACGGGCACCGGGCTGCCCGCCGCGACCCGGCGGTAGTGGCGGGCGATCTCGGCCGGGTGGGTGCGGGTGTAGAAGGGGGCGGTGACGACCACCGCCCGGGCGCCCGCCGCCGTGACCTCGCGGACGTGGTGCAGGACCCTCGGTGTCGTCATGTCGATCGCCCCGGCCAGCACCGGGAGCTGACCCGCCACGTGGCTTACGACCGTCTCCACCACCAGCCGCCGCTGCCGGTCCGGGAGGAACGCGGCCTCACCGCTCGACCCCAGCACGAACAGTCCGTGCACCCCGCCCGCCACCAGATGGTCGACGAGCCTGAGCAGCGAGGGGACGTCCACCTCGTGTTCCGGTGTCAGGGGCGTGCAGACGGGCGGTACGACACCGGTCAGCGGGGCGGGGAACGGCATGGGAACTCCCTGGCGGCTGTGACGTACGGGCGACCAGGGAAGTGTCCCCTCGCCGGCCCCTAGCGACGGATCCTGTGGTACCTCTCGTCCGTGTCGGAGTCGTAGACCAGCTTTCCGGCGGTGTCGAAGCCCTTGATGTGCGGGGCCTGCGTCACCTGCTCGGTGAGCACGCCGGCGGCGACGAACCAGTGGCCGTCCAGGGTGGCCGTGGCGTCGCTGTCGCCGTAGGAGACGGTCACCTTGGCCACGGACGGCTCGACCGTGCCGATGACCCCCCAGCGGAACGGCAGCTTCCAGTGGCCCTTGTCCAGGGACGACTGCCGGTACAGCTTGCTGCCGTTGATGTCGGACACGACCGTGCCGGTCGGACTGTTCTCGGGCCCGCTGACGTTGAGGTCGGACACCTTCCCGTCCTCGATCGTGCAGATCAGCCGGACATCGGTCTTCGCCTTGACGGCGACGACGTGGAAGCCGTCGCCGGTGCTGCGCATCGCCAGCAGGATGCGGTAGTCCCGCGCCACGCCGATATAGCTCCGTGCGAGGCTGTCCGACGACTTCGCCCTGTCGTAGGCGAGACACTTCTCCAGCCCGTCCGCGGCCTGCCCGGATGTCACCCCGTCGAGCAGCTGCCCGCCCGAAGGGCTCAGCGCGGGCGTGGCCGGAGTCCGGCTGTGCGGGGTGCTCACCGAGGCCATCGGTGCCGCCGTCCCGCCGCCGCGCCCCCCGTCCCCCCCGGCCACGGCGTACGCCGCCGCCGGCACCACACCCAGCGCCGCCAGCACCGCCCCCGCCACCGCGGCCCGCTTGCGCCGCTCCGCCACGCCCCGCCGCCGGATGGCCGGCCAGGGCGCGGGTGACGGATGGATGGTGTAGGCGTCGTCCGCCAGCATGTCCCGCACCTGTTCCTCCATGGTCCGTTCGTCGTCCGTCTCGTGGTTCACGTCCCGCCTCCCTGACCGGACACCGCGCTGCCCTCGCGGGCCAGCCCCGGATACGCACGCAACTTCGCCAGCGCCTTGGACGCCTGGCTCTTCACCGTGCCGGGGGAGCAGCCGAGGATCTCGGCCGTCTCCGCCTCCGACAGGTCCTCCCAGTACCGCATCACGATCACCGCCCGCTGCTTCGGCGGCAGCCCGGCGAGCGCGCCGAGCAGCGCGCTGCGCTCGTCGGCCCGGGACACGGCGTCGTCGCGTCCTGCCCGCTCGGGCGGCGCCGCGGTCAGCGCCTCGGTGACCCGTCGCTTGCGGAACCGGTCACTGTTGCAGGTGACGAGCATCCGCCGGACGTACGCCTCCGGGTTGTCGCTACGGGACACGCGCCGCCAGGAGCGGTACGCCTTCGCCAGCGCCGTCTGCGTCAGGTCCTCGGCGTGGTGCGCGTCACCCGTGAGCAGAAACGCGGTCCGTACCAGCCGGGACCACCTGGCTCTGACGAACTCCTGGAACCGCTCCTCTTGTTCGGCCTGCATCTAGCACCCTCCCTCGCCCTCCAGACCACCGTCTCGGCGGATTCGGTTGCCCGGCATTCGGCACCGGGCTGGAATGGTCCCGTGAAGAGCGACGAGTTGTGGGACGAAGGAGACACAGGAGTACTGCGGCTGCCCTCGGGGCGGCTGGTGCGGGGCCGGGGGCTGCGGCGCCCGCTCGAACCGGGCGCGCCGGCACCGTCGTACGGCGTCTATCTGCTCGGCGGGCGACCACCCGAGGTTTCCTGGGAGGCCGACTGGATCCGTTGGCCCGACTTCCGGCTGCCGGCGGATCGCGGGGCGGCCCGCGTGATCCTCACCCGGGCATGGGAGCGCGCCGCCTCCGAGCGCGTGGAGGTCGCCTGCGGCGGCGGCCGGGGACGGACGGGGACGGCGCTGGCGTGTCTGGCGGTCCTGGACGGCGTACCGCCCGAGGAGGCCGTCGGATACGTCCGCGCGCGCTACGACCGGCACGCGGTGGAGACGCCGTGGCAGGCGCGGTATGCGCGGAAATTCGGAGCGGCTTGATCCGCTTTCACGGAACGTGTGTGTCCGAAAATCGCCCGCCAGAAAAAGCCAATTCCCGTGCGGATCAAGCGTTGTTACCATCAGGCGGCTCACGCGGCGGGGAACGTGCGCGCCGCATCATCCGTGTCCGACCAACACAGGAGATTCGTCATGCGTCTGCGCCGCAAGTTCGCCGCCCTCGGCCTCACCGCCGCCGCCACCGCGGGCCTTGTGCTCGGTACGGCCCCGCAGTCCCAGGCCTCCGCGTCACTCACCTGTCCCGACTCCGAGACCTATTGCATGGTCTTCTACTACAACAGCGGTACGGCGGGTTCGAGAACCGTGTTCGTGGGATTCGACCACTACAGCCTGAACGGCTACACGTTCCTCGGTTCCGGAGCCGGAAAGGGCCAGGCCGTCAAGAACAACGCCGCCTCCGCGGCCAACCTGGCGCCGTACAACCTGGTCATCTACTACAACAGCAACCTCGCCGGCGCCTGCGACGCCATCCCGGCCTTCAAGAGCACCGACAACGGTCCCGGCGGACGCCTCCAGAAGACGTACAACAACAACGCGTCCTTCGGGTACGGCCGTTACGACGGCGACTGCTACAAGTTCTGATCCGCGTGCGACGCCTGGCACCCGTCTGCCTGGCCCTGGCCGCCGCCCTGCTCGGCTGCTCCTCCGGGAGCGGTCCGGGCGAGGGCGGCGGCTCGGCCGCGGCGGCCAAGTCCCCTACTCCTTCCGGTAGTTCGACGGACGAACGGCAGATCTCGTACGCCAACCGGCTGCCCATGGCCCGGTACAGCTACTCGGTCGACGAGAACACCGTGATCGAGTCGGCCCAGCACGTTCTGACGCGACGCTGCCTGAAGACGTACGGCATCGCGTACGAGACGCCGCCGCAACCCCTGGACGCACCCAGGTCCGCCGACCGCCGCTACGGACTGTCGAGCGCGACCGAGGCGGCGCTCTACGGCTACCACCCCAACCGGGACATCGCCCAGTTGCCTGACGGACCCGATCTTCCGAAGGACGCCCTGACGGTGTTCTACGGAAAGCGGGGCGCTCCGCAGGGGAGCGGTGAAAAGCTCACATACAAGGGGAAGGCGATACCGGACGACGGCTGCTTCGGCCAGTCGGTCGCCAAGCTGTCCGAGCAGTACGACGATCCTGCCGGGGCGGCGGTGGCGAGCCGTATCGCCAACGAAAGCTACGAGAAAACCCTCGCGGACCCGGCGGTGAAGGAAGCATTCCGGAAATGGTCCGCTTGTATGCGGAGTTCCGGATTTCGATATTCCTCTCCGCTGGAGCCGCTGAACACTCCCGCGTTCCAGAGCAACGACATCTCCGCGAAGGAGAAGCAGACCGCGACGGCGGACGTGCGCTGCAAGAACGAGACCCGACTCCTCGACATCTGGTTCAAGGCGGAGACCGGCCTTCAGAAAGCGGAGATCGAGAAGAACACCGTGGCCTTGGAGAGCCTCCGTGCGGCCCATCGGGAGAAGGCGGAGGCGGCCCGCCGTATCCTCGCGGAGGGATGAGCCGGTCATCCCTCCGTCGCGGTGCAGTGGACGTCCTGAGCGGGCCGCTCCCCGTCGGCCAGGAACCGGGAGACGGTCTCGTCGCCGCACGCGTTGCCGTTGGCGAGGTAGGCATCGTGGCCGGTGGAGTCCACGGTGACCATGACGGCACGGTCGCCGAGGGCGCGGCGGAGCTTGAGGGCGCCGGCGAGCGGGGTGGCGGGGTCGCGTTCGTTCTGCACGAGCAGGATGTTCGAGGCCCCCTGGTCGTTGATCCGGACCGGCGGCTCCTTCGGCGCGAACGGCCAGGCGGCGCAGAGCATCGCGTTGCGCGGCATGCCGGCGGTCAGCGGGTACTTCGCCCGGCTCTCGGCGACGCCCTTCTGGTACTCGGCCGCGGAGGTGGGCCAGGCGATGTCGTTGCACAGCGTCCCGGCGCTGACGGCGGTGATGTTCTGCAGCACCACCTCCGGCGGGGCGGCGGGAGCGGGCGGCACCGTGCCGGCCTGCGCGGCGAGGATCAGCTTGGCCAGGGCGGGGAAGCTGCTGGACCGGGTGAGGCTGTCCAGCAGGGTCTGGCGCAACACGTTGCCGTTCAGCTCCTCGGGGTTGGCGCCGGGCCAGGGGATCGGCTCCCGGTCGAGCCGCTCGGCGAGCCGGAGGAACATCGGGCGCACCTCGGTCGCCGTCCCGGCCAGCCGGTCCGGGTTGCCCGGCGCCGCCGCCCACTTCGCGAACTCGGGGAAGGTGTCCTCGACACCCTGCTCGTACCCGGCCAGCCAGGCCCGGGAGACGCGGGTGGGGTCCGGGTTGTCGTTGCTGTCCAGCACGACGCGGTCGGTACGGTGCGGGAACATCTGGCTGTAGACGGCTCCGACGTACGTCCCGTACGACACCCCCCACGCGGAGATCCTGCGCTCACCGAGCGCCGCCCGGAGACGGTCGAGGTCACGGGCCTCGTTGGTCGTACTGAGGTGCCGGATCAGCTCACCGCCGTTGCGGGCGCACGCGTCGGCCATCCGCCTGGCGGTGACCATGTTCTCGGCGACGGACCCGTTCGGGGCGGGCCACGGCCGTAACTTGGAGGTGGCGAGGTCGCCGCGGTCGAGTCCGCAGCTGACGGAGGTGGAGGGGGCGAGCCCGCGCGGAGCGAACCCGATCAGGTCGTAGGCGTCCCGCACGTCCCGGGGCAGCTTCTGCCCCTTCCCCGACGGGTCGTTGAGGCTGGACCCGCCCGGCCCACCGGGAATCAGGAACAGGGCGCCACGGCGCGTACCGGGGTCCTCGCTCGGAATACGGGAGACGGCGATGTCGATCTTCCGGCCGCCCGGGTCGGCGTAGTCCATCGGCACCGTGAGGGTGGCGCACTGCTGACGGGGGTCGAGGCCGGTGCCGGTGCACTTGGCCCAGGTGAGGGAGGGGGTGGGGGAGTGGGCCGGGGTTGCGGCGGACGCGGTCAGCGGACCGGTGAGCCCGAGAAGGGCCGCGGAGACGGCGACCAGGGAGGCGGTGCGCGTGATCTGCTTCATGGGGAGGAGCCTGGTCGATCTTCACCCTGCACCCCATCCGGTCAACTACCGTGTTCTCAGGGGGGCTTACCCCAGTTCGCTTACGAACTCCGCCCAGGCGGCCGCCCCGATCACCAGCACCGGCCCCCCGGACACCTTGCTGTCCCGGACCGGGACGACACCGGGGACTCCGTCGGCGACCTCGACGCAGTTGCCGCCGTTGCCGTCGCTGTAGGTGCTCTTGCGCCAGCGGGCGGCGTCAGGGAAGTCGTACGCGACCTCGACGCAGTCCCCGCCGTTGCCGTCGCTGTAGCTGCTCTTGCGCCAGCTCGCGTTGCTCAGGTCGTACTCGCGCATCGTCTGTGGTCCTCCGCCGCCGACTCGATCTGGGCCAGGGACGCCTCCGGCGACAGCGCGGCGGCCCTGATCAGATCGTATGCCGACTCCGCCCGCTTCACCACGGCCGGATCGTCCAGGAGGTTCCCCGAATACACGGCTTCTGTATAGGCCGTTGGCGGGGCGTCCTCGAATTCCATGAGCTTCAGCGACCCCGTCATGACGGGGTACGCCCCCGCCGCATACGGCAGCACCTGCACCAACACCGTCCGCTCCCGAGCCAACCCCGCGATGCGCTCCACCTGTTCCGCCATCACCGCCGCTCCGCCCACCGGGATCCGCAGCACGTTCTCGTGCAGGATCACCCAGTACACGGGGCGTGTAGCGTCGCCGAGGATCTGCGTGCGCTCCAGGCGGCCGGACACCTTCTCCTCGATGTACTCGTCCGACGCGAACGGGTTCATCGCGAGGGTGACGGCTCGCGCATACTCCGCCGTCTGCAACAGCCCCGGCACCAGCGCCGGCGCGAACTCGCAGATCTTCGTCGCCAGTCGCTCCAGCTCCACAACCCCCGCGAAGTAATCCGCATACCGCCGGTCGTCAATCAGCTTCCGGCACAGCCGCTCGAAAAAACCGTCGGTTTGTAGTACCTCGTCAATCCGCTGGGCCACATCCAATTGCGGTTTCCGAATGGCCTGTTCGAACTGCCCGATGTACCCGCCGGACACGAAAACCCTCACCCCCAGCTCCACTTGGGTGATCCCCGCGTCCTCCCGCCTGCGCTTGAGCTCTGCTCCGAAGAACTCCCAGACCGCCTGCCGTGAACCGTTGGCCACAGCCAACCTCCCTGTGCTGACTCGCACTTGTAGTGCACAGACTCCTGCCGAGTGTAGAGGGAGAGGGGCATTGTGGAGAGAAGAGGAGTGAAACCCGAAAAGGAAGGGGAGCACGGTGGATGCACAACACTCGGCGCGCGGCGTCGAAGAAGCGGAGGACACGGTGAATGAATTGCGCGCGGCGCTTCTTGTCGCGGGAATTACACTCCCGTCACTGGGGCTCGATCCGGGGAGTCTGGCGCGGGAGACGCCCTGCCCGCTCGTCGAATTGGGGCGGTGTTCCGTGGAGACCGCGCGACGGCTGGCGGAGGCCCTGCGATGAAGGCGATGAAGCCGCCCAGGGGGTCGTATGTCGTGGACACCCGGACGGAACGGGTGGGGATCGTGATGGGGCACGAGGGGCCGTACGTGCAATTGAGACCGCTCGGCGGCGGCAGGGAGTGGGACGCCGATCCGGGCGCCGTGCGTCGGGCCACCACCGCCGAGCGGCTCAGCGCCGCGACCGCGTACGAGAACGCACGCAGTCGCGGCGAGGTGCCGTGACCCAGGTGGTCACCAGGCCCTGACGGCAGTCACCAGGTGGTGCTGACGAAGTCGCTCTTGTAGAACACCGTCGCGTCGAAGGTGGCCGGGCTCCCCTCCTTGGCCGAGATGCCGCAGGCCAGCCGCGGCTGGCCGCCGACCATCTGGATCGCGGCTCCCTGCGGCTCACGGCCGGGGTAGGAGGCGGCGACGCTGTGCGGATAGACCTTCTTGACGGAGCCGCCCGTGTCGTTCAGGTCCAGGACAGCGATGTAGGAGGGGCCGCCGGGACCGCCGTAGGACAGGTAGGCGTACTGACCGCACATGGCGATGCCCTGGAAGAGGTCGCTGTCGGTGAGCCCGAGTTCGCTGTTGGTCGGGATGGCCCGCTCGGTCTTTCGATTGCTCTGGCCGAGCCGTCCGGCCACCGCGTCCTCCATGGTGAACACCGCGACGCGCCAGACGCGGTCGGCCGGCTCCTGCGTGGCGTACCGGATGAGCAGGTGGTTCGTGTACGGGTCGATCGCGGGCCGGGGAAGCTTGGCGTACGAGTCGAACGTCGGTGTCCGGTCGTAGATCGTGATGGACGGGTTCGCGTAATCGAGGGTCAGGCCGTCGGTGAAACGGAAGCGGGAGAGTCGCTGGCCCGCTCCGTTCGCGGCTGAGGCGCCCTCGATCCACAGGTAGGGCGCCGAGCCTGAGCCGGTCGGTTCCACGCCCATCGACGAGCCGTGGCCGAAGCCGTGCAGGGCCATCGTGCCGAGGATGCCGCCCGACAGGTTCGTCTTGGTGATCCAGAGGTCGCCGCTGTTCTCGGTGCTCTGGTCCGGTCGGTCCTGGGCGAAGTAGATGTGGCCGTTGACGTTGTCGAAGGCGAAGGACTGCATCGCCCAGGACGGCTGGTGCAACGTGGCCCGCCGGACGAGGATGTCGCCGCCGCCGGGCACGTAGAAGTGGTTCGACGGGTCGACCACCGCGTGGGCCGCTCCCGCAGCCCCGAGTGTGATCGCCGGGCCGGCCGCCGCGAGCGCCGCGATCCCCGTAGCCGAGCGCAGTACCTGCCGCCGACTCGGCCTGCGCCTGTCCTGCTCCATGCGGGTTTCCTCCCATGGCGTCCTTGATCGTGTCGATGACAGTCTCGATCACAACGGGGGGCTCTGAGTTGGAAATTGGCCACTGAGGGACCAGATATCGGGTGTTGCGTTAGAAATGGGACAGCCGGATCGGCCGGCGCCGCATCACCGCGCTTCCCCGTACGGGAGAATGGCTTCATGAGTCTGTTCCGCGACGACGGCATCGTGCTGCGCACCCAGAAGCTGGGTGAGGCGGACCGGATCATCACGCTGCTCACGCGGGGTCACGGGCGGGTGCGGGCCGTGGCCCGCGGGGTACGGCGGACCAAGTCGAAGTTCGGGGCCCGGCTGGAGCCCTTCTCCCATGTCGACGTGCAGTTCTTCGCGCGGGGGAGCGAGCTGATCGGGCGCGGGCTGCCGCTGTGTACGCAGAGCGAGACCATCGCGCCGTACGGCGGCGGCATCGTCGCGGACTACGCCCGCTACACGGCCGGGACGGCCATGCTGGAGACCGCCGAGCGGTTCACCGACCACGAGGGTGAGCCGGCGGTGCAGCAGTATCTGCTGCTGGTCGGGGCGCTGCGGACGCTTGCCCGTGGTGAGCACGCCCCGCATCTCGTTCTCGACGCCTTCCTCCTGCGGTCCCTGGCCGTCAACGGGTACGCGCCCAGCTTCGGCGACTGCGCGAAGTGCGGGATGCCCGGGCCGAACCGGTTCTTCTCCGTGGCGTCCGGAGGATCGGTCTGCGTCGACTGCCGGGTGCCCGGGAGCGTCGTACCGTCGCCGGAGGCCCTGGAACTCCTCGGAGCACTGCTTACGGGAGACTGGGAGACCGCGGACGCCTGCGAGGGGCGGTATGTGCGGGAGGGGAGCGGGTTGGTGTCCGCTTACCTGCACTGGCACCTGGAGCGCGGACTGCGCTCGCTCAGGTACGTGGAGAAGTCTTGAGAACCACTGACAACAAGCACCACTGAGCACGAGCACCCACTGAGCCCAAGCACCACAGAGGAGACGAGAAGCACATGGCCGTACGCGGGATTCTGGGGCGCCAGCGCCGCGAGTACAGGACGCCGGAGCCGCACCCGTCCGGAGCCCGCCCGCCGAAGCTGGGGGAGCTGGTCCCGAACCATGTGGCCATCGTCATGGACGGGAACGGGCGCTGGGCGAAGGAGCGCGGGCTGCCGCGTACGGAGGGGCACAAGGTCGGCGCCGAGCGGGTGCTGGACGTGCTGCAGGGCGGGATCGAGATGGGTGTCGGGGCGATCTCGCTGTACGCCTTCTCCACCGAGAACTGGAAGCGGTCGCCGGACGAGGTGCGCTTCCTGATGAACTTCAACCGGGACTTCATCCGCAAGACCCGGGACCAGCTCGACGAGCTCGGGATCCGGGTGCGCTGGGTGGGGCGGATGCCCCGGTTGTGGAAGTCCGTCGCCAAGGAGCTCCAGGTCGCGCAGGAGCAGACCAAGGACAACGACAAGCTGACGCTGTACTTCTGCATGAACTACGGCGGCCGGGCCGAACTCGCGGACGCGATGCAGGCGATCGCGGAGGACGTGAAGGCGGGGCGGCTCGACCCGTCGAAGGTCAGCGAGAAGACGATCCAGAAGTACCTGTACTACCCGGACATGCCGGACGTCGACCTTTTCCTGCGGCCCAGCGGGGAGCAGCGCACGTCCAACTACCTGCTCTGGCAGAGCGCGTACGCCGAGATGGTCTTCCAGAACGTGCTGTGGCCGGACTTCGACCGGCGTGACCTGTGGCGGGCGTGCCTGGAGTTCGCGTCCAGGGACCGGCGGTTCGGCGGGGCGATCCCGAACGAGGAGCTGCTGGCGATGGAGGGCAAGCAGGAGTGACGCAGGTCCGGGGGCTCAGCCCCCGGATTGACGGGCTCAGCCCCCGGATTGACGGGCTCAGCCCCCGGATTGAGGGGCTCAGCCCCCGGACCGACGGGCTCAGCCCGGTTTCCCGGGCCAGCCGGATCCCACGGCTCACTTGGCCGCGCAGTCCTCGCACGTTCCGAAGATCTCCACCGTGTGCGCCACGTTCACAAAGCCGTGCTCCGCCGCGATGGCCTCCGCCCACTTCTCCACCGCCGGGCCCTCGACCTCGACGGCCTTGCCGCAGACGCGGCAGACGAGGTGGTGGTGGTGTTCGCCGGTGGAGCAGCGGCGGTAGACGGACTCGCCGTCGGAGGTGCGCAGGACGTCGACCTCACCGGCGTCGGCGAGGGACTGGAGCGTGCGGTAGACCGTGGTCAGCCCGACGGAGTCGCCCTTGTGCTTGAGCATGTCGTGCAGTTCCTGCGCGCTGCGGAACTCGTCGACCTCGTCGAGCGCCGCCGCCACGGCGGCCCGCTGCCGGGTCGAACGGCCCTTCACGGGCGGTCCTGCGGTGGTCACCGGTTGCCTCCTCGCGTCTGCCCTGCCAGGCCATTGTGCCAGCCCGGCCCGTCAGCGCCCGTGACACAGGATCTCCCCGGTCAGACGCCGACCTTTCCGTCAGGTTCACGGCCGGCCGGAATCATGCACTCCGCGGGATCCCCGGCGGGCTGGGCGGCGGCCAGCGCCCGCGCGCGTCGCCGGGCCAGCGGGGCGGCGAGCGCGGTCATCGCGAGGAACGCGGCGATGGTCAGCAGCACGATCGTCGCGCCGGGCGGTACGTCCTGGTAGTACGAGGTCACGGTGCCGCCGATGGTCACGGTCACGCCGATGGCGACCGCGACCGCGAACGTCGCGACGAAGCTGCGGGTCAGCTGCTGGGCCGCCGCCACCGGCACCACCATCAGGGCCGAGACCAGCAGCAGGCCGACGACGCGCATCGCGACGGTCACGGTCACCGCCGCGGTGATCGCCGTCAGCAGGTTCAGTGCCCGTACCGGCAGGCCCGTGACCCGGGCGAACTCCTCGTCCTGACTGACCGCGAACAGCTGGCGGCGCAGACCCAGGGTGACCAGGACCACGAACGCGGCGAGCAGACAGATCGCGGTGACGTCGGACTCGCTCACCGTCGACAGGGAGCCGAAGAGGTACGAGGTCAGGTTGGCGTTGGAGCCCGTCGGCGCGAGGTTGATGAACATCACACCGCCGGCCATGCCGCCGTAGAAGAGCATCGCGAGGGCGATGTCGCCGCGGGTCCTGCCGTACCAGCGGATCAGCTCCATCAGGACGGCGCCGAGGACGGACACCAGGGTCGCCATCCACACCGGGGAGGCGTTCAGGAGGAAGCCGAGGCCGACGCCGGTCATGGCCACGTGGCCGATGCCGTCGCCCATCAGGGCCTGGCGGCGCTGGACGAGGTAGATGCCGACGGCGGGGGCGGTGATGCCGACGAGGACGGCGGCGAGCAGGGCCCGCTGCATGAAGGCGTAGTTCAGGAGGTCCATCAGCTCAGCAGTCCCGTACGGATCGGTTCGGCGCCCGCCGGAGCGTGCGGGTGGACGTGGTCGTGGCCGGGCAGGGCATGCTGGCCGAGGGCCTGCGGGGGCGGGCCGTCGTGGGTCACGCAGCCGTCGCGCAGGACGACTGCCCGGTCGATCAGGGGCTCCAGCGGGCCCAGTTCGTGCAGGACGAGCAGGACGGTCGTCCCGGACGCCACCTGGTCCCTCAGCGTCTGCGCCAGGATCTCCTGGCTGGCCAGGTCCACGCCCGCCATCGGCTCGTCCATGATCAGGAGTTCGGGTTCCGCGGCCAGGGCGCGGGCGATCAGCACCCGCTGGTGCTGGCCGCCGGACAGGGCATTGACGGAGTCCTTCGCGCGGTCGGCCATCCCGACCAGCTCCAGGGCCCGGCGGACGGCCGCGTGGTCGGCCTTGCGCAGCACGCCGAAGCGGGCGCGGGACAGCCGGCCGGAGGAGACGATCTCGGTGACCGTCGCGGGCACGCCGCCCGCGGCCGTGGTGCGCTGCGGTACGTACCCCACGCGAGCCCAGTCGCGGAAGCCGTGCCGCGGGGCACCGAACAGCTTGATCTCACCTGCGCCGACCGGTACCTGGCCGATGATCGTACGGATCGCGGTCGACTTGCCGGAGCCGTTGGCGCCGAGCAGCGCGACGACCTCACCGCGGTCCACGGTGAGGTCGATGCCGCGCAGGACGGGCCGCGAGCCCAGCTCGGCACGGACGCCGCGCAGGGAGATGACGGGCTCGCTCACGAGGTCCTCCGTAGGGATCACTTGGCGCCGAGAGCGGTCTGCAGCGCCTTGAGGTTGGACTCCATGACCTGGAAGTAGTCGTCGCCCCTGGACTTGGAGGTGATGCCCTCGATCGGGTCGAGGACGTCGGTCCTGAGGCTCGAGTCCGAGGCGATGGTCTTCGCGGTCTTGTCGCTGACGAGCGTCTCGTAGAACACGGTCGTGACGCCGTCGGCCTTCGCCATCTTCTCAAGGTTCTTGACGCGGTCGGCGCTGGGCTCCGACTCGGGGTCGAGGCCGTTGATGGCCTCCTCGGTGAGGCCGTAGCGCTCGGCGAGGTAGCCGAAGGCGGCGTGCGTGGTGATGAAGACCTTGGTCTTCGTGTTCGCGAGGCCGTCCTTGAACTGGGTGTTCAGGGCGTCCAGCTTCTTGACCAGGGCGGCGGTGTTCTTCTTGTAGTCGGCCGCGTTGTCCGGGTCGGCCTTCTCGAAGGCCTTGCCGACGCCCTCGGCGACCTGGGCGTAGCGCACCGGGTCGAGCCAGATGTGGGGGTCGAGGCCGGCCAGCTCCTCGTCCTTGTGGTCGTCGTGCTCGGCCGCGTGGCCGCCGACCTCGTTGCCGTGCTTCTCCAGCGAGGTGAGGGAGGCGGCGTCGATCTTGGTCTTGACCTCGGACTGGGTCACCGCGTCGTCGACGGCGGGCTGGAGGTTCTTGAGGTAGAGCACCGCGTCGGACTCCTGGAGCTGCGCGGTCTGCCGCGCGCTGATCTCCAGGTCGTGCGGCTCCTGACCGGGCTTGGTCAGGCTGGTGACGTTCACATGGTCCCCGCCGATCCGCTGGGCGAGGAACTGCAGTGGGTAGAACGACGCGACGACGTCGAACTTGTCCGTGTTGCCGGCCGCGGCGCTCTCGGTGGAGCAGGCGGAGAGGGTGGCGAGGCCGAGGGCGGTGACGGCGGTCACGGCAGCCGTGGATATGAGGCGACGTCGTACGTTCATGACAGTCATTTTCATCAAACATGGAAACCGTTGTCAACAAGCTCCCGGGTGCGGGTTGGGTAAGGGCCCGGTGAGGAGCCGGGGTGCGCTCGAAGGCCATCCGATTTGATTGAGGGGCAGTCCCCGCCGGTAACCTGAGGCATTCGCTCTGAAGCAACTCGCTTCGTCGCCCGTCGTCGTAATGAAGAGAGCACCGTGGCCGCCGACAAGATCGACACCATCGTCAGCCTGAGCAAGCGCCGTGGCTTCGTATTCCCCAGCAGTGAGATCTACGGCGGCACCAAGGCCGCCTGGGACTACGGGCCGCTCGGTGTCGAGCTCAAGGAGAACCTCAAGCGCCAGTGGTGGCGCTACATGGTGACGTCGCGCGAGGACGTGGTCGGTATCGACTCGTCCGTGATCCTGGCCCCCGAGGTCTGGGTCGCCTCCGGCCACGTCGCCACTTTCTCGGACCCGCTCACCGAGTGCACCTCCTGTCACAAGCGGTTCCGCGCGGACCACCTGGAGGAGGCGTACGAGGCCAAGAAGGGCCGCGCTCCGGAGAACGGCCTGACGGATGTGAACTGCCCCAACTGCGGCAACAAGGGCCAGTTCACCGAGCCCAAGCAGTTCTCGGGTCTGCTGGCCACCCACCTCGGCCCCACCCAGGACACCGGCTCCATCGCCTACCTGCGCCCCGAGACCGCCCAGGGCATCTTCACCAACTTCGCCCAGGTGCAGACCACTTCGCGCCGCAAGCCGCCGTTCGGCATCGCGCAGATGGGCAAGTCCTTCCGCAACGAGATCACGCCCGGCAACTTCATCTTCCGCACCCGCGAGTTCGAGCAGATGGAGATGGAGTTCTTCGTCAAGCCGGGCGAGGACGAGAAGTGGCAGGAGTACTGGATGGAGCAGCGCTGGAACTGGTACACCGGCCTCGGCCTGCGTGAGGAGAACATGCGCTGGTTCGAGCACCCGAAGGAGAAGCTCTCCCACTACTCCAAGCGCACCGCCGACATCGAGTACCGCTTCCAGTTCGGCGGCAGCGAGTGGGGCGAGCTCGAGGGTGTCGCCAACCGCACCGACTACGACCTCGGCGCCCACTCCAAGGCCTCCGGCCAGGACCTCTCCTACTTCGACCAGGAGGCCGGCGAGCGCTGGACGCCGTATGTCATCGAGCCGGCGGCCGGTGTCGGGCGCGCGATGCTCGCCTTCCTGCTCGACGCGTACCTCGAGGACGAGGCGCCCAACGCCAAGGGCAAGCTGGAGAAGCGCACGGTGCTGCGGCTCGACCCGCGGCTGGCCCCGGTGAAGGTCGCGGTGCTGCCGCTGTCCCGCAACCCCGAGCTGTCGCCGAAGGCCAAGGGTCTGGCCCAGGCGCTGCGCCAGAACTGGAACATCGACTTCGACGACGCCGGCGCCATCGGCCGCCGCTACCGCCGCCAGGACGAGATCGGTACGCCGTACTGCGTGACGGTCGACTTCGACACGCTGGACGACAACGCGGTGACCGTCCGCGAGCGGGACTCCATGAAGCAGGAGCGGGTGTCGCTGGACCAGATCGAGGGGTACCTGGCCGCGCGTCTGATCGGCTGCTAGGACTCCTTCACTCTTCAAGGCTCCTCGCGCGCTCTTTGGCCCTCGATACGGGTCCCTCGGTGGACCTGTATCGAGGGCCGTCGCGTGACCAGGGTGGACCGCATGAGCATCGCGTTCCTCCTCACCACCCTCATCGTCTGTGTCACTCCTGGCACCGGGGTCGTCTACACCCTCGCCACCGGGCTCTCCCGCGGCCGGCGCGCCGGTGTGACCGCCGCCGTCGGCTGCACGCTCTCGATCGTCCCGCACGTGCTGGCCACGGTCACCGGCCTCGCCGCGCTGCTGCACGCCGGCGCCGTGGCGTTCCAGGTCCTCAAGTACGCCGGGGTCGGCTATCTCCTCTACATGGCGTGGGCCATGGTCCGGGGCAAGGGGGCGATGGATGTCGACCGGGACACCGGGCCCGCCACGGCCCGGCAGGTGATCACCCGTGCCGTGCTGATCAACATCCTCAATCCCAAGGTGACGATCTTCTTCCTGGCCTTCCTGCCCCAGTTCGTGAGCCCCCGCGAGCCGCACTCGGTGCTGCGGATGGCGGTGCTCGGCGGGGTCTTCATGCTGGTCACCCTCGTCGTCTTCGTCGGGTACGGGCTGCTCGCGGCCTCGGTGCGCCACCACGTGACCGGACGGCCCCGGGTGATGGCCTGGCTGCGGCGGACTTTCGCGGTGTCCTTCGTGGCCCTCGGGGCGAGGCTGGCTTACGGCGGCTGACGACGGCGGACCAGCGACAGAGCAGCGAGGGACACATGACAGCTGACAGATATTGAAATCTGTCAGCTGTCATGTCAGGGTGGGTGTCATGACGATGCGCACACGCACCCTCGGAAGCACCGGTCCCCAGGTGTCCGCGATCGGTCTCGGTTGCATGGGCATGTCCGCGCTGTACGGCGACGCCGACCGGGCCGAGTCGATCGCCACGATCCACGCCGCCCTGGAGGCGGGCGTGACCCTGCTCGACACCGGCGACTTCTATGGCATGGGCCACAACGAAATGCTGATCGGCGAGGCGCTGCGCACCGCGCCCGCCGCCCGTCGCGAACAGGCTCTGACCAGCGTCAAGTTCGGCGCGTTGCGAGACCCGGACGGCGGCTGGTCCGGCTACGACGGCCGCCCGGCCGCAGTGAAGAACTTCGCCGCGTACTCGCTCCAGCGCCTCGGCGTCGACCACATCGACGTCTACCGGATCGCCCGGCTCGACCCCGCCGTACCGATCGAGGAGACGGTCGGCGCGATCGCCGAGCTCATCGAGAAGGGGTACGTCCGTCATGTCGGGCTGAGCGAGGTCGGCGCCGAGACGATCCGCCGGGCCGCCGCCACCGCCCCGGTCTCCGACCTGCAGATCGAGTACTCCCTCATCTCGCGCGGTATCGAGGACGAGATCCTGCCGACCACTCGTGAACTGGGCATCTCCGTCACGGCGTACGGCGTTCTGTCCCGGGGCCTGATCTCCGGGCACTTCACCCGCGACCGGCAACTCGCCGCCAACGACTTCCGGGCGCACTCGCCCCGCTTCCAGGGCGAGAACCTCCAGCACAACCTGAACCTGGTTGAGGCGCTGCGGAAGATCGCCGAGCAGAAGGGCGTCTCGGTCGCGCAGATCGCGATCGCCTGGGTGCTTTCCCGGGGCTCGCAGCACAACAACGACATCGTGCCGCTGGTCGGTGCCCGCACCCGGGACCGGCTGGCGGAGTCGCTCGGCGCGCTGGACGTCACGCTGGAGCCGGCCGACCTCGCGGCGATCGAGGACGCGGTGCCGGCGGACGCCGCCGCCGGGGAGCGCTACCCGGCGGCCCTGATGTCGCAGGTCGAGCGGTGATTCCCGCTCCGGGTACCGTCTGACCCATGGCACCGACCACCGAGACACTGACCGCCGAGCGCATCCTCGAGGCCACCGAGGAGGTGCTGCGCCGGTACGGCCCGGCCAAGGCGACCGTGGTGGACGTGGCCCGCTCGCTCGGAGTCAGCCACGGCAGTGTGTACCGGCACTTCCGGACGAAGGCGGTGTTGCGGGAGGCGGTGACCAGGCGGTGGCTGGACCGCACGACCGAGGTGCTGGCCGGGATCGCCGCCGGGGACGGTGACCCGGAGACCCGGCTGCGGGACTGGCTGGCCGCGCTGTTCGCCGCCAAGCGCCGCAAGGCGGGCGGTGATCCGGAGCTGTTCGCCACGTACCGGGTTCTGGCCGGCGAGGCCGGTGAGGCGGTCGGCGAGCACATCGGTGAGCTGATCGGACAACTGGCCGTGATCATCCGGGCGGGCGTCGACACCGGCGTCTTCACGAGCGCCGACCCGGCGACCACCGCCGCCGCCGTCTTCCACGCGACCGACCGCTTCCACGACCCCTGCCACGCCCGGGAGTGGGAACTTCCGGAGATCCAGGGCGAGTTCGAGGCCGTGGTGCACCTGGTGGTCCGAGGGCTGCGGGCGGCCTAGCTGTGGCATCTCATGAGGTTGGTTACACGAAGTCCTCGAACGTCAGCTGCTCCGGGAAGGTGTTGATCGGTTCTGGCGGCTGGTCGAAGCTGACTCGGTATTCGCTGCCGGTGGTCCGGCTGATCGGCGGTCGACCACCGAGGGCGCAGTGCGGCCGCTCGTGGTTGTAGTGATTCAGGAAGTCGGCGAGGGCGACGCGGCGTTCGTGCTCGGAGGCGTAGTCGTGGACATACGCCCACTCGCGGGAGAGGGTGCCGTTGAAGCGTTCAACCTTCCCGTTCGTTCTGGGGGTGTAAGGGCGCGTGCGCTTGTGTTTCGTGCTGGTCGCGGCGAGAGCGGCGGCCCAGGTATGGGACCGGTAGCAAGCACCGTTGTCCGTGAGGACACGGTGTATCGGGGCTATGTCGTGGCCGGCGAAGAACGAGACGGCGCGGTGCCAGAACGCCGCAGCGGTAACGCCACGTCCGTCCTCCAGGGACTCGGTGTAGGTGAGGCGGGAGTGGTCGTCGATCGCCGCATGGAGGGAGGTGTAGCCGACCTTGCCGGTGCCGGGACCGGTGCGTTTGGAGGCGCGAGCGGCATCCGTGCCGACGCCGTGCATCCGCCAGCCGCCGCCGGCGGGGATGCGTCCGAGTTTCTTGATGTCGACGTGGATCAGGTCGCCGGGGTGCTCGTGCTCGTAGCGGATGACCTTGCGCAGCTGTTCGCCAGTGGGTGGGTCGAGGTCGCGTAACCGGTTGAGTCCTCGGCGAACGAGGATGCGGTGCACCGTGGCCGGCGCCACGGTGATGCTGTGCAGCCGCTTCAGGTCGGCGGCGAGCCGGGCCGGCCCGTGCTTGGTCTGCCGCCGCAGTGCCTCCACCAGGTCCGCGACGTCCTGCGCGGTGCGGGCCGGGCTGGTGCCCGGCCTGGAGGAGTGGTCGAGCAGCCCGTCCTCGACGTGCGCCCGCCAACGCGCGTACCACTTCGCCAGGCAGCGGCGGGAAATCCCCGCCTCGCCGCAACGTGCGCGATCGGCCGACCTGCGTCGATGCGCAGGCAGAGCCTCAATCGCCCCTCCGGAGTCAGCGGTGCGTTGCGGTGCCCAGCCATCGGCCCCCGCCGCCTGGTCGTGCCATGTGTCCCTCGCGATGCAGTGATCAAGATTGCCTCCGGGGCTTCCCTGGTGCCGGGCAGCTTCGACCGCGCCAGGGTCTACACAGGTCAGACGCTCCGATCTGAACACCGGATGCGACCGGTCGCCGAGTCCTGTCGAAGTGCAGAGCTGCCGAAGCGTGATCCCGAGGCAGCCTCGGGCGAGGACTGGCTGCCGAGAGCCCGGTCTCTAGGCCCGGTGCGGACCGGCGAGGCGTTCGGCCAGGAACGCGCGCTCGACGTCGTTCCCGGTCAACTCCAGCGCCTGACGGTAGGCGGTCGCAGCCTCCTGCGAGCGACCCAACCGATGCAGCAGGTCCGCCTTGACCGCCGGCAGGTACTGATATCGCGCGAGTCGGCCGTCCTTCTCCAACTCCGCAACCACTTCCAGCGCCTGCGCCGGCCCAGAGACCATCGACACCGCCACCGTGCGGTTCAATGCCACCACCGGCGAGGGCCACACCGACAGCAGCTCGTCGTACAGGGTCACGATCTGCGGCCAGTCCGTCTTGTCGTAGGACGGCGCCTCGGCGTAGAGCGAGGCGATCGCCGCCTGCAGGACATAGCGGCCCGGTCGCCTGCCGCGTAGCCCGTCCACGATCAGGTCGTGCGCCTCGGCCATCGCTGGGCGGTCCCAGAGCGATCGGTCCTGGTCCTCCAGTCGCAGCAGGCGACCGTCGGAGTCGACCCTGGTGGCGCGCCGGGCGTCGGTGACCAACAGCAGGGCGAGCAGCCCCCGCACCTCCCGCTCGTCGGGCATCAGCTCCCCAAGCAGCCGGGTCAGCCGCAGCGACTGGTACACCAGGTCGGTGCGCACCAGCGATGCGCCGGACGGTGCGGTGTGTCCGGTAGTGAACAGTAGGTGGATCACGCCGAGTACCGCGCGCAGTCGATCCGGCAGCTCTGCGGCCTCCGGCAGCCGGAAGGGGATCCGCGCAGCCGAGATCTTCTTCTTCGCCCGGGTCATCCGGGCGGCCATGGTGGGCTCCGACACCAGAAACGCACGGGCGATATCGGCGGTCGTCACCCCACACACGAGTCGCAGTGTGAGTGCCAGCTGCGTCTCCTGCGCCAACGCCGGATGACAGCACATGAAGATCAGCCGCAGACGCTCGTCCGGCACGACGTCCTCCGGCTCGACGGCGGCCGGTTCGTCGATAGCCACCTTGTCCTCCGTCTCCTCGGACTCGACCAGCAGCGGGAGTTTCGAGCGGAATGTCTGCTCGCGTCGTACCGCGTCCATAGCGCGGCGCTTCGCCGCGGTGGTGAGCCAGGCCGCCGGGTTACTCGGGATCCCGTCGCGGGCCCAGCTCGCCAGGGCCGCGACATACGCCTCCTGCACACACTCCTCCGCCAGGTCCAGATCGCGAGCGACACGCACCGTCGCGGCGAGCACCAGTGCCCACCCGCGGCAATGTGCGTCCGCGACCGCAGTCTCGACGTCTGCCCGGGGCATCATGCCGCGGCGGGCCGATCCGCGATGAAGCCGCCTTCGACGGGCCGCACCTCGACACCGCCGCCCTGCTGGGTAGCGGGATTGGCCCGAGCGATCTTCAAAGCAGCGTCGAGATCGGACGCCTCGATGATGGCGATGCCGGCGATGACCTCCTTGGCATCGACGAACGGCCCGTCTGTCACCACGTCGCCGCGGATCGAGGTCGCTGTGTCGGCGGCGGGCCGCAGCGCGAATGTCGCGACCAGGGCGCCGGACGTCACCATGTCCTCGAAGTGGCGGTCGTGGGCCTCCCGAGCGCCGGGAATGACCTCGCCCTCATCGGCGTGGGCCTTTGCATATATGAGAATCGCGTACTGAGCCATGGTGGCTGTCCTTCCACGTGGTTGTGGTTGCCTTACACCCCTACGTCGAACGGCCAGCCCGGATTCGACAGCCCTCCTCGAAACCTCTTCGGCCGATACCCCGCAACATGACGATCACCCAAGCAGACGCGGCGGACCAGAGAGGGATCGGCCCCTCCCTGCTTGGTCTTGTCGACCGGACCGGCACGGATGGAGGCCCCCTTGTCGAGCGAAGGCGTGCACTCGCCGACCACACCGACGCTGGGTACACAGTTCAACCCGACCACGGACAGGTGGCTGCAAACGTGTGTGGCGCCCTCTGTCCTCGGTCGCCACACCCTGCGTGGGCGAATACGACTCGGTACCAGGCCGATGCGCAGCGTCCGTCAACGGAACGACGACCACTGACACGGGCAGACTTCTACACCAAGGCTTCGACAAGGCCGCACGGGCTCGGTAATGCGTCACAACATCACCAACCCGTGCGGTCCCCCTCACGTCACGGTTCGCCAGCGGCCCGAGCGGCGTAGGACTTCGCGACCAGTTCCTCCACCAGAGCGCTCTTCGCCGTGGAGTAGTCCCGCCTGCCCTCGCTGTCGGCATGGAACCGCTCCGCCAAGGTCCTCTTCAAGGCGCTGTAGCGCCGGACTTCATCGGGCCGCTGACGCAGGTAGTCACGGAGCAAGATGTGATCAAGGTGGGGCTTGGAACCTGCGACCACGCCGTACAGATGATGTTCGGGAGCCGCGGACGCGGCTCGAAAAGCCTCTCGCCCCACAATCCCCAGATCGCCTTCGTGCCGGTAGCCCCGCCCGGTGAGCCGGGAGATCAGCTCGGGCATGGCAGCCTCCTCGGCCACCACGATGTCGAGGTCGATGATCGGCTTGGCGACACATCCGGGCACGGCTGTACTTCCGACATGCTCGATGGATATCGCCAGATCCGCGACGTGAGGTGCAAGTCGCTGCCGCAGATCCTGGAATCGCTCATCCCATGAGGGGTCGTAGTCGCCGACCACGATCATGCCAGTCATGCTGGCAGTCTCGCAGGACCGCCAGAGTCCATCGAATCACTCCGAGCGCCCCGACTATCGCGTACGGAGTCGTAAGCCGTCGCCGGACCCTAAGCCCCCGCCGGATCCACCGTCGCCTGATGGGCCTGCGCCAGATGTTCCTCCGCCTTCAGCCAGGGCAGGAACTGCGCTCCCTTGCGCCAGCCGCACGTGTCACAGCTGATCGTGCGCTGTATGCCCGACCGCCGCACCCGCACGACGTGCTCGCGTCCGTGCTGGTCCCAGCGGCTCACCTTGCTCGTGTTGATCTCCAGCATGCTGTGCCTCC
Organism: Streptomyces cellulosae; assembly: GCF_000721105.1. Classification (GTDB taxonomy): domain Bacteria; phylum Actinomycetota; class Actinomycetes; order Streptomycetales; family Streptomycetaceae; genus Streptomyces; species Streptomyces cellulosae_A. The sequence goes on from NZ_JOEV01000026.1 coordinate 182,067, forward strand.
AGGGACCCGCGACCTGTGAGTCGGTCGACGCAGCAAGGAGTGTGCAGCAAGACCAACATCAACGGGGATCCTTCACACCGAGTTGGCCAAGCCGTGCTCTGGCGCCCGGTCCGCGGGCAGGGCAGCTCCACCCAAGCCTCAGTCGATCGTCCTCGGCAGACGCAGGCTCAGCAGACCGGTCACGGCGATCGCCCCCAGCTGCACGAGCAACGTGGTGATCAGGGCGTCCCGCATGCCCAGGCCCGGGACGAGGGAGAGGAACAGCGTGCCGAGGGTGGCCACGCCGAGGGCCAGCGCGGACTGCTGAGTGGTGGTCATCACGCCGCTGCCGACGCCGGCCCGGGCGGACGGCACCTCGGACAGCACGATCCGGAAGATCACCGGGAGCTGGAGCGCCTGGCCCACCCCCGCGACCGCGCCGCCCGGGAGCAGGGCGAGCAGGCCGAGGTCCGGCCAGGAACGCCACGCGGCCAGCGCGATCAGGGCTACGCCCAGCGCCTGGAGCAGGGCGCCCGCGGTCACCACCCGGGTGCCGTACCGGGCGATCAGCCGCGGTCCGGCGATCGAGGTGACGAGGAACGTCACCGCCAGCGGAGCCAGCGCCAGACCCGCCTGCACGGGGCCGAGTCCGGCGCCCTCCTGCAGGGCCACCGCGATCACGAACATGAAGCCGCTGAACCCGACGGAGAACGGCAGGATCATCACCAGCCCGCGCCGCAACGACACCAGGGCGAACAGGCTCGGCGGCACCAGCGGCGTACGGCCCAGCCGGTCCGCCCGGCGCTCCACCGCGTAGAACGCCGCTGCCACGCCGGGGAAGGCGGCCAGCGACAGCCACGTCCACAGCGGCCAGCCCGACGCCCGGCCCTCGGTCAGCGGAAGCAGCAGGGTGAGCAGAGCGGCGGCCAGCAGGACCGTGCCGGGGCCGTCCACCGGCTCGGGGCGCCGCGCCCGGGTCTCCGGGACCGCGCGGGCCGCGAGGACCAGGCCGACGAGGACGACCGGCACGTTCACCAGGAACACCGCGCGCCAGCCGGTGCCGGCGATGTCGGCGGCCACCAGAACGCCGCCGAGGATCTGGCCGAGCACCATGGACAGGCCGGCCGTGGCGCCGTACAGGCCCATCGCCTTGGCCCGGCGCGGACCGGCGGTCGCCGACTGGATGGTGGCGAGGACCTGCGGCAGCATCGCCGCGGACGCCGCGCCCTGCGCGACCCGGGCCGCCACCAGGGTCCAGGCGGTGGGCGCGAGGCCGCAGGCCAGCGAGGTCAGGCCGAAGGCGGCCATGCCGCCCAGGAAGAACCGGCGCCGTCCGAACAGGTCGCCGAGGCGGCCGCCCAGGACGAGCAGGACGGCGTACGCGAGGCCGTACCCGGAGACCACGAGTTCCAGGACCGACTCGCTCGCCGAGAGGTCCGCGCCGATGGTGGGCAGAGCGACGTTGACGATGAAGAAGTCGATGAGGGGCAGTGCCGCGGCCAGCAGCACGGTGAAGAGTCCGAGTCCGCCGAGCGCGGGTGGCGCCACGGGGGAGCGGACCTGGTGCGAGGTGATGGTTTCGGTCACGGTCCACAGCCTGCGGCCACTGTGAGACGGGTACCAGAGTCTTCTTATCCTGGTAGAAGAACCACCTGGAAACAGGATCCGGCCACCGGCAGGCTGGAGGGCATGACCACCATGGCAGACCTGGCGGACAGAGCAGACGGGACGAACGGGGTGGACATGGCAGACCTGGCGGACAAAGCCTGGGGGAGCGTGCCCGGAGCCGCGCAGGGGCCCGCCGTGTCGGAGATCCGGCGGCACGAGCTCGCCGCCTTCCTGCGCCACCGCCGCGAGCACATCACCCCCGAGCAGGTCGGCCTGCCGCGCGGCCGTCGGCGCCGTACCCCGGGACTGCGCCGCGAGGAGGTCGCCCAGCTCTCCGCGGTCGGCGTCACCTGGTACACCTGGCTCGAACAGGCACGGGCCATCCAGGTCTCCGTCCAGGTCCTCGACGCCCTCGCCCGCGCCCTGCTGCTCGACCCCGGCGAACGCGCCCATCTGTTCCAGCTCGCCGCAGCCGTGGACCCGACGCCGGCCACCGTCTGCCCGTCGGTCACCCCGGCGCTGCGGACGGTGCTGGAGCAACTGGAGCCGATGCCGGCCTGTGTGCAGAACAGCCGGTACGACATCCTCGCCCACAACCGCACGTACGGTCTGCTGCTGTGCGACCTGGACGCGGTGCCGCCCGAGGACCGCAACTGCATGCTGCTCTGCTACACCCACGACGAGTGGCGCTCCTCGATCGTGCACCTCGCCCAGACCCAGCGCCTGATGGCCGCCCGGTTCCGCGCCACGATGGCCGGCCACCTCGCCGAGCCCGCCTGGAAGATGCTGCTCAAGCGGCTGCGCGCGGAGTCCCCGGACTTCCGCGAGGTCTGGGAGCGGCACGAGGTCGACACGCACCGGGTGCGGCGCAAGGAGTTCCTCAACCGGTACGTCGGCCGCGTGGTCGTCGACCACACCGACCTGTGGCTGGGACCGGAGGCCGGGCCGCGGGTGGTGACGTACGCCCCCTGCGACGAGGAGTCGAGGCAGCGGTTGGAGCGGCTGCACGCCCTCGCGCTGGAGCGGGAAGGGGAACGAGGGCGGGGACGGGAGCGGGAGCCGGAGAACCGGGAGAGCGGGGTGGCCCTGTCCCGCGGATGACTCTCCGAAGTGCGGGAACTCGGTGATCGGAAGGTCAGGTACCGACCCGAGGAGAGTCATGGCCGAGCAGAAGTCGACACAGGATCTCCCGCAACCGCTGCGAGCGGTCGCCTCGGTACTGCGCAGGGTGCCCGGCGCCGGGACGGTGGGCCGGGCGGCCGAGGGCACGCTGGACAAGGTCGGAGCGGTGTCGCCGCGCGGGCGGCGGATCGCCGTGTACACCGGCGCCGGAGTGCTCGGTGTCGCGGGAGTCGTGGAGTGGCCCGTCGCGGTCACCGGAGCGGCGGTGGCGTGGCTGACGCAGCCGCGGCCGGCGGAGACGGACGGGAAGAGCGAGGCTGAGGAGAGCGAGCGGGCCGAGGGCGCCGGAGCCGTCGGTGGATCGGAGGGGGCCGGCCGCCGCGCCGGGGCGCCGGGCGGCGACACGCCGACGCCACAGGTGCTGGCGTCCCACGCCCCGTCGGGCGCGGGGCGTACGGCGGTGCCGGAGACGCCCTCCGACAAGTTGCCCACCCACCATGCAGCGCCAGCCGAGGCGGCCCGGCACGGCCGTACGGGCGGCTGAGGGAGCGTGATGAGCACAGGACTTCTCACCCGCCCGACAGCGGCCGCCGCCGACCTCGTGCTGGCCGGCCCGCGGCTGCTGGCGCGCGGTGCGGCTCCGGCGGTCGGTGCGGCCGCCGGAGCCGCGGCGGGCACGGCCCGCGCCGGCGTACGCGGCGCGGACTTCGCCCTCCGCATGGCCCGGGTCGCCCGCGCGGCGGCCCCGGGCAGCCGCACCCGCGACTGGCGCTCGGGAACCCGGGCCCACTTCGCACTGCGCCCGCAGACAGAGACACCACCACAGACCCCTACAGAGACGGCAGAAGCAACAGAGACGGCAGAAGCAACAGAGACGGCAGAAGCAACAGAGACGGCAGAAGCAACAGAGACGACACAGACGCCGGAAACCCCTTCCCCCCGCACCGAACACCTCGCCCGCCGGGTCGCCGCCGCCCTCGCCGAGCACCCCGACGTGGCGCTCGCCTACTGGGACCACGGCCTGGAGCGGCTGGTCGTGGTGGCGGTCGAGGACGCCGTCAGCGACGAGGTGATGGAGCGGGCGTCCGCGCTCGCGGAACGGCACGGGCTGGTCCCCGTGGGCGGCGACGACGTGGAGGAGCTGACGCATCCCGGTGATCCGGCCTCCGTGCGGAACACCGCCCTGGCGCTCGGCGCCGACGCACTGGGCGCCGCGGCCGCCTTCACCGCGTCGGCGCTGCGGCTGCCGCCCTCGCCCCGGCTGGTGACGGCGACGGTGACGCTGCTGCGGGAGAACCCCCGCTTCCGCGCCTGGCTGCGTTCCCGGCTCGGGGGTTCCCGGATGGACGTGGCGCTGGCCTCCGCCAACGCGGTCGTGCACGGCGTCGGCCAGACCCCCACCTCGCTGCTGCTCGACGGCACCCTGCGCACCTGCCAGCTCGGGGAGGCGCTCGCCCGTACGGCCACCTTCGAGACCGTGCACGACGAGCTGTGCGCACCGGACCGGGACAGCGTCCCGGCGGACCCGATGCGGCGCCCCGCGCTGCGGACCTCGCCCGCCCAGGAGTACGCCGCCCACGCCTCCACCGGCAGCCTGCTGGGCGCGGTGGCCGCCCTGCTCGTCAAGCACGACATCTCCGAGGCCGCCGAAGCGGTCCTGGCCGGCTCGCCCAAGGCCGCCCGGTATGGTCCCGCCGCCTTCCACGCCGTCCTCAGCGGCGCCCTGTCCGGGACGGGAGTGCTGGTGCGCGACCCGGACCGGCTGCGGCAGCTGGAGATGGCCACAACCGTCGTCCTCCACCCGAGCGCGCTGCGCACCCCCGGAGCCGGCGCCGACCCCTGGACGGAGGCCGTCCTCGACGCCGCCCGGCGGGCCGGACTGCGGGTCGTGGTCGTGGACGATCCCGTGCTCGCCGACTTCACCGGCCTCGCCGACCAGGTGGTCGGCGCCGACAGGCCGCTCGGCGAGGTGGTGGACGAACTGCGCGACGAGGGCGGTGTCATCACGGTCGCCCGGCCCCGCCCGCACGCCGACACCGACGTCACCGAAGGTCTCCTGAGCGGTGACGTGGCCGTCGCCCTCACCGACGCGGACGGTCAGGTGGTCTGGGGCGCGGACGTCCTGGCCCCGCACGGTCTGACCGACGTGTGGCGGCTGCTGAGCGCCGTACCCGTGGCCCGGGCGGTCGGCCGCCGGTCGCAGGTCCTCGCCCGGTCCGGTGCCGCGCTGTCCGGGCTGCTGGTGGCCGTCGGCGAGTCCCGCCGGGGCAACGGTTCGCCCCTGCCCGGGCTGCGGCACGCGCCCGTCGACGTGAGCGCGGCCGCGGCCCTGCTCAGCGGGGCCCGCGAGGCCCTCCGCGTGGCACTGACCCGCCCCCCGCACCCCCGGCCCCGGGTGGCCTGGCACGAACTGGACCCGGACGCCGTCCGCGACCGGCTGGAACGCGAGGCGCCCCCGGAGCCGGGCGCCGTCGAACAGGCGACGGCCCGGGTGCGCACGGCCGCCGACACCGTCGTACGACAGCCCGCGCTGGCCCCCGCGCGCTGGTCGCTGCAGCTCGGCCGGGCCGTACGCAACGAGCTCGACGATCCGCTCACCCCGGTGCTGGTGGTCGGGTCGGCCGCGTCGGCGATCCTCGGGTCGGTCGTGGACGCCCTGCTGGTCGTCGGCGCCCTCGACCTGAACGCGCTGGTCGGCGGGTTCCAGCGGCTGCGAGCCGAGCGGGCGCTGTCCGGGCTGCTGGCGCAGCAGAAGCAGAAGGCGCGGGTCGCGGACTCCCCCGAGGAGACCCATGTCGTCGACGCCGCCAAGCTCAGCCCCGGCGACGTCATCGACCTCAAGGCCGACGACGTCGTCCCGGCCGACGCCCGGCTGCTGTGGGAGGACGGCCTGGAGGTGGACGAGTCCGCGCTGACCGGCGAGTCCCTGCCCGTCGACAAGGACATGGAGCCGGCCCCGCGCGCCTCCGTCGCCGAACGGCACTGCATGGTCTTCGAGGGGACGACCGTGGTGGCCGGACGCGCCCAGGCGGTCGTCGTGGACACCGGCGAGCGCACCGAGGCCGCCCGCGCCGTCGCCCTCGCCGCCCGGGTCCCGCCGGCCAAGGGAGTGCAGGCCCGGCTGCAGGAACTCACCCGCAAGGCCATGCCGTTGACGATGGCGGGCGGCGCCGCGGTGACCGGTCTGTCACTGCTACGGGGTACGCCGATCCGGCAGGCGGTGAGCGGTGGCGTGGCCGTCGCGGTGGCCGCCGTACCGGAAGGGCTGCCGCTGGTGGCCACGGTGGCGCAGCTGGCCGCCGCCCGCCGGCTGAGCAGTCGCGGAGTCCTCGTCCGCGCCCCGCGCACACTGGAGGCGCTGGGCCGGATGGACACCATCTGCTTCGACAAGACCGGCACCCTCACCGAGAACCGGCTGCGCCTGGTCCGCGTGGCGGGCGCCGACGGCACCGTGCACACCCTCGACGAGCCCGGCGCGGACGGCCCGCTGCGGACCGCCGCCCGCGCCTGCCCCCAGCTCAACGGCGACTCGGCCCGCCAGCCGCACGCCACCGACGAGGCCGTCCTGGACGCCGCCGGCCCCGACGAGGACTGGGTGCAGATCGAGGGCCTGCCCTTCGAGGCGGCCCGCGGGTACGCCGCCGCCGTCGGCCGGGACGGGGACGGTTCCCCGGTGCTGGTGCTCAAGGGCGCCCCGGAGACCGTCCTGCCGGCCTGCGCCGGCCTCCCCGACCACATCTGGGACCGGGCCCACTCCCTGGCCGGCCACGGGCTGCGGGTCCTCGCGGTGGCCCGGCGCCCGCTGCGCGAGGGCGAGAAGGCGGCGGACGTACTCGAAGAGCCCCTGGGCGAGCTGCAGTTCACCGGCCTGCTCGCCCTCGCCGACGTGGCCCGCGAGACGTCCCCGGCGCTGGTGCGGGGGCTGCGGGAGGCGGGCGTACGGCCGGTGGTGCTGACCGGCGACCACCCGCAGACCGCCCGCGCGATCGCCGAAGACCTGGGCTGGCCGGACGACGCCAGCGTGGTCACCGGCGACGAACTCGCCGCCGCCGACCGCTCGGCCCGCGCCCGGATGCTGCGGGACGCCGACGTGGTGGCCCGGGTCGCGCCCGAGCAGAAGCTCATGGTCATCGAGGCCCTGCGGGACGCCGGCCGGGTCGTCGGCATGGTCGGCGACGGCGCCAACGACGCGGCCGCCATCCGCGCCGCCGACATCGGCGTGGGCATCCAGGCCCGCGGCTCGGCCGCCGCGCGCAACGCCGCCGACCTCGTGCTCACCGACGAGGACATGACGGTCCTCATCGAGGCGGTCCGCGAAGGCCGGGCCCTGTGGCACAGCGTCGCCGACGCCATCGCCATCCTCATCGGCGGCAACGCGGGCGAGGTCAGCTTCGGCATCGTCGGCACCCTGCTCTCGGGCGCCGCCCCTCTGTCCACCCGCCAGATGCTCCTGGTCAACCTGTTCACGGACCTGTTCCCGGCGATGGCCGTCGCGGTCACACCGACCCAGCAGGAGGAGGAACCCGCCGACGAGGGTCCCGGCGCACCCCTCGCCACCTCCGTCCTGGGCGCCCCGCTGATCCGCCAGATCCGCCACCGCGCCCTCACCACCTGCCTCGGCGCCACCGTCGCCTGGCTGTTCGGCCGTTTCACCCCGGGCACGGCCCGACGCTCCACGACGATGGCCCTCTGCGCGGTGGTGGGCACCCAACTGGCCCAGACCCTGGCCGACCGCCGCGGCAGCCGCCTGGTCCAGTTCACGTCCCTGGGCTCGGCCGTCGCGCTGGTGGCGCTGGTCGAGACCCCGGGGGTGAGCCAGGTCTTCGGCTGCACGCCGCTGGGCCCGGTGGCGTGGGCGGGCGTGGTGCTGGCGATCGCGTCGGCGCTGGCGGGCCAGAAGGCGCTGCCGGCGGTGGAGGAGGCGATCGTCAAACGGTGGCCGAAGCTGGCCGACCAGCTGGGCTGACCTGCCTGACACGTCCCGGCCGTACCGACCCCGGCAGAGCCGCCAGGTCGGTACGGTCGGGACATGAGAGCTACGGGAACCTTTACGGTCAAGGCGTTCGTCCCGACGGAGCTGAAGCCCGAGCCGGCCGTGTCGACCGGGCTGCCGGTAGGCGTCGCGACGATGGAGAAGCAGTTCCAGGGCGAGATCGAGGGGCGCTCGGCGACCCTGTTCACCGCCGCCTACGACCAGGAGACCGGCGTCGGGACCTATGTGGCCATGGAGTCCTTCGAGGGCTCGCTGCACGGCCGCGAGGGCGCCTTCAACTTCGTGCACTCGGCGACGACGTCCGGCAGCGACCGCACCGCGGAGTTCTTCACCCTGGTGCCGTCGAGCGGCACCGGTGAGCTGGCCGGGATCTCCGGCGCCGGAGGGTTGGCCGTCGACGCCGACGGCACGCATCGTGTCTGGTTCGAGTACGAGCTCGGCTGAACCGTCCGCGGGGCGGGGCCGCCGGGGCGGCGCCTACGCCCGAACCGCCTGCCGCACCTCGGGAGACTCCAGCTGCTCGGCCGTCCGCGCGGCGGTCCCCCGAGCCCACGCCCCACTGGTCACCGCCCCCAGCACCAGCACCGCGAGCCCGCACCCGGCGATGATCCACCACCCCGGCGCGGCGGCGGAGACGAACGTCTCCCGGTACGACGACGCACTGATCCCCGCCGCCAGCACCGCCCCGATCACCGCGACGCCCAGGGTCTGCCCCAGTTGCCGACTGGTGGAGGCGACAGCCGCGGCCACCCCGGCCTGACTGCGCGGCATGCCCGACACGGCCGTGTTGGTGATCGGCGCGTTGACGAACCCGAAGCCGATGCCGAACAGCGCGTACCCGGCGAACAGTGTGACGTCGGACGTCTCGGCGTCGAACGCGGCGAACAAGACCCCGCTCGCGGTCATGGCGACTCCGGCGATCAGCAGCGGCACCCGTGGTCCGACAGTCCCGACCAGCCGTCCGGACAACGGTGCGCACAGGAACGTCGGGGCGGCCATCGGCAGCATCCACAGCCCCGCGTGCATCGCGTCCAGGCCCCGTACGTTCTGCAGGTACAGCGTCGACAGGAAAAGGAAGCCGCCCAGACTCGCGAACCCGCACACCGCGATGACGGTGGCCCCGCTGAACGGCGCCGACCGGAAGAACCGCAGGTCGATCAGCGGCTCGTCCCGCCGGGGCTCGTAGCGGAGCAGCCCCGCCAACGCGGCCAGCGCCACGGCGAAGAACGGGAGTACGGCGACCAGGCCCGCGTCCGGCGCCTCGATGATCCCGTACGTCAGCGCCCCGAACAGCATGATCACCAGCACCTGGCCGACCGGATCCGGCCGACGGGCCTTGGGCGCCCGGGACTCGGGCACGTACCGCAGGGTGAGCAGCAGGGCGGCCAGACCCACCGGCAGGTTGAGCCAGAAGATCGAGCGCCAGCCGACCGACTCCACGAGCAGCCCGCCGACCAGCGGCCCGGCGGCCATGGAGATGCCGACCACCGCACCCCACGCACCGATCGCCCGCGCTCGCTCCCGCGGGGCCGTGAAGGTGTTGGTGATGATCGACATGGCGACGGGGTTCAGCATCGAACCGCCCACCGCCTGCACCATGCGGAAGGCGATCAGCGCGTCCAGGTTCGGCGCGAGGGAGCACAGCGCGGAGCCGAGGGTGAAGACGACCAGCCCCGCCATGAAGACCCGCTTGCGGCCGAGCCGGTCGGCGGTGGAGCCGGAGAGCATCAGGAGCGAGGCGAGGACGAGGGTGTACGCGTCGATGGTCCACTGGAGGCCGGACGTACTCGCGTCCAGTTCCTTCTGCATGGAGGGCAACGCGACGTTCAGGACGGTGTTGTCGAGGCTCACGATCAGCAGGCTCATGCAGCAGATCGCGAGCACCAGCAGGCGACGCCGGTGACTGAGCTCGGGCATGGGCTCCAGCCTACGCCCACTTCGATAGTGTGTCTAACTAATGACTATCGCATGGTCATCGTCGCCACCTCTCGGCGTGCGTGACAATGGGGGAATGCCCACGACCGCGCTCACCGACAGCACGCCCCTGACCAGCACCGCGGGTACGGCCCTGCGGATCGGCCCGCACGCCGTCCGGCCGCCCGTCGTCCTCGCCCCCATGGCCGGGATCACCAACGCGCCGTTCCGCACCCTGTGCCGGGAGTTCAGCGGCGGAAAAGGCCTGTTCGTGAGCGAGATGATCACGACCCGGGCGCTGGTCGAGCGCAACGAGAAGACCATGCAGCTGATCCGCTTCGACGCGACGGAGAAGCCGCGCTCGATCCAGCTGTACGGCGTCGACCCGGCCACCGTCGGCAAGGCCGTCCGCATGATCGCGGAGGAGGACCTCGCCGACCACATCGACCTGAACTTCGGCTGCCCGGTCCCCAAGGTGACCCGGAAGGGCGGCGGCTCGGCGCTGCCGTACAAGCGCAACCTGCTGCGGGCGATCCTGCGCGAGGCGGTCAGCGGCGCCGGTGACCTGCCGGTGACGATGAAGATGCGCAAGGGCATCGACGACGACCACATCACCTACCTCGACGCCGGCCGCATCGCCGTCGAGGAGGGCGTGACGGCCATCGCCCTGCACGGCCGCACCGCCGCCCAGCACTACGGCGGCACCGCCGACTGGGAGGCCATCGCCCGTCTGAAGGAGCATGTGCCGGAGATCCCCGTGCTCGGCAACGGCGACATCTGGTCGGCCGAGGACGCGCTGCGGATGGTGCGGGAGACCGGCTGCGACGGCGTGGTGGTGGGGCGCGGCTGCCTGGGGCGGCCGTGGCTGTTCGCGGATCTGGTGGCCGCCTTCGAGGGGCGTACCGACGACATCGCACGCCCCTCCCTGCGCGAGGTCGCCGACGTCATGGTCCGGCACGCCACCCTGCTCGGTGAGTGGATCGGCGACGAGGCCCGCGGGGTCATCGACTTCCGCAAGCACGTGGCCTGGTACCTGAAGGGCTTCGCGGTCGGCTCCGAGATGCGCAAGCGGCTCGCGATCACCTCCTCGCTGGCCGAACTGCGGTCCGGGCTGGACGAGTTGGACCTCGACCAGCCCTGGCCGTCCGGCGCCGACGGGCCCCGCGGCCGTACGTCCGGCAACAACCGGGTGGTGCTGCCGGACGGCTGGCTGAAGGACCCGTACGACTGCGCGGGGATCGGCGAGGACGCGGAGCTGGACACCTCCGGGGGCTGATCAGTCCTTGGACGGGTGGGGTGTCGAGCCGTACGCCGTCAGGAAGCGGTCGCGGAACGAGCTCATCTTCCACACCGGGGCGTTCTTGGCGGGCCTCAGGCCCTCCGTCCAGTTCCACCCGGCGATCTTGTCGAGGACCTTCGGGTCCTTGGCGACGATCGAGACGGGCACGTCGCGGCTGGCGTGGTTGCCGCTGACCCGGGCGATCGGCTGGTGGTCGCCGAGGAAGACGAGGACGGTGTCGTCGTTGCCGTAGCGCTCCAGCCACTGGGTGAGGCTGGTGACGGAGTACTGGACCGACTTGCCGTACTCCTGCTTGGAGCGGGTGCTGTCGGTGATGATGTCGGAGGGGTGGGTGCCGGCCTTCTGGATCGGCCCGAAGACCGAGCCGTCGCCGAGCTGGTCCCAGCCGACCATCTTCGGAATCGGCGACCAGGGCTGGTGGCTGGAGGTCAGGATGATCTCCGACATCAGCGGCTTGTCGCGCTTCCTGCCGTGCTCCAGCCGCTGGAAGGCCTCCAGCGCGTACTGGTCCGGCATGGTCGACCAGCTGAACTTCGGGCCCTGGTAGCCCATCTGGAAGGCGTTGTAGACCTTGTCGAGGCCGTAGAAGCTCTGCTCCGGCCAGCCCTTCTGGACACCGGGCATCACACCGACCGTGTCCCAGGCACCGGTCTTCTTGAAGGCCTTGGTGAGGCTGAGATGGTCGCCGGCCATGACGGTCCGGTACCGCTGCTGGTTGTCGATCCACAGGCCGGACATGGTGGTGGAGTGGCCGAGCCAGCTGCTGCCGCCGTAGGTCGCGGAGGTCAGCCAGCCGCTCCTGGCGCGGAAACCGGCCTTCTCGAGCGCGGCGGTGCTGCTGTCGAGCGTCTTGTCGACGCCGGGTGCGATGCCCGGGTCCTCGATCGCGCTGCGGCCGTAGCTCTCGATGAAGGTGAAGATCATGTCCTTGCCGCGCAGGTCGGGCAGGAGCTGGTCGGCGGGCGTGTCGCCGAACTGGTCGGCCTTGGCCTCGTTCCGGAACGCCGCCTCGTCCCGCAGCGTGGTCTTCACCCGCCAGGCCTGCGCCTTCAGGGCACCGGCGGCCCGGTCGGAGGCGATCGGCATGCCGTTGAACTGAAGGCCCAGGGTGGAGCAGGTGATCCAGACGGTGCCGGCGATCAGGGTGGCCCGGGTGGCGGTCCGGGTGTCGCGCACCAGCAGGTTGCTCAGCCGGACCGTCGCCAGCGCCATGAGCACCAGCAGCACGACGACGAGGACCACTGCGCCAACGGCGGCGGCGACGGCAGTCGTCCGTCCCATCGAGTCCGCGATGTACGACTGCGCGTCGTCCAGCAGGCTCCAGTCCAGGATCAGGTTGAAGCTCCGGCCGAGATACTCCCTGAACCCCATGTCGAGGAAGTTCATGATCGTCAGCGCGCCGAGGACCGCGCCGGAGAACGCCGCCAGGAGCATCCGCGGCCGACGCGGCAACGCGAGCATCACCGCGGCCCCGATGATCGCCTCCGCCGGCAGCCGCGTGAACCGGTTGGGCTGCACGGTGGCGACCGTGTTGGGCATCAGCATCGCCCCGAGCACCAGGGCGGCGGCCAGCGCGGTGGTCGTCCAGGAGAGGACACGGGCGGCGGTGGGGTGACGGGTGCGCCAGGAACGCCAGTGGGCCAGACGGGCTCTGAGGCGGGCCTTGGCACCGGCCGGGGCCTCACCATCGGGTTCACCGGGCGTGGCCTTGTCGGTTTCGTCGGTGTCGGGCGTGGCCTTGTCGGTTTCGGCGGTGTCGGGCGTGGCCTTGTCGGTTTCGGCGGTGTCGGGCGCGCCGTCGGCTACGGCCGTCTCGGACACGGCCGTGTCGGTCGCCGCCCCCTCCGGTGCCGCCTCGGCCGCTCCCCCCGGGGTCTCCTCGCTCGCCGGAGGGACAGGGGCGGTGTCGTCGGCGGCCGTGCCCGGCGTTTGGCGAAAGCGCGTGAAGACAGGCACCCGAAGGTCCTTCCGTACGAAGCCCGGTGGAGCGGCGGATCCGGCCTCTGGGGGGCCGGGATCCCTCGCATTTCCGTACGGTTCGGCTCCGTCCGCTGTTCAGCCCTTTTGCCCAGTGCTCGGCAAACACCGCGCAAACGACTGCCCAACCGGTGCCGGGCAGGGGCCGGGCACCTGGGTCGGGCGCGGTGTCAGGCGCCCCCGACCGCCGTGAGCAGCGCCAACGGTGCCGCAGCCGAGCGGGACTCCCGTACGCAGGCGTGCGGGTAGGGGACCGGCTCCGCGTGGGTGTCGCGGCCGTAGCCCGCGAGGACCTCCGGGAGGCGGTGGCCGGTCACCGTCGCCGCGTCGACCAGGGCGTGGGCGACCGTGCGGGCCTCGTCGTGCAGGCCGTAGCGGGCCAGCCCCAGGCTGATCAGCGCGTTGTCGTGCGGCCAGACGGAACCGCGGTGGTAGGAGAGCGGGTGGTACGCCGACTGCCCCGAGGCGAGGGTGCGCACGCCCCAGCCGGAGAAGAAGTCCGGTGCCAGCAGCCGCCGGCCCACCTCCTCGCCGTACTCCTTGTCCAGCAGGCCCGACCAGAGCAGATGGCCGGCGTCCGAGGCGAGCGCGTCCACCTGGCGGCCCTCGCCGTCCAGGGCCAGCGCGGGGAAGGAGCGGTCCGGCATCCAGAAGTCCCGCTGGAAACGGTCGCGCAGATCGGCGGCGGCCTGTTCGAGGAGCGCCGAGTAAGTCGCGTCCTCCCACGCCGTGCGCGCCAGCCACGCCGTGCGGCGCAGCGCGTCGTACGCGTATCCCTGGGCGCCCGCCGCCATCACCGGGCCGCTCGCGCGGCTGCCGTCGGCCGAGCAGATGGCGCCGGGGGAGTCCTTCCAGTTCTGGTTGGAGAGGCCGCCCTGGTCGGCGCGGTAGACCAGGTAGCCGCGTGAGGTGAGGCCGCCGTGGTCCAGCATCCAGCCGATGGCCGCGCGGGCGTGGGGTTCCAGGCGGCGGGCCAGTTCGGTGTCCCCGGTGTGTTCGACGTACGCGCCGAGCAGGACGAGGAACAGAGGCGTGGCGTCCACCGAGCCGTAGTACCGGCCGAACGGCACCTGGCCGAAGTGCGCCAGTTCGCCGTGCCGCACCTCGTGCACGATCTTGCCGGGCTGGGCGACGGACTCCGGGTCGGTCTCCGTCGCCTGGGTCGCGGCGAGCGCGGGCAGCGTGGCGGCGGCCAGCCGCGGGCGGTAGGGGAGCGCGAACAGGGAGGTCAGCAGGGCGTCCCGGCCCAGCATGGTGAGGAACCAGGGGGCTCCCGCCGCCGGGACGCGCAGGTCCTCGCCGTCCGGGCCGGTCGCCGGGACCTGCAGCGAGGCGAGGTCGGCGAGCCCGCGCGCGCAGGCCGCGGCCAGCTCCGGCCAGCCGGTCGGGAAGGCGACGCCTTCGACGAACTCGCCTTCCAGCGCGAGGAGTTGTTCGTTCACCGCCGCCGGGGAGCGCGGGACGCGCAGGGCCCGCCGGTCGCCGTGCGGGCGGGCCATCACCCGCAGCGTCAGCTCCGCCGAACCGTGCGGCTCCAGGTCCAGCGTCCACACCAGGCGACGGGCTCCGGTGCCGGTCTCCTCGACGCCGTCCGGTACCGGCTCGGCCGTCACCGTCGTACAGGATCGCCATGCACCGCGCCGGTAGGTGAACTCCACGCCGTCGTCCAGGACCTGGCGCGAGCGGGTGGCTCCTATTTTCGCGTACGTGCGGTGGTCGGAGCGCAGTTCGAACTGGTCGGTGAAGTCGGCGTCCGCGGTGACCGCGAGACGGACCGTCGTCGGCACCGGCCGGTTGCTGGTGACCCGGAGCGACTCGACGAACGCGCCGTCCGAGACGGCCTGTTCACGGAAGATCGTGTACGCGGGCGGCTCCAGGCGTCCGCCGCGCGGCACCAGCACGCAACGTGCGGTGTCCCCGTGCGCGACCGGCGACAGCGCCTCGGGCACCGCGCCGTCCACGGTCAGCTGCCACCGGCTCAGGTGCCGGGCGTCGCGCACGAACAAGCCGTCCGGGGAGCTGCCGTTCCGGACGCCGCTGATGTCCCCTCCGTCGCCGACGGCGGCGAACGTCCCGCCGTGTACGAGCAGATGATGCCGGTCCGTCATCGCCCATCCCCTCCCTTGACTCCCTGGTCACCCACGCCATCCATGCCGTCCACGCCACGCACGCCGTCCATGCCGCCCACGCCCTCCATGCCACTCGCGTCACTCAAGCCACTTATGTCGAACGTGCCGAGGGCCGTCGGGGACACGTTGTCTCCAGGGTCTCCCGGGCCCGTGTGCAGCAGGTCGAGGGTGAGCGCGGCGGTCCAGCTGAAGCCGGTCGCCCCGCAGGCCTCGCCGGTGTACGGGTCGACGTACTCCGCGAAGTCGGTGGCGGCGGCCACCTCCAGGGCCGCCGTCCGCAGCGCGTCGGCGCGGTCCCGCTCACCGTGGGTGCGCAGCCCGCGCTCCACCAGCCAGCTCGTGTTGAACCAGGCCGGCCCGCGCCAGTACCGGTGCGGGTCGAAGGCCTCGCCGAGCAGGTCGTAGCTCGGGACCAGCCGGGTGCTGTCGCCGACGCCGAAGTGCGCTCCGCCCAGGGTGCGCAGCAGCCCGGCGGTGACCTCCCGCGGCAGGTCCGGCAGCAGCAGCGGGACCAGGCCGGAGACGCCGCGCTCGGGGAGGAGCTCCCCGCTCGTGACGTCCCGGCACAGGAACAGGCCCGCCGCCGGGTCCCACAGCCGCTCCACGAGCGCCGCCGTCAGGCGCTCCGCGCGCGCGTGCCGGGCGCTGCCGGCGGCGCCCAGCTCCTCCGCGATCCGGGCGAGGGCGTGTTCGGAGGCGATGAGCAGGGCGTTGAAGGAGGGGTCCTCGACGGCGAACGAACTGGCGCCGTCCGCGTATCCGCGATCCCGGTAGTCGGTCGCCAGCCGCACGTACCGCCCGTAGTCCAGATCGGTCGGCCGGTCCTCGGCGGCCCCGTGGTCGAGGTCGGCGCGGCGGAAGGAGCGGGCCGGGGTGGGTGTGATCCGGGCGAGCGGGGCGTCCCAGCAGGGGCTGTTGTCCATACCCTGTTCCCAGGGGTGCACGACGGCCGCCAGGGAGCTGCCGCCCAGGTCGCGCCGGTGCAGCAGGTACCGGTGCCAGGCCGCGAGCCGGGGGTACACCCGCGCGAGGAAGCCGCGGGATCGGGACAGCCCCGGGTCGGCGCGGTGCACCAGCCAGGCCGCCAGCGCGTGCACCGGTGGTTGCACGATGCCGGAGGTCTGTACGGTGCGCGGGGCGCCCGCGGCGCGCCCCGCGGTCGAGGAGCGCCAGAAGTCGGGGCTCGGGAAGTACGCGTCGAGCGGTACGGAGGGGTTGAAGACGATGTGCGGGATCCGGCCGTCGCCCCACTGGGCGTCGAGCAGCGTCTCCAGCTCCGTCTGCGCCCGCAGCGGCGACAGATGGCGTAGACCGATCGCGATGAAGGCGGAGTCCCAGGACCACTGGTGCGGATACAGACCGTGGGACGGCACCGTGGAGGTGCCGGTCCAGTTGCCCTCCAGCACGCGGGCCGCTCTGACGTGCAGCGAATGTGCCGCGGACGTCGAATGTTTCGTGGACGCCGGACCGTATACGACGCTCCCGGAAGCCGTTACCTCACCACGGCCGGAAAAGGAGGGTGAGGAAATGGTGCGTACGGGATCCAGGTGTCCCGTGTTGCGGGCGGTGAGCTGCGTTGCGCGATCCACTGAGGACTCCCCGAAGACGTACGGCCAACCGGTTCGGCACTGACTGCCGTAGGGTTACGTCTATTTAACACGCAAAACTCAATATGTAATGCAAGCTTGGGAAACACAAGGGGGTGTGCGCATGAGCGCGCGAGGTCAGGTCGGTGCCGGAGATCTGCTCGAACTGGTGCGCAGCGGCCGCGCCACGACCCGTGGCGCGCTCCAGCAGGCCACCGGCCTCTCACGCGCGACCGTGGGCCAGCGCCTCGACCGTCTCTTCCGTGCGGGCTGGCTGCGCGAGGGCGCCGGCGGCCCGGTCGACTCGC
This sequence comes from Streptomyces cellulosae, assembly GCF_000721105.1. Taxonomy (GTDB): domain Bacteria; phylum Actinomycetota; class Actinomycetes; order Streptomycetales; family Streptomycetaceae; genus Streptomyces; species Streptomyces cellulosae_A. The sequence goes on from NZ_JOEV01000026.1 coordinate 198,983, forward strand.
CCCTCGGGGGCCGTCCCTCCATCACGCTCGAGTTCGACGACGCCCACGCGGTGGTCCTCGCCGCGGACCTCGACACCCGGCACGCCCGCGCCGCCGTCCTCTCCCTGACCGGCGAGATCCTTGCCGAGCACGCCGGCACCCTGGTGATCGGGGACGGTCCCGACGCCGTACTCGGCGAACTCGGCCACTGGTTCGCCGAGCTCCTGGAGAAGGCGGGTCACCGCGCGGACGAGGTCTGCGGCATCGGCCTCGCGGTCCCGGGCCCCGTCGAAACCGGCACCGGCCGGGTCGTCCAGCCGCCGATCATGCCCGGCTGGGACGGCTACGACATACGGGGCCGCCTGGCGAGATCGTTCGGCGAGCGCACGGGGGCGGGCCCGGTGCCGGTCCTCGTCGACAACGACGCCAACCTCATGGCGTACGGCGAACAGCGCACGACGTACCCCGACTGCTCGGCGTTCGTGCTGGTCAAGGTCTCGACCGGGATCGGCGCCGGAGTCGTCGTCGACGGTTCGGTCTACCGGGGCATCGACGGCGGCGCGGGCGACCTCGGCCACATCCGGGTCCCGGCGGGCGCCCAGACGCTGTGCCGGTGCGGTTTCTACGGCTGTCTGGCAGCCGTCGCGAGCGGCGGTGCCGTGGCCCGGCGGCTGGCCGAGACCGGGGTGCCGGCGGCGTCCGGCTCGGATGTACGGGACCTGCTGGCGGCCGGACACCCGGAGGCGGCGGCGCTCGCGCGGGAGGCGGGGCGGCAGGTCGGGGACGTCCTGGCGACGGTGGTGACGCTGCTCAACCCCGGCGTGCTGATGATCGCGGGGGACCTGGCCGGCACCCCGTTCCTCACCGGCGTACGGGAGCTGCTGTACCAGCGGGCGCTGCCCCGCTCCACGGCCCACCTGGAGATGGTGACGTCACGGCTCGGTGACCGGGCCGGACTGGTCGGGGGCGGCGCGATGGTCGTGGAGCACCTGTACGCGCCGGAGCGGGTGGAGGAGCGGTTGGCGGCGTTGGGCGTGTGACGTGAGTGTTTCCCTCCTCGGGACCCGTCCGCATGGTGAAATCCCGGCAGCTGTGGCAGCGTGATTCTCGCCACCCTTGATAAGGGCTGCGCTCACATGAGCGGATCATGGGCGACTGCACTTCTCCAAAGGGTGGCACTGAGTGCCACGCCTCGATCGTTCATCGATCGAAATCAGACGTGCCGATAGCCGCTCATACGAGCGAAATCCGAGATCCGTGGGGATCGATGCGTTCAAGAAGTGAAAACATGCGGCTGTCTTCGGTTGCCAAGCTTTGACTTTCGATCCGCTGGCGGACGAGTGGTTACAGGCGCATGACGCGCAAGTGGACGTACCCAGACGCCTTTGATCTGGGTATGTTCCTGGCCGTCAGGGCAGCCACCGCGGCGTCAAGGAGTCGAGACCCGTGTCGGAAAACAAAGATCCTCGAGTAGCTGAGCACAGCGAGAGCGTTGAGGGCGTGAAGTTCGTTTACGACTTCACCGAGGGCAACAAGGACCTCAAGGACCTCCTCGGCGGCAAGGGCGCCAACCTCGCCGAGATGACCAACCTCGGCCTCCCGGTCCCCCCGGGCTTCACGATCACCACGGAGGCCTGCAAGGTCTACCTGGACAGTGGCGAGGAGCCGGCGGCACTGCGGGACGAGGTGAGTGCGCACCTCGACGCGCTGGAGCAGCGCATGGGCAAGAGGCTCGGCCAGGCCGACGACCCGCTGCTGGTGTCCGTCCGTTCGGGCGCGAAGTTCTCGATGCCCGGAATGATGGACACGGTCCTCAACATCGGCCTCTCCGACAAGTCGGTGCAGGGCCTGGCCAAGCAGGCCGGCGACGAGCGCTTCGCGTGGGACTCCTACCGCCGCCTCATCCAGATGTTCGGCAAGACGGTCCTCGGCGTCGACGGCGACCTCTTCGAGGACGCGCTGGAGGCGGCGAAGGAGGTCAAGAAGGTCGCGGTCGACACCGAACTGGAGGCCGCCGACCTCAAGAAGCTGGTCACCAAGTTCAAGAAGATCGTCAAGACCCAGGCCGGCCGGGACTTCCCGCAGGACCCGCGCGAGCAGATGGACCTCGCCATCCACGCGGTCTTCGACTCCTGGAACACCGACCGCGCCAAGCTGTACCGCCGCCAGGAGCGCATCCCCGGGGATCTCGGCACCGCGGTGAACATCTGCTCGATGGTCTTCGGCAACCTCGGCCCCGACTCGGGCACGGGCGTCGCGTTCACCCGCGACCCCGCCTCCGGCCACCAGGGCGTGTACGGCGACTACCTGCAGAACGCCCAGGGCGAGGACGTGGTCGCGGGCATCCGCAACACGGTCCCGCTGGCGGAGCTGGAGACGATCGACAAGAAGTCGTACGACCAGCTGATGCAGATCATGGAGACCCTGGAGAACCACTACAAGGACCTCTGCGACATCGAGTTCACGATCGAGCGCGGTCAGCTGTGGATGCTCCAGACGCGCGTCGGCAAGCGCACGGCGGGCGCGGCGTTCCGCATCGCCACGCAGCTCGTCGACCAGGGGCTCATCGACGAGGCGGAGGCGCTCCAGCGCGTGACGGGCGCCCAGCTCGCCCAGCTGATGTTCCCCCGCTTCGACGAGGACACCAAGGTCGCGCAGGTCGGACGGGGCATCGCGGCATCACCGGGCGCGGCGGTCGGCAAGGCGGTCTTCGACTCGTACACCGCGGTGAAATGGTCGCGTTCCGGCGAGAAGGTCATCCTGGTCCGCCGCGAGACCAACCCGGACGACCTCGACGGCATGATCGCGGCGGAGGGCATCCTCACCTCGCGCGGCGGCAAGACCTCGCACGCGGCCGTGGTCGCGCGCGGCATGGGCAAGACCTGTGTCTGCGGCGCGGAGGAGCTGGAGGTCGACACGAAGCGCCGCCGGATGACGGTTCCGGGCGGCCACGTCGTCGAGGAGGGCGACGTCATCTCCATCGACGGCTCGTCCGGAAAGGTCTACCTGGGCGAGGTCCCCGTCGTCCCGTCCCCCGTGGTGGAGTACTTCGAGGGCCGGATGCACGCGGGCGCCAACGACGCCGACGAGCTGGTCGAGGCCGTGCACCGGATCATGGCGTTCGCCGACCGCAAGCGGCGTCTGCGGGTGCGCGCGAACGCGGACAACGCCGAGGACGCGATGCGGGCACGGCGCTTCGGCGCGCAGGGCATCGGCCTGTGCCGCACGGAGCACATGTTCCTGGGCGACCGCCGTGAACTGGTCGAGCGCCTGATCCTGGCGGACACGGAGGCCGAGCGCGAGGAGTCCCTCAAGGCGCTGCTCCCGCTGCAGAAGCAGGACTTCGTGGAGCTGTTCTCGGCGATGGACGGCCTCCCGGTGACGGTCCGTCTCCTGGACCCGCCGCTGCACGAGTTCCTCCCGGACATCACGGAACTGTCGGTCCGCGTCGCCCTGGCGGAGTCCCGCCAGGAGCCGCACGAGAACGAACTGCGCCTGCTGCAGGCCGTCCACCGCCTGCACGAACAGAACCCGATGCTGGGCCTGCGGGGCGTACGCCTCGGCCTGGTCATCCCGGGCCTGTTCACCATGCAGGTCCGCGCCATCGCCGAGGCGGCGGCCGAACGCAAGGCGGCGAAGGGCGACCCGCGCGCCGAGATCATGATCCCGCTGGTCGGCACGGTCCAGGAGCTGGAGATCGTCCGCGAGGAGGCCGACCAGGTCGTCGCCGAGGTACAGGCGGCGACGGGCACGGACCTGAAGCTGGCGATCGGCACGATGATCGAACTCCCGCGAGCCGCGCTGACCGCCGGCCAGATCGCGGAGGCGGCGGAGTTCTTCTCCTTCGGCACGAACGACCTGACCCAGACGGTGTGGGGCTTCAGCCGGGACGACGTGGAGGCGTCCTTCTTCACGGCGTACCTGGAGAAGGGCATCTTCGGCGTCAGCCCGTTCGAGACGATCGACAAGGACGGCGTCGGCTCCCTGGTGAAGCTGGCCGCCGAGGCGGGCCGCGCCACCCGCCCGGACCTGAAACTCGGCGTCTGCGGCGAACACGGCGGCGACCCGGAGTCCGTCCACTTCTTCCACGAGGTGGGACTGGACTACGTCTCCTGCTCGCCGTTCCGGATCCCGGTGGCCCGGCTGGAGGCGGGCCGGGCGGCGTCGTCCTCGAACGGGAGCGACCACCGGTAGACGGGCCACGGTCCACGGACCTAGGGGCCACGGGACACGGTCCACGGGCCTGCGGGCCTGCGGTCCACGGGCCACGGTGCACGGGCCTGCGGGCCACGGGCCACAGAACGCCGGAACCGCCCACCGTCCCCGACCCTCACCGATGGGCGGCGGTTCCGGAGCACGAAAAGAGGGCGGCACCTGTGCGGAGGTGCCGCCCTTTTGGCGTGGCTGACCACGGCGAGGACTACGGGGCCGGGCCGGTGCGGGACCCACGGGCCGTCGCATGAGCGCGGCTCGCGGCGACCGTGCCGCGCCAGTCTCCAAGAGGACAACTCGGCCTGCGGACATCGGCGGCTCCGGACACACCGGTACGCGCCGTCAGTGACGGCTCCCCGCCCCGATTCGCGCAGGTGCCTCGCGGCGCCGTGGGCCCGGTCGGCCCAGGGCGGGGGTGCCCGGTGCGGGGTGGGCCGACGGGAGGCGGATCACCGCGTCCAGGCCGCCCGTGGCCGCGGAGCGCAGGCTCGCCTCGCCGCCGCTCGCGTGGGCGAGGCGCTGCACCAGGGCGAGGCCGAGGCCGGTGCCGCCCTTCGGGGCGCCAGGAGCGCGCCAGAAGCGGTCGAAGGCGCGGGCGCGCTGGTCCGCCGTCATGCCCGGGCCCTCGTCGGTGACGTGCAGGTCGACCCAGCCGGGGCGGACGTCGCGCAGAGCGCGGCGGGACGGGGCGTGCGGGCGCAGCTCGATGGTCACCGTGGTGCCGGGTGAGGAGACGCGCAGCGCGTTGGAGAGCAGGTTGTCCAGGATCTGTTCGATCGCCCCGGGCACGGCGAGCACCGGGCCGACGCTGTCCTCGAAGAGGGTCAGAAAGACGCCCTGCCGGGCGAAGAGCGGTGTCCAGGTGTGGTGGCGTTCCGCGCAGACCGCGCCCACGTCGACCGGCCCGGGGGTCGCCGCGTGCTCCTCCAGCCGGGCCATCGCCAGCAGGCCCTCGACCATGCGGGCCAGCCGGTCCGTCTCGGTGACGGCGGCGGTGAGGCTGGACCGGCCGCGGGCCGAGACGTTCGGCTCCAGGTTCTCCAGGCGCAGTCGCAGCGCCGCCAGCGGCGTCTTGAGCTGGTGCGAGGCCTCGCCCGCGAACGCGTGCTGGGACTCGAGAAGATGGGCGAGCCGGGCCGACGTACGGTTGAACGCGGCCGCCAGGCTGCGGACCTCGGGCGGGCCCTCGGTCACTGTGACCGTGACCGGTGCAGCGCGGCTGCCGGCCGCCAACTCCTGGGTTGCCAGCTCCAGTTCACGGATGGGGCGGCCGGTCCAGCGGGCGATCGCGAACGCGGCGAAGGTGACCGCGGTGAGGACGCCGAGACCGCCGAGCGCGAGCAACAGCCAGACGTGGTGGACGCGTTCGTGCACCATCTGGGTCGGCACCGTGAGCCACACGGCACCCTCCGGCCGGGCGCCGTGCCCGACGGGTGCGGCGACCGACAGATACTGGACGCCGCCGATGGTGGACGTGCGCACGTCCACCGTGGACGTGCCGCGCAGCGCCGCCGCGATGCCGGGACGGGACGCCAGCGCCCCGGACGCCTGAGGGGTCAGCGGGTGCGAGGTGGCGAGCGGCGCGCCCGCACCGTCGACGACCACCACCTGGCCGCCGATCCGGGCGGCACAGTGGGCCACCCGGCCGGGCAGGTCCCGCTCGGCCCGGCCGGCGGCGAGGGACAGGGCCGCGTACGCAGAGACCGACTCGGCCTCGTCCTTCGCCAGGGTGATCACCCGCTCCCGTTCGCCCCGCGAGTACACGAAGCCCAGCGGGATCTCCAGACAGAGCAGCACCAGCGCTGCCAGGCTGAGATAGCTGAGCAGCAGCCGACGGGTCATGGCCGGCCGACCGGACCGGTGTGCACCGCCAGCCGGAAGCCGACCCCGCGCAGGGTCTGGATCCAGCCCGGATGCCCCAACTTCCGCCGCAGTGAGGCGACATGGACGTCCAACGTCTTCGTCGGACCCTCGTAGTGCGGGTCCCAGACCCGGTCCAGGATCTGCTGCCGTGAGCACACCGCGCCCGGGTCCTCGGTGAGCAGCGCGAGCAGATCGAACTCCTTGGGGGTGAGCGAGACCGGTATCTCACCGACCCAGACCTGCCGGGTACGGCGGTCGACGACCAACGGGCCCGGTTCGTACGACGGCGGTTCGGCGGCGGTGGGGGACGTGGCGTACGACGGGTCCGGCGAGGTGGGTGTCGGTGAGGTGGGTGCCGTTGAGGCGGGGGGCGGGGGTGGTGCGGTGTCGTACATGGAGGAAGAGGTGCGCGTGGGCATCGGGTCCAGCGGCATCGGGTCCAGCGGCATCGGGTCCAGCGGGGACCGCTCCGTCGGCGGCTGTTCCGGCATCGCCTGCGTACGCTGGGTCCGGCGCGTCACCGCCCGTACCCGGGCCACCAACTCCCGTACGCTGAACGGCTTCGCCAGATAGTCGTCGGCGCCCAGCTCCAGACCCAGCACGCGGTCGGTCTCCTCGCCGCGCGCGCTGAGGATGAGGATGGGCACGTCGGAGACCCGGCGGATGCCCCGGCAGACGTCGATGCCGTCCATGTCCGGCAACCCCAGATCGAGCAGCACGACATCGCCGTACGGACCTCTCAACCCGTCGGTGCCGGTGGCCACGTGGTCGACCGTCAGGCCGAAGTGGCCGAGCCCCTCGGCGAGCGGTTCGGCGATCGTCTCGTCGTCCTCGATGAGCAGCACTCGTAGGCCCATGCGCCCCGTCTCTCCGTGAACCGTGAACTGAACCGTTGAACTTCCAAGCAGTGAACTGTGAACCGATGAACCCGAATCCGCATGAACGCGGGCAGGGGCAGGAAGGTTCCAAGCAGCCCGAATTCACGTTCCGCTTCCTGGTGTTTACACGTTACAAGACAATCGCATCCGCGTACCCCCCGCCAAAGAATGTTCCATTTCTGGCCGGGCTCTGGTGTTCGCTTAACCTTCCTCTGGTGCGGGCCCCTCTACGGTGGGGTGACCAGGACGAACTCCATGTCAAGGAGGCGGAGTTGAAGGCATTGCTGGATCGTGCCCGCACGTTCACGCAGCGGGTCGAAGGTGAGATCGGCGCATACCAGAAACTGGCCGAGGGGCAATATCTCGAGGCGCTCTTCATTACCTGCTCGGACTCGCGGGTCATCCCCGCACTCATTACCGACGCCCGGCCCGGCGAGATATTCGAGCTGCGGAACGCGGGCAATATCGTCCCGCCGTACGGGCAGCACGGGGCGTCGGGTGAGGCAGCCACCCTTGAGTACGCACTGGAGGTGCTCGGGGTTCAGGACGTGGTGGTGTGCGGTCACTCACACTGCGGGGCGATGGGCGCGCTGAAGTCCGGCGACGACCTGACCCGCCTGCCGGGCGTCGACGCGTGGCTCGCCCTGGCCCGCCCGGAACTGGCCCCGGTCCTCACCGGTACCTCCGACTCCTCCGGCAACTCCCACTCGTCCGACGGCTCCGACGGTCCGTCCCTCGCGGACGTGGCGCAGCGCAACGTCGTCAACCAACTGGCCGCGGTGCGCAGTTACCCGAGCGTGCGGCAGCGGCTGGAGGACGGCCGGCTGCGGCTGCACGGCTGGTACTACGAGGTCGACACCGGCCGGGTGTACGAACTCGACGACGACGGCCACTTCCGGGTGCACGCCGGATGAGCGGGGCGCACGCGCGGGGCCGGACCCGGGGCGGGGGATGGGGCGGCGCCCGCGACGGGTCGACGACCGGGCCCCAGGCCGCCCCTGGGCCTGGGATGCGGACGGCGCCCGGGACCGCCTGGCAGGACGAGGCACCCGGCGCCGCGCACGCGGGCTGGCAGGATGAGCCGCAGGCCGCCATGCACACGGGCTGGCAGGATGAGCCGCAGGCCGCCATGCACACGGGCTGGCAGGACGAGCCGCATACCACCGCGCACACGGGCTGGCAGGACGAGTCCCATACCGCCTGGCACGACGAGGCGCCCGCCCCCACCC
>NZ_JOEV01000027.1 GCF_000721105.1 Streptomyces cellulosae
ATGCGAGGGTGGGGGCGGGAGCGGGGCGTCGGTAGGGGGCAAGGGGGAGGGCGAGGGCGAGAAGCCCGGTTCGGCGGAAGCCAGAGGTGAGATCGAGGAACTCGGGCCGGCGGAAGCCGGACGCGGGGCCGGGGAATCCGTGCCCGTCGGCGCCGGTGGTGGGGCTGAGGCCGGGCCCACCGGGGTGCCGGTGTCCTCGGGGGTCGTGGCAGGGGGCGGCGTTCCCGTGAAGGGATCCTCGTGTCGCTCACCGCCGTCGTCGCCGGGGTCCGACTCCGAGGTGGTGGCTGTGTCCGGCATCCGGAAGGCGTCGGCCAGCAGCGCCCGCACGTCACGCACCCGCTGCCCGGCCGTCTCCGGGCCGGCCGCGCCGGTGCGATCCCGGCCCTTCGCCGAGGTTCGCCGAGCCCGGTGGGGCGCCTCACCACGGCGTGCCCGACCGTCCTCGGGAGCCGAGGAGTCGCCGTGAGCCTGCCGGGCCTCGCTACGCGCCGTACGCAATGCCTCGCGCACGACATCCGCGGGGCGCGCGTCCCGTCGCCGTGCTCTTTCGTCCTCACTCTCGGGAGCCTCGCGGCGGGGCTGCACCGCACCCTCGCTACGGTCCGTCACCTCGTCGTCGGTGCCCTTCGCCCCGGGATGCGCCTCGACGGCGGCTCCCCGCGTGCCGGGGCGCTTCTCCAGGTCCGCCTCCACATCCGCACTCACACCGCGCCGAGCGGCAAGCGCCTGCCGTAGAGCCTCGCGCGCGGCGTCACCGGGTCGGGCCGCGGTCGCCGCGGGCTTCACGGGTTCCCGGAACTCCGGGGGTTCCCGGAACTCCGGAGGTTCCCGGAACTCCGGAGGTTCCCGGAACTCCGGAGGTTCCCGGAACTCCGGGGGCTCCCGGAACTCCGGGGCTGCCGAAGCCCTCTCGTGCCCCACGGACCCCTGCTCCACGCACCCCTCGTGCTCCGCCGTGGTCCCCTGAAGTTCGCTACCCCTCTCAGCCCCTGATCCCCTCCCCCACGCCAACGCCCGGTCGCCCGCCCCGCCGTCCGCAGCCACCGCCGCTTGCTCAGCCGCCACCCCCGCCCCGGTCACGTCAGCCTCGCCCGGCGTCTTCCTGACCTCGGGCGCCGAAGTCTCCCCAGGCACGGCCTCTTCCTCCACCTGCCCGGACGGCGTCCTCGGCGGGTCGGTGGCCGTCTCCTTCCCCCGGCCTGCCTTCTCCCGTGCCTCCCGCAGAGCCCGGCGTGCCTCGTCTGCGGGGTGGGCCGTCATGCCGGCCTCCGAAGGGACACGAGGTCGGACAGCTCGCGGTCCGTCAGCTCCGTGAGGGCCGACTCGCCGGAGCCGAGGATCGCGTCGGCGAGGGCGCGCTTGGATTCCAGCATCTCGGCGATGCGGTCCTCGACCGTGCCCTCGGTGATGAGGCGGTGGACCTGGACGGGCTGGGTCTGGCCGATGCGGTAGGCGCGGTCGGTGGCCTGTTCCTCGACGGCCGGGTTCCACCAGCGGTCGAAGTGGACGACGTGTCCCGCCCGGGTGAGGTTCAGGCCCGTGCCGGCCGCCTTGAGCGACAGCACCAGGACCGGGGTGGCCCCGTCCTGGAAGCGATCGACCATCCGTTCCCGCTCCGCCACCGGCGTGCCGCCGTGCAGGAGGTCCACCGGGACCGCGCGGGCGGCCAGATGGGAGGTGATCAGCCGGGCCATCCCGACGTACTGCGTGAAGACGAGCGCGGAGCCGTCCTCGGACAGCAGGGTGTCCAGCAGTTCGTCGAGGAGGAGGAGCTTTCCGGAGCGGGCGGCCAGGCCGTCGCCGGCCGTCGCCGGGACCGCTTCCTTCAGATACAGGGCGGGGTGGTCGCAGATCTGCTTCAGCGCGCCCAGCAGTTTCAGTACCAGGCCCCGCCGGCCGATGCCCTCCGCGGTCTCGATGGCCAGCAACGACTCGCGCACCACCGCCTCGTACAGCGCGGCCTGTTCGCGGGTGAGCGGGACGGGGTGGTCCGTCTCCGTCTTGGGCGGGAGTTCGGGGACGATGCCTGGGTCGGACTTCTTGCGGCGCAGCAGGAAGGGGCGCACGAGGCGGGCGAGCCGGACGACCGCTTCCTCGTCCTCGCCGTTCTCCACGGCGCGCGCGTGCCGGGCGCGGAAGGACTTCAGGGGGCCGAGCAGTCCGGGGGTGGTCCAGTCCAGCAGTGCCCACAGCTCGGAGAGGTTGTTCTCGACCGGAGTGCCGGTCAGGGCCACGCGCGCGGGGGACGGGATCGTGCGCAGCGCTTTCGCGGTCGCCGAGTACGGGTTCTTGACGTGCTGTGCCTCGTCGGCGACGACCATGCCCCACTGCTGTTCGGCCAGCTGCGGTGCCGTCGACCGCATGGTGCCGTACGTCGTCAGGACGAAGCCGCCGTCGAGGTCGTCCAGGGTGCGGTCGGGGCCGTGGAAGCGGCGGACGGGGACGCCGGGTGCGAACCGGGTGATCTCCCGCTGCCAGTTGCCGAGCAGGGAGGCAGGGCAGATCACCAGGGTCGGCTCCCGGCGGGCCCGGCGCAGGTGCAGGGCGATGACGGTGATCGTCTTGCCGAGACCCATGTCGTCGGCGAGGCAGCCGCCGAGGCCGAGGGTGGTCATGAGGTCCAGCCAGGCCAGACCGCGGAGTTGGTAGTCGCGCAGGGTGGCGTGCAGACCGGGCGGCGGCTCGGCGGGCTGTACTCCGACCGTCAGTCGGTCGCGGAGGGCGGCCAGGGCGCCGACCGGTACCGCCTCGACCGTCTCGCCGTCGACGTCCGCGGTGCCGGTGAGGGCGACGGAGAGCGCGTCGACCGGGTCGAGCAGGCCCAGTTCGCGCTTGCGGGCCTTGCGGACGAGGGCCGGGTCGACGAGCACCCACTGGTCCCGGAGACGGACCACGGGGCGGTGGGCCTCGGCGAGCGCGTCCATCTCGGCCTCGCTGAGCGGTTCCCCGCCGAGCGCCAACTGCCAGCGGAACTGGAGGAGTTCCTCGCTCTCGAAGAAGCCGGTGCCGTCGGTCGCCGAGCCCGGCGCGGGCCGGACCACCGCGGCCGCGCTGAGGTCCTGCGCGAGGTCGCGGGGCCAGTGCACGGCGACCCCGGCGGCCGCGAGCCGGGTCGCGGCCACACCGAGCAGGTCGCCCAACTCCTCGTCGGACAGGGCCAGTACGCCGGGCACGTCCCGCTCCGAGAGCCGGTCGAGCGGTGGCCAGACGCGGGCCGCGCGCCGCACCGCGAGCGCGGCGTCCACCCGCGCGCGGGGGCCGAAGGCCGCATCCGCCTCGCCCGCCCACAGGACCGCCGCGTCCGTCATGAGGGTGGGGTCGGCGAGACTGTGCACCTGGACGATCGCCGCGCCCGCGCCGCGGGCCCCTTCGCCCGGGTCGTCGAAGAGGTCGTGCGCGGACAGGTCGAGGCGCAGGGAGATCCGCACGCCCGCGTCCATCCCGGCGGCGACCTCCGCGGCCCAGTCCTGGGCGTCGGGCAGGCGCTGGGGCTCGCGGGCGGCGAAGGGCCTGCCGGAGGTGTACGGCGCGGCGGGGGTGCGGGGCAGGGTGTCCGCGACCGCGTCCAGGAACGAGCGCATCAGCGCTTCCGGTTCGGGCAGGCGGATCGGGCCCGGGCCGGACAGCGGGACCGCGTGTCCCTCGTACGGCAGGGCGGCGGCGACCGCGCGCAGGTGGGCGATGTCGTCCGGGTCGAGGGGGCCGGCCCGCCAGGCGTCGTGGCCGGTGGCCGTCAGGCCGGGGAGCAGACGGCCGCGGGCGGCGAGCCGCAGCGCGTGCAGCGCGGCCGCGCCCCAGCAGGCGGTGGCGGGGTGGGCGGAGGGGTCACGCCGGGCGCGGACAAGCAGCGGCAGGGCCTCGCCGACGGCCAGCGACAGCGCGGCGGTGGTCCTGCGGCGCACTCCCGCACCGTGCCGTCGTACGACGGTGATCTCGGAGGGGGTGGCGGGCAGCTCGCCGTCCTGCGGATCCCAGAAGGCGACGCGGCCGTCGCGGGGCAGGGGCGCGGGCAGGAAGACGGCGGCGAGCCGCAGGGGCACGGCCTGTCCCGCATGCCCGGCCACCGATGCCGCGCCGGGCGCGGTCTCCCCCGCGCGCCCTGCCGCCGATGCCGTGTCGCTCATACGTCCTGTCACCTCCCGCCCGTGTGCCGGATCATTCGTCTCCGACTCTACGGGCGGGGTCTGACAATCGGCTCCGGCGGCCGGCCGGAGCCCCTCCTCAGGGAACCGTGCGCGCGACGACGTACACCATGGGGGACGCCGGGTTGGACAGGTTGACGACGACGTCCTGGGTGGGGGCCGGGTTCTTCTGCTTGTGGACGAGGCCGGAATACGGGCCGGGGGTCCTGAAATACCAGCCGGTGATGTGCTGGTCGCGGGTGCTGACGGTGATGTGGTCTTTCTTGAGCTCGCCCCGGTTGACGCCCATGCCGGTGAGGAAGGCGTCCAGGCCCGCGCTCGAGGTGCGGAACTGGACGTACAGGCGGCTGGTCTTCCAGTTGTTGGTCTCGTAGTACGCGATCTGGTCCGCCGGGTGCGGGACCGGGATCTGGTACAGCCGGCGCTGGACCTTGGAGGGCCAGCCCGCGGTGAGGCCGGTCGCCGAGTACTTCTCCTCCTTGACCTTGCCGCTGTCGCGGCTCTGGTTGGCGGAGATCACCAGGTAGCCGGCCGGGACGCCGATCAGGAGGACGATGATGCTCAGGGTGATCGCCCTGCGGCGGATCATGTGCCGACGGTCCTCGGGCGGCCGGGCCGACCCCGCCGGGGACGACGCGGTCCGGTGGGGAAGCGACGCGGTCACGCGGGCCCCTGGAACGTACGGCGGGCCTCCACGTACCGCTCGTACCGCTCGTGTCGCTCCACCCGGCGGCGGTTGGCGCGCCGGAAGCGGCGGGCGACCAGCCGGGCGAGGTCGGCCGCGCCGACCATGCCCGCCTCGGGGCCGAGCTGGGCGCGGGCGATACGGGCCTCCGGGCGGTATCCGCGACCGGTGAGCTGGCGCTTGAACGCGTCCCGCGCGGGGCCGATCAGCAGGTCGTCGGCGGCCGAGACGCCGCCGCCGATCACGAAGCAGGAAGGGTCGAGCGCGGCGGCCAGGTTGGCGATGCCGACGCCCAGCCACTGTCCGATGTCCTGGAGCAATTCGATGCACATGGCGTCGCCCTCACGGGCCAGCTCGGTGATCATCGGCCCTGTGATGTCGGCGATGCTGCCCTTCACGTGCTCGATGATCCCGTACGCCACCGGGGAGTCGGCGGCGGCCAGTTCGCGGGCCTCCCTGACCAGCGCGTTTCCGGAGCTGTACTGCTCCCAGCAGCCGCGGTTGCCGCACGGGCAGCGGTGGCCGCCGGGCACGACCTGCATGTGGCCGAACTCGCCGGCGACGCCGTACTTGCCGCGCTTGACCTGGCCGTCCTCCAGGATCGCGCCGCCGATGCCGGTGCCGAGCGTGATCATGACGAGGTGGTCCTCGCCGCGGCCGGCGCCGAAGCGCCATTCCGCCCACGCGGCGGTGTTGGCGTCGTTGTCGACGAGGACGGGCACGGAGAGCCTGGCCGTGATGCGGTCCCTGAGGGGCTCGTTGCGCCAGGACAGGTGGGGGGCGAAGAGCACCCGGTTGCGGTCCGCGTCGACCCAGCCGGCCGCGCCGATGCCGACGGCGTGCACGTCGTGCCGGTCGGACAGGTCCAGGACCAGCTCGCAGATGGTGTCCTCGACGACCTTGGGGCTCTTGGACTTGTCCGGGGTCTCCGTGCGGAGCATCTCCAGGATGTTGCCGTCGGCGTCGACGACGCCCGCCATCACCTTGGTGCCGCCGATGTCGATACCGACGGTCGGCACGCGGGGCGCGGTCAGGTGCGAGCGGCGCTCCCTCGTACCGACCGTGCGCAGAGCTGTGGCGCGGCGGGAGCCGATGGGGGCGCTGAAGTTGCCGTAGGTGCTCATCGGGCCCGATTCTGCCGCACACTCACGCCGTGTGCGGCATGGGGGCGCGATGGGCCCGGTTCCTGGGGGTGTCGCAGTGCGGGCCTGCGGGTCCCTCGCGGGCCGGCGAGGAACCCGCAGACCCTGAGCGAATGTGTCCGGACATTGCGACGAACCCAGGGCGCTCGCGGGCACGTCAGGGCCGTACGAGCAGTCGGAACCCGGACCGTGCGAGCAGCCGGAATCCGGACCGCACGAGCAGCCGGATCAGGGCCGCACGAGCAGCTGGAACTCGAACGAGTAGCGGGTCGGCCGGTAGGTGTGGTCGCCGAACTCGACCGCCCGGCCGGTGTCGTCGAAGGTGGTGCGCTGCATGGTGAGCAGCGGGGCGCCCGCCTGCTCGGCGAGCCGCTCGGCCTCGACGGCGGTGGCCGCGCGGGCGCCGATGGACTGGCGGGCACTGTGCAGGGTGATCCCGGCGGAGCGCATCATGCGGTAGAGGCCGGTCGCCTCCAGCTGCCCGGTGTCGAGGTCGAGCAGGCCGGGCGGCAGGTAGTTGCACAGGTACGCCATCGGCTCCCCGTGGGCGAGGCGCAACCGTTCCACCCGGTGTACGTCGCCGTCCTCGGGTACGCCGAGGGCGGCCGCGATCTCGGCGGGCGCCGGGACGAGCGTGTTGACGAGGACCTTTGTCGCGGGGCGCTGGCCGGCCGCCTCGAGGTCGTCGAAGAGGCTACTGAGCTCCAGCGGCCGCTTGACCTGGCTGTGCACGACCTGGGTCCCGACGCCCCGGCGGCGTACCAGCAGGCCCTTGTCGACGAGCGACTGGATGGCCTGGCGCACGGTCGGCCGGGACAGACCGAGCCGCGCTGCGAGCTCGATCTCGTTGCCGAGCAGGCTGCCGGGCGTGAGCGCGCCGTGCTCGATCGCGGCCTCCAGCTGCTGGGACAGCTGGAAGTACAACGGCACGGGGCTGCTGCGGTCCACACGGAGATCGAGCGTCACGGTCGGGTCCACTCCAGGTTTCGGCACGGAGCCGAGCGTAGCTCCGTGCGTTGTTGACGGGAAGTCGTGTAGTTCGGTTGTCCGGACATACACATTGACATCGTGCCGACTCGGCACGCAGTTTGTTTCCATGCGCATCGGAGTCATCGGTACGGGCCGCATCGGGGCCATCCACGCCAACACGCTCAGCCGGCACCGGGAGGTCGGCTCCCTGATCCTCACGGACGCCGACCCGGCGCGGGCCCAGGATCTCGCGCACCGGCTGGGCGAGACGGCGGCGCCGGGGGTGGACGAGATCTTCCAGTGGGGCGTGGACGCCGTGGTGATCACGACGACGACATCGGCGCACGCCGAACTGATCGGTCGGGCAGCACGCTCGGGGCTTCCGGTGTTCTGCGAGAAGCCGATCGCCGTGGACCTCGCGGGCACCTTAGAGGCGATCGGTGAGGTCGAGGCGGCCGGAACGGTCCTGCAGATGGGGTTCCAGCGCCGCTTCGACAGGGGCTACGCGGGGGCGCGTGACGCGGTGCGCTCGGGGCGGCTCGGACGGCTGCACACCGTGCGGGCGCTGACCTCCGACCAGGCGCCGCCGCCGGCCGCGTATCTCCGGGCGTCGGGCGGGCTGTACCGGGACACCCTGGTCCATGACTTCGACATCCTGCGCTGGGTGACCGGGCGCGAGGTCGTCGACGTGTGCGCCGCCGGGTCCGACGCGGGCGGGGCGACGTTCCGGGAGGCGGGCGACGTCGACACGGGTGCGGCGCTGCTCACTCTGGACGACGGCACACTCGCCACGGCCACGGCGACGCGGCTGAACGGGGCCGGGTACGACGTCCGCATGGAGCTGGCCGGGGAACTGGACCAGATCGTGGTGGGACTGGACGACCGTACGCCGATCGCGTCCACCGAGCCGACGGGGCCGCCGGCCGCGGACAAGCCGTGGACGGGGTTCCTGGAGCGGTTCGGGCCCGCCTACGAGGCCGAGCTGTGCGCGTTCGTGGACGTCGTACGAGGTGAGGCGGCCAATCCCTGCGACGGGCGGGAGGCCCTGCAGGCGTTGCGGATCGCCGAGGCCTGTGAGCTGTCGCGGCGGGAGCGCAGGACCGTCGGGCTGGCGGAGGTCCAGGGCGGCGTGTGGCCGTTGGTGGGCTGAGGGCGAGCCTGCCGGACGGCTGCTTCTCACCGGGCCCTACCAGCGCACCGGCAGGTCGGGCGGCCTATGAGCATCCGCGGGGCCGGGAGCGGGGTCGGGGCCGGGCTCAAGGAGGGAGCGGATCGGCTTACCGGCTTCCACGCCGGCCGCCGGACCGCCGGGGCGCCGCGGAACGCGTCCCCGTACGTCCCGAGGTCGATCACCTCTGCCATCTCGTTCCCCCCTTCGTCCGGACAACGGGCGGCGGCATCCGCTAGTGCCCGCCCGCCTCAGGTTGTCCCGTCCGCCTCAGGTTCTTCGGGTTCTTCCAGAAGTCCCGCGTCGTACACCAACAGAGCGATCTGGACCCGGTTGTTGAGGTCCAGCTTGGCCAGGATGCGGGAGACGTGGGTCTTGACCGTGGCCACGCTCATGAACAGCGTGGCGGCGATCTCGGCGTTCGCCAGGCCCCGGCCGACCGCGACGGCGACCTCGCGTTCACGGTCGTTGAGGGCGGCGATGCGCTCCCGCGCGCGTGTGCGGCGCGTGTCGGCGGCGTTGCCCGCCGCGTGGTCCATCAACTGGCGGGTCACGGTGGGCGAAAGGACCGGGTCGCCTGCCGCGACCCGGCGTACCGCGGCGAGGATCTCGGCGGGCGGAGTGTCCTTGAGGACGAAACCGGCGGCACCCGCGCGCAGGGCCCGCAGCACCTGCTCGTCGGCGTGGAAGGTGGTCAGGACCACGACCTGGGGGGCCTCGGGCCGGCCGCGCAGCCGCTCGGTGGCGGTCAGGCCGTCCACCGACGGCATCCGGATGTCCATCAGGACGACGTCCGGCCGGGTGCGGTCGACGAGCGCCTCGACCTCGCCGCCGTCCGCCGCCTCACCCACGATCTCGATGTCCTCGGCACCGCCCATCATCAGGGCCAGGCCGGCTCTGACCAGCGGGTCGTCGTCGACGAGCAGCAGTCTGATCGCAGTCATGGCCCTACGTAATCACGGTTGAGGCGTACGGGGATCACGGTCGCACGGCGCGGAGTAGGCGCTGTGGTTCGGGAGTTGAGGGGCCCAGCCGGTTCTCAGTCCCATGGCAGCCAGGCCCGTACGCCGAATCCGCCGTCCCGCTCGGGCCCGTGCTCCAGCCGGCCCCCGGTCAGCGTCGCGCGTTCGGTCAGGCCGATCAGGCCCTGGCCGGAGCCGGGGACATGAGGGACCTCGCCTTCGGGCGGGGGGTTGCGTACGGACACCGTGAGGCCCTCGCCCGGGGCGCCGGTGACAGACACCGTGACCTCGGTGCCCGGGGCGTGTTTGCGGGCGTTGGTGAGGCCCTCCTGGGCGATGCGGTAGGCGGTGCGGCCGACCGAGGCGGGGACAGTGCCGGGGTCGGTGACCCGGCTGTCGAGGGTGACCTTCATGCCGGCCTCGCGGGACTCGGCGACCAGCACGTCCAGCGCGCCCAGCGTCGGCTGCGGGCGGCCCGCGTCGTCGCTCTCGCCGGCCCGCAGCACCCCGATGATCTCCCGCAGGTCCTGCAGGGCCTCGTGCGCGCTCTCCCGGATGACTCCGGCCGCCCGGACGACCTCCTCGCGGGGCGCGTCCGGCCGGAACTCCAGGGCACCCGCGTGCACGCTCAGCAGCGTCAGCCGGTGCGCGAGTACGTCGTGCATCTCCCGGGCGATGGCCGCGCGGGCGAGCCGCTGCGCCTGCTCCGCGCGCAGCCGCGCCTCCGTCTCGGCACGCCGGGCGCGGTCGCGCAGGCTCAGCATGAGCTGCCGCTTGGCGCGCGCCAGCAGCCCCCAGGCAACGACGAGGGCGGTGAGCAGCACACCGAAGACGACCGCCAGGGGGTACGTCATCTCGGGGTCCGGACGCAGCCAGAAGTAGGCGGGGACCAGCGCGGCCGAGATGCCGCCCGTCCAGGCCACGTACCGCAGGGGCCGGTGCACGGCGAGAGTGAAGAGGGAGACCGCTGCCGCGCCGCCCGCGGTGCTCGACAGGAAGCCGACCGGGACCATCGCCACGGCGAGAGCGACCGGCCAGCGGCGGCGCAGCCAGACCGCGGCACAGGCGAGTGCGCCGAGTACCTGGTCGAAGTCGGCCAGGGCGGGTGAGGTGGCCGGGTCCTTGGTGAGGGAGTCCGCGCCGAGCATGCCGACGAACACGGCCACCAGGAAGAACGAGAAGTCGACGATCCAGTCCCGGGCTGTGCGTCGCGGCCGCCGTCCGGAGCGCGGGGAACCGGGGCCGGGTTCGTCGAGGTCACGGAGCACGGCGGACGGCAGCAGCCATCTGCGACCCGGGAACTGCTGCGCCGTCTGGTCACCCTTCACGGTCGGTAAATCCTGGTCATCCGTCACGGTCGGTAAATCTACGCAGGGGCGGCCCGTCCCACAGCAGTGCGCGCGGGATCGCCGACCAAAGTCGCACCGGGGCAGACTTTCGGCACGCCCGGCCGCCAGATCAGGAACTTCCGTCGGGCCGAGTTCGCCCCGCGACCCATACGCTGGGGTGGTCCGTGAGGCGAGGCTCCTGGACATGAAGGGTTTTCTGGAGATTCTCGGGTTCGTCGCCCTGACGCAGGGCACGGGCGGCTTGGTGTACGAGCTCACGGGCAAGCTGCGATGGGGGATCACCCAGCGGTGGAGCGTCCTCGACGGCCACGAGATCTACGCGAGCGTGGCGTTGATCGTCCTGGCCATCGCCCTGTTCGCCACCGCTGAGAGCCGCAGGTCCGACTGAGCTGAGGTCAGCTCGCATCCGCCGGAGCGGCGGCGCCGGTCTTCGGGATGTCAGCCCTCGGGGAGTTCTTACGAGCCGTACTGCGGGCGCCCCCCAGGTCGTACGACTGGAGGGAGACGCCGGTGGCGGTGACCTGCCCCCCGGCGTGTCGCACCTGGAGTTCGCGGTCGGTGCGTTCCTTGAGGGCGGTGACCTCCTTGGCGAGGTCACCGCCGATCACGGTGGTGCCGGACCAGCCCGGTTCGCCGAGGGTGGCCGAGGCGCGTTGCCCATCGCGGATGCCTGCCTTCCGGGAGTGGGGTCTTTTGTCATCAGTGCAAACCCCACCGGCGCCCGCGACTCATCGGTGGCCGACATCGGTGTCCGTTCGCCGCCAGCGCCTCGAAGGCGGGGCCGCTGAGATGACTACATGACTTCTCAAGGAACGCGGAACGCTTCTCAAGGAACCCTGAACGGCAAGGTCGCCCTGGTCACCGGCGGCAGTCGCGGTATCGGCGCGGCGACGGCCGTGCGGCTGGCCCGGGAGGGCGCGGATGTGGCCCTGACGTATGTGAACGGCAAGGAGGCGGCCGAGGACGTCGTACGGACCGTCGAGGCGCTGGGGCACCGAGCGGTGGCGCTGCGGGCGGATTCCGCGGACGCGGAGGAGGCGGCGGGGGCGGTCGCGCGAACGGCGGAGGCGTTCGGGGGGCGCCTGGACGTGCTGGTGAACAACGTGGGGGTCGGGCTGCTCGGACCGCTGGAGAGCCTGTCGGTCGGTGATGTGGACCGGGTGCTCGCGGTGAACGTGCGCGGGGTGTTCCTGGCGTCCCAGGCGGCTGCGGGCCGGATGGGGGCGGGGGGCCGGATCATCACCGTCGGCACATGTATGACGCAGCGGGTGCCGGGGCCCGGGGGGACGCTCTACGCGATGAGCAAGTCGGCGTTGGTGGGGCTGACGAAGGCGCTGGCGAGGGAGTTGGGGGCGCGGGGGATCACGGCGAACATCGTGCATCCCGGGCCCGTCGACACGGACATGAATCCGGCGGACGGTCCGTATGCGGAGGGGCAGGCGGCGATGACGGCGTTGGGGCGGTTCGGGACCGCGGACGAGGTGGCGGGGATGATCGTCCATCTGGCGGGGTCGGGGTATGCGACGGGGGGTGAGTTCTCGGTGGACGGGGGCCATGCGGCGTGATGCCGTCGTGGTGTTGTCGCCCCCGCCGCTCCCTGCCCTGCTGAAGCTGCCCTGACCGGCGTTCGAGGAGCGCGTCCCCGCTCAGCCGCCCAGTTCCCGGTGGCGGTCCGCCAGGGCCGACGCGCCCGCCTCCGTCAGGGAGCCGAACAGACGCAGACGGGAGATGCCGCCGTCCGGATAGATGTCCACGCGCGCGTGGGTGGCCACGGCCGGGGCCGGCAGGACGAAGCGGTGGTTGGTGTCGGGCTGGAGGCGGGTGCGGGGGACGATCTCCGTCCAGCCGCCGGTCCCGCCTTCACCGTCGGCCCCGCCCGCATCGCCGTCCCGCACCGAGACCGACGCCCAGCCCGCGCTGTTTCCCTTGAGGTACGCCGTGTCGATCTCGACGGCGCGGATCCGGGACTGGGCGACCAGGCGGTAGCGGATCCAGTCGTGGCCCTGGTCGCGGCGGCGGCGTGTCTCCCAGCCGTCGTCCATCTTGCGGGAGCGGCCGGGCTGGATGGTGTTGGTGGCCGGGGAGTAGAAGAGGTTCGACGCGTCCTCGACCCGGCCGCCGTTCTCCAGGGCGACCACGTCGAAGGTGCCGAGGACCTCCAGCCACGTCGGGTCGGGTACGACCTCCCCGTACACGCGCAGGCGCGCGACGCCGCCGTCGGGGTGCTGGTTGACGCGCAGATGGGTGACGCGCTGTTCGACCGACACCGCGAAGCCGTTCGCCGCGTGGCCGCCGACGGGAGTGCGCGGGACCAGCGTCGTCCACTTGACGCCGTCGCCCCGCAGTTCCTCCGGCGACGGGGAGCCCGGCACCGACGTGCCCTCGACCGACACCGCCTGCGGGTAGTTGCCGCGGAAGTGGGCCGTGTCCACGACGATGCCCCGGATCACACCCGGCGCGCCGAGGCGGACCAGCGCCCAGTCGTGGTCCTCTGCCGTCGGCCAGGGACGGTCGCCGGAGACGCCACGGCGGCGCCGCGTCTCCCAGCCGTCCATGATCTTGCCCTTGTGCCCGAAGTGCTCGGGGTCGAACTCGGCGGGACCGGGCAGCAGCAGGTTCTCGCGCTGGGCGAAGAACTCGTCGTTGGCGGCGATGACTCCGGCGCCGAGCTGCCGGTCGGCGAGGTTGACGTACTGAGTGAAGGGGAAGGCGGCGGTGCGGTAGTCCGCGTACGGGTCACCGCCTCCGTACGGACTCGCGTCGCCGGTGAAACTCGGAATCGCCGTCACAGTGATCAGGTGCCTTTCGGAGTCGGCCGCCGCGGGCGCGGGGGTGGGTCGGCAAGGGCAAGTGGCGCGTCAGGAAGGACGAGTGAGGAGTTGTCCCCTCGGCTCGGCGAACTCGCCGTCCGCGGCGATGCGTTCGCCGCGCAGCCAGGTGGACTTCACCACGCCGTACAGGGTCCTGCCGGCGTACGCCGTGACACGGTTGCGGTGCTGGAGGGCCGCCGGGTCCACGGTGAACGTCTCGTCGGGCGCGAGTACCGCGAAGTCGGCGTCGCGGCCCGCCTCGATGGCGCCCTTCCGGCCGAGGCCGACGAGGGCCGCCGTACGGGCGGACATCCACTCGACCACGTCCTCCAGGCCGTGACCGCGCCTGCGCGCCTGTGTCCACACCGCCGGCAGGCTCAGCTGCAGGCCGGAGATGCCGCCCCACGCCGTGGCGAAGTCGTCCGTCTTCAGGTCCGCGGTCGACGGGGAGTGGTCCGTCACCACGCAGTCGATCGTGCCGTCCGCGAGCGCCTGCCACAGCAGATCCTGGTTCGCGGACTCGCGGATGGGCGGGCAGCACTTGAACTCGCTGGCGCCGTCGGGGACTTCCTCGGCGGTGAGGGTGAGGTAGTGCGGGCACGTCTCGACCGTGACGCGCACGCCCTCCGCCTTGGCGGCGGCGATCAGCGGCAGCGCGTCGGACGAGGAGAGGTGGAGGATGTGCACGCGCGCACGGAGGCGTTTCGCCTGGGCGATGAGCTGGGCGATCGCCGTGTCCTCCGCGTCGCGCGGCCGGGAGGCCAGGAAGTCGGCGTACTTGGGGCCGCTGTGCCGCGGGGCCGCGTCCAGGTGGTGCGGGTCCTCGGCGTGCACGATCAGCAGGCCGCCGAAGGACGTGATCTCGGCGAGGGACTGAGCGAGTCGGTCCTGGTCGAGGTGGGGGAACTCGTTCACGCCCGAGGGCGACAGGAACGCCTTGAAGCCGAAGACGCCGGCCTCGTGCAGCAGGCGCAGGTCCTTGACGTTGTCGGGCAGGGCGCCGCCCCAGAAGCCGACGTCGACGTGTGCCTTGTCGGCGGCGACCTCCTTCTTCGTACGGAGGTTCTCGACCGTCGTCGTGGGCGGGAGGGAGTTGAGCGGCATGTCGACGAGGGTGGTGATGCCACCGGCGGCCGCGGCGCGGGTGGCGGTCCAGAAGCCCTCCCATTCGGTGCGGCCGGGATCGTTGACGTGCACGTGCGTGTCGACGAGGCCGGGCAGCAGGACGTGGTCGCCGAGGTCCTCCAGGCGCGCTGCGGACGGTACGTCGGCGTCGTACGGAAGTACGGCAGTGATCGTTCCCCCGGAGACAGCGACCGAGGCCGCGCGCGTCCCCTCCGGAGTGATGACGCGTGTGGAGCGCAGCACCAGTTCTACGTCGGACACCCGGGGCCCCTCTCTGTCGCCGTTAACTTCCGCGTAACGGAATTCAACGTTCTGTTGAAGGAGTCTTCACTCCCGTTCTCGCGTCGTCAAGGGCACACTGCTCCCAGGCGGCCCGCACGTCCCCACTCTGGACGTTTCCACAAAGCGGAATTAAACTTCCGGCAAGCAGAACGTAGTCACGCACCAGCAGGGAGTCAACCGACTGCCGGGTAGGCTTCTGCCTTCCCGCCCGCCCCGGAAGGAACGCGCCGTTGCCGACGTCCAGCGCCAGCACCACCGACTCCGCCAAGTCCGCCACCGGCGGGGTCCAGTCCCTCGAGCGCGCTTTCGATCTGCTCGAGCGGATGGCCGACGCGGGCGGCGAGGTCGGCCTGAGCGAGCTCTCCGCGAGCAGCGGGCTGCCGCTGCCCACCATCCACCGCCTCATGCGCACCCTGGTGGCCTGCGGTTACGTCCGCCAGCAGGCCAACCGCCGGTACGCACTCGGCCCGCGGCTGATCCGCCTCGGCGAGTCGTCCGCCCGCCTCCTCGGCACCTGGGCCCGCCCCTGTCTCGCCCGCCTGGTCGAGGAGACCGGCGAGACGGCGAACATGGCGCTGCTGGACGGCGACGAGATCGTGTACGTCGCCCAGGTGCCGTCCAAGCACTCGATGCGCATGTTCACCGAGGTCGGCCGCCGGGTCCTGCCGCACTCCACGGGCGTCGGCAAGGCCCTGCTCGCGAACGTCCCGGACGACGAGGTGCGCGCACTCCTGTCCCGCACCGGCATGCCCGCGGCGACGGAGAAGACGATCACCACGCCCGACGGCTTCCTGGCCGCACTGGAGGACGTACGCCGGACCGGCTACGCCGTCGACGACAACGAGCAGGAGATCGGCGTCCGCTGCCTCGCGGTCTCCGTCCCCGACTCCCCCACCGCCGCGGCCATTTCGATCTCGGGCCCGGCGGGCCGGGTGACGGAGGCGGCGACGGAGAAGATCGTGCCGGTGCTCCAGCAGGTGGCGACGGAACTGTCCCAGGCACTGGCGGCCCAGAACCCGGCGTGACACGGCCTCGCCGCCAGGAGGCCGATGATCAGCCGGGCCCTGTACGCCGACGTGCCCGGCAGGGGCCCACCGCGGTGTGGACGAGCCAGCCCGCTGCCGCACCGACCGCGTACCAGAACAGGTCGGGTGGGTTGAAGGTGGAACCGAGCACGAGGCGGGCGACCTCGCTGCGCCGGGAGAGCTCCCCCGTCACCTCGCTGAGCTGCAGGAACTCGACTCCCCAACTGACGGCCAGGGCGCTTGCGGCGGCCGTCAGGGGCGTCACTCGTGGCGCCACCAGAACGACAAGGGCGAGGAGCAGGACGGTGTACAACGCGTCTCCGCCGTACTTGGCCAGGCTTCCCGCGGCCACTGCCCGCAGTCCCAGCCCCGCGCCGACGGTCGCCACCGCGGCCCCGGCCGCCGCGAGACGGATCCGTGCCGGTTCGACGGCGCGGTCATCGGTTCCTGGGATGAGGCACACAGGGGCATACTGCCGGACGTCCGGTGCGCAGGTGACGGCGAGGCTGTCGGTGACGGCCGGGGGCCGAAGGTCGTTGATCTCTCCTCCCTTACGCAGTACGAGTGAATGCGCCGATTGCTCAGTTCGGGGCAGGTGGCGTGTCCTCTACCGTCTCTGAAGGGATCCGAGGGCTGCCGGAATGGCCCTGCGGGCGGGGGGCCGGTGGAAGGGCGCACCTGATGACGGGGTTGGGGAAGTCGCCGGACGCGCTCAGGGTCCGGGCGGAGCGCTGCCATCGGACCGGGGCGTGGGCCTGGGGTGTGGTGGGCGTGGCCTGTCTCGTGGGAACAGCGCTGACGTTCAGCGGGCCGTGGGCGGCCGGGAACGTGGCGGCGCGGATGGTGGCTTTCGGGCCGTCCACCGGTTGCTGGGCGTTGGCGGCCTCCCTGGTGCTCCGCGCGTGGGGGGCGAGTGGACGGGTACGGACGCGTCTGCTGCTGTTGGGGGGTTCGGCGGTAGCGGGGGGCCTGTACCGGGGAACGGTCCACGTACTGTCGGCTCACCCTCCGGGTTCGGGACAACACGAGCGATCACTGCTCGGTTCGGCGCTGGTCACCGGAGTGACGCTGGCGGTTGGCCTGGGGACGGCCGGTCTGGTGGTCGCGGCCGATGCCGGCAGAGGCCGGCACGTGTTGCTGCGGCGCGTGCTCGACGGGGTCGTCACAGCCGGGGCCGTGTTCATGACGGCATGGGTACTGCTGCGAGGGGCCGGTGACGGCTGGCGGCTGGGGACGGGCATGGTCGGTGTCCTGTGGACCGCGGAGGTCGTGTTCCTCAGTTTTCTGTTCGCCCTGCGCCGTCTCGTACGGAGCGACCAGAGGACCGCCTTGTGGGTCGGGATCGTCGGGCTGTCCCTCATGCTGATCGGCGACACCCTGCGACTGTGGACGGTCGGTCCGCACAGCCCTGAGGCGATGTCCTGTCAGCTGGTCGACACCTGCACCACCGCGGGCCTGCTGGTGGTTGCCGTCGGCCCTTGGCTGCCCGGCGGAGCGAGCGTACTGGACATCGCTCAGCCGACGTTGCGGTGGGGGATAGACGGTGCGGCGGCGTTCGTTCCCCTGACGGTCTGCACGGTCACGGTGCTGGCATATGTGCTGGCTCCTCCCGACCATGACCCGGTGCCGCTGTTCGCCGGTGGGACGGCGCTGCTGAGCCTCTGGGTACGCCAGACGTTCCTGCCGAGCGAGAACACCAGAAACGACGACTGAGTTCTCCTCCGGCCGCCTTCCCAGGGCAAGGCCAGGCCGCCATGCGGACGCCCCGTCCCGTACCAGTCGCCCTCCCCCTGGCGGCGGCTCCCGGGCTCCTAGCCCCGTCCCCGCGGCGACTCCTGCGCCCGCCCCCGCGGCGGTTCCCCGAACAGATCCACCGCGTCGCGCACTTCCGACAGACCCCTCGCCAGCGCGCTGACCGAGCCGATCGCCCCGGCGATCAGCAGCAGCGAACGGCGCAGTCGCGGGATCTCGGGCGTCCCTGAGTTCGCCATCGCGGCGAGCGCGGCGAGTTCGTCCTCCGCGACGGCGCGGTCGGGGAACTCGGCGGGATGCGCGGCGAGTTCGCGGCGCAACCGGGACACCGCCGTCCGCAGCCCCGCCACCCTGGTGTCCTCGTCGCCGCTCGTCACCGGCCTCTGACCCAAGCTACGCAACACAGCTCTCCCCCTAGCACCGCTGTTGTGCGCCCGCACACTCTCATCCCTCCGGGCGCTCCCCTGAGCGCTGGTGAGCGCCGGGGACGCGGGTCAGTAAACGCCACCCGATGGCGGGCGCGCCACCACAAGGACGGAAATTCAGCCCTTCGAAATGCGGCGCCCGCCCGGGCGTCAGGTATGCAGGAGACATGACGGACAGCGAGCAGGAGAACGAACAGCGCACGGCCGGGCTGCTTCTCGCGGCCGGCGGCGGGCGGCGGCTCGGTGGACGCCCCAAGGCGCTGCTGCCGTACCGGGGGCGGCCCCTCGTCGAGTACGCGGCCGGCGTCCTGCGCGCGGCCGGCTGCACCCGCGTCCACGTGGTCCTCGGGGCCGCCGCCGACGCCGTACGGGAACAGGCGCGGCTCGGCACCTGCGTCCTCGTGGAGAACGCCGACTGGACGGACGGCATGGGCTCGTCGCTGCGCGCCGGGCTCGACTCGCTCGCCGGGACGGGGGCCCGGGCCGCGCTGGTGTCGCTCGTCGACCAGCCCGGCATCGGGGCGGAGGCGGTGAGCCGGGTGCTCGCCGCCGGGGCGGACGAGACCTCACTGGCCTGCGCCGCCTACGACGGTGTGCGCGGGCATCCCGTGCTGCTCGGTGCCGCGCACTGGGCCGGCATCGCCGCGAGTGCGACCGGCGACCGGGGGGCACGCGCCTATCTGAAGGTCCACGAGGCAAAGATCACGCTCGTCGAGTGCGGGGACGTGGCGCGGCCGTACGACATCGACACCGTGGCGGACCTGGCGCACCTTGAGTGAGTGCGAGGGCACCGACACGTCCCCCCTGGCTCGACGCGGAGATTCTCGACATCAACAAACCATTGAAGTTCCACGATGAGGAAACTAGTATCCACTTTCAGCCGCACTCGACCGCTCCCCGGGTGCCGGCACCCGGTGCCAAGCTCGCTGAAGGAAGTGACAGCTCATGTCCGCACCAGCGCCGTCCCCGCTGGCCATCGTCGACGCCGAGCCCCTGCCGCGGCAGGAGGAGGTCCTCACCGAGGCGGCCCTCGCCTTCGTGGCCGAGCTGCACCGCCGGTTCACGCCCCGGCGTGACGAGCTCCTCGCCCGCCGCGCCGAGCGCCGTGCCGAGATCGCCCGCACCTCCGCGCTCGACTTCCTCCCCGAGACGGCCGCGGTCCGCGCGGACGACTCCTGGAAGGTGGCCCCGTGTCCCCCGGCGCTGAACGACCGCCGGGTCGAGATCACCGGCCCCACCGACCGCAAGATGACCATCAACGCCCTCAACTCGGGCGCCAAGGTCTGGCTCGCCGACTTCGAGGACGCCTCGGCACCGACCTGGGAGAACGTGGTCCTCGGCCAGGTCAACCTGGTGGACGCCTACACCCGCGCCATCGACTTCACGGACCCGGCGAGCGGCAAGTCGTACGCCCTGCGTCCGGACGCGGAGCTGGCGACCGTCGTCATGCGCCCCCGCGGCTGGCACCTGAACGAGCGGCACCTCGTCGCCGCCGACGGCACTCAAGTCCCCGGCGCCCTGGTCGACTTCGGCCTGTACTTCTTCCACAACGCCCAGCGGCTGCTCGACCTCGGCAAGGGCCCGTACTTCTACCTCCCGAAGACGGAGTCGCACCTGGAGGCCCGCCTGTGGAACGACGTGTTCGTCTTCGCGCAGGACTACACGGGCATCCCCCAGGGCACCGTCCGCGCCACCGTCCTCATCGAGACGATCACGGCGGCCTACGAGATGGAGGAGATCCTCTACGAACTCCGCGACCACGCCTCGGGGCTGAACGCCGGCCGCTGGGACTACCTGTTCTCCATCGTCAAGAACTTCCGTGACGGCGGCCCCACGTTCGTACTGCCGGACCGCAACGCGGTGACGATGACAGCCCCGTTCATGCGCGCGTACACCGAACTCCTCGTCCGCACCTGCCACAAGCGCGGCGCGCACGCGATCGGCGGTATGGCCGCCTTCATCCCCTCACGCCGGGACGCCGAGGTGAACAAGGTCGCCTTCGAGAAGGTGCGCGCGGACAAGGACCGCGAGGCGAACGACGGCTTCGACGGCTCCTGGGTCGCCCACCCCGACCTGGTCCCGATCGCCATGGAGTCCTTCGACAAGGTCCTCGGCGACAGGCCGAACCAGAAGGACCGCCTCCGCGAGGACGTCGACGTCAAGGCGGCCGACCTCATCGCCGTCGACTCGCTGGACGCCAGGCCGACGTACGACGGTCTCGTCAACGCCGTCCAGGTGGGCATCCGGTACATCGAGGCCTGGCTGCGGGGCATGGGTGCGGTCGCCATCTTCAACCTGATGGAGGACGCGGCCACCGCCGAGATCTCCCGCTCGCAGATCTGGCAGTGGATCAACGCCGGCGTCGAGTTCGAGCACGACGGGAAGCCGGTGCGCGCCACCGCGGAGCTGGCCCGCGAGATCGCCGCCGACGAACTCCGGAACATCCGCGCGGAACTCGGCGAGGAGGCCTTCGCTGCCGGTCACTGGCAGCAGGCCCACGATCTGCTCCTGGAGGTCTCCCTCGACGAGGACTACGCGGACTTCCTGACGCTGCCGGCGTACGAGCGGCTGAAGGGCTGACGGCTCACCCGGAACGGTCCGAGTGGCCCAGGGACTTCTCCGGGGCCACGCGGTCCCGTACGGCCTGCTTCACGGCCGTCGGCTCCGGGAACCCCTGCTCGCGGCGGTCCCAGACGACCTCGTCGTTCACGCGGACGACGAAGACACCGCCCTTGCCGGGCTTCAGGGCCAGTTCCGTCAGCTCGGTCTCGAAAGTCGTCAGCAGTTCCTGGGCCAGCCAGGCGGCGCGCGGCAGCCAGCGGCACTGGGTGCAGTACTCGATCTCGACCCGCTGAGCCTCCGGCTCGACCCGCGGGACATCCGGCTGAGCTGTCATCCGAGGTGCACCGACCAATCCTGTTCCGCGTCCGGCTTGCCGTGCAGGTCGGGGACCCGCTTGAGCCAGGCCGGCCGTCCTTGCTGGGTGCGCGCCGCCCGGAGGGCCTCCTCGGCGGCGAGTTCCTCCCGGGTGGGGAAGTTCGTGGGGAGCCAGGCGGCGGAGGCCCGCACGCGCGCGTGGAGGTAGTCCACGTACGCCGCGCGGACGTCGTCCGGGGCCGCGAAGCCCTCCTCGGCCGCCAGCCACGCGTCCGGCACCTCGGCCGTGATGGCCCGCAGCAGCTCCCGCGTGACCTTGGGCGCCAGCTCGGCGTCGGCGGCCCGTACGTCGGGCGCGTAGTGGCCGAGGGCGTGGTGGCGGAAGTCGTACGCCTTCTCCGGGTCGGAGGCGTCCCAGCGGTGGTGGAAGACGAGGGCTGCGCCGTGGTCGATGAGCCACAGGCGCGGGGGCGCGATGCCGAAGGTCGGCCAGACCATCAGGTTGGAGCTGTGGACCGTACGGTCGACGTTGACGGTCAGGGCGTCGAGCCAGACGATCCGGCCCGCCTCCAGCGGATCGACCGGGAAGGTCCTGGCGACCTCGGGGGTGAAGTCCGCGGCACCCGGCAGGTGGTCCATGCCGAGGTTGAGGCCCGCGCTCGCGCCGTGCAGCTCCCGCACCTCCTGGTGGGGCTCTCCGTCGGCGATCGCCGGGTCGAAGTGCACCAGGACCAGTTCGGGGAAGCGCAGCCCCAGGGCGCGGGCCAGCTCACCCACGATCACCTCGGCGACCAGCGCCTTCCGGCCCTGCGCGGAGCCGGTGAACTTGACGACGTACGTGCCCAGGTCGTCGGCCTCGACGACTCCGGGTACGGAGCCACCGGACCGCAGCGGGGTCACATATCGAACGGCAGTCACATCGCGCAGCACCCGGCCAGGGTAGTTCAGATCATGTACCGGCCAGCGGGTTGGGGAGCGGCAGGTACCGGGCGTCCGCGCCGTCCGCGCCGGTCCAGCGCAGCAGCAGGTTCGTCTTGCCGGGCAGGGTGGGCGCGGTGAGCAGGGCGGCGATCTCGGGGAGGTCGTGCCGGGACAGTTCGCGGCGGACGGCGGGCCAGGGGTCGAGGCCCGGCCGGCGTTCGGCCAGGGCCGCGGCGACCTCGGCGAGGTGGTTGACGACCAGGCAGTACACCAGCCGCTCCCAGCCGGCCGCCCGGTCCACCTCGGGCAGCAGCTTGACGCCCTCGGCGTCCCGGAACAGGGCCTGCACGGGCGTCCCGTCGGCGTCGACGGCGACCAGCGTGTTCTGCAGGTGCGCTTCGAGTACGACACCGTGGTCGGCGAAGGCCGCCAGGGCGGGCGGCACCACCTGGGCCAGGTACGCCTCCCACCAGGCCGCCGGGTCTTTCGCCCCGTCGAGCGGGTTGCCGTCGAAGCCCTCGACCAGAGAGGCGGCGAGCAGCGGGGTCGCACCGGGCCGCAGATGGGCGCGCAGTCCGTCGCGGACGAGGACGGCGAGTTCCTCGAAGGCGAAGTCGGCGGTGCGGTAGCCGGTGTCGCCGAGCCAGGCCGCCGGACCCTCGATCGCCGCGAAGGCGGCACGGGCCGCCGTGTCCGTGCGGCGGAGTTTCAGCAGGTCGTGCCGCCACAGCCGGCGGATGTCGTTGGTGATGCGCACATCGAGGCTGAACTTCAGGAAGAGGTCGCGGCCGGGAGCGGACTCGCGCGCGTACTCGGGGACGTACAGCGTGCGGATCGCCGCCGTCGGCCAGGCCTCGAAGCCGGTCGTGCCCAGGCGGATCAGGCGGCCGTCGGCGAAAGCCCGGTCGAGGTCGACCAGGTCGAGCTGCCAGGGGTGGGCGGGCAGCAGCCGGTAGCCGGGCGGGGCCTCGCCCAGCGTGTCGAGGGCCGAGGTGTCGCCCTCCTCGACGACCGTGTCCTGACGCAGCCCGAGCAGGACCAGCGGGAAACGGGCGTGCGCCTCGGGAGCGTACGGCAGCCAGCCGGCGACCGGGCCGCCGCCGCGTGCCTTGGGCGCGGGGTGGTGGGGGTGGCCGGTGAGGAGGGACTGCTCGGAGCGCAGATACGGGTCCTCGGGCGGCGTGGCCCGGGCGCGGGCGGTGAGCAGCGCGGCGACCGCGTCCCGGCTGTCGGTCATCTCGGCGGGCAGGTCGGGGTTGGACAGCCCGGTGTGACGGACCAGTTCCTCGGCGACGAGCTTGACCAGTTCGGGGTGGCCGACCCGCCGCCAGCCGCCGTCCCACCGGACCTCGGGCTCGGCGGGCCGCCGCTCCCCTCGCACCCGCAGCAGCCTGCCCCCGGGCAGCCGGTACACCCGGTGTCCGGCGCCGTCACCGGCACCATCGCCGTCGCCGTCGCCGGGGTGCGGGAGCGGCTCGGCCGCCTCCCTCAGCAGGCAGTTCAGGAGGGGTGCCGCCGCGTAGGCGTCGGCGCGGGCCTCGACGTCGTCGCGTGGGGCGGCGTCGGTGACGGCGGGCTTCGGGTCGGCGACGTCGGACTTGGGGGCGTCCGCGGCGGACGGGAGGTAGGGATCCACGCGTTCCACTCGTTCTCTGCGGTCCGTTCGGGCGGAGACGATCAGTATGTCTGTCGTCATCACCTGTCGTGACATCCGATCGCGTACCCGAGGAGCCCGACCGTGCACCGTCCCCCCACCGCCGAGGCCGAGGTCGCCGGCGAGCTGACCGCCGTACGCCCCGGGCTCGTGCCCCGGTACGCGGCCGAACTTCCCGGTGCCCGCGCGGCCGTGCTGACCCGGCTGTGGCGAGCGCTCGCCCATGAGCCGCTGCCCTGGGTCACCTCCCGCACGGCCGGCCCGGACGGGCTCACCCTGCGCCTGACGGACGGCCGCCGACTGCACGGCCCGCGTCCGGACCCGTACGCCACCGCCGCGTACGTCACGGAGGTTCGGCTCGACCGGACGGCGTACGACCATCCGGCGCGGCTGATGACCGACCTCGGCGTACCGCACGGGGCGGACTTCGCCTCCGAGCTCGGTCACAGCGTCGCCTCGCTGGCACTGTCGCGGGCCGGGGCGCCGGCACACTCGACGCGGTGGCCGGAGCGGGACTGGGAGTGGGAGCAGCGGGTGGTCGACGGGCATCCCTTCCATCCGGGCTGCCGTTCCCGGCCCGGCTTCTCGGTGGCCGAGCAGCTCGCCTACGGGCCCGAGCACGGGCCGGTGGTACGGCTGGGGCTGCTGCCGGTGCCGGTGGGCGAGTGCCTGGTGACGGGCGTCTGGCCGGACGAACTGCGGGACGGCGAACGGCTGTTGGTGCCGGTGCATCCCTGGCAGGCGGAGCATGTGCTGAAGCGGACGTGCGAGACGGGACTCGACGCACACCCGTTGATGTCCTTGCGTACCCTCGCCCAGCCTGACGGGCCCCACGTCAAGACCGCGCTCAGCGCCCGGCTGACGTCGTCGGTGCGGGACATCTCCGGGTACTCGATCGCGCTGTCCGCGACCCTGTCGGCTTTCGCGCAGACACTGGCCGACCGCCTGGACGGCCTGCTGCACGTGACCCGCACCCTCGGCGCGGCCACCGCCGACTCACCCGATCTGGCGGCGGTGGTGAGGGAGTCCCCGCAGGCCTGCGTGACACCGGGCAGCGGTGAGCGGGTGGTGCCGGTGGCCGCGCTCGCCACCACCGCGCTGCCCGACTCCCCCGCCTGGCTGGCCGGTTTCGCGCGGCTCGCCCTCACCGTCGGCCTGCGGCTGCTGGACCTGGGCGTGGCGCTGGAGGCGCACGGACAGAACCTGCTGGTCGTCCTGTCCCCGTCCGGTGTCCCGCTGCGGCTGGTCTACCGGGACCTCGCCGACATCCGGGTGAGCCCGGCCCGGCTGGCCCGGCACGGCATCC
Source organism: Streptomyces cellulosae (assembly GCF_000721105.1). Taxonomy (GTDB): domain Bacteria; phylum Actinomycetota; class Actinomycetes; order Streptomycetales; family Streptomycetaceae; genus Streptomyces; species Streptomyces cellulosae_A. The sequence continues at coordinate 24,598 of NZ_JOEV01000027.1, forward strand.
CGGTGCCGGAACTGACCGGCCGGATCGTCACCGACGACGAAACAGCCCTGCGGCGCAAGCTGTTCGGGTCGCTGGTCGCGGGAGCCCTCGCCGGTACCGCCGGATCGGCGGCGGCGCTGCGGGGCGCGCTGGAGACGGCCGTACGGGATCTGCCGCGCACGCCCGACCTCGTCGCCCTGCTCGAACAGCCGCTGCCCACGAAGGCCCTGACGTTGATGCGGCTGGCGCCGGGGACACCCGGGGACCAGTGGACCGAGTTGCCCAACCCCCTGCGCTGAGCGGCCGTTTTGGAGCCTGGTACCGCTGATCAATAAGATCCGCCGATGATCACAAGTAAACGGCCGGCGGCGGGAGTCTGCGCCCTGCTCGCCGCCCTGACGGCGGGGATCGTCTTCCCGACCGCGGCGGTCGCCGGTGAACCCACCGGCGAGACCGCTCCCAAGGTCGACCTCGTCGTCGACGTGAGCGGTTCCATGCGGACCCGGGACATCGACGGCGGCACCCGGATGGCCGCCGCGAAGCAGGCCTTCAACGAGGTGCTGGACGCGACACCCGAGGAGGTCCAGCTCGGTATCCGCACCCTCGGCGCCGACTACCCCGGCGACGACCGGAAGAGGGGCTGCAAGGACACCGCGCAGCTCTACCCGGTCGGCCCGCTGGACCGTACCGAGGCGAAGACGGCGGTGGCGACCCTCTCCCCCACCGGCTGGACCCCGATCGGCCCGGCGCTGCTGAAGGCGGCCGACGACCTCGACAGCGGCGGCGACAGCGGCACCGGTTCGAAGCGGATCGTGCTGATCAGCGACGGGGAGGACACCTGCGCCCCGCTCGACCCGTGCGAGGTGGCCCGCGAGATCGCCGCCAAGGGCATCGGCCTGACCATCGACACCCTCGGCCTGGTCCCGAACGCCAAGATGCGTCAGCAGCTCAGCTGCATCGCGGAGGCGACCGGCGGGACGTACACCTCGGTGGAGCACACGGACGAACTGACCGACCGGGTCAACCAGTTGGTGGACCGGGCGGCCGATCCGGTGGTGACGCCGGTGGCCACCCAGGGCGCGACGGAGTGCGCCGGGGCGCCCACGCTGAAGTCCGGGCTGTACACGGACCGCGAGGAGTTCGGACAGCAGCGCTGGTACCGCGTGGAGGTGCCGGCGGGCCGGGAACTGCGCGCCTCGGTGAGCGTGGCGGCCGACCGGGCCGTCGGCCCCTCCTACGGGACGCTGCTGCGGGCCGTCACCGTGCACGGCCGTGAGATCGTGCGCGGGGAGGCCGCGGGCAACGGGCGTACGGACGTCCTCTCCACCGGGCTGCGCTACCCGAAACCCGAACGGGACGACGACAGCGACGGCGACAAGCCGGCCGCCGAGATCGTCTGCCTGCAGGTCACCAACTCCTTCGCTCCGGCCTCCGGGGTGAAGACCACGCCCGGTCTGCCGCTGGAGCTGACCGTGGACGTGGTCGACGGTCCCTCGAACGCGAGCGACGTGGCCTCCTTCGGTCTCGGACGCGGCTGGTGGCTGCTCGGCGCGCTGATCCTCACCGGCTTCCTCGCCGGTCTCGTCTGGGGCTGGCTGTCGCGCTGGCGGCTCGCGGTCTGGAGGACCAACTGATGTGGATGACACGCGTATTGAGCGCTTCCCTGCTGATGCTCGGACTGGCCGCGGCTCCGGCGGTCGCCGACTCCTCGCCGTCGCCGAGCGCGTCCGGCGACAGCGCGGCACCCGCCGCGGCCGGCACGTCGTTCCGTACCGCGACCGAGATCGAGCAGGGGCGGACGGCCACGGCGAACGGCTCCGCGGGCGACTACCTGTACTGGTCGTTCCCGGCGGACTCCGGACAACGCCCCACCGTGAAGGCGACGGTGAAGCTGCCCGGGACACACGCCGCCGAGACCTGGCAGGTCGACGTGTACGACGGTCTGCGCAGACGCCAGTCCTGCCAGTACGGCGCGCAGATCCGCACCGCCGCCGCGGGCGCCGCCTCCGTGGATCTGACCTGCGTCCTGCGTACGGTCCGCGCCTGGTCGGAGCAGTGGGCCAACGACCCGCTGCCCGGCACGTACTACGTCCGGCTGACGGTCACCGAACTCACCACGGGCGACCTGGGCCTCCCGGTCGACACGGAACTGCGGGTCGACTCCAAGGACATCGGTGGTGCGGCGGCGGTGGACGGCTCGCTGGCCGAGCCGCTGGTGCCGGGGATCGCGGTCAGGTCCGAGGCGCAGGAGTCGCAGTCCGAGTCCGGTGATTCGTCGGACTCCGCCGTGCTGTCCAGCATCGAGCCGGACGACGGCTGGTCCTCCGGCTGGTGGTCCGACCGGTGGGTGTGGACCGCGATCGGAGGGGTGCTGGCCGCGCTCGCGGGCATCGGCGGGTACGCGTTGACGCGGGGGTCCGGGCGGCCGTCGCGGGTGCCGCCGGGGGCCTGACGGGGTGCCGAGGGGGCCCGCCGCACCAGTGAGGTGCGGCGGGCCTTCGCCGTTCGGAGCCCCGGTGGGGCCGGCGGATCTCGCGCAAGGCCAGGGAGAGGTTCAGCTCTCCCGCAAGGCCTTCGCGAGCGTCCCATCACCGGTCACCCCGATACGCCCCGCCCGCACCGCGTCCGCCACACTCAACTCCCCCCGCCCGACCTCCAGGCAGGTGCCGGTGTCCATCACGAGCCGGGCGTCGGGCTCCACCGGGGCGGGCCCGTCGCCGTACACGGGACCCTCCTCCGAGCCGACGTACAGATGGAAGTCGCCTTCCTCCAGACGCACTTCGACGAGTCCCTCGCCCGCCCCCGCTTCCCGCAGGGACCGCAGCAGCGGCAGCGCGAACCAGTGCGCCCGTACGGCGTCTGTGGGCCGCCGCTCGCCCAGCTCGGCCTGCCCCCACTGCCCCAGCGCCTGGAGCACGGGCAGCAACTCCCGCCCCCGGCCGGTGAGTTCGTAGACGTAGGCGGCTCCGGGCGGCGGCAGCCGGCGTCGGGTCGTCAGCCCGTCACGCTCCATGTCCTTCAGCCGGGAGGCGAGGACGTCGGTGCTCACGCCGGGCAGGTCGGCGTGCAGGTCGGTGTAGCGACGCGGACCTGCGAGCAGCTCACGGACGATCAGCAGGGTCCAGCGGTCGCCGACGACGTCGAGCGCCCGGGCGGCGGAACAGTACTGGTCGTAGCTTCGGCGAGGTGACATGCGACGCAGTCTAGACATGTTGTTGGACTTTCCAAGCTGGTACTTGGTAAAACCAAGCAACACCACAACCGGAGGGGCGTAAGCGCATGGAGTTCCGGCAGTCGAACAAGCTGAGCGAGGTCTGCTACGAGATCCGCGGCCCGGTGATCGAGCACGCCAACGCGCTGGAGGAGGCGGGCCACAGTGTGCTGCGGCTGAACACCGGCAACCCGGCACTGTTCGGCTTCGAGGCGCCGGAGGAGATCCTCCAGGACATGATCCGGATGCTGCCCCAGGCGCACGGCTACACCGACTCGCGCGGCATCCTCTCCGCCCGCCGTGCCGTCGCCCAGCGCTACCAGACGCTGGGCCTGGAGGTGGACGTCGACGACGTCTTCCTCGGCAACGGCGTCTCCGAACTCGTCTCGATGGCCGTCCAGGCCCTCGTCGAGGACGGCGACGAAATCCTCATCCCCGCCCCGGACTTCCCCCTCTGGACGGCGGTGACGACCCTCGCGGGCGGCAAGGCGGTCCACTACCTCTGCGACGAACAGGCCGACTGGTACCCGGACCTGGACGACATGGCGTCGAAGATCACCGACCGCACCAAGGCCGTCGTCATCATCAACCCCAACAATCCCACCGGGGCGGTCTACCCCAAGGAGATCATCGAGGGCATCCTCGACCTCGCCCGCCGGCACGGCCTGATGGTCTTCGCCGACGAGATCTACGACCAGATCCTGTACGACGACGCCGTGCACCACTCGGTCGCCGCCCTCGCCCCCGACCTGGTGGTCCTGACCTTCTGCGGCCTGTCGAAGACGTACCGGGTGGCCGGCTTCCGCTCGGGCTGGCTGGTGGTCACCGGCCCGAAGCAGCACGCGAAGAACTACCTGGAGGGCCTGACCATGCTGGCCTCCATGCGGCTGTGCGCCAACGCGCCCGCCCAGTACGCCATCCAGGCCGCGCTCGGCGGCCGCCAGTCCATCCGCGAGCTCACCGTGCCCGGCGGGCGCCTGCACGACCAGCGCACCGTGGCCTGGGAGAAGCTCAACGAGATCCCGGGCGTGTCGTGCGTGCGGCCCAAGGGCGCGCTGTACGCGTTCCCGCGCCTCGACCCCAAGGTCCACAAGATCCACGACGACGAGAAGTTCGTCCTGGACCTGCTTCTGCGGGAGAAGATCCAGGTCGTCCAGGGCACGGGCTTCAACTGGCCGGCTCCCGACCACTTCCGCATCCTCACCCTCCCCCACGCGGAGGACCTGGAGGCGGCGATCGGGCGGATCGGGCGGTTCCTGAGCGGGTACCGGCAGTAGCGGCCTCTACCGTTCCTGACTTGTCCCGAGCGGCCGCATTCCAAGGGTGTGGCGTCCACGATCCACATGTCGTCGCTCCACACCGAGGTGCTGGTGGCCAGGATTCGGGTGATGCGACGTAGCACTTCGGCGGCCTTGCGCAGCCGCTTGTTGCAGCCGGGTTGCTGCGGCAGGTACGGGAAGAGGTGGCGAAGGTGGGCCCGGGCATACCGGAGCCACCTGACCTCGGAGGTGAACCCGAGCATCGCCTGCATCATCGCGAGGGTGACCAGCTCGGCGTCGGTGAGCTGCGGCGAGATAGCCACGGCGGGCCGCCACGGCGCCGGGTCCGGGCGCTGCTGCAGTAGATCATCGGTAGCCGCATACAGTGCTGTCGCGAGGGTGTCCAGGTTGTCCGTCACACAACGAACTTGGGCGCCCTCGTTCTCGTCTCCGCGAGCACCCCTTGTGAGGCTGAGCGTTTCACGTGGTGCCTTTCGTCCGTTGAAGCGCTCAGCCTGCCGAGCGAGGCAGGCGGGAGAGGGTCGGCTACGAGTTCGATGACACCAGCCGCGTACGAACGAGCGCTCGCAGCATTGCGGCGCCCGCCCACACCGCTGCAAGGTGCAGGACCGCCGCGAGCGCGAGGTTTTCCGGCAGGGCCTCATTGGCCGGCTGCGCGACCGCCAGGTACAGGGTGAACGGAAGCTTCCAGCCGCTCCAAGCAAACAACGAGCCCGAGCCGAGCCAGCCGAGCACCATCGGGCCCCATCGGGGGACTCGTGCGGGCCGGCCTCGGACGGCAGCCCAGGTGGCGGCGGACGCCACGAAGGCCCAGAGCCCGAAGACGCCGGACAGCACATGCCAAGCGAGGTCCCGCTCGCCGCGGTGGGCGACCCCTGCGGTGCCGCCCACCGCCCAGTACAGCCAGATAAGACCGACTGCGGCGCCGACCACGGCCATCCATGGCAGCGCCCTTGGCGAGCCCTCTCCGCCACCCCCGAGCCGACCCGCGAACGCGTCCGGCCAGCGCCGCCGCAAGTACGTGGGCAGGGCGATGGCCAGACCCAGCCCCATGCCTACAAACCCGATCTGAACCAGCGCGGCCTCCCAGACCGGCATCGACGGGCCTGCGTCACTCCCGCTCTTCGGATTGCCATCCTCCGAGCCCAGCAGTGAACTGAGAACGGCGTACGGCAACACCGGGACGAGGAACCCCGTCCCAACCCAAGCACAAAAAGCCAACGGCGCTGCCGGTATGCACATCCCCCAGGGCCGCACCAGCGCGAGCGCCACCGCGATCCCGATCCCTGCCATACCGATCGTGGCGCTGTTGATTACCACCCACTCCGCTTTGCCGAACCCGGTCCCGACCGGCAGCAGCCCCAAGAGCGAACCGACCACCCACGACACCTTGATCAGCAGGTAAGGCGTCAGCGCCAGCGCTGCCCCATACGCCGCGATCCGCCCAGCCCGATCCCATCGATCCACTTGAACTCCCCATTCAAGCAACGGAGTTCAAGTCTCATTCACCAATGCCCCACGGGCGTCAACCGCCGGGCGCATCCATGTCATCACTCAGGAGGAGTGAGAATCAGCCGACGGGAGCACGTAGAACCGCTGGAGCACGAGGAGCCGCCGATTCAAGCCCTCAGCCGCCAGATGCAGCGCTCAGTCGAAACCTTGGAATAGATCATCTAGGCCAGTCCTGGACGCCGCGCCAACCTCGCACGTTGCCGGGCCGCCCCTCTCTGCATGTGCTCCCTGGCCAGACCGTGTCTGCTTCTGATTCTCTCCGGGTGGTCTTCGATCTCGAAGGGGTGACGCCGCAATGTTGCTTCGCAGCTTTGGATAGCCACTTGCGATGTGCTGAGGGGCGTGACGGACACGAGAGATTCGAAGCAGAACTGGTGGCTGGTCGCTATCGCGACGGCCACCACCCGCCCGGTCAAGCTCGGCCAGCCTTTCACCCGATGGTCACTGCGCAAACTCGTCGCCTACCTGCGGAGTTCACGGCCGGGTGATCCGTATTGGCCGCGAAGCGTTACGCGGCCTGCTCGCCCGCCGAGGTATCACCTTCCAGCGCACCAAGACGTGGAAAAAGTCCCCGGGGCCCGAGCGTGACGCCGAACTCGAACCGGCGCCCGATCAGCGTCTTGATCCTCGCCGGCGTCCACGTCTGGTCCGGCCAGCCATGCACGACCGGTCCTTTCGCGAGTTCCTGCTCGAGCACGGTGAACAGGTCCTCGCTCAGCTTGGGCCGTGAGACAGGCCCGGCAGACCGCAGCCCCTCGGTGCCGGCGTCGTGCCAAGCCCGGCGCCAGCGCTGCACCGAGCGCACACTCACCCGTAAGTCCTTGGCGACCTCCGCGTTGGAGGCACCCGCAGCGAATCGCCGCGCGGCCTCCAGCCGGATCCACTCGCGAAACGCCTGCCGTTCAGGCGTCAGCCCACCACCCTGCGGATATCTCACACAACAGGCATACCGCGACGATCACACATCGTCAGCCCTCAACGACATCACGCCGCAAAGGTCAGTAACGGGGGCCGCCTTCGACACCGGTCCGCGGCCTCGGTGAGAGCCGTCCGCACGTGCTACTGCGCGTAGAACGTGGCGTCCGCCCGGTCCGTGGCCGTGCTCGGCGTCTGCACGTAGAGCAGGTAGTTGAAGTGGCGGACGTAGCGGCCGGGTGAGCCGTACGACTCGTAGGAGACGCCGGCCGAGTCGGACAGACCCGCCCGCTTGTAGAAGGTGGCGTCGGACGCGAACTGCGCCGTGCCGTCGTTCTTCTGCAGCCACACCTCGAAACTCGCGTTGCTCCGCAGGTAGTAGCCGGGGAAGTTGGTCGACTCCAGCGACACGGTGCCGCTGCCGGTCAGGCCGGTGACCACGCGGAACTGCGAGTCCGCGAGCGGGCTGACGTTGGCGTCGATGCGGCCGCGGTAGTCGAAGTGGCGGATGAAACGGTCCGCGAAGTTGTACGACGAGAAGCGCTGCGGGGTGACTCCGTCGGCGACCGGGATGCCGAAGTCGGGCGTGCCGTCGGCCTTCCAGTACACCTTCTGGACGCGGGTACGGCGGTTGGGGTCGTTCAGCGGGTCGCCGGTGATGTCCTTGTAGCTGCGGTCGTGGTAGACGAGGATGTCGGACTTACCGTCCTCGGAGACGGTGAAGGAGTTGTGGCCCGGGCCGTACTGCGAGGTCGCGTCGCTCGTCTTGAACACCGGCTGCGCACCCTTGGTCCAGGAGGCTGGGTTGGTCAGGTCGGCCGTCGATGAGGCGGTCAGCATGCCCAGGCAGTAGTTGGAGTCGGTCGCGCTGGCCGAGTAGGTCATGAAGACCTTGCCGCCGTGCTCGATCACCGCCGGGCCCTCGTTGACCTTGTAGCCGATCGTCTCCCAGGACAGTGTCGGCTGGGAGATCTCCGCCGGAGTGCCGGTGAGCGTCCAGGGGTTGGCCATCTTGGCGATGAACAGGCTGGTGTTGTTGTTCTCGGCCGGGTTGCGCTGGGCCCAGGCCAGGTAGCGGACACCGCCCACGACGAAGGTGGTGGCGTCGAGGGAGAAGCTCTCCCACGTCGTCGTGATCTGGCCCTTCTCGGCCCAGGTCGCGGTGAGCGGGTTGGCTCCGGTGCCCTCCAGGACGTACATCCGGATCGCCCACTTGTCACTGGTGGATCCGGCGGCGAAGTACACATACCACTTGCCGTCGATGAAGTGGATCTCCGGCGCCCAGATGTTGGCGCCCATCACGCCGCTGGCGTGCTTGGTCCAGATCGTGGTCTCGGGAGCCGTCGACAGGCCCTGGATGGTGGTGGCGCGACGCAGCACGATGCGGTCGTACGCGGGCACGGTCGCGGTGAAGTAGTAGTAGCCATCGGTGTGCTTGAAGATGTGCGGGTCGGCGCGCTGTTCGGCGATCGGGTTGGTGTAGGTCACGCCGGGGGAGGCGGGCACGGCCGCGTGGGCGACGGTGCCAGGCCCGGCGAGACAGCCCACCAGGGCGAAGAGGACGGCCATGAGCAGCCGTACGGCGTTGCGTCTCAAGGACTTTCTCCAGATCACGGAGTGCGGGGAGGGGAGGAGCCTCAGGTCGTGGGGACGAGGCGCCACTGCTGGCAGTTGTTGTTCAGCCAGGTCCACAGCCGTACGTCGGTCCCGTTCAGGGTGCCGCAGTTCGCGACGTCGGCGACCTTGCCGCTGTTCTCGTTCACGATCCGCACGTAGTCGCCGGTGGCCGTGTAGACCAGTCGGAACTTCTGGCAGTTGTTGTTCAGCCAGGACCACTGCGCGATGTCCGTGCCGTCGGTCGTGGCGCAGTTCGCGGTGTCCGCGACCTTGCCGGTGGCGACGTTGACCAGTCGGCTGGTGTCGTTGCCGAGGTCCTCGAGGCGCCACTTCTGGTTGGCGCCGCCGTTGCAGCTCCATTGGAAGATGTTGGTGCCGTCCAAGGTGTTGCCGCCCTCGACGTCCAGGCACTTGCCGCTGTTGCGGTTCACCAGGGTGTACGCGGTCGGGGTCGTCGCCGTCTCGCCCGACGGGCCGGGCAGCGTGGTGCCGAGCGCGACCGGGGTGCCGAAGTTCGGCGTGCCGTCCGCGTTCCAGGTGAACTTCTGCGCCCGCGTCGTACGGCCGTTGCCGCAGCCGCCGTTCGCGGTGTCGTTGGCGTGGTAGACGATCCAGTTCTCGGTGCCGTCCGGCGAGGTGAAGAAGCCGTTGTGGCCGGGGCCGTAGACACTCGCCGCGTCGTTGCGCTGGAAGACCGGCGTGGACTTCTTCGTCCAGGAGGCGGGGTTCAGAGGGTCGGTACCGGTCAGTTCCAGCTGGCCCAGCTTGTAGTCCGCGGTCTGGCAGTAGCTGGCGGAGAAGGTGAGGAAGGTGCGGCCGTCGTGGTAGAGCGGCTCGGGTCCCTCGTTGACCGCCGCCCCCGAGGTCTCCCAGCTCGCGGTGGGGCTGGAGATGATGGTGAAGGTGCTGCCGGCCAGCGTGTACGGGTTGCTCATCGGCGCGATGACCAGGCTCTGCGGACTGCCGTTGATGAAGCCGCTGCCGATCAGGTACAGGTTGTTGTTGTTCTGCAGGACGGTGGCGTCGATGAGCCAGCCGCCAGGGGTGAGGTTGGAGCCGCTGAGCTGGTTCTTGTACGTGTACGGGCCCATCGGGTCGGTGCCCGCACTCTCCAGGACATGGGTGCGCTGGGAGTCGCAGCAGGCGACACCACTCTGCGCCGCGGAGTAGTACAGGTACCAGTGGCCGTTGAGGAAGTGGATCTCCGGCGCCCAGATGTTGGTGTTGCGGGTGGAGGTGGTGTCACTCCAGATCTGGACGCTGGCGGCCGTGGAGAGCCCGGCCAGGGTCGGCGACTTCCGCATGGTCAGCACACCGGTGAAGGACGTGGTGACCAGGTAGTAGTTGCCGTTGTAGTACTCGAGCCAGGGGTCGGCGCCCTTCTGCGACTTGACCGGGTTGGTGTACGGGCGGCCCTCGGCGGCGGCGGCCGGGGTCGTCGCCGACACCATGGCGATCAGTACGGCCAGCACGCACAGGATCAGGGATCTGCTGCGTCTGGCGGGGGGCTGCTCTGACATCTGTGGCATGCGGGACCGCCCTTGTCCGTAATTTCGAACGCAGTTCGTAAATTCGGTCAGAAGATAAGCGGGAGTCAAGGTTCCGTCAACGCTTTCGTCACACGCGCTTTACCTGTGCGAATCCGTCCCGCGTACCAGGCGGCAGGTTCATCGCCGTCACGTACGGCTGGACCGCGCTGCCGGGCCGCTTGCCCCTCCGGCACGGCAGGTCGTCGTACGCCCAGTGCTTGACCGCCTCCCGCAGCGCCGGGCACGTCCTCACCAGCGACCGCAATGCCACGAACTGAAGCGGCTGCAGCGGATCACCGGACATCGTCTGGGTTGCCATGGCCGGCCACGGTCTGGGCAGTTGGAAGGTCTGCCGTCGTCACGGCGGCATGCTCGCAGCCTGGCCTGCGGGCCCCTGATCGTCGGGGAGTATCAGCTGCACGGCGGTAAACTGCAGCCGGTTGGGGATCCCGAGGGAGCCAGCGTTGTTGGGTCCTGGCCTTCTCCGCCACCACATCAGCTCGGTGAAACCCGGAAGAGCCCCTCGACATCGGACACCGGATCGCTTCCCGCCCTCTCAAGCGTTTCGGTGATAAGCCTTGTTGGCAATGCGCCAGCGGCCGTCGTCGTGGACCAGCAGGAAGATGTCGGTGAAGGTGTCCGCGCCGTGCCAGAGCGTCATGGTTGCGGTCGCGACAGTGCCGTGGACGTCTATGGCGTCGATACGGCGCGAGCGGGTCGGTTCGTCCGGGGCTGGCTGGCCGTGGAAGAGAGCGCAGTACTCGTCCAGGCACCACGAGACGAATCCGCGGGCCGGACACGGCCCGGTGCACATCTGGACGCTGGCCGACCAGACCTGGGTCGAGGACTACGACGGCTCGGCAGCGCTGCTGCGCCAGCACGCCGCCCGCGCCGGAGTCACCGCCCACATCGACCTCTCCGCAGCCGAGGCCGACGTCGTTGACGGCGGCAGTCCACACGTCGCGGTCGAACCACTTGGCGATGTCCGGCTGCACCCTCGGTGATGGTGCGCATCCGGGCCTCCCAGTCGTGTCCGGCCGGGCCGCGGCTGCCGTCGCAGCCGGTGCAGCCGTCCTCGCCGTGGATGTGGTTGGCCATCCAGGCGTTGACCGCCTGGCATGGTCCACTTCCAGGGGCAGCGTTTGTCGACCGGTTCCGGAGCCAGTTGTTGATCAGCGGGCTCATGTATGTCGAGCGGAAGTGACGGCATTGTCGAACGCGGGACAGTCAGCCGTCCATCAGGGGGCTGTCAGACGGCGCAACTGTGGTCAGCCGTGACATCACGCTGTGTAAGCCCTACCTCGGGCGTAGAAGGTGCTCAACCCGATAGGCGTATGGAGCTCGTTCTAGCAGTTGACGCCGCGGGCCCCGGGCGCGGGGTGACCGCCGCGTGGTGGTGTCGTTGACCACGGCATCGCGTGCAAGCACATCCGATCCTCGCGGATACGCGAGCGAGCCCGGACCACCTCGGTCCGGGCTCGCGGGCTGTTCGGGGCGCGACTGCTACAGGTCGAACTCGAGGTGTTCGATGTCCGTGAACCGGACCTCTTCCAGGATGCCGGCGCGGCGGCAGCCGTCCTGGAGTACACCTCCAGACCGGCAGCAGTCCTACCCTGGGGCTCATGGGTGATCTCTTCCTCGTCCGGCACGGGGAGACCGAGTGGTCGCGGTCGGGCCGCCACACGGGCCGGACGGACGTCCCGCTGACCGAGCACGGCCGCGCCGAGGCGCGGCGCCTGGTGCCGCTGATCCGCTCGCACCGGATCGGGGCCGCGTTCGTCAGCCCCTTGCGGCGGGCGCGGGAGACGGCGGAGCTGCTCGGGCTGCCGCAGGCCCGGGTCGACGCGGATCTGCGGGAATGGGACTACGGAGGGTACGAGGGCGTCACGACCGTCGACATCCAGCGGACCCGGCCGGGGTGGTTCCTGTTCACGGACGGGGTGGCGCCGGGGCCGCCGGAGCATCCCGGGGAGACGCCGGAACAGGTCGGGGAACGGGCCGACCGGGTGCTGGCCGAGGTGGACGCCGCCTTCGCCGCCACGGAGGGGTGTGTGGTCCTGGTAGCGCACGGCCATTTCCTGCGCGTCCTCACGGCCAGACGCCTCGGGCTGCCGCCCTCGCACGGGGCACTGTTCCAGCTGGCGACGGGGACGGTGTGCCGGCTGGGCACGGAGCACGGGCGGCCGGTGATCGCCGGGTGGAATGTCAGACCCCCGTCGTAACCTCGGGCGTGGGTGGGACCGGTGAGCCGACGCCCAGGGAGGAGCACGCCGTGACACGACCGCCGACCGCCGCGCAACGGCGTGTCATCGACTCCGCCGATCCCGTCACCGGGCGGCTGAAGGGTACGCAGACACAGCTCGCGGCGCTGGTCAGGCGGGGGCTCGCCTTCCGGCATCCGCGACCGCCGCACGACCACTTCCTGACCCCGGCCGGGCACCGGATACGCGAGGCGCCCCCGCAGGCCCCCGCTGTCGCTGTCGCGACGCCCCCTGCGCCCGGCGTCTTCACCGCCCGCATCGGCGGGGAGGAGAATGCCTCCGAAGCTGCCCGGGCGCCCGGTCCGTCCCGGACCCGCGAGGTGCACAGCGCCTGGCAGGGCCTGCTGGAGCTGCGCCGGATGACGGACCCGCACGGCGCCACGGACCGGCCCTGCGCCTGGGAGCGCACGCATCTCGTGCAGGCCGCCGCACTCGCCCTGGAGGCCGCCGGGCACCCGCCGGCCGGGCGGGACGGCACGGACGGTTACCGGGTGCGCGCCACCCCGCAGCCGGAGGCCGTCGCCGTGCACGCGCCGGACACCGAGCTGCTGCGGGCCTGCGCGGCCACGCTGGAGCGGGCGGGCTGGCAGGCCGGCGAGCACACGGAGCCGCGGACGAGGGCCCGTTATCTGCTGGCGTCCCCGCGCCGGACGTGATGAGCATGCCAAGATCAGTCGATCAGAACGTCCACGACGACAAGGGGAAGCCGTGACCGAACCGTTTGCCGTCCCGGTGACCGTCCGTGGGTACGAGACGGACGTGCAGGGACATCTCAACCAGAGCGTCTACCTCAACTACGCGGAGCACGCCCGCTGGTCACTGCTGAAGGCGGCCGGCATCAGCCAGTCCGGCCTCATCGGCCGGGGAGTGGGCCCGGTCGCCCTGGAGACCACCCTCCGCTACCGGCGAGAGCTCCTGGCCGGCGACGAGGTCGAGGTGACCTGCGCATTCGCCTGGGGTGAGGGAAAGACGTTCCGTATCGAGCAGACGATCCGCAAGACCGACGGCACGGTCGCGGCCGAGATCACGGCCGTCGGCGGACTGATGGACCTCAAGGAACGGAGGCTGGTGGCGGATCCGCGGGAGCACTTCAAGGAACTGGCGGCGGATCCGGGGTTGTTCGGTCTGTAGGGCGTCGCCGGGAGCCGGCGGCGCTGTCGGTACTGGCGGCCCACCGACCTGAGGGCTGTCGGCCGGGGTGCGCAGTCGGTGTCGGCCACAGCGGGGGTTGTCAGGCGGCGTGCCGGGTGGCGACGCCGATCGCGGTGGCGGCCTGACACCGGCGGCGGCGGTGCTGCGGCCGAAGGCCGGGTGCGCGCGGCTGACGCCGGGCGGCCCGGAGCGGCGGCGGGGTCCGGCGGGGTCCTCTCCCACCGCCGCTTGCGCCTGTCAGGCTCCGGCGAACACGCTCCGGTGGTCCTCGGCCCACTCCCGGTACGTTCGCGCCGGCCGCCCCAACGCCTCCCGTACGTCATCGGTGACCAGGGAGTTGCCGCCCTCACGGGCGAACAGCAGGCCGCCCAGGACGCTCTCCACGGCTGCCTCGTCCATTCCCGACGCCGCCAGCTGGGCGCGGATCTGGTCCGGCGAGAGGTCTGAAGTCCCCACCGGGTGTCCGACCACGGCGGCGACCGCGGCGGCCTGGTCGGCGACGGTGATCGCCTCGGGCCCGGTCAGTGTGTACGTCCGCCCGGAGTGCCGGGAGTCGGTCAGCGCCGCGACGGCCGTCTCGGACACGTCACGCGGGTCGACGACCCCCTGCCGGCCGTCCCCGGTCATGTTGGGCACGGGGCGGCCCGCACGCAACGCCTCCGCCCAGCCGAGGGTGTTCGACGCGAAGGACGAGGGCCGCAGGATCGTCCACTCGGACCCGCCGGCCCGCAGGGCCTCCTCCCCCGGAAGATGCCAGGTGCCGAAGGGGCCGTAGGCCGGGTCGCCGGTACCGACGGAGGAGAGCTTCACGATCCTGGCGACGCCCGCTGCCCGCGCCGCCGTGACCAGCCGGGCGTCCCGCCCGCCGTCGGCCGGTCCGAGTACGGCCACCAGGAACACGGCCGTCGCCCCGGCCAGCGCCGCCTCCACCGACTCCGCGTCGAGGAAGTCCCCCCGCACCACCTCCACCCCCTCGGGCACCCGGGCCTTCGCCGGGTCCCGGGTCATGGCGCGCACCTTCTCGCCGCGCGCCGCGAGCTGTCGTACCACTTCACTGCCGATGGTGCCCGTGGCACCGGTCACTAGGATCATGGCCTCCACGCTGGCGGGCGGATGCGCCCGGACGCTAGGAGATTCCGGCACGGTTGCGGCACCCCCGTGAGCGGGGCGCGCGCCTACCGTAGGAGGGTGACCGATGCCCTCGCCGAGCGCGCCCTGACCGTCCCCACCGCCCTGCGTCCCTGGATCACCGGTATCGAGTCGGTGGGCGTCGGGGAGGAACTGCCGGCGTTCTTCGCCCAGGTACCGGACACGGCGACGAAGTTGGTGGTGCGGGTCGAGGCGGGCGGCCGTCGCGACGCGCTGATCATCGGTCCGCGCACCCGTGCCTCGTACCACGCGGACGCGGACCGGCGGGCGGTGTCCTGCGTCCAGGTGAGCCTGGGCCCGGGTACGGTACGTCCCCTGCTCGGCGCCGCGGCGGTCGACCTCGTGGGGCGGGCTGTGCCGCTGGGCGAGTTGCCGGCCGGGACGGCACGCCGACTCTCCAGGGAACTGGCCGAGTTGCCTCCGGGGGAGATGCTCGCGTACTTGGCCGACCTGCTCCCCGACCCGTCGGCCGCCGACCGCTCGCGCACCCGGTTGTTGTGGGCCACCGTCGACGCCCTGTCGACGCGGTCGGGTCACGCCCCCGCGCAGGTCAAGGAGGTCGCCCGCGAACTCGCCGTCAGCGAGCGGCAGTTACGCAACCTGTTCACGGAGGGCGTGGGCCTCTCCCCCAAGCACTACGCCCGTATCGACCGCGTACGCCATCTCCTGACCGAGGCGCCGCGGACCGACTGGGCCGAACTGGCAGCCGCCACCGGCTACTACGACCAGTCCCACATGACGGCCGACTTCCGCACCCTGATGGGCGTCCCGCCCCGGTCCTACTTCACCGGCCGGCTCCCGGACGCCCAGCCCTGTCGGGCGTTCCGCCGGGCGCGACGCCCGGCGTTCGGTGGACAGCGGTGGCCGTGTCCGGGGGGCGGGTACGTCCAACTGGTCAGCTCTGGGCGGCGATCCGCGCCAGTCGCTGTGCCTCCTCGCGGGTGGAGCGGGCGATCTCGTCCTCGTCGGCGGTCAGCAGCCGGTTGTTCTCGACGATCTGCCTGCCGTTCACGAACGACGCCGTCACCGGGGCCGCCGCACCGAGGACCAGCGCGGTCACCGGGTCGGCGATGGAGGCGTGGGCGAGGGTGTCCAGCCTCCAGAGCACCAGGTCGGCCAGCTTGCCGGGCTCCAGGGAACCGATCTCCGCGCTGCGGCCCAGGACTTGGGCGCCGCCGTAGGTGCCGAGGCGCAGGGCCTGGCGGGCGTTCAGGGCCGCCTCGCGATGGGCGCCGAGACGGTTGACGAGGAGGGCGTTGCGCAGTTCCGTGTGGAGTTCGCCGGACTCGTTGGAGGCGGTGCCGTCGACGCCGAGGCCGACGGGGACGCCGGCCGCGAGCATGTCCGGGACCCGTGCGATGCCGGCGGCCAGGCGGGCGTTGGACGACGGGCAGTGGGCGACGCCCGTCCTCGTCCGGGCGAAGGAGTCGATGTCGGAGTCGTTCATGTGGACGCAGTGCGCCATCCACACGTCCTCGCCGAGCCAGCCGGTGGACTCGAAGTAGTCGGTCGGGCCCATGCCGAACAGTTCCTTGCAGAACTGCTCCTCCTCGACCGTCTCCGAGCCGTGGGTGTGCAGCCGCACGCCGAGGCGACGGGCCAACTCGGCACCCTCACGCATGAGTTCGGTGGAGACGGAGAAGGGCGAGCAGGGGGCGACGGCGACCTGGGTCATCGCGCCGAAGGAGGCGTCGTGGTGCTGCCCGACGGTCTCCTCGGTGGCGGCGAGGGCGCCCTGAAGGGTCTCCACGGCGAAGTCCGGCGGCAGTCCGCCGTCCTTCTCGCTGCGGTCCATGGAGCCGCGGGCGAGGGTGAAGCGGACGCCCATCTCACGGGCGGCGCCGATGATCGCGCCGGACAGGTCGCCGGAGCCCTGCGGGTAGACGTAGTGGTGGTCCATGGCGGTGGTGACGCCGCCGCGCGCCATCATCGCGAGCGAGCCCTGGGCGGCCGCGCGGACCATCTGCTCGTCGATGCGCGCCCAGGTCGGGTACAGCGCGACCAGCCAGTCGAACAGGTTGTGGTCGGTGGCCAGGCCCCGGGTGATCCACTGGTAGAAGTGGTGGTGGGTGTTGACCAGGCCGGGCGTCACGAGGTGCCCGGTGGCGTCGATACGGCGTACGACGTTCTCCAGGCCCTCGGGGGCCCGGCCTTCGCCGACCGACTCGATGCGGTGGTCGGCGATGACGACGTGTCCGGAGGCGTACTCGGTGTCGTCGGCGTCCACGGTCGCGATCGAACAGTTCTCGATGACGATGCGCTGTGCCATCGTTCGTCCTCTGCTCTCAATGAGTTCGATGAGTTCGATGAGTCCGGTGTATCCGGTGGGTCCGGCGTGTCCGGCGTGCTCGATAGGTCGGTGTCCGTGTCCGCGTCAGAGGTTGGTGAGATCCACCGGGATCCGCGCCTCGCGGCCGTCCCGCAGGACGGTGGCCTCGATCAGGCCGTAGGGACGGTCGGCGGCGAAGTACACCGCGCCGTCGGCGGTGTCGTTCTTCAGGCCGAACGGTTCGAGGTCGACGAGGAAGTGGTGCTTGTTCGGCAGTGAGAAGCGGACCTCGTCGAGTTCGCCGCGGTGGTCGATGATGCGGGCGCCCATCGCGTACAGCGTCTGCTGCAGCGAGAGCGAGTACGTCTCGGCGAAGGCCTGGAGCAGGTGCCGCTTCGTCTGCGCGTAGGACTCCTCCCAGTCCGGCATCGGCTCGGCGTCGTCGCTCCAGCCGAACCGCCAGCGACCGGAGACCTCGGTGGCCAGGATCCGGTCGTGGGCCTCCTTCAGTGTCGTGTACTTGTCCTTGGCGTAGCCCCAGAACTCCGAGTCCGTCGAGTTCATCACGACGAGGTCCTTGAGCCCGGAGACGACCTCCCAGGTCGCGCCGTCGTACGTGATCTGGGTCAGCCGGGTCTCCTGGCCCTGCCGTACGAACGAGTGCGCGCCCTTCCCGGAGTGCTCGATCCGCTCCCAGGCGTACTCCTCGATACGGATCCGGGCCCGGTGGATCGGCTCCTGACTCGTCACGAAGTGCCGGGCGAGGTGGATGCCGAACTGCTCGGCGGACTCGATGCCGTGCTCCTTGGCGAACGCGTACACCGTGTTCTTGGTGGTGTCGGTCGGCAGCACGTTGGCGTTCGAGCCGGAGTAGTGGACCTCGTCCATGTCGCCGCTCAGCGACACGGACACGTTCAGGTCCTTGATGTGGTGGGTGGCGCCGTCCCGCGTGATCTTGACGACGCGGTTCTCGGCCTTGCCGTACTGGTTCTGTCCCAGGATCACCGGGCGGCCAGGGCGGGAATTGTCTGCCATCTCTAGCTAGCTCCCTCGGTATACGGAGTAGCCGAACGGGTTGAGCAGCAGCGGTACGTGGTAGTGCTCGCCCGGCACGACGGCGAACGTGATCGCCACCTCCGGGAAGAACACCGGGCCGCTGTCCCGATTCGCGGGGGCGCCCTGCTGCGGATCGGCTTGCTTCTTGTTCGAACTCTCGGAACGCCCAGGATTCTCGGAACGCCCAGAACTCTCGGAGCGCTCGAAATACGCCTCGACCGCGAAGTCGAGCCGTACGTGGGTCGTCCCCTCCGGCGGTGCCGGCAGGTCCTTGCACCGGCCGTCCGCGTCGGTCGTGGATCCGCCGAGCGTCTGCCAGTCCGCTGCCCGGCCGCTGCGGGCGGAGAGCTGGACGGCGACGCCCGCGGCGGGACGGCCGACGGAGGTGTCCAGGATGTGCGTGGACACGGAGGCGGTGGTGCTGGTGGTCATTCTCAGGCGTCCTCTTCGACGAGTCGGGCCAGCCGGATACGGTTGATCTTGCCCAGCTCGACGCGGACGATCTCCCGCTCCCGCTCCGGCGAGTTCCCGATCCGCTCCCTGACCGCGTCGCGCATCTGCTCACCGGTCAGGCCGGTGGCGCAGATCAGGAAGACGTGTCCGAACCTGTCCTCGTAGACCATGCTCATGTACCGCATCTCCGCCCTGACCTTCTCGGACGCGCCGGCCATTCCGCTCTGTTCGCGCGCCGAGGTCGGGTCGCCGGGCTTGGGGCGGCCGATCGGCGGGTGCCCGGCCATCGCCTGAGCGAGGTCCTCGGCGGTCAGCTCGGCCATCGCGGCGTCGCCGGCGGCGTAGAGCTCGTCGAAGGTGGTGTAGGGGCGGGCGGCGAGCAGCCGGTTCGCCCAGGCGGTGGAGGCGCACACCTCCTGGAGTGCGGCGAGGGCCGCGTGTTCCTCCAGGTCGTTGAACCGGGCCAGGCCCGGGGGCGTGGAAGTCGACGTCACGGGAGCCTCCGTGGCCGCGAACGGCCGTCGTACTGATCGGGCTGCCGCCAGCTAACGCCCTTCCGGAGGCGTCGTCAACAGTTTGTTGAAAATTCCGGGTTACGAAAGCCCGCCGGCTCCGCGATCAGCCCTTCTCGCGGTTCAGGTAGTTGTAGACCGTGAAGCGGCTCACGCCGAGCGCGCTCGCCACGGTCTCCACGCCGTGCCGCACGGAGAAGGCGCCGCGCGCCTCGAGTATCCGTACGACCTCCTGCTTGGCCTTGCGGTCCAGGTCGGCCAGGGGTTTGCCCTTCTTGCGCTCCATGGCGGCCAGGATGTGATCGAGGGAGTCGGCGAGCTGCGGCAGCCGTACGGCGACCACCTCCGCCCCCTTCCAGGAGAGCACGACATCGTCGGGGCCGGCCTCGTCCGGCGGGAGCATCTCGCCGCCCATCGCGTCGACCAGCGGCTTCACGGCCGTGATGAAGGGCTCGTCCGCGGTGCCGGTCACTTCCCGCCCTCCCCGGCCACCCGCTCGCCGACCACGCCCTCGCCGATCACATTGAGCTGGAGGGAGATCCGGGTGGCACCGGACCGCAGGGTGCGGCGCAGCAGGTCGTCCACCGCGGTGAGTACGGCGTCGGCACCGCCTTCGGCCGTGTTGCCGAACGGGCCGACGTCCACCGCGTCCAGGTCGGCCGCCTCGATGACCTCGCGGGCCACCAGCGCGTGCGCGGGTGGCTGGTCCAGGTCGAAGGGCTCGGTCGTGAACTCCACTCTCAATCGCACTATGCCCCCATGGCATCGGCTCTGACCTGCACGTTCTCCCAGCCTTCGGGCTGAGGGGGCACATCTTCGGGGCACCTCTCGGTATATGCCCCAGTCGCTCCGACACGACCTTAACGGACTCCCCCGCGGCGATCAGCACACATGCGCAGTCCTGTGGTAATGACCGGGGGCCGGGCGTCCGGTGTCAGGAGCCGTCCGTCTCCGACGCCGGGTCGGGCGACGCCGGGTGGAAACCCCATTCCGCGGCCTTGGCGACCGCCTCCAGCTGGGAGCGCGCCTGAAGTTTCTCCAGGATTCCGCGCACGTGGGTGCGTACGGTGGCGTAGCTGATGGTCAGTCGGTCGGCGATGGCCCGGTTGTCGAGGCCGTGGGACATGAGGGAGAGGATCTCCTCTTCCCGGGCGGTGAGGCTCTGAAGTCGTTCCGTCTGCTGGGCGGTGAGGCGGGTGCTCTCGCGGTGGCGGGCGAGAACCTCCATCAGGGTGCGGGCGGGAATGAGGGTCTCGCCCGCGTCCGCGGCGCGGATCGCCGCGGCGATCTCGTCACCTCCGGCCGACTTGAGCAGGTATCCGCTGGCGCCCGCCTCGACCGCGGCGAGCAGGGCGGCGTCGCTGGTGTCGGCGCTGAGGAAGACGACCACCACGTCGGGGTCCTCCTCCCGGATGCGGGCCGCGGCCTCGGCGCCGGTGCCGTCGGGCAGCCGGTAGTCGATGAGTGCCACCTTCGGGGACAGTTCGACCGTCATCGGTACGACTTCGGCCACGGAGTCGGCCCAGCCGACCACGGTCAAGTCGTCGTACTCGTCCAGCAGGGCCCACAGTCCTTCGGCGACGGCCCGGTGGTCTTCGACGAGCAGCACCTTGATGAGGTCGGATGCGCTCCTCATGGCCCGGTGTCTTTCGATGCGGACGCCGCACCGTTGTCCTCCGTCCCGGCCTCCGTGAGCGGCACCCAGAACTCGACCGTGGTGCCGGCGCCCGGTGCGCTCTCCACGCGGCTCCAGCCTCCGGCGATCTGTGCGCGTTCGTGGATGAGGGTGAGGCCGAGGTGGCCCGGGCGGGACTCCACTTCGAAGGGGTCGTACCCCACTCCGTCGTCGACGATCCGCATCAGACAGCCGTCGTCCACGCCCAGCAGCTGCACACGGACCATCTTGGCCCGGGCGTGCTTGCGCACGTTGATCAGGACTTCCTGCGCGGTCCGATAGACGACCACCATGGTCTCGACCGGGAGGGCCTTGTCCAGGTGGTCCTCGAATTTGTAGGACGTGCCGGTGTCGGCGTGCATGCGGTCGAGGAAGGTCTGCAGGGCGGTGGCCAGGCTCCCGTGCTCCAGGCTGGAGGGCCGCAGGTCGAAGATGAGCTGGCGCAGGCGGCTGAGCGAGAGTTTGAGGGTCTCGTCCAGCTTGTCCATCACCTGTACGTCCTGGGGGTCCGTCAGTCGTCTGCGAAGCTGCTGCAGGCGCAGTCCCGCGGCGGTGATGACCTGAATGGTGTCGTCGTGGATGTCGGCGGCGATGCGCCTGCGCTCCTCCTCCTGGGCGTGGATGAGATGGCTGAGCAGCGCCTGCCGGTCGCGGTCGGTTCCTTCCAGAAGTTCCAGGCTGCGTTCGAGGACGAACTGGGCGCGCTGGACCTCGGTGATGTCGCGGACCGTCAGGACGGCGAACGCGCCCTCGGAGGTCTGGAGCGGGCTGACGCTCACGTCGGCGGGGAACTGCTTGGTGTCCTGACGCCGGCCGACCAACTCCACACTGTGGCCGGCCAGTTCCTGCCGCGGGTCCGCCCAGTCCCGCAGCGAGACGGTCAGCGGCTGGTCGGGCATCAGCGTCTCGACGCGCATGCCGAGCAACTGCTCCCGGGGGTAGCCGAACAGCGTCTCGGTGCGAGGACTGGCCTGACGGATGCGGCCCTCGGCATCCACGATCATCATGGCGTCCGGGGAGGACTCGACGTACTGGCGCAGCCGGTCACCGGACCCGCCCGTCTCGCTCAGGTCCGTCACGTAGACCACGTACCGTGAACGGCCGCCCCGCAGCCGGCCGCCACCGACCCTGGCGGGGAACTCCGAGCCGTCACGGCGCAGACCCGGTGTCGCCGGCGCGGGGACGATCTGCTGTCCGATCGCCGCTTCGACGCCGGGCAGTTCGGGCAGCAGGTCACCGAGCCGCTTACCGCGCAGTTCGGCGGTGCTGTAGCCGAACATCCGCCTGGCGTGGGCGTTGGCGAGTTCGACACGGTCATGGGCCTCGGTGACGAGCACACCGCACGGGGCCTGTTCCAGCACGTCCAGGCACGCCTTCTCCTCGATGCGCACGGTCGGGCCTCGCGCGCCCGGGGCCGGCGGCCGCACGGCTCGCCGCAGCGGCTCCAGGCAGGCCTCGGCGAGTTCGGCCGCCATGCTGAACTGGCCACGAGCGGCACGGGTGATCGCTTCCAGGATCTCCTCCGCCGGCGCGCCCTTGACGAGATAGCCGACGGCGCCGGCCGCGAGCACGTCCGTCACCGTCTCGCGGTCGGCGTATGCGGACAGGGCCAGAATCCGTGTCTCCGGGGCTCGTTCACGGAGGGTGCGCACGGTGCCGGAGGCGTCGCCGTGGGGCATCTGCACGTCCAGGACCAGGACCCTGGGGCGTGCCTGGCTCGCCACGGACACGGTCTGGGCGTGGTCGGCGGCGAGGCCCACCAGCTCGAAGGCCGGGTGCGACTCGACCAGGTCGGCAAGCGCCTCACGGACCTCGGCGTCGTTGTCGGCCACCATGACGGGGATGCGGTGGTTCATGGCTGTCCGCTCCGTCCGAGCACGGCATTCGGCAGGTGGCGGGTGCCGAGCTCGTCGCGCCGGCAGATCCCCAGAGACGGCATGACGGCGGCGACCGGGGCGATCAGCGTGTCGTAGTGGCCTCCGATCCGGTCGCAGACGGCGATCGCCATCACCGCGTCCCACACCGCCGCCCAGAACGCCCAGTCGTGCCGGTGGTAGCTCTGGGCGGTGTCCAGGGCCGCCCGGCGGGCCACCGAAGCGGCCACGAGGATGCGGTAGCGCTCCTCGTCGGTGGTGGTGCGCCGGACCTCCGCCCATGCCTCGGCACGGGTCTGGCTGGAGGTCTGACGCCACAGGCCGGCCACCCGGTCGATCTCCTGTGGCGACAAATCCTCGATGTGGGTGAGGAACTGCAGGACCCGTCGGCTGTTGGGCCCGAAGACGACACTCATGGTGTTCTCCTCACATGGTCCGCCGCTCTGCGGCTGCGGACCGCTCGTCCGTTCCGGCGCCCGGCCTACTGGCCTTGGTCCTGCTGGCCCTGGTCCTGCTGGCCCTGGTCCTGGCCCTGGTCCTGCTGACCCTGGCCCTGTCCCTGGTCCTGCTGACCCTGGCCCTGTCCCTGTCCTTGATCCTGCTGGCCCTGCTTCTGGCTGGCGTTGACGGCGGCCTTCGCTGTGCCTCCGCTCTTGCTGCCGACGAGTTTGAAGCTCACGCCTCCCTCGTCCGCCGGGGTGATCTTGTAGGAGCCGACGGCCTTCGCCGCGCCCTTGTCGTCGACCTGGAAGGTGGCGAGCTTCTTCTCGTCGCCGTTCTGGCCGCCTCCGTAGAGAGTCACGGTCTCCTTCGGGGCGAAGCCGGAGACGTAGAAGGTCACTGCCGTACCAGCCTTGCCCGTGTACGTGCTCGGCTCGGCGGCCGGCGTGTACGGCATCACCTGGAAGCCCGAGCGGACCACCGCCCGCGTCCGGTCGCCGATCGCCGTGACGCTCTGACGGCCCTCCAGGCCGAACGGCACGGCGAAGGCCACGGATCCGACCTTGCCGTTCGCGTCGGCGTTGGCGGTGAAGGCCGGGATACCGCCGGCGCTGTTGATGTAGAAGAGGACGCGCTCGTTGGGGGCGAACCCGGAGGCGGACACAGTGATCTGCCGCCCGGATTTCAGGGCGTACGGCGACGACTTGAGCGAGGGGTACAGGCCCAGGACCTGGAACGGGGCAGTGGCCGTGGTCTTGCTCTTCTCGCCGACCAGGATCAGTGTGCCGACGCCGGTCGGGGCGACACCGACCTTGATGTCCGCGCGGCCGATGCCTCCGGAGCCGTCGGCGGTCAGGACGGCGTCGGGAGTGCCGCCGGCGCGGCCCCAGTAGACCTTGATCCGCTCCCCGGCCCGGAAGCCCCGTACGTTCAGGGACACCGAGTCCCCGGGCTTGCCCACCGTTTTGCTGATCTTCACGGCACCGACCACACCGCCCGCGACGAGCTGGGCCTGGGCCACGTTGTCCGCGTCGCGCTGCTGCGCGACCAGCGTGGCGCCTTTGCTGACGCTGTCGGGCACGGTGATCTGTGTGTTGAGCGACCCGGTCCGGTCGACCTTCGCCGAAGCGAGGTTCTTGCCCTGGCTCTGCTTCGCCGATGTCTTCAGCAGCAGGTCCACGGTGGATCTGGCGTCGAAGCCGGCGCCCTGGATCGTGGCCTTGCCGCCGGGGGTGACCAGGCCGGGATTGACCACGATGATCGGCCCGGCCTGCCGGGGGATCTTCTGACCGCGCAGTTCGACTGTTTTCGGCTTCCGAGTGGGCGTCCTGACCTCTGAGGGCGCGTCCTTCTGCCCGGGCTTGCCGCCGGTGGTGTTGAGCGCGCCGCCGAAACCCCCGCTCTTCGCGATGACCTGGACGAGCGAGCCCACGACCACCAAGGCTATGGCGAGCAGCAGTACCTTCTTCCAGGTGAACCGTCCCTTCTTTCCCCCGGTTCCCCCGGTTTCCCCGGTGTCTCCTGGGGACGGCTGTTCGGCCTTCTCGGGAATGTCCCTTCCCCTGTTCTCGGGGTTCTCAGGCATGTCGGTCACCTCCTCGGCCCGGCACTAACCGACCCGGTAGATCTGCAGCTTGATGTCGCCCTGACTGGTCTCCCAGACCTTCTGCGAGTTCCTCAGCGCGGTCAGGATCCAGTTCTCGCGGCCGTCGCCGTTGTTTCCGTCGATGGACTGCCGCATCTTGTTGGACATGATGATGTAGTCGACGTTCTGCCATTTCCTGGCGAAGAGCTTGTCGCGCACGTCGGGGTCGGACGATGCGTTCCAGTGGGAATGCGCGGACGGGTAGAACGGCGGGACGTCGTGGAGTTCGCTCCACAGGTCGTCGTCCATGATGATCCGCGCGTTCGACGGGACGTTCTTCCGTATCCAGGCGATCTGTTGCTCCTGCATGCGGGTCAGGTTCAGCTTCGGCTGGTACTGGTCCGCGATCGCGACGCGTCCCTCGTCGTTGACCGTCAGAAGGTAGCCGGTGGCCGGCAGGAGCAGCAGGAGGGCCCCGGCTACGGCGGGCAGCGCGATCCGCAGCCCAGGGCGCAGCCGCGCGAGCAGCCGGTGCGTCACCAAGCCGGTGGTCATCGCGAACAGGGGGATCAGGGGGGTGACGTAGAAGTCCAGCAGGACACTGCCGCGCACCAGGTAGAAGGCGTAGGCGAGGCCGAGCGTGCCGATGACCAGGAAGCCGAGGTTCCGTTGCCGGTCCCTGAAGCCCCAGTACAGGGCGGCCGTCATGGTGAGCAGGCCGGCGAGCAGAAACAGCCCGTCCCGGGGGATCCAGCTGCCGTAGAGGAGCCCGCCCGGGCTGAGCAGGGACCCTTGGCTGCGGTGGAGCTGCCACCACAGGGTGTAGAGCAGCGACACGTGGTCGGCCGGCGGCTTCTTCAGGTCGAAGTCGAGCCCGGTGGGCACGAGTTCGTTCTTCAGCAGCGCGTACAGGACATACGTGCCCACCGCGATGATCACAGCGAGCGGCCACAACGACGTGGCGAACCGGCGCTGGGTGGAACCCCGGACCCTGCGGTGCAGGAGGTACAGCAGGCTGGGGATGAAGAAGACCGCGTTCTCCTTGGTGATCAGGGCGACCCCCAGCACGGCCCCGGCGCCCAGAGCGTGACGGATCCTCAGGTCGCGGCAGAGCAGCAGGAACAGGCTCAGCAGCACCCAGAACATCATGAGGTTGTCCAGCAGGACCTGCCGCTGGTAGTAGATGGCGAGCGGCGAGAAGTTGTAGAAGAAGGCGGCCACGGAGGCGGCGAGCACGCTGCCGGACAGTCGCCGGACGATCTCGAAGACCAGGACCACGCTGACGAGGTGGACCATCAGCATCAGGAACCGACCGGTGTTGATCGCGTTGCCGAACGTCTCGAACTGGTTCGGCAGCGGGAAGGCCCAGCCGGCGAGCTGGATCCAGCCGCCGGGCGCGTGGTCGTAGTCGTAGGTGTACGGCGACAGCCGTGTCTGCCTCACCAGCGACCACGCCCGCTGCATGTAGATGCCCTCGTCGGTGAGGTACAGCGGGTACTGGAACAGGTGCCAGCCGTGGGTGGCGAGCCCGGTGAGCACGGCGGCGCCCAGGGCGATCCGCCCGCGGGGTCCCAGTCGGGGGAACCTGCCCTCCGTGATGGCCGGTTGGGGGTTCCGCCCGGGCGTGGGGCTCTGTCCGCTCTCCGCGGGATCCCCGTCCTGGATGACGACCAGTTGCGGTCTCGTCTCACGCGGCATGGGAATTCGCCTCTGAAGTCTCGGTCCGGTGGGCGCCGACGTGTTGGGTCTTCTCCCAGTTGTGCTGGCCGGTCAGCTGACGCCGCATGGCGCGTACCGCGGCGTAGGCGAGCACGAGCTGGTACGGGTACCAGGCGACGGCCATTCTCAGGACGGCCTTCGGACTGGCCTCCAGGCCGTGGGCGTCGGTGAACTCGTACAGGCCGACCGCCTGGGTCACGAAGTGGGCCATGAGCATCAGCACGGGCAGCCAGGAGACGAGTGCGACCAGCACCGGCACCCGCAGGAAGAACATCATGCCGAGGGAGAAGAGGAGGTAGAAGCCGAGCAGCGCCTGTCCGTGCGGGAAGGCCAGCACGTAGAAGGCGAGCCAGCGCTGCTTGCGGGTGGGCATCTGCTTCCAGGTGCCCTTGCTCAGGGTCTGCATGAACCCCTGGCTCCAGCGAGTTCGCTGCCGGACGAAGTGCCCGAGGGTCGGCGGCGTCTCCTCCTTGGTCACGTAGCGGTCGTCGTAGACCACCCGCACCCGCTTCCCCGCGGCGGAGATCCTCAGGCCCAGGTCCGCGTCCTCGGTGAGGTTGTGGTCGTCCCAGCCGCCGAGGGCAACCAGCAACTCCCGTTGGAAGAACACGGTGTTGCCACCGAGCGGGATGGATCCCCAACGCGCGTGGTAGTGCAGGCGGCTCTTGAACCAGAAGAAGTACTCCAGGACGTTCAGTGCGGAGTACCAGGTGGACTGATAGTTCATCAGCTGCACGCCGGCCTGGACCACTTCGACCTCGTCCTGGATCATCACGGTGTTGACCAGGTCGAAGATCGCGGGATGGATGTCGTCCTCCGCGTCGAAGATGGTCACCACGTCGTGACTGGTCTCCGGCAGGGCGGCGTTGAGGCCGTGCGGCTTGTTGACGGGCGTGTCGTCGAAGACGACGACCTCGACGTTGCGCAGTCCCTCGCGGTCGAGTTCTGCGATCTTCTCCTCGGCCTTGGCGATCGTGCCGGTGTCGTCCGCCGAGCAGATCACGAAGACCTCCAGCAGATCCGCCGGATAGTCGGCGCGCACCACCCGGTCGATGGTGGTCTGGATGACGTCCTCCTCGTGCCGGGCCGGCAGCAGCACGCTGAAGGACAGCCTCGGCGCCAGGAACTCCTCCGGCCCCCGGGTCTCCTTCTCGGCGTCCGGCTGGTCCCAGGTGTAGAGCATCAGGTACAGGACGTGGGCCGACTGCACGGTGAGCAGGACGGAGACCAGGATCAGTCCGGTGTACAGAAGGAGGTTCATCATCGGCTGCTCCCTTGGGTCCCGCCCCACACCCAGACCGCGCTGGAGGCGTAGTTGACCGCGAGGGCGGCGCCGATGGCCAGGAGATTCGCGGGCAACAGGCCGACTCCGCCGCGCACCAGGGCCCACAGGACCAGCACGTTGACCGCGAGACCGGCGAGCATGGACACGTTGAACTTCCCGAGCCGCCTCACCGACAGGACACGCATCCCGAAGGTCCACCGGTTGTTGAACACGTAGTTGTGGACGACGGCGAGTTCGACGGCCACGGCGGAGGCAGCGACGAGCGGCACCCCCAGCAGGCGGTGAAGGACGTACAGAGCTGCCGTGTTCACGACCGTGCCCGCACCGCCGACCACCGCGAACCGCAGCATGCGACGTGCGGCACGTCCTCTCGTCCGGCCGGCCGATGCCGGGGAATCGGGAGGAATCCGGGAGAGTTCTGCTTCTGGTCGCGGCTCGTCGGTGTGCACGGATGCCGTCCGGAAGTGGTGCATCGCGGCTCCTCCAAGCGAGAGAGCGTCCCCTTCCGCGTCGCGCGGCGGGACCTCGTGCACACCAGCCTGCGCTCAAAGGCAGACGCGAACATCACGTGAACGGGTGAGTGAGGGCCCCCCTTTCAGGGGGTCTTTTCGCACCCCCATTTGGGGGAGAGGCACCTCAAAGCCCGCACGGCGGGCCATCGACCGACCCTCGCTCTCCCCCGAAGAGGGGAGTGACCTCTCACCCATCGGCGGGTGCTACGCCTGGCAGCGGCCATGGACGCTCAAGAGATCGGGCCCCCGCCCAGGGAGGTCCCGCGTCGCATCCAGCCTCAGGGTAAGGGGCGTCACGATGGCAGGTCACACAGCTTCGGGGGCGGTACGTGCGGGGCGTGCCCTGGTCGGCACCGCCGCACTGACCCTCACGGTCTTCACGTCGCTCACCGCTGCTCCGGCCGGAACCGGCGCCGGAGCACCTGCGGATTCCGGCTCGTTGCGCGCGTCCGAGTGGGCGCTGAACGCACTCAGGGCCAATCAGGCCTGGCGGACCACGAAAGGTCACGGCGTGACGGTCGCGGTGATAGGCACCGGTGTCGACGCCACCCATCCCGACCTCAAGGGCCGCGTCGTCAAGGGCGCCGATGTCGGCGACGGCTCGACCGTCGACGGCCGGCGCGACCAGGGCGCCGCGGAGGTTCAGGGCACCCACCAGGCGGGCATCATCGCCGGCACCGGCCGCAACTACCGCGGCGACGGCCTGCACGGCCTCGCCCCGGAAGCGCGCATCCTTCCCTTCCGGGTCTTCCGCAACGACAAGGCCCTGACCGCGGCCACCGCGAGGGCCATCACGAACGCCGCCCGCCAGGGCGCCCAGGTCATCGACGTCACCGTCTCCACCCCCCAGGCCAGCGACGACCTGAAGACAGCGGTCGACTACGCGTCCCAGCAGGGGGCCCTGGTCGTGGCCGGCGCGGGTGACACCGGGCGGACCGGGAACGCGGCGAGCTATCCGGCCGCCTTTCCGCGGGTCCTGTCGGTGGCCGCCACCGACAAGAAGGGCAGTGTCTGGCCCGACTCCCACCACGGCAAGGACGTGGACCTGGCCGCGCCGGGCGTGGACATCCTGACCACCGCGCGCAACGACGGCTACTGGACCGGCTCCGGCACCGGGTACGCGGCCGGCTGGGTGGCCGCCTCCGCGGCGCTGCTGCGTGCCGAGCACCCGAAGTGGACCGTCAGCAAGGTCACTCGGGAACTGACCGAGACGGCCACCCACAACTCGGGCAGATGGGACCCCCGCTACGGCTTCGGCATCGTCGCCTCCGCGGCGGCCTTGGCGGGCCACGACTCCTCGCCCGCCGCGAGCGGGAAGCCGGCCAACCAGGCGGTGGACGCCTCGGACCGCACCGCCTTCCACTCCTCCGACACCGGACCGACACTGGTGGTCGCGGCGGTGATGGGGGGACTCATCGTGCTGGCCGTCCCCGCATGGTTCCTGATCCGACGCAGCGTCACCCCGTCGGACGACGACTGACGGCGGGCCGATCGAACGATTCGTTCCAAGGCGCGCGCCCCGAGGCACCGGCCCCGGGGCGCGCGTCTTCGCGCCGCGGCGGAACCGAGCTGACTGACAACGTTGTCGCACGCAGTCGGGATCCCGTCCGCGGTCGCCCCCGCGGTGGCCGACGCCCCGGTCTTCCCCGGCCGGCAGGCCGGCACCACCGGTCCTCCCGCCCTGCCGGCCTCGCCTTTGCGCGTCGGCACCCGCCCGTGCACCGTCCCGGACGCCCCGCCTGCCCTGTGAGTGCGTGAAGACTCCGCGACTCCGAGAGGTTCACCCGGAGCATCGGCCGAGCAAGGGCGCAGATGGTTCTCGCGCCAGACGCCCTCGCCCGCGCCGACTGCCTCAGCACGACCGACCGCCTCAGCACGACCGACCGCTTCCGCCGCGCCACCGCCCCCGGTACGCGGACGGTGCCGGTCGCGGCCGTTGCGGCCGTCGCGGCCGTCGCGGCCCGGGATGAGCACGCTCGCGAAGACCGAGGGGTAAGGGCGGGCCCGGGACGGATACGGCGGGACTGACACGACCACCCGCTACGGCGGGACTGACACGACCACCCGCACCGCCGTCCCTGGCGCCGACGCCCGCCTCCGGGGCAAGCCCCTCGCCAGGCCGAAGGCCGCCCGGCGGACGCAGGTCTCCTCGACGCGCGGTGCGCCTGCCCGCTCGCCCGATGACACGGATCCGCGCGCCCGCACCTCTATCAACCCGACATAAGGAATATAAGTAACCAAACGGCCGAATTCGGGCTACCTCAATTGAGGTAGCCCGAATTCGGCCGTTTGGTGTGCATGGAATTCGGTCGCTCGTACGGCGATTCGATCTCGGCTCCATTTCTAATCTCGTGGGCATGGCAGCAAAAACCCCGAAGGAGTCCGCCGCCCATGAAAAAAGTTCTCATCGTGGAGTCTCACCCGCAGGTGCGAGCGGCTCTGGCCGATCTCGTGGAGGACGAGCCCGGATGTGAACTCGTGGGCGCCGTGGCCGCCGCAGTCGAGGCAATATCGCTCGTCAGCGACGTGAGCCCGGATGTGCTGCTGGTCGACGCGGACACGCCGGACCGGCTGTCCCACCAGCTCGGCGAACTCTTTCCGCTGGCTTTGCTCGTCCTTCTCACAGCCGTGAGCGAAACGCCGAGAAAGTGCCCGGAATCGTCGGCGAAAACACCGCCCGTCTGCATTCTCAAGACCGCCGCACCCGAATTTCTCAGGAGTATCAGCGCATGAATTCCCCCATGGAAAACCACACCGACCGCACGATGTCCACGCCCGAGAAGAAGCGTGGTATCAGCCGACGCCGACTGGTGCTCGGTGCCGCGGGAGCGGCCGTCGCGGTCGCCTCGGTCGGTGGTGCCGTGACCGCGCTCACGGTGAATTCGGCCGACGCCTCCGACAAGAGCAGCGCCGTGCACGGCCCCCTGCACACCGATGGGGGCGACATCGTGGACGCGAACGGCAAGAAGACGGTCCTGACCGGCGTCAACTGGTTCGGTTCCGAGACCGGCACGTTCGCGCCGCACGGCCTGTGGAAGCGCAACCTCGACTCCATGGTCGAGCAGATGGTCGACACCGGGTTCAACACGCTCCGGCTGCCGTACTCCAACGAACTGTTCGACGCGGGCAGCAAGCCGAACGGCATCGACTACAAGCTGAACCCCGAGCTCAAGGGCCTCAACGGTCTCCAGATCATGGACAAGGTCGTCAAGAGCGCCACCAAGCACGGGATGATGGTCATTCTCGACCAGCACCGGCCGGACCAGTACGGTCAGAGCGAGCTCTGGTACACCCAGAATCTCTCCGAGAGCAAGTGGCTGTCCGACTGGAAGATGCTGGCCGAACGCTACAAGGACAACGACAGGGTCATCGGCGCCGACCTGCACAACGAGCCGCGCGGCCAGGCCACCTGGGGCGACGGCAATCCCAAGACCGACTGGAAGATGGCCGCCGAGAAGGCCGGCAACACGATCCACTCGGTCAACAAGAACTGGCTGGTCTTCGTCGAGGGCAACGACAAGTACAAGAACGAGTCGACCTGGTGGGGCGGCGAGCTGCGGGGCGCCAAGGAGCACCCGGTCAAGCTCAAGGAAGCCGACAAGGTCGTGTACTCCGCCCACGACTACGGCCCCGGCGTCTACAACCAGAACTGGTTCATGGACAAGGCCTTCCCCAACAACATGCCCGCCTTCTGGGACAAGCACTGGGGCTACCTGAAGAAGAACAACACCGCCCCCATACTGGTCGGTGAGTTCGGCGGCAAGAAGAGTGCGGGCAACAGCACCGAGGCCGTCTGGCAGAAGAGCCTGATGCAGTACATGAAGAAGAACGGCATCAGCTACACGTACTGGTGCTGGAACCCCGACTCCGGCGACACCGGCGGCGTTCTCAAGAACGACTGGAAGACCCTGGACCCGGGCAAGAAGGCGCTGGTGTCCATGTACCAGGCCCCAATGGGCCAGGCCAAGAAGGATGCCGGCAACACATCGAAGTGACCCGTAAGGGTCTGTGAGGCTGAGAGGTCGCGGACACCGTCCGCGGCCTCTTCGCCGTATGGGGTGGCATGCGTCCGCCGATCGCCCAGGCCGCGTCGACCGGCCCGAGGTGACTGAGGGCCCGCGGGACGCCGCCCGGCAGCTTCCGTCCCACCGGGTCCGCCTTCTCCGCCGGCAGCCCGATGTTGCCGGCGGACTGGTCGGCGTACCCGTCGGCGTACCCGGCGGCGCGCCCGAAGACCTCCCGCGCGCCTGGGCAACCTCCCCCGTCAGGGCGAGCGCGTGGGCGAGCCAGCAGGCGCACGTCAGGAAGCTCGCGCCGGCGGTGACCGGCAGGAGCCACCGGCACGGCGCGGTCACGGTCCGTCGGCGGTCATCCGGCGTACGGGCCGTCCGGTGTCGGCCGCGCCGGGACTGTGGCCCGGATCCGGGTCCCATGGCCGGGACGGCTGTCCACCGCCAGGGTGCCGCCCGCCTCCCGCGCCCGCTCCCGCATGGAACGCAGGCCCAGGTGCCCGGGGAAGGAACTGCCGGTGTCGAAGCCGACGCCGTCGTCCGTGACCACGAGCGTGACGGACTCGGGCGTGGTGCACAGGCGCAGCAGGACATGCCGCGCCGCCGCGTGCTTGACGACGTTGTGCAGCGCTTCCTGGGCGATCCGGTACAGCGCGTGCTTGACCTCCGGTGCCGCGTTCGGCTCTGCCGCGAGCCTGGCCTCGGTGACGAGACCGTGCCGGACGCGCATCTGGTCCAGGTAGCGGGTCAGCGCGACGACCAGCCCCTCCGTCTCCAGTGACTCGGGGCTGAGCCGGCAGAGGATCGACCGGACCTCGTCCAGCCCCGCGTCGGCCAGCCGCAGCACAGAGGCGATCGGCCGGCGCGCGCCCGTGCCCTCGGGGCCGAGGAGTTCCCGGGCCGTACACGCGTTCAGGGCGATGCCGTACAGGGTCGGGCACAGGGAGTCGTGCAGCTCGCGGGCCAGGCGCCGCCGCTCCTCACGCGCCGCCTGCTCCCGGGCCACCCCCCACAGCCGCTGCGCCTCCACGGCGGCGACGGCCCTGACCGTGAGGGCCTGGAGCGCCCCGAGGTCCTCGCCACCAGGCTGCCGCCCGCGGGGGAACCGGCAGCACAGTGCGCCGACCGCCTCCGCACGGCACAAGAGCGGCAGGGCAACCAGCACGTCCCCGGAAGGCGGGGGTGGTGGCCTTCGGGGACGAGCGACTTCCGGGGCGGACCCCGGGTCCCACCCGGCGGCCGTGTCCTTGCGCTGCCTGTTGTACTGGCTCTGCCCGCCGTACTGGCTCTCCCCGTCGTACTGGCTCTCCCCGTCCTTGGTCTGCCCGTCCTTGGTCTGCCGGTCCTTGGTCTGCCGGTCCTGGCTCTGCCCGTGGCCGATGCTCTCCCCGTCGTCCTTGCCCTCCCCGTCCTCTCCGCCGCCCTCGTCCTCCCCGCCGCCCCTGAGCACCGGGGCCACCGCCGTGATCGCCTCCATCGCCACGCGCGAGAGACGGGCGACGGACCGCTCCGCCGGGTCGCAGGGCAGCGGCCCGACACCACCGTGGCCGCCTGCCGGGCGCAGACCTGCCTCCGGTTCGAGCAGGTAGACCTCGCAGCACACGGCGCCGGTGCGGGTGACCGCCTCGGCGGCCACGGAGTTCAATGCCTGCCGCACGGCGTCCTGCCCGCCCGCGGACCGACGGCCCGGCCCGTCCAGATCCTCGTCGGCTCGCGCCTGCTCGACCGCCAGCCCGACCGGCCCGGTGAAGGGTTCCACGATCCGCAGGTTCTCCGGCGTCAAGCAGCGCCCGCCCCGCCGGTTCGCCACCTCCAGCAGCCCGACGACCCGGTCGCGGACCGTCAAAGGCACGTACAGGACCGATTCCAGCCCGGCGCCGCGCAGCGCCGCACGCGGCTTCGACGGCTCGTGGTCGGTGTCGGAGACGATCCGCGGGCGTCCGGCGCGGACCACCTCGTTCGCCAGCTCCGACTCCCCCGGCATCAACAGGCCGCGTGCGGCCGTGGCCCCGACGCCGTCCACGGCGCACACGGTGAGTGTGTCGCCCCAGTCCAGTGCCAGCACCCGGACCGCCTCGGCACCGACGGACTGTCGCACTCGGCGCGCGGCCAGCGCGAGCACGTGGGGGCCGGGGCGGCCCTCGACCACGCTCCGGGTCACCTCGGCGAGCGCCCGCTGCCACCGCTCGTACCGCCAGCGTGCGCTCAGGTCGCGGATGACGACGCAGTAGCCCGTCAGGCGTCCGTGCGCGTCCCGGGTCGCCGTGATCTCGGTCTCTGCCCACAGACGCGATCCGTCCGAGCGGACCCGCCAGGCGCATTCGCGGTGCGTGCCGAGGCCGGCGGCCGCGTCCAACGCGCGGGCCGCCGCGCCCGACACCACGTCCTCGGGCGGGTAGACGAGCGAGACATGCCGCCCGACGAGGTCGGCCGGGCCGTGACCGTCCAGCAGGGCGGCACCCACGCCGACGCTCCGTACCAGCCCCTGGAAATCCAGCACGAGGAGCGCCTCCGCGACGGCTTCTCCCCGCGGCGGCCGACCGCTGTCCCCCCTCTCGCCGTGCGGCGTCCTTGCTGACGCTTCCGGGAGTGCGGGGGACGTCAGGTCGGTCACGCCGACCACCGGTACTCGTCCGTCGTGACCAGGCCGGAAGCGAGTTCACCGGACGGCAGCAGCCCCAGTCGCAGGGCGTGCGCGACCGCCTGCGTCCGGCTGTGCACCCCGAGCTTGTCGAAGATGTGGCTGACATACGTCTTCACGGTCTGTTGCCCGATCCGCAGCTCGCGGGCGATCTCCTTGTTCGCCTTGCCACGGGCGAGCATGACCAGGACCTCCGACTCGCGCTCGGTGAGACGCTCCGGCCTGGTTTCGCCCGCGGCCTGGTCCACCAGCCGGGCGACCGCGCCGCTGGAGACGTACGTCCGCCCGGCCGCCGCGGCCTTCACCGCGTGCCGCAGCTCGTCGGCCTCCGCGTTCTTCAGCAGGAACCCCGTGGCGCCCGCCCGGATCGCCGCCATCACCGCGGCACCGTCGAGCGCGCCGGTCAGCGCCACGACCCTGACCTCGGGGAGCTCCCGGCGGATCCGCTCCGTGGCCTCGATGCCGTCCATCACGGGCATCATCAGGTCCATCAGCACCACATCCGGGCTCAGCTCCCGGGCCAGCCGTACGGCCTCCCGGCCATTGGTCGTCTCACCGGCCACCGCGATGTCGCCGTCAAGGCTCAGGAAGTCACGCAGGCCTTGCCGGACCACCGCGTGGTCCTCCGCGATCAGAACATGAACTGCCACTGGTGATCTCCGTTGTCGAGCACCGGCTCGCGGCGCCCCCACGGCTTCCCGCAGCAGGCACCCCGCGGCCGACGCGATCGGCATCGCCCCAGGCGTTCATTCCGCCGACACAGGTCCGTAGGGAACATTGCGGGGCATTCACGTCATACCGGGAACCCGCGGCGGTCCGCACTCATTCCATATCCTGGGGCGGAAAGCGATCCTGGGACGGACAGCGACCCTGGCGAGGAAAGCGATCGTGGGACGGAAAGCGACTGTCCTCACAGCGGAGCTCACCCGCCGCGACGCGGTCGTACGAGGCGGGGGCCCCAGCGCTGCCGCACCCGGGCGAGACGGTATGGCCGTCGGCCCACTCGCCCCTCCGGCCCGCCGCGTTCACGGGCCGCGGCATTCGGGCGAACGCGGCCGCCGGAACCGGCCGGGGCGCGGGATCGGCACCGGGCCGCGAGCGGAGCCCCATGATCCATACGGCCACCCGCTCGGCGAACGGTTCGCAGCACGGCAGGGCCAGCAGCACCAGGGCCCCTGCGGCCCAGCCGCCCAGGGCGTCGCTGAACCAGTGGAAGCCCAGGTAGACGGAGGTCAGACCGACCACCAGGGCGGCCAGAGCGGCCAGCACGCCCGCGGTCTGCGGTGACGCGGGGCCAGGTAGGCGAGCGTCCCCCAGATGACGACGCTGTTGGCCGCGTGGCCGGACGGGAAGATGTCACCGCCCCGGAAGAGCTCGGTGACCCCGATGGCGTGCGCGTCACCGGGCCCGAGGCGTCCGGTGCCCAGCTTGGCCAGACCGACGCTCACATTGAGCAACACCATCTGCCGAGCCGTCGCCCCTTTCGATCACCCGACGTCGGGGCGCAGAGGTGCTCGTGCGAACCGGGAGCACCCACGCGGTCGTCGCGGCGCGACGCCGGTTGGCTCAGGTTCCGCCGAGACGGGCCGCCTCGTCGCCCGCCTCTGCCGGTCCGGTGGTGAGCAAGTCGGCGCCGAATGCGCGCAGGCGGGCCATGGCGGCCTCGTCCGGCACCTCCTGACGGGCCAGCGAGTTCTTGATCTCCCGGTAGACGGTGATCTCGACTCCGCAGCGGCGGCAGCCCTCCCCATGGACGGCCACCCGCTGCGCGGTGACCTCGTCGACCTCACCGTCCAGGCACGCCTGGAGTGCCCGTGCCACATCCCTGCAGGTCATCCGGCGGTGTGCCCCACCGCCCCGGCGCCCGATCACATCCTGCTCCTCTTCGGTCTCGGCGCGAGTCCGGCCGCCGCCAACTGGGTCCTTATCCACTTGCGGGCCCGGTGCAGCCGGCTCATGACGGTTCCCTCCGGCACCTCCAGCACTTCGGCGGCCTCCGCGTAACTGAGCCCGCAGATGTCCACAAGGCGCACGACCCGCTGGTGCTTGTCCGGCAGGGCGGCCAGCGCTGCGCGGACCACCTCGTCGAAGTCCTCGTCGACCACCGCCTCTTCCGGCGAGGCCACCGTGCCGGCCCCGGCCAGCCGGTCCAGATCGGTGTCCGGGTCGGCGAGGAGGTAGGGCCTGCGGCGGCGGTGCCGGTTGATCTCGGCGCGCCGCATGATGGTCAACAGCCAGGCTCGGGGATGCTCGCCGTCGAACCGGTCGATCGCCTTGTAAGCGCGCAGCAGCGTGTCCTGCACCAGGTCCTCGGCGTCGGCGGGCTGCGCGGTCAGCGTCATCGCCACCCTCAGCAGCACCTCCACCTCGGGCAGCACGAACTCCGCGAACGCCTTGTCCCGCACCTCCGACGGCTGCGCCATTGTGTCTCCCAGGGGCTGGAAAACCCTCCGGACCAATCGGAGCATTCGATGCAATGTCCCGCATCTTGACGAGGGTTGCCCGCGCATGCCGCACCAGAAGGACGACGGACAGCTTTTCCTCCCCGGCGACCGGCCTGTGCGGGTTCCCACTCCCAAGGCCGGATCAGACGGTGGGCAGTGCCGCTCACCCACCAGCGATGCGGTCACGCCCGTCGGCCGGACCGGTGTGCGGCAGGGACTCGCCGAAGCAGCGCAGCCGCGCCGCCGCCCTGCCGTCGGGCTGTCCCTGCCGGGCGAGGGAGTTCTTTATCTCGCGGTAGAGACGGGCCTCCAGACCGCAGTCGCCGCACTCGTCCAGATGTGTGACGACCCGACGGGCAGTGACCTCATCCGTTTCGCCGTCCAGACAGGCCTGCAGGACGCGCGTCACGTCGGCGCAGCCCGTCCCGCGCCGCGCCGCGCCCCGCTGTATCGGCCAGACCTGCATCGTCCACCTCGCCTCAGCCGCCGACCGGCCGCCGGGACCGGAACACGCCCCTCGCGGGGACGCGCGACCGGTCTCCACGCAGCCGGCGCCCCGGGCACCGAACTCATCGCACGAGGGAAACCCGGCGACCGCTCTTCGGCATTCCGTCGTGCCGGGCAGACAGCATCGGCGCATGCGGTCGGTTTGCCGCCGAGCCCTCTTGACAACCTCAGCCACCCGACGACAATCTTCCAGTAAGCAGAAACAAATTTCCGTATTACGGAATGCACCTCAGTCCTACGGACACACCGGCACGGAAGGGAGCGCGGTATCCGATGGGATTCGCAGATCAGCGCTTCAACGTCAACCTGTCGATCCTCTTCACGGAACTCCCGCTCCTGGAGCGCCCCGCGGCCGCCGCCGCGGCCGGCTTCACCGCGGTCGAACTGTGGTGGCCCTGGGTCGGCTCCCCCACCCCCGAGCGCTCCGAACTCGACGCCCTGAAGAACGCGATCGAGGTCGCGGGTGTCCGGCTCACGGGCCTGAACTTCTACGCCGGCCAACTCCCCGGACCGGACCGGGGCGCCCTGTCCGTCCCGGGCCAGGAGTCGGAGAGGTTCCGCGCCAACGTCGACGTGGTCGCCGGCTTCGCCCAGTCCCTCGGCTGCACGGCCCTCAACGCGCTGTACGGCAACCGCGTCGACGGCGTGGACCCGGCAGAGCAGGACGCGCTCGCGCTGGAGAACCTGGCCTTCGCGGCCCGGGCCGCCGACCGGATCGGAGCCGTCCTGCTCGTCGAGACCCTCAACAGGCGGGAGTCCCCGCGCTATCCGCTGGTGTCCGCCCCGGCCGGCGTCGGCATCGTCGACAAGGTCAACGCGACGACGGGACTCGGCAACGCCCGGTTCCTGATGGATCTCTACCACCTGTCCATGAACGGCGAGGACCTGCCGTCGGCGATCGATCTGTACGCGGCGAAGACCGGCCACGTACAGATCGCCGACAACCCCGGACGCGGCGCCCCGGGCACCGGCTCGCTCCCGCTGGAGGACCTCCTCGAGCAGCTGAGGAAGGCCGGTTACGAGGGCTGGGTGGGCCTGGAGTACAAGCCGGGCGACCGTCCGAGCGCGCAGGCCTTCGACTGGCTGCCCCGCGAAGCCCGCGCAGCCCGCGCAGCCCGCTGACCATCACCCGTACCGAGAGGCACCTCCCTCATGAGCAACCTCCCCAAGATCGGCTGGATAGGCCTCGGCATCATGGGCTCCCCGATGTCCGAGAACCTGATCAAGGCGGGTTACGACGTCACCGGCCACACCCTGGAGCAGGACAAGCTCGACCGTCTGGCCGCCGCCGGGGGCAGGTCCGCCGGTTCGGTCGCCGAGGCGGTCCGGGACGCCGACGTCGTCATCACGATGGTGCCGGCCTCCCCGCAGGTCGAGGCCATCGCCTACGGCCCCGACGGCATTCTGGAGAACGCGCGCCCCGGCGCCCTGCTGATCGACATGTCCTCGATCACCCCCCAGACCTCGGTCGACCTGGCGAAGGCCGCGGCGGTGAAGGGCATCCGCGTTCTCGACGCGCCCGTGTCAGGGGGCGAGGCCGGTGCGATCGAGGCCGTGCTGTCGATCATGGTCGGCGGTGAGCAGGCCGACTTCGACGAGGCCGGGCCGGTCTTCCAAGCGCTCGGCAGGACTGTCGTGCTGTGCGGTCCGCACGGCTCGGGCCAGACCGTGAAGGCCGCCAACCAGCTGATCGTCGCCGTGAACATCCAGGCGTGCGCCGAGGCCGTGGTCTTCCTGGAGAAGTCGGGCGTGGACCTGGAGGCGGCACTCGACGTCCTCAACGGCGGCCTCGCGGGATCGACCGTCCTGACCCGCAAGAAGGCCAACTTCCTGAACCGCGACTTCACACCAGGCTTCCGCATCGACCTCCACCACAAGGACATGGGCATCGTCACCGACGCCGCCCGCACGGTCGGGGCCGCGCTGCCCGCCGGCGCCGTGGTCGCCCAACTGGTCGCGAGCCTGCGTGCGCAGGGCGACGGCGGGCTGGACCACTCGGCGCTGCTGCGGGCCGTGGAACGCTTGTCGGGCGCCCGGGTCTGACCGGCCCTCCCCCAGGCTCCGGGCGGCTCGACGCCGACATCCGTCCTGTCGCACCCAGGCGCCGGCGCCGCCCGGAATCCGGTCGGCCGAGGCGGCGTGCGAGCCGGCGTGGTGGTGAAGGCGCGGGCGGCGGGGCCTGGGCGGTGGCACGGACGCGGGGAGTGCACCGTGGGGGTGCGGATCCGTCCCGTCCGCAGGACGCTGAAGGCATGGCACCAGCACATCCCGCACAGCACCCCGACCCGCGGCAACCGCATCACCCGCACGTCGTGGTCCACCCGCCGGCCCTGGACGGCTCCCGGCGCGTCACCGCGGACGACGAGAGCCTGGGGGTCGCCTCCCACCTGGACGATGTCGTCGAGCTGCTGCGGCTCGCCGACCTCGATCAGGTCGAGGTCGAGGAGAGCGACATCGTCGAATGGCAGGGTGGCGGTCCTGACGACTGGCCGGGGCTGTCCGAGCACCACGAGGGGTGAGCCGAGTACGACAACGGTCGTACGCCGGCTACGGAACCCTCAAATCAAGCTCTGAACCCGCGCCCGGGGGCTTCAACCGCCCCCGGGCGCGGGCACATTCTCCTCACGTGGAGTCCGCCGGCACGGGGGCGGCGGGCTCCACGCCGGGGGGTGTTCATGGGCAGCGGTACGAGGCTCCGGCTGGAGCCGTACGAGGTCGCACTGCTGCGGGGCGGTCCCCGCGCCGCCGTCACGGTCGCCGTGCTGGCCCTGTACCTACGGGGCGCCGCCGAAGCCGGCCGACCGGGCACGGTACGGGTCTCGGGGGAGCCCGTGGGCGCGGGGCAGGCCCTGTCACCGCTCGCCGAGGCGGTGCTCGCCGAACTGCGACAGCCCGTGGGGGTACGGGAGTTGTCGGGTCGGCCGGGCGTACGGCGAGCGGTGGCCGACATCCGGCGTGGGCTGATGGCCGCTGGTCTGCTGCGTTGCCTTCCGGCGCGTCGGACGCGTGCGGGGCGGCGTACGCTCGACGCCCTTCACGCCGGGCATCCGCTTCCTCGCGACCGGAAGACCCTGTCGGCGGACGAGGCTCCGATGGCGGTGGCCCTGCACGGCGATCCGGCCCTGCGTCTCGTGGCGGGACGCTTCGCCCTGCGGGCCGGGCTCATCCCCCGCGTGGAGGTGGCGGACAAGGGACTCCTGCGGCACTCCCCGCGCTCGGAGTACTCGTGCGGCGGCGTCTCGGACTGAGGGCATGCCCAAGGGGCCGCCCTCCCCCGGTGGGCCGCCCCTTCGTGCGGTGGCTGCCGGCTGTCAGACCTTCAGTGTCCTGATCGAGGTCGGGGCGTGCGCCGGCTCGGTCGCGATCTCCTCGAACTCGACGACGTCACTGATGTCGTTCGTCCTCGACATCGCGATGTCGGTGACCCGCTCCAGGATCACCTCGACGACCACCGGCACCCGGTACCGGGCAGCGAGCTTCTTCGCCTGCTCGAACGCCGCGCCCAGTTCCGTCGGGTCCGTCACCCGGATCGCCTTGCAGCCCAGCCCTTCGGCGACCTTGACGTGGTCGACGCCGTAGACGCCCAGCTCCGGCGAGTTGATGTTCTCGAACTCCAGGCTGACCTGGAAGTCGATGTCGAACGCCAGCTGTGCCTGGCGGATCAGGCCCAGGTAGGAGTTGTTCACCAGCACATGGACGTACGGGATCCGGTGCTGCGCCCCGACCGCCAGCTCCTCGATCATGAACTGGAAGTCGTAGTCACCGGAGAGGGCGACGACCAACGCCTCCGGGTCGGCCGTGGCGACGCCGAGCGCGGCCGGGATGGTCCAGCCGAGCGGGCCCGCCTGGCCGCAGTTGATCCAGTGCCGCGGCCTGAAGACGTGCAGCATCTGGGCGCCGGCGATCTGTGAGAGGCCGATCGCGGAGACGTACCGGGTTTCCGGGCCGAAGGCTTTGTTCATCTCCTCGTAGACGCGCTGCGGCTTGATGGGGATGTCGTCGAAGTGCGTACGGCGCTGGAGCGTGGCCTTCTTCTCCTGCGCGGCGGCCGCCCAGGCGGAGCGGTCGGGCAGCTCGCCCGCCGCCTTCGACTCCCGTGCCACCTCGACGAAGAGTGCCAGCGCGGCCCTGGCGTCGGAGGTGACGCCGTGGTCCGGGGCGAAGATCCTGCCGATCTGGGTGGGATCGATGTCGACGTGGACGAACGTCCGGCCGGCCGTGTAGACGTCCAGCCTGCCGGTGTGGCGGTTGGCCCAGCGGTTGCCGATGCCGAGGACGAAGTCGGCCTCCAGGAAGGTCGCGTTGCCGTAGCGGTGCGAGGTCTGCAGGCCGACCATGCCGGCGTTCAGCTCGTGGTCGTCGGGCAGCACGCCCCAGCCCATGAGGGTCGGGACGACCGGGATGCCGGTCAACTCGGCGAACTCCACGAGGAGTTCGGCCGCGTCCGCGTTGATGACACCGCCGCCGGCCACGATCAGCGGACGCCGGGAGGCGTTCAGCATCCCGATCGCCTTCTCGATCTGGGCGCGGGTCGCGGCGGGCTTGTACGCCGGGAGCGGCTCGTACGTGTCCGGGTCGAACTCGATCTCGGTGAGCTGGACGTCGACCGGCAGGTCGATGAGGACCGGGCCCGGCCGGCCGGAGCGCATGACGTGGAAGGCCTGCTGGAAGACGCCCGGAACCTGGGCGGCT
The DNA here is from genome assembly GCF_000721105.1 of Streptomyces cellulosae. GTDB lineage: Bacteria > Actinomycetota > Actinomycetes > Streptomycetales > Streptomycetaceae > Streptomyces > Streptomyces cellulosae_A. Next base: position 66,878 of record NZ_JOEV01000027.1, read on the forward strand.
TCGAGCACGGTGACCGCCGTCTTCGTCACCGGCCCGGCGATCGAGGCGATGTCGACGGCCTGGAAGTCCTCCTTGTGGATCACGGCGGTCGGGGCCTGGCCCGTGACGCACAGGATCGGGACGGAGTCGCCGGTCGCGGAGTACAGGCCGGTGATCATGTCGGTGCCGGCGGGGCCGGAGGTGCCGACGCAGACGCCGATGTTGCCCGGTCGGGCGCGGGTGTAGCCCTCGGCCATGTGCGAGGCGCCCTCGACATGACGGGCGAGGGTGTGGTGGATGCCGCCGGAAGCCTTCAGAGCCGCGTAGAACGGGTTGATCGCCGCACCCGGGACACCGAACGCCTCGGTGACGCCTTCACGCTTGAGGATCTCAACTGCCGCGCGGGCAGCGGTCATTCGAGCCATCGAGTACTCCTGCTCCGGCTGTCGGATCGGCACTCCCGTCGCACCCCACGGCGAGAACTTCCACATGATGGAAAATAACTTCTACCATCTGGAATTAATGTAAGAGGGTGGGTGAAGGCCGTCAAGAGACGGACAACCGTGGGTTCGCTGGAGGACGATGGGGGCCATGTCCGAGAGCGTCCCGGTGCGCTGCCCGGCCTGTCGGCGCGGGCATCGCTACGCGGCACCGTCGTATCCCTGCGTCTGCGGCGCCCCCGTCAGCCCGCCCCTCGACCGGCAGGGCACGGCCACCGCCGTCACCCATCCCGCCTGGGAGGAGCAGTGGGTCACCGTCCGCTGCTCCTCCTGCGGCCGCGGCGCCCAGTGGCCACACCCGGAACTGGGCTGCCCGTGCGGGACGACGCTGCGGATCGCGGTGGCCGGCGACACCGCAACGGCGGGAGCGACAACGTCGGGAGCGACCGCCACCGAGGACATCCCAGCCGGTGAGACTTCCGCCGGCCCGCCCGCTCCCGCGCCCCTTCCCGTCCCCAGCCCCCGACGCGCCTTCCAGCCCGTGGCCATCCGTACCGCCCGGGACGCCGTCACGGCCACCGCGCTCTACTTGCGGTGGCTGGGCTACCGGGACATCCGCCGTGCCGATCAGCGCCCGCCGTCCGGTATCGGCATCGCCGCGCGAGGGCTGCTGGCGCAGGTGGATCCGACCGTGCGGCCGGCCTCCGTGCGGGACGTGGAGTGCCTGTGGCTGACGGCCATGACGGAGTCCTCGCGCGGCGTCTACTTCTCCCTCGCCGGATACGCGGACGACGCCCGGGCACGCGCCGACGGACTGCTCGTCCCGCTGTTCGTGCTGGATCCCACCGGAGTTCCGCAGCCGGTCAACAGTCCCGCCGACGAGCTCGACGCCTCGGGGGCCTGAACCCCCGGTATATCGCTCGCGCGGCGCCTCGGCGTGCCCGAGACTCGACGGATGCGCATCCGTTCCGCCGCCGCCGGAGAGCTCCCGCTGCTCCAGGACATCGAGCGCGCCGCCGGCGCTCCCTTCCGCGAACTGGGCATGGTGGAGATCGCGGAGGACGAGCCGCCCGCCTCACAGGTGCTGGAGCGGTACCGGAGGGCGGGGCATCTGTGGGTCGCGGCGGACGACGAGGACCGCCCCGTCGCCTATCTGATGGGCGAGCCGGTGGACGGTGCCTTCCATGTGGAACAGGTGTCGGTGCATCCCGGGGCCGCCCGCCGGGGTGTGGGCCGCGCCCTTCTCGCGTACGTCGCCGACCGCGCACGCGAGGAGGGCCTGACCGGTCTCACCCTCACCACCTTCACGCAGGTGCCGTGGAACGCGCCCTACTACACGTGCCTCGGCTTCCGCGTCCTGGACGAGGCCCACCTCACGCCCGGGCTACGAGAGATCCGCACGCATGAGGCGAGCGTCGGCCTCGACCGGTGGCCGAGGATCTGCATGCGCCGCGACTAGCCGGCGTGCGCCCCGCCGTCGCCGTACGTCTGGCCGGCGTACCGCTCCCGCAACTCCACCTTCCGCACCTTCCCGGACACCGTCATCGGGAAGGAGTCGAGGACCTGGAGTCGGCTCGGGATCTTGTAGTGCGCCAACCGCCCCTCGCAGAAGGTCCGTAGCTCGTCCAGGGTGAGCGGGTCGGCCGCATCCCGTGGGATGACGCAGGCGAGCACCTCCTCGCCGTACCGTTCGTGCGCTACGCCCACCACCTGGACGTCCGCGATCTTCGGATGGGCGTGGAGGAACTCCTCGATCTCGCGCGGGTAGATGTTCTCCCCACCCCGGATGATCATGTCCTTGATGCGGCCGACGATCTCGACGTACCCGTCCTCACGCATCACCGCGAGGTCGCCGGTGTGCATCCAGCGGCCCTGGTCGACGGCCTCGGCGGTCTTCCCGGGCTCGTTCCAGTAGCCGAGCATCACGCTGTAGCCGCGGGTGCACAACTCGCCCGCGGTGCCGCGCGGTGGGGTGACTCCGGTGGCCGGGTCGACGACCTTGACCTCGAGGTGCGGCAGGACGCGGCCGACGGTGGCGGTGCGGTGTTCCAGGTCGTCGTCCCTGCGGGTCTGCAGCGACACCGGGGAGGTCTCGGTCATGCCGTAGCAGATGGAGACCTCCGCCATGTGCATCTCGGCGACCACCCGCTTCATCACCTCCACCGGACAGGGCGAGCCCGCCATGATGCCGGTGCGCAGGGAGGACAGGTCGTACGTGGCGAAGTCGGGGAGGTTCAGCTCCGCGATGAACATGGTCGGGACGCCGTACAGGGACGTGCAGCGCTCCTGCTGGACCGCGCGCAGGGTGGCCGCAGGGTCGAAGGACGGGGCCGGGATGACGACGCAGGCGCCGTGCGAGGTGGCGGCCAGGTTCCCCATCACCATGCCGAAGCAGTGGTAGAAGGGCACCGGGACGCAGATCCGGTCCTGCTCGGTGTAGGCGATCAACTCGCCCACGAAGTAGCCGTTGTTGAGAATGTTGTGGTGGGACAGCGTGGCGCCCTTGGGGAAGCCGGTCGTACCCGACGTGTACTGGATGTTGATCGGGTCGTCGCAGGACAGGTCCTCGTAGCGGGGGTCGGGGGTCGCGCGCCCGAGCAGCGCGTCCCAGCTCGGGTCGCCGATGAACACGACCTCGCGCAACTGGGGGCACCTGCCGCGCACTTCCTGGACCATGGCCCGGTAGTCGCTGCTCTTGTGGCTGACGGAGGCGACCAACAAGGAGATCCCGGCCTGCTTGAGGACGTACTCGACCTCGTGGGTGCGGTAGGCCGGGTTGATGTTGACCATGACCGCGCCGACGCGGGCGGTGGCGTACTGGACGAGCACCCACTCGGGGCAGTTGACCGCCCAGATCCCCACCCGGTCGCCCTTGGCGACCCCGGCGGCCAGCAGCGCGGACGCCAACTCCTCGATGTCGGCGGCGAACCGGGCGTAGGTCCAGCGCCGCCCGGACGGCACGTCGACGAGTGCCTCGCGCTCCGGCCAGGCGGCGACCGCCCGGTCCAGGTTGGCGCCGATGGTGTCGCCGAGCAGGACCGTGCCGCTCGTCCCGTGGCTGTACGACAGTTCGCTCACCGGAAGTCCTCCTCGCGGTACTCGGCGTCCGAACCCGCGGCCGTGGCCTCGCGCAGTTCGATGCGGCGGATCTTGCCGGAGACGGTCTTCGGCAGGGGCGCGAACTCCAGGCGGCGGACGCGCTTGTAGGGGGCGAGGACCTCGCGGGAGTGCTCGAACAGCACCTTCGCGGTGTCGGCGCCGGGCTCCCAGCCCTCGGCCAGCACCACGTATGCCTTCGGCACGGCGAGCCGCAGCTCGTCCGGAGCGGGCACGACGGCCGCCTCCGCCACCGCCTCGTGCTCCAGCAGCGCGCTCTCCAGCTCGAACGGGCTGATCTTGTAGTCGGAGGCCTTGAAGACGTCGTCGGCGCGGCCGACGTAGGTGATGTAGCCGTCGGCGTCCCGGGAGCCGATGTCCCCGGTGCGGTAGTAGCCGCCGGCCATCGCCTCCGCCGTACGGTCGGGGTCGCCGTGGTAGCCGGTCATCAGGCCGACCGGCTTCCTCGAGAGGTCGAGGGAGATCTCGCCCTCCGCCGCACCGGGCGCCCCGGACACCGGGTCGAGCAGCTCCACCCGGTAGCCGGGGCTCGGCCGGCCCATCGAGCCCGTCTTCAGGGGCTGGCCGGGGCTGTTGGAGACCTGGACCGCGGTCTCGGTCTGCCCGAAGCCGTCCCGGATCGTCACGCCCCAGGCCCGGCGAACCTGGTCGATGACCTCGGGGTTCAGTGGCTCGCCGGCGGCCACCACCTCGCGCGGCCGGGTGCGCAGCTGGGTCAGGTCGGCCTGGATGAGCATCCGCCACACGGTCGGCGGGGCGCAGAACGTGGTCACGCCGGCGCGGTCCATCTCCGCCATCAGCCGGGCCGGGTCGAAGCGCGTGTAGTTGTACAGGAAGACGGTCGCCTCCGCGTTCCACGGCGCGAACAGGTTGGACCAGGCGTGCTTGGCCCAGCCCGGCGAGGAGATGTTCAGGTGTACGTCGCCGGGCTGGATGCCGATCCAGTACATGGTCGCCAGGTGCCCGATCGGGTACGAGGCGTGGGTGTGCTCGACGAGTTTGGGGCGGGCCGTCGTACCGGAGGTGAAGTAGAGCATCAGCGGGTCGTCGGCCAGGGTGGGGCCGTCGGGGAGGAACTCGGCGGGGGCGGTCTGCGCGTCCTCGTACGGCTGCCAGCCCTCGGGGACGCCGCCGACGGCCGTGCGTGTGTAGTCGCCGGGCACCTCGTCGAACTTGCCGGCGTCCTCGGCCCGGACCAGCACGTGCCGCACCTGCCCGCGCTCGACCCGGTCGCGCAGGTCGGCCGGGCCGAGCAGCGGGGTCGCCGGGATGACGACGGCCCGCAGCTTCATGGCGGCCAGGGCCGTCTCCCACAGCTCGACCTGGTTGCCGAGCATGACGAGGATCCGGTCCTCGGCGCCGACCCCGCGCTCGCGCAGCAGGTTGGCGACCTTGTTGGACCGCTCGGACATCTCGGCGAAGGTGAGCCGGACCTCGGAGCCGTCCTCCTCGACGATGTGCAGCGCGGTCCGGTCGTTGCCGGCCGCGATCTCGTCGAACCAGTCGAGCGCCCAGTTGAAGTGCTGGGGACGGGGCCAGTCGAAACCCTCGTACGCCGTGGCGTAGTCCTCGCGGTGTTCCAGCAGGAAGTCCCGCGCGCTGCGGAAGAGCTCCGTCGCGGTCGTCATCTGTCCTCCTCGGTACCGGCACCATTGCCGGGCGGGTCTCTGCCATCGTGTAATCCGTGATGCAGGTCTCACTACCCCCGAACAGGGGTGTGTGCCGCAGTGAAGGGGCGAGGACGTGGCAACAGAGGGGTCCTGGTCGGCGCCGTTGCCGGTGCCGGAGTCGGCGTCGGCGTCGGCGTCGGCGTCGGTGGAGATCCGCGGTGCGCTGGCGCGGCTGCGGCGCACGACCGGGCTTCCGGTCGCGTTCGGCGGCCTGGTGGAGCCGGGCCGCCGCCGGATGCGCATCAGCGAACTGAACGGCACGGCCACTCTCGCGCTCAGTTCCCTCGCCGTGACCTCCGGCTACGGCCTCGGCGGCAGGGCGGTGGCCCTGGGGCGCCCGTGTGCGGTGGCGGACTACTCGTCCTCGCGGCAGATCAGCCACGAGTACGACACCGCTGTCGCCGCGGAGGGACTGCGCGCGGTGCTGGCGGTGCCCGTCGTCGTACGGCGCCGGGTGCGCGGCGTTCTCTACGGTGCCCTGCGCGACGCCCGGCCCCTGGGCGACCGCACGCTCACCGCGGCGATGGATGCCGCCCGGGACGTGGAGCAGGCGCTGGTCGTCGCGGACGAGGCCCGGGAGCTCATGGCGGCGGCCCACGCGCAGCCGCCCCGGCCCGCCGCGGACCGTTCCGGGTGGGAGCAGGTACGGGAGGCACACGCGGCCCTGCGGTCGCTGGCCCCGCGGATCACGGACCCCACGCTGCGGGCGGAGCTGCTGGCCGCGTGCGGGCTGCTGACGCCGGGACGCGCACTGCCGAAGGGGACGGGCGCGCCGTCACAGGGGGTGAGCCTGGCGCCCCGCGAGGTCGACGTACTGGCGTGTGTCGCCGCCGGGGCGACGAACGCGGTGACCGCGGAACGCCTGGGGGTGACCGCCGAGACGGTCAAGGGGTATCTCCGGTCGGCGATGCGGAAGCTGGGGGCGCGGACCCGGGGCGAGGCGGTCGTCGCCGCACGTCGGGCCGGGTGGCTGCCGTAGCGGCGGCCTGGAAGGGAGCCCTGGAAGAGGGCGCTCGTTATTCGCGCCCGGGTACGCTGCATTTCTCCCCTACCATCACGTTGTTATTTCCCTCACCACCGCGCCCCGCCGAATTCCAAAGACCGTTGCCTAACATTGGCCAGGACACGACACACGGAGGGAGCGGTGACCGTGCGACGGGACATCAAGGAGCCTGCCCGAAGCCGCCCCGACCTGCTGATCGGCAGGGAGGACCTGCTCACCGCGGCGCGTGAGCAGCTCGTCCGCGGCGGCAGCGTGCTGCTCCACGGCCCGGCCGGAATAGGAAAGTCGACCGCGCTGCGGACTTTGGCCGCCGAATACACCGGCGCGGCCGGCACCGTCCTGCGCTGCTCCGCCACCGAGTCCGAATCCCATCTCCCCTTCCTGGCCCTGGCCGACCTCCTCGGCCTGGTCGTCGACGAGGTGTCCGGCCGGCTGCCCGCCGCCCAGCGCACCGCCCTGGAGTCGGCGCTCACCGGCCGCGGCGAGTCCACCCTCCAGCGCGACGGACTGGCCCTGCGCCTGGCCGTGCTGTCCGCGCTGCGCGCACTGGCCGCCAAGGGCCCCGTCCTGGTCGTCGCGGACGATCTGCAGTGGCTGGATCCGGCCAGCGCGGAACTCCTCGGCTTCGCCGCCCGCCGCCTCGGTGACACGCCCGTCCAGCTGCTCTGCGCGGTGCGCACGGACGGGCAGGAGTACGACCGTCATCTACGCGCGTTGCCCCCGGACAGTCTCGCGGTCCGGCTCGGCCCGCTCTCCCGGGCGCAGGTGTCCGAGCTCCTCACCCACCGCGGCTACACCGGTCTGCCCCGCTCCACCGTCCGGGACATCCACCGCACCAGCGGCGGCAACCCCCTGTTCGCACTGGAACTGGGCCGGGCGCTCGCCGAGAACCCGACCCCGCCCCGCCCCGGCGAGCCGCTGCACGTGCCCACCTCGCTGCGGGCCCTGGTGCTCAGCCGCCTGGACATGCTGCCGGTCGAGGCCCGCCGCACCCTCCTGGTGGCCAGCGCCGGAGCGCGTCCCACGCTGGCGCTGCTGCACGCGGCCGGCCGGGACAACGCCGAGGCGGAGACCGCGCAGGCGGCGGCCCTCGGGCTGCTGGCGACGGAGCCGGAGGGGCCCGCCCTGCGGTTCGCCCATCCGCTGATCTCCGCCGCGCTGTACGCGGAGGCGCCCGCGCAGGAGCGGCGGGCCGTGCACGCCGCGCTGTCCACGGCCGCTTCCGATCCCATCGAACGGGCCCGGCATCTCGCGCTGGCGACCACCGGTACCGACCCGGAGGTGGCGGCCAGGCTCGCCGAGGCCGCCACCCAGGCCCGGGACCGCGGGGCGCCCTCGGTGGCCGCCTCGCTCGGGCTGCTCGCCGCCCGCCACACCCCGGCCGACACCGTGCCGGGGCCGGACGAGCGGCGCCTGCAGGCCGCCGAGGACGCCATCACCGCCGGTGAGGTGGACCTCGCCAGGGACATCGCGCGTGAGGTGCTGACCCGGGTGACCGTGCCCGCGGACCGGGTGCGGGCCTGGATGGTGGTGATCGAGTCCGCCGGGCAGGCCCTCGGCGACGTCGACGCCGTGTTCCCGCAGGCGCTCGCCGACGCCGGCGAGGACCCCCGGCTGCTCGCCCTGGTCCACTACCAGCTGGCCTGGCGGGGCCTTGTCGTCCAGGGCGACTTCGCGGAGGGCCGGGAACAGGCCGCGCACGCCGCGGAGCTGGCGGCACGGGCCGGTGACCGGCGCACCGAGCTGCTGGCCCTCGCCTTCCAGGCCCAGACCGAGACCCTGATGGGCCATCCGGACGCCCCCGCCACCATCGACCGGGCGCTGAGGGAGCCCCAGGACCCGCTGGTGGCCTGCCATCACAACGGGCCGGGTCTGACCCGGTTCCGCTGGCTGATCATGGGCGACCAGCTGGCCGAGGCCCGCTCCACCGTGACCGGGCTGCTGCGCGAGGTACGCCGCCGCGGGATGGTCGAGAGTGAGGTGCACTTCCTGCGCCTGCTCGCCGAGACCGAGCTGCGTTCCGGGCACTGCGGCCGGGCCCTCGACCTGGCCCGGGAGAGCCTGCGGCTGGCCCGTGACTCCGGCATCGGCGAGGTGGCCTCCGCGCTGCTCACCTCCTTCGCGGAGGCGGCCGGCGGGGACGTCGACCGGGCGCTGGCGCTGGCCCGGGAGGCGGCGGACCACGCCGAGGTGGACGGCGACCAGATGTACGTCTCACGCGCCCTGGCCGCCCTCGGCCACGCCCAGTTGGTCGCCGGGGACGCGCCGGGCGCGGTCGGGTCGCTGCGCCGGGTGCGGGAGCTGGAGCTCGGGCTCGGCATCACCGACCCGGCACGCGGACGCTGGCACGGCGATCTGGCCGAGTCCCTGGTGCGCACCGGTGAGATCGCCGAGGCGCAGGACCTCATCACGGTGACCCGGAAGCACGCGCTGCGCCTGGGCCGCGAATGCGTGCTCGCCGTACTGGACCGGGCGGAGGCGCTGGTGCGCGCGGCGCGCGGGGAACACGAGGCAGCTCTGCGGCAGTTGACGTCGGCTCAGGACCGGCTGGCCAAGCTGGGCTACGGGCTGGAGGAGGCGCGCGCCGCGTTCGCGCTGGCCGCGCTGCGCACCCGTACGCCCGGACCGACCTCGTACGACGAGGCGGCGCGGCTGTTCCGGCGCTGCCGGGCGCTGCCGTGGCTGCGGCAGGTGGAGGCGGCCGCGGTGCCGCCGCCGGCGGAGCCGGTCGTCGCCCCCTCGCCCGCGCTCGACGCGCTGGACGGGCTGGCCTCGATGGAGCGTCAGGTCGCCGCGCTGGTCATGGAGGGCGCGACCAACCGGGAGATAGCCGGGCGGCTGTTCGTCAGCGTCAAGACGGTGGAAGCGACCCTGACCCGGGTCTACCGCAAGCTCGGGATCCGGTCGCGGGTCGACATCGTCCGACTGGCGGCGGGCCGTCGTACGGGCTGACCCCGCGGTGTGAGCCGATCCGTAGTACGAGCTGTCCCGGTCCTACGAGCTGTCCCGGTCCTACGAGTTCTTCCGGTCGTACGAGTTCTCCCGGTCCTACGAGCCGCCCCTGAAAGTTTCCGGGATGTTACACCATCCCAGGCGGGGTTTGACGTCACACGACCGAGGGTTTTCCCTGCCCAACTCCCTTAGGGGCTTCCCTCATTGGGAAGGGGAACCCCGGGTTCTAGCGTAAGGGGCGTGCCGCTCGCCCGGTCACCCGGGGGTCGGTCCCGAGACCCCCGGTGCACAACCCCCCACACCCGACCCGTGCGACCCCCCACCGGCCATCCCCCCACGAGGAGAACCATGTTCGGGTTCAACCGCGCCAGGAAGACCGCCGCCGCCGTGGCCGCCACCGCTGCCGCCGCCGCGACCGTACTGATCGGCGCCCCGGCCGCCGTCGCCGCTCCCCAGCCCATCGTCGGCGGCACCACGACCACGACGACCGCGTACCCGTTCATGATGCAGATCACGGACGCCTCGCAGAACCAGTTCTGCGGCGGCACCCTGGTCTCCGCGACCAAGGTCGTCACCGCGGCCCACTGTATGGTCGGCGAGTCCACCAGCAGCGTCAGAGTCGTCGGCGGCCGCACGTACCTCAACGGCACCAACGGCACGGTCAGCCGGGTCAGCAAGATCTGGATCAACCCGAGCTACACCGACGCCACCAACGGCGACGACGTGGCCGTACTGACGCTGTCGACGTCGATGCCGTACACCAAGGCGTCGTACGTCTCCTCGTCCCAGACGAGCGTGTACGCGGCCGGCACCACCGCCCGCATCATCGGCTGGGGCACCACCTCCTCGAACGGCAGCTCCTCCAACCAGCTGCGCACCGCGACCGTGCCGATCGTCTCCGACAGCAGCTGCGCGAGCTCCTACGGCTCCGAGTACGTCAAGAGCGACATGGTCTGCGCCGGATACACCTCCGGCGGCACCGACACCTGCCAGGGCGACAGCGGCGGTCCCCTGCTCATCGGGGGCGTCCTGGCAGGGATCACTTCCTGGGGCGAGGGCTGTGCCCAGGCTGGTTACCCGGGTGTCTACACCCGGTTGACCACCTTCTCCAGCCTGGTGACCGCACAGGTCAACTCGTAACCCGGAAAGTCCTCCTGAGTATCCCTCAGGTGAGAAACCAGGGGGCGTTGCGGGCCTCCACGAGCGGCCCGCAACGCCCCCTGTCCATCGCGGCCGGCGGTGGGGACGGAAGGGCGGGCGGCTTCGGGCGTCGCGAGAAGCGCGACGATGGTGGTGAGTGCCTGCTTCTGATCTGCTCATGCTGCGGCCTCACAGGGTGCTCAGGAATTTGCAGGCGCCGCCGCCCACGTGTCTCATACCATCGGCTCGCACCGACCCGTCGAGTAACACCAAGGACTTTGTGAATCACTCCGATCTCCGCGCCAAGTCCCCTTCGCTCGCAGCCGGCATGGCCGCCGCCGATCACAGCCCGGACATCCAGCTGTCACAGACTCGCCACCGCGCCACGCTCGTGGCGAGCTGGCACATTGAGCCAGGCTCAACTGTTCTCGAACTGGGCTGCGGCCAGGGCGACATGACCGCCGTCCTCGCAGAGGCGGTTGGGCCCGAAGGGCACGTGGTGGCCGTCGACGTGGACGAACCCTCCTACGGGGCGCCGGTGACGCTCGGAGAATCGGCGGCCCGGCTCACGGCGGGCCCTCTCGGGCCGCGCATCGACTTCCGCTTCGGCACCGACGTCCTCGACCCATCCGTCGACTTCCCCGAAAGTACCTTTGACCACGTGGTGTTCGCACATTGCTCCTGGTACTTCACATCGCTCGGACAACTGCGAGACACACTGGCCCGGGTACGGCCGTGGGCGCGGCGACTGTGGTTCACCGAGTGGGACTTGACGCCCGCGTCCGGTGACCAGTTGGCGCACCTCCTCGCCGTGCTGATCCAGGGGCAGATAGAGGCCGCAGGATCGCGTGGCCAGGGCAACGTCCGTACTCCTTTCTCCCGTGAGGGGCTGCTGCGGCTCCTGCCCGAGGCCGGCTGGACGGCCGACGGCAGCAGGTCGGTCGATACCGAAGGGCTTCAGGACGGCGACTGGGAAATCGCTGCTTGCCTCGACCTGACCGGAGCAGAGGAGCGTCTGGTCGCGCTGCCCGAGCCGGTGCGACAGCTCGTCCTGAGCCAGGCCGACGTTCTCCGGGCCATCGCCAAGCCGCGCGGCAACCGCGCGCTCGCCGCGTATTCAGTCGCCGCGCGCTGACATCACATCCAGTCCGATTCGCGTCAGTGCGTCGGCCGGGGTCAGCCCCCGCGCGAACAACACCCGGTAGCCGAGACTCACCTGCTCAGCTGGCGCCAGCCACCGAACTCCGTCCAACGTCGTCCTTTCGGCGCAGGCGCCCCCGAGCGCGAGGCGGTACTCGAGGGGCCGGCCCGGCGTCAGGGCTTGCGGCCCACTCCGCAGTAGGCGTCGACCGCGGTACGGACGGCGGCACCGGGTTCGGGGCGCCACTCGGTCACCTGGACGATGCCGGGCTCCACCAGGTCGAGGCCGTCGAAGAACCCGGCGATCTCCTCGACGCCGCGCACGTAGTACGGCACGGCGCCGCTCTTGTTGTACGCCTCGGACGCGGCGATCATGCCCGGGCTGGTGGAGGTGCTGTCGCTGATCACCAGGTGGCTGCCCGAGGGGAGGCCGTCCATGAGCCGGCGCACCAGTTCGCGTGCCCGGTCGTACTCGGCGACATGGCCGAGGGTGTTGAGGATCATCAGGGCGACCGGCCGGGAGAAGTCGAGGGTGGCCGCGGCGGCCTCCAGGACGGACTCGGGCTCGTACAGGTCGGCGTCCAGGTAGGCGGTTCTGCCCTCCTTGGTGCTGGTCAGCAGGGCGTTGGCGTGGGCCAGCACGATGGGGTCGTTGTCGACGTACACGATCCGCGCGTCCGGGGCCACGCGCTGGGCCACCTCATGGGTGTTGTCGGCGGTCGGCAGGCCCGTGCCGATGTCCAGGAACTGCCGGATGCTCTGTTCGCCGGCCAGGTACCGCACGGCACGTCCCAGGAAGTGCCGGCTCGTGAGCGCCACGTCGACGAGGCCGGGGAAGATCTCCTTGATCTGGTCCCCGATCTCCTGGTCGACCTCGTAGTGGTCCTTGCCGCCGACGAAGTAGTTCCAGAAGCGGGCCGAGTGCGGCTTGGATGTGTCGATCCGGGCCGCTGACGCGGCGCGGGCGGCGGCATCGGGACGGGCGTCCGACACGGCGGGTCCTCCTGTGGTCCGGCGTTGGTGATCAGACACCAACGTAGGCGAATCCGTCCTGGCCGACGGGGAGTTACGCCGAGACCACCGTCACGCACAGTAGAGTTTTGGCCAAGCTTTCCGCGTCCGACCGCCACCGACTGAGGACGACTCCGGGACGGGTCAGCGCGGTCCCTGCGCTGACCCGGAGTCGAACGCCGCCTCGACAGGCCGCTCGTCGACCAGAACCCGCCCCTGCGGTGGACCGGTGAGGAGGGCGCGTACGGCGGTCAGCAGGTCCGGCGCCACATGGTCCGCGTGGGCCGTCTCCTCCGGCCGGGTCCGGTCGGAGGGTACGAGGATGCCGTGGCCGCCCGCCCGGCGCGCGGCCTCGACATGCGCGCCCCGGTCGCCGACGACGACACAGTCCGCCGGGGCCGTGCACACCCGGCCGACCGCCCAGAGGATCAGCCCCGGTTCGGGGGCGCGGCAGTGGCAGCCGTCGTCCATGCCGTGCGGGCACACGCCCCGGACGTCGAACGGGCCGAGCAGCTCGTCGACCCGCCGGTCCACGCGGCGCACGTCGGCGTCGCTGAGCAGACCGCCGGCCACACCGGGCTGGTGGGTGACGAACCCGGTGCCGATGCCGTGCCGTCTCAGCAGAGCGACCGCCTCGCGGGCGCCGGCGACGGGGCGCACCCGGTCGGGGTCGGCGTTGTGCGGGACGTCCTCGACGAGGGTGCCGTCCCGTTCGAACAGCACGGCCTGGACGCGGCTCACGGCGCCACCTCCTCACTCGGTGCTCACGGTCACGTGCGTCGAGTCGGGTAACCGATCGGCGATCGCGCATGCGCCGGGTGGGCGGGGAAGGGGCCGGCGGACCGGTGGGACCGGTGGGACGCGCCACCACGGTCCAGCGGGCAGCGCGTTCGCCCCGAGTACGCCCCGGGGCCCACACCCGGCTGACCCAAGTGAGTGAGCCGTATACGAACACCCCGCTGAGCAGGCCCGATTCCCTACGATCGACCTGTGGTCACCTTCCTGCTCGAACGCACGGCACCGCTCCCCCTGGACGAGGCGTGGCGTCGCCTCACGGAATGGCCCCGCCACGGCGCGGTGGTTCCCCTGACCCGGGTCACCGTGCTCACGCCCCCGCCGACCCGCGAGGGCACGGTCTTCGTGGCCCGCTCGGGGATCGGCCCGCTCGCCTTCGACGACCGGATGGAGGTCACGGTCTGGCGCCCCCCGGTGGACGACGGGCCGGGCTTCGTCCGCCTGGTCAAGCGGGGGCGGGTGGTCAGGGGCTGGGCCGAGATCGAGGTGCGGCCGGGCCCCGGAGGGCGGGCACGGGTGGTCTGGCGGGAGGAGCTGGACGTACGCCTGCTCCCCGGAGTCTTCGACGGGCTGCTCGCGGGAACTTCCCGCCGGATGTTCGGACGGGCGGTGAACCGCCTTCTCAGACGGCCGTGAGGGCGGTCGCACGCCTCGTCCGCGCGGTACCCGCAGCCACGGGCCCCCGCTCAGGCCACCGACCCGATCCGCCCCGCCGGTCGCGTCGTCGTGGGGTCGTGGTGGATCGGGGTGTGGGCGCCCGTCAGGGGCACCCCGCTCCCACCGCGCCGGTCGGCGACGATCTCGGCGGCGATGGACAGAGCCGTCTCCTCCGGCGTACGCGCCCCCAGGTCCAGCCCGACAGGGGACCGCAGCCTGGCCAACTCCCCCTCCGTCACGCCGACCTCTCTCAGCCGCTGGTTCCGGTCCAGGTGAGTGCGGCGGGAGCCCATCGCGCCGACGTAGGCCACCGGGAGCCGTAGCGCGAGCTTCAGCAGGGGTACGTCGAACTTGGGGTCGTGGGTCAGGACGCACAGGACGCTACGGGCGTCGACGTCCGTGCGCTCCAGGTACCGGTGGGGCCACTCGACGACGATCTCGTCGGCGTCGGGGAAGCGGGCCCGGGTGGCGAAGACGGGGCGGGCGTCGCACAGCGTCACGCGGTAGCCGAGGAACTTGCCGATCCGCACGAGCGCCGACGCGAAGTCGATCGCGCCGAAGACGATCATGCGGGGCGGAGGCACGGAGGACTCGACGAGCACCGTGAGCGGGGAACCGCAGCGGGAGCCCTGTTCGCCGATCTCCAGGGTGCCGGTGCGGCCTGCGTCCAGGAAGGCGCGGGCTTCCGCGGCGACCGTACGGTCCAGTTCCGGATGGGCGCCGAAGCCGCCGTCGTACGCGCCTTCGGGGCGGACCAGCAGCGCGCGGCCCACGAGGTCCGCGGGGCCGGAGACGATCCGGGCCACGGCCGCCGTCCGGTGGTTCGCGGCGGCCTCCAGCGCGGCCGCGAGCACCGGGCGGACCCGGTCGCCCGCCCGGACCGGGGTGACGAGGATGTCGATGACGCCGCCACAGGTCAGGCCGACGGCGAAGGCGTCCTCGTCGCTGTAGCCGAAGCGCTCCATGACCGGCCGGCCGTCCTGCAGGGCCTGCCCGCACAGGTCGTAGACCGCGCCCTCCACACAGCCGCCGGAGACCGAGCCGATCGCCGTGCCGTCGGCGTCCACCGCGAGGGCGGCGCCGGGCCGGCGGGGCGCGCTCCCGCCGACGGCCACCACGGTGGCCACGGCGAAGTCACGGCCCTGCTCGACCCACCGGTGCAGTTCTTCGGCGATGTCCAGCATCTGTCTCGGTCTCCTCGGCGGCAGGGGGTGGTGGAGGGGTTCCCGAAGGGACGGTCAGTGCACGTCCCTCCTTTCTCGATCGGGTCGTGGGCCTGCTCCTGAGGTTCATGGGGACACGAACGCGCTGGTTCAGCCCCCTGAGGGTCACGTTCCGGTGAGGTGTTCCGGACGTACAGGCGTACGGTTCAGCTCCAGTCCCGTCGCGTTCCTGATGGCCGCCAGGACCGCCGGGGTCGACGACAGGGTGGGTGCCTCGCCGACGCCGCGGAGCCCGTACGGGGCGTGGTCGTCGGCGAGTTCGAGCACGTCGACGGGGATGGTCGGCGTGTCGAGGATGGTGGGGATCAGGTAGTCCGTGAAGGAGGGGTTCTTCACCTTGGCGGTCTTCGGGTCGACGATGATCTCCTCCATGACCGCCATGCCCAGGCCCTGGGTCGTGCCGCCCTGGATCTGGCCGATGACGGACAGCGGGTTGAGCGCCTTGCCGACGTCCTGGGCGCAGGCCAGCTCGATGACCTTGACCAGGCCGAGTTCGGTGTCGACCTCGACGACCGCGCGGTGGGCGGCGAAGGAGTACTGGACGTGGCCGAAGCCCTGGCCGGTACGCAGGTCGAAGGGCTCGGTGGGGCGGTGCCGCCACTCGGCCTCGACCTCGACGGCCTCGTCCTCCAGTACGTCGGCCAGGTCGGCGAGGACCTCACCGCCGTCGGTCACGACCTTGCCGCCCTCCAGCAGCAGTTCGGCGGTGGCCCAGGCGGGGTGGTACGAACCGAACCTGCGTCGGCCGATCTCCAGGACCTTTTCCCGGACGAGTTCGCAGGAGTTCCTGACAGCGCCTCCGGTGACATACGTCTGGCGTGACGCGGACGTCGAACCGGCGCTGCCCACCTGCGTGTTCGCCGGGTGGATGGTCACCTGGGCGACGCCGAGC
This sequence comes from Streptomyces cellulosae, assembly GCF_000721105.1. GTDB lineage: Bacteria > Actinomycetota > Actinomycetes > Streptomycetales > Streptomycetaceae > Streptomyces > Streptomyces cellulosae_A. The sequence continues at coordinate 82,897 of NZ_JOEV01000027.1, forward strand.
TCGGTGCGGGCGATCTGCGCGTGGACGGTGACGCCGCCCTGGCCGACCTCGGCCATCGCGGTGTGCACGGTGGCGACCGGCTCTCCGCCGACGACCTCCATGCGCACCCTGGCGGTCGAGTAGTCGTCGAAGCCCTCGGAGAAGCCGACGTTCTTGATGCCGACCGCGTAGCCGACCCCACGGACGACGCCTTCACCGTGGGTGGTGTTGGACAGGCCGCCCGGCAGCTGTCGTACGTCCGCGCCCTCGCTGCTCTCCCACTGGCGCTCCGGCGGCATCGGCATCGCCTTGACGCGGCGCAGGAGTTCGGCGACGGGGGCCGGGGAGTCGACGGGCTGGCCCGTCGGCATGACGGTCCCCTGCTCCATCGCGTTGAGCTGCCGGAACTCCACCGGGTCCATGCCGAGTTCCTTGGCGACCTTGTCCATCTGTGCCTCGTAGGCGAAGCACGCCTGGACCGCGCCGAAGCCGCGCATGGCGCCGCAGGGCGGGTTGTTGGTGTAGAGCCCGATGGCCTCGATGTCGACGTCGTCGACGACGTACGGGCCCACGGAGAGCGAGGCCGCGTTGCCGACGACGGCGGCGGTGGTGGAGGCGTAGGCGCCGCCGTCCAGCACGATCCGGCACGTGATGTGCGTCAGCCTGCCGTCCCTGGTGGCCCCGTGCTCGTAGGACAGCTTGGCGGGGTGGCGGTGGACGTGGCCGAAGAAGGACTCGAACCGGTTGTAGACGATCTTCACGGGCTTGCCGGTGCGCAGCGCCAGCAGACAGGCGTGGATCTGCATGGACAGGTCCTCGCGGCCGCCGAACGCGCCGCCCACGCCGGACAGCGTCATGCGTACCTTGCTCTCGGGCAGGCCGAGCACGGGGGCGATCTGGCGCAGGTCGGCGTGCAGCCACTGGGTGGCGATGTAGAGGTGGACGCCGCCGTCCTCGTCCGGCACCGCGAGACCCGACTCGGGGCCGAGGAAGGCCTGGTCCTGCATGCCGAAGGTGTACTCGCCGCGGACGACGACGTCGGCGCGTTCCCTGGCCGCCGAGACGTCTCCGCGGATGATCGGCTGGCGGTGCACGATGTTCGGGTGCGGGACGTGCCCGAAGTGGTTGTCGTCGCGGGCCTGGTGGATCAGGGTCGCGTCCGGCGCGGTCGCGGAGGCCTCGTCGGTGATGACCGGGAGTTCGCGGTACTCGACCTTGATCTTGGCGGCGGCGCGGCGCGCGGTCTCCGGGTGGTCGGCGGCGACGATGGCGACCGGCTCGCCGTGGTGGCGGACCTTGCCGTGGGCGAGGACCGGGGTGTCGCGGATCTCCAGGCCGTACTTCCGCACCTCGGCCGGCAGGTCGTCGTACGTCATGACGGCGTGGACGCCGGGCGTGGCGAGGGCCTCGCTCGTGTCGATGGAGACGATCTCGGCGTGGGCGACCGTGGAGCGCAGGATGTGCCCCCAGAGCATGTCCTCGTGCCACATGTCGGACGAGTACGCGAACTCGCCGGTGACCTTGAGGGTGCCGTCGGGCCGGAGCGTGGACTCACCGATGCCGCCCTTGGTCTGCGAACCCTGGGTGATCTTGGTGGGAGTGCCGAGGGGGGCGCCGAGGGGGGCACCTCCCTCTCGAGCGAAGCCGGGAGTGGGGGAGGACATGATCAGACCGCCTCTCCCTGCCGGGCGGCCGCCAGGCGGACCGCGTCCATGATCTTCTCGTAGCCGGTGCAGCGGCACAGGTTGCCCGACAGCGCCTCGCGGATGTCCGCGTCGGTGGGGTTCGGGTTGCGCTCCAGCATCTCGTCGGCGGCGACCAGCAGGCCCGGCGTGCAGAAGCCGCACTGGACGGCGCCGGCGTCGATGAACGCCTGCTGGACGGGGGAGAGCTCGGTGCCTTCGCCGGTGTGGGAGTCCTGGCCCTTGGCCGCCCACTGCTTCGCCTCGTCGAGAGACGTACCGCGGGCGCCCGTACCGCAGGACCGCTGTTTCGCGTACTCCGCGAGCCCCTCGACGGTGACGACCTCCCGGCCCTCCACCTGACCGGCGGCGACCAGACAGGAACAGACGGGCACGCCGTCGAGGCGGACGGTGCACGACCCGCACTCGCCCTGCTCGCAGGCGTTCTTGGCCCCGGGGAGCCCGAGCCGTTCCCGCAGCACGTACAGCAGGGACTCGCCCTCCCACACGTCGTCGGCTTCCTGCGGACGTCCGTTGACCGTGAAACTGACACGCATTACGCGACACTCCCCTTCTGATGTGCGGTGCCGTCAGTGCCGCGGTACGACTGCCAGGTCCAGGTCAGGGTGCGGCGGGCCATGACGCCGACCGCGTGACGGCGGTAGCTCGCCGTGCCCCGGACGTCGTCGATCGGGTTGCACGCGGCGGCGCACAGGTCCGCGAACTGCTTGGCGACCGACGGGGTGATGATCTTGCCGTTGTCCCAGAAGCCGCCCTCTTCGAGCGCCGCGTTCAGGAATTCCTCGGCGGTCTTCGCCCGGACGGGGGTGGGGGCGGCGGAGCCGATGCCGGTGCGGACCGTGCGCGACGACGGGTGCAGCGCGAGCCCGAAGGCGCACACCGCGATGACCATGGCGTTGCGGGTGCCGACCTTGGAGTACTGCTGCGGGCCGTCGGCCTTCTTGATGTGGACGGCCCTGATCAGCTCGTCGGCGGCGAGCGCGTTGCGCTTCACGCCGGTGTAGAAGGCGTCGATCGGGATCAGCCGCGAGCCCCGCACCGACTCCACCTCGACCTCGGCGCCGGCGGCGAGCAGGGCGGGGTGGGCGTCGCCGGCCGGGGAGGCGGTGCCGAGGTTGCCGCCGACGCCGCCGCGGTTGCGGATCTGCGGGGAGGCGACCGTGTGCGAGGCGAGGGCGAGACCGGGCAGCTCGGCGCGCAGGTGCTCCATGATCGCGGAGTACGGGACGGAGGCACCGAGCCGGACGCTCTCCTCGCCGACCTCCCAGTCGTAGAGGTCGGCGACGCGGTTGAGGTCGAGCAGGTACTCGGGCCGGCGGTGGTCGAAGTTGATCTCGACCATCACGTCGGTGCCGCCCGCGATCGGCACGGCGGTGGGATGCTCGGCCTTCGCGGCGAGCGCCTCCTGCCAGCTGGCGGGGCGAAGGAAGTCCATGGCCGGCTCTCTTCTTCGTCTCGTGAGTCGTACGGATCGAGCCAATCCGTGCGCGGCGGGCCCGGCTCGTTCATGTGCTTTTCACACACGGTGAGGTCAGTACACAGCGGTGTGCGCCGACCGGGTCAGTCACGGAAACCATGAAGGAGTTGGCTGGCCAGGGCGGTCATCTTGTAGATTCGTATGAACGGAGGTCGTCGGTAACCTCCAGGTTTTCCCGGGGAAACGTGCGACATGGCCCGCGTGACCTGGGACACAGCCTCGGAGACGGAGGCGGCGCTGACCACGCCGCGGGACCGTCCCCCACCCACCACAGACCCTCAGACCTCATCGTAGATTTCGAGACAGAGAAACGGCGGCGACGAGAATGCGGCTGCGCGCACTGCTGGACACCGACGCGCTGGGCCTGCGGCTGCTCGGCGGCGAGGACGAGCTGGATCGCGGCGTACGGGGCGTGATGACCACCGACCTGCGGGACCCGAGCCGCTATCTCTCCGGCGGGGAACTGGTGCTCACGGGCCTGGCCTGGCGCCGTGACGCGGCCGACTCCGACCCGTTCGTACGCCTCCTCGTGCAGGCCGGGGTGGCCGCGCTCGCCGCCGGCGAGGCCGAGCTGGGCACCGTCCCCGACGATCTGGTCGTCGCCTGCGCCCGCCACCGGCTTCCCCTCTTCGCCGTGCACGAGTCGGTGGCGTTCGCGACGATCACCGAGCACGTCGTACGACAGGTCTCCGGCGAGCGCGCCGGGGACCTGGCGGCCGTGGTCGACCGGCACCGCCGGATGATGACCTCCGGTCCGGCGGGCGGCGGCCCGGACGTGGTCCTGGATCTGCTGGGCTCGGACCTGGACCTGCGGGCCTGGGTGCTGTCGCCCACCGGCCGGCTGGTCGCGGGTCCGAAGGCCGGGGGCCCGGGGCTGCCCGAAGACGTGTGCGCGAAGCTCGCGGCCGAGCACCTGGCGGCGGTCCGCTCGGGCCGGCGCGGTCCGCACCGCGTCCTGCTCGGCTCCACCACGTACTCGCTCTTCGCAGTCCGCAGCGGCGGCCGCTCCCCGCAGGCCTCCCGGGAGGTCCGTGAGACGGTCCTGTCGGACTGGCTGCTGGCCGTCGACGCGGACGCCGGGGACTGGCCGGAGGAACGCCTGGACCTGCTGCACGGCGTCACCCAACTGATCGCCGTGGAACGCGACCGCCGGGACGCCGCCCGCGCGGTCCGCCGCCGGCTGGCCCAGGAGGTCCTGGAACTGGTGCAGACCGGCGCCGCCCCCGCCGAGGTCGCGGCCCGCCTCCGGGTGGCCGCTCCCGTACTGCTGCCCGGCCTGGGCGCGGCCCCGCACTGGCAGGTGGTCGTGGCCCGCGTCGAATGGGAGGGCGGGGAACCGGCGGGCGGCCCGGTGGCCCAGTTGCTCCTGGAGGAGATCCTGGTCGACCCGCTCGCCACCGGCCCCGAGCCCTCCGACCGCGTCGCCGTGGCCGACACCGGCGACGAGGCGGTCGCGCTGGTCCCCCTCCCGGCGGTCTCCTCGGAGCACGACGGCTCGGAGCCCGGCATCCTCGCCGACGCGCTCCTCGGATCCGTACGGGACCCGTTGTCGGCCGGTCTCGGCGACGACGGCCGCCTCACCCTGGGCGTCAGCGCGTCCGTCCACTCGGCGGAGGGCCTGCGCGGTGCCCTGGAGGAGGCCCGGCACGCCCGTCGGGTGGCCGCCGCCCGCCCGGGCCGGGTCTGCGCGGCCGGCCACCAGGAACTGGCCTCCCACGTACTGCTGCTCCCCTTCGTCCCCGACGACGTCCGCCGCGCCTTCACGGCCCGTCTCCTCGACCCCCTGCGGGACTACGACCGCCGCCATCGCGCCGAGCTGATCCCCACCCTGGAGGCCTTCCTCGACTGCGACGGCTCCTGGACCCGCTGCGCGACCCGCCTCCACCTGCACGTCAACACGCTGCGCTACCGCGTCGGCCGGATCGAGCAGTTGACGAGTCGCGACCTGTCCCGCCTCGAGGACAAGCTGGACTTCTTCCTGGCCCTGCGCATGAGCTGAAACCTCCGGCACCCGAGAGTCCCACGACTTTGTGAAATCCTTCACCCACCCTCTTGGCCGGGCCGGTGGATTCGTGCTGAGATGCGGCCACCACTCAAAGCTCGATGGCGTGCTCGGGGAGGACAACGTGGCGGATACCGCCATGTCTGGTTACGGAACGACCGCCGGCGACGATCCACTCCAGACCGCGGTATGGCGGTTGCGCTCGCGGGCCTGCTGGGCCGACGCGGCCGCACTGCTCGAACCGGTCACCGCGCCGGCGGCGCTGCAGCGGGCGTCGTTGCTGGTGGAGCGGTGTCTGTACACCGAGGAGGGCTGGGAGGAGGCCGAGGACGCGCTGCGCACGGCCGAGGCGCTGGCGCACGGCGACGACGAGCGGGGGGCGGCCGCTTGTGAACGCGGGCACCTTGCGTACACAGCCACCCTGCACGGCGTACGCGACCGGGCCGACGAGGCGCGGGCCGCGCTGGGCCGGGCGGCGGCGCTGATCGCTCCGGGGGCTCCGCGGCGGGCACTGCTCGACTTCCGCCGGGGCCTGGTGGCGGAGAACCTGACCCGCTCCCCACAGGCGGCGCGGGCCGCGTACCGCCGGGCCCACGCGGGCGCGACGGCCCACTCCGACCCGCTGCTGCTCTCCTTCACCTGGCGCCATCTCGCAGGACTGGCCCTACGGGAGGGCGAGTTGGCGGAGGCCCGGCACGGCTTCACCGAATCCCTCCGGATCCGCGAGGAGTTGGGCTACCTGGTCGGTACGGCACCGGCGCTGGCATCCCTGGCGGACGCGGAGGCGGAACCGGAGGCGTCCCGGCTCCGGGAGGAGGCCCGCCGGTTGTTCCGGCTGCTGGGCGGCGTACCGACGTGGCTGTCCCACCAGTTGGCTCCGCCGGCGGCCTCGGCGTAGGGCCCCGGCGGGTGGGGGATCACACCGCCCCGGCGAAGTGCTCCCCCACCAACGCCCGCACCGCGTCCAGATCCCGCGCGACCAGCGCCGTGTGCTCCGCCGACGGCGGGAGCGGCCTCGGCGTAGGGCCCTCGCCGACGCCCGCGCCCCGGCGAAGTGCTCCCCCACCAGCGCCCGCCGCATGCAGATCGCGCGCGACCAGCGCCGTGTGCTCCGCCGACGGCGGGGACCGCCTCGACGTAGGGCCCTCGCCGACGCCCGCGCCCCGGCGAGCGGGGGATCACACCGCCCCGGCGAAGTGCTCCCCCACCAACGCCCGCACCGCGTCCAGATCCCGCGCGACCAGCGCGTCCAGCAGTGCCGCGTGCTCCGCCGCGTCCGCCATCAGATCGGCCCGTCCCCGGGCCCCCGTGCCGCCGGCCAGCGGCCACTGGGCGCGGCGGTGGAGGTCCTCGGCGACCTGCACCAGTTGCTCGTTGCCCGCGAGCGTCAGCAGCGCCCGGTGGAAGGCCCGGTCGGACTCGGCGTACGTGGCCGGGCAGCCCGAGGACGCCGCCCGGACCGTCGCGTCGGCGAGGGGCCGCAGGTCGGCCCACCGCTCCGCCGGCACGGTACGGGCCAGCCGGAGCATCACCGGGACCTCGATCAGGGCCCGCACCTCCGCCAGCTCCGCCAGCTCCCGCGCCCCGCGCTCCAGCACCCGGAAGCCGCGGTTCGGCACGACCTCGACCGCGCCCTCCAGCGCGAGCTGCTGCATCGCCTCCCGCACGGGCGTGGCCGAGACCCCGAACCGCTCGCCGAGTGCGGGCGCCGAGTAGACCTCGCCGGGCCGCAGCTCCCCCGCCACCAGCGCGGTGCGCAGGGCGTCGAGGATCTGTCCGCGTACGGAGGACCGCTGGACCGCAGGTCGGGGCGGTGGCGGTGACGGCTCGCCGTGGGTGTGCTCCCCGCGTACGGCGCCGGGCGCGGCGTACCGCTCCCGGTCCACGTCGGCGGCCCTGAGCTGCGGAGGTACCCGCACCGCGCCGGCCGGGCGCTCGGGGATCTTTGTCCGGTCGGAGCCCTGCGTGCCCTGCTCCACGGGTCCTCCTCCGGACGTTTCGGTACTTGGGGTCATTACGGCGGGTTGTTACTCGCCCGTCAAGCACCTTAGGCGCAGAAGCCGCCAGTTCACATCTCACCCCGCTTGGGTAAGGTAAGGCTTACCTTCAAGTCGCCCCGCACCTCCTCGTCGATCGGTGGTTCCGGTATGCCAGTGACGTCCCCGGCCCTCGCAGCCGCGTACGCCCGCCTGACCGAGGCCTTCCCCCAGCTCACCGTCACCGAGCTGGCCGCCGCCGACCGCCTCCCCGACGACCGCGGCTGGATCTCCGCCGCCTCGCTCGCCGAGGGCGGTCCGGGCCTCGACGCCTTCCTCGCCTGGGACGACGCCCAGGTGCGACGCGACCACGGCCGCCCCGCCCGTCCGGACGTGACGGCGAGCTTCGGCCTGCACCGCTACGCCTGGCCCGCCTGCCTCCTCATCACGGCTCCCTGGTTCCTCCTGCGCCGCGTCCCCCGCTACCCGGTGACCCACGTCGCCTACGACCGCACCCAGGGCCCCATGGCCTTCGCCGTCCGCCCCGGCCCCTTCGCCTGCCTTCCGGACGACCCCGCGGCGACCCACCCCGACGCCCGTGTGGTCCCGGACGAGGAGGCCCTGCGCGCCGAGGTCCGTCACGCGATCGCCGAGCACATGGAACCCGTCCTCGCCGCCTTCGGCCCGCGGATGCGCCGCCGCGGCCGCGCCCTGTGGGGCATGGTGACCGACGAGATCGTCGAGGGACTGTGGTACGTCGCCGAGCTGCTCGGCCCGCCCGAGCAGCGGCGGGCGGAACGCGAACTGGAGCTGCTCCTGCCCGGATCGACCACGCCCTACGTCGGCTCGGCCGCCTTCCGCCGGCTGACCGGACCGAACGGCGAGCCGCTGCCCACCCGGGACCGGGCGAGCTGCTGCATGTTCTACACGCTGGAGCCCGAAGCCACCTGCGTCACCTGCCCGCGCACCTGTGACGCGGACCGGGTCGCCAAACTCACGGCGGCCGCCGCCGGTTGAGGCACCCTCAGCGAAACCCCCGTGCCCGCATCGCGTAAGGTCGGCGACGTACCAGAGCTCCGCTGGTTACAGGCGCTTCACATTTTCCTCACGGGCCGCGGGAACTTTCCGTGGAACCACCCGTACCGGTAGTCTTATTCGAACTCAACTCCCGCCCCTCAAGCGGCAGTTCGAGCAGAACGCTGCCCGGGCACCCCCCTTGCACTTCCTTGGCGGCCTCTTGCCCCGAAAACGCCTGAGGGCCGTTGGGATTGGGCCACTATGGCGGGCGTTACGCCCTATCCCAATGCAAGGGACCCCAGATGAGACTGACCGACATATCGCTGAACTGGTTGCTTCCGGGCGCCGTACTGCTCCTGGGCATGCTGGCGGCGGTGGCGGTGCTCGCGCGCGGAAAGCGCTCCTCCGGGGAGAACGCGAGCGCGGACGATTCGTGGGAGCGCAGCGAGGAGCGCCGCAGGCGCAAGGAAGCCATATACGGCACCGCCTCCTACATCCTGCTGTTCTGCTGTGCGGCGGTGGCGGCCGCCCTCTCCTTCCACGGCCTGGTCGGCTTCGGCGAACAGAACCTCGGCCTCTCGGGCGGCTGGGAGTACCTGGTGCCGTTCGGCCTGGACGGCGCGGCGATGTTCTGCTCCGTCCTCGCGGTGCGCGAGGCCAGCCACGGTGACGCGGCACTCGGCTCCCGGATACTCGTGTGGACGTTCGCCAGCGCGGCGGCCTGGTTCAACTGGGTCCACGCGCCCCGGGGCATCGACCACGCGGGCGCCCCGCAGTTCTTCGCCGGCATGTCGATGTCCGCGGCCGTCCTGTTCGACCGCGCGCTGAAGCAGACCCGCCGGGCCGCCCTGCGTGAGCAGGGTCTGGTACCGCGTCCGCTGCCGCAGATCCGCATGGTCCGCTGGCTTCGGGCGCCCCGCGAGACGTACAAGGCGTGGTCGCTGATGCTCCTGGAGGGCGTGCGCAGCCTGGACGAGGCGGTCGACGAGGTCCGCGAGGACAAGCGTCAGAAGGAGACGGCCCGACTGCGCCGCCGCGACAAGGAGCGGGTGGAGCGGGCACAGCTGAAGGCGATCAGCCGGGGCCACCGCGGGTTCGTGGGCCGGGGTCGCCAGTTGGAGTCCCAGGCCACCGCCACCCTGGAGCGCACCTCGGACCCCGTCACCGCGGAGCCTGCCATATCGACGTCGGAGCATCTGCCCGTGCGCGCGCGTCCCTCCCTGCAGCCCGTCCGCACCGGCTCTGACTTCCCCGCCGTCGACCTCACCGCGGAGGACGACACCATGGCGCTTCCGCGCCTCGACTCCCTGGAGCGCAAGCTCAAGGATCTGGAGCAGCAGTTCGGCTAGTGGGCAGTTCGGCCGGCTGGTTCGGGCTACGCGGGCCGGGCCGGACCAGGCGTTGGGAAGGGGGCGTGACCTCGGCGGTCACGCCCCCTTCCCGTTGCCGTTCAGGCCTGGCCCCCGTCCAGCTCGAACCACACCGCCTTCCCCACGCCGTGCAGCCGCACGCCCCAGGCGTCCGCGAGGGACTGCACCAGGACCAGGCCCCTGCCATGGGTACCGTGCGTACCGTCGTCGGCGTTCACCGCGCGGAGCCTGGGCCTGCGGGCCACGAAGTCCCGTACCTCCACCCTCAGTCCGCGGGGTCCGACGGTCGCCGTCAGGACCGCGTCGCGGTCGGTGTGGACGAGCGCGTTGGTGACGAGTTCGCTGGTCAGCAATTCCGCGACCTCTGCCCGTCCGGGCCGGCCCCAGTGCCGCAGCACCTCCCGCAGCGCCTTGCGCGCCTCGGGCACCGCCCTCAGGTCCGCCCGCCCGAGTCTGCGGCTGAGCTGTGGCTTCGGCACCTCGTCCCGGTCGTTGTCGGCCTTGTCCTGCACTGCCTTAGCCGAGAAGGCCCCGATCGCCGTGGGACCGCCTCCTCGTGCCTGCCTCTTCATGACCCCCGCCCGCGTGCCGATGTCGGTTCCCCTCCTGCTCGAACACGTTCACGAGGATCCATTCCCCTTGGCTCACCGGGCAGTCATGTCGAATCCTCAACGACCAGGTGTTCGGCCACGGACGGGGCGGTACCGGCCGGGTGACAAGGGCGAGGCGCCGGCAAACTGGCCGGAATCGTCCGGTGCCTCGCCCGCGTACCCAGTGGTTCTGACCGGCGCGGAGGTCGCTACTGGCGGCCGACGCCCTTCATGCCGCCGATGTGGAAGATCTTGTGGTCGCGGGTCATGTCGACGACGAGTCGGCTCGTCACACCACCGCCCCACGTGAGGGTGACGACGGCCTCCGTGTGGCCCGCGCCGCCGTTGTCGGTGACCTTCCAAGCGAGCGGGACGTTCTGGGCGCGCAGGACTCCGTCGGCGTGCTCCTTCTCCTCCCAGGCCGTCAGTTCCTTCTGGAAGCCGGTGGTGAGGTAGTGGCCGCGCAGTTCGTCCGCGAGGCCGCCGCCGCCCTCGTCGGTGACCGCGTCGATGTAGGTGCCGTAGAAGTCGGCGATCCGGGTGATGTCGTCGGACGACGCGCCGCTGACGGAGCGCGGCGGGCCGGCGGAGGCCTGGGCGGTGGCGCCGAGGCCGAGGGCCAGGGCGAGGGCCGCGGTCGCGGCCACGGCCGTGCGGCGGTTGGTCCTGTCGCTGTTCATGTGTCGATCCCCCGTGTTCGTGTGTGCTGTGGTCGTGCGGGGCCGCCCGCCCGACCCCCGTGCGGGAGGGCGGCCCCGGTTCTCGCGGTGGTCGTGCGGTCAGTGGAGCTTGTTCACGGCCGTGGTGGTCGTCTTCTTGAAGGCCTTCACGGGGGCGTCCCCGAAGTCGCCGAGCTCGCCCCAGTCCACGACGGTCACGGTCCGCCCGTCCCGGCCGGCCGACAGCAGGCGGATGTCGTTCGCGCCGCCCGAGGACTCGGTGTGCAGACCGTAGACGTGGGCGCCCTCCTCGACGGGCAGCTTCCCGTAGTCCTTCGCCGAGGCGTCGGTCTCCGGGTCCGCGCCCTCGATCCGCGCCGGGCAGGACGGGATGTCCTTCTCCAGCGCCGAGTAGAGGGACTTCGCCGAGCGGGTGTCCGGCAGCACGACGGTGATCTGCCGGGCGCCCGTGTCGAGGTCGGTGTGGAAGTCCCGGTGCCAGACGTTCCCATGGCCCGGAAGGGACCGCAGGCAGGTGTCCCACTCCGTGTCCTCCGGTACGCCCGCGGTGACCTTGCCGGCCGTCCAGGACGAGGTGGGGTGCGGCGGAAGGTCTCCGGCCGCGAGGAAGCCGGGCACCTTCGTGGCGGCGCCGGCCGGTGGAGCGAGTACCGCACCGAGCGTGAAGCCCGTGATGGCGAGTACGGTGAGCGCGCCTGCTGCGGTGCGCTTGGGCATGGGTGTCCCCCGTGGGTGAGTGCATGAGTACGTGCAAGTGAGTGCAGAGTGAGTGCGCAGGTGTGGAACGCCGCGGCGGTGCCGGATGGTCGGTCCGGCGAGCGGCGGTGCGACACCAAGAGCATCAGCGGTCACAGCGGGCCGGCGCAACAGGGGCCGCCGGTTTTCCCACGGTGGAACCATCCCAGGCCGTCTGACGTGCAGGTATATGGAGTGCCTGGGATGCCGTCCCGGGACGCGACCACACGGGGGCAGGGTGACCGGGCAGAACGAGGTCGAGGTGTTCGCGGCTCTGCTGCGCCGGTTCAAGGACCGCACGGACCGCAGTTACGGCCAGCTGGCCCGCCGCCTGAACATGAACACCTCCACGTTGCACCGCTACTGCGCCGGCGAGGCGGTCCCCCTCGACTTCGCCCCGGCGGAACGCTTCGCCGCGCTGTGCGGGGCGTCACCGGAGGAACGCCTGGAACTGCACCGGCTGTGGTTATCGGCGGTGGCGGCACGGCGGAGGCCGCGGACGGGGAGTGGCAGCCGGCGAACACCGGCCTGGGCCTCCGACGAGACCGGCACGGAGGACGACCCGGGGGCCGGGGCGGCGAGCGCGGTGCGGGCCGGGGACGGCACGGACCCGGAGCGGGATGCCAAGGGCCGGGCGGCGGGCGGGAAAGGCGGAGTCGGCCCGGACGACATCCGGGACGCGCAAGGCCGGGCGGACGTACCGGGCGAGCGGAGCGCGGTGGCCGGACTCGGTGCCGAGGCCGCTGCGGGACTGGCTGCTGGGGCCGGGGCCGAACCGAACGTGCACGGCGGACCCGACACGGGGGTCGGATCCGGCAAGGTCGGCATGCCGAACCCGGAGGGCGGACCGGACGCCGGGCAGGGACCGAACACCGGAACCGGACCGAACGCCGAAGGCGGGCCTCAGTCCGAAAGCGGACCGCAGGCCGAAGGCGGGCGGCAGGCCAAAGGCGGACCGCAGGCCGAAGGCGGGCGGCAGGCCAAAGGCGGACCGCAGGCCGAAAGCGGACCGCAGGCCGAAAGTGGACCAAAGGCCGACGGCGGACCGTACGCCGGGCACGCTGCGAACCCCGAAGACCGGCCCCACACCGCACACGAACCAGCCCCCGAACACCGGACCCACACCGCACACGAACCAGCCCCCGAACACCGGACCCACACCGCGCACGAACCAGCCCCCGAACACCGGACCCACACCGCACGCGAACCAGCCCCCGAACACCGGCCGAACGCCGAAACCGGCCCGGAGCTCGGAGGCGTACCACCGGAGGCCGGGGTGGCGGCACCGGTGTCCGGCCCGGCGGCCCGGCCCTGGTTCCGGCGGCGGGCTCTCGCGACCGCGGCTGTCGCCGCCGCGCTGCTCGCCACGCTCGGGAGTCTGTCGGCGCTGCCGTCCGGCGGTCCGTCAGGGGACGACTCCACGCGGGCCTCGAGCGGACCGCCCCGTACGACGGACCCGGGCACGCCTCACCGCCCTTCGGGCACGCCCTCGAAGTCCTCCCCCGGCAGCCGTTCCCCCTCCCCCTCCGCCTCCAGGACGTCCAGCGGCCCCAAGGCGGCCAAGCCGTCCGCGACGCCTTCCGGCACCGGCCGCCGCCCGTCCGGAGCCGGCGGGCAGAACGCGGCCGGTACCCCCGCCGTCCCGCTCACCTGGACCGCCGACTCCCAGATCTGGAACATGGGCTGCGGCCACGACTACGTCATCGACAAGCCGCCCGCACAGGTTCCGCCGCCTCCGGCCGCGCAGGACGCCGCACCCTGGGCGGCGACGCAGGGCGCCCTGCACGGCCAGGACACCAACGTACGGATCTCTGTACAGGGGCGCAGCACCACGGCCGTGGTCCTGGAGGCGCTCCGTGTCCGTGTCGTGAGGCGGTCGGACCCCGCCCCGGGCAACTCGTACGCCATGGACCAGGGCTGCGGCGGAGCGCTCACTCCCCGCTTCTTCTCCGTCGATCTGGACAAGGACCGCCCGATCGCCCACTCGGAGGCCGGCGGCGACGAGGAGGGCCCCATCCCCGCTGTCGAGATGCCCTACCGGGTCTCCTCCGAGGACCCTGAGGTACTGCTGGTCACGGCCAGGACCACGACCTGCGACTGCAGTTGGTACCTCGAACTGGACTGGTCCTCCCAGGGCCGCACCGGCACCATCCGCATCGACGACCAGGGCAGCCCGTTCCGCACGACCAGCATCAAGGGCCTGCCGCGCTACTGGTACGGCACCAACGGCTCCGGCGAGCGCCAGTGGGTGCCGTACGACAGTTGACGGGCACCGAGTTCACCGAAAGCAGGGAACGCGTTGCAAGCGCCCAGCACCTCAAATGCGTGGCACGTTCCGCAGGTTGGAGCGGGCCATCTGGAGCATGCGGCCGACGCCGCCGTCCAGGACGATCTTGGAGGCGGACAGGGCGAAGCCGGTCACCATCTCGGCGCTGATCTTCGGCGGGATGGACAGCGCGTTGGGGTCGGTGACGATGTCGACGAGGGCGGGCCCCTTGTGCTTGAAGGCGTCCTTGAGCGCGCCCGCGAGGTCCTTGGGCTTCTCGACGCGCACCCCGTGGGCACCGCAGGCGCGGGCGACGGCCGCGAAGTCGGGGTTCTTGTTCGTCGTGCCGTACGACGGGAGGCCGGCGACCAGCATCTCCAACTCGACCATGCCGAGGGAGGAGTTGTTGAACAGTACGACCTTCACCGGCAGGTCGTACTGGACGAGCGTGAGGAAGTCGCCCATCAGCATCGAGAAGCCGCCGTCCCCGGACATCGACACGACCTGCCGGTTCCGGTCGGTGAACTGGGCGCCGATCGCCATGGGCAGTGCGTTCGCCATCGAACCGTGGGAGAAGGAACCGATCACGCGGCGGCGGCCGTTGGGTGAGATGTAGCGGGCGGCCCAGACGTTGCACATACCGGTGTCGACCGTGAACACGGCGTCGTCGTCGGCGAGTTCGTCGAGTACGGACGCCACGTACTCGGGGTGGATCGGTACGTGCTTGTCCACCTTGCGGGTGTAGGCCTTGACGACCCCTTCCAGGGCGTCGGCGTGCTTCTTGAGCATCTTGTCGAGGAAGCGCCGGTCCGTCTTCTCCCGCACCCGCGGCACCAGACAGCGCAGGGTCTCGCGCACGTCGCCCCACACCGCGAGGTCCAACTTGGAGCGGCGGCCAAGGTGTTCGGGCCGTACGTCGATCTGGGCGATCTTGACGTCGTCCGGGAGGAAGGCGTTGTACGGGAAGTCGGTGCCGAGCAGGATCAGCAGGTCGCACTCGTGGGTGGCCTCGTAGGCGGCACCGTAGCCGAGCAGTCCGCTCATGCCGACGTCGAAGGGGTTGTCGTACTGGATCCACTCCTTGCCCCGCAGGGCGTGCCCGACCGGCGACTTGATCTTCTCCGCGAACTCCATGACCTCGGCGTGCGCACCGGCGGTTCCGCTGCCGCAGAACAACGTGATCCGGTCCGCCTCGTCGATCAGCTCCACGAGTTTGTCGATCTCGGCGTCGCCGGGGCGGACGGTGGGCCGGGAGGTGACGAGGGCGGTCTCGGCGGCCTTGTCCGGGGCGGGTTCGGCGGCGATGTCGCCGGGGAGGGTGACCACGCTGACGCCGCTGCGGCCGACCGCGTTCTGGATGGCGGTCTGCACCAGCCGGGGCATCTGCTTCGGGCTGGAGATCATCTCGCTGTAGTGGCTGCACTCCTGGAAGAGGCGGTCCGGGTGGGTCTCCTGGAAGTAGCCGAGACCGATCTCACTGGAGGGGATGTGCGAGGCGAGGGCGAGGACGGGCGCCATGGAACGGTGGGCGTCGTAGAGGCCGTTGATGAGGTGCAGGTTGCCGGGTCCGCAGGAGCCCGCGCAGGCCGCGAGCTTGCCGGTGACCTGGGCCTCCGCTCCGGCCGCGAAGGCTGCTGTCTCCTCGTGGCGGACGTGCACCCAGTCGATGGCGGAGTTACGGCGGACGGCGTCCACCACGGGGTTGAGGCTGTCGCCGACGACGCCGTAGAGGCGTTCGACTCCGGCGCGGACGAGAATGTCGACGAACTGTTCGGCTACGTTCTGCTTGGCCATGGTGCTCTCATGCCCCTCTGGTCTCCGGAGATCCCTGTGGGTTCCATGAATTCACAGCGCGGGCCGTCACGCCTCCCAAACAGCGGCGGCCGTACGATCGTCCGCATATCCCTTGACCCTTACTTGGGTGTCGGCGAGGAACGCGGCGAGGCCGGGCGGGGTGGGGCCGGACCATCGGCCGGTCAGGTACTGGCAGAGTTCGGGTTCGCCGCGCAACGGATCGGCGAGGCCACCGGTGCACATCAGGAGCGTGTCACCCGGGCGGGCGATGGAGGCACGGAAGCGGAAGGGTTCGCGGGGCGGCTCGGGGGCCGGTTCGTACGGGCTCGGGGGCGTCGGGATGCCCAGGTCCATGGTGAGCCGGTCGCCCTCGGGGGTCTCGGGCGGCAGTGAGCCGAAGCCGACGACCGGCTCGCCGGTGATGTCCTGCACCCGCGGTTCGATGTCCTGCCATTCGCCGTCGCGCAGCCGGAACAGTCCGCCGGCGCCGACGCCGAAGAAGACGCGGGTGCGGCACTCGGGATCGGCGGGCAGGAGCAGACAGCGCAGGGTGGCGGCGTACTCCTCCGGGTCGATGCCCTGCTCGGCGGCGCTGGCGCGGAGTCTGCCGAGGCTACGGTCGGTGAGGCGGTGCAGGCCCGACTTCAGGTCGCCGCGCCGGCCCACCCTGATGTCCTCGGCGAGCCGGGCGTGACTGCGGCCCACGGCCCGGCCGATCCAGTGGCAGGCCTCGGCCGCGGCGCGGTGCGCGCCGGGTGTGGCGCGGGCGCCGGTCGCCATCGCGACGAGGACCAGCGCGTGGTCGCCGGTGCCGAAGCGGGCGGTGAGCAGCGAGTCGCGGCGCGGCTCCCCCCGGAACCGGGCGGAGTCCCCGCGCACGGACGCCGCGCGAAGGGTGCAGGCCCCGTACCGTGCCCCGTCCAGCACGGTGTCCGCCACCAGATCGTCGAGCTCGTCCGGGTCGGCCGTGGGCAGCGCGGTGGGCTCGGCCTCGTAGGTGGGCGGCCCGGACCCGACGTATCCGACGGCCTCGGGCGGGAGGAGCGGGAGGTCGACACGGGTGCCCTGCGGGGCCGGGGCCGGGCTGGGGGCGGAGGTGGGAGTGGGGGCGGAGGGCTGGTTCCGGGCAGGGTCGGTGGTGGCGCTGAGGGAGGGGGTCGTCCGGGTCCGGGGCTCGCCGTGGAGGGCACCGACTGCGG
>NZ_JOEV01000028.1 GCF_000721105.1 Streptomyces cellulosae
CTCCGAGAAGTACCAGCTCAAACCCCGCGACTGGGAAGCAGCCGAACGCGAGGGCCGCACCATCGCCCCCCTCATCACCCGGCTCAACGCCATCCGGCGCCGCCACCCCGCGCTGCACCGGCTCAGGAACCTCCACTTCCACCACACCGACAACGGCTCCCTGATCGCGTACAGCAAACGTTCGGGTCAGGACACGGTTGTGGTGGTGGTCAATCTCGATCCGCACCACGCCCAGGAGGCCACGGTCTCGTTGGACATGCCGCGGCTCGGCCTGGAATGGCACGAGTCCGTGTCCGTGCACGACGAACTGGCGGGTGAGACCCATCGCTGGAGCAGGAACAACTACGTGCGACTGGAGCCCGGCCGGGCGCCCGCGCACGTGTTCCACGTCCAGCGAACGGCCGCCTCGCCGCAGATCGGAGGGTCCCCCGCGTCATGACCGTCAACGAGCCCGTCCACGACACCTTCCAGGACACCCCGGCCAAGGACCGGGACCCTCAGTGGTTCAAACGCGCCGTCTTCTACGAAGTCCTCGTCCGCTCCTTCCAGGACAGCGACGGCGACGGCGTGGGCGACCTCAAGGGCCTCACGGCCAAGCTCGACTACCTGCAGTGGCTCGGTGTCGACTGCCTGTGGCTGCCGCCGTTCTTCAAGTCCCCCCTGAAAGACGGCGGCTACGACGTCTCGGACTACACCGCCGTCCTGCCGGAGTTCGGCGACCTCGCCGACTTCGTGGAGTTCGTCGACGCCGCCCACCACCGCGGCATGCGCGTGATCATCGACTTCGTCATGAACCACACCAGCGACCAGCACCCGGACCCCGTCCGGCAGCAGTACTTCTTCCACCGCTTCTTCTCCCACCAGCCCGACCTCAACTACGAGAGCCCGGCGGTGCAGGAGGAGATCCTGGCCGCGCTGCGGTTCTGGCTGGACCTGGGCATCGACGGATTCCGCCTCGACGCGGTGCCCTACCTGTACGCGCAGGAAGGCACCAACTGCGAGAACCTGCCCGCCACCCACGAGTTCCTCAAGCGGGTCCGGCGGGAGATCGACGCGATGTATCCGGACACGGTGCTGCTGGCGGAGGCCAACCAGTGGCCGGAGGACGTCGTCGACTACTTCGGCGACTACCGCTCCGGCGGCGACGAATGCCACATGGCGTTCCACTTCCCCGTCATGCCCCGCATCTTCATGGCGGTACGCCGGGAATCCCGCTACCCCGTCTCGGAAATCCTCGCCAAGACCCCGGCCATCCCGTCGAACTGCCAGTGGGGCATCTTCCTGCGCAACCACGACGAGCTGTGCTGCTGTCCCTGCCGGGCTCGCCGATCCTGTACTACGGCGACGAGATCGGCATGGGCGACAACATCTGGCTCGGCGACAACGCGGGATTCTCGTCGTGCGACCCGGGCCGCCTCTGTCTGCCGACGATCATGGACCCGGTCTACGGCCACCAGGTCACGAACGTCGAGGCGTCCATGGCCTCGCCGTCCTCGCTGCTGCACTGGACCCGCCGCATGATCGAGATCCGCAAGCAGAACCACGCCTTCGGCGGTGCTGGCCTTTCTGAGGGAGTACGGGGACGACCTCGTCCTGTGCGTCAACAACTTCGCCCGGTTCGCCCAGCCGACGGAACTCGATCTGCGGGAGTTCGCCGGCCGGCATCCGGTGGAGCTGTTCGGCGGGGTGCGCTTCCCGGCCATCGGTGAACTGCCGTATCTGCTGACTCTCGGCGGCCACGGCTTCTACTGGTTCCGGCTCTCCCGAGTGGCATCCCGCATCGGTCGACGACTTTGAGCGTGTGCCGACGAAAGGACGCGTCACCATGCCGAAGACAGCATTCCTCCGCCCCATACGCAGGGTCGTCGCCGACCCGATGGTCTCGTTCGGCGGCCTGTTGCGCGACTGGCTGCCCCGGCAGCGCTGGTTCGCGGGCAAGGACCGACCCGTCACGGAGCTCGGGCTGCTGTCGATGACCGAACTGTTCCCGGGCTGCCTGCATCTGCTGGTGCGGACCGGTCACGCGCCGGCGCCCACCCGCGGCGGCGTGCCCGGCGGCGACTGCTACCAACTGCTGCTCGGCGTACGCGCAAACCTCTCGCCCCGGCTCGGCCGGGCGCTCATCGGGCGGGCCGAGCAGGGACCGTTCGCGGGGCTGACGGTCTACGACGCCCTGCAGGACCCCCGGTCGGCGCAGCTGCTGCTGGAACGGCTGCGGCACCCGGGCTCGGCCGGTCCGCTTCGCTTCGAGTGCGACCCGTCCGTGCCGGTGCCGGGCGGGCTGCCGCCGCGGTTGCTGGACGCGGAGCAGTCCAACTCCTCGCTGGTGTACGGCGACGAGTTCATCCTGAAGCTCTTCCGGCGCGTCCAGCCCGGCGTCAACCCTGATCTGGAGGTGCCGGGCGCGCTGGCCGGGCAGGGCTGCGGCCGGGTGCCCGCCCCGGTGGCCTGGTTCCGGACCACGCATCCGCAGGAGGCGACGCTGGGTGTGCTCCAGCCGTATCTGCGGGACGCCTCCGACGGCTGGACGCTGGCGCTGCGCGCGCTCGCCACCGGGGACGACTTCACCGCGCAGGCACACGAGCTGGGGCGGGCCACGGCCGAGGTGCACCTCGCGCTGGCCTCGGCCTTCCCCACCGGTGCCCACGACGAGAGCGGCCGTACCGCCGCGGGGATGACCGAGCGGCTGGACTCGGCCGCGCACTGCGTACCGGCCCTCGGGCCGTTCGTGCCCCGGCTGCGGTGCGCGTTCGGCGCGCTGGTCGCCTGCGATCCCGGGCCGCCGGCCCAGCGCATCCACGGCGATCTGCACCTGGGGCAGGTGCTGCGGGCGGGACGCGAGTGGTTCGTGATCGACTTCGAGGGCGAACCGTCCCGTCCGCTCGCCGAACGGCGCAGTCTCCAGTCCCCCGTCCGGGACATCGCCGGCATGCTGCGCTCGTTCGACTACGCGGCCCGCCAGCGCCGCCCGTGGCGTCCGCAGTGGGCACGCCGCTGCCGGGAGGCGTTCTGCGCCGGCTACGCGGCCCGTGCCGGATGGGACCCCCGCAAGAAGCACGGACTGCTGCGCGCCTACGAGACCGACCGAGCTGTGTACGAAGTCCTTTACGAAGCCAGGCACCGACCGGACTGGCTCCCCGTACCCATGGCGGCGATCGAGCGTCTCGCCGTGAGAGGAGACTGACCCGTGGCCCTGCGCGACGACACCACCTCGCTGCCCGAGCCGTCCGGACCCGCCGTGTGCGGTACGGCCCCACCGCTGGACCCGGGCGACCGCGGTCGCCTGCTGGCGGGCTCCCATCACGATCCGCACGCGCTGCTGGGCGCCCATCCGGTTCCCGGCGGGATCGCCTTCCGCGCGCTGCGCCCGTTCGCCCGTTCGGTGAGCGTCGTGATCGACGGCGAGTGCACCCGGCTCGCCCCGGAGGGCGACGGGCTCTTCACCGGTGTCCTGCCCCTGGACGCGATCCCCGCGTACACCCTGCTGGTGACCTACGGGGACGGGGAGCAGGAGGTGCACGACCCGTACCGCTTCCTGCCCGCCCTCGGCGAGAGCGACCTCCACCTCATCCGTGAGGGCCGGCACGAGCAGCTGTGGAAGGCGCTGGGAGCGCAGCCGATGACCCATCAGGGCGTGACCGGCACCCGCTTCACGGTGTGGGCGCCGAACGCCCAAGGGGTGCGGGTCGCGGGGGACTTCACGTTCTGGGACGGGCAGGCGTTCCCGATGCGGTCCCTCGGCGCGTCCGGTGTGTGGGAGCTGTTCCTGCCCGGCATCGGCGAGGGCACCCGGTACAAGTTCGAGATCACCTCCCGCTACGGCGGCCGGTTCCTCAAGGCCGACCCGATGGCCCGCCGCGCGGAGGTACCGCCCGACACGGCCTCCATCGTGACCTCCTCGCGCTACGAGTGGAGCGACCAGGACTGGATGGCCCACCGCGGTGACACGCCCGTGCACGAGGCGCCGTTCTCCGTCTACGAGGTCCACCTCCCGTCCTGGCGGCCCGGACTGACGTACCGCCAACTCGCCGACGAGCTGCCGTCGTACGTCAAGGACCTGGGCTTCACCCACGTCGAGTTGATGCCGGTCGCGCAGCACCCCTTCAGCGGTTCCTGGGGTTACCAGGTCACCGGGTTCTACGCGCCGATGGCACGGCTCGGCGCACCGGACGACTTCAAGTACCTGGTCGACGCCCTGCACCGGGCCGGCATAGGCGTGATCATGGACTGGGTGCCGGCGCACTTCCCCAAGGACGACTGGGCGCTGGCCCGGTTCGACGGAGACCCCCTGTACGAGCCCGGGGACGACCGGCGGGCCGAGCATCCCGACTGGGGGACCTACGAGTTCGACTACGGGCGGGTCGAGGTGCGCAACTTCCTGGTCGCCAACGCCGTGTACTGGTGCGAGGAGTTCCACATCGACGGGCTTCGGGTGGATGCCGTCGCCTCGATGCTCTACCTCGACTACTCCCGTGACTCGGGGCAGTGGGCACCCAACGTCTTCGGAGGACGCGAGGACCTGGACGCGATGGCGTTCCTGCAGGAGATGAACGCCACCGTGTACCGGCGGGCTCCGGGAGTCGTGACCATCGCCGAGGAATCCACCGCCTGGGACGGGGTCACCCGGCCCACCGACAGCGGCGGTCTGGGCTTCGGGCTGAAGTGGAACATGGGCTGGATGCACGACTCGCTCGGCTACATCAGCCGCGAGCCGGTGCACCGCAAGTACCACCACCACGAGATGACCTTCTCGATGGTGTACGCCTACAGCGAGAACTACGTCCTGCCCATCTCGCACGACGAGGTCGTGCACGGCAAGCGGGCCCTCGTGTCGAAAATGCCCGGCGACTGGTGGCAGCGGCGCGCCGACCACCGTGCCTACCTGGGCTTCATGTGGGCCCACCCCGGCAAGCAACTCCTCTTCATGGGCCAGGAGTTCGCGCAGGGCGCGGAGTGGTCCGAGGCGCACGGTCCGGAGTGGTGGCTGCTGGACCCGGAGTACGCGTTCGAGGCCGACCACCGGGGCGTACGGGACCTGGTCCGCGACCTGAACACGCTCTACCGGCGGACCCCGGCGCTGTGGCAGCGGGACACCGACCCCGGAGGCTTCCGGTGGGTGGCCGGCGACGCGGCCGAGGACAACGTCTTCGCGTTCCTGAGGTTCGACGCCGAGGGGTCCCCCCTGCTGGCCGTGTCCAACTTCTCCCCCGTCGTGCGCCACGACTACCGGCTCGGCGTCCCCGACGACGTGAACGCCTGGTACGAGACCCTCAACACCGACGCGGCGAGGTACGGCGGCAGCGACGTCACGCATCCCGAACCGCTCAAGCCCGAGGACGGAGCCCTGCGGCTCACGCTGCCGCCGCTGGCCACGGTCTGGCTGACACCGCACCCCTCCTGAGGCCGGGGCGGCGACAGCAGGTGTTCGAACGGCTCCGGAGGGGCAGTCGGGGTCGTACGACCGAGGAACCCTCGTCGTCGCCGAGGCCACAGAAAGGCTGCATCACGTGCGCACCGTGGGAGTGGAGGAGGAGCTCCTCCTGGTCGATCCGGAGACGGGCGAACCGCAGGCACTGTCCGCCGCGGTCCTCGCCCGTGTCTCGCAGGACGACACCGACAAGGAGGTCTTCGAGAAGGAACTGCACAACCAGATGCTCGAGTTCGCGACCCATCCGCAGTCGGGCATGGAGGAACTGCGCGCGGAGATCGTCCGCTGCCGCAAGGAGGCGGCCCGGCACGCCGGGGAGATCGGCTCCGCCGTCGCGGCGCTGGCCACCTCACCGCTGCCGGTGAGCCCCTCCGTGGCGGCGGGCCGGCGCTACGAATGGATGGCGCGGCAGTACGGGATCGCCACCCAGGAACAACTCGTCATGGGCTGCCACGTCCACGTGTCCGTGGAGTCCGACGACGAGGGCGTGGCGGTCATCGACCGGATCCAGCCCTGGCTGTCGGTGCTGTCCGCGCTGAGCGCCAACTCGCCGTTCTGGCAGGGCAAGGACACGCTCTACAGCAGCTACCGCAGCCGGGTGTGGCAGCGGTGGCCGTCTGCCGGGGCGACCGAGCCGTTCCGGTCGGCCGAGCGCTACCACCGCAGGGTCGCGGACATGGTGTCCACCGGGGTGATCCTCGACGAGGGGATGATCTACTTCGACGCCCGGCTGTCCCGGAACTACCCGACGGTGGAGATCCGGGTGTCGGACGTCTGTCTGCGGGCCGACACCGCCGTGCTGATCGCCACCCTCGCCCGTGGGCTCGTGGAGACCGCCGCGCGCGAGTGGCGCGAGGGCGTGGAGCCGGCCGGGCACAGCGTGAGCCTGCTGCGGCTGGCGTCCTGGCGGGCCGCCCGCTCCGGCCTCACCGAGGAGTTGCTGCACCCCGCGACCATGCGGCGGATGCCCGCCGAGACGGTGGTCCGGGCGCTGCTGGAGCATGTCGAGGACGCCCTCGTGGACAGCGGTGACCTGGACCGGGCCCGCGAGACCTGCGCCGAACTGCTGCGCGGCGGCAGCGGTGACCAGGTGCAGCGCGAGCTGATGGAGCGGACCGGGAGTCTGCGGGAGGTCGTCACCGAGTGCGTGCGCCACACGCAGGCCTGACCGGCCCCCGTACGCCCCACGACGCCGCTACAGCACCAGCACGAGGGCGTACGCCAGGAAGAACGCCGCGATGACGACGACCAGGACGAGGATGACGGCGAGCGGTGCCTTGGCCCAGCCCTTGGGAGGATTGTGGGTCTCCCTCGGGCCGGCCTCGGGCAGGCTGCTCTCGGCCGGCGGGGTCTCGCCGGGCGGCACGCCACCGCCCGGTTCCAGACCGGTGGTGCGCTCGGGCTCAGGATCAGGGTTCGTGTAACTCATACCGTCCGAGTCCCCCGAACCCGGCGAAATCATGGGTCGCCGGCCAGTTGTGCGTTCCCTGCCCCCGAAGCGGCCGCCTCGGCTAGATTCGACCACCGCAGATGACCGTGCTCGTCCGCGGAGTCACACCCCGTACACGTCAGGATCAGCATGCGCGACGCCGCTCCCCCGCACCCGATGGCCCCGCCCCCGACGGGCGGGCTGGCCGACAGCGTCTTCGAGACGGCGGCCCTCGACCCCACGCGGCCGTTACTCGCCCGCCGTCCCGACACCGCGTCCTCGGTCTGGGAGCACGTGAGTGCGCTGGAGTTGCGGGACGAGGTCGTGTCTCTGGCCAAGGGACTGGTCGCCTGCGGAATCTCGCCGGGCCACCGCGTGGCGGTCATGGCGCGCACCCGGTACGAGTGGACGGCCCTGTGCTACGCCCTGTGGGCGGTGGGCGCCGAGGTCGTGCCGATCTATCCGACCTCCTCGCGCGAGCAGGTCGAGTGGATCCTCGGGGACGCCGGCTGCGTGGCCGTCGTCGTCGAGGACGAGCAGTCGGTGATGACGGTGGGCTCGGTGTGCGCGGCCCTGCCCCGGCTGCGGCACGTGTGGCAGCTGGACGCGGGCGCGTTGAAGGAGCTGGCGGCGCGGGGGCGGTTCATCCCCCAGGCCACGGTCGACTCGCTGCGCCGCATCGTGCTGCCGGACTCCACCGCGGTCGTCGCCTACACCTCCGGCACCACGGGACGTCCGCTGGGCTGCGCGCTCAGCCACCGCTCTCTGGCCAGCCCCTGCGACACGCTGCTGGCCGGCTGGGGGCAGACGGTGGCGCCGCCCGGGGAACAGGGGTCCGTGCTGGCCTTTCTGCCGTTCTCCCATGTGTACGGCCTCATGATCCAGACCCTGTGTGTGCGCGGCGGCCTGCTGATGGGGCACCAGCCCGATGTGAGCGACGAGGCGCTGACGTCGGCGCTGCGCTCCTTCCGCCCCACCTACTTCTACGCCGTGCCGTCGGTCTTCGAGAAGATCTACAAGAACTTCCTGCGCACCGCCCAGCAGTCGGGCCGCGGCGCGCTGTTCGAGCGGGCGGCCGAGACGGCCCGGGACTTCGCCGCGGCCTGCGAACGGCAGCGGCTCGGCGAAGGACCCGGCCCCGGCTTCGACCTGCGACTCCAGCACGCCCTCTACGAGCGGACGGTCTACCGGCGGCTGCGGGGCGCCCTCGGCGGCCGGGTCCGCCGGGCGACCTCGGGCGGCTCCACCCTGAACCGGGAGCTCTCGCTGTTCTACGAGGGCATCGGCATCTACGTCCACGACGGGTACGGACTGACAGAGACCAGCGCCGCGGTCACCATGCAGCCGCTGGGCCGGGAGAAGTCCGGGACCGTCGGGCGGGCCCTGCCGGGCATGGACATCCGGGTGGCGGACGACGGGGAGATCCTGGTGCGCGGGCCGTCGGTGTTCCAGGGCTACGTGGGCAACGAACCGGCGTCGCGGGCCGCGCTGCGCGGCGGCTGGCTGGCCACCGGGGACCTCGGGCGGCTGGATCCCGAGGGGTATCTGACCATCACCGGCCGCAAGAAGGACATCATCGTCACCAGCAGCGGCAAGAGCGTCGCCCCGGCGGCGCTGGAGCACCGGCTGCGGATGCACCCGCTCATCCACCAGGCGGTCGTCGTCGGCGACAACCGGCCCTGCGTCGGGGCGTTGATCACCCTGGACCCGGATTTCCTCACCCACTGGCGTGCCCACCAGTCCCCGCAGAGCGACACGCCGAGCCGGGAGGCCCGCGAGGAGAACGCGCTGCGGGAGGAGATCACGCGGGCGGTGGCGGCGGCCAACAGCGCGGTGTCACGCTCGGAGTCCATCCGCCTGTTCCGGGTGCTGCCGGAGTCGTTCGACCTGGCCAGCGGTTTACTGACGCCCTCGATGAAGC
The DNA here is from genome assembly GCF_000721105.1 of Streptomyces cellulosae. GTDB lineage: Bacteria > Actinomycetota > Actinomycetes > Streptomycetales > Streptomycetaceae > Streptomyces > Streptomyces cellulosae_A. The sequence goes on from NZ_JOEV01000028.1 coordinate 8,779, forward strand.
TGCGCCGGGACGTCATCGTGCGGACGTACGCGCTCGAGATCGACGCGATGTACCAGGCGCGTTCGCGCGCCGGACGCACCCAGGTGCCGGACGAACTGACGGCCTGGGACGAGGCGGACAACGTGTTCCGCTGACATCGGGCGCCGCGGGCGTGGGGAGTTGGGTGTGTCGCGGATCGATTCGTCAGCGCCTGCGGCCGCGTGCCGCCCAGGAGGTGCCGACGCCCGCGAGGTGCAGGGCCAGCACGGTCAGACCGAGGAGCATCACGTTCGTCGACGTGAAGACGTCGTTGGTCGAGATCTCGGCGGCGTTGATCAGGAACGCGATGAAGAACAGTACGGCCGCTGCTATGGCGAGCACGGGTCACCCTCCGTCCGTCGTCTCCTACCAGGTTCATCTGCCCCGGATCCGCGGGGACAGGCCCGGCGACGGCACGTGTTCCGGCAGATCCGTCAGATCCAGCAGTCTGATCGCGCCCGCGCGCGTAGCCGCCGTCCGCCTGGGAACTAGCAAACGGTGGGGGCACATGGGATAGGACTACAGCCCTGCTGACGCCGGGCCGGGAAGGCGAGATGGCAACCGAGCCGCATAGGGACAACACACTGGCTTCCAAGGAGATCCCGAGCCGCAGTACCCGTTTCTCGGGCGAGCTGCGCAATGTGACGGGTGCGCGACTGGAGGCGGAGAAATTCCTCTCCGACCTGGCGCGTACCGCGCCTCCGGCCACGCCGGAGTACTGGGACGACATCCTCCTGGTCGTCACGGAGCTGGCCGCCAACGCGGTCCAGTACGCTCCGGGTCCCTTCGAGCTGAGCATGCGTCGGACGTTCGACGGCGTGCACATCGTCATGCAGGACACGAACACCACACCGCCGGCCCCCCGCCCCTTCCACCCCAGTCGCGGTGGCGGCGGAATCGGCTGGCACCTGATCCACACGCTGTGCGACCAGGTCAGTGTCGTCACCCATGACAGCGGCAAGGAGATCCACGTCTTCCTGCCGTGGTGAGGCCAGGGCCCGATTCCCGGGAACCGCGCTTCAGCCGGAGGCGGCCCGCAGGGGCACGAACACGCTGATGGTCTTGCCGCCCTCGGGGCGCCGGTCGACGGCGATCTCGCGGGCGAGGCGGATGATCAGAGGCCAGCCGTACCCGTTGCCGTGGTGTCCCGCGGGCAGGGCGCCGGGACCGTAGGCCACGTCGGGCACCACGTCGCTGTGATCGTGGACAGCCAGCCGGACCCCGTCGGTCGCCGGCCGGACGTCGAAGCCCGCCAGACCCTCACCGTGCCGGATGGCGTTGGTGACCAGTTCCGAGACGACGAGCAACAGGTCGACGACATCCTCCTCCCGCACCGTGCGGGAATCCGCTTCCCACCACTGACACACCACCGCCTGCGCGTGAGCCCGGGCCGTCGCCGCGGTCGTCGTCCCGGGTGCCGTGGGGGCCTCGGCCGCCGTGCGGTCGGCCCTCACGGCCGCGTCACTGCACGGGGCGCCTCCGACAGGGACTCGACGCCGTCGGCAGGGCCGAAAAATCCCGCCCTTCCTGTCACCTCGATCAGCCTTTCCATGTTCTCGTCGTTCTCGTCGTTCTCGTCGCCCCCTTCCGCCGCGCACCGGCCGGTGCGACGACGGCGTCGGGAGGCCTCGCCCGAGGTCACTCGTGACGACGGCCTCCCCGCTCGGGGCATCGGCGGCTTCCTCCGTACGGTGCCGTGCGCCCGCGTCCCCTCGGTCGTACCCGGTCAGGTGGTGGTCGCCTCGCGCGGCGGGAGCCGATGGTAGTAGTCGCCGACGCCGGCCAGATAGTCCGGATCCATGGTCTCGCTGTCGGTCCGGAACCGGGGCGCCGCCTTCACCTCACCTCGGCTGCAGGACAGGGATATCCGCCGTTCCGCGGTGTCGACGCCGGTCACCACGCCCACGGGCACCAGGACACTGCTGCCGAAGATCCAGACGCCGGTGTCGACGACCAGGTGCCGCAGGCCGAAGTGGTCGGCCTGCGGGTCCACGTGGCCGATGGTGCCGTCGGTCGCCGCCACGGTGTACCCCGTGAGCTCCTGGTCCTGCGCGTAACCGCTGTCCGGTGCGTACGACCAGATCCTGTCGATGGCCACACTGCTCCTTTCTCCCCGAAGCCGATGACACGCCATGAGCGTGCGGACGGGCGGTGCTCCCGACCGTTCCACAGCTGCAGTTACCCTCCAGCCGCGATCGCATTCTGAGCAGCGCCCCGCAACGACAGAACCTTGACGCGAGGCCGGAGGGGAAACCCGTCCCAGTACCCCTGCGGCGGGGGGCCATGCACGCTTCACGGCCTCTTTTGCCACGCGAAGCACAGATTGACGCGACACTTTGTCCACAGATCGTGAGGTGGGTTAGCCTGCCTCGTCTTTCTCATCACGCAATTCCGTGAACTGCGGAAACGCACATACGACATGCGAGGGCCGCCCGACGGCCCGGCTGGGGTTCCGAGTCCTCGTCCCCGGGGACTCCTGGGGAGCGGAACGAGGGTGCGCATGACCGGCAACACCATCGAGGTCACCGATGCGGTCCCGGGGGACCACGAGCTCAGACAGCTCCTGGCTGGTCTGACGGCCGTACGGGACGGGGACTTCGGCACCCGCCTGCCGGACGACGGGCAGGGTCTCATGGGCGACATCGCCACCGTGTTCAACGGCATGGTGGATCAGTTGTCCGTGTTCACCTCGGAGGTCACGAGGGTGGCCCGCGAGGTCGGCACCGAGGGCACGCTCGGCGGGCAGGCGGAGGTACCGGGCGTCTCGGGCACCTGGGCCGATCTCACGGACTCCGTCAACGCCATGGCGGGCAACCTGACGACCCAGGTGCGCGACATCGCGCAGGTGGCCACGGCGGTGGCCAAGGGCGACCTGTCCCAGAAGATCGACGTTCCCGCGCGGGGCGAGATCCTCCAGCTGAAGGAGACCGTCAACACGATGGTCGACCAGCTGTCCGCGTTCGCCGACGAGGTCACCCGCGTCGCCCGCGAGGTCGGCAGCGAGGGCCGGCTGGGCGGACAGGCGCAGGTGCCGGGGGTCGCCGGCGTCTGGCGGGATCTCACGGACTCCGTGAACGGGATGGCGGGCAATCTGACCGGCCAGGTCCGCAACATCGCCCAGGTGACGACGGCCGTCGCCCAGGGCGACCTCTCCCAGAAGATCACCGTCGACGCCCGCGGCGAGATCCTCGAACTCAAGAACACCATCAACACGATGGTCGACCAGCTCTCCGCGTTCGCCGACGAGGTCACCCGCGTCGCCCGCGAGGTCGGCACCGAGGGACGCCTCGGCGGCCAGGCCGACGTCAAGGGCGTCAAGGGCACCTGGCGGGACCTCACCGACTCGGTGAACTTCATGGCGGGCAACCTCACCTCACAGGTCCGCAAGATCGCCCAGGTGGCGACCGCGGTCGCGGAGGGCGACCTCTCCCAGAAGATCACCGTCGACGCCCGCGGCGAGATCCTCGAACTCAAGAACACCCTCAACACGATGGTCGACCAGCTCTCCGCCTTCGCCGACGAGGTCACCCGCGTCGCCCGCGAGGTCGGCACCGCCGGGAACCTCGGTGGTCAGGCGCAGGTCCGGGGTGTCTCGGGCACCTGGAAGGACCTCACCGACAACGTCAACGTGATGGCGTCCAACCTGACCGGCCAGGTCCGTTCGATCGCCCAGGTGGCGACGGCCGTGGCCCGGGGCGACCTGTCGCAGAAGATCACGGTGGAGGCCAAGGGCGAGGTGGCGGCCCTGGCGGACGTCATCAACACCATGGTCGACACCCTGTCCGCGTTCGCCGACGAGGTCACCCGCGTCGCCCGCGAGGTCGGCACCGAGGGACGCCTCGGCGGCCAGGCCCATGTGCCGAACGTGGCCGGCACCTGGAAGGACCTGACCGACAACGTCAACTCGATGGCGAACAACCTCACCGGGCAGGTGCGCAACATCGCCCTGGTGACCACCGCGGTGGCCAGGGGCGACCTGTCGAAGAAGATCGACGTCGACGCCCGCGGCGAGATCCTCGAACTCAAGACGACCATCAACACGATGGTCGACCAGCTCTCCGCCTTCGCCGACGAGGTCACCCGCGTCGCCCGCGAGGTCGGCACCGAGGGACGCCTCGGCGGCCAGGCCGAGGTGGAGGGCGTCTCGGGCACCTGGAAGCGGCTGACCGAGAACGTGAACGAACTCGCGGGCAACCTGACCCGGCAGGTGCGCGCGATCGCCGAGGTGGCCAGCGCCGTCGCCGAGGGCGACCTGACGCGGTCGATCACCGTGGAGGCGTCCGGCGAGGTCGCCGAACTCAAGGACAACATCAACTCCATGGTTGGCTCCCTGCGCGAGACCACCCGGGCCAACCAGGAGCAGGACTGGCTCAAGACGAACCTGGCCCGGATCTCCAGCCTGATGCAGGGCCACCGTGACCTGCCCGTGGTGGCCGAGTTGATCATGGACGAGCTGGTGCCGCTGGTGTCGGCCCAGTACGGCGCGTTCTACCTCGCCGAGGACGGTGACGGCGGCCCCGAACTGCGGCTCGTCGGCTCCTACGGACGCCCCGACGACGACACCCGCCCCACCCGGATCGCCTTCGGCCGCACCCTGGTCGGCCAGGCCGCCCGCAGCCGCCGCACCATCACCGTGGACGAGCTGCCGGCCGACTACGTGACCATCTCCTCGGGGCTCGGCCAGGTGGTGCCGAGCGCGCTGGTCCTGCTGCCCATCGTGGTCGAGGGCCAGGTCCTCGGCGTGATCGAACTGGCCTCCGTCACCGCCTTCACCCAGATCCACCAGGACTTCCTGGAACAGCTGATGGAGACCATCGGCGTCAATCTGAACACGATCGTGGCCAATGCCCGCACCGACGAGCTGCTGGGCGAGTCGCAACGCCTGACGGCCGAACTCCAGGCCAGGTCGGCCGAGTTGCAGACACAGCAGGAGGAGCTGCAGCGCTCCAACGAGGAGCTGGAGGAAAAGGCCTCGCTCCTGGTGGCGCAGAACCGGGACATCGAGGCGAAGAACCTGCAGATCGAGCAGGCACGGCAGGAACTGGAGGCCCGCGCGCAGCAGTTGTCGCTGGCCTCCAAGTACAAGTCGGAGTTCCTGGCGAACATGAGCCACGAGCTGCGCACCCCGCTCAACAGCCTGCTGATCCTCGCCCAGTTGCTCGCCCAGAACCCCTCACGCAACCTCACCCCGAAGCAGGTCGAGTACGCGGGCATCATCCACTCCGCGGGGTCGGACCTGCTCCAGCTGATCAACGACATCCTCGACCTGTCGAAGGTCGAGGCCGGAAAGATGGACGTGGCGCCGGAGGTCGTCTCCCTGCGCCAGCTCATCGACTACGTGGAGGCCACCTTCCGGCCGATGACCACGCAGAAGAGCCTGGACTTCACGGTGACCACGGCGCCCGGCGCGCCCGCGGACCTGCTGACCGACGAGTCCCGGCTGCGCCAGGTGCTGCGCAACCTGCTGTCCAACGCGGTCAAGTTCACCGAACAGGGCAGCGTGGAACTGCGCATCGAACCCGCTTCCGACGACGAGGTGCCGAGCGGAGTGCTGCGCAGCAGCACCATCGTGGCCTTCCGCGTGCGGGACACGGGCATCGGCATCCCGGAGCAGCAGCTGGAGACGATCTTCGGGGCGTTCCAGCAGGCGGACGGCACGACGAGCCGCAAGTACGGGGGGACGGGCCTCGGTCTGTCCATCACCCGGGAGATCGCCCATCTGCTCGGGGGCGCGGTCACGGTGGACAGCACACCGGGCCAGGGCAGTACGTTCACGCTGTTCCTGCCGGTGGCGCGGCCCGACTTCGGGGAGCTGATGGGCAGCAGCCGGTCCTTCGAGAAGGACCCGGGCACCGTGCTCCCCCTGGACGCCGCCGCGGGCCGGCACGCGTTGACCGCTCCGCCGTCCGGGGCCGGGCAACGCCGGCGCCGGCTGCTGGTGGTGGAGGAGCGCGCTCGCGGGCTGCTGACCCTGGTCGCCGAGAGCGTGGTCGCGGACCTGGCCCCCGGCGGGAGCGCGGACGGCCCGGGGGCGGCGGTCGACGTCACCACCGCCGTCGGCGCCCAGGAGGCCGCGGGCGCCCTGGCCGACGAGCCGTGCCACTGCGTCGTCCTCGAACTGGGCCTGCCGGACGGTGAGGCCTCCCGGTTCCTGGAGGCGCTGCGGGGTGACTCCGCGCTGGCGAGCGTTCCGGTGCTGGTGCACAGCGGGCATCGCACCGACCTCGCCCTGGAGGAGTCGCTGCGCACCCGTGCGCAGGGCGGGGCGCTGGAGTTCCTGTCCAGCCTGGACGAACTGCGCGAACGCATCGCGCTGCACCTGTCGGCCGACGAACCCGGGGACGTGCCGTTGCTGGTCCGCCCCGAGGAACCGCAGCAGTCGGCGCCCCAGCCGGCCGACGACGCACTCGACGGCCGTACGGTGCTCGTCGTCGACGACGACGCGCGCAACCTCTTCGCGCTCAGCGGGATCCTCGAACTGCACGGTTTCCGGGTGCTGCACGCCGACAACGGCCGCAAGGGCATCGAGGCGCTGGTCGACAACCCGGACGTGGCCCTCGTACTGATGGACGTGATGATGCCGGAGATGGACGGGTACACCGCCACGGCCGAGATCCGCAGAATGCCGCAGTACACGGACCTGCCCATCATCGCCGTCACCGCGAAGGCGATGCCCGGCGACCGGGAGAAGTCCCTCGCGTCGGGCGCCAGTGACTACGTCACCAAGCCCGTGGACACCCAGGACCTGATCGCCTGCGTCCGCCGCTGGTTGCCCGCATGAGGCCGCCGAACTCCACCCGCCCGCACGAGCACGGCGACGCGGAGGTACCGCTCGATGCCGCCTCCCCCGTGGGCCGGCTGGCCGCGACCGTCGAGCGGCTGCGCCGCGAGGTGGTGGCGGCCCAGGCGGAGGCCGAGGGACGCGCCCTGATCGAACTCGCCAAGGGCATCCTGGTCGAACGGCTGCGGTGCGGGCCCGCGCAGGCGGCCCGCCAGCTCACCGAGCTGGCGGAGCAGGCCGGTGTCACGCCGCTCGAGTTCGCGGTCGAGGTCATCAACCAGGCCGCCCGGGACAAGATGTCCGAGGTCACCGAGGCCTTCCTCGCCGCCACCTCGGCGACCCCGGACACAGCGGGCGAGTCCCCGGCCGTACGGCTGCGGGCCGCCGAGAGCGGTGCGCTGGCCGCGGACGACGCCCAGGCGGTCGCCGACTCGCTGCTGGAGCAGGCCCTGCGGCCGCTCGGGGCGGTGGCCGTGGCCATCTGGGCGGCGGGTCCCGACGGGTCCCTCACCCTGGTCGGCAGCGCCGGTTTCTCCGCGGTCGAGGCGGCGCGCTGGCGCTATGTGCCGCCGGACGTGGCGACCGTGGCGCGGCGCGGACTCACCGAGCGGGCGGGCCACTGGATCACGTCCCTCGCGCACACCGGGCTGCCCAGCATCGGCCGGCACCAGCATCCGGACGGCGGCCGGGTCGCCCTGCCCGCCGGGACCGGCGGACGCCTGCACGGCGTGCTGGAGATCGTCTGGCCCGATCCGCTGGGCCCCCAGCCGCAGCGGATCGTCCGCCAGGTGGAGGCCCTGGCCGAGCTGTGCGCGCACACCCTGGAGACGTACACACAGCTGCCCGGCGCCGGGCAGGAGCCCCGGGTCCTGCCGGACGCGGCGGAGCTCATGGACCTGGCCGACGGGCTGCACGACCCCGCGCTGGTCCTGGTGCCGCACCTCGACGACTCCGGCCACCTGGTGGACTTCCGCATCCAGCATGTGAACGACCGGTTCCTCGATCCCGCGGGACGGCCGCGCGCCGTCGTCAACGGTGCCTTACTCCTGGAGACCTACCCGATGGCCGCCGGGGAGAGCGAGCTGTTCCAGCGGCTGGAGCGCGTGTACGCGACGGGTGAGCCGTTTCGCGCCCAGCGGATGAACCTCACCGCCCTCGTCGACCAGGTCCCGCTGTCGGCTGTCGCCGACATCAGCATCAGCCGGCACGGCGGCAGCGTTCTGCTGCTGTGGCGCATCGAGGACGAGGCCGCCCGGCTGGCGAGCCTGTTGCAGCACGCCCAGCGGCTCGGGCGGATCGGTGGGTTCGAGGAGAACCTGCTGACCGGCGAGATCACCTGGAACGGACAGCTCTTCGACCTGTACGGCCGCTCCCCGTCGAGCACCCCGGTGCCGCTGGAGGAGCTGCCCGCCCACGCCCACCCGGACGACACCGGCGACATCCGCCGGTTCCTGCGCACACTGCTGCACCGGCGGCGCTCGGCGTCCGCGGCGTTCAGGCTGCAGCGGCCCGACGGGGTGACCCGGCACATCAGGGTCGTCGCCGAACCGGTCCTCGACACGGACGGCCGGTTGTTCGCCGTCCGCGGGGCCTACCAGGACATCTCCGCTCAGCATTGGACGGAGGTCGCGCTGGCGGCCACCCGTGACCAGCTCGCGCACACCGAGCAGCAGGCCACCGAACGCAACCGGCTGACGCTGCAGTTGCAGCACGCCATCATGCCGCCCACCCAGGCGCCCCTGAAGGTCCCCGACCTGCAGGTGGCCGTCCGCTACCGGCCCGCCGAGACCGAGCAGCTCGTCGGCGGCGACTGGTACGACACCGTGGTGCTCCCGTCGGGCATGGTGCTGCTGTGCGTCGGTGACGTGGCGGGGCACGGGATAGAGGCGGCGACCAGCATGGTGGTGCTGCGCAACGCCCTGCGGGGACTGGCCGTCACCGGTGCGGGGCCGGGCCAGCTGCTGGCGTGGCTCAACATCGTGGCGCACCACCTCACCGGTGCCGTCACCGCCACGGCGGTCTGCGGTCTGTACGACCCGGCCCGGCACACCCTGCGCTGGGCCCGGGCGGGTCATCTCCCGCCGGTGCTGGTGCGGGCGGCTGAGGCCACGCCGCTGCCGCTGGTGAAGGGGCTGCTGCTCGGTGCGGTTCCGGAGGCGGTCTACGAGGAGAGGGAGATCCAACTGGCGGCCGGCGACACACTGTTGATGTACACCGACGGTCTGATCGAGCGTCGGGACCGGTCCGTGGAGGAATCGCTGAGCCACCTGCTGACCACCGCCCGTACGGTGCCCAGGACGCTCGACCAGCAGCTGGACCGCCTGCTCACGTACAGCAGGTCGGACACGGACGACGACACGTGTCTGGTCGGCATCCGGGTCGGCTGACGGCCCGGGTCCGACGGCACGGCGGAGGAGTCAGGAGGCCCGCAGGTACGTGTCCCAGTGGGCCTCGGGCCACAGGTCCGCGGCATGCCGCAGCACACTGCGGGGCTGCCCGGTCAGTCCCGCCACCCGCAGCCGCCCGCCGTTGCGGTCGACGGCTCGCCGCATGCCTTCGATCAGGTGCAGGACCGCGCTGTCCGCGAAGATCACATGCCCGAGGTCCAGGGTGAGTTCGCGGACGGTGCCGGGCAGATCCTCGGCGGCGGACTCGAGGCGCGGGCGGGACGCGCCGTCGATGTCGGTGTCGACCGTCAGCAGGGCCGAAGTGGCGCCTGGGCCCAGGCAGATGTGCGCACCCCTCGTCATCGGGCCCCCTCTCGTCGGGGCTTGGCGGCCCGGTTCCGGGCCGTCGGGGCTCCCCCCACCGTGCCACAGGTTCGGCGACGCGGCGAAACCGCCTTCGCGACCGGCTCGCATACGGAGCGGATTCGGGGGTAAACGCGGGGGCGCGGCGACATACGACGACCGACAGCGGGAGGGCGCGCGGGATGAGAAGCGGCAGGCACGGGACATGGCTCGGACCTGCGGCCGAGGCCGCCGCTCCCCCGCCGGACCGATGAGAGTTTGATCACGGGACACCGCTCGAACCGGTGTGCATCGAAGTCGCCCACAGGGGTAACCAGCCCTGGCCGTAAGCATTCGTGGAGGTACTCGTGTCCATTGCCCAGAACCCCTTGTCCGTCGAGGTCACCCTGCCCCGGGAGGACGTCGCCCTGATCGCGGTCGAGGGCTACTTGGACGTAGACACCGCGACGGAGTTCCAGCACCACCTGGCCAACCAGCTCCACCACGGCCGACGGCACTTCCTGCTCGACCTGTCGTCCGTCCCGTTCATGGACTCGTCCGGGATGAACATCATCCTGCGGGTGTACCAGGAGGCCCGCGGCCTGCCGGGAAGCGTGCACATCATCTCGCCCACCCCGGCGGTGCGGCGGATCCTCGACCTGACGGGCGTGAGCATCACGGTGCCGGTGTCCGAGAGCCTCGACGAGGCGCTCTCCCGGGTCGACGCACACCAGGAGCACCCGGTCGAAACGGCCGCGCAGGACGGACAACAGACCTGATCCGGCGGTTGGTACACAGACCGTCAACCGGCGTTTCGCCCCACCGGACCGCTTCTTCGGGACGAGGTGTCGTACGAGGTCGGGCCATGGTTACAGTGGTCGCCCGGCAGGGTCACCACGCCGTCTCGCTGCCTCCGGCGGGGCAGTGCGACAAGACCTCGACAAAGACACTGAGGAGTTATGCAGGTGCCGGAGCACGACACGGTAGGGCAGCACACATCGCCGGCACAGGAGGTCGGGGAGTTCCTGCGCAGCCGCGGAGAACAGATCGCCCAGCGATGGGCCGACGAACCCCTCTTCCGTACGGTGTTCACCGTCTCGCGGGACGAGGCGGTGGAGGCGGGCAAGATCGTCGTCGACGCGCTGGCCCAGGTCGCCGACACGGGCCAGGTGCACGATCCCGACGCGGCCGGGTTCACGGTGGTGCGCGAGCAACTGTCGCGGATGGGCGCCGCCCGCTCCCGGGCCGGCTTCACCACGGCGCAGGTGTCCAACGACGTGAACGCGTTGCGTCCGCCGGTCGAGAACCTGCTGCTCGCCGATCTCCCCGAGGACGACGCCGACCGGGTCCGGGAGGCCACGACGGCGCTCACCGTGCTGATGGGCACCCTGCGGCTGGTCGTGCTGGAGACCGCGCTCAGCGAGGGGCAGGCCCTGATCGAACGGCAGCGGCTGCAGCTGATGGAAGTGGCCACACCGGTCATCAAGCTGTGGGACGGCATCGTGGCGGTGCCGCTGATCGGGACGCTCGACAGCGCCCGCAGCGAGGTGGTCATGGAGACGCTGCTGGAGGCCGTCGTCGACCAGCACGCCCGGTTCGCGATCCTGGACATCACCGGTGTGCCGACGGTCGACTCGCTGGTGGCCCAGCATCTGATGAAGACCGTCGCCGCGACCCGGCTGATGGGCGCGGAGTGCGTCGTCTCCGGGATCCGTCCGGCCATCGCGCAGACCATCGTGCACCTGGGCCTGGACCTGGGCACGGTGATCACTCGTTCCAGCCTGGCCGACGCCCTCGCCTACGCCCTGCACCAGTTGGGCGCCGACATCATCAACGCGACGCGCGGCGGTGCGGGTTCACGGTGAGCCACGACTTCTCCCGCCCCGTCACGGGGCATGTGCCGGTCCTGCGGCTCGGCGACGTCCTCCTGGTCACGCTTCAGGGGGACCTGTACGACAGCACGGCACAGCAGTTGCAGCAGGACATCGGCGAGACGATCGTCAGCACCGGGGTGACCGGTGTGGTGATCGACATCTCCGGCGTGGAGATCGTCGACTCCTTCCTCGGGCGGGTGCTGGCCGAGATCGCGGCGAACGCCCGGCTGCTGGCCGCGCGCACCGTGGTGGCCGGCATGCGGCCTGCGGTCGCGATCACGCTGGTGGAGCTCGGCCTGACCCTGCCGGGGCTGCGCACCGCGCTCACCGCCGAGGCGGCGATGGACCTCCTCGCGGGACTGGATCCGGACACCCGCTCCGGCGGCCGGCGCCGGGAGAACCGGTGATGCAGACAGCCGCGGGCGTGGAGGCCTGCCTGCCGATCCGTTCGGACATGGATCTGGTGTGGGTGCGGCAGCACGTGCGACAGGCGGCCGGTTTACTGGGATTCGGTCTGGTGGAACAGACCAAGCTGGTCACCGCGGCCAGCGAACTGGCCCGCAACACCCTCGTGCACGGCGGCGGCGGCCAGATGGAGACGGTGCCGGTGACCAGCGGGCGGGCCCGCGGACTGCGGCTGACCTTCTCCGACGAGGGACCGGGCATCCCGGACGTGGACCGGGCGCTGAGCGACGGCTACACCTCCGGCGACGGCCTGGGGATGGGGCTGGGCGGCGCGCGCCGCCTGGTGCACGAGTTCGCCGTCGACAGCACCCCGGGCGTCGGCACCAAGGTCACGGTGGTCTCCTGGGCCACGGTGCCGCGGCCGCGCGAGGAGGTCTGATGCCCCGCGTGTGGGACGTCCCCGTGCACGACTCGACCCGGGTGCGTGACGCCAGGGTCGCCGCGGAGGAAGCGGCCACGCTGGCGGGCCTCGACGAGCCGCGTACGGCGGTGGCCGCGCTGGTGGTGACGGAGCTGGCGACGAACCTGCTCAAGCACGCCGGGGGCGGCCAGGTGCTCGTCGACATCGTGGCCGCGCCCCGGGCCGACGGCGGTGCCCACCTGGTGCAGATCGCCGCCATCGACCACGGGCCGGGCATCGCCGACATCCGGGCCGCGCTGCGCGACGGCTACTCCACCACGCGTTCCCTGGGCGCCGGCCTGGGCACCTGCCGCCGTATAGCGGACGACTTCGACCTGTACAGCGTGCCGGGCCGGGGCACGGTGGTGCTGGCCCGGGTCGGTGTCCGCCCGAAGGAGGCGGTACCGGCCGCCGCCGTGCGGGTCGGCGGGGTGAACGTCCCGTTCGCCGGGGCGCAGTACTCGGGCGACGCCTGGGCGTGGGCCCGGTCGGGCGACCGGCTGACCCTGATGATGGCCGACGGGCTGGGACACGGTCCCGAGGCGGCCCGCGCGTCGACGGCCGCGTCCGAGGCCCTGCATCGCTCGGCCCACCTCCCCCCGTCCCAGGCGCTGGTCCAGCTGGACTCGGCGCTGCGCGGCACCAGGGGAGCGGCCATTGCGGTGGCCCAGGTCGAGACCGGCGCGGGCGTGCTGCGGTTCGCCGGGGTCGGCAACATAGGGGCACGGCTGCGGGAGGGCGACACCTGGCGTTCCCTGCTGTCACGACCGGGGATCGTGGGCGTCCACAAGCACGCCACGCTGCGTGAGGACCGTACGCGCTGGGCGGCCGACCGGATGCTGATCCTGCACAGCGACGGCCTGCCCAGTCGCTGGATTCCGTCGTCCGACCCACGGCTGCTGGCGGCCGACCCGGCCGTGGTGGCCGCCGTGGCGATCCGCGACGCGAGCAGTTCCGCCCGCCCGATGCGGGACGACACCTCCGTGGCGGTGCTGGCGCCGACCCCACCGGAGGCTCCATGACACGCAGCCTGCCGATCACCACCGTCGTCGACGCGGCCCGGGCCCGGATCGCCACCGCCCGGCTGGCCGCCGCCCACGGTGTGCCGGCCCTCGAACGCACCCGTCTGACCTCCGCGCTCAGCGCGCACCTGCGGCAGTGCCTGACGAAGGGCGGCACCTGGCGGCTCACCCTGCAGACCACGGCCGCGCCCGCCGACGAGGGGCTGCTGCACGTGGAGGTGACGCCCGCGCGGGATACGGGCCTCGCCGCCGCGCAGACGCCGTGGCGGACGACGGTCCGCTGCCCCGAGGCCGCCGACCCGGCCGGTGCCGCCGCGGTCGCCGACGACCGGGCGGTCCTGGCGGAGGCCCTGCTGAGTGCCGACGAAGACACCGCGCTGGTGTTGGAGAAGCTCGGCGAGCAGGAGGATCTGGTCACCTTCCACCGGGAGGAACTGCACCAGACCAACCAGGGCGTGCTGGCGCTGCACGCCGAACTGGACGCGGCCGGGCGGGCGCAGCGCGAGGCCTTCGCCGCCGAGCGCAAGGCGCGCACCGAGGCGGAGAGCGCCCGGCGCCGGCTGACGTTCCTGGCGGATGCCAGCGCGGTGCTCACGGCATCGCTGAACCATCACGAGATCGTGCGCCGGCTGCCCGACCTGCTGGTGCCCGAATACGCCCGCAGCGTCGACGTCTGGCTGTTCGACGACGAGGACCGGCACCGGCCCGCCTCGCATCCGGCGGCCGCCGTGCTCGCCGCCCGCACCGGACGCCCGCAGTACGCCGCCGACCATCCGGGCGGCCTGCCCGGCGTCGACGACCAGCCGCCCTCGGCGCTGGATCCCGCCCGGCCCCTGCTGTGCATCCCGCTGCCGACGCGGCGTGCCCCGCTCGGCGTACTCACGCTGTCCCCGCCCGGTGGCCGCTGGGACCCGGACGACGCCGTGATGCTGATCGAGCTCACCAGACGCGCCAGCATCGCCATCGACAACGCCCGCCGCTTCGAGCACAACCGCGACATCGCCGAGACCCTGCAGCGGGCCCTGCTCACGGATCTGCCCACCACATCGGGACTGAGCCTGGCCGCCCGCTATCTTCCGGCCACGCACGGGCTGAACATCGGCGGCGACTGGTACGACGCCTTCCGGCAGCCCGACGGCAGCCTGATCACCGTCATCGGCGACGTCACCGGGCACGGTCTGCACGCGGCCGTGATGATGAGCCAGCTGCGCACCGCACTGCGCGCCTACGCCGTCGACGGCGGCAGTCCGGGCCAGCTGCTGACCCGGCTCCACACGTTCCTGCACCATCTGCAGCCCGATCTGTACGCCACCGCGGTCATCGCGCGGTTCAGGCCCGGCGACCCCACCCTGACCTGGGCGGCAGCGGGCCATCCTCCGCCGGTGCTGCGTACCCCCGACGGAAACGTGCACACCCTCGACGCCAAACCCGGCGCGATGCTCGGCATCCCACTGCGGCAGGAGATCGCCGACCACACCGCGCCGCTGGCGCCCGGCTCCACGCTGGCGCTGTACACGGACGGCCTGGTGGAGCGGCGCGCTCAGGGCATAGACCCCGGCATCGAGCGCCTGGCGGACGCGCTCGGGGCGTTCGGCTCGGCCGAGCTGGACGCCGATCTGGAGGGTGCGGCGGACGGGATCCTCACTCCGCTGCTGAGCGACTCCGAACGCGACGACGACGTGTGTCTGCTCCTGTGCCATCTGCGTGCCTGAGGTGCCTGAGGTGCCGTCTGTGCAATTCCCTCGCTTTCTTTCCGTTCTGCCCCGGTGCGCTTCGGCGGCCGGGCGGGCATGGTGGTGATCGACGCGTTCGTCTGTCTGCCGTGGCCCGCCGGTGAACGGCCGGCATCGCGGTGGGACCGATGAGGTGCGAAGCGGCGATCCACGGGCAGGCGAATGGCGTTCGAGGCAGACCGCCTGGAGCCGCAGAAAGGGATGAACACGTGACACGACCCAGGATCCTGGTGGTTGGCGCAGGCTTCGCCGGAGTGGAGTGCGTCCGCCGTCTGGAACGGAAACTCTCCCCGGACGAAGCCGACGTCACGCTGGTGACGCCGTTCGCCTACCAGCTCTATCTTCCGCTGCTGCCCCAGGTCGCCTCCGGCGTGCTGACGCCGCAGTCGATCGCCGTCTCGCTGCGCCGCAGCAAGAAGTACCGCACGCGGATCATTCCGGGTGGCGCGATCGGCGTGGACCTCAAGGCGAAGGTCTGCGTCATCCGCACCATCACCGACCGGATCATCGACGAGCCGTACGACTACATCGTGCTGGCCCCCGGCAGCATCACCCGCACCTTCGACATCCCCGGCCTCACCGACAACGCCTTCGGCATGAAGACCCTCGCCGAAGCCGCCTACATACGCGACCACGTCATCTCCCAGCTGGACCTGGCCGACGCCAGCCAGGACCCGGCGGAGCGTGCCTCCCGGCTGCAGTTCGTGGTGGTCGGCGGCGGCTACGCCGGCACCGAGACCGCGGCCTGCCTGCAGCGGCTCACCCACGCCGCGGTCAAGCGCTACCCGCGTCTGGATCCGGGCCTGATCAAGTGGCACCTGATCGACATCGCCCCGAAGCTGATGCCGGAGCTGGGCGACAAACTCGGCCGCAGCGCCCAGGAGATCCTGCGCAAGCGGGGCATCGAGGTCTCGCTCGGCGTCTCCATCGACAAGGCCGGCCCCGAGGAGGTCACCTTCACCGACGGCCGGGTGATCCCCACCCGCACCCTGATCTGGACCGCCGGTGTCGTCGCCAGCCCTCTCATCGCCACGCTCGCCGCGGAGACGGTGCGCGGTCGGCTCGCGGTGACCGCCGACATGAACCTGCCCGGCCAGGACGGGGTGTTCGCGCTCGGTGACGCCGCCGCGGTGCCCGACGAGGCCAAGGGCGAGGACGGCGCGGTGTGCCCGCCGACCGCGCAGCACGCGATGCGGCAGGGCAAGCACGTCGCCGACAACGTCATCGCGACGCTGCGTGGCCAGGCGACCAAGCCGTACGTCCACAAGGACCTCGGCCTCGTCGTCGACCTCGGCGGCAAGGACGCCGTCTCCAAACCGCTCGGCATCGAACTGCGCGGTGTGCCCGCGCAGGCCGTCGCCCGCGGCTACCACTGGCAGGCGCTGCGCACCGGTGTCGCCAAGACCCGGGTGATGACGAACTGGGTGCTCAACGCGCTCGCCGGCGACGATTTCGTCCGTACCGGCTTCCAGGCCCGCAAGCCCGCCAAGCTGAAGGACTTCGAGTACACGGACTCGTATCTGACGCCCGAGCAGGTGCGGGCCCACGTCGACGGCACCGAGCGCCAGGAGCAGTGACGCTCCCGCCCGCGTGACGCAGGTCACTCCTTACCGCCGATCGGTTTCCGTGGGGTCGGCGGTCCAAGGAGGGACAGCACAGCGCCACGACGAGAGGACACCGCCATGACCGCGACCGTGAAGGGTCCCGCGAGCTACTTTCCCTCCATCGAGAAGAAGTACGGCCGCCCGATCGCCGAGTGGCAGGAGCTCATCCGTTCCTCGCCGCTGACCCGGCACATGGAGCTGGTGACCTGGCTGAAGACCGAGCACGGTCTGGGACACGGCCACGCAGGCGCGCTGGTGGCGCACACGCTCGCGGAGGCCGGGGACAAGTGATCCGCCCTGTCATGACATGCTGAATGGAGATCATGACGTGACACGGGAGTGAGTACGGCGGCGTGAAGGCAGCGGGACGGTCGATCCGGGCACGACTGCGGGACGGGGTCGCGGCGTCCGACCCCGGACTGCTGCGGCTGACCGCGGGACTGAGAACGGTCGGCGCCATCGCGCTCACCCTGGCCGTGCTCGGCCTCTTCGGCGCCGGCATCACGTATCTGGTGGCCGGGGCCATGGCGGCGATGGTCGCCACCTTCGCCATCCGCGAGAAACAGCGCGCCCAGCAGGCAGTGACCCTCGCGCTGGGCCTGCCGGTGGCGCTGGCGTCCGTGACGCTGGGCGCGGGCTTGAGTTCCCGCGTGGTGGGCGGTGACGTCTTCTTCGTCGCGCTCATCTTCTGCGCGGTCTACGGCCGCCGGTTCGGCGAGCGCGGCACCGCGCTCGGCCTGATCGGCTTCCAGCTCTACTTCCTGTCCCTGTTCGTCGGCGCCACCGTCTCCGGGCTGCCCCAGCTGTACGGCGTCCTCGGCATCGCGTTCGCGAGCAGCGCCCTGGTGCGTTTCGTGCTGGTGCCCGAGACGCCCGCGGGCATCCTGGAACGGCTGCGCGACGCCTTCCGGGCCCGGCTCGCCCAACTGATCTCCTCGCAGATCGACCTGCTCGACGCCGGGCCGGACGAGGTGGAGAAGGCCCTGGCGGACCTGCGGGACGGCAACTCCCGGCTGCACGAGACCGCGATGATGATCCAGGGCCGGCTCGAGGACGGCACCGCCGACAAGGCCACGGCCCGCCTGCTGCAACGCCGTATCGCGGACGCCGAGATCGCCGCCGAGCGGCTGGGCCTGCTGCTGCTGACCGCGCGCAGCGCCGAACGGGCCGACACGCTCACGCTGCACCTGCCGGGCGCATCCGTCCGAGTCGGTGCTCCCCCGCCCGCGCGGGACGAGGTGACCGCCACCCTGCGCCGCGATCTCGAGGCGGTGCGGACGCTGGTGCTGCGCCCCGTCTCCGACCACACCGGAACCGCACTGGCCCTGGTCCGCAACCGGCTGCTCGGCTACCGCGACGAGGAGAACCTGCCGCCCGCCTCGGCCGCCGTCCAGGACGTGTTCCGGGGCATCGGCGAGACCGCGCGCGCGGTGCTGGGGCTGCGGATCGCCCTCGGCGGGGCGCAGGACGACTCGGACGACTCCCCGGCGACCGCCCGCTCCCGCGAGGAGCTGGACGCCGAGGACGCGGCGATCGACTCCGGTGACGACGGGGACCAGGAGGACGAGGCGGCCACCGGGTTGCGGCGGCCGACGACGCGGGCGGCCGTGCAGGTCGCCGTGGGGTCCTCGCTGGCCATCGTCGGCGGCGAGTTCCTCTCCAGTCAGCGCTGGTACTGGGCGGTGCTGACCTGTTGGATCGTCTTCCTCAACACGGCGTCCACGGGTGAGATCCTGGTCAAGGGCTACCGTCGGCTGGTGGGCACCGTGCTGGGTGTCGTGGCCGGTATCGTCCTGGCGGGCCTGGTCGGCCCTCACACCTGGACGGCGTTCGCACTGGTGCTGGTGCTGGTCTTCGCGATGTTCTACACCGCGCCCCTGTCGTACACGCTGATGTCGTTCTTCGTCACCGCCGCGCTGGGGCTGCTGTACACCCTGCTGCACACCTACAGTTTCTCGGTGCTGGTGCTGCGGGTGGAGGAGACGGCGCTCGGCGCGGCCTGCGGGGTGGTGGCGGCGGCCCTCGTGCTGCCCGTGCACACCGACCGTCGTACGAACGATCTGCTGGTGGCCGCGCTGGAGCGGCTCGCCGAGGTCACGGAGTCGGCGGTGGACCAGCTCAGCGGCGGGCCGTCGGTCGATCTGCTCGACCAGGCGCGCGACCTCGACCAGGCGCTGGCCGACCTGAGGGCCGCCACCCAGCCGCTCACCTATCCGATCACCCCGCTGCGGGCCCGGCGGGACACCGCCCGGTATGTCGTCGCGCTCCTGGAGACCTGCGCGTACCACGCGCGGTCGCTGGCGGCCACGGCCGAGTTGCTGCCCACGCATCCGTCGATCGCGGCGGACCCGAGGCTGCGCCGGGCCGGAGGGCGGATCGCGCACAACATCGAGGCGATCGCCGCACATGTCACCGACGAACAGGCCGCCGCCGGGATCGAGGCCGGGCCGAGCATCGCCTCGCTGCTGGAGCCGGACGCCCCCGACACACCGGGTTCCGGCAGGATCACCGACCGGGTGCTGCGGCATCTGCAGCGTCTGGACGAGACCGTGGCCGGTCTGGCCCGGCCGCTGGGCGTTCCCGTCGCCGAGCCCCGGCGGTGATCAGGGTCGCGTCCCCGGGACACCCGAGGGCCCTCAGATGTCCGTGGGCAGGTTGCTCACCTCGGCGATGCCGCGCAGCTCGTCGTTGAGCTGCTGGCGTTCGCGGATGTAGTCGGCGATCTCGCCCAGGCGGACCGGGTCGGACGCGGTGGCCGCGTCGGTGACGACCCGGACCGGGCCGGTGTCGTCGATGTCCAGCTCGATCACCTCGTTGTCCAGCCGGCCGGTGACGGCGGTGGCGATGACCAGGGCGGCCTCGTCCCGGATCTCCTGGGAGAGCTCGTCGGTATGGGATTCGTCGAGTGCGAAGTCGAGTGCGGGCAGGCGTTGTTCGTCGATGGCCCGAAGAACCGGTTCGACCACGCTGAGCAGCATCTCGAAGTCCTCGGTGTCCATACGGATGCGCAGCAGGCCGAGGTAGACGTCCACGGGCCGGCCGTCGGGCGGAAGCTCGGGTTCGTTCATCCTGTGCGGGTTCCCCCGGCAGCGCCGGTTCAGACCCGGCGCCAGCGTGCCATCGCGAACGAGAACAGTCCGAAGAGGACGAACCCGGCGGCGACGCAGACCAGCAGCCACGGTCCGAGGGGAGTCTGGGCGAACGAGCGGAGCGTGTCGTCCAGCCCCTTCGCCTTGTCGGGTTGGTAGTCGACGGCGGCGCGCACCGCGAAACCGCCGGCGGCGGCGAACACCGCGCCCCGGGCGACGCCGCCGCCCACGCCGGTCACGTCGACCAGCTTCCGGGTGCGCGGGGACATCTCCCCCAGCTTGAGCTTGTCGTGGTACTTGCGCAGCAGCGCGCGTGCGGCGATCCACACGCCGGCCACGACGATCCCGGCGCCGGCCGCGCCCACGAGCCACTGGCCGGCGGGCGCCTCCAGGGCCCGGGCGGTGACGTCCTTGGACTGCTTGTCGCTGGATCCGCTGCCGCCGGAGCCCGCCGCGAAGGACAGCACCGAGTAGGCGACGAACGAGTAGAAGACCAGGCGCACCCCCGACAGCAGGCGTTTGCTCGCCTTACGGCCGTCGGGTCCCGCCGAGCCGAACAGGACCTCGGACAGCCGCCACAGGGCCATGCCGACCAGGCCGATGCCGAGCGCCCACAGCAGGACGGCGCCGAAGGGTTTCTCCGCGAGTTCGGCGAGGGCTCCGCCGCGGTCCGCCTGCTGCTTGCTGTCGTTGAAGGCGATCTGCAGTGCCAGGACACCGACCAGCAGATAGATGACGCCTCGCGCCGTCAGTCCTGCCCGTGCGGCGCCCTCGACCGCCGATCCTCTCGCCATCCGGCGGGCCTGCATCCGGCCGGGACTTGCCGTGGCGCTCGTGTTCATGTCGACCTCCTGGAATCGGGGATGCCCCGGCCGGAGCCGGACACACCCGGCGCGGACGGTGGTGTTCGACGGCGCGCCCCGTGCGCGGGCTCACGACCGTCGCATCCTCAGACCGCGCAGGGTGCGGCCGAGGCCGTGCAGGTGTTCCAGGGCGTCCAGGACCACCGTGTGCTCATGCCAGGCAAGCCATCGGCCGGTCTCGGCACCGAGCCGGTCGAGGGCCTTGAGCTGGGCGTTCATCAGTCCGGACACGGTGTGGTCCAGGTGGGCCGAGACCATGCCGACGCACCGTCCGGACGCCGTCGTCAACGGGACGCTGTGACAGGCCCGGCTGCCCGCCGCGAGAATCGCCGCCCGGGCCGGTTCGGTGAAGACCGGGTCCGTCTCCACGTCGCGGACGGTGACCTGGGCGAGCTCCCGGGCGGCCTGCGCGCAGGCGGTGCCCTGCTCCCCCACGTGGCCGAAGAACTCGACGAAGTCCGCGGTCAGACCGGTGTGCTTCTCGATGCGCAGGCCGCCGTACTCGGGGTCGGGCACCTGCACGTTGCCCATGTCGGTGCCGGTCACGTCCGAGTACGGCGCCACGGTGACGGCCCCCCGGCCCGGCTCCCGGCGCGAAGCTCACGGCGGGTTCCGGTTGGCGGGCCCGGGACGGGAACCACAGGGTGGCCCGCGGGTCCGGGCGCGGGGCGCTCAGCAAAGCCTCGGCCAGGGTGCGCATCTTGACGTTGGACCGTTGGGACGACCGCTGCAGCAGGGCGAACGCGCTCTCGGCGTCGGGCAGCGCGTACCGCTCCCGCAGTATGCCCTGGGCCTGCGCGATGAGGGGACGGGAGCGGACCCGGGCGCGCAGATCGCGCACCTCGGCCCGCAACCGCTCCAGTTCCTCCCGCTCCGTGCCGTCGTCGCCGACGACGTTCATCCGCGTGCCGTCACTCGGAGACCTGCGCGGGCTCCTGCTCCGGGACGGCCTCCAGCAGCCGGTGAGCGGCCTCCAGGGCCAGCCTCACATCGCGCGTCCCGGTCGACACGCACAGCGTGTAGGCGAGATCGCGAGCCCGCGGACCGGGTCCGCCCGCACCGGCGGCCTCCTCGGCCGCCAGCGCCTCATACTCGTCGACGAGTCCGCGCAGGAACGCGGGGTGAGGGATCAGCATCCGTCCCGTTCCTCCTTCACCTCAGGTTTCAACTCAGGCCACCCGTCCGCCCGGGCCGCGGCCGTTGGCCCGCTGTCCCATCACCTCGGCGCGCACCCGGGCGCAACTGCGGCTGATGAGGCGGGAGACATGCATCTGGGAGATGCCGAGCTGGTCGGCGATGCGGCTTTGGGTCATGTCCTCGAAGAAGCGCATGTAGAGGATGGCGCGCTCCCGCTCGGGCAGCCGGCGCAGGCCCTCCTTGGCGGACTCGCGGTCGACGACCGTGTCGTACGAGCTGTCCGAGGCGCCCAGCGTGTCCACGAGGCTGTAGCCGTCGTCACCGGCCGAGAGTTCGGCGTCCAGGGACAGGGTGCTGAAGCTTTCGAGGGCCTCCATCCCGGTGGCGACCTCGTCCTCGGTGAGCCCGGTGTGGGCGGCGATGTCGGCCGCCGAGGGCTCGGGGGAGCCGGGGCTCTGGGTCAGTTCACGGCGGGCCACTCGCACCTTGTTGCGCAGTTCCTGCACCCGGCGGGGCACGCGCAGCGCCCACATCCGGTCCCGGAAGTGCCGCTTGACCTCACCGGTGATGGTGGGCACGGCGTAGCTCTCGAAGGCGCCGCGTTCGGGTTCGAACCGGTCGATCGCCTTCACCAGTCCCAGCGCCGCCACCTGCCGGAGGTCCTCGACGGACTCGCCGCGGTCACGGAAGCGGCCGGCGATCCGGTGGGCCATGGGCAGCCAGGCGGTGACGAGTTCGTCGCGGACGGCGTCCCGCTCGGGGCCGTCCTCCAGTTCGGCCATACGGGCGAAGAGGGCCGCGGTGTCGGGAGCGTCGTCGTGACGGCGTCGGTTGTTCGAGGACGTCTGCTGACCGGGCGTACCGGGACGGCTTGTCGACATATCGATGAGCATGCGGAATCGCTCCTGAGCGGTCGGTTCAGGGAATTGCCGCGGGAAGGTCGCTGCCCGGATAACCTGGAAGAGGCCCCGGAGCAGTCACACCACTCCCGCTGGCGCGCCTCCGGTCCGAAGCACGAAACTGCGTCTGCCCTGCCCCCCTGGGGGCAAACTCGGATTCCGAAAACTCTTCAGGACAGGGGCACCATGGCGGTGATGCACTTACCGCCGGACGGCAGGTCGGTCACCCGGATGTCGTGGGCCAGCCTGCAGACGATGGGCCAGCCGTGGCCGCCGACCCGGCGCCGGCCCCGCCGGTCCACCGGCGGGGCGACGACCGGCACGTCGTCACTGCGGTCGCACACCGACACGCGGACGTCGGGTCCCACGACGTCGACGTGGAAGTCGGTGATGCCACCGCCGTGCAGGATGGCGTTGGTGGTGAGTTCCGATGTGACGAGCAGGGCGTCGGAGAGGGTGTCCGCGTCGCACCGTGTGCGGGTGGCACGGCAGCGTTCGGTCACGGCCCGCTCCACGGCCCTGCGCGCCTCGGCCGGTTTGCACGGCCCGGCATGACCGCGCCGGTCGGCGGCGAACGGCTCGAGGACGATTTCGGTCCTGTGCTGGTCGCACATCCCTGTGACTCCCTGATCGCTGAAAGAAGAGGCGGCCCGTTGCGGCGACGTCCGCGGCGGTCCCGTCCGGGGCGCGGGCGCCTGGGTTCCCGGCGGCTCTGACCGCACCGCCGCAGTTGTCACGCACCCCCGCTGCGCGGGCCGTGTGCAGGTCTCTCTCTTTCGGCTGACCTCTCCCCGGCATACCAAACCCCTCCTTCCGGGCCTGAAACGGGCCATCGTGGCGCGCTGAGCGGGTACGCGGATGCCATGACCGATGTGGTGGACTCAGACGAACTGCTGCGGCGCATCCAGCGCGCCCGGGCCTGCGCGGAAAATGAGGAGCGGGCCTGGAGGACCCGGCGCGAGACCCTCCGGCAGACCGATCCGGACGGGGCGCGTGACGCGGAGGTGCGCAGCGTGGCTTACGAGAGTGTGCTCAGGGTGCTGGACGAGATCGTGACACCCGGCAAGCACGGTACGGAGGAGGCGTGAGAACCGGTGGACCGTATGGTCACGCGGGCTGACTGAACGGCTGTCGCCCGGGCCCGTCACCCGCGCGGACTGATTGGCGGCCGATGCGGGCGGGCACCCGCGCTCCATGACTGACCACACCCGCGCACCCGTTCTGGAAGCACTGGCCGACTATCACCGCCAGGGACGGCTGACGTTCGCGCCGCCGGGTCACAAACAGGCCCGGGGCGCGGATCCCGCGGTGCGGGAGGTGCTCGGGGACGCGGTCTTCCTCGGTGACGTGCTGGCCTCGGGCGGGCTCGACGACCGGCTCACCCGAGGCCGGGTACTGGAACGCGCCGAGGAGCTGATGGCCGACGCCGTCCACGCGAAGACCACGTTCTTCACCACGTGCGGCAGTTCCCTGTCCGTAAAGGCGGCGATGCTGGCCGTCGCCGGGCCGCACGAGAAGCTGCTGATCGGTCGGGACGCCCACAAGTCCGTCGTGTCGGGACTGATCCTGGCCGGAATCGAGCCCGTCTGGGTGGAGCCGCGGTGGGACGCCGAGCGGCATCTGGCGCATCCGCCGTCAGCCGCCGAGTTCGACGCCGCCTTCGACTCCCATCCCGATGCCAAGGGCGCGCTGATCACCAGCCCGACCCCGTACGGTGCCTGCGCGGACCTGCGGGCGGTCGCCGAGGCGTGTCACCGCCGGTCGGTTCCGCTCATCGTGGACGAGGCCTGGGGCGCCCATCTGCCCTTCCACCCGGATCTGCCGTCCTGGGCGATGGACGCCGGCGCCGACATCTGCGTCACCAGCATCCACAAGATGGGCAGCGGTCTGGAGCAGGGTTCCGTCTTCCATCTGCAAGGCGATCTGGTCCCGGCCGAGCTGTTGCAGATGCGGGCCGACCTGCTGGGCACCACCAGCCCGTCGGTGCTGCTGTACGCGGGGCTCGACGGCTGGCGGCGCCAGATGGCGCTGCACGGCGAGGAGCTCATGGGCGGCGCGCTGGAGCTGGCCGCCGAGGTCCGGGCCGCCGTCGAGGAGATCGACGGGATGCACGTCACCGACCGGGACGATTTCTGCGGTGCGGGGCAGGCCGACGACTTCGACCCGCTGCCCGGGGTCATCGACGTCGAGGCGCTCGGGATCTCCGGCTACCAGGCGGCCGACTGGCTGCGCGAGCGGCAGGGGATCGACGCGCACCTGAACGACCACCGCCGTATCGGCATGCAGATCACCCACGCAGACGACCACGAGACGACCGGCCAACTGCTCAGGGCGCTGAAGGAGCTGGCGCAGGCCGCGCCCGACCTGCGCCCGGCGCCGCGGGTGGAGGTACCGTCGCCGGGTGAGCTGCGGATGCCCCAGGCCCTGCTGCCCCGGGACGCCTTCTTCGGGCCCGCCGAGAACGTGCCGCTCTCCGAGGCCGCCGGCCGGGTCTCCGCGGAGATGATCACGCCGTATCCACCCGGCATCCCGGCCGTCCTGCCCGGCGAACGACTGACCGAGCCGGTGCTGCGGTACCTGCGCACCGGACGGGACGCGGGGATGAACCTTCCCGACGCCACCGACTCCGAGCTGGAGACGATCAGGGTGGTGCCCCGGGACGCCGAGTGAGGAGCGAGTGAAACAGGTCACGTGACCCGGATTCGGCTTCACGCCACCGCCCTCGGTGGTTTAGCGTTCATGCATACGTGGCCACGGGGTCGACGACACCAGTCCTCCGTGCGCCACCACCTACTGCCCTGGCTGGCCTCCCCCGTCCAGCCAGGGCTTTTTTCTGCCCTCGGTCGGACGGGAAGAGCGGAAGACCCGGTGTCCGCGGATGCGGTGACCGCCGCCGGGCCACGGTGAGGGCGTTCTCGCCGGAGTCCGCCCCTTCGCTGTCCGGGCTCTGCGTTGCCCCATGGCCTGCGAGGCATCGGCGTCCTGCCCGAGGGCGCTCGGGAGCCGTTCCCCGCACGGACCCGCCGCGCCCTTGCACTGACCCACCGCGCCCTTCCGCCGGTGCCCCATCCCGGTGGCCGGCTCCGTGTGCCCCGGTCAGGCTGATCAGCGGCGTCATGTCGCTGCGTCCTCCCGTCCCCGCGATCCCCTGGGTCTGGGGCACGGGCCCGGCACCCGGCACCCACACCGGTCGGCGGCGGTACGACGCGGCACGCGGCCGGGCTGTCGGCGTGCCTGCTCGTGCCGGGCTGCGGCGCCCTGATCCTCGCACCCTCACCGTGGGCCCTGTGCCCGGCCGTCCAGCCCGAGCCGCAGCCCCCGCCGAGAAATCCGAGACCGATTCTCGTCCCCGCCGAGGTGCCCCCGGCGCCGCCAGCCGCTGAAATGGGCGTAGGGAAGAACCGGAATCCGTCGCCGGCGAGGAGCTCCGTGTCATGACCAAAGCGATCAAACTGCTGACCGCCCTTCCGCCTCCGCAGCGCGGGCGTCTGATGGGGCTGGCCCGGGAGGTGTCGTTCGCCGAGGACACCCGGATCTTCGAGGCGGGCGGCACTGCCGACCGGTTCTGGGTCATCCGTTCCGGCGCGGTGTCGCTGACCCAGCAGGTGACGCCCCATCAGCGGGTGACCGTGGCCGGCCTCGGCGCGGGCGACCTGCTCGGCTGGTCGTGGCTGTTCCCGCCGTACCGGTGGGACTTCGGCGCGGAGGCCTTCAGCCCGGTGCGCGCCTACGAGTTCGACGCGGCCTCGGTGCTCAGGCTGTGCGAGGAGGAGCCGCAGCTGGGGGTGATCCTGGTACGCACGGTGGCCGAGATCCTCGCGCACCGGCTGGAGACGACCCGGGGCAAGCTGCTGGAGCAGTACACGACGCGCCGGCGCGGCACCCTGTAGGGCACCGGCCTCAGATGCGGTAGCGGCGCAGCGCCGGGATCGCGAAGGCCAGGCCCAGCATGACGGCGATCACCAGGAGCCCGCCGCCGGCGACCGCCGTGCGGGCGCCGAAGGCGGAGCCGGCCGTGCCGTGCAGGACATCGGCCAGGCGCGGGCCGCCCGCGACGACGACGATGAAGGCGCCCTGCATCCGGCCGCGCATCTCGTCGGTCGCGGCGGACAACAGGATCGCCCCGCGGAAGACCATGGAGACCATGTCGGCGACGCCGGCGACGGCCAGGAACACCACCGCGAGCCACAGGCTGTCCGTCAGTCCGAAGCCGGTGACGGCGGCGCCCCAGGCGACCACCGCCCCGATCACCATCCAGCCGTGCCGGCGGGCCCGGGAGAAGGTGCCGGACAGCAGTCCTCCGAGCACCGCGCCGATGGGGATCGCCGCGAACAGGAGTCCGAGGGCGAGCCCTTCGCCGTAGGGGGCGTACGTCTCGGAGGCGAGCTGAGGGAACAGGGCGCGTGGCATGCCGAAGACCATCGCGACGATGTCGGCGAGGAAGGACAGCAGCAGCACCTTGTGCGCGGAGATGTAGCGGAAGCCGGCCACGATCTCCCGTATCCCCGCGCGGCGCGCCACGGCGGACGCCAGCGGGGGCAGCGAGGGCAGCTTGTGGACCGCCCACACCGTGACGCACAGGGCCAGGGCGTCGATGAGGTACAGCTCCGGCAGGCCGATGACGGGTATCAGGACACCGGCCAGCAGCGGTCCGACGACCTGTCCGGTCTCCAGGACGGTGGAGCCGAGGGCGTTGGCCGCGGGCAGTTGGTCCTCAGGCACCAGACGGGTGATGGAGGCGTTGCCTGCCGGGGCGTTCAGTCCCCAGAACGCCTGCTGCACGGCGAGCAGCACCATGAGGACGGCCACCGAGTCGAGCCCGCCGACGGCCTGGAGCCAGAACAGGACCGAGGTGACGGCGATGCCGCTGTTGGTGATCAGCAGCAGCTTGCGCCGGTCCATGGTGTCGGCGACCGCGCCGCCCCAGAGGGCGAACACGATCAGCGGCAGCAGTCCGGCGAGGCTGGCGGCGCCCACCCAGGCCGAGGATCCGGTGATGTCGTAGATCTGCTTGGGCACGGCGACGGCGGTGAGCTGGCTGCCGACGGCCGTGACGATCGTGGAGGACCACAGGCGGCGGTATGCCGGTATGCGCAGGGGACGGGTGTCCATGGCCCAGCGGCGCCAGCCGCGCCGGGGTGCTCCCACCTCGGCAGCGGCGGGTGTCTGCGGTTCGGTGCTGCTGCTCTCACTGGTGTCCACGGGCTTCCTGGCTGCTCGTTACATCTATCCGGTCCGGGGTTCACTATCGCAGCGCTGTCCAGGAGTTCGGGATTCGACATCTCAGGTTCTGGACGTCACGCCCCGGCCACGAGGGTGGCGCCGAGGACGAGCATCGTCGCGGCGATCAGACCGTCCAGGGCCCGCCAGGCGGCCGGACGGGCCAGGAAGCGCCCGAGGAGACGGGCGCCGAAGCCGAGCGCGGTGAACCAGCACAGGCTGGCGAGCGCGGCGCCGAGCCCGAAGGTCCAGCGCAGCGGGCCCCGGTCGGCGGCGACGGAACCGAGCAGGAAGACGGTGTCGAGGTAGACGTGCGGGTTGAGCCAGGTCATCGCCAGACACGTGAGCACCGCCCGTCGCACCGACCCCTCCGCCTCACCTTCGGTGCGCAGGGCGCCGCCGGGCCGGAACACCCGCCGCGCGGCGAGGAGGCCGTAGCCGAGCAGGAACGCGCCGCCGATCCAGCCGATCGCGGTCAGTGCCCCCGGCCAGGCGACCACCACGGCCCCGACGCCGCCGACGCCGAGGGCGATGAGGAAGGCGTCGGACAGGGCGCAGATGCCGACGACGGCGAGGACGGCGTGCCGGCGGACCCCCTGGCGCAGGACGAAGGCGTTCTGGGCGCCGATGGCGACGATGAGGGAGAGGCCGGTGCCGAATCCGGCGGCCGCGGCGGTGAGGGAGGCGGTCATGACCTCGACGCTAGAGACACGATCACTGCGCGTACAGCTAAAGATTCTTACGTACCCTTAGCTTTCGTGATGATGACCGAACTTCCCGTGGACCAGGTGCGGACCCTGCTCGCGGTGGTGGACGAGGGCACCTTCGACGCGGCGGCCGCCGCCCTGCATGTGACGCCGTCGGCGGTGAGCCAGCGGGTGAAGGCCCTGGAGCAGCGCACGGGACGGGTATTGCTGGTGCGGACGAAGCCCGTGCGGCCGACCGAGTCCGGCGAGATCGTCGTGCGGTTCGCCCGTCAGCTGGCCCGCCTGGAGCGGGACGCGCGCGCCGAACTCGGCATGAGCGGCGCCGGGGAACCGACGCGGGTGTCGGTCGCGGTGAACGCGGACTCGCTGTCGACCTGGTTCCTCGGCGCGCTCACGCGGGTCGCGAAGGAACCGCCGCTCTGTTTCGAGCTGCGGCGCGAGGACGAGACACGGACCGCCGAACTGCTGCGGGAGGGGCTGGTGATGGCCGCGGTGACGTCGTCACCGGAACCGGTGACGGGCTGTTCGGTGCGCGCGCTGGGCCGCATACGGTATCTGGCGGCGGCGAGCCCGGACTTCGCCGCCCGGCATCTCGGCGGACCGCTGCGGGACGCGCTCGCGGTGGCGCCGGTGATGGCCTTCGACCGCAGTGACGACCTCCAGGACGCCTTCGTCCGCGGACTGCGCGGCGGCCGGGGCGGGGCGAGCGGGGTGCGGCACTACGTCCCCGCCTCGGAGGGCTTCCTGGCCGCCGTGGTGGCGGGTCTGGGGTGGGGCCTGGTGCCCCAGGCGCAGGCGGAACCGCTGCTGCGGGCGGGCGTTCTCGTCCCCCTGGCGCCGGACCGCCCCGTGGACGTACCCCTGTACTGGCAGCAGTGGAAGCTCGACTCCCCCGCGCTGGCCGCGCTGGCGCAGGCGGTGGTGGCGACAGCGGCGGAGGCACTGCGGCCCGGCCCTTGATCTCCCCTGGGTCGGCCCTTGCCCGCCCCTCCTCGGCCTGCCCACGGCATACGGCTCCCCCCTGGCGCCTGCGCGCGCAGTGACCCACGCCATATCTTCACGAGGTCTCACGGGGCTCGGCTGTTTCACCCAGGCATCGACAGGTGACCCGAAGGCGAGTAGAGCATCCCCGAGGGCACGTCCGACTTCGATCGCAGGTGACATTTCATGGAGAACTGGCGAGAACACGCCGCGTGCCGCCACGAGGACCCCGATCTGTTCTTCCCGATCGGCACCACCGGCCCGGCGCTGGTGCAGCAGGAACAGGCGAAGGCGGTCTGCCGGCGCTGCCCGGTGCGGGAGCAGTGCCTGGAATGGGCGCTGGACACCGGTCAGTCCATCGGTGTGTGGGGCGGCACGAGCGAGAACGAACGCCGGGCGCTGAAGCGGCGCGCGGCCGCCCGGAGGCGCTCCGGGTGACACGGTGACGTGAGTGGGGGCCCGGTGCCGCTCGGCACCGGGCCCCCACTCACGTCACCGTGTCAGCCGCCGGTGCGGCGCAGCGGACCCCAGGAACTCTCCTGCCGCTCCACCGTGTCCCGCGCCTCGTCGATCACCCGGGGGTCGATCCAGCACACCGGCCGCACGTCCGCGACCAGAGGTTCGTTGTCGGGCCCGCGGCCGTTCTCCCGCCCGCGCAGCGCCCAGGGACGGACACCGGGGCCCTTCTCGTGGGGCAGGTGCGAGTAGTCGTACAGCCGGCGGGCCACCCACACCTCGACGGGGCGGTCCTCCCACCACTCCTCGACGTCGAGCGGGTTGGCGGACAGCCCCGGCATCGGCACCCCGGTCAGGTCGTCGGTGCTGGACACGTCCATGAGGTCGGTCTCCGGTCCGCGCGACCAGCGGACGTACATGCCCTGGTGCCTCTCGACCAGTTCGGTCAGCTCGGCGAGTGTGCGTACGACCGGCAAGTCGTCCGATACGCCCATGTCATGACCTCCCTCTTCGTGCTCGCGCGCTGACGGAGTACCCGCCCGGCGGGAACGGAATCGGACGGGTCGCTACCGCTCCGGTGCGCCGGGCAGCCGCAGGGTGAAGACGCTGCCGGTGCCCGGTTCGCTGGCCACGTCGACGGTGCCGCCGTGCCCCGCGACCAGGTGGCGGACGATCGGCAGGCCCAGACCGCTGCCGCCGGTGCGACGGCTGCGGGACTTCTCCGCGCGCCAGAACCGGTCGAAGACGTGCGGCAGGTCGTCGGCCGCGATGCCGGTGCCGGTGTCGGCGACCTGCAGCAGTACGTCACCGTCACCCTTGGCGCCGCCGTCACCGTCCCGGCGGGCTGACAGGGTGACCGTGCCGCCGGACGGGGTGTGGCGCAGCGCGTTGGAGACCAGGTTGCCCAGCGCCTGCCGCATCCGGACCGGGTCGGCCTCCAGCCACGGTGTGCCGTCCACGGTGGTACGCAGGGTGACGCCGCCCGCGTCGGCGGCGACGCGGTGGGCCGCGGCGACCTGGTCGAGGAGGTCCTGGCAGCGCACGGGCTCCGGGTGCAGGCGCAGCGTGCCGGCGTCGGCGTCGGCGAGGTCGCGCAGGTCGTCGATGACCCGCTGGAGTACGAGGGCCTCGTCGTGCAGGGCGGCGAGCAGGGCCGGGTCCGGGGCGACGACACCGTCGCGGGTGACCTCCAGCCAGCCGCGGATGTTGGTGAGCGGGCTGCGCAGTTCGTGGGCGATGTCGCTGACCATCGCCCTGCGCTGGGACTCCAGGCGTTCGCGGCGCTCGGTCAGCTCGTTGAAGGCGGCGGCCAGGATGCCGGTCTCGTCCCGGGTGGTGACGGGGACGCGGACATGCATCTCGGGCGGTTGCTGGGCCGCCTCGGTCAGGGCGCGCAGCGGCCGTACGAGGCGGGTGGCGACCACCGCGGTCACGGCGACGGTGACGGCGAGGACGAGCCCGGCGGTACCGAAGATCTTGGTCTTGTTCGCCGGGGACATGTCGAACCGGACGGCGGGGGTGTCCCCGCCGCCGCCCAGGAACAACTGCGCGGCAGGGGCGACGTAGGGGTCGAGCTGGGCACGGCGGGCGTCCACGAGGCAGCGCTGGGCCGCGCGGGCGACCTCGGCCCCCGCCTTGGCGTACGCGGGCGCGTAGGACGGGGTCCGCAGAGCGGACGGGTTGGCGTCCACACCGAGGAACAGCGGCATCGTGGGATCCACGCCCGCGCGGGTCAGACAGCCTCGGGCGCGCTGCTCGAGTGCGGTCAGGGCCTTCTGTTCCGTGGGCAGCGGCGCGTTGAACCGGCCGTCGGCGCAGGCGTCGGGCACATAGCCGGGGTCGCTGCCGCCGTCCGCCACGGTGAGGACGGGCCGGCCGCTCGGCGCGCGGGTGAGGCGCAGGTCGATGCCGAAGCGGGCGAAACAACCCTGACGTTTGCGGGCCAGCACGTCGAGCTCGGCGCGTTCGCCCGCCGTCAGCAGGTACGGGCCCACCACCCGCGGGTCCGTGCCGCTGATCTGGGCGCCGCGCTCGGTGTAGGTGTCGGTGCGCAGGGGGTCGACGGCGGCGGCCGCGGTCAGCGGCAGGGCGGTGCCGCGGGGTGCGGAGTCGGCGATGAGGGTGCGGTCGGCAGTGGCCAGGGCGATGCGCCGGCCGGTCTTCGCGGACAGCTCCCGTACGGTCCGACGCACTCCCCGCCAGTCCGGGTGGGTGGCGGCGTAGCCGCTGAGCCGGGCCAGGACGTCCATGTCGTCGGCGAGGACCTGCCCCTGCTCCTCGCGCAGCGCCCGGGTGGTGGTCTCCACGGCCAGCCACGCGGTCGCGGCGACGGAGCACACGGCGATCAGGCCGGAGGCGATGAGCAGACGGACCAACAGCCGTTTGCGCAGGGGTATCCAGCCGCTCATCCGCGGCCTCCGCTGAGCTTGTAGCCGACGCCGAAGACGGTCAGCAGCCGGGTCGGCCGGCGCGGGTCGGTCTCTATCTTGCGCCGCAGGTTCATGACGTGGACGTCGACGGCCCGTTCGGTGGAGGCCCGGTCGGTGCCCCGGGTGACCTCCAGCAACTGCCGCCGGGAGAAGACCCGTTCGGGCTCGCCCGCCATGGCGAGCAGGATCTCGAACTCGGCCGGTGTGCACTCCACGGGCGCACCCTCGCAGCGCACCTCGTG
Organism: Streptomyces cellulosae; assembly: GCF_000721105.1. Taxonomy (GTDB): domain Bacteria; phylum Actinomycetota; class Actinomycetes; order Streptomycetales; family Streptomycetaceae; genus Streptomyces; species Streptomyces cellulosae_A. Next base: position 41,428 of record NZ_JOEV01000028.1, read on the forward strand.
CCGTACCGGGTCGACCGTGACTCCCCCGGCGCGGATGACGGCATCCTCCCGCCGGTCGGCGGCCGCCCGCCCGCTGCGCCGCAGGACGGTGCGGATGCGGGCCATCAGCTCGCGCGGGCTGTAGGGCTTGGTCATGTAGTCGTCGGCGCCGAGTTCCAAGCCCAGCAGGACGTCGTCCTCGGCGGTGCGGGCGGTGAGCATCAGGACCGGGATGTCGTCGTCCCGCCGCAGCACCCGGCACACGCCGAAGCCGTCGATCACCGGCAGCATCAGGTCCAGGACGACCAGGTCCGGCCGGAGCCGGTGGGCCGCGTCGAGGGCGGCCCGGCCGTCGTGGACCACGGTGGCGGTGTGACCCTCCGCCAGCAGGGATCGGCGGATGAGTTCGGCCTGCATCTCGTCGTCCTCGGCGACCAGCACATGTGCGCACACGCGGCGGATCCTAAGCGGTTGAGGGGACTTCGGCCGACTCAGCGGGCCAGGGAGGCGGCGTCGCCCATGACGACGACGGGGTGGCGGTCGGGGTCCAGCGTCCGCAGCAGCTGCTTCATCTGCGGCTCGGCGAGGCTGACGCAGCCATGGGTGGGGCCCCCGTGGTCGACGTGCAGCCAGATGCCGCCGCCGCGGCCCGCGCCGAGGGGCCGGGTCCAGTCCAGCGGGGAAGTGCCCGGCTTCCGGTTGTAGTTGATGGCGATCACGTAGTCGAAGGACCCGGCGAGCGGCTCGCCCTCGAAGCCCGTGCCGGGTGAGGTGAACGCTCCGGAGCGGTCGTACGGCAGCCGGGTACCGGGGTCGCGCAGCAGGCCGCCGGCGTCCGTGAGCGTGAAGACGCCGACAGGGCTGCGCAGGTCACCGGCCATGTGGTGGTCGCTCCAGCCCCTGAGCGCGTTGTGCGCGGGCCAGCTCGCGCCGGCCTGCCAGCCGGCCGCGGTGCGCTCGTACAGGACGACCGTGGACGTCGAGGAGTCCTTGCCCCGCCCGGTCACCACGACCGCCTGGCGGGTGTGGGAGGGCACCTTCGCCAGGGTCTTCGGACCCAGTCCGGGCAGCTCCCGCGGGAGCGCCTCGACCGACGTCGCGGGTGAGGCGGGGGACGAGGGCGCGGACGGCAACGAGCCCTGGGCCGCGAGAGCGCTCGTCTCCGGGACGGCCCCCGGCCGGTGGTCCTGGACGGCGGCCGCGCCGCCGCCGCAGCCGGTGAGCAGCAGGGACGCGGTCAGCAGCGCGGCGGGAGGTGTACGTCTGATCATGGTTCGACCTTGACCGAGACTTGTGAGGAACTGGTCAGGTTCATCGGCCTGTTCGGGGTGACGGCTTGTTCGGGCTGTTCTCTCTGTTCCAACTGTCGGGCTGTTCCAACTGTTCGGGCTGTTCGGGCTACGGGGTACCCGGCTTGCCCGGTGTGTAGAGCCAGGTCTGGAACAGGGCGTCCAGGTCCTTGCCCGACAGCCGCTCGGACAGGCGCACGAACTGGGGGGTCGTGCCGTGGCCGTAGCGGTGTCCGGCGGCCCAGGCCCGCAGGATCCGGAAGAACGTCCGGTCGCCGACGGCCTTGCGCAGGGCGTGCAGGGCCATGGCGCCGCGGGCGTAGACAGGGGTGCCGAAGATGTTCGCGCCGCTGCCGGGGTCGCCGGGCGGGAACTCCCACAGGCCGTCGTCCGCGGGGCGCTGGTAGAGCTCGTCGAAGGTCTGCTGTGCGCTCTTGCCTCCGTGCTGCTCGCTGTAGAGCCACTCGGCGTAGGTGGCGAAGCCCTCGTTGAGCCAGATCTCCTTCCACGAGGTGAGGGAGACGGAGTCGCCGAACCACTGGTGGGCGCTCTCGTGGACGAGGGTGCTCAGGTCGGGCGCCGAGTCGTACACGGGCCGCGTCTGGGTCTCCAGCGCGTAACCGACGTCCGGGGCCCGGTCGACGATCGATCCGGCGGCGCGGAAGGGGTAGGGCCCGAAGAGCCTGCTCTCCCATTCCAGGACGGACGGCAACTGCTTGAGGACGGGCGCGGCGGCGGAGGCCTCGCGGGGGTCGACGGCGTTGTAGACCTGGATGCCGTCGCGGGTGGTGTACCGCTCGGTCTTGAAGGTTCCGACCGTCGCCGTGGCGAGGTAGGCGGCCATGGGTTCAGTCTGCCGCCAGCGGAAGGTGGTCTGCCCCTGCGCGGTCCGCGCACCGAGGAACACGCCGTTGGCGACGGCGGTCTTCCCTTCGGGGACCGTGATCGTGAAGTCGTACGACGACTTGTCCGTGGGGTGGCTGTTGCCCGGGAACCAGGTCATGGCGCCCTGCGGCTCCCCGGCGACGAACGCGCCGTCGTCGGTGGGGATCCAGCCGTCGAGCGAGCCGTCGGGGTCGGTGACCGGGGCGGGTGTGCCGTCGTAGGTGACCGCGACCTGGAACCGCCGGCCCTCGCGCAGGGGCCGGCGCGGGGTGACGACGAGTTCCTGGCCGTCGCGCCGGTACTCCGCCTTGGCGTGGTCGACCGTGAGACCGGTGACCTTGAGCCCGTTGAAATCGAGGTCGAAGCGGGTGAGCGGCTGGGTCGCGCGGGCGGTGAGGACCGCCGTCCCGGAGAGATGGCGGCTGCCGGGGTCGTAACGGAGCGTCAGATCGTAGTGGCCGACGCGGTAACCGCCGTTGCCGGCGAGCGGGAAGTACGGGTCGCCGACGCCGGAGGCGCCGAGGGGACCCGCCGCGGCGGGTCCGGCGGCGACGAGCAGGGCCGCGAGGGCCACGGGCACGGTGACGATCACGGCCTCGCGACGGAGTACCGCGGTGCGCCTGACGGACGGTCTCACGTGGGCTCCTACGGGTGGGGGTGCCAACGGCCTCAGACTAAGGGCCACTTCTCCCCGTATCGACCTTGGTCGGGTCAAGTCCCGTCGCGTCGCCCGCTGTGTCCGGAACCGGGCGATACGCTCCCCGGGAACCGTTCCCCCCTCCCGAGAATGGCCCCGCCCGTGAGTGTGCGTATCCGTCGCGTCTACGATCCGCCCGAGCCGGACGACGGCGTCCGCGTCCTGGTCGACCGGCTGTGGCCGCGCGGTCTGAAGAAGGAGGCGGCCCGTGTGGACGAGTGGCCAAAGGCGCTCACCCCGTCCACCGAACTGCGCCGCTGGTACCACGCGGGCGAGGGGGCGTACGAGGAGTTCGCCGAGCGGTACGAGGCCGAGCTGGCCGCTCCGGAGGCGGCCGGACTTCTCGACCACCTACGCGAGTTGGCCGCCAAGGGCACGGTCACCCTGCTGACCGCCACCACGTCACCCGAGGAGAGCCACGCTTGCGTGCTGGCCCGTCTCCTGCGGGCATGAGGAGACGGGCCAGACATCAGCTGACGGGGCCCGCGTCAGCGGACGGGCCCCGCGCGAGCAGACGGATCCGGCATGAGGCGACGAGGCCCGGCGTGAGCAGACAGATCCGGGCATGAGGCGACGAGGCCCGGCGTGAGCAGACAGATCCGGGCATGAGGCGACGGATCCGCGATGTCAGGCCGTCTGCCGGGCGGCCGCCCGTCCCGCCGTCCGGCCGGAGAAGAGGCAGCCGCCGAGGAAGGTGCCCTCCAGCGCGTTGTAGCCGTGGACGCCGCCGCCGCCGAAGCCGGCCACCTCGCCCGCCGCGTACAGACCGTCGATCGGAGTGCCGTCGGTGCCGAGGGCGCGGGAGTCGAGGTCGGTCTGGATGCCGCCGAGGGTCTTGCGGGTCAGGGTGTGCAGCTTGACGCCGATGAGCGGGCCGGCCGCCGGGTCGAGGATGCGGTGCGGGGTGGCGACCCTGCTGAGGCGGTCGCCGATGTAGCGGCGGGCGTTGCGGATGCCCTGTACCTGGGCGTCCTTGCTGTAGGCGTTGGCGATCTGCAGGTCGCGGGCCTCGATCTGGCGCCGGATCTCGGCCGCGTCGAGGAGCGCCTTGTCGGTCAGCCCGTTCATCTTCTCCACGAGCTGCTCCAGGTTCGGAGCGGTCACGAAGTCGGCGCCCTTGCGCAGGAAGGCGTCCACCGGTCCGGGCGCGCCCTTGCCGAGCACCCGCTCCTTCAGGAACCCGGCACGGTCCTTGGCGGTGATGTCGGGGTTCTGCTCGGAGCCCGAGAGCGCGAACTCCTTCTCGATGATCTTCTGGGTGAGGATGAACCAGGAGTGGTCGTGGTCCGCGATGTCCTCGGTGGTGCGCAGGTACTTCAGGGTGCTCAGGGTGTCGTAGCCGGGCAGGCAGGGCTCGGGCAGCCGGCGGCCCAGGGCGTCGAACCACATCGAGGACGGACCGGGCAGGATGCGGATGCCGTGGCCGGGCCAGATCGGGTCCCAGTTCTGCAGGCCCTCGGTGTAGTGCCACATGCGGTCGCGGTTGACCAGGCGCACGCCGGCGCCGGCGCTGATGTCGAGCATCCGGCCGTCCACGTAGGCGGGCACGCCGGTGACCATCTCGGCGGGCGGGGTGCCGAGCCGTTCGGGCCAGTGACGGCGGACCATCTCGTGGTTGGCGCCGATGCCGCCGGTGGTGACGACGACGGCCTGGGCGGTGAGGTGGAAGTCGCCGGCGCGGTCACGGTTGGAGGCCACGCCGCGCGGCGAGCGGTCCTCGGCGAGCACGGTGCCGCGCACCCCGCGGGCCGCGCCTTCCTCGACGACCAGTTCGTCGACCTGGTGGCGGTGGTAGAAGGTGAGAAGCCCGTCGCGCGCGGCCTGCCTGGCGTACCGGACGAAGGGCTCGACGACCCCGGTGCCGGTGCCCCAGGCTATGTGGAAGCGGGGGACGGAGTTGCCGTGCCCGTGGGCCGTCAGGTCACCGCGCTCGGGCCAGCCGACGGTGGGCAGGAACGTGATGCCGTGCCCCTGGAGCCAGGACCGCTTCTCCCCCGCCGCGAACTCGACGTAGGCGCGCGCCCAGCGCACCGCCCAGGAGTCCTCGTCGTCGATCCGGTCGAACTGCGCGCTGCCCTGCCAGTCGTTCCAGGCGAGGTCGAAGGAGTCCTTGACGCCCAGGCGCCGCTGTTCCGGGGAGTCGACCAGGAACAGCCCGCCGAAGGACCAGAACGCCTGTCCGCCGAGGTTGGCGGCGTTCTCCTGGTCCACCAGCGCGACCCGGCGGCCCCGGCTGGTGAGTTCGTGAGCCGCGACCAGGCCCGCCAGTCCGGCTCCGACGACGATGACGTCCGCATCCATGGCGACCGTTGCCCTTCTCATTGGGGGTCTCGTTCGGGGGTGCCGCTGCCGTCGGTCAGCAGGGCGGTGAGCAACTGCCCCAGCCAGACGCGGGCGTGTTCGACGTCCCGGTCCAGCAGCAGTTGGGTGGTGACGCCGTCGTACGCGGCGACGACCGCGCGGGCGGCGCCGCCGACGTCGCCGAGCACGGCGGGCAGCGCGGTGGGCCCGGTGGCCCGTGCGAGCCGGTCCTCGATCGCCCGCCGCAGCCGCTCCCGGTGCTCCAGCAGAGTCTGAGCCACGGCCGGGTGGCGGGCGGCGTGGACCAGGAAGTCGGTCTTCACCAGCAGCCAGTCCACGTCGAGCAGCAGCACGTCGGCGACCCGGGCCACGGACGCCGGTACGTCGAGTTCGGGCCCGTCGAGGGCGAGCGCCTCGGTCACCTGCTCGGCGATCAGAGCCGCCCGCTGCCGGTAGAGGGCGAAGAACAGTTCGTCCAGGCTGCCGAAGTTCGAGTAGAACGCGCCGCGGCTGTAGCCGGCCGCGTCGCAGACCTCCTCGATGGAGACCCGCCCGAAGCCCTTGGCCGCGAAGACCGCGAACGCCGCGTCCAGGAGGTTGGCCCGCGTGCGGACCCGCCGCCTGGTGACGCGCCCGGTCGCCTGCTCCACCGCCATGTCCGGCCCTCCGTTCGATACAGGAATGTATCCGATACATGGATGTATCGAAAGTGCCGGCCAGGGGTCAGGATCGACATAGGAACAGGCATTCGATTAAGGAGTACGCTGGCTCCATGACCAGGCACCTCCAGGGCTCCCTCTTCGACCAGACCGACCAGCTGCGGCTCGGCTCTCTCGACGGGATCCGCCGGACCGCGCTCGGCCTCGGCGCCTGGATCGACGTACTGCCCGGCTGGCTGAGCGGATCCGACGCCCTGTTCGAGCACCTCGCCGCCGAGGTGCCCTGGCGTGCGGAGCGCCGGAAGATGTACGACCACGTCGTGGACGTACCGCGACTTCTGGCCTTCTACGGCGCGGACGACCCGCTGCCGCACCCCCTGCTGACCGAGGCGCGCGCGATGCTGTCCGCCCACTACTCCGAGGAGTTGGGCGAACCCTTCACCACGGCCGGACTGTGCTACTACCGCGACGGCCGGGACAGCGTCGCCTGGCACGGGGACCGGACCGGGCGGGGCGCGCACGAGGACACGATGGTCGCGATCCTCTCCGTCGGCACCCCCAGGGACCTGCTGCTGCGGCCGGCGCGTGGCGGCGACACGGTCCGCCGGCCCCTGGGACACGGCGACCTGATCGTGATGGGCGGATCCTGCCAGCGCACCTGGGAGCACTCCATCCCCAAGAGCACACGCGCCGCGGGACCGCGGATCAGCATCCAGTTCCGCCCGCACGGGGTGCACTGACCCACCAGGACGGCGGGCTCCGGGGCGGAGAGGCGGCTGCTTCGGACCGCGCGGGGGCTGCCTCCGGCGGACGGTGCCGGAGACAGCCTCACGACCGCCCTGGCACCGTCCGACGTCATGATCACGGCGGGCCACCGCAGCGGTCCGGCCCGGGGCGTCAACTCACCCAGGAAAGGAGCTCGTTCACGCGGGCTTCAGGTGCGGGCCGGTAGCGGACCCGCCGACTCCGCCCGTCTCCACGTCTGCTTTGCTGTCCCCGTTCGAGCAGGGACCTCACACCCGGGACGATCATGCGGCCAGACGTGCAGCAAGTAGCCGACGGCGCCTATCTGGTGCACGGCAGCAACACCAACTGGGTGATCCTCACCGAGGGGGACACCGCGACGCTGGTCGACACCGGCTACCCCGGTGACCGGGAGCGACTCCTCGCCTCCCTCGCGGAGGTGGGCAGTTCACCGGAGGCGGTTCAGGCGGTGCTGATCACCCACGCGCACAACGACCATCTGGGCTCCGCCGAGTACCTGCGCGGCGGGTACGGCATGCCCGTGTATCTGCACGAGGCCGAAGTGCCGCATGCCCGGCGGGAGTTCCTGCACCAGGTGAGCGTCGGGACCGTCCTGCGGAACGGCTGGCGTCCCGGTGTCCTGCCGTGGGCCGTGCACGCGATCCGCTCGGGCGGCACCGCCCATGTTCCGGTCGCGTCCCCGCAGCCGTTCCCGACGGCGGGTCCGCTCGACCTGCCCGGCCGGCCCGTGCCCGTGCACACGCCCGGCCACACCGACGGGCACACCGCCTACCACCTCCCGGACCGGGGCATCGTGATCTCGGGCGACGCCCTGGTCAGCGGTCACCCGACCTCCCGAACCAAGGGTCCCCAGCTGCTGCCCGACATGTTCCACCACGAGCGGACCCGCGCCGTGGCCTCGCTGGAGGTGTTCGAAGGGCTGGAGGGCGACCTGCTGCTGCCGGGTCACGGTCCCGCGTACCGCGGTCCGGTCCGTGAAGCGGCTCTTCAGGCCAGGGAGCGTGCCCTTTAAGGTGAGGTGACGATCACCGGCGAGCCGGCGGCACGCCACAGGCGACAAAGGACACGCGACCCATGGCCCTGCAGATCAGCGCGACCAACCCGGAGCATCCCGCGCTCCTGCTCGAACTGCCGTGGCACCTTCCGCTGGAGGAATGGCCCGACGAATACCTGGTGCCGCTGCCGCGCGGTATCTCCCGCCACGTCGTGCGGTACGCCCGCGCCGGCGACGAGGTGATCGCCGTCAAGGAACTCGCCGAACGCCCGGCGCTGCGCGAGTACGAGCTGCTGCGCGACCTGGACCGGCTCGGCATCCCCGCGGTCGACCCGCTGGCCGTGGTCACCGGACGTGTCGACGCCGACGACGCCCCGCTGGAGCCGGTGCTGGTCACCCGGCACCTGGGCGGCTCGATGCCGTACCGGTCGATGTTCGAGACCACCATGCGCCCGGCGACCATGCACCGGCTGATGGACGCGCTCGCCGTGCTCCTGGTGCGGCTGCACCTCGCCGGGTTCGCCTGGGGCGACTGCTCGCTGTCCAACACGCTGTTCCGGCGGGACGCCGGCGCCTACGCCGCCTATCTGGTCGACGCGGAGACGGGCGACCTGCACGCGCAGCTCAGCAGCGGGCAGCGCGACTACGACCTGGACCTGGCCCGGGTGAACATCAGCGGCGAACTGCTCGACCTGGAGGCGTCCGGGGCGCTGCACCCGTCCGTGGACCCGATCGAGTTCGGCATGGAGATCTGCGCCCGCTACGGGGGACTGTGGCAGGAGCTCACCCGCAGGTCCGTCTACCCGGCGGGCAAGTACCAGTACATCGAGCGCCGCATCCGCCGCCTCAACGAACTCGGTTTCGACGTGGCGGAGATGCAGATCGAGCACTCCTCCAACGGCGACACGGTCACCTTCGTGCCCAAGGTCGTGGACGCGGGCCACCACCAGCGCCAGCTGCTGCGGCTGACCGGCCTGGACACCGAGGAGAACCAGGCCCGTCGGCTGCTCAACGACCTGGAGAGCTGGATGGCCACCCAGGACGACTACGCCCCGGGCGACCCGCTGGCGGCCCGCCCGGAGGTGCTCGCGCACCGCTGGGTGCGGGACGTGTTCCGTCCCACCGTGCGGGCCGTTCCCCTGGAACTGCGCGGCTCGATGGACGCGGCGGAGATCTACCACCAGCTGCTGGAGCACCGCTGGTACCTGTCCGAGCGGGCGCAGCACGACATCGGACTGGACACGGCGGTGGACGACTACATCAAGAACATCCTCCCCAAGGCGCGCGAGACGCTCCAGCCGAGCCCCACCGCCGACTGACGGGCGCCGGACCGACCGCCGCCGGAGACTCAGGCGGGCGGCACCACGGCCACCGGGCAGCCGGCGTGGTGCAGCACACCGTGGGCCACCGAGCCGATGCGGGAGCCGACCGCCGTACGGTGGGCGCGGCGCCCGACGACCATCAACTGGGCCGCCTGGGCCGCCGACAGCAGCACCTGCCCGGCGCTGCCCATCTCCACCTGCTGGACGACCGGCACCTCGGGGAAGCGGTCCCGCCACGGCTCCAACGCCGCGGCCAGAGCCCTCTCCTCGTACGGCTCCAGGCCCCCGGCCTCGTCGAGGAGCTTGAGGGAGCCGGGGCTGTAGGCGAAGACCGGCGGCAACGTCCAGGCCCGTACCGCGCGGACGGTGGCACCGCGCGTGGCGGCCGTCTCGAACGCGAACCGCAGCGCCTCGGCGCTGTCCTCCGGCTCCCCCTGCTGACCCACGACGATCTCACGGCCCGCCGCCTCGGCAGCGGGCTCGTCACCGGCGCGCACCAGGACGACCGGCCGACTGGCCTCGACGATCACCTGCTGGCCCACCGAGCCGAGCAGGAAGCCCATGACCCGCCCGTGCCCGCGCGAGCCGAGGACCAGCATCTCGGCCTCGTCCGCGGCGGCCACCAGTGCCTCCGCGTCGGCGCCCTCGATCACGTCGGTGGACACCTCCAGCTCCGGGTGGCGCTCGGTGACCGTCCGGGCGGCCTCGCCGACCGCCTCCTTGGCCCAGCCGATCTGGACCTCGGGGTCCGCCGCCTCGATCGCCTCGTGCGCCTGGTACCGCCAGGCGTGCACCACCCGCAGCGCCAGCTTCCGGCGGACCGCCTCCCGGGCCGCCCAGGCCAGCGCGGCCAGGCTCTCCTCGGTTCCGTCGACCCCTGCCGTGATCGGGCGCGTCATGCTGTCCGGCCTCCCTGCGTCGTCATTCCGTGACCGGTACCCAGTCTTCACCACCCTGACGACATGACGGGGAAGGGGAAGAAGGTCGTCGTGGACTCGGCCGGTCCGGCGGCGCCGGACCGCGGGCGGGCACAGGCGATCGGGGCGCGCGACGCGCCTGCTCCGAGCCGCATTGACCGCGCGTGCTGTGCCGTGTACCGAGAGCGCACTGTCTCCTGGTATCCCGAGGCGACCCCGTAGGATCGAACATACGATGACCGGGAGCCGGCGCGGTGGCTGAAAGGCAACTGGTTCGCCGTGCCGTCGGTTCGATCCTCGGGGTGGGAGACGTATGGCACAGGCCGCGGACGCAGCGCGGACCGTCATCTTGACCGTGGACGACGATCCGGGGGTATCCCGTGCCGTCGCGCGGGACCTGCGGCGGCGTTACGGCGAGTCGTACCGGATCGTGCGCGCGGAGTCCGGCGAGTCCGCGCTGGAGGCGCTGCGCGAGCTGAAACTGCGCGGCGACCTGGTGGCGGTGATCCTGGCGGACTACCGGATGCCGCAGATGAACGGCATCGAGTTCCTGGAACAGGCCCTGGACGTGTATCCGGGCGCGCGACGGGTGCTGCTGACCGCGTACGCGGACACGAACGCGGCCATCGACGCCATCAACGTCGTCGACCTCGACCACTATCTCCTCAAACCGTGGGACCCGCCCGAGGAGAAGCTGTACCCGGTTTTGGACGACCTCCTGGAGGCCTGGCGGTGCAGCGACTTCCGGCCGGTGCCGGCCACCAAGGTGGTCGGACACCGCTGGTCGGCGCGATCCTCGGACGTACGGGAGTTCCTGGCCCGCAACCAGGTGCCCTACCGCTGGTACTCGGCCGACGAGCCGGAGGGGCAGCGGCTGCTGGCGGCGGCCGGGCTGGACGCACAACGGCTGCCGCTGGTGATCACCCCGGACGGCACCCCGCTGGTCGAGCCGGAGGCGCCCGAACTGGCGGCGCGGGTGGGGCTCGCCACGACTCCGGCGGCGGACTTCTACGACCTCGTCGTCATCGGCGGCGGACCGGCCGGGCTCGGCTCCGCCGTGTACGGGGCCTCCGAGGGGCTGCGGACGGTGCTCGTGGAGCGGTCGGCGACCGGCGGGCAGGCCGGGCAGAGCTCCCGCATCGAGAACTACCTCGGTTTCCCCGACGGGGTGTCGGGAGGCCAGCTCACCGACCGGGCGCGCCGTCAGGCGGCGAAGTTCGGCGCCGAGATCCTCACCGCGCGCGAGGTGACGGGGCTGGAGGTCAACGGCTCCGCGCGGGTCGTACGGTTCTCCGACGGCTCCGCCATCGCCGCGCACAGCGTGATCCTGGCGACCGGCGTGTCGTACCGGCAGCTGAACGCTCCGGGCACCGCCGACCTGACCGGCTGCGGCGTGTTCTACGGCTCGGCGCTGACCGAGGCGTCCTCCTGCCAGGGCCACGACGTGTACATCGTCGGCGGCGCCAACTCGGCCGGGCAGGCGGCGATGTATCTGGCCCGGGGCGCCAAGTCGGTGACCCTGCTGGTGCGCGGACAGTCGCTGGCGGCGTCGATGTCGCACTACCTGATCCAGCAGGTCGAGGAGGCGCCGAACATCTCGGTGCGCTGCGGCACGGTGGTGGAGGCCGCACACGGCTCCGGCCATCTGGAGCAGCTGACGCTGCGGGACGTGGCGAGCGGGCGGACCGAACTCGTCGACGCACAGTGGATGTTCGTGTTCATCGGCGCCGCCCCGCTGACCGACTGGCTGGACGGCGCCGTGCTGCGGGACGACCACGGATTCATCCTGGCCGGCCCCGACCTGACACCCGACGGGCGGCCACCGGCCGGCTGGGAGCTGGACCGGCCGCCGTACCACCTGGAGACCAATATTCCGGGCGTCTTCGTCGCGGGCGACGCGCGCGCCGAGTCGGCGAAGCGAGTCGCGTCCGCCGTCGGAGAGGGAGCCATGGCCGTCATGCTCGTCCACCGTTATCTGGAGCAGTCATGAGCGGGCAACCCATGCCGTGCAGCCCCCAGGAGGTCGGGGCGCTGTTCCTGTTCGAGAAGCTCACCCCCGAGCAGTTGGGACAGCTGTGCAGCGTGGGCCGGGTGGAGAGGTTCGAACCCGGGCCCGTCTACACCGAGGGCGAACCCGCCACCTGCTTCTACGTGATGATCGAGGGCACGGTCGTGCTCTCGCGCCGGGTCGGCGGCGACGACGTCGAGGTCAACCGGACCTCGCAGCGCGGGGTGTACTCGGGAGCCATGCAGGCGTACCTGGGTGACCGGGTACCGCAGACGTACAACAACTCGATGCGTGTCACCGAACCCTCACGGTTCTTCGTGCTGCCCTCGGAGGCGTTCGCGAGCTTCATGCAGGAGTGGTTCCCGATGGCGGTTCATCTGCTGGAGGGGTTGTTCTTCGGGGCGAAGACCACCCAGCGGGCCGTCGGCCAGCGCGAACGGCTGCTGGCGCTGGGCTCGTTGTCGGCGGGTCTCACGCACGAGCTGAACAACCCGGCGGCGGCGGCCGTCCGGGCGACCTCGACGCTGCGGGAACGCGTGAGCAAGATGCGGCAGAAGCTGCGGGTGATCTCCGCCGGCTCCTTCTCGCCGGAGGTCCTGGCGAACCTCATCGACATCCAGGACCGCACCGCCGAACGCGTCGCCAAGGCACCCACGTTGAGCCCGCTGGAGGCCTCCGACCGCGAGGACGCGCTCACCGACTGGCTCGACGACCACGACATCACCGAGGGCTGGCGCATGGCGCCCACCTTCGTGCAGGCCGGGCTCGACGTGGACTGGCTGGACCAGGTCGCGGCGGCCGTGGACGAGGACATCCTGCCGAGCGCGGTCGGCTGGCTCAACTACACGGTCGAGACCGAGCTGTTGCTGGACGAGATCGCGGACTCCACCACCCGTATCTCGCACCTCGTCGACGCGGCCAAGCAGTACTCGCAGCTCGACCGGGCCCCCTACCAGGTCGCCGACGTCCACGAACTCCTCGACAGCACCCTGCTGATGCTGTCGGGCAAGATCGGCCCGCGGATCAAGGTCGTCAAGGAGTACGACCGTACGGTCCCGAAGGTGCCGGCGTACCCGGCGGAGCTCAACCAGGTGTGGACCAACCTCATCGACAACGCGGTCCAGGCCATCGGCGGCGCGGGCGGCGACGGCACGTTGACCGTGCGGACGGCACTCGACCACGACCGCGTGCTGGTGGAGTTCCGCGACACCGGACCCGGTGTCCCCCAGGAGATCCGTGGCCGCATCTTCGACCCGTTCTTCACCACCAAGCCGGTCGGCGAGGGCACCGGGCTGGGCCTGGACATCTCCTGGCGGATCGTCGTCAACAAGCACCACGGCTCCCTCCACGTCGAGTCGGAGCCGGGTGACACCCGTTTCCAGGTCCTGCTGCCGCTCACCGCCGCGGAGTCCGACACCGACACATCGTCCGAGGAGAGCGTATGACCAGCGACAACGGAATCGACGGACTCGACCCCGGCATCCCGCCGAGCGGCGCCGGATGCGTGGAGTGCGACGCGGCAGGCGGCTGGTGGTTCCATCTGCGGCGGTGCGCCCAGTGCGGGCACATCGGCTGCTGCGACTCCTCCCCCTCCCAGCACGCGACCAGCCACTACAAGGCCACCGGGCATCCCCTGGTGCAGAGCTTCGAGCCCGGCGAGGGCTGGTACTGGAACTACGCGACCGACGAGCTGTTCGAGTCGGGGCCGGAGCTGGCGCCTCCGGCGAGTCATCCGGCGGACCAGCCGACGCCGGGCCCTGCCGGGCGGGTGCCGGCCGACTGGGCTCGGGCGTTGCATCAGTGAGCGCCCAGGAAGCCAGGGTGTTGCGACCGGGGCGACCGCGGATTGTTCGGGGCTGGTAGCGCCGACGATGGGGTCCCCCGCTCCTGCGAGGCCGAGAGATGAGGGCGCGCCGCACATCGACACAGCCCCGCGCCCCTCTGGGTGGCTCAGCCACCCCGGGCTCCAGGGGGCTGTCAGTCTCCCGTGCCAGGATGGATGCGTGCCGACGATCTCGAGCGCCACTGAGCTGATCGGCCGGGAGGACGAACTCGCGCGCCTCACCGGGGTGCTGGAGCGTGCCCGGGGCGGTCAGGCCCGGGCGGTGCTGGTCGCCGGGGACGCGGGCGTCGGCAAGACGCGGATGCTGGACGAGGTGGCCGGCCTGGCCGCCCGGTCCGGGATGACGGTGCTCGCCGGGCACTGCGTCGACCTCGGTGACGTCGGTCTGCCGTATCTGCCGTTCACCGAGGTCCTGGGCGTGCTCGCGGCCGACGCGCGGTTCACGGACGTCCTCGCCGCGCATCCGGCGGTGGACCGGCTGCTGGGCGGCGGTGCGGACACGGGGCGGGACACGGGCGGGCGGCTGCGGCTGTTCGAGGGCATCGCGGGACTGCTGGCCGACCTCGCGGACCTCGCCCCGCTGCTGCTCGTCCTGGAAGATCTGCACTGGGCCGACCAGTCCTCCCGGGACCTGCTGCGGTTCCTGCTCAGCCGGGGCATCCTCCAGCGGTCGGCGGGCGGCGCGCCCCCGCACCGGCTCGCCGTGTTCGCCTCCTACCGCGCGGACGACCTGCACCGCCGCCACCCCCTGCGTCCTCTGCTGGCCGAGCTGGTGCGGCTGCCCTCCGTGGAACGCCTGGAGCTGCGGCCCATGCCCGACGCCGAGGTGGCGCGGCTGGTACGCGCGCTGGGAGAGCGTCCGCTGCCGGACACCACGGTCCGGCGGATCGTCGAGCGCGCCGAGGGCAACGCCTTCTACGCCGAGGAACTCCTCGCCGCCACCGGTACGGAGACCGGCGGCGTGCCCAGCGGTCTCGCGGACGTCCTCCTGATCCGCTTCGAGCAGCTCTCCGACACCGCGCAGCAGGTGCTGCGCACGGCCGCGGTCGCGGGTCGCAGGGTCGAGCACGACCTGCTGCGGGACGCGGTCGGGCTGCCCGAGGACGAGCTGGAGTCGGCCCTGCGCGAGGCGGTCGGGCGGCAACTGCTGGTCCCCGGTGCCGCGGACACGTACGCCTTCCGGCACGCCCTGGCCCGCGAGGCCGTGTACGCCGACCTGCTCCCCGGTGAACGGGCCCGGCTGCACGGCGCGTTCGCCCGGCTGCTGACCGGGCGGGGCCGCAGGGCCGAGAGCGCGGCGGAGCGGGCGCACCACTACCGTGAGAGCCACGACCTGGCCGAGGCGCTGGCCGCCTCGCTGGAGGCCGCCGACCACGCCCGGTCGCTCGGCGCGCCGGCGGAGGAGCTGCGGCATCTCGAAACGGCCCTGGACCTGTGGCAGGCGGTGGAGCCGTCCGCCCGGCCGACGGGCGAGGGAATCGACCGGGTGACACTCACGCTGCGTGCCTCGGCGGCGGCCGCGCACACCGGGCAGGCGCATCGGGCGGTGTCGCTCACCCGCGCCGCGCTCGCGGGCATCGAGCAGGACGCGGACTCCGAGCTGGCCGCCCGGGTCCGGTACACGCTCGCCGGGAATCTGATGGACGTCGACAGTCTGACGGCGGCGTTCGCCTACAGCAGCGAGGCGCTCGCGATGATCCCGGCCGATCCCCCGTCGCCCACCTGGGTGTGGGCGGCGGCCACCCATGTGCTGGCGGCGCGTCAGGTCGGCGAGAAGGAGACCGCGCTGCGGGTCGCGCGCGAGGCCCTGGGTGTCGCGGAGCAGTTGGACGTGGCCGACGCGCGAGCGGATCTGCTGATCTCTCTGGCCGTCCTGGAAGGCGGCGGCCGTCGCACCCGGGAGGGCAGGGAGCGGCTGCGCGAGGCCGGGGACCTCGCGCGTCGCTCCGGCAGCGCGCCGGTGGAGATGCGGGCGCTGTTCAACCTCGCCGTCGGCTGCTTCGAGTCCGGTGACCTCGACGAATGCCTGCCCTGGCTGAGCGAGGGGCTGGACCGGGCCCGCCGCGCGGGCCTGCTGTCCTCGCCGTATCCGCTGGAGATGCGCTACCTCCGGCTGCTGGTGCTGTACACGCTCGGCCGCTGGGAGGAGTGCGTGCGGGCGGCGACCGCGGACGCCGACGTGCTTCCGGCGGCCGGCGGATACACGGTCGGGCCCGCCCTGTACGCGGCGCTGGCGCGCGGTGATCTGACGGCAGCCGAGAGGGCCCGCACGCTCTTGGAGGGGCCGTTCGACTGGATGGGCACGCTGGTCGCGGGCATCGTACTCACCGACGCGGCGGCCCGGCAGGACAACCCCGAGGGTGCCGTGGAGCGGATGCGGTCCACGGTCGCGGCCCTCACCGACGACGCGGGCACACCCCCGGACGTCACGGTCCGGCTCGCCGCGCTCGCCCTGTCGGCGGTCGCCGACCGGGCCGCCGCCCTGCGCCTGACCGGCGACGAAGCCGGGGCTCGCGGCTGGGCGGACACCGCGACCGAACTCCGCGACCTGGCCCGGCGCACGGCGGCGCGCGGCACGGGCGGCATACCGCAGGGCCCCGAGGGGCAGGCGTGGCTGGCCAGGGCCGAGGCAGAGTGGACCTGGGCCGTGTCCGGGCCGGACGCGCGGGCCTGGGGCAGGGCGGTCGCCGCGTTCGACTTCGGCGACGTGTACGAGCGTGCGCGCTGCCAAGTGCGGTTCGCCGAGGCCCTGCTCGCGGCCGAGCGACGCGAGGAGGCCGCGGTGCAAGCCCGTGCGGCACGGGAGACGGCCGTACGACTGGGCGCCACTCCCCTGCTGGACCAGGTGGACACCCTGATGCGCCGCGGACGCCTGGCGGAGCCCCCGGCCGCCGACGCCCGCGCGGCCGTCCTCACCGCCCGGGAACAGGAGGTGCTGCGGCTCCTCGCCCTCGGCCGCAGCAACCGGCAGATCGGCGAGGAGCTGTTCATCACCGGCAAGACGGCGAGCGTCCACGTCTCCAACATCCTCGCCAAGCTGGGCGCGGCGAGCCGCACGGAGGCGGTGGCGGTCGCCTACCGGCAGGGCCTCATCGCTCCGGAGCCGAGTGGATCCGGGCGGGGACCGTCCTGAACCGCACGAGAGGCTCTAGGGTTCCGGCTCGGCGCAGTCGAGGCTCTTGAGGTCGACGGCGTCGGCCATGGCCTGCATGCCCTTGTCGTTGGGGTGAATGTGATCACCTCCGTCGAGGGCGGGGAGCATGCGTTCGGGGTCGTAGGGGCTGCGGAGGATGCGGTCGAAGTCGGTGACGGCGTCGAACTCACCGCTGGTCCTGATGAACGTGTTGACTTCCCGCCGCACGGCCTCGGCCTCCGGGTCCCATTCGGACCAGCCCTTGAAGGGTCCGACCGTGGCGCCGACGACGCACTTGCCGGCCGCGTGGGCCCGCTCGACGATCGCCTGGTAGCCGCCGATCAGGTCGTCGGCGGTGACGCCGGTGTGGGCCTTGATGTCGTTGACGCCCTCGAAGAGGAACACGGTGCGGACACCGGGCTGGGAGAGCACGTCCCGTTCCAGCCGGTTCAGGGCGCTCTGCCCGGCGCCGTCGGCGAGGACCTTGTTGCCGGAGATCCCCTCGTTGGCGACGCCCTTCACCTCGGTGTCCGCCCGTCGCAGGCGGCGGGCGAGGTAGTCGGGCCAGCGTCGGTCGAGGTCGCTGGTCGACTGCCAGCCGTCGGTGATGGAGTCGCCGAGGGCCACCACGGCCGCGGTGCGGACGCTCGCCCGTACGGAGACCGCGTCGAGGTAGAACCAGGAGCCGATGGTCTGCGTCCAGGCGGCGGGGCTCTCCTCGGCGGTGTGGTCGCCCGAGGCGGCGTACGACGTCTGCATGGCCATCCAGTGCCCGGTCGCCGGGCCGGCCGCGTCGGGTGTGTGCAGGCTGACGACCAGGTCGGCCGCCGCGGGGAGCCGGCCCGGGAGCCGATCGCTGAGCACGGTCCTTCCGGCGGGTACGGTGACCGAGCCCGCTCCGTCGAAGGTCAGCCGCCGGTTGCTGCCCCGCACCAGTTCCGCGCCCTGCTTCTGGAGTCCCGCGTAGACGCTGTCGAAGGTCACCGGACGGTCCCCGAACGCGTTCGACAGCCTCACGCGCAGGTCCCGGCCCCCGACGCTGGTGCGCACGACGAGCCGGTAACCGCGGTCGGCGGTGGCCTCGCCGAAGCGGTCGGCGCTCGCGCCCCAGGTGATCACACCCTCCGGGACGTCGATCGCCCCGGCCGGTGTGGACGTGGACTGGCAGGCGCAGGCCAGCAGCAGCGCCCCGGCCACCCGGCCCACGGCCGCGACGAGTCGGCCCGTCACCGGGCGAGGTCCTTCAGCGTGACGGACTCTCCGGGCTTCAGACGCACGGTCCGGACCGTACCCGCGTACGCCACCGTCGTGGTCCGGCCGCCCACGCTGCGGATCCGTGCCCAGGTCGGCCTGCCGTCCTGCCAGCGCAGGTCGACGACGAAACCGCCGCGGGCGCCCGCCCCGGTGAGGGAGCCGGACGCCGCCCACGCGTCCGGCAGGGCGGGGAGGAGTTCCAGATGGCCGGGGCGGGAGTAGAGGAGCATCTCGATCATCGCCGCGGGGGTGCCGAAGTTGGCGTCGATCTGGAAGATGCCCCGGCCCTCGGCCACTTCGTAGATGTCGAAGAGGTTGGGGGCGGTGCCGTTGCCGCCGTCGGTCGAGGGGCGGAGGTTGTTGACGACGAGCCGGTAGGCCGTCTCCGCGTCCTTGAGGCGGGCCCGGCACAGGCTGCGCCAGGCGTTCGCCCAGCCGAAGCTCTCCGTGCCCCGGGCGGTGAGCAGGGCGGTCGCACCCTTGACGATCTCGGCCGGGGTGGAGCCGTCGGGGCGGATGCGGTCGCCGGGGAACAGGCCGACGAGCGGGGACAGGTGCCGGTGGGTGGTCTCACCGAGGTTGTCGGGGGACATCCACTCCTCCAGCCAGCCCGTCGTCGGGCTCACCTGCGGCAGGTACAGTCCCCGGCGCAGCGCGGCGACGGTGTCCGCGTAGCCGGTGTCCCTCTTCAATTCCGCCGCCGCGGCACAGTAGTTGCCGAACAGCGTCCACACCAGCTCCTGGACGTAGGTGATGCCCTTCGCGTCGAGCGGACCGTGTTCCGGCGACCAGTCGCTGTCGGCGATCAGGACCTCCCGGGTGGTGCCGGGCAGGGTCGTGGTGAGCAGTCTCGCCTCCCAGAACTCGCACGCGCCCTTCAGCAGCGGGTAGATCCTCTCCAGATGGGATGACGAGCGGGTGAACTCGTAGTGCTCCCACAGTGAGTTGCACAGCCAGGCGTTGCCGGCGGGGTGCCACCACCATCCGTTGCCGCCGTGCGGGTTGGTGGAGATGGCGAGCGTCCAGCCGGCGATCTTTCCGGTGGAGTTGCGGTAGCGGTTGCGCGGGTCGTTGAAGAGTCGGTGGGTGAGGTCGGTCCAGGACGGGAGTTGGGCCAGGCAGTAGTCGGTGAGCGCGTCGAAGCAGTCGGACAGGCCGGCGCGGTCGGCCATCCAGTAGTTCATCTGGATGTT
Source organism: Streptomyces cellulosae (assembly GCF_000721105.1). Taxonomy (GTDB): domain Bacteria; phylum Actinomycetota; class Actinomycetes; order Streptomycetales; family Streptomycetaceae; genus Streptomyces; species Streptomyces cellulosae_A. The sequence continues at coordinate 60,667 of NZ_JOEV01000028.1, forward strand.
GATGTCGGTGTGGTAGTCGCCCATCCAGTCCGGGTCGTTGCCGTCGAGCCACAGCCCCTGGAGCCCCAGCGGCAGGCTGCCCCGGGAACCGGAGATCATCAGGTAGCGGCCGAACTGCAGGTAGGCGGCCTCCAGTTCGGGATCGGGCTGCTCGTCCCGGGCGCGGGCCCGCAGGCGTTCCCAGGTGTCGAGGGAGCGCTGCTCGGCGGAGGAGGTGCCGAGGGAGAGGTCCATCCGGCCGTACAGCCGGCGGTGGTCGGCGACGTGGGTGCGCAGGAGCGTGGCGGCGGAGTGGGCCGCCGCGTCGCGGACCTTGGTGCGGGCCAGCCGCTCGGGGTCGAGCGACGGGTTCCGGTAGTGGGTGGCGGCGTCGGGCACGTAGTTGGTGCCGCCGCTCACCACCACGGTGAGTTCCTCGCAGCCGGAGAAGGAGACGTGTGGCCCGTCGACGGTGACGCGGCCGCCGTCGCCGTGTGCGGTGACCGCGGCGCCGTAGCGCAGCCCGCCCGGGAAGGAGGCGGCGAACGAGGTTCCGGCGTCCTCGCCGTGCGTTCCCGCCAGCGTGACCGTGCCGGTGTAGCGGCCGCCTCCGCTCTGGGTGAAGTGCAGCACGATCACGTCGTCGGGGCGGCTCGCGAAGATCTCTCGCCGGTACGTCACTCGGGAGCGGACGTACGAGGTCGTCACCACGGCCCGGTCGAGATCGAGGGTGCGGCGGTAGCCGGTGACGGCGGACAGGTCGTGGTCGGGGATGTCGACCGTGAGCCGGGCGAGGAGGGTGAAGGAGCCGAAGTGGTCGCGGTCGTAGGGGAATTGACCGTCGGCGTCGAGGGAGTCGTTGAGGCCGCCGGTCCACATCGTGGCGTCGGTGATCAGCAGGGTCTCACGGCCGGGGTCGTTGCTCGCGAGGGCGCCGAGGCGGCCGTTGCCGACGGGCAGGCCCTGCTCGATCATCGACCCGTCGTCGGCGGGCGCCCGCCACCACAGCTGGTGGCGGGGGTCGTTCGTGAACGCGGTGGTGTCGGCGGGGCGCTGGGGCACGGCGGTCGCCGTGAACGTCGGCAGGGCGGCGAGGGCTCCGGTCGTCGCGGCGGCGGCGAGCAGGGCGCGTCTGGGCAGGTGTGCGGGTTCCATGTCCATGGCGGGCTCCCGGAGGATCGGTCAGGAGGTCTTCGGGACGTCGATGCGGTCGATGTCCGGGGCGTAACCCGTGCCGCTGTCGAAGGTGATCGTGTTGCTGCCCGCCTTCAGCGTGACCGGCACGCTGACCGTCTCGACGGTTCCCCAGTCCCCGGTCGAGGGGAACTTGTGACGGGTGGGATTGCCGGTGTTGGCAAAGACGTCGACCGAGCGGGCGTCACCACTGATGTAGGCGACCTTGACCCAGTAGGTGCCCGCCTTGCCGACGACCACGTCGTTGAAGCGGAGCTTGCCCCCGAGGTACAGGTTTCCGGTCTTCTTGCCGCCGGAGCAGGCCGAGCAGTCGGCGACGGAGGCGTTGCCACTGAGGGTGTTCGCCGGGGACTCGGCCTCGTAGGCGGTCGTGGTGAGCGTGCTGCCGCGCGGGGTGACGGTGAACAGGCGGGAGCCGTGGGCCGGCAGGGACTGGGTGATCTTGTTCTGGTACGTGCCGAGGTTCTCGTGGTTCCACAGGTCGCGGACGGCGGCCTTGCCGGTGAAGCCGAGGGCGGTCCAGTCGGCGGTGACGGCGGCGGGCGCGTCGGCCAGGTTGAACAGGGCGACGGTGTAGGTGCCGTCGGGGTTCTTCGCGGCCCACACCTGCTGGGGGTCGGACGCGGTCACCGGACGTGCGGGCGGGGCGGCGCCCTGGTCGATGGCGATGACCTCACGGTTGGTCAGCAGGGACAGGCCGTAGGAGTCGAGGCGGGTGAGGTCGTCGCCGGTGTAGAGCGGGGACTTGGCGATGGCCCACAGGGTGGCGTAGCTCTGCCGTTCGGCCTTGGTCAGCCCGTCCATCTCGCCGTTGCCGACGTCCAGGGCGTCGAGGTCGTTCCAGCCACCGGGGCCCGCGTGCCGGGTCCAGGCGGGGGTGTCGTCCCAGCGGTCGTCGACGGAGTTCTCCCAGCTGACGAGGGTGTTGCAGTAGCACTCGACGTCGGTGTCGACGCGCCAGCCGTTGGAGTACTTCTTCCAGTCGGCGGCGTGGCCGATGTCGAGGGACCAGGACAGTTCCAGGTGGATCGGGCGGCCGGTGGCGGCGATGGCCTTGTGCCAGGCGGCCACGTCGGCGACGTTGTCGTACTGGTCGCCGCTCTTGCCGGAGCCGGGGCCGACACCGTCGAGCTTGAGGAAGTCGTAGCCCCAGTCGGCTATCGACCGGGCCTGGGAGTCTATGTACTTCTGGGTGCAGGGGCGGGAGAAGTCGAGCTTGTACGCGCTGTCCCAGCCGTTGGTGGTGCGCAGGTCGCCGTAGACGATGTCGGCGGTGGTGCAGCCGTCGGCGTTCCAGATGGGGACCTTGCCGCCGCCGTAGGCCCCCTTCTCCAGGCCGACCGGCAGGTAGATGCCGGCCTTGAGGCCCTTGGCGTGGATGCGGTCGGCGACGGCCTTCATGCCGCTGGGGAAGCGGTCCGGGTCGGCCTTCTGACGCCCGTACTGGTCGTACCCGGGCTTCCAGGACTTGTCGCTCCACCAGCCGGCGTCGATGTTGACGTACTCGTAGCCGAACTTCTTGAGCTTGGTGGCCAGGGCGTCGGTCTGCTTGAGGACGTTCGCCTCGGTCAGGTAGCTGTAGTCGCCGTCCGGGTTGAGGCCGGGGTACTTGGACGACTGCATGCTCCAACTCGACCAGCCCATGTAGGGCTTGGCCGCCGGGGCGGACGCGGTGGTGTCGGCCGTCCGATCCGCCGGGGCGGTGGGCTCGGCCTGGGCCGCCGGCGCGACGGTAACGGCACCGGCGGCCAGGGCCAGGACCACGGCGGCTCTCAGGGTGCGTGCGGGCAGGACGGCGTACGGGGATGACCGCATGGGTCGTACCTCCTGGGGTCGGCTCAGCAGGGGGGACTGCCAGTAGGGGGACGGGCGGTGGGGGGCTGCCAGTAGGGGACGGTCGGTGAGGGGACGGTCGGCGAGGGGACTGCCAGTAGGGGAACTCCCGGCAAAGGGTGACTAGGTGTCGGCTCGGATGAAGGACTGGATGGCGGTGGCCGCGGCCCCGCGCGCCCACTCCTCGAAGGTCAGCGGGCGGGTCTGGACGTCGCACCGGGCGGCGGAGCCGAAGGCGGCCGCGGTGAAGGCGTCGCGGATCTGCTCGGCGAACAGGTCGTAGGCGGCCAGGCCCTCGCCGGAGATGATCACGCGCTCGGGGCCGAGCAGGTTGGCGACGGTGGCGATGCCGCGGCCGATGGCCTCGCCCGCGCGCGCGTACGCCTCCCGTGCCGCGGCGACCCCGCTGTGGGCGAGCCGTACGGCCTCGGTGGTGTCGGCGACCTCGACGCCGGTGGCCTCGCGGATCCGCCGGAGGATCGCGGCGTCCGCCGCGATCGCCTCCACGCAGCCCCGGTTGCCGCAGTGGCAGCGCGGGCCCGACGGGTCGACGGTGACATGGCCGATCTCGCCGGCCACGCCGTGCGCGCCGGCGACCACCCGGCCGTGGACCACGAGGCCGCAGCCGATGCCCGCGCCGACCGTCACCACGGCGAAGTCGGACAGGCCCGCTCCGGCGCCGAACCACTGCTCTGCGACGGTCAGCGCGCGCACGTCGTTGTCGACGGTGACCGGCAACCCGGTGGTGATGCCCGCGAGTTCGGCGAGCGGGACGTCATGCCACTCGAGGAACGGGGAGTACCGGACGGTCCCTTCGCCCCGGTCGACGTCACCGGAGACGGCGATGCCGACCCCGAGGACAGGCGCCCCGAAGCCGTCCGCCTCGATGCGGAGTTCCTGGACCACGTCCGCGACGGCCGCCAGCACCGCCGTGAGGTCACGGCTCGTCAGCGCGGTGTGGCGGGCGACGCTGATCCGGCAGCACAGGTCGGTGAGCACGCCGATGATCTCGTCGCCGGTCACCTTGATCCCGACGAAGAGCGCCCGTCCGCCGTCGACCCGTACGAGGTTCGCGGGTCGTCCCAGGGCGGGAGGCGCCTGCGCGTCCGCGTCCTCCACCAGGTAGCCGGCCTCGATCAGGGGCCGGACCGCCTTGGTCACGGCGGCCGCGGACAGCCCGGCTCGCCGGGCCACCTCCAGGCGGGTGAGTGGCCCCTGGGACAGCACGGTGGTGAAGATCTGCGAGGCGGCAGGCGTGTTGACCGGAAACCTCTCGGCCCGGGGTGTCGGGAGCATGCTCGGGAACCTAGGACTGTTCTTTTCCGACGTCAATAAAAGAAGCAGGATCGGTCCGCCGCAACTGCCGACCCATCCGTGAAGCGGCCCGAAGCCAAGCCGAAATGCCGGATTTCCTATCATTTTACCGCCATACTGTGCGCGTCTTGCCGACAGCACCAGAACGGGAGAAGAACCGGATGGCATCAGCAACGGCGCGCAGGGGCACGGTGATCGGGGCGGTTCTGCTGTCCCTCCTGGGGATCCCCGCGCAGGCCGCACCCCGGGAACCGACGGCCGCCGAGACCGGCAACGCCCTGCCGGCGCCCGACCTCGCCGGGCTGCGCACCGTCCTGCGCGCCGCGCAACGACAGGGCGCGCCCGGCGCGATGGCTCGGATCGACGACCACGGCACGACCCATCGGGTGGCCGAGGGCGTGGCGGACCGCGGGACCCGACGGGCCCTCGACGACGCCGACCGGTTCCGCGTCGGCAGCGTCACCAAGGTCTTCACCGCGGTGGTGCTGCTGCAACTGGCCGACGAGAACAAGCTCCGACTCGACGCCCCCGTCAACCGCTATCTCCCGGGGCTGCTCCCGGACGACCGGATCACCGTCCGGCATGTGCTGAGCCACCGCAGCGGACTCCACGACTACACGAACGACATGTTCGCGCAGACGGTGCAGGGATTCGAAGCGGTCCGGGGCAAGGTCTTCACCTACCGCCAGCTGGTGGACCGTTCGCTGCTCCGGCCGCGCACCAACGCGCCGGGCGCGGTGTACGCGTACTCGAACACCAACTTCGTCGTCGCCGGGATGCTGGTCGAGATGCTGACCGGCCACTCCGTGCGCACCGAGTACCAGAACCGGATCATCGAGCCGCTGAAGCTGAGCGACACCTTCTACGTCCACCCCGGGACGAAGATCCCCGGCCGCCACGCCCGCGGCTATCTCACCCCCGACCAGGCGGGTGCCGCGCTGGTCGACGCGACGGACCAGACCGCGTCCTGGGCGCAGAGCGCGGGCGCGCTCATCTCGACCACCCGGGACCTCAACACCTTCCTCACCGCGCTGCTCGGCGGACGGCTCATCTCGGCCGCGCAACTGTCGCAGATGCGGCAGTGGATGCCGGCGGGCACCGATCAGGCGTACGGACTCGGTCTGCGCCGGCGTGACCTGTCGTGCGGTGTGTCGGTGTACGGGCACACAGGCGCCGTACAGGGCTACTACACGTACGCGTTCACGTCGACGGACGGTCGACGCAGCCTCAGCGCACTGGCCAACACCTCGAACAACGACGCCGTCCTCACGACGATGCAGGGCACGCTGGAGTCCGCGTTCTGCGGCACGTCCACGAAGGTGCCGCGCGGCTTGGCCCGGCCGGTCGAAGGCCCCGCCGAACGGCCCGTCCGGCGACCCGCCGAACAGCAGGCGGACATCTCACCGGGGATCGCCCTCGACTGACCGGTGCCCGGCGCCGCGGGCAGGACCGGGGGAACCGTCGGGCCCCGGCACGCGTTGTCCGTACGACCCCACGGGATCCCGTGGACGACATCCGGGCGGCGCGATGAGCGAGTTGGTTCCCGGGGGCAATGTGCCCCTCCCGGGCGGTGCCGTGACCGTCCGGGTCCCCGGCCCGTTCGACGTGTCCGCGCTGATCACGGACGACAGCGGCAAGGTCCGGGGCGACGGGGACTTCGTCTTCTACCACCAGCCGGCCGCGCCGGGCGCCCGGCTGCGGGGCGACGCCCTGACCGTCGATCCGCCGGGACTGCGCGCCGGCGCGACCCGGGTCACCGTGGTCGTCAGTCCCGCCGATCCCGCCACTCCCCTGGGCCACCTTCCTGCCCCCACCCTCCATGTCTCCGACGCCGGCGGCCGCCCACTGGCCCGGTTCGCCCCGCCGCGCCCACGGCAGGAGACCGTGCTGCTCCTCGCGGAGCTCTACCGGCGCGGCGACGGCTGGAAGCTGCGCGCCCTGGGACAGGGGTACGCGGACGGGCTGGCGGGCCTGGCCCGCGACTTCGGGGTGGACGTCGCGGACGAGCCGGACGGGTCTCCGGGCGGATCCGCGGCCCCGCACCCGCCGTCGCCCGCCTTCCCCGCACCTCGGACCCCGTCCCACTCCCGCCCGGCGTCCGCGTCCACGCCGCCCCGCCCGGTATCCCGCGCACCGTATGGGACCCGCTCGGCACCACGCTCCCCGTCCGCCACCGGCCTCGCGTCCCCCGCCTCGTCCCACGCCCCGTCCACCGACCAGGACGGCTTTCTCGGCCTGGTCAACTCCGCCCGGGCCGCCGCCGGTTCACCCCCGGTCTCCCTCGACGCCCGCCTGGCCGCCGCGGCCCGTGCCCACGCGTCCGCCATGGCCTCTGCCGGGCGCCTGGCCGTCGAGTGCCCCGACGGCGTCTCCGTCCACCAGCGCGTCGGCGCCGCCGGATACGCGTACCTCACCATCGGCGAACACCTGGTCTCCGGTCCGCGCACGCCCGCCGAGTTCGTCGCGTACTGCCTGCGCGCCGAACAGCCCCGCCGTACCCTGCGGGATCCGGTGTTCAGCCACGCCGGACTGGCGTACGTCATCGACGGCCGCTCCGGCGACACCTTCTGGACGGCTCTGTGGGCCGCCCCCTTCAGCCCCGCCGGGCTGGCGCGGACGCAGGCCGAGGTCGTCGAGCTCACCAACCGGGAGCGGACGCGGGCCGGGCTGCCTCGCCTGGCCGTGGACCCGCCGCTGGCCATCGCGGCCCAGGCCTACAGCGCGGACATGGCGGCCCGGGCGTTCTACTCGCACACCTCACCGGAGGGCACGCAGCCCTGGGACCGGGCCGCCGCCGCGGGCGCCGCCCGACGCTCGATCGGCGAGAACATCGCCTGCGGCCAGCGCTCCCCCGCCGAGGTCGTGGACGGCTGGATGAACAGCCCCGGCCACCGCGCCAACATCCTCAAGCCGGACTTCACCCACATCGGGGTCGGCTTCGCGGGCGGCGGCCCCGCGGGTACGTACTGGACCCAGCTCTTCGGCGCCTGAGACGATCCGGGAGGACCGGAAGGGGCCCTACGCGCCGGGAGTTCGGCACGTCCTGGCGCGTCCCGGCACCGCCCGGCGCGCGATCTTGGCGGAATGTATCCGTCCGGGACAGGATGCCCCCATGAAGGGTGACCTGTTTTCCAGCGAGCACATGGTCCAGCCCGCCGCACAGGCGGGCATGACGGTCGAGAACGCCAAGTGCATCCGGTACACGGTGAACGGCGAGATGCTCGCCCGCCAGGGGGCGATGATCGCCTACCGCGGCAACCTCCAGTTCGAACGCAAGGGCCAGGGCGTGGGCGGCATGCTCAAGCGCGCGGTCACCGGTGAGGGGCTGCCGCTGATGGCGGTCCGCGGACAGGGGGAGGCCTGGTTCGCGCACGAGGCGCAGAACTGCTTCGTCGTGGAGGTCGACCCGGGTGACGAGTTCACCGTCAACGGCCGCAACGTCCTGTGCTTCGACGCCACGTTGGCGTACCGGATCGCGACCGTGAAGGGCGCCGGGATCGCCGGCGGCGGTCTGTTCAACAGTGTCTTCACCGGCCAGGGCCGGCTGGGCCTGGTGTGCGAGGGCAACCCGCTGGTCATCCCGGTCTCGCCGCAGTACCCCGTGTACGTCGACACCGACGCGATCGTCGGTTGGACGGCGGGCCTTTCGACCTCGCTCCACCGTTCGCAGTCGGTCGGCTCGATGCTGCGCGGCGGCTCCGGGGAGGCGGTGCAGCTGATGCTGCAGGGCGAGGGATACGCCGTCGTACGGCCGAGCGAGGCGACACCGCAGAAGGCACAGCAGCACTGACCTCCCGTCGGCCACCGCGGTCCGACGAGGGCCTCAGGACGTGATCTGCGCCTCACGGGCAACCCGGACGGCCGCCTCGACGTCTTGACCGGCAACACACGGACACTGCCCCGGCCTGGTGGCCGGGGCTGATTTCCGAGGCACTATGCACGCGATGTATACGCAGCATGTAGAGATGGCGTGTATATCGACCGAAAGGACTGCATGTACGGCAAGGCATTCGCCCCGGAGTACCAGGGCGCCCTCACCACCCTCTCCGTGAACTCCTCGCTGACCGAGGTACTGGCTGCCGGCACCGAGCAGTTGAGGGCCGCCGAGCGGGCCGGGCAGCACGGGGAGGCGGCCCGCTGCGGGCTCGCGGTCGCCGAGGCGCACCGGCGACTGGGCAGGATCGGGGAGGCGGACCGGGCCTGGAAGGCGAGTTACCGCGCGGCCCGGGCGGCCGGGGACCTGGCGGCGATGGCCTGGGCACTGTGGAGCGGCGGCACCCTGGCCCGGCAGCGCGGCGCGTTCGCCCTGGCCCGGCGCCTGCTGGAGCTCGCGGCCGAACTCGGCGAACGCGGCGGTGACATCGTCGTCCGCGGCTACTCGCTGGCGGGGCTCGCCGAGACCGGCCGTATCCAGGGCGACTACGAGGCGGTCGGCCGGCTGCACGAGCAGTTGCTGGCCGAGGCCCGGCGACGGGGCGAGGCGCGGCACACCGTCTGGGCCCTGGAGGGCATCGCGCAGATCCACCGCAACACCGGCTCCTACGACACGGCGTACGCCCTGTTCGAGGAGGCGGCCGGGATAGCCGACGGCGCGGACGACCGGCGCGGTCACGCCTGGGCCCTGCGTGGACTCGCCGACGTGGTCTCCGTGCGCGACGGGGACACCGGACGTGCTCTGGCGCTGCTGTCCGAGGCGGAGGAGACGTGCCGCGCGATGAAGCTGTCCAGCGCGCTCGCGTACAACCACAAGATGCGCGGCAACGTCCTCTACCGCGTGGGGCGGCACGCCGAGGCCCGGGACTGGTACGAGCGGGCGCTCGCGGAGTTCCGCGCGATGAGCGAGCCGCGCGGGGAGGCGCTCGCCCGGCTGGGGCTGGCCAAGTCGCTGGCCCACCTGGGCCGCGACCGCTCGGAGACGGCCGCCGAACTCGCCGATCTGGCCCGCGCCCTGGACCGCCTCGGCCTGCGGCACGCACGGGAGATGGTGACCCGGGCGCAGGAGGAGTTCGGCACCTTGGAGGAGTCCCGGGCGCGGTCCGACGTGCGGGCGGAGGCCGTACGGTGACGGCGCTGACGACAGCGCTCGCCGCACCGCAGGTGCTGGAACGCTGCCGCGCGCTGGTGCGGCCCGCGCTGGAGGAGACGGTCGGGCGTCTGCATCCCTGGGTGGGCGAGATGGCCGGGTACGCGTTCGGCTGGTGCGAGGCCGGCGGCGTGCCCGCGGCGGGGTCCGGCGGCAAGGGCGTCCGGCAGGCGCTGGCCGTGCTCGGGGCCGAGGCGGCCGGTGCGCCCGGTCGGGCCGGGGTGCCCGCGGCGGTGGCGGTGGAACTGGTGCACACCTTCTCCCTGCTGCACGACGACATCATGGACGGCGACGCGGCCCGGCGCGGCCGCCCCACCGTGTGGAAGGCCTACGGCACCGGACCGGCGGTGCTCGCGGGCGACGCCCTGTTCGCACTCGCCGTCGAGACCCTCGCCGCGTCACCGAAGGGCCCCGAGGCGCTGCGCCTGCTGTCCGCGGCACTGGGTGACCTGGTGCGCGGTCAGGCGGACGACCTGCTGCTCGCCGCGCGTCCCTGGACGGGACCGCACCGGGTGCGGCCGGGCGAGTACCGTGCGACGGCCGAGTACAAGACCGGCGCCCTGCTGGGCTGCGCGGCCGCGCTGGGCGCGCTGCTCGGCGGCGCGCCGCCCGCCGTGGTGGCCGCCCTGGACCGGGCCGGCCGGCATCTCGGGATCGCGTTCCAGGTCGTCGACGACGTGCTGGCCATCTGGGGCGATCCCGCCGTCACCGGCAAGCCCGTCCACGGCGATCTGCGGGAGCGGAAGAAGACGCTCCCCGTCCTGGCCGCGCTCGACGGTCCCTCCCCGGCGGCCGGCCGGCTGGCCACCCTCCTGGAGTCCGACGCGGACCCCGCGCACATGGTCACGCTGATCGAGGAGGCCGGCGGCCGGACCGCGGCACTGGCCGAGGCACGGCGTCACCTCGCCGCAGTGCAGACGGCCCTCGCCGGTGTGCCCCTGGAACCGGCACCCGAGCGCGAGCTGCGGTCCCTGCTGGACTTCCTGGTGCGCCGCGATCTCTGAGCGCGGACGGCCTCTCAGCCCGGCCCCGGTGGGAACGCGTCAACTCCGGTCGATCCTCGTTCCGTTCTCCTGACCGGTCGTACAGCAGTCGAACAACAGGGAGCGCTCCTCGCCAGTTGAGGATTCATTGAACGCACCCCGTGCCGGCCCGCGTACCTCTGGGAAAGGTGAGAGCCAAAAGGTTTGAAGAGCCAGGGGTTCAGCGAGGTATGACCATGGTCAAGGCGCACGTGTCGACCCATGAGTGGGTTGCCGGAAGGTACCGACTCCTGGAGGTCCTGCACCGCGAGACCAACCGCGTCTGCTGGTACGGCGAGGACGTCACCACCGGGCACCCCCGCCTGCTGACCGAGATCGGCCTGCCGGCCCACGCGGACCCGGAGAGTTCACGCCGGGCCACCGCCCGGGTCGTGCGGATGGCCGAGACCATGGAGGTGCTGTGCCCGGGACGCGTGGCGACGGTCCTCGACGCCGTCGAGGCGGCCGGCACCCTGTGGATCGTCACCGAGTGGATCGAGGGCACGCCGCTGGGCGAACTCCTCGCCCAGCAGGGCACCTTCAACCACGTCCGGGCGGCCCGCGTCGGCCTGGAGATACTGGACGTGCTGGAGGCCGCCCACGGCGAGGGCATCACCCACGGCGAGCTCAGTCCGGGCCAGGTGTTCGTCAGGGACCAGGGCACCGTCGTCCTCACCGGCTTCGGGCTGACGGGCGCCACCCTGGCCCCCCGGGTCACGGCACCGGCGTACGCCTCCCCCGAACAGGCCCGCGACGAGCGCATCGGGCCGGCCGCCGACCTGTGGGCGCTGGGGGCGATCCTGTACACGATGGTCGAGGGGCGCCCCCCGTTCCGCGACCGGGACCGGCCGGAGGCCACCCTGCGTTCGGTGGACCGGCTTCCGCTGCGCGCCGCGGTGCACGCCGGGCCGCTCGCCCCGACGGTGCAGGGGCTGCTGCGCAAGAACTCCCAGGAGCGGCTGACCCGCCCGGTGGTCCGCGAGGCACTCACCCGGGTCCTCAGCGAGGATCCGGACGCGGCCCTGCGGGCACTGCCCAAGCCCCGGCTGCGCGGCCTGTACCAGTCGGGCCCGGTGTGGAGCAGGCGGACCATGGTCGTCGGCACCGCGCTGGCCGTCGTCACCGTGTCCGTCGCCGTGCTCGCCGTGACCCGTCAACTGCCGGGCACGGACACCTCCTCGGGCGGTCCGCGATCCCGACCGAGCGCCTCGGCCCCGGTCACCGACGAGCAGTCGTCCCTCCCGGCGGAGACACCACCGCCCCCGACGCGGACTTCCGCACCACCGCCCACGCCCACACCCACACCCACACGGACACCGACCAATTCCGCGTCCGACGCCCCACAGCCCTCCGGTTACCGTGAGTATCACTCGCCGGAGGGCTTCTCTGTGGCCCTCCCCGGCGGCTGGAGGCCGCTGAACACCACGCGCATGGGCGACCTCGCCTACCGCGTGATTCTCGGCAAGGAAGGCGATCCGCGCACGCTGGCCGTCACCTACAGCGAACGCGTGGGCCCGGATCCCGTCGCTGTCTGGCGCGACGACGTGGAACCGAACCTCAAGCAGGAGTACGGCGACTACCGGCGGATCGGCGAAATCCGCGCCACGACGTACCAGGGGCGCAAGGCCGCCGACATGGAGTGGCTCGCGGACGACTCCGACGGCACCCGGGTGCGCACGTTCGGCCGCGGCTTCCTCATCGGGGAGGGGCGCAGCTTCTCGCTGCGCTGGACGACCCCGGCCACGGACTGGAACGACCCCGCGAACCAGGAGGCCCTGGACACCTTCCTGAGGACCTTCCGGCCGTCCTCCGACTGACGCGCGGGCCGCCCGGGCATCGACGGGCAACGATCGAGAGGGAGGCGATCGGCCCGTTTTCCCTCCCGCTCACCGGGGACCCAGCCCTTATGGTGCAAATCGGATACACGATGATGACCGAGCAAGCCGGCCCCCGTGAGCTGGTCGACCATGTCGTCCGGGCCGAGGAGGCGGGCTTCGACTTCTCGGTGACCTCGGACCACTACTTCCCCTGGCTGCGAACCCAGGGTCACTCGCCGTACGCGTGGAGTGTGCTGGGCGCGGCCGCCCAGGCGACCTCGCGCATTCCGCTGATGACGTACGTGACCTGTCCGACCCGCCGCTACCACCCGGCGGTGGTGGCACAGAAGGCGGCCACGATGCAGCTCCTGTCTCAGGGGCGCTTCCGGCTGGGGCTCGGCTCGGGCGAGAACCTCAACGAACACGTGGTGGGCGGCGGGTGGCCGTCCGCCGACGTACGGCACGAGATGCTCGAAGAGGCGGTGGACGTCATCCGCGCTCTGTTCGAGGGCGGCCATGTGAACCGTCGAGGCAAGCACTTCGACGTCGAGTCGGCCCGGCTGTGGGACCTGCCCGACCAGCCGCCGCCGATCGGTATCGCCGTCTCCGGCGAGCAGTCCTGCTCGCTCGCGGGCCGGCTGGCCGACCTGGTGATCGCCACCGAGCCCAAGGCGGGGCTCCTGGAGGCCTTCGACCGGCACGGCGGCCAGGGCAAGCCGCGGGTGGGCCAGGTGCCGGTGTGCTACGACCGCGACCGGGACGCGGCGATCAAGCGGGCGCACGCGCAGTTCCGCTGGTTCGGCAACGGCTGGAAGGTCAACTCCGAACTGCCGCACCCGGACGCCTTCGAGGCGGCCACCCAGTTCGTCACCCCCGACGACGTCGCCGACTCGATCCCGTGCGGCGACGACCCGGAGGCCTTCGTCGAGGCGGTACGGCCGTACGCCGAGGCGGGCTTCACCGAGATCGCCCTGGTGCAGATCGGCGGCGAGTCGCAGCCCGAGTACCTGGACTGGTCGGCGAAGACGCTGCTGCCCGCGCTGCACGACGCGCTGGACTGACGACACGGGAGTCGCGGGGAGACCGCCCGGGGGGCCGCCGGGGTCGCGGGACACCACCGACGGCCGCAGGGGCCGCGGGGAACCGCCGACAGGTGCCATAGGCTTCCGACCTGCACACACCATTGGTGCGGTCCGACCAGCCTGCCCAGGAGAATCACCCGTGACCCTGTCGATCGTCCCGTCCGAGACGTCCCCCGTGCCCCTGTCCGACCTCGTGGCGCGGGACGCGCGTGAGTTCGGCGTCTACGCGCGCACCGGAGGATGGGCCTTCGCCCTGATGGTGGCGCGCAGCGTGCGCCCCGGCGGCCAGAGCGCCGACGAGACGCCCAAGGTGTCGGCGAAGGAGTTCGCCGAACTGGCCGGCTGCTCGCCCGAGCGCGTGATGCGCTACTACAAGGCGTGGGACCGGGCCGCCGACGACGGTCTCGTCCCGCACTTCGAGGCGCTGGCCCCCGGGCAGGAGGTGGAACTGCCGGACGCCGACGTGTGGCTGAGCTACTACGTCTCCCGCAGCAGCGCCGGCTCCGAGCGGGGCACCGCCATCGCGGAGGCCGCCGAGGCCGAGGGCATCCGGCCCACCAAGGCGCTGGAGGTCGCCGAGAACCCGACCGCGCTGCGCGCCGCGATCCTCGCCGACCCCTCCACCGCCCGCGCCGCCCGCCAGGCCCTCCTGGACCGGGTCCGCGAAGATCCGGAACTCCAGGCCGAGTTGGCGCGGGACGTCGTGCGCACCGACGATCTGAAGAAGGCGGTCGCCAGCGAGAGCAGGTCGGCCGACCGGATCGGATACGTCCGTCAGATCGCCGAGTCGGGCCAGATCAAGACGCCGGCCGGGCAGACGGTCGACGCGCCCGTCGACATCCGCCAGGAGGCCGAGCGCCACCTCTCGCTCCTCGACGAGCTGGAGGAGGACGAGGACACCGGCGAGTGGGCCACCGAGGCCTACGACACCATGAAGTCGCTGGTCGTCGAGGCGGTGGAGGCAGACCCCGAACTGCGCGTCCAGGAACGGCGGACGAAGTTCTACACCAGCCTCCAGAAGGCCACCAAGGTCTTCGAGGAGCTCACCTTCGACGACGCCCAGGAGTTCTACGAGGACGACATGGTCCAGCAGCTGGAGGAACTCCAGCAGGCCATCGCCTCCTGCATCAGCTCGCTGCGCGGAGCACGCGGGAATCACCCGTAGAGCTGAGCATCTTACGCGTGACGGGGGTACTAGAGGGCACTACGACTGTTCTTCCCGGAGGCCCTCCAGTGAACTCGTTCGTGCACAAGACCCTCGTTGTGCAGCTGCAGACCGGCGGCACGGAACGCTGCCCTGTGCTCGCGCACCTCAGCTACGACGCGGCGGACCCGTTCTCCGTCACCGCGGTGTTCAGCCACGACGGCCGGGTGCTCGCACGGTGGCGGCTGGACCGGGAGATGCTGACGGACGGTCTGGACCGTCCGGTCGGGGTGGGTGACGTGCGGATGCGCCCGGCGTCGACCGGAATGTGGGAGGAGCTGCGCGTCGAGTTCCTCGGCGACGCCCGCCCCGACGGCGGACGCCAGCGCGCCGTGGTGTTCGCGTGGGCCCCGGCGATCGCGGCCTTCCTTCGGGAGACCCGGGAGATCGTTCCGCCGGGCCGGGAGGAAGTCCGCGTCGACGACTTCCTCCAGGACGTCCTCGCCGGGGGCTGAGACGGGACGGGCGCCGACCCGCCCCGATCGTCACTTCGTCGTATGACGGCGCCTGATCAGCAACGGTACGACGAACCAGCACACCAGGTACCAGGCGACCACTCCCGTGACCAGATAGGGCACGTACGCGTTGTGCGTGGCCACCCTCAGGATCAGCAGGAGCGCGGCCGTCATCGTGGTGAGCAGCAGCACCAGGCCGACGAAGGTCAGCCGTGAGGCCCACTCGACCGCCTGCGGTTTGACCCGCCGCCCGGCGACCAGGCGGTGCAGGGACACCGGGCCGATCAGGGCGCCGGTGGCGCACGCTCCCAGCACGACCGTCACGATGTAGATCGCCTTGTCGGTGTCCGCCAGGTCCGTGTACTTCGGTGTGAACACGACGGTCAACAGGAAGCCGAACAGGATCTGCACCCCCGTCTGGGCGACCCTGACCTCCTGGATGAGCTCCGACCACTTCCGGTCGGCTCGCTCCTCCTCGGTCTCGTTGCGCCCCGTGTTCTTCTTCGTGTCCGCTGCGCTTCCGGTGGCCGACAAGCTTTCCTCCCCTGCCCGATCGAACTGGCACGTTCCTGTGCACCGTGTTCCCTGTTTCCCCCGTTCTTGACCGGTGGTGACATCAGTGGGAACAGGACGTGACACAACGTGTTTGCGACCGGGCCGAACGGCAAAGCGGATCCCATGACGGAATCGGACAAGCAGACGACGACCAGCAAGCAGACGACCAAGAAGACAGCAGCCGCCTCCGCCGCCTCCAAGGCACGGCAGAGCACGGACAAGGCGACGGCTCCGGCGACCGAGACCGCGCGGGCCGCCGCCGCGAAGACCGACGAGGCGGCCTCGGCGGCCAGGACGGGCGCCCAGCGGGCGGCCGACGTCACGAGCACGGCCGCGCACACCGCGGCCAAGAGCGTGGAGACGGGACGCCAGGCGATCGTCTCGGCCTCGGGACAGGTGGCCGCCGGTGCCAGGACGGCGTGGACGGTGCTCAGCCACCGCAAGATCGTCGCCGCGGGCGTCGGAGCGGGCCTGACCGCGCTGAGCGCCGCGTCCTACGCGGCGGGCCGCCGCGCCGAGCGCCACACCCAGGGGCCGATCACCCGCATGATCGGCGGCCGCATCTGACGTGTGGGCGTCCGGGCGGGCTGTTTCAGCGATCACCGGACGGTTACACGGAGCGCGAGGCGGACGGCGTGACGGCTGCGGCCGTCACGCCGTCCGCCTCCCACGACATCAACCACCAGGGGAGTCCCGTAGACCATGTCCCGCACCGAACTGACAGTCACCCTCAGCGGCGGCAGCGCCGCGGACGCGCTCACGGTCGTACGGACCCTGGAGCCCGTCTTCGGCGCCCCGAACGAGCTGCCGTCCGACGAGCAGGCCACCGTCCACACGGCCACCTTCGGCGGCGACACTCCCGAGTTGCCGCCCCGGCTCCCGCAGAGCGGCGTCGGTCACCTGTCCGCGCCGGTCACCGCCACCGTGCAGGGCACGCCGGAGGCCGTCGAGAAGGCGAGCGACACGCTGGCGCGCGCCTTCTCCGCAGACAACCAGGGAAGCGCGTCGGGCGACCAGGAGCGGGAGCGTCAGCTGCTCCTGCAGCCCTGACCGGGCCGGCCCGCCCGCTCTACCAGCGGGCTTCCACCTGGTCCTTGATCCGCCGGTCGTAGAGGTCGCGGATCGCGGTGAGCGTCGCCTCGGGCAGCTCCGGCAGCCGGGCGGCGTCCGCGTTGGCGCGGGCCTGCTCGGGCGAGCGGGCACCGGGGATCACGGTGGTCACACCGGGCTGCTGGATGATCCAGCGCAGCGCCAGCTGGGCGGGGGTGTATCCCTCGGGTGCGAGGGCGGCGAACTCGGCGGCGGCCTCGACGCCCGTCGTGTAGTCCACGCCGGAGAAGGTCTCGCCCACGTCGAAGGACTCGCCGTGCCGGTTGTAGGCGCGGTGGTCGTTCTCCGGGAAGACGGTGTCCTCGGTGTACTTGCCGGACAGCAGGCCGGAGGCGAGCGGGACCCGGGCGATGATGCCGACGCCGGCCTCCCGGGCCGCGGGCAGCACCTCGCGCAGGGGCTTCATCCGGAACGGGTTGAGGATGATCTGCACGCTCGCCACGCCCGGCCGGGCGATGGCGGTCAGGGCCTCCTGGCAGGTCTCCACGCTGACGCCGTAGGCCGCGATGCGTTCCTCCTCGACCAGGGTGTCCAGGGCGTCGAAGACCTCGTCCGCGGAGTAGACGGGGGTCGGAGGGCAGTGCAGCTGGACCAGGTCGATGCGGTCGATGCCGAGGTTGCGTCGCGAACGGTCGTTCCAGGCACGGAAGTTGTCCAGGACGTAGTTCTCCGGGATCTGCTCGACCCGGCGGCCCATCTTCGTCGCGACCAGGACATGCAGGTCGGGGCGGCCGCTGAGGAAGCCGGCGATGGTCTGCTCGCTGCGTCCGTCGCCGTACACGTCCGCCGTGTCGAAGAAGCTGACCCCCGACTCGGCCGCCGTCTCCAGCACGGCCAGAGCTTCCTTGTCGTCGACGTCTCCCCAGTCGGCGCCGAGTTGCCAGGTACCGAGGCCGACGACGGATGCGTGCTGCTGCGACCTACCGAATGTGCGCTCGTCCATGGCGTCAGTCTGTCATCCGGTACAGGGACGCGCGGAACCAGACGCTCCGCCCGGCCCATCCGGGAACTTTCACCCACACGAGTGAATGAGGGGACTCGGGGGCATGCACGTGTCAACGGGAGCCTAGCGTGAGCCCGTGACTGATCGTTCAGCAAGCAACGTCCAGCGTGACGACCCGGCGTGGACCCGGCGCGGTCTGCTCCGTTCCGCCGCCGCACTGGCCGCCGTACCCCTGCTGGTGGCCGCGGACCCGGCCCAGGCCGCCGAACAGCTCCCTGATTTCCCGGTCGGCGTCGCCCTGTACCGGTCGGCGTACCGGAACTGGGTCGGCGAGATCGCCGCCGACGGACTGTGGGCCTGTGCCCCGACCGACGCCCGCCAGACCGTCGCCGTCGTCAACTGGGCCTGGCGACACGGCTGGACGGTACGCGCCCGCGGTTCCGCGCACGGCTGGTCACCGCTGACGATCACGGAGGGGACGCCCTCCGACGCGCCCGTCCTTCTCGTCGACACCGCCTTACATCTCACGGGCCTGGCACTGGAGTCGGGCTCCTCCGTCCGCGCGGGCACCGGCGTCACCCTGGAGGCGCTGCTGACCTTCCTGGAGGAGCGCGGCCTCGGTGTCACCGCCGCGCCGGCTCCGGGAGACCTCACCCTGGGCGGCGCCCTCGCGATCGACGCACACGGCACCGCCGTACCGGCCGCCGGTGAACAGCGGCTGCCGGGCCACACGTACGGCTCGCTCAGCAATCTCGTGCTGTCGCTGACGGCCGTGGTGTGGGACGAGGGCGGCGGCGCCTACGCCCTGCGCACCTTCCACCGCGACGAGGCGGACTGCGCGGCGCTGCTCACCCACCTCGGGCGGGCCCTGGTCACCGAGGTCGTGCTGCGGGTGGGCGCGAACAGCAACCTTCGGTGTGTGAGCCGTACGGACATCCCGGCCGGCGAGCTGTTCGCCGCGCCCGGCAGCGACGGCCGCACCCTCGCGAGCCACCTGGAGGAGGCCGGACGGGTCGAGGCGATCTGGTTCGCCTTCACCGAGTGCCCCTGGCTGAAGGTGTGGAGCGTGGCGCCGACGAAGCCGCTCACCTCCCGGCGCGTGACGTCGCCGTACAACTACCCGTTCTCCGACAACGTCCCGGCGCCAGTGGCGGACTTGGTGGGCCGGATGGTGTCGGACGCGGCCTGGTATCTGGCGCCGGTGCTCGGCAACGCGCAGTACGACGCCGCAGCGCTGGGGCTCGTGGCGACGCTGTCGGGCGACATCTGGGGACCGTCCAAGAACACGCTGCTCTACGTCAAGCCCACCACGCTCAGGGTCACCGCGAACGGCTACGCCGTGCTCACCACGCGCGACCAGGTCCAGCGCGTCGTCGCCGAGTTCACCTCTTACTACCGCGAGCGGCTCACGGCGTACGCGGCCCAGGGCCGTTTCCCGGTCAACGGCACCGTCGAGATCCGCGTGACCGGGCTCGACGACCCGGCCGACGCGGAGGTGGACGGGGCCCGCGCCCCGCTGCTGTCGGCGCTGCGGCCGAGCGCGGAGCATCCCGAATGGGACACGGCCGTCTGGCTGGACGTGCTGACACTGCCGGGCACGCCGTACGCCGAGCGGTTCCTGCGCGAACTGGAGCGGTTCCTGCTGCGGACGTACGACGGCGGGTACGCCCGCACGCGGGTCGAGTGGTCCAAGGGCTGGGCGTACACCGAGGAGGACGTGTGGGACGACGAGGAGGTGATCGGCACCACGGTGCCCGCCTCGTTCGGCGAGGCCGTGTGGGGACAGGCGGCCGGGACCCTGGACCGGCTCGACCCCTACCGCGTCTTCGACAACGCCTTCCTGGACCGCCTGTTCCGGTGAGCCGCTCCCCCGCGGCTACTCGCGGGACGTCAGCGCCCGTTGGTGCACGGTCCGCGCCACCTTCGGTCCCAGCCAGCGCTTGAACCGGCGCAGCGCCTCCAACCGTCCGGCGGCCTTGTCCATGCGGTAGTACAGCTGGGGCGGGACGTACGGGAGCAGGGGCGAGTGGCGCTGGCCGAGCAGGGCGAACATCTGCTCCGGGGGGAGGTGGATGTAGCGGGGCAGGTTCTCGTACCACTGGGCGCTGTAGCGGGCCGCGCTCTGGAGGGAGAGCAGGGCCTGCTTGCGTTCCCGCTCGTAGTGGGCGAGGGCCTGCGGGAGGACGGTGTGCTCGCGCAGGGCGCCGGCCAGGGCGATCGCGTCCTCCAGGGCGAGGGTGGTGCCGGCGCCGATGGAGTAGTGCGTCGTGTGGGCGGCGTCGCCCAGCAGGACGAGGTTGTCGCGGTGCCAGGTGCGGTTGGTGAGGGTGCGGAAGTTCAGCCACGGGGCGCCGCCCTGGGCGGTGGAACGGCCGATCAGGGGGTGGCCGTCGAGCACGTCGGCGAGGAGCTTCTCCAGGAGGGCGAGTCCGTCGGCCTCGTTCGCCGTGTGGAGCCCGAGTCCCCTCCACGTCTCGGGCGCGCACTCCACCACGCAGGTGCTGCGCTCGGGGCTGAAGGGGTAGCCGTAGCACCAGATCCAGCCGTGGTCGGTCTCGACGAAGGCGAAGGTGAAGGCGTCGAAGACCCGGGTGGTGCCGAGCCAGATGTAGCGGTTGCGGCCGGCCCTGATGTCCTCGCCGAAGTGGTCGCGGTGGCGCGCGCGCAGGGCGCTGTGCACACCGTCGGCGGCCACGACCAGGTCGGCCGAGGGAAGGTCCCCGTCGGTGAACTCGTGGATCTCGTGCTCGAACTCCAGCCGTACGCCCAGCGATCGGGCCCGTCCGGCGAGAATCTCCAGCAGGCGGTGACGGCCGATACCGAAGCCCTCGTCGCCGGGGTGGCGCGTGGCGCTGTCCCGTACATGGGCGATGCCGTGGTTCCAGCGCACCGAGTGTGCCTCGACCGCGCGGGCCGACTCGGGATCGTACGCGGCCAGCTTGTCGAGCAGCCCACGCCAGTACGTGACCCCCCAGCCGTAGGTCGAGCCCTCGGGGCCGCGTTCATGAACGGTGATGTCGTGGGACGGGTCCTGCCGCTTCAGCAGGATCGACAGATACAGCCCGGCGGGCCCGCCACCGACACAGGCGACCTTCACACGCACCCCTCAGTAACTACGCAAAGCGACCAATTGGCAACGCAGGGTAGCAGGTCGAGATCGCGCATCCGGCGATCCTCCGCGCTGTTCCGGGACGGCCGACCCGCTCCCCCCGCGACGGACGATCTCCGGTTCGCGGTTTGCCCCGCAGGTCACGGGTACCCGCGCCGGGACAATCCGACGAGACGAAGGAGGCGATGGCCTGTGTCGCAGGTCGAGGAATCCATCGAGGTCGGCGTCCCCGTGCACACGGCCTACAACCAGTGGACGCAGTTCGAGACCTTCCCCGAGTTCATGAACGGGGTGGAGCGCATCGAGCAGCGCACGGACACACTCACGCACTGGGTGACCAACGTGAACGGCGTGCACCGGGAGTTCGATGCGGAGATCACCGAGCAGATCCCGGACGAGCGGGTGGCGTGGACCACGATCGCCGGCGAGGCCAAGCAGGCCGGTGCGGTGACCTTCCACCGACTCGACGACCAGCACACCAAGGTGATGCTGCAGATGGACTTCCATCCGGACAGCGTCACCGAGAAGGTCGGCGACAAGCTGGGGTTCGTGAAGCGGCAGACCAAGGGTGACCTGGAGCGCTTCAAGAAGTTCATCGAGGAGCGCGGCCGGGAGACCGGCGAGTGGCGCGGCGCGGTCGTGTGACCGTGACCGCGGGCTATCCGGCAGCGGCCGTACGGCACTCCGGATGGCCCCAGCCCTGATCGTTCTTGGCGATGGGTTCCCCGGCCGCGTACGGGCGTCCACAGACGCAGCGGCCGGGGAACTTCGCCTTGATGGTCCGTGCGGAGCCGCCGCGCACGCCGGACGCCTTGGCGCCGCCCGGCCGCTTGCGTGGGGCGCGTGTCACCGGCGCGTCCGGTGCGGCCGGCGGCTCCGGCGATCCGAGGTCGCTGCCCGCGGGCTCCTGCGCGGTCGCGGCCTGACTCGCGGCGCGGTCCGCGAAGTCGTTGAGCGGGTCGCCGTCGACCTGGTGTGCGGGCACATAGCGGAACTCGACGGAGCGGCCGTCGAGCAGCTCGTCGATGCGCACCACCAGGTCCTGGTTGGCGACGGGCTTCCCGGCGGACGTCTTCCAGCCGTTGCGCTTCCAGCCCGGCAGCCAGGTCGTGACGGCCTTCATCGCGTACTGGGAGTCCATCCGGATCTCCAGCGGCACATCCGGGTCGGTCGAGGCCAACAGCCGCTCCAGCGCCGTCAGTTCGGCGACATTGTTGGTGGCCTTGCCGAGCGGCCCCGCCTCCCAGCGCGTCGGGGACTCCGACGCGTCGGCGACGACCCAGGCCCAGCCCGCCGGCCCGGGGTTTCCCTTCGAAGCCCCGTCACACGCGGCCACAACACGTTCACGCATGCGCCCGATCATGCCATGGCCGCACGGGGAGTTCGGACTCGGTTCAGGAGACGTCCGTGACCTGCGGCCGGTCCCCCGCGGTCGTCGTGACGTCGATCATCGAGAAGCTCGCGCCCTGCGGGTCGCTGAGGGCGGCGAACCGGCCGAACGGCGTGTCCATCGGGCCGAAGCGGAGGACTCCGCCGAGCTTGGTGGCGCGGGCGACGGCGTCGTCACAGTTGTCGACGGTGAAGTAGACATTGATGTACGGCGGCACCTCGGGCGGGAACTCCTCCGTCATCTTCATACGGCCCAGCACCGTGTCGCCGTCGACCTCGAACAGGCGGAAGTCGACCGCGTCGTCCTGCATCTGCTTCACGGTGTAGGGAAAGACGGCCGGGAAGAACGCGTCCGACTTCTCGGGCTCGCGGGTGAAGACCTCGGCCCAGCAGAACGCGCCGGGCTGCTCGGGCGGCGCCTGGAAGCCCTCGTGGGCGGCCCCCTGCCACACGCCGAAGACCACGCCGCTGGGGTCGCGTGCCAGGCACATGGTGCCGAAGTCGCCGACCTGCATCGGCTCCATCACCACCTCACCGCCGTTGTCACGGATCTTGCCGGCGGTGGCGGCGGCGTCCGGGGACGCCAGGTACAGACACCACTGCGACGTTCCCTCCTGGCCGGGCATCGGCGGTACGACGGCGGCGACGGCCTTTCCGTCGGCGTAGGCCTGGGTGTAGTTGCCGTACTCCGACGACGACTCGCCGAAGGTCCAGCCGAGGACGTCACCGTAGAAGCTCTTGGCTCCCTCGACGTCGCTGAACATCGCATCGGCCCAACACGGGGTTCCCTCAGGTTGTACGGCCATGACCGCGACCTCTCAGAAATCGGTGAATGTCCGGTTTCTCACGCTAGCCATCCGAGCGGCTCCTCGCGCGACGAACGGTCGGGTCCGCCGCAGACTGAAGAGGCGGCCCCGGGCGGACATCGGCGAGAGCTGGACGGTCTTCGGTGAGAGGGGGAGGCGTATGCAGGCTCGGACGATGCGGGCGTGGTCCGTGCTGCGGCCGGAGCCCGTCGAGGAGAGGCCCCTCCGGTTCGTCCGGAAACCGGTGCCGGTGCCCGGGGCCGACGAGCTGCTGCTGCGGGTGAGTGCCTGCGGGGTGTGCCGTACCGATCTGCACGTCGCCGAGGGCGACCTGCCGGTCCGCCGGCCGGGGGTGACGCCCGGGCACGAGGTGGTCGGGGTGGTGGCGCGGCTCGGGCCGGCGGTGAGCGGGTTCACGGCCGGTGACCGGGTGGGGGTGGCGTGGCTGCGCGGTACGGACGGAACCTGCGCGTACTGCCGGCGCGGGGCCGAGAACCTGTGCCCGGCCTCCCGGTACACGGGCTGGGACGCCGACGGCGGATACGCCGAGTACACCACCGTCGCCGCCGCGTTCGCGTACCGGGTGCCCGACGCCCTCGACGACGTGTCCGCGGCGCCGCTGCTGTGCGCCGGGATCATCGGCCACCGCGCGCTGCGAAGGGCGTCGCTTCCGGCGCGGGGCCGCCTCGGTCTGTACGGCTTCGGCGGCAGCGCTCACCTGTGTGCGCAGATCGCGCTGGCCGAGGGCGCCACCGTGCACGTGATGACGCGGGGAGCCGACGCCCGGCGCCTCGCGCTCGCCCTGGGCGCCGCCTCCGCTCAGGACGCGTACGACCCGCCTCCCGAACCGCTGGACAGCGCGATCCTGTTCGCTCCGGCGGGCGAACTGGTCCCGGTCGCGCTGCGGGCGCTGGACCGGGGCGGGGTTCTGGCGGTGGCCGGCATCCACCTCAGCGACGTTCCGCGGCTGCGCTACGAGAGCGAGCTCTTCTATGAGAAGGAACTGCGCAGCGTCACCTCCAGCACACGGCGGGACGGCCGCGAATTCCTCGCCCTCGCCGCCCGGTACGGCGTACGCGCCACGACCCACACCTACCCCCTGTCCCGGGCCGACGAGGCACTGCGGGACCTGAAGGCCGGGCGCTTCGACGGGGCGGCGGTGCTGGTGAACGGGGTGGAGTGAGGGGGCGGGGTCGAGTAAGGGGGCGGGGTGGGTGTGGGCGGGAGCGCCGCCGCTCTCGCGGAGTTGCCGGCCGCGACCCCGGGGTGTTCGGCTCGCTCCTGCGCGCGTTTCCTTGCCTGCTGGTCGCCGCCCACGGCGGGTGAACGGCGGCCGGAGCCGGGGAGGTCGTACGTCTTCCGCCTTCGGCCCGGCTGTGCTTGCCTGGGGAACCGTTTCGGTGGCCGGGGCGGGAGTGGTCGTATGCGCAGGGTGTGGACCGTGGGGGTACTGCTCGCCGGGCTGCTGCTCGGCGCGTGCACGGACCCGGCGTCCGGGCCGGAGGGCCCGCCGCCGTCGCCGGACGCACCGCGCGCGTCGGCCACCACCGAGCACGGGCGGCCCGCCGCCACCGCGGGCTCCGC
Source organism: Streptomyces cellulosae (assembly GCF_000721105.1). Lineage (GTDB taxonomy): Bacteria > Actinomycetota > Actinomycetes > Streptomycetales > Streptomycetaceae > Streptomyces > Streptomyces cellulosae_A. Next base: position 85,146 of record NZ_JOEV01000028.1, read on the forward strand.
CCCGAGCGCTCCCGCGAAGGCGCCCAGCGTGCTGTACCTCGGCGACTCGCTGGCGATGGAGAGCCAGCGGGTGCTCGGACAGGAGTTACGGCGGGACCTGCGCGCGCGGTACACCAGCGCCCCCTACTCCGGCACCACGTTGTGCGACTACCTGGAGGGGACGGGGGCGCGCTCCCTGGTTCCGGACCGCGACAAGGCGGCGGCCCTGGTCCGCTCGCTCCACCCGGACGTCGTGGTCCTGCAGTTCTGGGGCAACGCGTGGGGCTACACCTGGTGCATGGACGGGATCACCTACGCGGGCTCCCGGAGCAAGTACTTCGAGCGGTACGCGGCCGACGCCGAGCGGCTCACCGAGCAGATCGCGACGGCCGGCGCGGGGAAGCGGCCGCGGATCGTGTGGGTGGCGCAGGGACCGGACCCGATCACCCCCGACCGGGTCCGCCGCGTCAACGCCCTGTACGCGAAGCAGGCGACGGCCTCGGGCGACCTGGTCGCCGACGCCGGGCGGACGGTGAGCCCGGCCGGGGCCCGCCAGACCTGGGTCCAGTACCTGCCCTGCACCGCCTACGAGCACGAGCATCCCGGCTACTGCACGCAGCCCGACCGCGACCGCACCGCCCTGCACCTCGACACGGACATCCTGCACTTCTGTCTGGCGCCCACGACGTCCACGCCCCGGCCTTGCCCGGTCCGCTCCCCCGGCATCCTGCGGATCGCCCGCGAGGTCACGCGCGTGATCGGAGAACGGGTCGGCGGTCCCTGAACGGCGGTTTGGACCCGACGGTCAAAACCCTTCGACACCGGGCCCGTTGATCCGCTGGTATGGCCCGTATGTGTGCCATGAGGATGCGTGAGGGCGAGGTCGACATCGACGACACGCTCGTCGAGCGGCTGATCGCCGGGCAGTTCCCCCGGTGGGCGGGGCTGCCCGTGCGGCGCCTGGAGTCCTCCGGGACCGAGAACGCCGTGTTCCGGCTCGGCACGGACCTGGTCGTGCGGCTCCCCCGGCATCCCGGTGCCGTCACCGACGTGGAGCACGAGCAGCGCTGGCTGCCCCGGCTCGGCCCGCGGCTGCCCTTCGCGTCGCCCGAACCGCTCGGACTGGGCGGCCCGGGTGCCGGATTCACGTGGCCGTGGTCCGTCTACCGGTGGCTGGACGGTCGCAACCCGGTCGTCGGCGGGTTGGAGGAGCCCGGACTGCTCGCCAAGGACCTCGCCGCGTTCGTCGGCGCCCTGCGTCGCGTCGATCCCGTCGGCGGGCCGGCGGGCTGTCGGGGCGTCCCGCCGGCGACCCGGGACGAGGAGATGCGCGCGGCCATCGCCGCGTTGGCGGGCCGGGCGGACACCGACGCGCTGACGGCCCGGTGGGAGGAGGCGCTGCGCCTCCCGGAGTACAGCGGGCCGCCGATGTGGGCGCACGGCGATCTCATGCCCGGCAATCTGCTGGTCACCGGTGGCCGGCTCAGCGCGGTGATCGACTTCGCCACGGTGGGCGTGGGCGACCCGGCCGTCGATCTGATCGCCGCGTGGAACCTGCTCCCCGCACACGCCCGCGGGACCTTCCGCGACGCGGTGGGCGCCGACGAGGCCGAGTGGGCTCGCGGGCGGGGTTGGGCGCTGTCGATCGCGGTCATCGCGCTGCCCTACTACTGGGACACCAATCCGCCGGTCGCGGAGAACTCCCGCCATGTGATCGGGGAGATCCTCGCCGAGGCGGGATGACGGGGCGCGGCCACGGTCCACCCGCGGTCCGGGGCCGCCCACCGTCCGTCCGGACGGTTCACTCGCCCGCGTACGCCCGCTCCAGGGCCGCGATGTCGAACTTGCTCATCGCCATGAACGCCTTGGTCACGCGGGCCGCCTTCGCCGGGTCCGGGTCGGTGATCATGGACTGGAGCCGGTCCGGGACGACCTGCCAGGACACCCCGTACTGGTCCTTGAGCCAGCCGCAGGGGCCGGGTTCGCCGCCGTTCTCGGTGAGCTTGGTCCAGTAGTAGTCGATCTCCTCCTGGTCCTCGCAGAAGATCATGAAGGAGACCGCCTCGCTGAACGTGAACTCGGGGCCGCCGTTGAGCGCGAGGAAGTTGTGGCCGTTGGCCGTGAACTCGACGGTCAGCACCGAGCCGGCCGGCTGGGGCGCTCCCTCGGGGTAGCGGGCCACCGTGCCGACGCTGGAGTTCTTGAAGACCGACACGTAGAAGTGGGCGGCCTCCTCGGCCTGGCCGTCGAACCAGAGACATGTGGTGAAACCGTCGGCTGCCATGAGTACCTCCTGGGTGTGGAACGCGGTCATCTGTATCGACCGATCCTCGCCGCGGAACTCATCGGTCGGGCGGCCGACTGATCCAGGTGGCCGATGCCCCGACCGGAACTGGCATCCGCACCATGACGTCTTCGCCCACGGACACGGTCCGGCCCTCCGCCTCGACATCCCGCAGAGCGACCTGGACGACCTGGACGACCGTCTCGACCGCACCCGCCGGCCCGACGACCTGTCCGGCACAGGCTGGGCCTATGGCGTACCGGCCAACTACCTGCGGGAGCTGGTCCGGTACTGGCGGCACTCCTACGACCGGCGTGCCGCAGAGGCGCAGCTGAACGAGTGGCCGCAGTTCACCACCACCATCGACGGCGCGAACATCCACTTCGCCCACATTCGCGGCGGCCACTTCGCGGCGATGGAGGAGCCGGAGCTGCTGGTGGGGGACGTCCGCGCCTTCTTCCGGCAGCTGCGGGAGAAGGCCGTGGGGTGACCGCTCTGCCCCTGGCGAATCTGCTACGGGCCTGGAAACCCCCGGGCGGGCCCCGCACCTGACCACAGTGGAGATCACGACGACTCGATGGAGGAGTGCTGATGTTGTCTCCACTCACCTCCGGTCCGGGGGCGGTCCTGCCGCCCCGGGCCGAGGAGGGCGACACCCCGCCCACCCGGTTCGACGACCACCTGGCCGCCCAACTGCTCGCCCAGCGCATCGTCCTGCTGGGCACCCAGGTCGACGAGGTGTCCGCGAACCGGGTCTGCTCCCAGCTGCTGATCCTGTCCGCGGAGGACCCGCGCACCGACATCAGTCTGTACATCAACAGCCCGGGCGGCTCGGTCCACGCGGGCCTGGCCATCTACGACACGATGCAGCTGATCCCGAACGACGTCTCCACGCTCGCCATGGGCTTCGCGGCGAGCATGGGCCAGTTCCTGCTCAGCGTGGGCGCACCCGGCAAGCGCTACTCGCTGCCACATGCGCGGATCATGATGCACCAGCCGTCGGCGGGTATCGGCGGCACCACCGCGGACATCGAGATCCAGGCGGACAACCTGGAGTTCACCAAGCGGACCATCGAGCGGATCACCGCCGAGCACACCGGCCAGAGCCCTCAGACCATCTCCCGGGACGGCGACCGGGACCGCTGGTTCACGGCCGAGGAGGCCAGGGAGTACGGCATGGTGGACCGGGTCGTGGAGTCCCTCGCGGACGTCCGACCGGCCGCCTCGAAGCGACGGATGGGGCTGTGACATGGGGAGCTACACGATTCCGAACGTCGTCGAGCGGACCCCGCAGGGCGAGCGGTCCTACGACGTGTTCAGCCGGCTTCTGGCGGAGCGGATCATCTTCCTGGGGACCGAGATCGACGACGGAGTGGCGAACGTCGTCATCGCGCAACTCCTCCATCTGGAGTCGTCGGCCCCGGAGAACGAGATCGCGATCTACATCAACTCCCCCGGCGGCTCGTTCACCTCGCTGATGGCGATCTACGACACGATGACGTACGTGCAGTCGCCGATCTCGACGTTCTGCGTCGGGCAGGCGGCCTCGACGGCGGCCGTGCTCCTGGCCGGCGGGGATCCCGGGCGGCGGTTCGTGCTGGAGCACGCGCGGGTGCTGCTCGGGCAGCCGGCCAGCGGCGGACGGCAGGGCACGGTGTCCGATCTCTCGCTGCAGGCCAAGGAGATGGTGCGGATCCGCTCCCAGGTGGAGGAGGTGCTGGCACGACATACGCGCCACGACATCGCGACCCTGCGCGCCGACATGGACCGCGACAAGGTGTTCACCGCCGAGGAGGCGGTCGCGTACGGACTGGCCGACGAGATGGTGAGCCGGCGCCTCGTGACGGTCTGAGGCGCCGGCCGGCCGGAGCGGTCAGACGGCCAGGCAGAGCCCGTTGTACGGGGCCGTGGAGCGGCGGGTGACGCCGGCCTGCACCGGACGGGTGAGCTGGCTCTGAGCCAGCGACAGCAGGTCCCCGAGGCCCAGGCCGAGGGCGTGGGCGGCGGCCGCGAGGACCTCCGACGAGGCCTCCTTGCGGCCGCGCTCGACCTCCGAGAGATACGGCATGGAGATCCGGGCGGCGTCGGCGACGTCCTTGAGCGTGCGCTCCTGGGCGAGGCGTTCGCGGCGCAGCACGTCGCCGACGAGGTCGCGCCAGAGGGGTTCCTTCCGCGCGCCCGCGTCGACGGGGGCGGGGGCCGTCGACGCCTGGCGGGGCGGGGAGGCGGCGGGGCGTTCGGACACTGGGCGGGCGGTCCCGGGGCGCGCGGCGGGCGGGCGCAGGGGGATCACGCGGGCTTGGTTCGGCGCTTGGTTGGTCACCTGATCAGACTAGATTCCCTGGCCCTGAGGGGAAGATGTCGGCATTCCGCTCTGGGGAGAATCGGTCATAAGGTACACAAGCCCCGTCGGCGAACTGGTTCGACCACCGATTTCCCGACAGGCGGCACAGGACGAGCATGGGCTCCCCTACCCCGGGTAGGCGCAAGGTCGAAGGACCTGGGGCAGTCAACTGTTCCGCGGTCGGCGTGCATACGTCACCGCGTTCCGGGTACTCGCAGGCCGCGAGCCCGGAGCAGGACCCGAGACAACCAAGGCCGAAGAGGCAGACGTCGAGCCGTGACTTTCGTGGGAGAGGTAATGGACACCGCCGTGATCCGGTCGGAGGCACAGGTCGTCAAGCAGACCGCCGGGACCAGGACGACGGGTGACGGACCGCTGCCGGGAGTCGAGGACCCGCGGACCGTGGCGCCGCGCGACGCGCGGGAGCTTTCCCGCCAGTTCTTCCAGCGCCTGACCCAGCTCGAAGAAGGCACGCACGAATACCAGTACGCGCGCAACACGCTCATCGAGATGAACATGTCCCTGGTGCGCTTCGCCGCCGGCCGGTTCCGCGGCCGCGGCGACGACATGGAGGACATCGTCCAGACCGGCATGATCGGTCTGATCAAGGCCATCGACCGTTTCGAGCTGGCGCGCGAGGTCGAGTTCACGTCGTTCGCGTTGCCCTACATCGTCGGCGAGATCAAGCGCTTCTTCCGTGACACCACCTGGGCCGTGCACGTGCCGCGGCGGCTGCAGGAGCTGCGCGTGGAGCTGGCCAAGGCCCGGGAGGAGCTCGCCAGCCGGCTGGACCGCGAGCCGACCGTGGCCGAACTCGCCACGCTGATGAACATCCCCGAGAGCGAGGTGGTGGAGGCGCAGATCGCCTCCAACGGCTACAACTCGTCCTCGCTGGACGCCGCGCTCACCGGGGACGGCCCCGAGGGTGGCGAGGCGGTCCTCGCCGACTTCATCGGGGTGGAGGAGAACGGGCTGCGGCTCGTGGAGGACTTCCAGTCCCTCGCCCCGCTCATGGCCGAACTGAGTGAGCGCGACCGGCAGATCCTCCACATGCGGTTCGTGGAGGAGGCCACCCAGGCGGAGATCGGCGAGCGTCTCGGCTGCTCGCAGATGCATGTGTCCCGGCTGATCAAGCGGATCATCACGCGCCTGCGCCAAGGCATGCTCGGCGAGTTGGGCTGCGCCTGACCGATCGGTCCGGCCCGGCGTGAACGAGCGGGTGCCGTCCCCATGAAAGCCGTCGGACGGCTGGGGACAGCACCCGTGACGAGGCTCAAGGGGTGGTCGGGCCCAATCGTGATGTCTCGACGGTGAGCCCTCAACCGTGAGCCGGAGAGTTCACTTCCGGCCCAGGTCCACGACGGCGCGAACCCGCTTGCCGACGGGTACCCGCTCGACGTCGATCTCCGCGGCCAGCGCGTGCACGATCTCCAGGCCGTGTCGGCCGATGCGCTCGGGGTCCTTGGGGAAGCGCTGCGGCAGGGCGGCGCTGCTGTCGTAGACCACGACGGCCACCGTGCCGACCGTGCCCTCCATCTCCAGGATGTAGGGCCCGTTGCTGTGCCGGTCCGCGTTGGTGACCAGTTCACTGACCACCAGGAGGATCCCGTCGCGGGTACGGGCGTCCACGTCGGCGCACCACTCTGTCCGCAGCTGCTCCAGGAAGCTCCCGGCGAAGGCCCGCGCCTCCGCAATGGATCCCGGAGCGCCGGTGTAGTGCGCTGCCCTCCGTAGCGGTTCCACGGGCACGTCGAAACCAGTCGGTATCCCTGCCCCGTCCAGGTGCTCGGTCATGCGTGTCTCTCTCGGAAGCCGGACTGGCCGGACGCTGCTGCACCAGTGCTCGTACCCCGAGCCGCGCGTCACAGTCCCCGACTCCCCGTGACGGTCCTTACGCCGGGCCGGCGGTGATCGCCACAGCCCGTACGAGGGGAGCCTCGGCCGGTTGCCGGCCGGGCGGGTGCGGCACCGGGGCGCGTTCGGAGAACGGGAAGCGGGGGGCCGAGAGCGGGCAACGAGGGGTCGGGCGGCGGTCATGCGACGGGGGTGAACAGGGCCGCGGCGGTGCGCTGCATCCGCAGGGCGTCCACGGACTCCGCCAGCAGTTCGTACTCGGTGGTGTCGTCGTAGGCGGCGATCCGCACCAGCCGTCCAGCGGCCAACTCGTCGGCCACCAGTTCCTGTTGGGCCGGGTCCGCGCACCAGGTGCGCAGCACCGCGGGCACGTCGGGCACGGTGGGCGCCACGGGGACGAGGGCGCCCGCCGGTAAGTGCTCGGCCTCGGGGCGGGGATCCAGGCGGTCCGCGATCCAGGAGGCACGGTCACGCAGCCACCACAGGGCGAGGGCGAGGGTGGGGGCACGGTAGGTCCCCAGCGGTACGCCGATGCGTCGGCCGCCACAGGTGCCGTACCCCGTGACATGGCACAGGAATTCGTCGTGCACGATCCACTCCCCCGCTGCTTCGCCAGACTTGGTCGGCCAGGCCTCACTTTCGATGCGGCTCATGTGCGGTACTCGGCTCATGCGCTGTGCGTGATCGGCTCTTCGCTGGATGTGAAGTGCCCTAGCAGTCGAGTATGTTCACTACTGAAACAGTGTCACCACGTCTTTCCGGCCAGTCTCCTGGCATATTCACCGCCCGACATGGCCGAAATGTGACGGTCGCCCACCGCCGCCGTCATTACCTGAGGGGTAATCGACCCCGCGGACCGCTGCGGGCAGGGTGGAGCCACCGGGTCGCCGCAGTCGCGGATCCCGGTCCGACCAGCAGGTACGTCCTTGATGGAGGCCGATCACCCATGCCCGCGAACACCGACCGTTACGAGAACGCCGTCGCCCGCTACTTCGACGCCTGGAACGCCCGGGAGGCCGGGACACGCGCCAAGGCGGTCGCCGCGGCCTGGACCGCCGACGGCACGTACACCGACCCGCTCACCGACGCCGGCGGCCACGAGCAGCTCGCCGCCGTGATCGCGGGGGTCCACGAGCAGTTCCCCGGCTTCTTCTTCCGGCCGGTCGGCACGGTGGACGGCCACCACGACACGGCGCGCTTCTCCTGGGAGCTGGTGAGCGAGGCCGACGGTTCGGCACCGGTGGCCGGCTCCGACGTGATCACTCTGACCGAGGACGGGCGGATCAAGGCCGTCCTCGGTTTCCTGGACAGGGTGCCCGCCGGAGCCTGAGGCGGGACGTCGGCGATGAGTTTCCGCGCTGCCGGCGGTCTCTTCGGCAGGAGTCTCCAGAGGTGGAGACCACGGGCAGCGGAGGACGTCATGGCGACGGCAGGGAAAGTGGACGCGGAGTTCACCGCCGAGCTGAGCAGAGGCGCGGAGAAGGGCAGCTGGCCCTGTGTCCGCCGGCCCGGCTCCGCGGCGTTCTTCGGCATCCGGGGCTGGTCAAGGTCCGCGGGACGATCGACGGGCACCCCTTCCGGAGCTCCTTCACGGCCCTCGGCGACGGCACGCACATGTTCCCGGTGAAGGCCGAGGTGCGCCGGGCCATCGGGAAGGAGGCGGGGGACACGATGACGGTGCGGCTGGAGGAACGCCTGAGCCGATGCCCGATGCGGCTTCCCTCAGCGCGTGGCCCCTCATGGCCGCACCGCGCTCGCGGCGCCCCCGCGCCCTCAGCCGCACATCGCCGTGACGCCCCCGCCGGTCACGCCTTGACGAGGGCGTCGATCCGCGCCAGTTCCTCCGCGTCGAAGTCCAGGTTGCGGATGGCGCCCACGCTGTCCTCCAGCTGCTGCGGGCTGCTCGCGCCGACCAGGGCGGAGGTCACCCGGCCGCCGCGCAGGACCCAGGCGAGGGCCAGTTGGGCCAGGGACTGGCCGCGGGACTTCGCGAGGTCGTCGAGGGCGCGCAGACGGCCCACCAGGTCCTCGGTGACCGCCTCCGATTTGAGGAACGGGCTGTCGCTCGCCGCCCGCGAGTCCTCCGGAATGCCGTTGAGGTAGCGGCCGGTCAGCAGACCCTGCTCCAGCGGGGAGAAGACGATGGAGCCGACCTGGAGCTCGTCCAGCGCGTCCAGCAGCCCCTCGTCCTCGGGCCGCCGGTCGAGCATCGAGTAGCGGGGCTGGTGGATGAGCAGCGGGGTGCCCAGCTCACCCAGGATGCGCGCGGCCTCGCGGGTCTGCTCGGCCGAGTAGTTGGAGATGCCGACGTACAGCGCCTTGCCCTGCTGGACCGCCGAGTGCAGGGCGCCCATCGTCTCCTCCAGGGGAGTCTCCGGGTCGGGGCGGTGGGAGTAGAAGATGTCGACGTAGTCCAGGCCCATCCGCTTCAGGCTCTGGTCGAGCGAGGACAGCACGTACTTGCGCGAGCCCCACTCGCCGTACGGGCCGGGCCACATCAGGTAGCCGGCCTTGGTGGAGACGACCAGCTCGTCGCGGTAGGACGCGAAGTCGGCCTTCAGCGCCTCGCCGAACGCGGACTCGGCGGCGCCGGGCGGCGGGCCGTAGTTGTTGGCCAGGTCGAAGTGGGTGACGCCGAGGTCGAAGGCGCGGCGCAGGATGGCGCGCTGCGTCCCGACCGTGCGGTCCGCCGGGCCGAAGTTGTGCCACAGACCGAGCGACAGCGCGGGAAGCTTCAGCCCGCTGCGTCCGGTGCGCCGGTAGGGCATGTCCGCGTAGCGGTCGGGGTGTGCGGTGTACAACGCGACTCCAGAAGGTTGGCACGGCGAGACCTGGTTCCCTGAGAACCGTGCCCACTCTCTCGTGACCTGGGGGCAGTGGTCCAACAGAAGAATCCGATGGGATTCAGCGGATAGGCTTCTCAATCATGGAAATCCGCCATCTCCAGCACTTCGTCGCGGTCGCCGAGGACCAGCATTTCACCCGGGCCGCCGAACGGCTGCTGGTCTCCCAGTCGGGGCTGTCCGCCTCCATCCGGGCCCTGGAGCGGGAGCTGCAGACCCCGCTGTTCGTGCGGACCACCCGTCGGGTGACGCTCACACCGGCCGGCCGGGCGCTGCTGACCGAGGCGGAGCGGATTCTCGCACAGGTGCGGTCGGCCCACGAGGCGGTGGCCGCGGTGCAGGGCGTGCTGCGCGGCATGCTCGCGCTCGGGTCGGAGCAGTGCATCGCCGGCGTGCACGTCGCGGGGCTGCTCGCCACGTTCCGGCGCCGGCACCCGGACGTGGAGATCTGTCTGCGGCAGGCGGGCTCCGGCGCGCTCGCCGAGGAGGTCGCGGCGGGGCGCCTGGACCTGGCGTTCGCCGTCCGGACGGCCGAGGAGCACACCGACCAGTTGCGCACCGTACCGCTGACCAGCGAGCCGATGACGGTGCTGTGCCATCCCAGCCACCGCCTCGCGCGCGTCGGCGCGGCCGTGACGCCTCAGGATCTGGGCGGCGAGATCTTCGTGGACTTCCATCCGGACTGGGGCCCGCGCCGGACCACCGACGCCGCGTTCGCCGCCGCGGGCGTCCGCCGGAGCGTCGCCCTTGAGGTCAATGACGTGCACAGTCTCCTGGACCTGGTGGACGAGGACCTCGGCATCGCCGTCGTACCACGGCACTTCAGGCACAAGCGCGAATCGCTCACCGCCCTCCCGGTCAAGGGCACGGGCGAGACCGTGTACGAGACCGTCGCCCTGCTGCCGCCCGCGCAGGCCACCAGCCCGGCGGCCAGGGCGCTGATGGCGCTCCTGGAAACGGAGGGCGCCCTGCTGCGGGGAGCGGACGCATGACGGCCGCGGATTTGCGATGGTGGATCCCATGCATGCCAAGGACATCCTCATCGACGCGTACAGCCGCATCCAGGAAGAAGTCCATGCCACCGTCGACGGGCTGAGCCCGGACGACCTCAACGCCCGGCCCTTGGCCGACGCCAACTCCGTCTCCTGGCTGATCTGGCATCTGACCCGGGTCCAGGACGACCACATCGCCGACGCCGCGGGGCTCGACCAGGTCTGGCTGGCACAGGGCTGGGAGAAACGGTTCGGCCTCGACCTTCCGCGCCGTGACACCGGGTACGGGCACAGCCCCTCGAAGGTCGCCAAGGTACGGGTCGACTCCGGTGCCCTGCTGAGCGAGTACTACGACGCCGTGCACGAGCAGACGCTCGGGTACCTGCGCGGGCTCACCGCCAAGGACTTCGAGCGGATCGTGGACGAGCGCTGGGATCCACCGGTGACCCTGGCCGTACGGCTGGTCAGCGTCCTGTCCGACGATCTCCAGCACGTCGGACAGGCCGCCTACGTCAGGGGGCTGCTGCGGAGCGCGGCTTCGTAGCCCGGCAGGACGACATCCTCGATGAGGGCCCTGCGCTCGTCGAACGGGATGAACGCGCTTTTGAGGGCGTTCACCGTGACCGTGCGCAGGTCCTCGACCGTCCAGCCCGCCCGCTCCACCAGCAGGGACATCTCCCGGGTCATCGTCGTGCCCGACACCAGCCGGCCGTCGGTGTTCAGGGTGACCCGGAAGCCGAGGTCCTTCAGGGCCGTGATCGGATGCTCGGCGATCGACGTAGCGGCGCCGGTCTGGAGGTTGGAGGTCGGACACATCTCCAGCGCGACACGACGGTCACGGACCCAGCCCGCGAGACGGCCGAGCTTGCCGGCCGCGAGGTCGGGAATGTCGTCGGTGATGCGGACGCCGTGCCCGATGCGCTGGGCACCGCACACCTGGAGCGCCTGGTGGATGCTGGGCAGACCGTGCGCCTCGCCCGCGTGGATGGTGAACGGGACGTTCTCGCGGCGCAGATACTCGAAGGCGGCCAGGTGCTCTGCGGGCGGGAAGCCGGCCTCGGCGCCGGCGATGTCGAAGCCGACGACGCCCGCGTCCCGGAAGGCGACGGCCAGGTGAGCGGTCTCAAGGGTGCGGTCGAACATCCGCATCCCGCACAGCAGCGTGCCGACGCGGACCGGGGTGCCCGCGGCGGCCGCCTTCGCCATACCGGCCGCGAGACCTTCCTGAACGGCCTCGACGACCTCGGGCAGGGTCAGCCCGCCCCTCAGCATCAGCTCGGGGGCGTACCGCACCTCGCCGTACACGACACCGTCCGCGGCGAGGTCGAGCACGTACTCCTCGGCGGTCCGCAGCAGAGCCTCGCGGGACTGCAGCACGGCCAGGGTGTGCTCGAAGGTGCCTATGTAGCGCACCAGGTCCCCCGAGCCCGCGGCCTCGACGTACCAGGCGGCCAGCTCGTCCGGGTCGGTGGTGGGCAGCGGGTGGCGGACGGCGTCCGCGAGTTCCACCAGGGTGGCGGGGCGCAGGCCGCCGTCGAGGTGGTCGTGGAGCACGGCCTTGGGCAGTCGGCGGAGGGTGTCGGTGTCGATGCGGGGCGCGGTCATGTACGTGGTCCTCGGCAGTGGTTCTCAGTAGTGGTTCTCAGTAGTGGTTCTCAGTAGTGGTTCTCAGTCGGTGGCGGGCTGGAGCAGGTCCCAGCGGTTTGCGTACAGGTCCTGGAAGACGGCGACCGAGCCGTAGGGCTCGTGGCGGGGCTCCTCCAGGAAGGTCACGCCGGCGGCGAGCATGCGGGAGTGGTCGCGGGCGAAGTCGTCGGTGTGCAGGAAGAACCCGACGCGGCCGCCGGTCTGGTCCCCGACCCGGGCCCGCTGCGCGTCGTCCCCGGCCCGGGCCAGTAGCAGATCGGTGCCGTCCTGATGGGAGCCGGGCCGTACGACGACCCAGCGGGAGCCGTCCGGGCGCGGGGTGTCCTCGACGAGACGGAAGCCGAGGGCCTCGGTGTAGAAGCGGATGGCCTCGTCGTAGTCGTCGACGACGAGGGTGACCAGGGCGATGCGTCTCATCGGGGCCTTTCGGAGCCTTGCGGTGCGGGGCTTGCGGACTTGGTACGTGCGGGGCTGCGGGCTTGCGGAGGGGGGTGATTGACGGGAGAGGTTATACGTAAAACTTCCACCGCGCCAGCCGACCCTGCCGATGAGCCGGGGAGCGTGGAACGGGCCGGGGGTGCGTGGAAGCGGTGACCCCGTCCGTGGCAGGCTGGTGATCACGTCGGAGCCACGGGCTCCGCCGCCCCCCGCCCGCACTGCCGTACAGGAGTCGCGCGTCATGACCGAACTGCCGAAGTCGACCGGTGCCCCGGCCCACCAGAACGTCACCTTCCCGAGCGGTGGGACCACCGCGCACGGCTATCTGGCGCTGCCGCCGTCCGGACGCGGCCCCGGCGTCATCGTCATCCAGGAGTGGTGGGGCCTGACCGACCACATCGCGGACGTCGCCGACCGGCTCGCCCGGGAGGGCTTCGTCGCCCTCGCGCCCGACCTCTACGGCGGCAACGTGGCACACGAGAGCCAGGAGGCCCTGCGGATGATGCAGGCCCTCCCGGTGGCGCGCGGGGTGGAACTGCTCTCCGGCGCGGTCGACCATCTGCTGTCCCTGCCCGAGGTCACCTCGGACACGGTCGGGGCGGTCGGCTTCTGCATGGGCGGCGGCTTCGTGCTGTATCTGGCCGCGGCCGACCCGCGGGTGAGCGCCGCGGTGCCGTTCTACGGCGTCATCCAGGGCGAGCTGCCCGACTTCTCGGGGCTGAAGGCGCAGGTCCTGGGGCACTTCGGTGAACTCGACCAGAGCATCCCGGCGGAGAGTGTCGACCAGCTCGCCGACGCCATCCGCGAGCAGTCGGGGATCACCCCGGACTTCCGCCGCTACCCGGCCGACCACGCCTTCTTCAACGACGGCCGCCCGGTCCACGACGCCGAGTCGGCCGCCCGCGCCTGGGAGCGCACGGTGCCGTTCCTGCACGAGCAGCTCGGATGAACCACTCGTAGGGCCGGACCGCGGATGGCCTCTGCCCGGCCGGGCTGCGGGGGCCGCTCAGACGACCGGCTCACCGATGCCGAGCAGGTTGCCCTCGCTGTCGCGGAACCAGGCGGCGCGTTCACCCCGGGCACCCTTGCTCGGATAGTTCCCGTCGATCTCCGCGATCCCGTCCCTGGTACGGAACCCGGGCACGTCGACCTCCTCGAACACCACGCCGCGTTCCTTGAGCCGGGACACGACGGTGTCGAGGTCGTCGACCTCCCATCCCATCTGGGTGAAGGTGCCGCTCGAGGCTCCCGTCGACCGGAACACGGCGAAGTCGGTGCCCCCGCACCGGTACAGCAGTCCGCCGGGCCGTTCGTCGACGGGCTCCAGACCGAGCTTCTCGGCGTAGAAACGCCGGGCCCGGTCCAGGTCCTGGGCGGGAAGCCTGGTGGCCACCCGCCCCCTGGCCAGAATGTCGCTGTCGTCTGCGTTCATCTCTCCACTGTGCCGCGAGCCTGGGCCGCAGGTGAGGTGAGGCGACCGGCGCGTGACGCCACGGTTGCCTCACCTCGTGGTGACACCTAGGGCCCTTCTGATGGATCTCCGTGGGAGAAGGAGCGGCGTTCGGTGCGTGCGATCGCCGTGCGGCGTGGAGGGTCATGTGGCGGAGCCACCTGGCCTCGCCGTCCGGCTGCTGCCAAGGGCCCGCGACGTGGCCGATGGCGCCGGGCGGGACGAGGGACGCGCCCTGCGGGGCGGGGTGCAGGACACGGTGGAGGCGGAGTGTGGCGCCCTCGGGGAGGGACAGGTCGGTGCCCTCTTCGTCGTCGGCGACGGTGAGGGCGCCCGAGGCGAGGGGGACCTCCGTCGCGCAGGACCGGGTGACGTCGTGGTCCGGGGTGTCCGTGGCGCTCTGGGCCTGCGCCTGGGCGGTGCCCTCGATCAGGGCGAGCAGCTGGGTCACCAGGACCGGGTCGTGAGTGCCGTCGTAGGCCCAGCGGGGGCCCAGCACCCCGTGCTCCATCGTGCCGACGAGGGCGTGCTCCGCGTCGGCGAGCGGGGCGCCCCGGTAGGTGAGGGGCACCAGGTAGGCGGCCGGGTGGGGGCCGGAGGTGTCCGTGGCCACCATGAACTCGATACCGACCTCGCCCATCGGGTCGTCCAGCCGGAAGCCGCCCGCCTTGGCCAGCCGGGGTTCGTCCGGACCACCCGCGTACCAGGGGCGGGTGGGCAGCCAGGCGGTGAGGAGTTCCAGCTTGGTCGGCTTGAGGGTGGTCTTGTGGATGACGGCCATGGGTCGTGTTCTCTTTCCGTCGGGCGGATACCGGCACTCACTCTGGGCCACTGCCGGTGCGGGGCTCAACCGGCTTTCCGGCGGAGCCCGTCGAGTGCGACCAGCTCCTCACCGGTAAGCCGCAGGGCGCCGGCGGCCACGTTCTCGACGAGGTGGTCGGGGTTGCCGGTGCCGGGGATGGCGAGGACGTGCGGGCCCTGGTGCAGGGTCCAGGCGATACGGACCTGGGCGGGGGTCGCGTCGTGGGCCCGGGCGACGGCGAGCACCTCGTCGTCGTGGGCGGTGGTCGTCCCGTTCGGTCCGGCCTCGCCCGCGACGGCGTAGAACGGCACGAAGGCGATGCCCTGTTCTCCGCACAGGCGCAGGAGTTCGTCGGTGGCGGGGTCGGGGCGGTCCAGCGCGTACTGGTTCTGCACGCACACCACGGGCGCGATGGCCTGCGCCTCGGCGAGGTGGCGCGGCTCGACGCCGGAGATGCCGAGGTGCCGTATCAGGCCGGCCTCGCGGAGTTCGGCGAGGGCGCCGAAGTGCTCGGCGATCGAGTCGTACTTGGGCATCCGGCGGAGGTTGACCACGTCGAGGTGGTCGCGGCCGAGCTGGCGCAGGTTCTCCTCGACGTGGCCGCGCAGGTCCTCTGGTCGGGCCGACGTACCCCACTGCCCCGAGTACGTCCGGAACGGGCCGACCTTGGTGACGATGACCAGGTCGTCCGGGTACGGCGACAGCGCGCTGTTGATGAGTTCGTTGGCGGAGCGCAGGGTGGAGAAGTAGAAGGCGGCCGTGTCGATGTGGTTCACACCGAGTTCGACCGCCTTGCGCAGTACGGCGATCGACCGCTCCCGGTCGCTCGGCGCCCCGAGGTGGAAGGCCGCGCTGCCCGTCAACCGCATCGAGCCGAAGCCGATGCGGTGGACGTCGAGGTCGCCGAGTTTCCAGGTGCCCGCGGCGTCCGCGGTGATCGTTCGGGAGGTCATCGGCGGATTCTGACATACGCCCGGCAGACCGCCGTTCACGGTTCACCACCGTGGGCCGGGGCACCTCAGCAGCACCGATCGCCGCCGTCAGCAATACAGATTTCCACCCGGTGACACCCCGAGGATCTGCGCGAACTGCTGGTACTTGGACACCCGGCTCTGCACCTGCGCCGGGTTCTTGCCGTCGCACTCCAGGGAGCCGTTGATGCTGCGGATGGTCTGGCCGAATCCGGCGCCGTTGACCATGGCGTTGTGCGGGGTCATGGTGCCGGGTCCGGACTGGGTGTTCCAGTACCACAGGGCCGTCTTCCAGGCGACGGCCGCGTCGTTCTGCACCAGCCAGGGGTTGTTCAGGAGGTCGATGCCGAGCGCGTCGCCCGCGGCCTTGTAGTTGAAGTTCCAGCTGAGCTGGATCGGGCCGCGCCCGTAGTACGCCGCCTGTCCGGCCGGGCAGCCGTACGGCTGGTTCCAGTCGCAGTAGGTCGGGTAGTTGGCGGTGTTCTGCTCGACCACGTACACCAACCCGCCGGTCTCGTGGCTGACGTTGGCGAGGAAGGCGGCGGCCTCCTGCTTCTTCACGGTGTCGCCGCCGGTGGTGGCGAAGCCGGGGTAGGCGCCGAGGGCGGCGGTGAGGCCGCTGTAGGTGTAGAACGCGTTCCGGCCCGGGAACATCTGGTTGAACTGCGCCTCGCTCACCACGAAGTTCCCGACGGGCGTGGAGCCACCGTCGCAGGCGTAGGGCTCCCAGTACCAGGTGCTGATGGTGGGGTCGTAGCCCGGGTTGTCGTGTTCGGCGATGTAGGCCTTGCCGTCGGTGTAGCGCACGATGTCGCCGGTGACGTACGGCCTTCCGGCCACCCAGCTCGGATAGCTCGAGCACGCGGCGGCGGACGCGGGAGCCGCCGGCAGCAGGACCGGCACGGCACCGCCGAGGGCGAGAGCGGCCACCACAGCGGAGATACGGCGTCTCGACACAGGATCAACTCCTTTGCGGAGCACGGCCGCACCCGGACAAGGGCAGGGCGGAGCCGGGCCTTGTGCGCACGTGCCGGACGGGCCGGTCACGGCGTGGGCGCGGCCGTGGTGGGGGGTGTGGCAGCACACTCAACCGCTTTGGTATGTACCAGTCAAGGGTGTAGACCAGTCAAGTGGCCGCGTCCCGGGTCGTCGCAGGTGGGGAGCGGGTCGGCGCCGGTGAGAAGGTGCCCTGCCTCAGCTCAGCGGCTTGTCCAGTACCGCCTTGCGGTGGCTGAACGTCTCGATGGAGTAGCGGCCGTGGTAGCTGCCCATGCCGCTTTCACCCACTCCCCCGAACGGAAGGTCGGAGACGGTGAGATGGGCGAGCGGGAGGCCGTAGCCGAGGCCGCCGGAGGAGGTATCGTCGGCGATGCGGCGCCGGGTCTCGTCGGACTGGGTGAAGACGTACAGGGCGAGGGGCTTGTCGCGGTCGTTGATGAAGTCGATCGCCTCGTCGAGGCCGGGGACCGTGACGATCGGCAGGATGGGACCGAAGATCTCCTCCCGCATGACGGGCGACGCGGGGTCGACGTCGGCGAGGACGGTGGGCGCGAGGTACTTCGTCGTACGGTCGCCGGTGCCGCCCACCACGACCCGGCCGGAGTCGAGCAGGCCGGACAGGCGGTCGAAGTGCCGTTCGTTGACGATGCGGCCGTACTCGGGGGAGGCGGCGGGGTCGCTGCCGTACAGGGCCTCGACGGCCCGGGCGAGGAGCGGCTCCAGGGCCGCCGCGGTCCGCGGGTCGGTCAGCACGTAGTCGGGAGCGACGCAGGTCTGCCCGGCGTTGAGGAACTTGCCGCGGGCCAGCCGGCCGGCGACGACGCCCAGGTCGGTGTCGCGGTCGACGAACGCCGGGGACTTGCCGCCCAGTTCGAGGGCGACCGGAGTGAGGTGCTCGGCGGCGGCGCGCATCACGACGCGGCCGACGGTGCCGTTGCCGGTGTAGAAGATGTGGTCGAAGCGCTCGGCCAGCAGGGCCGTGGTCTCGGGGATGCCGCCCTCGACGACGGCGACCGCGTCGGTGTCGAGGTACGCGGGCAGCAGCCGGGCCAGCGCGGCGGAGGTGGCGGGAGCGAGCTCGCTCGGCTTGGCGACCACCGCGTTGCCGGCCGCGAGGGCGCCGACCACGGGGGCGAGCAGGAGCTGTACGGGGTAGTTCCAGGGCGCGATGACGAGGACGACGCCGAGCGGGTCGTAGCGCGTCCAGGCCCGGGCGTCGTCACCGAGGTGCGCCGGGACCGGGGCCGGCTCGGGGCGCAGCCAGTCGGTGAGGTGGTCGAGGGTGTGGTCGATCTCGCGGACCGTGAAGTCGATCTCGGTGCGGTACGCCTCGGTGGAGCTCTTGCCCAGGTCGGCGTGGAGGGCGGCGGCGAGGTCGGCGCCCTTCTCCGTGAGCATCTCGCGCAGGCGGCGCAGTTGGGCCGTACGCCACTCGACGGGTTGGGTACGGCCGGTGCGGAAGGTGGCGCGCAGCCGGGCCACGACCTCGGTGGGCTGCTCGGGGACGGGGTGGTTCACAGTGCCTCGCTGGGGTGGGCCGGGCTTGCGGCCGGCAGGACGGATCTCGACGGCGGAGTGTCAGGTGTATATGCCAACCTTTCACGTACCCAAATAAATTCCGACCACCGGTGACCCGGTTCCGGTGAGTCGTGTGTCACGGCCGCGCGATTTCCCGGCGTCGGCGTTCGAGATACGCGCGTTCCACCGGGTTGCCCGTCCGCCGGGCGGCCTTCTCGTACGCCTCCCCGGCCTCCGCGTGCCGGCCCAGGCGGCGCAGCAGGTCGGCGCGGACGGCGTGGAAGACGTGGTAGGCGTCGAGGTCCAGCACGTCCACCAGGCCGAGGGCAGCGCCCGGTCCCTCGGTCTCGGCGACGGCGACCGCCCGGTTCAGGGCCACGACCGGGCTGGGGGTGAGGGCGAGCAGCTGGTCGTAGAGCTGAAGGATCTGCCCCCAGTCGGTGGCGTCGGCGCTCGGGGCGTCGCTGTGGACGGCCTGGATGGCGGCCTGGATCTGGTAGGGCCCGCGGTGGTTCCGGCGCAGGCAGCGGCGGACGAGACCCTGGCCCTCGGCGATCAGCGCGCCGTCCCACCGGCCGCGGTCCTGGTCGGGCAACGGTACGAGCCCGCCGTCCGCGTCCTGCCGGGCGCTGCGCCTCGACTCGACGAGGAGCATCAGCGCGAGCAGCCCGGTGGCCTCGGGCTCGTCCGGCATGAGGCCGGTCAGCAGCCGGCCGAGGCGTACGGCCTCCGTGCACAGCTCGGGCGAGCCGCCGTACCCCTCGTTGAAGATCAGGTAGACCACGGCCAGGACGCCCTTGAGGCGGTCCGGGAGGTCGGCGTCGCGGGGCACGCGGTACGGGATCCGGGCGTCGCGGATCTTCGCCTTGGCCCGCACGAGCCTCCCAGCCATGGTGGGCTCGGGCACGAGGAAGGCGCGGGCGATCTGCTCGGTGGTGAGCCCGCCGAGCAGGCGCAGGGTGAGGGCGACCCGCGCCTGCGGGGCGAGGGCGGGGTGGCAGCAGGTGAAGATCAGACGGAGCCGTTCGTCGCGCACGGGGCCCTCCTCGGGCGGCGCGTCGCGGGTGTGCAGCAGGAGTGCCTCGGCCTGACGCTCGTCGCGCTTGGCTTCCCGGCGCAGCCGGTCGATGGCGCGGTTGCGGGCGGTGGTGATGATCCACCCGGCCGGACTCGGCGGCACGCCCGTCTCCGGCCACCGTCGCACGGCCGTGGTGAAGGCGTCCTGGACCGCTTCCTCGGCGAGGTCGATGTCGCCGAGGAAACGGACGAGGACGGAGACCGCGCGGCCGTACTCCGCACGGAACACGGCCTCGATGTCGAGCGGCATCACGCCTCGCCCATGAGGGGGCGCACCTCGATCGGGAGCGTGGTGGCCCAGGTCGCCCGACGGCCCCAGTGCAGGGCGGCGTCCAGGTCGGGTGCCTTGATGAGGCAGATCCCGCCGAGATACTCCTTCCCCTCGGCGTACGGCCCGTCGGTGACCAGCACGTCGCCGCCCTTGGGGCGCAGTACGGTGGCCGTCTCCGGGCCGTGCAGTCCGCCGGCGAACACCCAGGCCCCGGCCTCGCGCAGCTCCTGGTGGAAGGTCTCCAGGTTCCGGCCGATCTCCGCGAGCCCCTCGGCGGAGGGCGGCTCGCCCTCGCTGGGGGTGATCACGCTGAGCAGGTAGTACTTCATGACGGCCTCCACGGCGTCGTAGGAGCGATGTGTCACCTCCTACACGAACGACCCGCCCCCGGATCGACATCTTGCACCGCGTCACCGGAAGAATCTTCCCCATGACCGCACCGCACCCCCTCGTCACCCACGCCCACCGCCTGGCGGACGACCTCCTCGCCCCGCACGCCGAACGCGTCGACCAGGAGGGCGTGCCCGCGAGCCACCTCCGGGCGATCAGGCGATCGGGGCTGCTCGCGGTGAACGCGCCCGCTCAGTACGGCGGGGTGACCGCCGCCGTGGCGCGCGAAACGGCGGAGATCCTGGCCGGCGCGTGCTGCTCGACCTGGTTCGTACAGACCCAGCACCACACGCCCGTGGCCACGCTCTCCGGGAGCGCCGGCCCCGCACGGGAACGGCTGCTGGGCCCGCTGGCACGCGGCGAGCTGTTGTCCGGGGTGGCCTACGCCCACCTGAGGGCTTACCCGCGCACGCCGGTCCGGGTCACGCGCGAGCGCGGCGGCCGGCGCTTCGACGGCACGGTGCCCTGGTACACCGGCTGGGGCCTCAACGACGTGATGCTGCTGGCCGGGGTGACGGACAGCGGCGAGGCCCTCTTCGCTTTCACGGAGGCCCGCGAGCAGCCGGGCCTGCGCGCGTCGGCCCCTATGCGCCTGGCCGCTCTCACCGCGTCCCGCACGGTGTCCCTGGAACTGGACGGCTTCTGGCTGCCCGAGGAAGCCGTGGTCCTGCGACGCCCGTACGAGGACTGGGCGGCGACGGACCGCCCGAAGACGGTGAACGCGTCCCCGGCGGTGTTCGGCGTCACCGAGGCGGCCCTCGCCCTGCTGGACGACGACACGGCCGCCCCGCTCCGGGCCCGCCTCACCGACATCCGCGCCCGGGCCTACAGCCTGGCCGACCACCCCACGCCCCACGAGCACCTGGAGGAACGCCTGACCCTGCGCACTCGGGCCCACCAGGTGATGCAGGCGGCCACCACGGCGGCGCTGGTGGCCGGCGGCGGCCGCTCGATGACCCTGACGAGCAAGCCCCAACGCCTCGCGCGGGAGGCTTTGTTCCTCATGGTCCAGGGCCAGACGACGCGATCACGCGAGGCCCACCTGGAAGCGCTGGTGAGCGGTCCGGCCTGACGGCGGGGGGCCGTGTCGGCAAGCGGCTCCTCCCCCACTCTCGGCTTCGCTCGAGCGGGGGCCCCATCGTGGGCGCGCCGAGCCCCCACCGCGCCGCGGACGCCGAACCGCGGGCGCGTACGGGGGCCATCCCGCTCAACTCGCGAACGGCACCTGAGCCGACGGGACGTTCCGGTCGCCGTGCGGATGCCTCCACAGGCCCTGCTCGGCAAGCAGCGGCAGCACCCCTTCCCCGAACCAGTACGCCTCCTCCAGATGCGGATAGCCGGAGAAGATGAACTCCTCGATCCCCAGCGCGGCGTACTCCTTGATCCGCTCGGCGACCTCCTCGTGGCTGCCCACCAGCGCCGTCCCCGCTCCCCCGCGCACCAGCCCGATCCCGGCCCAGAGGTTGGGATGGATCTCCAGCCCGTCCCGGTCGCCGCCTCCGTGCAGGGACAGCATCCGCTGCTGTCCTTCGGACTCGCTGCGCGCCAGTCCCGCCTGCACGGACTTCACGGTCTCCGTGTCGAACCCGGCCAGCAGCCGCTCCGCCTCCGCCCAGGCCTGCTCGGAGGTGTCCCGGGTGATGACGTGCAGCCGGATACCGAATCGCGGCGTGCGCCCCTGCTGAGCCGCCAGCCCCCGGATCCACGCGATCTTCTCGGCGACCTGCGCCGGCGGCTCGCCCCAGGTGAGGTACACGTCGGCGTGTTTCGCGGCGACCTCACCGGCGACGGGCGAGGACCCGCCGAAGTACACCTCGGGAACCGGATCCGGCACCCGCGCCAGCTTCGCGTCCTCGACCTGGAGGTGCTCGCCGTGCAGATCGACGGTCTTGCCCTCCCACAACCCTCGTACGATCTCCAGGAACTCACCGGTACGGCGGTACCGCGCGTCCTTGTCGAGGAAGTCGCCGTAGGCACGCTGCTCGTGGCTCTCGCCGCCCGTGACGACGTTGAGGAGCAGCCGTCCGCCGGTCTGCCGCTGGAAGGTGGACGCCATCTGCGCGGCGAGCGTCGGCGAGACGAAGCCCGGGCGGAAGGCGACCAGGAACTTGAGCCGCTCGCTCTGCTGGGCGACCATCGCGGTGGTCAGCCAGGCGTCCTCGCACCAGGCGCCGGTGGGGGTGAGCGCGCCCTCGAAGCCCAGGTCCTCCGCCGCGCGGGCGATCTGGCTGAGGTAGGCGACCGTCGGCGGCCGGTCCCGTCCGGAGGCGGTGGCCGGGGTGCCGTGGCCGCCGCCGACGACATGGCGGCTGTCGCCGTTGGTGGGAAGGAACCAGTGGAAGGTGAGGGACACGGGGGGTCTCCGTTCTGGAAGGTCTGCTACAGGAGGCCGTGGCGGGGCGGCCGCGTGCCGCTCAGCACGTATCGGCCGATGTGCTGGATCTTCCAGCGGGCGGGGTCGTGCAGGGTGTGCGTGCGGGCGTCGCGCCAGTGCCGGTGCAGGTTGAGGGAGTTGAGGGCGGACCGGGTGCCGGACACCTCGAAAAGGGCACCGGCCACCTCCACGGCGGTCTGCGCGGCGTGTGCCTTGGCCGCGGCGACCGCGATGGACGCCTCGGCCGCCGTGTCGTCGGTGAGGTCGGCGCGGGCCGCGTCCACGCTGCGGGCGGCCTCCCGCAGCAGTGCGTCGGACGCCCGCACCTGGACGGCCAGTTCGCCGAAGCGCTGGATCAGCAGCGGGTCCTCGGCCGCCGTGTCGACTCCGCTCTCGAACCAGGGGCGGCTCTTGGTGCGGACGAACTCGGCGGCCTCTGCCAGCGCTCCCCCGGCGATGCCCGCGTCGATGGCCGCGTGCAGCAACTGGGCGACCGCACCGTGGAGTTGGGGGCCCTGAAAGGTGAGGTGGTGCGGGAGCACGCGGTCGGCCGGGACGTGGACACCGTCCAGGCGGACGGTGCCGCTGGCCGTGGTCCGCTGGCCCATGCCGTCCCAGTCGTCGATCACCGTGAGGCCAGGGGCACCCTGGGGGACGTAGGCGACGTGCAGGTTGTCGTCCTCGGCGCGGGCCAGTACCGGGATCCAGTCGGCGAAGAGGGCGCCGGTGGAGTAGTGCTTGACACCGGTGAGGGTGTACGAGCCGTCGGGGGCCGGTTCCAGGCGGGTGCGGATGTCCTGGACGTGTGTGGTGCCCGCCTCCGACTGGGCGTTGCCGAAGCGGCGCCCCGCGAGCACCTCGCCGAAGAAGAACTCCCGTTGCTCAGGGGTGCCCTGGCGGCGAATGACGTTCACGTACACGAAGTGGCTCTGCGGGATCTGGGCGAGGCTCGCGTCGGCCGACGCGAGCAGCCGGAAGATCTCCGCCAGGGTCTCCTGGCGTACGTCCGCTCCCCCGTGCTCCGCGGGCACGGTGACCGCGAGGAGTCCGGAGGCGGACAGGCGGTCCAGCTCCTCACGCGGCAGGCGGCGTTCGGTGTCCCGCTCCGAGGCGCCGGCGCGGAACTCGTCGGCGAGCAGGCGGGCCACCGTCAGGGCCTCGACGTCGTCGGCGATGACTTTCGCGGTCACGGTGTCAGCCCGCCGCGGCCAGCAGGGGGGTGCGGCCCAGGGCCGTCGAGAACTGGTCGAGGACCTGGGTGAGGGCCTGGATCGCGGTCGGGGCGACGGTGAGGGTGCCGTCGTCGTGGGCGGTGATGTCCTTGTCGAGGGTGAACCAGCCCTGCACGATGTGGGCCGCGCCCATCGAGCTGAGCACCGGACGCAGGGCGTAGTCGATGGCCAGGACGTGGGCCGTGGTACCGCCGGTCGCCAGCGGGAGGACGGTCTTGCCGGCGAGGGCGTACTGCGGGAGCAGGTCGAGGAGTGCCTTGAGGACCCCGGAGTAGGCCGCCTTGTAGACGGGGGTGCCGATGACGACGCCGTCGGCGCGCTCGAAGAGCTCGGTGGCCTCGATGATCGCGGGGTGCCGGAAGTCGGCGCCGAGCAGGGCTTCTGCGGGGATGGTGCGGACGTCGAGGGGGATCACCTCGTGGCCCTGGGCGGCGAGACGGGCGTCGAGATGGCGCAGGAGCTTTCCGGTGCGGGAGGAGGCGGAGGGGCTGCCGGAGACGGACAGGACGGTGGCCATGGGTCCTCTTTCGGGGAGGCCGGGGCGCCCGCGGATGGCGGGCGCCCCGAAACGGGTGGTCAGGAGTACCAGGTGGGTTCGGGCAGTTCGCCCTCGAGGACCCAGCGGCCGACCTCGCGTCGCTTGTAGGCGACCGGGTCGTGCAGGGTGTGGGTGCGGACGTTGCGCCAGAAGCGGTCGAGGCCCTCGGCGGTGGTGGTGGAGCGGGCGCCGGTCACCTCGAAGATGCGGTGGGAGATCTCCAGGGCCACGTCGGTGGCGCGTGCCTTCACGGCGGCCACCCGTACCTCGAAGTCGCCGCGGATCTGCTCGGTGACCGCGTCGGGGTCGTCGTGCAGCTTCTGCCCCTCGGCGGCGACGGTGTCGGCGAGGGCCTCCACCGCCCAGAGCTTCGCGGTGAGGTCGCCGTAGGTGTCGATGACGTACGGCTCGTCGACCGCGCGGTCGTGGCCGCCGTGCAGCCAGGGCCGCGTCCGGGTCCGGGTGTAGGTGGCGGCCGTCTCCAGCGCGCCGCCCGCGATGCCGAGGTAGAAGTTGACGAAGACGAGTTGGATGGTCGGGACGTTGAGGGTGTTGTAGATGCGCGGCTGGAACTGCTTGTCGACGTATCCGGCCGCCGACGACCAGGGCGTGCGGACCCCGTCGATCGTGACGCCACCGCTCTCGGTCAGGCGCTGGCCGATGTTGTCCCAGTCGTCGTGGAAGGTCAGGCCCTCGCTGTCGGAGGGCACGATCGCGAAGACGTGGCTGTCGGTGCCCTCCAGGACGCCTTCGAGGACGGTGACGTCGGAGACCTTGCTGCCGGTGGAGAAGGACTTGCGGCCGGTGAAGACCAGGTCGTCGCCGTCCTCGGTGACGATCACGTCCTTGTCGCGCGGGTTGACGGCCCCGCCGAAGAACCAGCGGTTGCGGGCGGCCTCCGCCTCGACGTGCTCCCACTGCTCGCGGGTGCCGACCAACCGGGCGGCCCAGTTCCACAGGTAGTGGTAACCGAGGAGCTGGCCGATGGAGCCGTCGGCCTTGGCGACCTCGCGGACCACCCGGTAGGCGGTCGGCCAGTCCTGGCCGGCGCCGCCGTGCTCCGTGGGGCCGAGCAGGGTGACCAGGCCGGAGTCCTTCAGGAGCTGGACCTCGGCGTACGGGGTGGCGCCCGCGCGGTCACGGGCGGCGGCGTCGGTGGCGAGGACGGCGGCCACTTCGGCGGCGCGCGCGATCCAGTCCTCGGCGGTCGTCGGGGTGGGGAGGGTCTGCCAGTCGGTGGGGGTGACGGTGCTCATGAGTGTCTGCCTCTTTCGCGGTGCGGCGCGGACGGTCAGGCGTGGGACGCGGCGAACTCGGGCTCGTCCTCGGGGAGTTGGGCCTCCAGCTCGCGCACGAGCGGCAGCACCCGCTTGCCGAAGTACTCGACCTCCTCGTGGTAGTGCAGGAAGCCGAGGAGCAGGAGGTCGACGCCGAGCTTCTTGTAGGCGACGATCCGCTCGGCGATCTGCTCGGGGGTGCCGATGAGGCCGGTACGGAAGCCGTCGTTGTACTGGACCAGGTCCTCGAAGCTGGAGTCCTGCCACATGCCCTTGCCGTCGGCGGCGGACTGGCCGGCCTGCTTGACGGCGGCACCGAAGCCCTCGACGGCCTCGGAGTCGGCCTGGGCGACGATCTCACGGAGCGTCTCGCGGGCCTCGGCCTCGGTGTCGCGGGCGATGAGGAAGCCGTTGAGCCCGAACTTCGGGGGCCTGCGTCCGACTTCGGCGGCGGACCTGCGGACGTCCGCGAGCTGCTCGGTCACCCCGTCGAAGTCCTTGCCGTTGGAGAAGTACCAGTCGGAGACCCGGCCGGCCATGGCGCGGGCGGCGGTGGAGTTGCCGCCCTGGAAGATCTCGGGGTGCGGGCGCTCGGGCGTGTTGAGTGGCTTGGGCTTGAGGGAGAAGTCACGCAACCGGTAGAAGTCACCGGCGAGTTCGGTGTGGTCCTCGGTCCAGATCTGGCGCAGGGCGCGGATGAACTCCTCGGAGCGGCGGTAGCGCTCGTCGTGCTCCAGCCAGGGCTCGCCCAGGGCGGTGAACTCGCCCTTGAACCAGCCGGAGACGACGTTGACGGCGAAGCGGCCCTTCGACAGGTGGTCGGCGGTGGCGCCGAGCTTGGCGAGGACGCCGGGGTGCCACAGGCCGGGGTGGACGGCGGCGATGACCTTCAGGCGCTCGGTGGCGAGCAGCAGGGCGAGGCTGAAGCTGGTCGACTCGTGCTGGTACTCGGCGCCGTAGCTGGCCATGTAGCGGACCTGGCTGAGGGCGTAGTCGAAGCCGTTGTTCTCGGCGAGGACGGCGAGTTCGCGGTTGTAGTCGTATCCCCAGTCGGTGCGCTGCTCGATCCTGCTGGTGACGAGTCCTCCACTGACGTTGGGGACCCAATAGGCGAATTTCAGGGGCGCGGCGGGCATGCGGAACTCCTGTTGCGGAATGCGCGGGACTTTCGGGAACGCCGAATCGAATGGGCGGGAAAGACCGCGGGATTCAGTGGCGATCTCTGGATGTCGGCCTGGATTCAGGCGGCGTGAAAGGGAGACACGCAGACTGCTGTCCCGGTCAGGGGGACAGTGCGGGTGCGCGGGAAGGGCGGCGGATCAGACCGCGAGGCAACAGGAGGCGCTGGAGACGCGCGCGAGGTCGACATGGCGTCGCCGCGTGAGGTCCAGTCGCATCTTCATGTCGTCGATGGTGGCAGTCGGCGGCGAGGGCCGTCAAGGAAAACCCGACCGGTCTCGTATCCCGGACCATTGAATTTCACGAACGTGTGACAGGGAAACCCTTGAACGGTCCGTGGAATCACCCGCATTCTGCTGCCGTGCGCACCGAACAGCTGGAATACATCGCCGCGGTCACCCGGCTCGGCTCCCTGCGCCGGGCGGCGGAGGAACTGCGCCTGTCGCAGCCCGCGTTGAGCGAGACCGTCCGGAACCTGGAGCGGGAACTGGGAGTCGACCTCCTGGAGCGCAAGCGGTCCGGGGCGACGATGAGCGCGGAGGGCCGGGAGCTGCTGCCGCACATCGCCCAGGTGCTGGAGGCGGTGGACCGGCTGCGGGCGGCGGCGGGCGAACAGCACCGCACCAGCCGCATGGTGCGCGTCGGCACCGTGAACGCGGCCACCGTCCCCCTTCTGGTGCCGGCCGTACGGGAGTTCCGCGCGGCGCATCCCGTCACCCAGGTCGAGGTGGTGGGCGCACAGCAGGCGGAGATCCACCGAGCCCTGGCCGAGGGCGGCTTCGACCTCGGCCTGGTCAACCACCTGGAAGGCGACGACGTACCCGCGGGCTTCGAGTCGACGCGGTTGCTGCGCGGGCGCCCGGTGGTGTGCGTGCGGCCCGGCAGCGCCCTCGCGTCCAGGGACGCCGTGTCGGTGGACGACCTGCTCGCCGAGCCGCTGATCGCGATGCGCACCGGATACGTCATGCACCGCTATGTGCACCGGCTCCTGGCCGGCCGCGACCCGTTGTTCTCGTACTCCACGGACGGCGCGGAGATGGGCAAGCTGATGGTCGCCGAGGGACTGGGGGCGACGGTCCTGCCGGACTTCAGCGTCATCGGCGATCCGCTGGAGCGGCTCGGCACGATCACCTACCGGCCGATCGCGGGCGACACGACCCGGGTGCTGCTGATGCTGCAACGCCGCAAGGCCGAGTCCGTGCCGCGCGCGGCACAGGACCTCCACGACGTGTTCGTACGCCGGGCCCGGGAACTGGGCGGGACATCGGCCGACCGCTGAAACCCGCGAGCGTCCGCCGCGCCCCGCCCGTCCGGAATGATCCGGACGTCCCCGTCAGTCTCGAAGCGCCCCCGCACAGGGCGCCGTCGGGCCCGCGCGGGCCCGGACCGGCAGGTCAGGCCTGAGCGGCCTCCACCTCGTCCCGCGTCGGGACCACCACGAGGAACGCGTCCGACTTCAGGTCCATCACGACCGTCGCGGGCTCACCCTCGGCGCGCCGCGCCGCCGCGTACTCCTCCGCCGGCCACGATCCGCGCGGAGCTCCCGCAGGAAACCGCTCCAACACCTTCGCGCCCATAGCGGCAGCCACCTCCAGCTCGATTCTTCGGCTCTCTCCGTCATCTCTCGTACGGTTCGGCTGCCCGGGAACGGCCCCGGCATGTGCCCCGCACCGCAACCCGGCCGGAACACGCGGCAAACCCCCCGCAAACCTCCACAACCGGCTCGGGGCGCGAGACGAAACCCCTCCCACCGCCCACCACTACACATAAAGGGAAAATAAGCGCAGAATGGACGCAAAGCGACGCTTTCCGCACACCGCATCAGGCGGTCAGGCCTGCAAGTCGAAGGAGACGAATCATGGCCAACGTCTCGCACACCAGAGGTGACATCACCACCCACCCCGACGCTCCGGAAATGCGGGACCGCTACGCCCGCATGCTCGGCGGTCGCGATGTGGCGCTCGTGGACGGACCGGTGTTCCTGCTCGGTCTGTACTGCGCCGCGTCGCCCTGGATCCTCCACTACACGACGAGCCAGCCCAGCCTCGTGGCCCACAACCTGATCGTAGGCATCGCCATCGGCCTGCTGGCCCTGGGATTCACCCGGGCCCCGGAGCGCATGTACGGCCTGAGCTGGGCCATGTGCGCACTGGGTGTGTGGATGATCGTGGCGCCGTGGATCGTCGGCGCCGGCCCGGACGCCGGGGTCATCTGGAACAACGTCGTTGTCGGCGCCCTCGCCGTGATCCTGGGGCTGATGTGCATCGGTACGGCGGCGAGGAGCGCCCCGCGGCCGTAGGAACCGACGGACACAAGGGCCGGTCCGCACCCCACGCGGACCGGCACTCTCGTTTCCGTCCACGGGCTGTCAGGGAGCCGGGACCCGCCAAGGCTCCCGAGGCAGCGGGCCGCCGGTCTCCAACAGGGACGTCAGGTTGGACAGCAGCGCCCGCCGGCCGCCGGACACGCCGGAGAGTTCGCCGTCGTCGTTGAGCTCCGGGCCGGCGCGCACCGGTGTCAGCGCAGCAAGCCCTCCAGTTGGCCCCGGTGAGCGGCGACCCACTCCCAGGCGTCGCGCACCTCGTCGACGGCCCCGGCCGCGCGCAGCCCGGCCATGGCCCGTTCACCTCGCCGCGCCCCGGCCTCGATGCCACGCCAACACCGGTCCTGCCACCACAGGATGGTGCCGACGAGGTCGCCCCGCCCGTCGAGGCCGTACGCGTCGCAGATCAGCCGTATCCGGCGGGCCACCTCCGGTACGTCACCCACACCGGGTCCCAGATCCAGGTACTGCCAGCAGACGTGGGCGACGTCGTGGACGCGCTCCCCCGGAGCGGCGAGGTCCCAGTCGATGAAGGCGACCGGGCGCCACCGGCCGCCCTCGACGGCGTACACCGTGTTCTTGGGGGCGAGGTCGTTGTGGCACACGACGTCCCGGTCCTCCGCGAGCGGTGTGCCGTGGGTCAGGTCGTGGAACGCGCGGACGAGCCGGGCCACCCGCACGAGACAGGCGTCGGTGCGGGCGGCGGCACGGTCCGCCGCCGTCAGGGCCGCCCGCCCCTCGATGTACCCGAACGTCTCCCGCCCCTTCTCGTCCGTCCCCAGGAAGCGCGGCGCGCCGGCCCACCCGCGCCGCTCGAACAACGCGAGCAGGTCCCCTACGTACTCCGCCTCCCGGGACGGTGTGCGCCGCACGGTGGCCCCGACCCGCACGACCTCGTTGACCGCACCGCCGCCGAGCACCGACTCCTCCACAGGTCCTCCCGGTTCTGCCTCTGCCTCGTCCGCCGCGGCTGGAAGGATAAGCGAGGTATTCCGCTGTCCCGGCGCGGAAACTGGACAAGGGGGTGCCCGCGGACACCGGGGGGATCGGGAGCGGCGGACCGGGCGTCGGTGCCGGGTCCGCCGCTGATGTCGGGCGATCAGGTGACGTCGAGCGCCGTGTCGTCGACGACGAAGGACGTCTGGAGTCTGGAGCCCTCCGTGCCGGTGAACTTCACCGTCACGGTCTGCCCCGCGTAGGCGCCGAGGTTGACGCTGCGCTGGATGTAGCCCGCGGCCGCGTCGAGGTTCGAGTATGTGGCCGGTGTGCCCAGCACCGTGCCGGAACTGTTGAGGACCTGCACCTTCAGGGTGTCGTAGGCGGTGCTGGTCGTGGTCTCCGCGGTGTCGATGTGCAGGTAGAAGCTCAGGGTCGCGGAGCAGCCGGACGGGATGGCCGCCGACTGCGCGAGAGTGTCGGTGGCGGCGGTGCCGTTGCCGTCGAGCCAGGCGTAGTACGAGCCTGAACGGGCCTCCTGCCCGGTGGAGTTGGTGATGACGCCGCTCGTCGCCGTCCAGGTGCTCGCGCCGGACTCGAAGCCGGGGTTGCCGAGCAGCTGGGCGTCGGCGCAGGAGGTTCCTCCGCCCCCGGTACCGCCCCCGTCGCCGCCGCCGCTCGCGCCGGACAGCCACTCGGTGGCGTTCAGGGCGAGGGCCGCGTTGGTGGCGCCGGTGTCGTTCCAGCCGTCGTAGAGGGTGTTGCCCGACTGGCCGGTGCCGTCGTCGATGGGCGAGCTGTCGCCCCAGAAGGCGACGCGGCCGCTGCCGAAGGTACTGGTGGCGAAGAAGGCGCCGGTGTTGCCGGAGTAACCGCTGCGGTAGAGCAGGCCCTTGACGCCGGCGTTGTCGGCGGGCTTGAGCGTGGCGGTCGTGCCGCTGGCGATGAGGCTCTTGGTGACCGTGCCGAAGGAACCGTGCAGCACCGGGTTGCCGCTGTCGCTGATGGCCGCCGGATAGCCGGAGCTGATGCTCAGCGAGTCGATGGAGAAGCCGAAGGGGTCGGTCGAGTCGACGCTGTTGTCGCTCATCAGGTCGTTGAGGATCTCGACCGCGTCCTCGCCGTCGTTGTTGCGGTCGGCGCCCGTGTGGTCGGAGATCATGAACAGACCTCCGCCGTTCTTCACGAAGTTCATGATCGCGGTCTTCTCCGCCGTGGTGAACAACGTGTTCGGTTCCGGCAGGACCAGGGTGTCGAAGTTCGACAGGTCGGTCGCCGAGGAGCCGCCGTAGCTGAGACCGGCGCCCGAGGGCAGCGTCTTGAGGCTGTAGTCGCCGGTCTTCTGCAGGGCGACGCCCCAGGAGGACAGCGCGCCGGTCCAGTCGGACTCCGCGGACGGCGAGGGGTCCTGGCCGAGCGGGTCGGGCTGGCTGGTGGAGACGATCCAGTCGGCGTTGCCGGCCGTCTCGGCGTGGGCGTTGTCGAACAGGATGCGGTGGGGAGTGGCCGCGTGCGCGGATGTCGCGGTGACGGCTGTCTGGACGGTGACGCCTGCGGCCAGCAGGCCGAGCGCGGCGAGAACGGTTCCGAGTCTGGCGCGGGACAGGATGAGTCCGGGCATCCGGCGTACCTCCGTGGGGGTTGGGGAGACGATGCGGTGCGGGAACCGGACCTACACGCGTAGACAGTGGGCAGGTCTGCGCGCGTAGAGCATCGGCCGTACGAGGGTCCGCGCGGCCGAATATTTGAACCGTACATGGCAACGCAGGGCCGGAACAGGGATCCTCTCACCGCCGGACCAGACGTTGACCATGCCTTGGCCAGGGGTTGGCGCGCAGGCGGACTGTCCCTGCCCCCAAGGGGCATAAGCACTGGTGCGGGGTCTTGACGAAGAGGGGCGGAGATGGAGATCGACGGCATCATCAGTGCCATCATCATCGGCATCGTCATCGGTGTCCTGGGCCGGCTCGTGGTCCCGGGGCGCCAGCGCATCGGCATCCTGTGGACGATCGCCGTCGGCATCGTCGCCGCGCTGATCGGCTCGGCGATCGCCGGCGCCTTCGACGTGGCCGACACGAACGGCGTGGACTGGATCGAGTGGCTCATCCAGATCGGCCTCGCCGCTCTGGGCGTGAGCGCGCTGGACCGCTCGCGGGCCCGCCGCTGAGGCGCGCGCCGCGCGCGTTACGGAAGACCGGGGGACACAGCAGACAGAAGACGGCGCGTCGGCGGGAGCCGGCGCGCCGTGCGCGCGTGATGGGCGTACTTCCCTCGGTCGGCGCTGCAGCGTGGCGCCTTGGTGGCGGGGGCGCGAGACCGGCAGGCCGATGTCCGCGGCAGAGAGGGACGAGGGAGGAGGGAGTCCAGCCGTACGCCTCGACCGGTGACGAGGCTACGCGCCGTGGATGTACGGCATCGTCGTGCTCAGCGGCTGGAAGCCGAGGCGTTCCAGGATGGGGCGGCTCTGGGCGGAGGCGTCGACCTGAAGATAGCGGTAGCCGCGGTCGAGGGCGGCGCGGGCCCGGTGTGCGACGAGCGCGCGGTAGATGCCCCGGCCGCGCCAGCCCTCGACGGTGCCGCCGCCCCACAGGCCGGCGAACCGGGTGCCGGGGACGAATTCCATACGGGCGGCGCTCACCGGTGTGTCCCCGTCCAGCGCGACCACGGCGACGACGGAGTCCGGATCCTCCGTCAGCCGCGCGAGCAACTGGTGCCGCAGCCGGGAACTGTCGGTGCCGAACGCCTTGGCGTGCACGTCGGCGACGAGGTCGACGCCGGCCCGGTCCGTGACCGGCAGGAAGCGGATGCCCTCGGGAGGGCCGGCGTCCAGGGGCAGATCGGCGACCTCGCCGATCATCAACGTCTCCTCGGGCTCGGGAGTGAAACCGGCGGCTTTGAGCCGCTGCCCGAGGTCCACGGGCAGGTCGTGTCCGTAGAGCTTCCACTCGAAGGCGAGGCCCAGCGCGTGGTAGTGGGCGATCTGCTCGGCGATCGCCGCGTCGGCGGACGAGTCGTCGAGGTCGGACCAGACCACACCGTTCCAGCCCAACGCCGAGGAGACCTGGCGGACCACCTGCCCCACCCGCTCGATCCGGGCACCTGGGTCGCCCGCCTGCGCTCCCTCACGCATGTCCCGGTCGTACAGGGCGAGTACCGCGGTGTGATCCATGTGCTCACTCCACCACCCCTGAGGCCCCCGCGGCAACATCATTCAAGGCCGCGCGCGCTCAACGACACCGACCCGCCACGTCGTTCGCATGCTCCGTCGATCACACGCTCCGTCGATCACCGCCGCGGGGCAGCCGCGCCGCGGACGCCCTCCGGCCGCGTGGTCGTACTCGCGGTCGGTCCGTCCGCCCACGTTCCAGCACCCGGGCGCCGGCGCCTCACCACCCGCCCCCACCACACACACGCACCCCGCCGAGCCCGAGGGCCCCGGTCCAGCCCCCGCACGCGGCCCCTTGGCCTAGGCTCTGCCGGAGATCATGCCAAGAGGAGGGGCGTACGCCATGGTCGTGCAGGACGCCGAACTGCCCCATCTGCGCCGTTGCGTGGAGCTCGCGGCACAGGCGCTGGAGGCCGGGGACGAGCCGTTCGGTTCCGTGCTGGTGGGCGCGGACGGCAGCGCGCTCGCCGAGGACCACAACCGGGTGGCCTCCGGCGACCGCACCCGGCACCCCGAGTTCGAGCTGGCGCGCTGGTCGGCGGCCCGGCTGACGCCCGAGGAGCGGGCCGCGGCGACCGTCTACACGTCCGGCGAGCACTGTCCGATGTGCGCGGCCGCGCACGCCTGGGTGGGTCTGGGACGCATCGTGTACGTGGCCTCGTCCGCGCAACTCGCCGAGTGGCTGGCCGAGTTGGGGGTGCCCGCGCCGCCGGTACGGACACTTCCGGTGCGGGAGGTGGCACCCGGAGTGGCGGTGGACGGCCCGGTGCCGGAGCTGGTCGAGGAGGTGCGCGCCCTCCACCGCCGGTTCCACGGCCGGGCCGGCTAGGCACCAGGTCGTGGGCGCAGGTGGCGTCGAACCGCGCACCGGCACGTGACCCGCGTGGAGCGGCGGATCCTGGGCGGGACGGACACGAGCCGGCGGCTGTTCCACGCGCAGCGCCGCGGCCGGACCAGGATCTGCAGGCCGTCCTGGCCGGGGCCGTCGGCGCGTGCCGGTGAACGTGGTGCACGCGGACGTCCGGGAGCGGGAGCTGCCGCGGTGTCGGCGCCCGGGGCATGACGCCGAACCGTCGCCGGGTGCGGGGTGCGGGGTGCGGGGTGCGGGGTGCGGGGTAGGGCAGGTGCCGTGGTCCCGCTGGCCGGAGGCGTGCCCTGGGACGTCCGCCTATCGTGATCGAGGGCGCCGCTTCCCGGTCCGCGACGGGCGCCTCTGGAGGCATGGATGCTGGCCAAGCTGTCGGCGCGGCCCACGGCCCGGCGCCGCGCGATCACCTCGGCGGCCGGACTGGCCCTGCTCGGCGCGGGGCTCCCGGCGACCGCGTCGCACGGCTCCGTACCGGATCTGTCGCGGTACTACCGCCAGAAGGTGGCGTGGGCGAAGTGCGAGGGCGTGGACATGCCCGCGGATCTCCAGTGCGGAAAGGTCACCGTCCCCCTGGACTACGCGCGACCGCGCGGGCCCACCCTCGACCTGGCGCTCGCCCGCTACCGGGCGACGGGAAGGTCACGGGGTTCGGTGCTGCTCAACTTCGGCGGGCCCGGTGGCCCGGGAGTCGCCGAACTCGCCGCGGGAGGCGACGACTTCATGGGTCTGACGAGGGACTACGACGTGGTGTCCTTCGACCCCCGGGGCGTCGGCCGCTCCTCGCCGGTCAGCTGCGGCGCCCGTACCGAGCTCCCCGTCCTGCTGACGGACGGGGAAACGGACATCACCGCCGATCCGCGGGCCGCGCTCAAGCGGGTACGCGAGTCGGCGGCCACCTGCGCGAAGCACGCCGGGCCCGTCCTGCCGTACATCGGCACGGTGAACGCCGCCCGCGACCTGGACGTGATGCGCCAGGCCCTCGGCGACAAGAAGCTCAACTACCTCGGTTTCTCCTACGGGACCCGACTCGGCGCGGTGTACGCGGCCCAGTTCCCCGAGAAGGTCGGCCGGCTGGTGCTCGACGGTGTCGACACCCTCACCGAGCCGCTGTCCGAGCAGGGTGTGGCGGGCGCCGAGGGTCAGCAGAGGGCACTGGAGGACTTCGTCACCTGGTGTGCGAAGGACCTCGCCTGTCCGTTCGGCACCGACGCCCGTTCGGCGCGCGAGGCGGTCGTACGGCTGGTCGGGTCGCTTGACGAGGACCCGGTGCCGACGGACTTCGGCGAGGACTTCACCGGGCAGGACCTCGTCGGCGCCATCGGGCAGGCCCTCTACGGCGAGGAGTTGTGGCCCTTGTTGGAGCGGGCGCTCGCCTCGCTGGTCGAGGACGGGGACCCCGGGGCGCTCCTCGGTTTCTCCGGCGGCGGATCCGTCGTCCGGACGTCCGGCTCCAGGCCCGGTGCCAGGCCGGGCGGCGGTCTGGTCGACCAGGAGGACGTGCCGCTCGACAATCTTCCGTCGGCGCTGATGGCGATCAACTGCGCGGACGATCCCGACCGTCCCGGCGCCGACCGGATCACCCGTGACCTCGGCCGGCTGCGCGCCGCGTACGAGGAGGCCTCCCCCGTCTTCGGCCGCTACCGGCTCACCGAGTATCTGATGTGCTTCGGCCGTCCCAAGGGCACCGACTTCATCCGTGAGAAGGTGCGGGACGTACGCGCGCCGAAGATGCTCCTCGTGGGCACCCGCGGCGATCCGGCGACGCCGTACCGCTGGACCGTGGAGACGGCCGAACGGCTCGGCGACTCGGCCGTGGTGCTCGACAACAGGGCCGAGGGACACACGGGGTACTCCTCCTCCAAGTGTGTGCACCGGAACGTCGACGCGTTCCTGTTGTACGGCTCGCTCCCGCCGGACGGCAGCTCCTGCGGCCCGGAGGGCGACCGCGACTGACGTGTCCCCGGACGCTGCTGGGTGATGCCCGGCTCGTCGTGCACCGCGAACAGGGCGCCGAGCTGGGCCGTGGTGACCCCGGCGGCGGCCAGACAGCGCCGGTCCGCGACCGTGCGCAGTCGGTGCGCGGCCTGCTGCAGGAGGAAGAACAGGCGCTCGTCGGGCTCGGACATGGGCCGATCTTGACAGAGGCGGCAGACCCGCGCCCCCCTCACTTCACCAGTGAAGTGAGGCTTCCCGTGAACGAGGCTCCCGGCCTGCCGCTCGCCCGGAAGATCCTGGCGGCGCAGCCCTTCAGCGCCCTGCTCGGCGCCCGGCTCACCGCCTTCGGCGGCGGCGAGGCGATCCTGGAACTGGACATCCGCGACGACCTGCTCCAGCAGTACGGCTACGTGCACGGCGGCGTGCTCGGCTACGCGGCGGACAAGGCACCGACCTTCGCCGCGGGTCCGATGGTCGACGCCCGGCTGGTCACCGCCGGTTTCACCATCGACCACCTGGGCCCGGCCGAGGGTGACGTGCCGCGCGCCCACGCCCGGGTGGTCCGGGCGGGCCGCACCCGCGTCGTCTGCCATGCGACCTGAGCACCGTCGAGGGCGAGGGAGCCGCGACCCTGCGCGCGGTGGCGCAGGGCACGATCGCCGCGCCCGCCGTGCCCGCCGTGCCGCCCACGGACCAGGCGGGCCAGGGGGCCGGACACGCCACCCCGCCGCACCCGAACCGAACCGATGGCCCCACCGGGATCACTCACCGGATTGCCCCAAATGCCTGATCCGCGAATCGGTCCTATGGTGCTGATATGGAGCCTGCACTCAGCCCCGCGACCCTCACCGAACTGCGCCGCCCGCGCCCCTATCCCGCGGTGTCCGTACTGACGCCCACGCACCGCCGCGAACCCGACAACGCGCAGGACCGGGTCCGGCTGCGCAACGTGGTGGCCGAGGCCAAGCGGCAGCTGGAGGCCGACCCCGCCGTCGCCCGGGAACGGCGCATGGACGTCGCCCGGCAGCTCGACCAGGCCCTCACCGAAGTCGACCTGGCGCACGCCGAGGACGGTCTGGTGATCTATGCCGCCCCGGGTGAGCACCAGGTGTGGTCGCTGGCCCGGCCGGTGCCCGAGCGCGTGGTCCTCTCGGACACCTTCCTGACCCGCAACCTGGTCTCCGCGCAGGCCGCCGAACACACGTTCTGGGTGCTGTCGCTCTCCGCGGACCGCATCACCCTGTGGAGCGGCGGCACGGACCGGGTCACCGAGGCCCACACCGGCGGCTTCCCGCTGGCCAGAAGCCGCGACAACTTCGACGCCGAACGCCAGGAGCGCATCGGCGACCTGCCCAGCACCTTCCGGGACGAGGGCACCCGCCACTTCCTGCGCGAGGCGGACACCGCGATGAGCGCCGTCCTGCGCGACGACGAACGCCCCCTGTACGTCACCGGTGAGCCCGCCGCGCTCTCCCTCCTGGACGAGGTCGGCAGTGTCACCGAGGACGCCGTCCACGTCCCGCACGGCGGTCTCGCCCACGGCACCCCCGAGACCGTGTGGCAGGCGGTCCGGCCACTAGTCGACGCCGAGGTCCGCAGGAGCACCGACTCCGTGGCCCGCGAACTCGAATCGGCGCGTGGCCGCCGGGCCTTCGCGGCGGGCGTCGACGAGCTGTGGCAGAGCGCCCGCGAGGGCCGCGTGCGCCTGCTGGCCGTCGAGGAGAACTACCGGGTCACGGTGCGCGACGACAGCGGCGACCACCTTGTCCCGGCGGTGAGCGGCGACCTCGACGGCCGCGAGGACATCGTGGACGAGATCGTCGAACAGTGCCTGGAGACCGGCGCCGACGTACGGTTCGTCCCGGACGGGACCCTCCGCGACGCCGACGGGATGGCGGCCGTCCTGCGGTACTGACCGCGGGCGGTCGTTCAAGGGCTGGGCGCGGGGCGATCCCCGTGTCACACTCCTAGAACACAATGCCGTCGAACACATAACTGAAACCGTGTCGACCCCTCGACGACCGGTCAAGTTCCGTGCAAAAACCACGACTTGACCCACTTGGTGCCGCACCCCGGGCGCCCGGCCCGTCCGCGCCGTGAAGACTGTGGCATATGCCAGAAGCACCACCGTATCGTGTGTTGCCAAATCCCTTACAGCCCGTGGCGGGCTGTGCAACAGTCGTTAACGGTCCTTCCATCCGCCTTGGTCGTACCGTCACGCATCGGAGTGCGTCATGCCACCCCATCTCTCTGCGGACCACCCCGCCGCCCCACCGCCAGGACGCGGCTCGGTCGACGCGCTCATATCGCAGGCGCGCCGGCTCAAGGGCGAGGTGGACGCCGTGCGACGGGACACGCGGCCGGACGGCCCGGACCCGCGGGACCGATGGCAGCGTGCGCTGTACGACCTGGCGCTGCACCAACTCGACGACCTGGACGAGCACTTGGCGCAGCTGCGGGACGGCCCGCCGCCCGTGCCCGCCTCCCCCGAGGCGGCGCCCGCCGCCCTGACCGCGCCACCCGCTCCCCGGCGCGGCTCGCTGCTCAGCCGGGTCGGCAGCGCGGAGTGGAACCTCCTGACGGACGAAGCCAGTTGGTCCGGCGAGTTCTATCAGATCCTGGGCCGAGACCCGGCCGCGCCCCCGCTGACCCTCGACGAGCTGCCCTCCCTGGTGCTGGACGACGATCGGCCGAAGCTGACCGCGATGGTCACCGACTGCCTCGTCGACGCCAAGCCCATCGACGGGGAGTTCCGCGTCGCACGCCCGGACGGTGACGTTCGGACCGTGCACATGATGGGCGAGCCCGTGCTCGACACTGACGGCAGCACCGCCTCGATGTGGGCCGTGCTGCGGGACGTCAGCGAACTGCGCCGCAGCCAACGGACGGTGGACGAGACCCGTGACTCGTTACAGCGTCACCGGCACCGCGCGCAGACCGAGCACCGGCTCGCGGTCGAGCTGCAGGAAGCCGTGCTGCCGCCGTGGCGCGGCTCCCTGCGGCTCCCGCACCAGGGCACCGAGACGCTCGACCTCGCGGCCCACTACCTGCCGTCGTCGACGAGCGCACTCATCGGCGGCGACTGGTATGACGCCCTCGAACTCGCCGGCGGCGAGACCCTGCTCAGCGTCGGCGACCTCACCGGTCACGGAGTCGCCGTGACCTCGGGCATGGCGACCCTGCTGGGCGCCGTCCGCGGCATGGCGATGGCCGGCGCCCAGCCGGGTCAGCTCATGGCCTGGCTGAACCAGTTGCTCGACGCCACCGTGCAACCGGCGCTCGGCAGCGCGGTGTGCTGCCGCTACCGGCCCGGGACGCGCACCCTGGTCTGGGCGCAGGCCGGACACCCCGCCCCGCTGCTGTTCCGCGACGGGACGGGGCGCAGGCTGGCGGCACCGGCCGGTGTGCTGCTCGGCGCGACCTCCGGCGCCGTCTACGAGCAGGCCGAGGAGAGCCTGCGTCCGGACGACCTTCTCCTGCTGCACACCGACGGGCTGGTGCCCGGGCACGGCCGCACCGAGTCCGTGAACCGTCTCCTCGACCTGGCCCCCCGATTCGGCGAGGCACGTACCGCACAGGACTGCGTGCGGATGATCGTGGAGGAGTTCGGCGAGGCCGAGCGCGAGGACGACGGGTGTGTGCTCGTCGCCAGGGTGACGTCGTAGAACCACGCCGGCACGGTTGTCCTCATGCCGAGGCGCTGTTGCCGCCCCTGCCCTTCGGCTTCGGCAGCGCCAGTCTGATCTCCTCGCGCAGCTCGTGGATCCTCGGGTAGGTGGAGTACGCGGCGGTCAGCCGGTACATCTGGCCCAGCCGGTCCCAGGTGCGGCGTGAGGAGTTCGACCCCATCGCCATCAGGGCCAGCCGGGCGTACCGGTCCGCCTGTTCGGGGTCGTCCGCGATGAAGCAGGCGGAGGCCATGGACAGGTGATCGAAGATCTTCGACCGTTCCCGGCCGTCGTTGCGCAGGGCCAGCGCCTTCTCCGCGTAGTGCTGGGCGTGCACGGCCGCGCCCGGCTCGTGCTCGGCCAGCGTCCGGTAGGCCAGGGCCTGCATGCCGTACAGGTCCTCCTCCTTGAAGGTCTGCATCCAGCTCGGCGGTGGCACGTCGCCCCGGTCCGAGACGAAGAGGTCCTCCGCCTGTCCGAGGGTGCGGCGCATGGCCTGGCCCTTGCCCATGGACGCCTGGGCCCAGGCCTCGATGGTGTGGAGCATCGCCCTGGTGCGGGGCAGCACCTCCTCGCCGGAGCCCGACTGGGCGAGCTTCATCAGGTCGAGCGCGTCGTCGGGCCGGCCCAGGTGCACCATCTGGCGAGCCGCTCGGGAGAGCGCCTCCCCGGCGCGGGGCCGGTCGCCGCCCTCTCTCGCGGCATGGGCGGCGATGACGAAGTACTTCTGGGCCGTGGGTTCCAGGCCGACGTCGTGCGACATCCAGCCCGCGAGGACGGCGAGGTTGGCGGCGACGCCCCACAGGCGCCGCTGCAGATGGTCGGGGTGTCGGTAGGCGAGCATGCCGCCCACCTCGTTGAGCTGGCCCACGACCGCCTTGCGCTGCAGCCCGCCGCCGCGGGCCGCGTCCCAGGCCCGGAAGACTTCGACGGCGCGTTCCAGTTCCTCGATCTCCTGCGACCCGATGGGAGCGGCCTCGTAGCGGTCGAACCCGGCGGGGTCGGCATGCAGGGGGTCGTCGAACTGGGGAGCGTCGGCGGTCAGGGCCGGATCGGTGTGCAGCCAGTCGTACATGGCGCTGCTGAGTGCGGATCCCGCGGCGAGCGCGGCGCCCGCGCCCACCAAGCCGCGTCGGTTGAGCATGAGGTCCATTCCCGTGAATTCGGTGAGGACCGCAGCAGTCCGCTCGGGCGCCCACGGCACTCCGTCGGGATCTTCCGTACTCCCGCCGCGTGGCCGTTTCCCCGCACGCCCGTGCCGGACCAGACCGAGGTCCTCGATGGTCACGACACGGCCGAGACGCTCGGTGAACAGGGCCGCCAGCACCCGCGGCACCGGATCGCGCGGGATCTCTCCCATGTCGATCCACCGCCGCACCCGGGAGGTGTCGGTCGCCAGCTGGGGGTGGCCCATGGCCGCCGCCTGCTTGTTGACCAGCCTCGCGAGTTCACCTTTGGACCAGCCGGCCAGGCCGAACAGGTCCGCAAGGCGGGTGTTGGGTTCTCCGCTCACATCAAGCCCCCAGGTTCTCGGCTGAGTTGACAGTAGCCCGGTGAGAGTTGCCGGGCGACTATTCGCCAGGGTTCGCCAGGCCTCGCCAGATGGTGTGCCAGTGGCCGACGGGTGTCAGGTAGGAACGCGCCACCCCGACCCGGTCGCCTTCTGGCAACAACGGATGCATTCCCCAGGGTGCACCGGGGGGACCGGGCCGGGCAGCGCACTGTCGTCGCAGGCACACGAAGGGATCTGTTTCGCCCATGTACGCAGCATCGTCCTCCGTGTCCGCCCCACCCAGGTCGCTGCACCCCCGCCCGGCGGGCGGCGGCCCCTACCTCGACCCCGCGCGTCCGGCCGCCTCCGTGCTCGGTGCGGGCAGGACGCGGCGCGTTGCGGGGCTCGGCACCCAACCGCTCAGCGGGAGACTCGACTTGTCCGGCCCTCAGGGCGCCCAGCTGCGCACGGCGATCGCCTCGGTGCACCGGATCTGCCCGGAGTTCGCCCCGGTGCAGGTGCTGCGGCGCAGCGGCCGCTCCGTGCTCCTGGTCGGTACGACGGGACGCAGCACCGCCGTCGCCAAGTGTTTACTGGACCACTCGCCCGCCTGGACCGAGCGGATCCGCCACGAGATAGCCGCGTACCGCTCGTTCGTCCGGCACCGTCCTCCGGTGCGCGTGCCGAGACTGATCGCGGCGGACCCGGACAACTGCACCCTCGTCATCGAGCGGATGCCCGGACGGGTGGCGGCACTGCACCGGCACCCGGCGGAGGCCCCGCCCCGCGCGGACATCAGGGCGGCGCTCGGCGCGGTCTGCCGGCTGAACGCCTGGCGGCCGCCGGCGGGCACCTTCGACGCCCCGCTGGACTACGCGACCCGCATCAACCGCTACCACGAGCTCGGGCTGCTCACCGACCGGGACCTCGGTGACCTGCAGAAGCTGCTGCACGGCATCGCTGCGTCCGCGGGCCGGCACGGCATGGGCCAGTTCTGCCACGGAGACGCCCTCCTGTCGAACATCCTTCTGTCACCGGCCGGTCCAGTGCTGGTGGACTGGGAGCACGCGGGCTGGTATCTGCCGGGGTACGACCTCGCGACGCTGTGGTCGGTCCTCGGGGACGCCCCGGTGGCCCGGCGGCAGATCAGCCAGATGGCGCAGTCGGCGGGTCCGGCTTCACGGGACGCGTTCCTGGTGAATCTGATGCTCGTCCTGACGCGGGAGATCCGTACCTACGAGACGGTCGTGCAGCGTTCGATGCACGACACGACCCCGGCGGCACCGGGAGTGGCCCACCAGGGTGCTGCGCCGTCCGGTGAGGAACAGCGGCTGCTGCTGAGGCGGCTGCACGACGACTGCCAGCTGGCCCGC
Organism: Streptomyces cellulosae; assembly: GCF_000721105.1. Taxonomy (GTDB): domain Bacteria; phylum Actinomycetota; class Actinomycetes; order Streptomycetales; family Streptomycetaceae; genus Streptomyces; species Streptomyces cellulosae_A. The sequence continues at coordinate 127,366 of NZ_JOEV01000028.1, forward strand.
CGGGCCGTGCGCGCTGCGGTCGGCACTCGCTGACGGGGACGAAGGTCCGCGGCGCGCTGGGGGGCGTACCGCGGACCTTCGTAATGCCGCGGCAGGCCCGTGAGGCGGCCACCGGTGTACGCCACTGACGCCCCGCAGGACCGGGAACCTGCGCCACGAAAATCCCGTGGACCCGGATTGACATGGGAAATCAGCTGTCGCTGGGCATGATTGACGGTCGTAGGCAAGCCGGTACCACTGACGCACGTCCGGCCCCCTACGGTTCATCGCCCGTCCGTCCCAGGAGGCTGCATTGCGAGGATCCGCCACCGACCGCGACCGAGCCGCCGGGCCCAGACGCATCCGAAGAACCTCGGGCATCCTGGGCTCGGCGGCGTTGCTCCTGCCGCTGCTCGGCGCCGCCCCGTCCGATGCGCAGTCGTCCGCGGCACAGACGTCCGCGCGGGCGCTCCAGTCGGCGTTCGCGTCCGCCGCCGCCGAGTACCACGTGCCGCCCAGCGTGCTCCTGGGCGTCTCCTACCTCCAGTCCCGCTGGGATGCGCACGGCGGGGCGCCGAGCGTGACCGGCGGCTACGGCCCGATGCACCTGACCGACGCCCGCACCGCGCTCGCCGACGCGCCGCCCCACCACAGCGACGGCACGGAGGACGCCCGCGGCGACAGCGCCCGCGCGCCGCTGCACCCGCAGACGGAACTCCCGGAGAGCTCCGCGCTCCCGGCCCGGCTCAGGACGTTGCCGAGAGCCGCCGAGCTGACCGGCCTGCCCGCCGAGCGGCTGCGCACCGACCCCGCCGCGAACGTGGCCGGCGGTGCGGCCCTCCTCGCCGCCGCGCAGAAGGACCTCGGTGAACCGCTGAGCGCGGACCCGGCCCACTGGTACGGGGCGGTGGCCCGTTTCTCCGGTGCCGACGACGGCGCGACGGCCGCCGCGTACGCGAACGACGTGTACGACGTGCTGCGCACCGGCGAGGAGCGCACCACCGACGCCGGCCAGCAGATCGCGCTGGCCCCCCAGCCGGGCCTGGCCCCCGACACCGGGCAGCTCACCCGAACGGGTCTGCGCACCCGGAAGGCCGCCGCCGCGGAGTGCCCGCAGACCGTGTCCTGCGAGTGGATCCCGGCTCCCTACGAGGAGTTCGGCGAGGGCGACTACGGCAACCACGACCTGGGCGACCGGCCGGCCTCACAGAGCATCAGGTACATCGTCATCCACGACACGGAAGGGGCCTGGGAGGGAGTCCTCAACCTCGTGCGGGACCCGTCCTATGTGTCGTGGAACTACACCCTGCGCTCCACGGACGGCCATATCGCCCAGCATGTGAAGGCGAAGGACGTGGCCTGGCACTCGGGCAACTGGTACGTCAACGCCAAGTCGATCGGGCTGGAGCACGAAGGCTTCCTGGCGAACCCGGACGCCTGGTACACGGAGGCGATGTACCGGTCGTCGGCGCGGCTCGTGGCGTACCTGGCGAAGAAGTACGGCATCCCGCTGGACCGACAGCACATCCTCGGCCACGACACCGTGCCCGGTCCGACCGGGTCGACCATCCCCGGCATGCACACCGACCCGGGCCCGTACTGGGACTGGCGGCACTACTTCGAACTGCTCGGACGCCCCTTGGAACCCGGTGCCGGCGGGAACGGCGGGCTGGTGACGATCCGCCCGGACTACGCCACCAACCAGCCCGTGTACACGGGGTGCGCGGCCGCGGGCCGGCCCTGCGCGGCCCACGGCTCCAGCGAGGTGCGGCTCTACTCCGACCACGACGAGAAGTCCGCCCTGATCAAGGACATCGGCCTGGGCACCATCCCGACGACGGACGTGAACGACCTGTCCTCGCGGGTCTCCACGGGCCAGCAGTACGCGGTCGCCGACCGGTACGGCGACTGGACGGCCATCTGGTACCTGGGCCAGAAGGCCTGGTTCAAGGACCCGAAGAAGAACCCGGCGGCGGTGCCCGCGATCGGCCGGGTGGTGACGCCGAAGGCCCCTCTGACGAGCGTCCCGGTGTACGGGCGGGCCTATCCGGAGGCCTCGGCCTATCCGACGGGAGTGCCCGCGCAGACCCTGTCACCGCTGCCGTACCGACTGCTCAAGGATCAGAAGTACGTGGTCGGCGACGAACTGCCGGGCGAGTACTTCTACGCCGTCACCTTCGCGACCGGCTCGCACCGGGTGGTGACCGGCAAGGACCTCTACTACGAGATCCAGTTCGGCCACCGGGTGGCGTTCGTACGGGCCGCCGACGTGCGGGTGGAGCAGTCCGGCGGGTAGCCGCCTCAGCCCTGCTGGAAAAGCTCCGCCGGGAGCGGCTTCAGCAGGGCGTACAGGTCGTCGGTGATGGGGCGGTCCCAGGTGGCGATGGTCACCAGGACATTGTCGCTGCGGTCGAACTGCACGCAGGAGACGCGGCTCTCGGAGAGCTTCAGACGGCGCACGATCAGGAGGTTGTCGCCCTGCATCACCGGCATGTCCTCCACGCCGACGACGGTCACCTCCTCGTCGTTCTCCAGGGCCAGCAGGAGCTGTCCGACCTCGAAGGGGACCTCGCCCTCGGCGACGTCACGGGCCGGTGAGCCCTCCGGCAGATTGCCGATGATCATCGCGGGGCCACGGCCGCCGAACAGGTCGTACCGCAGGTACAGGCCCTGGCAGCTGCCGTCGGGGGCGGGCAGCAGACCGGCGTTCAGATTGCCGGGCCAGTCGCTCGGGTCCATGGCCAGGACGTCGAAGTCGGGCCCGGCGGGAGTGGCGCTGCGGCGGCGGAGGAACGACATGTCGCCATGGTACGTGGCCGTGGGGGCTCCGTGCCGTGCGGGCGGCGCTCCGCGTACCGGCGACGGCGTTCGTGACGGCGTTCGTGAGGACGTCCCTGAGGACGGGCCGTCCCGGTCCGGTTGCCGCAGGACGGTGGGCGGCACTCCCGCAGCGGGTGTGGCTGGGGGTACGCCGTCGCCCAGGAGAGCCGGCTCACTCCTGCGGCGGAGCGGGTGGGACCACCGCCACCGGGGCGGCCGCGTGGAGGAGGACGGCGTGGGTGACGGAGCCGAGCAGTCGGGCGGGGGCGAGCAGGCGCCGTCGGTGACGGCCCACGACGACCAGGTCGGCGTCCTTCGACGCGGCGACGAGATGTCCGGCCGCGTCGCCCGGGGCCACGTACGGCTCGGTGCGGACTCCGGGGTGCCGGGCGCGGTGCGGGGCGAGGAAGCCCTCGGCGAGCGTGCGGGTCTCCCTCTCGACGGCGTCCTGGTCGATCACCGGGGGCACGAAGTCGCCGGGGGCCGCCCAGGTCTGCACGGGCCAGGTGTACGCCGCGACGACCTGGAGGCGGGCTCCGCGCAGGGCCGCCTCGGTGAAGGCGAAGGCGAGCGTGGCCTCGTCCGGGCTGTCGACCTTGAGGCCGACGACGACGCGCGGACCAGGTGGGGCGTAGGTCTCACCGTGCACCTCGCGCCCGGGGCGGGGCACCACCACGACGGGGCATTCGGCGTCGCGCGCGGCGGCCATGCCGTTGGAACCCAGCAGCAGGCTGGCGAACCCGCCGCGGCCACGGGAGCCGAGCACCAACAGTTGGGCGGTGGCACCGAGTTCGGGCAGCAGAGCGGCCGACGCCCCGTCCAGGGCGACGTACTCGGTCCCGGGCCGGTCGGGCCGGGCCTCCAGACGCGTGCGGACCTGGTCGAGTACCGGGTCGTCGGCCGCCGCGACCGGCACGTCGGCCCGGGCCCACGCGGCGTACTGCCGCACGTGGACCACCCGCAGCGACGCCCCGCGCCGGCGGGCCGTGTCGAGGGCCCAGTCCAGGGCCCGCAGACTGTCGTCCGACCCGTCGACCGCCGCGATCACCGGCAGAGCGTCCATGGGGTTCCCCGCTTCCGGAGGTACGGCCTCGCGCTTCCTGGGGCCAGCCTTGCTCAGGCCGTGGCCCCAGGAGAGCGCTGGAGGTCGCGTGTCCGGAAAAACGCGCGGAACACCGCCGGATCGGCCCGGCGCCTCAGGTCCCGCGTTTCAGGTCCCGTCCTCAGGTCCCGCGTTTCAGGTCCCGTCCTCAGGTCCCACGTCTCAGGTGAGGTCGAACTCCCCTTCCCGCGCTCCCGACACGAACGCGCCCCACTCCGCGGGCGTGAAGATCAGGGAGGGGCTCTCCGGGCGGCCGCTGTTGCGCATCGCGATGAATCCCTCGACAAAGGCGATCTGGACATCCCCCAGGCCACGGCTGCTGGAGTGCCATTCGGCGTTGCTGAGGTCCAGCTCGGGCTTGTCCCAGCCCATGAGCGGCTGCTGCTGGATGGTGGTCTCGGCCACGTCCTGCTCCTCCCGATTGCGTCGTCCGCGGCCAGCCTAGCGATCGGTTCCTGGCGCCGACAGGCCACGTGAGGCGGACCTTTCAGGAGTCGGGCGGCCGGTCCCCCACGAGCCACATCGCGAAGAACTGCGATCCGCCGCCGTAGGCGTGCCCGAGCACCCTGTGCGCCCTCTCCACCTGGTGTTCCCCGGCCTGCCCGCGCACCTGCAGCGCGGCCTCCGCGAAGCGGATCATCCCGGAGGCTCCGATGGGATTGGTCGACAGAACTCCGCCCGACATGTCGACCGGCAGGTCCCCGTCGAGCTCCGTCACCCCGGACTCGGTGAGTTTCCACCCCTCGCCCTCGTCGGCGAAGCCGAGATTCTCCAGCCACATGGGCTCGTACCAGGAGAACGGCACGTACATCTCGACGGCGTCGATCTCCCGGCGCGGGTCGCTGATCCCGGCCTGCCGGTACACGTCGGCCGCGCAGTCCTTGCCGGCCTGTGGTGACACGGCGTCCTTGCCGGCGAAGAGGGTGGGTTCGCTGCGCATCGCGCCGCCGAGCATCCAGGCCGGGGGGCGGGGCGCGCGGGCGGCTCCGGCACGGTCGGTGAGGACCATCGCGCAGGCCCCGTCGGAGGAGGGGCAGGTCTCCGAGTACCGGATCGGGTCCCAGAGCATGGGCGCGGCCTGGACCTTCTCCAGGGTGATGTCGTGCTCGTGGAGGTGCGCGTAGGGGTTCTTCAGGGCGTTGCGCCGGTCCTTGTAGGCGACCAGCGAGCCGACCGTGTCGGGTGCGCCGCTGCGCCGCATGTACGCGCGCACGTGGGGGGCGAAGAAGCCGCCGGCGCCGGCGAGGAGGGGCTGCTGGAAGGGGATGGGCAGGGACAGGCCCCACATGGCGTTCGACTCGGACTGTTTTTCGAAGGCCAGGGTCAGCACCGTGCCGTGGACGCGGGCCGCGACCAGGTTGGCGGCGACCAGCGCGGTGGAGCCGCCGACGGACCCGGCCGTGTGCACCCGCAGCATCGGCTTGCCCACCGCGCCGAGCGCGTCGGCGAGGTACAGCTCCGGCATCATCACGCCCTCGAAGAAGTCGGGCGCCTTGCCGATGACGACGGCGTCGATGTCCGCCCAGGTCAGCTCGGCGTCGTCGAGGGCGCGCCGGGCTGCCTCCCGGACGAGCCCGGCGATCGACACGTCGCGGCGCGCCGCGACGTGTTTGGTCTGGCCGATGCCTACGACGGCCACGGGCTCCTTGCTCATCGCGGATCCCCTTCGAGTACGGCGACCAGGTTCTGTTGCAGACACGGGCCGGACGTGGCGTGCCCGAGGGCGCGGTCGGACTCCCCCCGGTGGACACGGGCGGCGGCCTCACCGATGCGGATGAGTCCGGCGGCCATGATCGGATGGGCGGCGAGCGCACCTCCGGACGGGTTGACGCGCACGTCGTCGCCCAGCCGGAGCGCCTTGCGCAGGACGACCTCCTGCGAGGTGAAGGGCGCGTGCAACTCGGCGGTGTCGACGGGCCTTTCGAAGGCGCCGGCCTTCTCGGCGGCCAGCCGGGCGGAGGGCGAGTCGGTCAGATCGCGTACGCCCAGGCCGTGTGCCTCGATGCGGTGGTCGATCCCGCGAATCCAGGCGGGCCGCTCGCACAGGTCCCGGGCTCGGTCCCCGGCGGCGAGGATCACGGCGGCGGCCCCGTCACCGATGGGCGGACAGTCGCCGGTACGCAGGGGACGGACGAGATACTCCCCCTGCGATACCGGATCCCGTAGCTGGGCGTGGGGGTTGGCGGACGCGTCGGACCGGCTGCGGGCGGCGACCGCGGCGAGCGCGGGCTCGTCGGTGTCGCCCGCGTCGATGAGCGCCTGCGCCTGGAGGGCGGCGAGGGCGACGGAGTCGGGCCACAGGGGGGCCACGTAGTACGGGTCGAGTTGCCGGGTCAGGACGTCCCGTACGGAGCCGGGTGACGACTTTCCGTAGGAGTAGACGAGCGCGGTGTCCGCGTCGCCGGTGAGCAGCTTGGTCCACGCCTCGTACAGGGCCCACGCGCCGTCCATCTCGACGTGCGACTCGGAGATCGGCGGCCAGGCGCCCACTCCGTCGAGGGCGAGGGTGAAGGAGAAGGCGCGGCCGGCGAGGTAGTCGCTGGAACCGGAGCAGGTGAAGCCGATGTCCGCGGTCTTCAGGCCGGTCTGCGCGAGGACGTCGTGCAGGACCGGCATGAGCATCTCGACCTCGGAGAACTCCTCGCTGGTGCGCCGGTGGTCGGTCTGGGCGAAGGCCACCACGGCAATCTCACGCGTCACAACAGCTCCTTGTAGGTGTCGTACTCCGCGTCCGGCTCGCCGGTCGGCCGGTAGTGGTCGGGATAGCGGGAGCCTTCCGTCCACACGGCCTCGACGCGCAGGCCCATCCGCACCTGGTCGTAGGGGATGCCCGCGATACGGCCGTGCAGGGCCAGGTCCGCTCCGTCGAGGGCGATGTGGCCGTAGACGTACGGGACTTCGATGTCCAGGTTCTTCGCCTTGATGTTGACGATGCAGAACGTGGTGACCGTGCCGCGCGGACCCACTTCCACCTGTTCCGCTGTGGCCACACCACAGGTGGGGCACGCGCCCCTCGGCGGCACGTACACCTTGCGGCAGGACGGGCAGCGCTCGGCGACCATGCGGCGGTCGCCGAGGGCGTGGATGTAGGCGGACTGGGCGCGGCCGGGTGAGTAGGTGTAGTCGAGGCGGGCGGGGGCGACGATGCCGGTGACCGGGTTCTCGAACTGGCCTGTATTTCCTTTGAGTTGGACGGCTTCGCCGTCGTACGGCTCGAAGCAGGCGATGTCCGTGATCGCGCCGACACGTTCGGCGGCCCAGCGGACGCGGACGCGCAGGCCGGTGTGCACGGCGTCGGGGCCGGGGGCGTCGAGGGCGTGCAGGAGGGCGGTGTCGGCGCCGTCGAGGCGGACCAGGACCCAGGCGAACGGGGTGGACAGGGGCTGGCCACGGCGGGGGGCGGGGTTCCAGGCCCAGGTGGTGACGGTGCCGGTGGGGGCGACCTCGACGAGGTCGTGCAGTTCCTCGGCGGTGACGGGGTCGTACTCCACGGGCGGTACGAGTACGCGGCCGTCGTCGCCGCCCGTACGCACGCCGAGGACGACCCTTTCGCGCAGGCCGGTGAGGAAGGCGCTCTGGACAGGTCCGAGGGAACGGGTGAACGGGAACTCGACGACGAGCGGCGCTTTGAGGACGTCGGGCATCGGGGCTGCCTCCTTGGGAGGGTCAGGCGCGCTTGTACTCGGGGGGCCGCTTCTCCGCGAAGGCGCGGGCGCCCTCCTTGGCGTCGGCGGTGTCGAAGACGGGCCAGCCGCGCTTGAGTTCGGCGGCCAGTCCGTCGGACTCGGTCATCTCCGCGGTCTCGTACACCGAGGCCTTGACGGCCTCCACCGCCAACGGGCCGCAGGCGTTGATCTGTTCGGCGATCTCCAGGGCCTTGGCGAGGGCGGTGCCGTCGGGGACGACATGTCCGATCAGGCCGATGTCCGCGGCCTCGCGGGCGGTGTAGGGGCGGCCGGTGAGCAGCATCTCCAGGGCGTGGGTGCGCGGGATCTGGCGTTGCAGCCGGACCGTGGAGCCGCCGATCGGGAAGAGGCCGCGTTTGACCTCGAACAGACCGAAGGTCGCGGACTCGCCCGCTACGCGGATGTCGGTGCCCTGGAGGATCTCGGTGCCGCCGGCGACGCAGTACCCCTCGACGGCGGCGATCACCGGTTTGCGGGGGCGGTGGTGGCGCAGCATCGCCTTCCAGTGCAGGTCCGGGTCGGCCTTGAGGCGGTCCCGGAGGTGTTCGCCCGCCATGCCCTTTCCGGCGAGGGCCTTGAGGTCCATGCCCGCGCAGAACGCGTCGCCGGCACCGGTGAGCACGATCGAGCGGATGCCGTCGTCCGCGTCGGCCTCGATCCAGCCGTCGTACAGGCCGACCAGCATGGACAGCGAGAGCGCGTTCTTGGCGTCGGGCCTGTTGAGCGTGAGCACGAGTGTGGCGCCCTCGCGTCGCACGGTGAGGTGTTCCGTCCCAGCCATGGGCCATCTCCCCTCTGACAGAACGAGAACAGGTTGCAGGAGTGGCCGGGGCACTTCAAGGGTTTTCTGACAGTCAGTCAGATTTATTCGACGAGGACCCTTCACACTTGCGGCGCCCTTTGCTCTGATGACGGCGAACCGTGGCGGAGCCAGGGCCCCTGTCCGAGGTCAGGAGGAACGGTGGAGTACAACATTGCCGACCTGTTCGAGTCGGTCGTCGACGTGGTCCCGGACCGCGAGGCGCTCGCGTACATCGACCATCCCGGCACGGGCGCGGAGCGCCGTCTGACGTACGCGGAACTGGACGCGGCCGCCAACCGCGTCGGCCACCACCTCCTCGACAGCGGGGTGCGTCCCGGCGAGCACGTGGGGCTGTACCTCTACAACGGGGTGGAGTACCTCCAGACCGTGCTCGGCTGCCTGAAGGCGCGGATCGTCCCGGTCAACGTCAACTACCGTTACGTGGAAGACGAGTTGGTCTACCTGTACCGGGACGCGGACCTGGCGGGCCTGGTGTTCGACGCGGAGTTCACCGACCGGGTGGCGGCCGCCCTGCCGCGTACGGAGGCACTGCGACACCTGGTGCGGGTCGGGGAAGCGGCACCGGGGGCGGCGGACGTGGCCGCGGTGCCCTTCACGTCCGCCGAGGCGGCGGGCTCCCCGGAGCGCGGCTTCGGGCCCCGGTCGGGCAACGACCAGTTCATCATCTACACCGGAGGCACCACCGGGATGCCCAAGGGCGTGATGTGGCGACAGGAGGATCTGTTCTTCTCGGGGCTGGGCGGCGGCGCGCCGACCGGGGAGCCGGTGAAGAAGCCGGAGGAACTGGCCGAGCGGGTCGCGGCCGGCGGTGCGGGAATCACCTTCTTCCCCGCTCCCCCGCTGATGCACGGCACGTCCACGCTGACGGCGTTCATCGGCTTCAACTTCGGCCAACGGGTCGTGCTGCACCGCAAGTTCGTGCCTGACGAGGTGCTGCGGACCATCGAGAAGGAGAAGGTCACCAGCATGTCCCTGGTGGGCGACGCGATGCTGCGTCCGCTGATCGACGCGCTCGAGGGCCCGATGAAGGGCACCGACATGTCGTCCATGTTCACCGTGTCGTCGTCCGGGGCGATCATGTCGGACACCGTGCGCCGGCAGTTCCAGGCACTCGTCCCGAACGTGATGCTGCTCAACAACTTCGGCTCCTCTGAGTCGGGCTTCAACGGCACGGCGACCGACGACTCCGGACCCGAGCGGGGTTTCCGCATCCGGGTCAACTCCCGTACACAGGTGGTTGATCCGGCCACATACGAGCCGGTCGCCGTCGGTGAGGTGGGGCGGGTCGCGCAGTGCGGTCATGTGCCTCTCGGCTACTACAACGACCCCCGGAAAACCGCCGAGACGTTCTTCGAGAAGGACGGCGAGCGATGGGTGCTGCTCGGCGACATGGCCACCGTCGACGAGGAGGGCGTGGTCACCGTTCTCGGCCGGGGCTCGCAGTGCATCAACACCGGCGGGGAGAAGGTGTACCCGGAGGAGGTCGAGCAGGCCCTCAAGTCCCATCCGGACGTGTACGACGCGCTGGTGGCCGGTGTGCCGGACGCGAAGTGGGGCCACCATGTGGCGGCCGTGGTGCAGCTGCGAGCAGGCGCCGCGCGGCCGTCCCTGGAGGACATCCAGGCGCACTGCCGGTCCCGGCTCGCCGGTTACAAGATCCCGCGCCGGCTGGTGATCACGGAAGCGCTCCGGCGGTCACCCAGCGGCAAGGCGGACTACCGGTGGGCCCGGGAGGTGGCGGCGTCGGCAGGCGGATGAAATCCGGTCCCGTTGGCTTGAACGGAACGTGACGGGCGGCCGTACTGGTGGTGGCAGGCTGGGCCTACGGGCCCCGTTTGCCATGTCATCGCACGACCGTACGGAAGGACCACCGGGTGTCGCTCTTCACTCGCTCTCGTCACCTGCCCACCAGCGAGGGCGGGACGGACCCGGAAGGTGACAACGCCGCTGGGACTGGCGGGACTGGCGGGACGAGAGAGGACCAGGCGGCTGACAGGGCGGGCGGCGACGCCGACACGGCGGAGGGGACGGCCGTAGAGGCGGAAGAAGCCGCACCGGCCGAGGACGAGAGGGCAGGAGCGCCGGCCGAAGAGGAGAGGGCAGGAGCGCCGGCCGAAGTGGAGAAGACAGCCGCGCCGGCCGACGAGGAGAAAGCCGCCACGCCGGCCGACGAGGAGAAGGCAGCCGCGCCGGAGGAGGCGGACGGCACCGCCGACGAGCCGGTGGATGCGGCGACCGACGACCGGTCCGACCCCGGCGAGTCGCCCGGCTCCCCGAAACCCGGCTGGTTCGGATGGCGCCGCCGCTATCCCGGCGCCGCCCGCGGTGTGGCCGTGGGGACGACCGTGCTGGCCGCCGCGGTGGTGCTCGCCGCGCTGGTCATGCCCAACCGGCTCGACCGGATCTCTCCGCTCTCCTTCCTCCGCATGCCGGTCGAGGGGATCGTCCTGGCGTGCCTGCTGCTCGCGCTCCCGGGGAAGCCGCGGCGGATCACCGCCGTCGTCTCAGGCGTCTTCCTCGGACTGTTCACCGTCCTGAAGTTCCTGGACATGGGCTTCTACCAGTTCCTGGCCCGGCCGTTCGACCTCGTCTTCGACTGGATCCTGCTGAACGACGCCGCGGACTTCGTGAAGGATTCGTTCGGCCGCACGGGTGAGGTGCTCGCGACAGTGGGGGCGATCCTCCTGCTGATCGCCGTCCTCACGCTGAGCACGCTCGCGGTGGTCCGGCTGACGAACGTCATGGCCCGGCACCGTCAGGCGGCCGTCCACACCACCCTCGTTCTCGGCACCGCGTGGGTCACCTGCTTCACCCTGGGCGTGCAGGTCGGCGGCGTCACGATCGCGACCAAGGGCAACACCGAGTTCCTCGCCAACCGTGTGCAGAACGTGCGCAACGGCCTGGGGGACGCCAAGGTCTTCGAGAAGAAGGCCCGGGTCGACGCCTTCGCCGCCACCCCGCCGGACCAGTTGCTGACCGGGCTGCGCGGCAAGGACGTCCTGTTCACCTTCATCGAGAGCTACGGCCGTGTCGCCCTCGACGACCCGGCGATGGCGCCGGAGATGGACGCGACCCTGCAGGAGGGCACGAGCCGGCTCAAGGCGGCGGGCTTCGAGTCGCGCAGCGGCTGGCTCAGGTCTCCGGTGGCGGGCGCCGGCAGCTGGCTCGCCCACTCGACGTTCCTGTCCGGCCTGTGGGTCAAGAACCAGCAGCGGTACCGGAGCCTGACCACCGGCGACCGCGCGACGCTCACCAGCTACTTCCAGAAGACCGGCGCCTGGCGCACGGTCGGCATCGTCCCCGGTGTGCGCAAGGCCTGGCCCGAGGGCAAGTACTTCGGTCTCGACCACATCTACGACTCCACCCACCTCGGCTACCAGGGCCCGTACTTCAGCTGGACGCCCGTGCCGGACCAGTTCAGCATGGAGGCCTTCCAACGCCTGGAGCACGGCAAGAAGAACCGCGACCCGATCATGGCGGAGATCATCCTGGCCTCCAGCCACAACCCCTGGTCCCCCATCGCCCGCATGATCGACTGGGACAAGCTCGGTGACGGCTCCGTCTTCGACCAGATCAAGAAGGAGGGCAAGGACCCCAAGGAGGTCTGGAAGAATCAGGAGAGCGTGCGCACCGAGTACCGGCGGGCCGTCCAGTACTCCCTGGACAGCCTGACCGAGTGGGTCCAGCGCTACGGCGACAAGAACACCGTCCTCGTCTTCCTCGGCGATCACCAGCCCGTTCCGACCGTCACCAAGGGCGACACCAGCAAGGACGTGCCGATCACCATCGTCGCCCACGACCCGAAGGTGCTGGACCGGATCTCCGACTGGGGCTGGACGGACGGCCTGAAGCCGGCGAAGAACGCACCGGAGTGGGGCATGGACACGTTCCGCGACCGGTTCATGACCGCGTACGCCAAGTAGGGCTTCACGCCGCCAGAAAGTCCCGCACGACGACCAGGAACTCCTCCGGCCTGTCCTCGTGCACCAGGTGCCCGGCGTCGATCGTCACCACGCGGGCGTCGGGCAGGAGCCCGGCGACCGCGGCGATCTGGTCCTGCGGGATCGGACTGGTGGCTCCGCCCCCGATCAGCAGTGTGGGCATGGTGATGCGCCCCATGTGCTCCCACCACACAGGATCGGGGGCGTTGCGCTGTCCGTCGGTGGCCCGCACCATGGCCCAGTCGAAGGGCAGGTCTCCGTCAGGGCGTTCGGTGGGCGGCCGGGGCGGATCGGGCGGGATCGGTGCGGGAACGTCCTCCAGGACGAGGCGGCGTACGGCCTCGGGCGCGCGTTGCGCGAGCAGATACCCGACGATCCCGCCCAGCGAGTGCCCGACGACGTCGACACGGTCGAGGGCGAGCGCACCGAGGAACGCCAGCACGTCGTCGCGCATCGCCTCGTAGCCATATGTCTCAGGGCCGGCCCCCGGCTCGGTACCGGGCCAGTCGCTGCGCCCGTGTCCGCGCAGGTCGGGCGCGTACACCCGGCGCGCCCGCGGTCCCGTGGCCAGCCTCTCGGCGATCGACGACCAGTCCGCGCCGTCGGCACCGCGACAGTGCAGTACGAGCACGGGCGGGGCGTCCTCAGGGCCCCAGCGGCGATAGGCGAGGGTGATGCCGTTCGCCTTGACGGTACGAGGGGCGGTGTCCATGCCGGTGACGGTATCCCCGGGACCGACGCCTTCCCTGCTTCCTCTGCCGAGAGCAGATCCGGCATGCCCGTCTCCGTCGAGCACGTACGGACCGTCCCCTTGCCTGGGCAGGGGTCCTTTGGATTACTGATCCACAGCACCGTGACCGAATGCTCGGTCGCCCGGATTGTTGCGGTTGGTGAGAGGGAGAGGGAGAGGGAGAGGGTCGGCATGGCGGACGCGACGGACCTGCTCGACTCCGGGGAACGGCTCGGGCCGGAGGCGTTGCGGGAGCTGCAACTGGAGGAGATCGTGCTGCGCAGGCCGGGCGTCGCACCCCACTTCCAGCTCCGGCTCACCCGCGAGGGCCGCCTCGGCACCCTCACCGTACGGGCGGAGGCCCGCCCCGACGCGACCCGGGAGGACCGGGAGGCGGCCGCGCGGACCAGCACGGCGGCCGTGAAGGACGGCATCGGCGTCTCGGCCGCCGTCGAGATCGTCGATCCGGAGTCGCTGGAGCGGTCGGTGGGCAAGATCAGGCGGATCGTGGATCTGCGGCCGCACTAGTCACGCGCTGAACCGGTCCCTGAGTTCCCTCTTGAGGATCTTCCCGCTCGCGTTGCGCGGCAGTTCGTCCACGAACACGATCCGTTTCGGCGCCTTGAAGGCGGCGAGTTTCTCGCGGGCGTGTGCGAGGAGGTCCTCCTCGGTGACCTCGCCGCGCGGGACGACGACCGCGGTGACCGCCTCGATCCAGCGGTCGTCGGGGAGGCCGATCACGGCGACCTCGGCGACCGATTCGTGGGTGTACAGGGCGTCCTCGACCTGGCGCGAGGCGACCAGTACGCCCCCGGAGTTGATGACGTCCTTCACCCGGTCGACGATGGTGAAGTAGCCGTGGGCGTCGCGCACCGCGAGGTCGCCGGAGTGGAACCAGCCGTCACGGAAGGCCTCGGCGGTCTCCTCGGGCTTGTCCCAGTACCCCTCGCACAACTGCGGGGAGCGGTAGACGATTTCGCCGGGCGTGCCGTCGGGGACGTCTTTGCCGTCCTCGTCGACCACACGTGCGTCCACGAAGAGGACGGGCCGGCCGCAGGAGTCCATGCGCCCCTTGTGCTCGTCGGGGGCGAGGACGGTGGCCAGCGGGCCGATCTCGCTCTGGCCGAAGCAGTTGTAGAAGGCCAGCTTCGGAAGGCGTTCCCGCAGGCGTTCCAGGACGGGCACGGGCATGATCGACGCGCCGTAGTACGCCTTGCGCAGTCCGCTCAGGTCACGGGACGGGAAGTCCGCACGGTTCGCCAGCGCGATCCAGACGGTGGGAGGCGCGAACAGGCTGTCCGCGCGGCCGGCCTCGATCAGGTCGAAGAGCCGGTCGCCGTCCGGTGCGTCGAGGACGATGTTCGTGGCGCCGACCGCGAGGTACGGCAGCAAGAACACGTGCATCTGTGCCGAGTGGTAGAGCGGCAGCGCGTGCACCGGGCGGTCGCCCGCGCTGAGGTCGAGGGCGGTGATCGCGCTCAGGTACTCGTGCACGAGGGCGCGGTGGGTCATCATCGCGCCCTTCGGCAGGGCCGTCGTCCCGGAGGTGTACAGCAGCTGGACCAGGTCCTCGCCACGGGGCTCGGGACCGTTGTACGCGGGTGTCGAGGCCAGGCGTGCCAGCAGGGAGTCGTCGGCGTCGCGCAGGGGCAACGAACGGACGTCGTCCGGCAGTCGACCTGCGAGGTCCGGGTCCGTGAGGACCAGGGTGCTGCCGGACTGGCCGACGATGTACGTCAGGTCGTCGCCGGTCAGGTTCTGGTTGACCGGCACGTGCACCAGGCCCGCCCGGGCGCAGGCGAGGAAGCCGATCAGATAGGCGTCCGAGTTGTGGCCGTAGGCGCCGACCCGGTCGCCCGGGGCGAGCCCCTGCTCGAGGAGCAGACGCGCCGCGCGGGAGACCGCCTCGTCGAGTTCCTCGTACGTCCAGGCGCGGTCGGCGTACTCCACCGCCACCCGCGCCGGGGTGCGCCGGGCGCTGCGGCGCAGCACCCCGTCGACCGTGCTGCCGTGTCCTGGCGTCATGACACATGATCCTCGGTCCGGCGCGGGGGCAGGTCAAGCGGATGTCCGGGTTCCGGGCTGTCAGCTCCCGGCTCCCAGAGCACCAGAGACGGCCGCGATGATGTGGTCCCGTCGCCCATGTGGCGGGACCACACCCTCCGCTAGCCAGGGACGTGTCCGAGCTTGTCCGGGTTGAGTACCGCGTAGATGCCTCCGATACGGCCGTCGCGGACATCGATCGTGACGACCTGCTCGACGCCGTCGACGGCCAGGGCCGCCGCCGGCCGGCCGTTGACGTCCACGCGGCGGGGCGTGCCGAGGGGGTAGCGGGTGACCAGGCTCGCGACGAACGGGATGACCTGATGACGGCCCTCGACCGGCCACAGGACCGCCCTGACCTTCCCGCCGCCGTCGTTCCAGGCGACCACGTCATCGGCCAGGAGTTCGATGAGGGCGGCCATGTCGCCGTTCTGCACGGCCTCCAGGAACCTCGTCAGCAGTTTGGCGTGGTCATCCTCCGAAAGAGTGAACCGATGGCGTCCCGCGGCGAGTCGGCGGGCGGTCCGCAGATGCATCTGACGGCAGCTCGTCTCAGTGGTGTCGAGAATGCGGGCGAGCTCGCCGTACGACACCTCGAAGGCCTCACGGAGGACGAACACGGCCCGCTCCGGGGGTGACAGACGCTCCATCAGGTGGACGGTGGCATAGGCGATGGTGTCCCGCAGCTCGGCCGTGTCCAGCGGGCCGAGCCGGTCGGTGGCCACGGGTTCGGGCAGCCAGGGACCGGTGTACGCCTCACGGGCCGCCCGGGCCGACCTGAGCCGGTCGAGGGCGAGCCGGGTGACGACGGTGATGAGGTGGACCCGGAGTTCGCGGATCCCGGCCTGGTCGGTGCCGGTCCACCGCAGGCAGGCGTCCTGGACGACGTCCTCGGCGTCCCACATGCTGCCGAGCAGCCGGTAGGCGAGCCCGAGCAGTGGGGGACGGTAGGTCTCGAACTGCTCGGCCGCCGATTCCGGGGTTTCCAATTCCCGTGTCCTTCCCAGTCGTTCGCTGTGCGGAGCGGTGGTGTGCGGTCGCCGTGTCCACCGTGCGGTGGCGGCGTTCACCGTGCCGTGGCGGCATTCACCAAGTGGTGGCCGCGCTCAGTGCGCGGTGGCCGCACCAGTCAACTCCGCTCCGCACCCGTCGCGCCACTCGGCGTGACGGGAACGCCAGTTCAGGGTAAGGACGGCGCGGCGCGTTGTCCGCGCCGCGCGGTTCGTTCACGGGCAAGGTCGCCGTCGCGGGAGACCTCGCGTGGCCAGGGCGGTCACACGGGCCGGGTGCGGCCCTCCCAGTACGGGTCCCGCAGCCGCCGCTTGTACAGCTTGCCGTTGGGATCGCGGGGCATCTCGACGATGAAGTCGACGCTCTTCGGCCTTTTGTACCCGGCGAGTTGCCCGGCGCAGTGGTCGAGGAGGGCGGCGGCGAGGGCGGGGCCGGGCTCGTGTCCGGGGGCCGGTTCGACGACCGCCTTGACCTCCTCGCCCCAGTCGTCGTGCGGGATGCCGAAGGCGGCGGCGTCGGCGACGGCGGGGTGGGCCAGCAGGACGGACTCGATCTCGGCCGGGTAGATGTTGACCCCGCCGGAGATGATCATGTCGATCTTGCGGTCGCGGAGGAAGAGGTAGCCGTCCTCGTCGAGGTAGCCGAGGTCGCCGACGGTGAAGAAGTCGCCGATGCGGTTCTTCCGCGTCTTGGCCTCGTCCTTGTGGTACGAGAAACCGCCGGTGTTCATCTTCAGGTAGACGGTGCCCAGTTCGCCGGGCGCGAGCCGGTTGCCGTCGTCGTCGAAAACGGCGAGTTCGCTGATGGGCCAGGCCTTGCCGACCGTGCCGGGCTTCTTCAGCCAGTCCTCGGCGGTCGCGAAGGCCCCGCCGCCCTCGCTGGCCGCGTAGTACTCCTCCACGCACTCGCCCCACCAGTCGATCATGGCCCGTTTGACGTGGTCGGGGCAGGGGGCGGCGCCATGGATGGCGTGGCGCATGGAGGACACGTCGTAGCGGGCCCTGATGTCGTCGGGGAGGGCCAGCAGACGGTGGAACTGGGTCGGGACCATGTGGGTGTGCGTGCACGTGTGGGTGTCGATGAGGCGGAGCATCTCCTCGGGCGTCCACTTGTCCATCAGGACCAGGCGGTGGCCGATGTGCAGGGACGCGCCCGCGAACTGGAGGACGGCGGTGTGGTAGAGCGGCGAACAGACGAGGTGGACGTTGTCGTCGAAGGGGCGGATGCCGAAGATGCCCAGGAAGCCGCCGAGGTAGGCCTCCTCGGGCGGCTTGCCGGGCAGCGGGCGCCGGATGCCGCGCGGTCGGCCGGTGGTGCCCGAGGTGTAGTTCATCACCCAGCCCAGGGTGCGGTCGGCGGGCGGTGACTCCGGTTGTCCGTCGAGGAGTTCGGCGTACGGCCTGAAACCCTCGACCGTGCCGACGGCGTACCGGTGGGTGGTGGGGAGGCCGGCCTCGTCGGCGGCGTGCCGGGCGGCAGCGGTGAAGCGTTCGTGGGCGAGGAGCACCTTGGCGCCGGAGTCCGCGACGATCCAGGCGATCTCGGGGCCGACCAGGTGGTGGTTGACCGGGACGAGGTAGAAGCCGGCCTGGGTGGCGGCGAGGTACGCGGCGAAGAACTCCGGCCCGTTGGGAAGGACGACCGCGAAGGCGTCGCCACGTTCCAGTCCGGCCGCGCGCAGCCCGTGCACGAGACGGTTGGCGGCGGCGTGCAGACGTCCGGCGGTCCACTGGGAGCCGTCGGGAGCGACCATGACCATCCGGTCCGGATCTTGGGTCGCCTGGGCCCAGAAGCCCGCGGGGGGTGTACCGGTCACTGGCCGCTCCTTCCGGCGATGCGGTTGATGCGGTCCACGGCCCGCTCGAAGCCTCGGGTGAGGTCGTCGAAGACGGCCTGGACGCTGCGTTCGCTGGTCATCCGGCCGACGATCTGGCCGACGGGGGTGCCCAGCAGCGGTTCGACCTCGTACTTCTGGATGCGCGAGACGGCCTCGGCGACCAGCAGCCCCTGCAGGGGCATCGGCAGGGTGCCGGGCCCGTCGGGGTCGTCCCAGGCGTCGGTCCACTCGGTGCGCAGCTGACGCGCCGGTTTCCCGGTGAGGGCGCGGGAGCGGACGGTGTCGCCGGAACCGGCGGCGAGCAGTTTGCGGGTCAGGGCGGGCGAATGCATGTCGGCTTCCGTGGTGGTCAGCCACATGGAGCCCAGCCACACACCCTGCGCCCCGAGTGCCAGTGCCGCGGCCACCTGCTGACCGCTCCCGATCCCGCCGGCCGCCAGTACGGGCAGCGGGTCGACGGCCTCGACGACCTCGGGCGTGAGCACCATGGAGGCGATCTCCCCGGTGTGGCCGCCGGCCTCGTACCCCTGGGCGACCACGATGTCGATGCCCGCCTCCTGGTGCTTGCGGGCGTGCCGGGCGCTGCCGGCAAGGGCGGCGACGAGCACGTCCTGGTCGTGGGCGCGGGCCACCACGTCGGCGGGCGGGGAGCCGAGGGCGTTGGCGAGCAGCCGTATCGGATAGTCGAAGGCGACATCGAGCTGGGTGCGGGCGACCTGCTCCATCCAGCCGGTGATGCGCCAGCCGGAGGCCTCGCCCTCGGCGAGTTCCGGCACGCCGTGCTTGGCGAGGGTGTCCTGGACGAACTGCCGGTGCGTCTCGGGAATCATCGCCTCGACATCGGCCTCGGTGACCCCCTCCACCTTCTTCGCGGGCATGACGACGTCGAGACCGTACGGCTTCCCCTCGACATGTGCCTCGATCCAGTCGAGGTCGCGTTTGAGGTCGTCGGGTGCGGTGTAGCGGACCGCGCCGAGCACTCCGAAGCCGCCGGCCCGGCTGATGGCCGCGGCGACGGCGGGGAACGGCGTGAAGCCGAAGACGGCGTGCTCGACTCCCAGGGTCTTGCTCAGCTCCGTCTGCATGGGCGCAGGATGCCGCAGTCCTCCGGACGACGGAAGAGGTTTTCTGATGCTCCGTCAGTTTTCTCTCCCGTCCGCACGCCCCGTTGACAGGTCGCACCTCTGACACGAAAGTTTCACCGCGCACAGTGATCCGGGAAAGATACTTTCAGCCGGTGTGGCGGGAGGCCTCGATGAGTGCAGGCACGACAGGCGACGACAGACAGATCGGGAGCCGACCGACTCGGCGCCAACTGGGCCGGACCGCCCTGGCGTTGGGAGGCGCCCTGGCCATCACCCCGTTCCCGGCGGGCCCGGCCGACGCAGCCACGTCAGCCACGGGAGCCAGCGCATCCGGACACCCCACCCTGCGCTACGGCGCTCCCGAGCGCGCCGGCCTTCTCCCCGCCCACCTCCGCCAACTCGTCGCCGACGCCGAGGTGTTCCTCGGACCCTCCCCCAAGCACCCCTGGTACGCGGGCGCCGTGCTGCTCGCCGGGCGAGGCGGCACGGTGGCGCTGCACCAGCCCCTCGGGATGGCGGTGCGTTATCAGGCGTACGACGAGCGGACCGACACCGGCGTGGAGTTCCCGGCCGGGCAGCAGATCCCGATGGCGAAGGACACCGTCTTCGATCTCGCCTCGGTGTCGAAGCTGTTCACCTCCGTCCTCGCCGTGCAGCAGATCGAACGGGGCGCGCTGGAGCTGGAGGGGAAGGTCGCCGCGTACCTCCCGGAGTTCGGCGGGGCGGGCAAGCAGGACGTCACGATCCGGCAGCTCCTGACCCACACCTCGGGTTTCCGCGCCTGGATCCCGCTGTACAGCGCCCCGACGTACGAGGAGAAGCTCCAGCTCATCTGGGACGAGGCGCCGCTCTACCCGCCGGGATCCACGTACCTCTACTCGGACCTCAACCTGATCTCGCTCCAGCTGGTGCTGGAGCGGATCACCGGCCACGCCCTGGACGCCCTCCTCCACGACGAGGTCACCGCCCCGCTCGGCCTGCGCCGCACCCGCTACAACCCGCCCGCCTCCTGGAGACCGAGGATCGCGGCCACGGAGGACGCGCGCGCACCCTGGTCGGGGCTCGACAGAGGGCTCGTGTGGGGCGAGGTGCACGACGAGAACGCCTTCAGCCTCGGCGGCGTCGCGGGACACGCGGGCGTCTTCTCCGACGCCTGGGACCTGGCCGTGCTCGGCCGCACCCTGCTCAACGGCGGCGCGTACGGCCGGGCCCGCATCCTGCGGCCGGAGTCGGTGGAGCTGATGTTCACCGACTTCAACACCGCCTTCCCGGGCGACGAGCACGGCCTCGGCTTCGAGCTCTACCAGCACTGGTACATGGGCGCGATGGCCACCCCGCGCACGGCCGGGCACACCGGGTTCACGGGCACCTCACTGGTCCTCGACCCGTCGACCGACTCGTTCCTGATCGTGCTCGGCAACTCCGTGCATCCGGTGCGCACTTGGCGTTCGGGTTCCGCGCCCAGGGTGGCCGCCGGCACCAACCTGGCGCGCGCCGTGCCGGTGCGGCCACCGCACGGTCGTACGGCATGGTTCTCCGGAACGGCGAGTGCCACGACCGCCACCCTCACGCTCCCCGCGCTCGACACGGCCTCGGCCGGGCCCCGCCTGCGCTGCGCCCTGTGGTGGGACACCGAACCCCGGTCGGACGTCCTCGTCCTGGAGTCCACGGTGGACGGCGGCGGCACGTGGCAGCCGGTCCCCTTCACGACGACGCGCCGCGGCTCGGATCCTCAGGAGCATCCGGCCGGTTCGGTCACCGGGTGGTCGGGCCGCCGCTGGTACCGGCTCACGGCGGACCTCCCGTCCGCCCGCCGGCTGACACTGCGCTGGCGCTGCACGACCGACCGGCTGTACGTCGGCCGCGGCGCGTACGTCGACGGGCTGCGCGTGGAGACGGCGGACGGCGTCCTGTTCGACGAGGCACGTCCGGCGGACCGGGCACGGGTCGAGGCGCGAGGCTGGACGCCCTCCGCAGACTGACGGCTCAGCCGGGAACGTCCATGCGTTGCGTACCGACGACCGACAGCAGCCGGAACGCCTCCTCGGACGGCGACCCCGGTGCCGCGGTGTAGATGATCACGCGCTGGTCGCGGTCGGTGATGTCCAGGACGTCGCAGTTGACGGTGACGGGGCCGACGACGGGGTGATGAAAGGTCTTGCTGAGCGTGGGGCGCGCGGCCACCTCGTGGGCGGCCCAAAGCCGCGCGAACTCCTCGCTGCCGGCGAGGAGTTCCTCGACCAGGCCGGTCATTTCCGGGTCGTCGGGGTAGCGGGCCGCGGCGGCGCGCAGCTGCTGGGTCGCGGCCCGGGCGAACTCGTCGGCGTCCGACACGCTGGACAGCCACCGGCCCCCGCGACGCGGCTCCAGGAACCTCCGCCGGACGAGGTTGCGGTCGCGGCGGGACAGAGCGGAGAAGTCCTCCATGAGGGCGGCCGCCAGGTCGTTCCAGGCGATGACCTCGTACGTCGCCGACAGCACGATCGCGGCGGCCTGCGGCAGCCGGTCCAGCAGGTCGACGATGCTCTGCCGTACCTCGCGGGAGGGGCCGGGCGGCGGGCCCGGCGGAGTGCCGGCGAGATGGTGGAGGTGGTCGCGTTCGGCGTCCGACAGGCGCAGGGCGCGGGTGAGTTGGGCCAGCACCTCGCGGGACGGGTGCGGGCCGCGGGCCTGTTCGAGGCGGGTGTAGTACTCGGTGGAGATGTACGCCAGGTGCGCCACCTCCTCGCGGCGCAGTCCGGGGGTGCGGCGGCGCGGCCCGGCGGGCAGCCCCACGTCGGCGGGGGTGATGCGCTCGCGCCTGGTGCGCAGGAAGTCGGCCAGTTGTCGTCGGTCCACGCCCCCAGTGTGCGGGTCCCTCGAACCGCCATCCAGGTACCGGCGGTGCCTGGATGAGCATCAGGACCGGGCGCAGGCTCGACGACATGACCAACGCAACGACCACATCCCCCACGACCACGGCCACCGGGCTCCTCGCCGGCAAGGTCGCCTTCATCACCGGTGCCGGCCGCGGCATCGGTGCCGCCGCCGCCCGGCTGTTCGCCCGGGAGGGCGCCCGGGTGCTCCTCGCGGCCCGTACGGAGACCCAGCTCAAGGCGGTGACCGAGGAGATCCGGGCCGCGGGCGGCACCGCGGACCACATACGCTGCGACCTCGCCGACCCGGCCAGCGTCCAGGCCGCCGTCGACCGGACGGTTGAGCTGTACGGCCGTCTCGACGTCGCCTTCAACAACGCGGCGATCATCCAGCCGTCGGGCCCGATGGACCAGCTCCCGGAGAGCGACTTCGACCGCGTCTACGCGATCAACCTCAAGGGCCCCTGGCTGGCCATGAACGCCGAGATCGCCGCCATCCGGGCCACCGCCGGGACCGGGGCGATCGTCAACACGTCCAGCGTGGGCAGCCTGGGGGCCAACCCGTGGCTGCCCGCGTACGGGGCGGCGAAGCGAGCGCTGAACAGTCTGACGGCCTCGGCGGCGGTGACGTACGGCCCGGAGGGCATCCGGGTCAACGCCATCGCGCCCGGCACGACTCTGACCGAGATGATCGACGAGTGGGAGGCGGACTCCCCCGGCATCGTCGAACAGCTCAACGCGCAGACCCCGCTGGGACGGGCCGCCGACCCGGGCGAGGTCGCCGAGGCCGCCGCCTGGCTTCTGAGCGACCGTGCCTCCTACGTGACCGGCACGGTGCTCAGGGTCGACGGCGGCATGCGGGCCTGACCGGCGGAGTCGGCCGGCCCCTCACAGAAGCCGCGCGGACATCCTCAGCGGTCACCGGATTCCAGCACCGCCATCGCCGCGTTGTGCCCCGGCACCCCGCTCACCCCTCCCCCGCGCACCGCGCCCGCCCCGCACAGCAGCACGTTGGGGTGCCGGGTCTCCACACCCCAGCGGCCGGTGTCCTCCTGGGCGTACGGCCAGGACAGGTCGCGGTGGAAGATGTTGCCGCCGGGGAGGCGAAGGTCCCGTTCGAGGTCGAGCGGGGTCTTCGCCTCGATGCAGGGCCGTCCGTCGGCGTCGGTGGCCAGGCAGTCGGCGAGCGGTTCGGCGAGGTGTGCGTCGAGCTGGGCGAGGGTGGACTTCAGGAGTTCGTCGCGTACGGCGTCGTTGTCCCGGTCGAAGAGCCGGGCGGGGGTGTGCAGGCCGAACAACGTCAGGGTCTGGTAGCCCTGTTCGACCAGGTCGGGGCCGAGGATGGTCGGGTCGGTGAGTGAGTGGCAGTAGATCTCGGAGGGCGGGGCGGCGGGCAGTTCTCCGGAGGCGGCCTGGGCGTGGGCGGTGGCCAGTTGCTCGTAGCCCTCGGCGATGTGGAAGGTGCCGGAGAACGCCTCCCGGGGGTCGACGAAGTCGTCGCGCAGCCTCGGCAGTCGCTTGAGGAGCATGTTCACCTTGAGCTGGGCGCCCTCGGCGGGGGCGGGGGGCTCGTCGCCGGTGAGGACGGCCAGTTCCCGCGGGGAGGCGTTGACCAGGACGTGCCGGGCGGCGACCGTGCTCTCCCCGTCGGCTGTCCGGTAGGTGATCTCGGCGGTGTGTCCGTCCGTGTCGATGTGGACGGCCTCGTGGCCGGTGGCCAGGACGGCGCCCGCCGCGCGTGCCGCCGCGGCCAGGGCGTCGGTGAGGGCGCCCATGCCGCCGACGGGGACGTCCCAGGCGCCGATGCCGCCGCCGATGACGTGGTAGAGGAAGCAGCGGTTCTGCGTCAGGGCGGGGTCGTGGGCGTCGGCGAAGGTGCCGATGAGGGCGTCGGTGAGGACGACGCCCCGCACCAGGTCGTCGGCGAACCGGTCCTCGATCGCCGCTCCGATCGGTTCCTCGAAGAGGGTCCGCCAGGCGTCCTCGTCGTCGACGCGGACGCGCAGCTCGTCGCGGGTGGGCAGCGGTTCGACGAGAGTCGGGAAGACCCGCCTGGCGACATGGCCGGTCATGGCGTAGAAGCGCTGCCAGGACTCGTACTCATGGGTGCCGCCGGTGAGCCGCGCGAAGGCCTCCCGGGTGCGTCGCTCGCCGCCGCCGACCAGCAGACCGGTCGGCCTGCCGTCCCGCTCGACGGGGGTGTACGACGACACGGTGCGGGTGCGGACGCGGAAGTCCAGGCCGAGGTCCCGCACGATCTTCTTCGGCAGCAGGCTGACCAGGTAGGAGTAGCGCGACAGCCGCGCGTCCACGCCGGCGAACGGGCGGGTGGAGACGGCGGCGCCGCCGGTGCGGTCCAGCCGCTCCAGGACCAGTACGGAGCGGCCCGCCCGGGCCAGGTAGGCGGCGGCGACGAGGCCGTTGTGGCCGCCGCCGATCACTACGGCGTCGTAGGTGCGGTGTCGCTCGTGTGCAGGCATGGTTCTTGGTAACACGGGGTGATCCACGTCGGCCAGAGATGGGCCGTGCCGGGGCCGGCCGGCAAGGCTCCGCGGCTGCCCGGCGGTCAGTGGCCGCGGTGGACGCGCCGGTGCCCCGAGGTCAGTGACCACAAGGGCCGGGATGCTCCGCGGTCCATGGCCGCGGGGGCCGCGGACGCCTCACGGTCAGTGGCCGCCCGTCCCTCGCTGCTGCCGCAGGACGGCCACTTGGCGGTACAGCTCCACGGCCTCGGCGCCCCGCCCGAGCTGTTCCAGGCAGTGGGCCTCGTCGTTGCGGCTGGCGAGGGTGTCGGGGTGGTCGGCGCCCAGGACGCGTTCGCGGGCGGCGGCCACCCGGCGGTATTCGGTCAGCGCGTCCGGCCAGCGGCCCAGCCAGCCGAGGCCGACGGCGACCTCACGGCGGCTGACCAGGGTGTCCGGGTGGTCGGGGCCGAGCACCCGCTCGCGGATCGCGCACACGTCGCGGGACTCGGCCAGGGCCTCCTCCCAGCGGCCGAGGCGGCCCAGGTTGACGCCGAGGCCGTGGCGGGCCCGCAGGGTCTCCGGGTGGGCGGGACCGTGGACGCGGGTGCGGTCGTCGATGAGTTCGCTGTAGAGCTGGAGCGCCTCCGTGCTGCGGCCGAGGCGGCCGAGGCTGATGCCGACCTCGTAGCGGGCGGCGAGGGTGTCGGCGTGCTCGGGGCCGAGGGCCTGGGCGCGGGCCTCGGCGACCTCGCGGTAGGTCTGCAGGGCCTCCGGCCAGCGGCCCAACTGGCCGAGCGCGTAGGCGACCTCGTAGCGGGTGACCAGTGTGTCGGGGTGGTGCGGGCCGAGGACACGGGCGCGGGCGGCGGCCACGTCGCAGGCCATGCGGTACGAGTCCTCCAGGCGGCCGAGCCGGCTGAGGTTGAAGGCGAGGTTGTGGCGGCAGCGCAGGGTGTCGGGGTGGTCGGCGCCCATGGTGCGCTCCCGGGCGGCGAGCACCGACTGGTAGACCTGGTGGGCGTCGAAGTGGCGGCCCAACTGACCCAGCACGTACGCCATTTCCTGGCGGGCGGCGAGGGTGTCGGGGTGGTCCGGGCCGAGCGCGATGCTCCGGGAGCGGGCGACGTGCTTGTACTCGCGCAGGGCGTCGGCGGCGCGGCCGGTACGGCTGTAGGTGAAGGCGACCTCGTAGCGGCTGGCGAGGGTGTCGGGGTGGTCGGGGCCCAGGAGGTACTCGCGCTCGGCGGCGACCGCGCGGTGCACCTCGCCGGCCTCCGGCCAGCGGCCCAGGCGTCCCAGGCTGAGCCCGGCGTTGTGGCGTCCGGCGAGTGCGGTGACCGCCTCCGCGGAGGGGGCGGGCGGTGCCTCGCCGACCGGTTCCTCGGGCCGGCCGCCGGGCGGGCGCGGGATCCACTCGCCGGTGAGGCCCGCTCCCGCGTCCGGCGGGGTGGTGCCGAGACCGGCGCCGGTGGCCTTGTGGCCGGTGGTCATGCCCCGTGTCCAGGACGGCAGGCGGGCCGCTCGGGACGGTACCGGCTCGGGCGGGCGGAGCTCCGGCTGCGGGGTGACGACGGTCGGCACATACGCCGGTGTGGCACGGCCCGTGCTGATCCGTCGGCCCAGCTCGCGCGCGTCGGGCGGGCGCTGCTCCGGGCGCTTGGCGAGCAGGTCGAGGATGACCTTCTCCAGGTACTCCGGCAGGTCGGAGCGGTGGCTGCGCGGCGGACGGGGAGGTGTGTCCCGGTGACCGATGAGGATGGCCCAGGCGTCGTCGAGGTCGAAGGGCGGTGCGCCGGTGGCGATCTCGTAGAGCACGCAGCCCAGCGAGTACAGGTCGCTGCGCTGGTCGACCTCGGTTCCGCTGATCTGTTCCGGTGACATGTAGTGCGGGGTGCCCATGGCGATGCCCGTGCCGGTGAGGCGGGAGGTGAAACCGATGTCGTGGCCGAGGCGGGCGATGCCGAAGTCGCAGATCTTCACGGTGCCGTCGGTCAGCCGGACGATGTTGGCGGGCTTCAGGTCGCGGTGCACGATGCCCTGCTCATGGGTGTAGGCGAGGGCGGCGGCGACCTGGTCGGCGATGTCGACGACGTCGGGGACGGGCAGCGGGTGCTGTTTGTTGTCCTCCAGGAGCTGGCTGAGGTTGCGGCCCTCCAGGAGTTCCATGACGAGGTAGAGGACGCCGTCGAACTCGCCGAAGTCGTGGACGACGGTCACACCGCGGTGCTGGAGGGCGGCGGCCACCCGCGCCTCGCGCCGGAAGCGCTCCCTGAGGACCCGGGTGAAGGCCTGGTCGTGGTGCCCGCCCAGCGGTTTGAGGCACTTCACGGCGACCTGCCGGCCCAGCGACTCGTCGCGTGCCCGCCACACCTCGCCCATGCCGCCGCGCCCGATCACGTCGAGCAGCCGGTACCGGCCCTGGATCAGCCTGGTGTCCCCCATCTCCTGCGACCGCCCCCGTCGTTACTTCCCGCCCTCCCCTGGCTTGTCCAGTATGGCGCCCTGACGTCCGAGTTTGTACGGTGCCGGGCGGGCTCCCGGTCCGAGCCGGGCCATGGCGCGCAGGATGTGTTTGGGCGGGAGCTGCCAGCGCAGACGTGCGGGAACGCGGCGCAGCAGGGTGCCCGTGGCACGTAACCGGCGGGTGACGGTGGCCGGTTTCGGGGCTGGTCTGCCGTACAAGTCGTGGGCGTACGGCGGCAGGGCGGCGTAGGCCAGATGTGCCACGCGCCGCCACAGCACCTCGCGCGCCGGGATGAGAAGGGGGTGCGCGGGAGGGCGGAGCAGGAAGTCGTCCACCGCGCGTGCCTCCTCTCCGGCGGCGAGCTCGGGCCGCACCTTCTCGAAGTAAGCGCTCATCTCGGCCTGGTTCGCCGGTACGGCGTCGGGGTCGAGGCCCACCAGACGGGCGCTGACGCGGTGCTCACGGATGTACCGGTCGGCCTGCGCGTCGGTGAGCGGGAAGCCGGAGCGGCGGGCGACGTGCAGATACGAGTCGATCTCGGCGCAGTGCACCCACAGCAGCAGTGCGGGTTCGTCGACGCCGTAGCGCTCGCCGGTGTCGGGGTCGGTCGCGCCGAGCATGCTGTGGATCTTGCGGACGCGGGCTCCCGCCTTCTCGGCGGCCTCGGTGGTGCCGTATGTCGTGGTGCCGACGAAGTTCGCGGTACGCATGAGCCGGCCCCAGGCGTCGCTGCGGAAGTCCGAGTTCTGCATGACGCCGCGCACGGCGCGCGGGTGAAGTGCCTGGAGGTAGAGCGCGCGGACGCCCGCGACCCACATCATCGGGTCACCGTGCACCTGCCAGGTCACGGAGGAGGGACCGAACAGCCCCGGGTCGGCCTCGCTCATGGCCTCACCTTGCCATGAGCCGGGGGGCTGGTCGATACCGCCGAACCGCCGACTTGCGGGCAGGGCCTCCTGGTGCTCGGTTCGCAGCGCTCTCCGAGCCGGCAGGAGCCCTTCGTGAAGCCCGACGGGTGGGGATTGGTCCAGCAGTTGCCGTTGTCGGTGCTGCGGTAGATCGGGAAGACCGGGGTGCCGGAGGTGTACTGCTCGAACGTCGACAGGATGGTGCCGTTGGCGGCGCCGTTGTGCTCCAGACGCAGCGCCCGGGGATAGAACGCCCCGGGCGAGGGCGCGCCCGACGGTGGCGTGTACATGGTCTGGGAGGGACGGGCCAGGGCGTCCGCCCGGCCGGCGGCCGGCAGCACCAGCGTCGCCACCACGGCGAGCAGGGCGAAGACCAAGGTCGGCAGGAAGAGCGGGCGGGAACCTGGAGCGGCGCCGGATCTGGCGCCTTTCTGCGCAGGGGACGTTGCAGGTCCCAGGGGAAGGGAGGGGGATGTGTTTCGGTGCCCGCCGCACGCCGGATCGCTCCAGGCGGAAGCGGCGGAGTCGATGAGCGACGTCAGCCGGCACCCAGGTGCGCGCGACGTCGCGGTGACGATGGCTCCGGCAGGCCTCGCGGTGAGATGGCCGTCGGGCGACAGAGGTGGCGCGCGGGCGTGCGTCCTCACGCCCTGCTGCGACCGGTGCGGGCGCTCAGGTGGTGCGCGGTACCGTCTGACCCACCTGGGACGGCGGGGGTGCGGTCGAGCCGCGGACGACGAGCTCGACGGGTGGTTCGCCCGCCGGGGGCAGGTCGGTCCCCGGCTCCTCGATGGCGTGCACGAGCAGCCTGATCCCTTCCCGCGCCGCGGCGTCGAAGGGCTGACGCACGGTGGTCAGGGGAGGGGTGACGTAGGCGAAGACGGGGTTGCCGTCGAATCCCACGACGCTGATGTCCTCCGGCACCCGGCGGCCGGCTTCCCGCAGGGCGTGGATCACACCGATGGCCATTTCGTCGCCCGCCGCGAACACCGCGGTGACGGAGCTGTCCGCGGCCAGCTCGCGGCCTGCCGCGTAGCCGGAGGCGGGCGACCAGTCCCCCTCGAGCACGGGAGGCTCGTGCGCGCCCCGTGCGGCCAACGCCGCCCGCCAGCCCTCCACCCGGTCCTTGGAGGCGTACCACCGACCTGGACCGGCGAGGTGATGCACGGTCGTGTGTCCGAGATCCAGCAGGTGCTCGGTGGCGGCCCGGGCCAGCGCGTGCGCACCGACGCCCACGGTGAGGGTCCGGCCGCCGGTGAAGGCCGGCGGTGCCCCCAGGAAGAGAACGGGCACGTCGGCCCGTACGGAGACCTCCCCTTCCACGACGGGCTCGGAGATGACGACGCCGTCCACGCCCTGCTCGAGCAGTGACGTCACGGCGCCGGCGATCCCCTTCGGGTCGCCGTCCACCGTGTTGATCACCCGCAGCGCGTAGCCGGCGTCTCGTACGGCCTTCTCGATGCCCACGAGCAGCGAGGCGGTCCCGTATCCGGCCGTTCCCAGGGCGACGACCCCGACGGAGCGGTTCCGCCCCGAGGCCAGCGCCCGGGCGGCGTGGTTCAGCCGGTAGCCGAGTTGCCCGGCGGCCTCGAGGACGCGCCGGCGGACCTCGTCGGAGACGTACGGCTCGTCGTTGAGGACCCGCGACACCGTCTTGCGCGAGACTCCCGCCACGCGGGCCACGTCCGCGCTGCGCGGTACGGGGGAAGCCGTGCTCCGCCCCACCACTCGTGCCATGAGAACTCCCGACGGGCGTAGCTCGTATCGAACGAGGTCAGCTGGATGACCGCGCGGTCACTGACCACGCGGTCATGTCTACGTAGCCGCGTGGTCGTACGTCAAGGGTGCGCTCAGCACCACTTCCGGTTGGCGCGACTTTCCAGCGCCGGGCGGGCGTGCTGGTGACCGTCGTCACCAACTCCGGGCAGAGGTCTTGACAGCAGCTCGTCGGAGCGTTCAATCTTCGACGCGTCACGGATCGTTTTGTTCGGTCCCGTTCGTTCTGGTCGCTTTGTTCTGGTCGCGCCGCGCGACGCCCCTTCTCGCCACACCCCTCGTGCCGACATGCCGGGCCTGGGCGTGGCAGCCCCATCAGGAGCCGAAATGCACCATTCCTCCCCCGGTCAGCTCATGCCTGAGCCCAGCCGTCGCAGCCTGCTGCGCGGTGTCGGTGGCGCCGCCCTGCTCGCAGGCGCCGGCATACCCCTGCTGAGCGCGTGCGGAGGCAGCGGCAGCGCCTCCGACCCCAAGACCGTCAGCCTCGGCTCCAACGCCTCCGACGCGGTGCCGAAGAAGGCCTTCGGCGACGTCTACGCGGCCTTCCAGAAGCAGTCCGGCATCACCGTCAAGGTGAACACCAAGGACCACAACACCTTCCAGGAGCAGATCAACTCCTACCTCCAGGGCACGCCGGACGACGTGTTCAACTGGTTCGCCGGCTACCGCATGCAGTTCTTCGCGGCCAAGAAGCTCGCGTCGCCGATCGACGACGTGTGGGCGAAGATCGGGGACAACTTCCCCGACGCGATGAAGAAGCTCAGCAAGGGCGAGGACGGCAAGTACTACTTCGTGCCGCTGACCACGTACCCGTGGGCGGTCTTCTACCGCAAGAGCGTGTTCCAGCAGCACGGCTACCAGGTGCCCACCACCTGGGACCAGCTGATCGCCCTGTGCAAGCAGATGAAGAAGGACGGCCTGGTCCCGATCGCCTTCGGCGACAAGGACGCCTGGCCGGCGATGGGCACCTTCGACCAGATCAACTTCCGCCTCAACGGCTACGACTTCCATGTCCAGCTGATGGCCGGCAAGGCCTCCTGGACCGACGCCAAGGTCAAGGCCGTCTTCGACCACTGGGCCGAGCTGCTGCCCTACCACCAGGACGGCTTCATGGGCCGCACCTGGCAGGACGCCGCGCAGACCGTCGTGGCGAAGAAGGCCGGCATGTACCTGCTGGGCACCTTCGTGGCGCAGCAGTTCACCAACAAGGCCGACCTCGACGACCTCGACTTCTTCGCCTTCCCGGAGATCAACTCCGCGTACGGCCAGGACACCGTCGAGGCGCCCACCGACGGCTTCATGGTCAGCAAGGCCCCGAAGAACCACGACGGTGTCGTGAAGCTGATGCAGTACCTGGGTTCCCCGGCGGCCGAGGAGCTCTACCTGAAGGGCGACCCGAGCGTGGTGGCCGCCTCCAGCAAGGCCGACACCTCCGCGTACTCGCCGCTGCAGAAGAAGGCGTTCGAGATGATCGGCGGCGCCAAGAGCCTCACCCAGTTCATGGACCGCGACTCCCGGCCGGACTTCACCTCCACGGTGATGCAGCCGGGACTGCAGAAGTTCCTCCAGAACCCCAAGGGCGTCGACAGCCTGCTGTCCTCGATCGAGCGCCAGAAGAAGACGATCTTCGCCTCCTCATGAGCACCGACACCGACATGAAGAGCCCGGAGGCGGCCGCCGTGCCGCCTCCGGGCCCCGCGCAGGAGAAGAAGCGGGTTCCCAAGGGTCACAAGCGCCTGCTGACCCGCCGTGACCGCATCGCGCTCGCCTTCATGGCGGGCGTGCCCACGGTGTTGCACGTCGCCCTCGTCTGGGTCACCGCCCTCGCCTCGATCGCCCTGGCCTTCACCACCTGGGACGGCATCGGCTTCGACACGATCAAGTGGGTGGGCCTGGACAACTTCAGGCAGCTGTTCACCGACAACCCGCAGTTCTGGCCCGCCGTCCAGCACAACATCATCTGGTTCGTCGTTCTCATCCTGATCCCGACGCCGTTCGGCCTGTTCCTGGCCGTGCAGCTGGACAAGAAGATCCGTTTCTCCCGCGTCTACCAGACCGCGTTCTTCCTTCCGGTCGTGGTGTCGCTGGCGGTCACCGGGTTCGTCTGGCAGCTCGTCTACAACCCCGACACGGGCCTGATCAACAGCCTCATCGGGGCCAACAAGCCGGGCCACTACATCGACTGGATCGGCGACCCGCACCTCAACCTGTGGGCCGTACTGATCGCCGCCTCCTGGCGGCACGCCGGCTACATGATGATCCTGTACCTGGCCGGCCTCAAGGGCGTCGACCCGTCGCTGCGCGAGGCCTCCTCGCTGGACGGCGCGAACGAGTGGCAGACGTTCAAGAACGTCGTCTTCCCGACGCTGCGGCCCACCAACACCGTCGTCCTGGTCGTCACCATCATCGAGGCCCTGCGCGCCTTCGACCTGGTGTTCGTCTTCAACAAGGGCGCCCAGGGCACCGAGCTGCTGTCGATCCTGATCACCAACAACATCATCGGCGAGTCCAGCCGCATCGGATACGGCTCCGCGATCGCCGTCGTCCTTCTGGTCATCTCCCTCGCGGTCATCATCCCGTACCTGATCGCGACCTTCCGGAAGGAGCGGCAGGCGTGAGCACCCTCGCCCTGAAGAAGCGCCCGCCGGTCCGGCCGGCCCGGGTCCTGCTGCACACGTTCCTCGTCGTCACCTCACTGGCCTGGCTCGCCCCGCTGCTGTGGGCGGTGTACGCGGCCCTGCGCCCGTACTCGGAGACCAGCAACAAGGGTTACGTCTCCTGGCCGGACAAGCTGAACTTCGACAACTTCACGAACGCGTTCGAGCAGTCCGACATGATGCACTACTTCGGCAACACCCTGCTGATCGCGGTGCCGGCCGTGCTGGTGACGCTGCTGCTGTCGTCGATGGTCGCGTTCTATGTCAGCCGCTTCGACTTCCGGCTCAACATGTTCCTGCTGCTGGTGTTCACGGCCGGCAACCTGCTGCCCCAGCAGGTCATCATCACCCCGCTGTACCGCCTGTACCTGCTCATCGACCTGCCCGGCATCACGACGAGCGGCAAGCTGTACGACTCCGCCCTCGGGCTGGTCCTCATCCACGTGGCCTTCCAGTCCGGCTTCTGCGCCTTCGTACTGAGCAACTACATGCGCATGCTGCCGCACGAGCTGACCGAGGCCGCGCTCGTCGACGGCGCCTCGGTGTGGCGGATGTACTGGCAGATCGTGCTGCCCCTGTGCAAGCCGGCGATGGCGGCCCTGGCGACGTTGTTGTCCATCTGGATCTACAACGACTTCTTCTGGGCGATCGTGCTGATCTCGACCGGTGAGAACATGCCGATCACCTCGGCCCTGAACAACCTGTCCGGTCAGTACTTCACCGATCCCAACCTGGTCGCCGCCGGCGCCCTGCTCACCGCGATCCCGACGCTGATCGTGTACTTCGTGCTCCAGCGGCAGTTCGTCAGCGGCCTCACCCTGGGCGCCAACAAGGGCTGACAACCCCTCGTCACCTGTTTCTCCTCTCCCCCGGAGCACCCCCAGTGAGTACTGACCGCCGCCTGAACCTGCCCGGTATCGCCTACGGCGGCGACTACAACCCCGAGCAGTGGCCCGAGGAGGTCTGGGCCGAGGACGTACGCCTGATGCGCGAGGCCGGGGTGACCATGGTCAGCGTCGGCATCTTCTCCTGGGCACTGCTCGAACCGACGGAGGGCGTCTTCGAGTTCTCCCGCATGGACCGGATCCTCGATCTGCTCCACGAGAACGGCATCGGCGCCGACCTGGCCACACCCACGGCGGCCCCGCCCGCCTGGTTCTTCAAGGCGTACCCGGGAGCACTGCCGGTGGACCGGGACGGCCGTCGGCTGTGGCCCGGCAGCCGCCAGACCTTCTGCCCCAGCAGCCCCGCCTACCGCAGAGCGGCCCTGCGGATCGCGGGTGCCCTCGCCGAGCGCTACGCCGACCATCCGGCCGTGGTCATGTGGCACGTGCACAACGAGTACGGCTGCCACAACGACGCCTGCTACTGCGACACCAGCGCCGCCGCCTTCCGCACCTGGCTGCGCGCGAAGTACGGCGACGACCTCGACGCCCTCAACCACGCCTGGGGCACCGCGTTCTGGAGCCAGTGGTACTACGCCTGGGACCAGATCCTGCCGCCCCGCGCCACCGGCGCCGTCCCCAACCCGACCCACCAGCTCGACTGGC
The DNA here is from genome assembly GCF_000721105.1 of Streptomyces cellulosae. Classification (GTDB taxonomy): domain Bacteria; phylum Actinomycetota; class Actinomycetes; order Streptomycetales; family Streptomycetaceae; genus Streptomyces; species Streptomyces cellulosae_A. Next base: position 161,098 of record NZ_JOEV01000028.1, read on the forward strand.
GGCGCTTCTGCTCCGACGAACTGCTCTCGCTGTGCACCGCCGAACGTGAGGTGCTGCGCCGAGCCGCTCCGGACACTCCCGCGACCACCAACTTCATGGTCATGCGCACCTTCGACGCTCTTGACTACTGGCGCTGGGCACCCGAGCTGGACATCCTCTCCAACGACCACTACCTGATGTCCGACGACCCGGAAGCCGAGATCGACATCGCTCTCAACGGCGACCTGATGCGGTCGCTCGCGGGCGGCCCGTGGTTCCTCATGGAGCACTCGACCGGTGCCGTCAACTGGCAGCCGGTCAACCGCGCCAAGCGGCCGGGAGAGATGCGGCGCAACGCGCTGGCGCACGTCGCGCACGGCGCCGACGGCATCGCGTTCTTCCAGTGGCGGGCGGCGAAGGCGGGCGCCGAGCAGTGGCACTCCGCGATGCTGCCCCACACGGGCACCGGCAGCGCCGTCTGGCGGGATGTTGTCCAATTGGGTGACGACTTGAAGGCCCTGGCCGAGGTGCGGGACTCCACCGGCGCGGCGCAGGTGGCCGTCGTCTGGGACTGGGACGCCCGGTGGGCCCTGGAACTGCCCGCCCAGCCCAGTGGCGAACTGCGCTACCAGGACCTGGTGCGGGACTGGTACACCCCCCTGTGGCGGGCAGGCGTCGGCATCGACTTCGTACGCCCCGGCGACCCCGGACTCGACCGCTACAAACTCGTCCTCGTGCCGTCGCTGTACCTGGTGACCGAGGCGGCCGCGGCGAACCTCGCCCGGTACACCGAACGCGGCGGGACATTGGCCGTCGGCTTCCACAGCGGCATGGTCGACGAGAACGGCCACGTCCTCCTGGGCGGCTACCCCGGCGCGTTCCGCGACGTCCTCGGGGTGCTCACCGACGAACTCTTCCCCCTGCTGCCGGGCGAGAGGACCGGCCTGACCGGCGAGGTGCCCCCGGGTGCCACGGCCGACCTGTGGTCGGAACGGGTGGGACTCGCCGGCGCGCAGGCTGTCGCCTCCTACGCCGACGGCCCGCTGGCCGGTCTGCCTGCCGTGACCCGCCATCAGCACGGCAGTGGAACCGCCTGGTATCTGGCCACCCGTCCCGACCGCGACACGCTCGCCGCTCTGCTGCACCGCATCAGCCGGGAGGCCGGCGTGACACCGGAGCACCAGGCACCCGCCGGGATCGAGGTCGTCCGGCGCCGCGGCACGGAAGCCGACTACCTGTTCCTCATCGACCATGCCGGCAAGGGCGCCCAGGTGCCCGCTGACGGCGTCGAACTCCTCACCGGCACACCCGTCACCGGCACCGTCACCGTCCCACCGGGAGGCGTCGCCGTCGTCCGCGAAGCACACTGACACAGCGCACTTCGCCGGGCAGCCGGTGTCCTCGCTGATCAGTGGGGCCGGGTGGCCAGGTGGTACCCACTGGACGAGCCGGCGGTCCTCACCGTGGTGCCGGGCCGCCCGAACTCCCGTACCACGACAGGGCTTCGGATGACCGGGCCGGTACCGGGACGCTGAGCACCGCACCCGAGGCGGCCGTCGGGTGAGGCAGCCCATGCCCGGCGGTGGTGATCAGGAGGCGGGACTGCGAGGGGTGCAGGCAGACGGAGGTGGGCTGCGGTGCGGGGACGGCCAGAGTCTGGAGCAGGCGTCCGTCGGGGTGGTACCGGCGGACCGCGCCACCGCCCCACACGGCGACCCACAGACACCCTTCATCGTCGACGGTCATTCCGTCGGGGCTGCCCTCGTCGCTGCGGAAGCGGGCGAAGACCTCGTGGCCGCCGAGGTCTCCCGTGGCCGGGTCGACCCGCCACCGGTGAATGGTGCCGGCGGCGCTGTCCGCGAGGTGGAGGACCGTGCCGTCGGCGTTGAACGCCGGCCCGTTCACGATGGTGAGGCCGTCGAGGACGCGTTCCACCGTGCCGTCTGGATCGGTGCGGTACAGCGAGCCCGCGCCGGGGGTGCCGTCGTAGGGCATGCTGCCGGCCCAGAAGCGGCCGGCGGGGTCCGCGACGCCGTCGTTCATCCGGCTGGGCACGGGCGTGCGGTCCTCGGGGCGGTCCAGCCACTCCAGTTCGCCGTCGGCGGTGAGCAGTGCGATGCCGGTGCCCGCGGCGGCGATCCAGGTGTCCGGACGGCCGTGAACCGGCGCGACGGCGCCGAGCGGCACATCCAGCCGGGCCAGTTGGCGCGGGGTCGGGTCGGTTGCGTCGTGCAGTTCGAAGAGCCGGCCGCTGAGGATGTCGACGTACACGAACCGGCCGTCGACCCAGCGCCCCCCTTCGGCGAGCTCGTAGCCGCCCGGGACCACGGTCGTCATCGACTGCTGTGCGGCGGATGTCATCGTCGGTCTCCTCGTCAGCGGATCGTGGTGCCGTCTGGCCGGTCGAGCAGGCCGAGTTCGTCCTCGGTCGGCAGTCCCTCCCAGTCGCCCCGGGTGCCGACGGCGAAGGCCGCGGTGGTGACGGCCCGGTGCAGCCGGTCCGGGATGTCGGCGCCGTGGAGGAGGCCCGACAGGTATCCGGCCACGAAGGCGTCGCCCGCGCCGACCAGATCGACCGCGTCGACCTGACGCGCCGGGCGGTCGGTCGCGCCGTCGGCGGTACAGGTGGTCGCCCCGCGTGCGCCACGCTTGATGACCACCTCCCTGACACCTGCGGCCAGGAGGCTCTTCAGCCCCTCGGACTCGTCCGCGTGGGGCCGTTCCAGCATCAGCGGCAGCTCGTCCTCGGAGGCTATGAGCAGGTCCGTGCGGCTCAGCAGCGGCCGGAGCACCGTGCGCGCCCGGTCGGCACTCCACAGCCGGGAGCGGTAGTTGACGTCGAGGCACACGGTGATGCCGGCCTCGCGAGCCGTCGTCGCGGCCGCCAGAGCCGCCTCGGCCGCCGACGCGCTGAGCGCCGGCGTGATGCCGGTCAGATGCAGGATCCGGGGCCCAGACGCGAGGGCGGGCAGTACGTCGGCCGGCGAGACGGCCGAACCCGCCGAACCGGCGCGGTAGTAGCTGACGCGGGTCAGGGTGCCCAACCGGGGTTCGGTCAGCAGCAGCCCCGTGGGGCGTCCGGAGTCGTCGGTGATCGCGTATCCGGTGTCGACGCCCTCGGCGCGCAGCGTGCGCAGCACCAGCGCGCCGAGTTCGTCCCCTCCGACCCGGCCGGCCCAGCGCACCCGGTGTCCGAGCCGGGCGAGGCCGACGGCGACGTTGGATTCGGCTCCCGCCATGGACAGGCCGAGACTTCCGCCGAGCCGGAGCGGGCCGTGGGCCCGTAGGGCTGCCATCGTCTCGCCGAAGGTGACCACGTCGGGCGCGGTCTGGTGGTCCGGCGTCGTCATGGCGTCTCCCCGGCGGCCACCTTGAGGAACTCGGCCGCACGGGCGCGGAGTCGGTCCAGGTCGCCGCCGTCGGCCGCGTCGCCGACGAGTGGTGAGCCGACGCCGACGGCGAGGGCGCCCCGGTCCAGGTAGTCGCGGGCGGCCTGGGCGTCCACTCCGCCGACGGGCACGAAGGGCACGTCGGGGAAGGGGTCGCGCAGGGCCCCCAGATAGCCGGGGCCGCCGAGGGAGCCGGGGAAGAGTTTGATGGCGTCGGCGCCCCGGGCGAGGGCGACCTCGATCTCACTCGGGGTCAGGGCTCCCATGAGCACGGGAATGCCGTAAGGCGCCAGGCCGTCGACCAGTGCCGGGGTGACGAGGTACGACGCTCCGGCGTCGACGGCGCGGGCGGCGTCCGCGGCCGACCGGACGGTGCCGGCGCCGAGCAGCGTCTCGGGGCCCAGTTCGGCCCGCGCCTGCCTGATCACTGTCAGGGCGTCGGCGGTGTTCAGCGACACCTCGATGGCCGCGACGCCTTCCTCGGCGAGCGTGAGGACGGTGCGCAGAGCCGCGGTGGTGTCCTTGCCGCGCACGATCGCCAGCAGGCGGTGAACTCCGAGCGATTCCACCAGGTTCATGGGATGGTGCTCTCCTTGAGCGGGTGATTCCGTGGGCGGTCTGTGGGTCACCATTCGGTGAACGATCCGTCGGCGCCACGCCATACGGGGTTGCGCCAGCGGTGTCCGGTCTCCGCGGCCCGGCGTACCGCCTTCTCGTCGATCTCGACACCCAGCCCGGGGCGGGAGGCGGCGACGGCGTAGCCGTTGTCGAAGCGGAAGGGTTCCGGGTCCATCACGTAGTCCAGCAGGTCGCACTGCTGGTTGTAGTGGATGCCCATGCTCTGTTCCTGGATGAGGAAGTTGGGAACCGCGAAGGCGATCTGCAGGCTGGCGGCGAGGGCGATGGGGCCGAGAGGGCAGTGCGGGGCCATGGTGACGTCGTGCGCCTCGGCCATGGCCGCGATGCGGCGGACCTCGGAGATACCGCCGGCGTGCGACAGGTCGGGCTGGGCGACGGCGATTCCGCTGGTGAGTACCTCGCGGAAGTCCCAGCGGGAGTAGAGGCGTTCGCCGGTGGCGAGCGGCACGCTGGTGGACTCCACCAGGCCGCGCAGGTGGTCCGAGTGTTCCGGCAGGACGGGTTCCTCGACGAACAGCGGGTGCAGGGGTTCGAGCAGGGGCAGCAGGCGGCGGGCCATGGCGGTGGAGACCCGGCCGTGGAAGTCGACGGCGATGTCCCGCTCGTCGCCGAGCACGTCGCGTACGGCCGCGACCCGCTCGATGACCTCGGCGGTGCGTGCCGGGGTGTCGATCGCCGCGAGTTCGGCCGAGGCGTTCATCTTCACCGCGGTGAAGCCGGCCTTGGCCTGTTCCCTGGCCAGTTCGGCCACGTCGCTCGGCCGGTCTCCGCCGATCCAGGCGTACATCCGCACCCGGTCACGTACCGGGCCGCCGAGGAGACGGTGCACCGGGACGCCGTAGGTCTTGCCGGCGATGTCCCACAGGGCCTGGTCGATGCCCGCGACGGCGCTGGAGAGAATCGGACCGCCGCGGTAGAAGCCGCCCTTGGTGAGCACCTGCCAGTGGTCCTCGATCCGCAGCGGGTCCCGGCCGACGAGGTGGTCGGCCATTTCGTGGACCGCGGCGCGTACGGTCTCGGCGCGGCCCTCGACCACCGGCTCGCCCCAGCCGGTGACACCCTCGTCGGTGGCGATGCGCAAAAACAGCCAGCGCGGCGCCACCAGGAACGTCTCAAGTTCGGTGATTTTCAACGGGTCTACTCCTGCTGACGCTCGGCGGCGTCTTCGTCGTGTTCGTCAGGGGGCTGCACGGCCGCCAGGTCCTGGGACGCCTGGGTGAGCAGCGACTCGACGGCGGACACGGCGGCGTCGGGATCGCCTGCTTCGATCGCTCGCAGCAGTTCCCGGTGCACCGGTACGGAGTCGGAGAAGTGCTGGGCACCGTGCACGATCCGGTCACGGATGCGCAGGCCGGCCTCGATGACGACCTCCATCCGGCTCAGCAGTTCGTTGTGCGCGGCGTCCAGCAGGGCGCGGTGGAAGGCCAGGTCCGCCTCCACCATCGCCTCCGCGTCCGTTCCGGCCGCCGCCATGGCATCGAGCGCCAGCCGGATCGCGGCCAGGTCGGCATCGGTGCGGCGGGCCGCGGCGAGCCGGGCGCCGGCGGGCTCGACTATGGCGCGGACCTCGGCGAGGTCGTCCAGAAAGCGATCGGTCGGAGCGCTGCTGCCCTGCCACCGCAGCAGGTCGCTGTCGAGCAGGTTCCAGTCGGCGCGGGGCCGGATCGTGGTGCCGCGTTTCTGCCGGGATTCGATCAGGCCCTTGGACGCCAGCACCCGCAGCGCCTCGCGCACCACGGTCTTGCTGACACCGAGGTCCTCTTCGAGCTTGTCCGGGTGCAGTACGGAGCCCGGCGGGTAGTCGCCGCGGATGATGCGCCGGCCCATCTCTTCCACGGCCTGGCCGTGCAGCCCCCTACCGGGATGTGTCACCACGTTCTCCGTCTCAGCTCAGGCCCGGTGCGCGGGCCTCGCGTACCACTCTTCTCCTCATGATCGTCGCTCACGAGGACTCCTTCATGACACTCCATCCTCCATCGACCACGAGGCTCGCGCCGGTCACATAGGAGGCGTCGGGGGATGCCAGGAAGGCGACCGCGGCGGCGACCTCCTCCGGCTGCCCGAACCGCTTGGCCGCCGTGGCCGCCACACTGCGCTCCCGGTCGGACTCGGGGATCGAGTCCCAGGCGGCGGTGAGGATGGGACCGGGCAGCACGGTGTTGACGCGGATGTCCGGCCCGTACTCGACGGCCAGTTGGCGTCCCAGCGAGCACAGCGCGCCCTTCGCGGCGGCGTACGCGGCATGGCCGGGCAGACCGATGACCGCGTGCACCGAGGAGGTGAGGACGACGGACCCCGATGCCTCGCGCAGCATGCCGGCGAAGGTCTTCATCGCCCGCCAGGCCGGCTTGAGCAGCACGGCCATCTGACCGTCCCACTCGCCCTCACTCAGTTCGTGGGCGGGCTTGTTGAGCTGGGCGAAGGCGTTGCTGTGCAGCACGTCCAGCCGCCCGTGGGCCTGGTCGACATGCCGGGCCAGGTTCTCCCAGTCGGAGGCGGAGGTCACGTCGCAGCGTACGTACTCCGCCCGTCCCCCGCTCTCCACGATGCCCGTCGCGAGCTCCTTGCCGGCCGCGTCGTCGACGTCCGTGATCACGACCGTCGCGCCCTCGGCCGCGAGCCTGCGGGCCGTGGCCGCGCCGATCCCGTGTGCGGCTCCGGTGATCACCGCTACGCGCCCCGTCAGCCTGCTGCATTGCGTCATCGCAGCCCTCTCCTTCCGTTCCGAGCCCACCCTAGCTCTTTCAATTAATAATTGAAATATCTTGACGGGCGCGCTGCGGCGCTTCGAAACTGACCGGCATGCGACAACAGCCAGATGCGGTAGCAATCGACAGTCGGCGGCGCCTGCGCCCGGCCGGGATCGTCTTCGGCGGCGACTACAACCCCGAGCAGTGGTCCGAGGAGGTGTGGGCCGAGGACATCAATCGTGCCGAGCCTGTACCTGCTGATGGAACAGGACGCCGCACGCCTCACCGAGTTCGTACGCGGCGGCGGCCACCTGCTCGTGTCGTTCTTCTCCGGCATCGTCGACGACTGCGACCGGGTGCACCTGGGCGGATACCCCGCTCCGCTGCGGGAGGTACTCGGCCTGCACCGTCGAGGAGTTCTGGCCGCTGGCGGAGAAGGAGCGGGTCGACGTCGCCCACCACGACGGCACCGTCAGCAGCGCCGACCTGTGGTCGGAGGTCGTCGTGCCCGAAGGGGCCGAGGCGGTGGCCCACTTCGGCTCCGGGCCACTGGCCGGGCAGCCCGCCGTCACCCGCCACTCCTACGGCGAGGGCAGCGCGTGGTACGTCGCGACACGCCTCGAACCGGAAGCCATGCGGTCCCTGACCGACGAGGTGTGCCGCACGGCGTCCGTCGGCCCGGTGCTTCCCGGGCTTCCCGGGCAGGTGCAGGCGACCGTGCGCGAGGGCGACGGCGGACGGTTCGTCTTCCTGCTGAACCACGGCCAGGAACCGGCCGAGGTCACGCTGCCCGAGCCGATGACCGACGCGCTGGCGCCGAGGACTCCCGCCACCGACCGCGTCACGCTGCCGGCCGCCGGAGTGGCCGTACCGACCAAGCCATGAGCACGAGTTGAGCGGTACCGAGCAACCCGTGGGCACGTGCTGAGCCGCACTGAGCCGCACTGAGCAAAACCGTAGAACAAAGGGACACACATGGACACGCCAACACCCTCGCGGAGAGCCGTTCTCCGGTGGGGCACGGGGGCGGCAGCGGCGCTCACCGCCGCCCCCGCCCTGACCGCCTGCGGCCAGACCGTCGGAGCCGCCCGCACCACCAGACAGGAGCCCACGCGCCGCGGTCAGAAGGTCAAGCTGGTCTTCTGGACGTGGGTGCCGATGCAGAAGACCGTCGACCTGTGGAACCGGACGCATCCCGGCATCCAGGTCGAGATGCAGGCGATCCCCGCCAACGTCCAGGGCGGCTACCAGAAGATGCACTCGTCGCTGGCTGCCGGGAACCCCCCGGACCTGGCGCAGGTCGAATACCACGAGCTTCCCGGATTCATGCTGGTCAACGGTCTGACGGACCTGAGCGCGTACGGCGCCGACAAGCTGCGCGACAGCTACGTGCCGTGGCAGTGGAAGCAGGGCGTCTTCGACGGCCGGGTCTACACCATCCCGCAGGCGTCCGGCCCGATGGGGCTCTTCTACCGCCGGGACCTCTTCCCGCAGTGGGGCATCGAAACCCCCGCCACCTGGGCCGAGTTCGAGAAGGCGGCCCGCGTGGTCAAGGCCCGCGGCGGCGGTGCCCGGATATGCGCCTTCGCACCCAACCAGCCCAGCTGGTTCGCCGCGATGTGCTGGCAGCGCGGCGCACGGTGGGTGCGCACCGAGGGCGACACCTGGGTCGTCGACATGAACGACGACCTCTCCCGCGAGGTCGCGGACTACTGGGCGAGAATGGTCCGCGACGACCTCGTCTTCGTCGAACCCGACATGTCCAGCGCCTGGTACCGGCATGTCCAGACCGGACAGATCTCCGCCTGGGTGGGACCGCAGTGGGGTGACGCCCTGCTGCGCGGCAACGCGCCCGGCACCAAGGGAAAATGGCGGGTCGCGCAGCTGCCGCAGTGGAAGGCGGGACAGAACGCCTCCGCCAACTGGGGCGGGTCGTCCACCGCGATCCTCCAGGGCAGCCGCCACCCGCGGGAGGCGCTGCAGTTCGCGCACTGGATCAACACCGACCGTCAGGCCGTCGACCTGAACATCGGCGTCGGCTACGGCTGGCCCGCCGCCGCGGGCATCCTGCGTGGATCGGCACTCGACCGGCCCGACCCGTTCTTCGGCGGGCAGCGCTACAACGACGTGTTCGCCGCCTCCGACCGGGCCATCGACACCTCCTGGAAGTGGTCACCGACGACGGACGCCGACTTCGCCCAGCTCCAGGACGCCTTCGGCGCCGCCATCGCCTCGGACGGCGCCCTCGCGTCGACGCTGGCCGGCGCCCAGAAGAGCACCGTGGACAACCTGCTGGCCAAGGGCCTGAAGGCGAGGAGCGCGCGATGAGCACCGTGATCAGCCGGACGAAGACGTCCGCACCGGGCGGCCGGCGCTCCGCTCGCCCGGACCGCTCCGCCTGGGCGTTCCTCCTCCCCTTCGTCGCCCTCTTCGCGTTCACCTTCGTCCTCCCGCTCGGCTACGCGGTCTACCAGAGCCTGCTCAAGCCGATCCGGTCCGGACCGCTGGGCCTCGGCCCGGCCACCGTCGGCTTCGCGGGGCTGGACAACTACTCCCTCGCCCTGCAGCAGTCGGCGTTCCTGGAGAGCTTCGCGCGGGTGCTGCTCTTCGGCATCGTGCAGATCCCGGTGATGCTGCTGCTGGCCACCGCGCTGGCACTGGCACTCGACACAGTCTCCAACCGCTGGGCGGGCGTCCTGCGTGCCGCCTACTTCCTGCCGTACGGCGTCCCCGGCGTCATCGCCTCCATCCTGTGGGGCTTCCTGTACGTACCGGGCGTGAGTCCCCTCGTCGACCTGCTCGGCAGGATCGGTCTCGCTCCGGACTTCCTCGGCTACGACAACGTGCTGTGGTCCATCGCCAACATCGTGATCTGGGAGTTCGCCGGCTACAACATGCTGGTGATCGTCGCCCAGCTCAAGGCGATCCCGCAGGAGCTCTACGAGGCCGCGCGCATCGACGGGGCCGGTCAATGGCAGACGGCGCTCCGGATCAAGCTCCCGCTGGCCCGGCCCGCCCTCGTGCTCACCGGCGTCTTCTCCATCATCGGCACCCTGCAACTGTTCGCCGAACCACTGATCATCAAGCCGCTGACCCCGGCGGTCAGCAGCTCGTACACCCCGAACCTGAGCGCCTACACCGAGGCCTTCGCCAACAACAACATCTACCTCGCCGCAGCCGAGTCGGTGATCCTCGCGCTGGTCGCGAGCGTGCTGTCCTTCGGCTTCCTCAGCCTGGTGAACCGCAAGGAAAGAAGGGATGCACGGTGAGCGTGTCCACCCCCCGCATCGACGAGCCGGCGGCCGCCTCCGCCGACGCCCCGCGCTCCACCGGACAGCGCCGTGACGGCGGGCCGCGCCGTGCCGTGAAGCCCTCGCGGATCCTGTTGGCCGCACTGCTGGCCGTCGCGGCGCTCTACTTCCTGCTGCCGGTCTACTGGCTGGTGGTGGCCTCCACCAAGAGCAGTCCCGACCTCTTCGGCACCTTCGGACTGTGGTTCTCCGACCCCCAGTGGCTGCACAACCTGTCGCAGGTCTTCTCCTACAGCGACGGCATCTTCTGGAACTGGACGTGGAACAGCCTCCTGTACGCGGGAGTGGGCGGCGCGCTGGCCACCCTGCTCGCGGGTGCCGCCGGTTACGCCCTCGCCGTCTACCGGTTCCGTGGGCGCGAGGCGGTCTTCAAGGTCGTACTCGCCGGTGTCCTGCTCCCCAGCACCGCACTCGCCCTGCCGATGTACCTGCTGTTCAGCAAGGTCGGCCTGGCCAACACCTACTGGGCCGTGCTGATCCCCAGTCTGGTCAGCCCGTTCGGCGTCTACTTGTGCCGGATCTACGCGGAGGCGGCGGTACCGGCCGAGATGCTGGAGGCGGCCCGCGTCGACGGCGCCGGAGAGTGGCGGATCTTCGGCACGCTCGTGCTGCGCACGATGACGCCCGCGCTGGTGACCGTCTTCCTCTTCCAGTTCGTCGGGATCTGGAACAACTACTTCCTGCCGCTGGTCATGCTCTCCGACGACCGCAAGTACCCCATCACACTGGGCCTGACCACCTGGCAGTCGGCGGCCGACCGCACTCCGGAGCTCTACCAGCTCACCGTGGGGGGAGCGTTCCTCTCGATCCTTCCCCTGGCTGCCGCGATGCTCGTCCTGCAGCGCTACTGGCGCTCCGGACTGACCCAGGGCAGCGTCAAGGGCTGACTTCGGGGGGCCGCACGACGGAACGGCCCGTGGTGACTGAGTCGCACCTGATGGGGTGGTGCCCGCCGCACGGCGGGCACCACCCCATCAGTACTGCGACGCTCCGCGCCCCCGTACGTCAGGGCGGCAGGAGTCGTGGCCCGGTCTCAGGACCGCTGCGCCTCGAGGAAGCCGACCGTTGCCGTGTCCGAGCCGTCCGGCGCCGAGGCGACGACCATCGCGCCGGCCCCGGCCGCTGCCGTCCGGCCCGGCCGGACGTCGAACGCACAGGCTTCCCCCGCGACCAGGGTGCCGCACCGGACCTGCTCAGCGCCTCCCCGGGACGCACCTGCCGTCAGGAACCCGTCGCGGAACGGCACGAAGGCCCCGACGAGCCGCCCGTCCTCCAGCCTGGGGAGCCGTGACCAAAAGCCCCAGGAGGTCGCCGCCTCAACCGGGCCCGCGGTCGCGCCCACACCGATCTCCATGGTCAGCCGTGTCGACTGCCCGGGAGCAAGTTCCTGGAGGGGGCCAACGCCACCGGTCCACGGTCCGGGGTTCCAGCGCTGCGGCAGGCCGCCGCCTCTGCCGCTGAGCGACAGAGGCAACGACCACCACACACCCCGAGGGCATGTCGCTCAGATTCCCCGCGGATTGGCGGCCTTCCGGAACGTGTCGTAGACGAGCTTGGGCCGCTCCTCGGCGAAGGTGAGCAGGCCCATGACGGAGATGCCGTTGTGGTCCTGGTTGTATCCGGCCCGTTGCTTGTAGTCCTTGAGAACCCAGTACGTGAAGCCGGCGACGAACTCGCTGCGCTCCGCCACCTGCGTCCAGTGGGCGGTGAAGCTGTCCGCCTGCCACTCCTCCGTGCCCTGGGTGGTGTTCGAGCCGTGGTTGCCCGCCTCCGACCAGGTGCCGTTCTCCGTGATCAGGATCGGCTTGTCGGGGTACTTGGCGTGCACGGCGTCCAGCGTGGGGCCGAGGTCGGCGTCCTTGCCGTAGAAGTAGCCGAAGTACTCGTTGAACCCGATCACGTCGGCGATGTCGAAGGCGGGGTCGTTGCTGGTGTTGGAGGCCCAGGTCACGGGACGTGCGGTGAGGTCGACCGCCTTGACGGCCGCCTTCAGATCGGCGAGCCAGGCGCGGTACACGGGCGCGCCTGCGGTGTCGATCTCCGACTCGTTCTGCAGGCCCCAGAGGATGACCGACGGGTGGTTGTGCTGGTTCCACGCCATCGTCAGGGCCAGGGCCAGGGCCAGACCGTAGTGCTCGGTCTGCAGCTTCTCCTGCGCGGTGTTGAGCCACATGGTGTCGATGTCGTCCATCACCAGCACACCGTGCTCGTCCGCCCAGTCGTAGACGTACGGGTGGCGGTTGTAGACGCAGTTGCGGATGAAGTTGGCGCCCAGGGCGGTGATGTGACCCAGTTCCCTGTCGTATTCGGCCGGTGTCATCGCCCTGCCGTGCGCGGCGGTCTCCTCGTGCCAGTTGAGGCCCTTGAGGAACAGCGGCCTGCCGTTCAACCGCAGCTGCGCGTCCGCCACGGACAGGTCACGCATGCCGTAGACCGCGGACAGGGTGTCCACCCGCGGGCCGCCGGGTTTCGCGGCGCTCAGCGTGGCGCGTGCCGTGAGGGTGTGCGGCGAGCCCGGGGCCCACCGTGGCGCCCGGGGCACGGCGACCGAGACGGGCACCACTCCGACCGATCCCGCCGCGATCCGCGCCTCGACGACCGCCTGCCGGCCGCCGCTGCCCCGACCGGGATCCAGCGTGAGGTAGCCGTGGAAGTCGGTGGCGCCGTGGTTCTCGACCACCGCCCGTGCCTCCAGCTTTCCTCGCATCCCGGCCGTGAGCAGTTTCGCGATGGTGACCTGCGGAACCGCCTCGATCCAGGCGGATCGGGTCAGACCCGCGTAGGGCCAGTAGTCGACCGGCTTGTACGGGATCTCGTAGTCGTCGGTGACCGGCTGCGGGGTCGGGTCCGTGTAGTCGGCACAGCTCGCCCGGCGGAAGACCCGTACCGCGATCGTCTGCCGTCTCCCCGGCCGGAGCGCTCCCGCCGCCGGAAGCGCGAAGGGGGAGTTGGCTCCTTCGTGCCTGCCGAGGTGGATGCCGTCGAGCCAGACCTCGGCACTGTAACCGGCGGCCAGGAAGGCCAGGCGCACGTGGCGGGCACGCCAGGACGTGGGAACGTCGACGGTGGTGCGGTACCAGGCGTAGCCGTCGGCGAAGGCCGTGCCCGTGCCGAAGGCGGCGGTCTCCGTGGCGAATCCGGGTGTGTTCAGCAGGTCCCAGGCCGCCGGGACGTCGATGACGTCCCAGGCGCTGTCGTCGTGCCGGGGGGACTGCCAGCCCTCGTCGAGTCCGCGGCCCTGGGGGTCGAACCGGAAGCGCCACCGCTTGTCCAGGGACAGGTACTCGCGCGTCGGCTCGTGGGTGCGCCAGCCGTCGAAGGCGGGGAGCACCGCGCCGTACTGGAAGACGACGTTGGTGCCGCCGACGTCGCGCACGTGCGTCCCGGACGGCTCGGCGTCCGGATGGGTGTCGAGCACCGGCCCGTCCAAGGCGGTCGTGGCCGCACCGTCCGCGGCCCATGCCTTGTCCGGCCACGCCGGGAGGGCGACGAAACCGGCGGTGGCGCCGAGTGCGGCGACCACAGCGCGCCGTGACGGGCGCCCGGGCGCCGCGGGTGCTTGCTCTGACGGGTGGGTGCGATCGGTCATGACGTGGGGCTCCCTCGGCTCACCGACCGTGCGGCGCCTGGGCGTTCCCACGGCAGGCTGGTATGCGTGTGTCCGTTCGCCGCAAGAGCCTGGGACAGCCACCGAGGCACTGTCAAGGAATATTCATTATTAATGAATTGATGTAGCGTGGAGCCGCCGAGCCGGCCGCAGCTCGACTGACGGCACAGCGACGCCACGGCCGGTTCATCCGGCGTGGCTCCGGCCCCGGTCCGGCCGGACCCTCCCAGACACTCACCGCTACAAGCGACGGGCGACTCCATGACCGCATACGAACAGGCGACTTCGGGCGAGACCGACGGCCGGCTCGCCATCACCCTGTGGGACTTCAGCTGGTACACGCAGGCCGGACCGGGGGAACCGTTCGCCGACCTCGACCGTGCCTTCGCCGAGACAGTGGACCGCGGCTTCAACACCGTACGGATCTGCGCCATGCCCTTCCTGCTGTTCTCCGGCCGCGTTCCCGACCCGGACTCCCTTCGCATCCGCGGTCTGGGCAAGCAGTTCGGGCAGCGCACCCGCTGGTACAACGTGCCCGGCGGCTACGCGGTGGACGGCCGCCGACGCCTCGTCGAACTGTTCGAGGCCGCGGCCCGGCACGGCTGTCAGGTGATCGTCTCCTCGTGGGAGTACCAGCAGTCCCCCTGCTTCGCCGAAACCGACTCCTGGCACCGTGCGCTGGCCGAGGTCCCCGGACCCGAACGCGCCGAGGTGATGGCCGAAGCGCTCAGCGGGCTGCTGGACTTCCTCACCGAGCGCGGGCTGGCCGACCAGGTCGCCTACGTCGAGGTGCACAACGAGGTCGACAACTGCTCCCTGGTTCCGGGCGACGGCGGCTCCCACTACTCCCGGCTGCGCGGCCCTCTCGGCCGGGCCGTGGAGCTGCTGCGCTCCCGCCACCCCGGCATCCCCGTCACGTACTCGCTGGGAGAGCCCTGGCCGCTCGAACTCGACGAGCTGCCGGAACAGGCGCAGATCGCCCACTTCCACTTCTACGTCTACGGCGTCCTCGGCGCGCTGTACGAGGCCGTCGGACTCGGCCACGGCACCGAGGAGGCGCCCCCCACAGCCACCTGGCCCACCCCCGAACTGGCCGGCATGCTGCGCCCGGACGCCCCCGCCTTCGCCGACTACCAGCCTGACGAGCCCTGGCGGCTGGCGGCCACCGGGATCCCGCGCGAACTGTTCTACGCGCACGACTGGGTCGATCCGGACCGCTGGGACCTGTGGCTGTACGAGAACTACCTTCCGCACCGCGAGGCCATGCGGCAGACCCTGGCCCTGTGGGTCGACTCCGTCGCCGGATTCGCCCGCCGCCGCGGCATCCCGGCCGTCCTCGGTGAAGGGGTGGTGGGCTACACCCCCCTGCTGACCCGCTTCGAGGAGGACTCCGTCGGCAAGGACATCGCGGAGTTCGTCGTCGACCGATGCCTCGACGCAGGGTTCAAGGGTGTCGTTCTCACCTCGAACGCGGCGCCTCACCACCCCATGTGGAACACCGACCGGGACTGGATGCGCCGCGTCAACGCGCGCGTCACAGCCGGCTGAACACGACCGTGGTCTCCCCCCGGGCTGGTCGAGCTGGGGCTGGTCCGACCAGCCCCAGCTCTCCCTCATGGCCGAGATCACCGCGGGCCGAGATCACCTGACCGAGGTCACCTGGCCAAGGCTGGCCGGCTCTGCCCGGCCGGCCGGTGGATCGGGCCGGTGATCCGAGTCAGGGGCAGGCCCGTGCCCTGGTTGGTGTGGGCGATGATCTCCGCGGTGATGGAGACGGCCGTCTCCTCGGGCGTGCGGGCTCCGAGGTCGAGGCCGATCGGGGAACGCAGGCGGGTCAACTGGGCGTCTGTGACGCCCTCTTCGCGCAGAAGGCGCAGACGCTCGTCGTGGGTGCGGCGGATGGGGGCCGTGGAGGACTCGCTGGATCCGGTGGGGGGTGGAACAGCAGATTCAGGGAGTTCGGTAGACATACGTACGCCTTCGCATCACAGACGGGTCAGTCGTACAACAACAGCGGGAGGAGAGCGGGACCTTCGTCACCGCGGGGATCCCGGCGACCGCGTGCCCTGGCGGTGGCGGCTGCTCCCAGGGGGAGTCCGGCACCACCGGTGACGCTCGTGGCAGGGAGACTTTCCTCCCCCCTTTACGCTCCCCCCGGGAGCGACTCACCGACGTGGTCGGGGGCACTCGCGCGCGAGGTCGTGGGCGCCGCCTCACACTCCTCCGGCAGGGCAATGCCGAGGTTCCAGGCGACAGAGCCCGTCCGGCAGTCTCACTGTCTCACTGGGGGAACCGCTGCGGGCTCCGCGGGAAAACCCGCGGGGCCCGCAGCGGTTCCTCGTCGGCCGCGTCGCGGCTGCCTCAATCGAGCGGCTCGTACTCGAACCAGTCGAAGTGCACCGCCCCGGCCGCGGCGAACATGCCGATGACCCTGCCGGTGAAGCCGCCGGCGACCTCCGTGGACAGGTACTTGCCGTCCAGCGTGACGAGTTCGGCGAACGTGCCGTCCGGTTCCTCGATGCCGATCGAGACGACGTCGGGGCCCGTGCGTGCGTCGTTCACCGTGTGAACGCCGGCCGTCTCGATGCGGAGGACCACCGGTCCGGGCGGTGTCGGCCGGGATGCCACCACTGTGCTCAACGGACCGATGCGGGCGCGCACCCGCACCTTGCCGGGCGAGGCCTCGATGTCGTAGTGATGCTGTTCGTCGAGGCGGACGGCCAGGCCGCCGTCTCCTTCCGTCACATCGACCAGGGCCCGCACCCGGCAGGACAGGTGCTGCTGCCGCCGGCCGACGAACGTCACGTCGGTGTCGTCGAGTGATGTGCCGCGCGCGCGCAGAGTGAGCCAGCCGGCCCGTTCCTTCGTGGTGCACACCTCCGGGGGCCGGTGCCGCAGCGAGATCCAGTACGGAGCCAGTTCGCTCAGCTCGAAGTCGTCCCGGCCCGGCACGACGGCAGGCGGCCGCAGTGGCCAGGAGGGCGCCGGCAGGAAGGACGGCAGTTCGCCGACGACCGGCCACCCGTCGACCCAGTCGACGGGTGCCAGGAACGTCTCCCGGCCGAGTACGTGCCATCCCGGGGTGCCACCGCCGGGCCGCACGCCGAGCAGCACCATCCACCACGAGTCGTCGGGCGCCTGCACCAGGTCCGCGTGGCCGGTGTTCTGGATGGTGTGCTCGGTGCCCCGGTGGGTCAGGATCGGGTTGGCGGGGCACGGCTCGAAGGGGCCTGTGGGTGTGCGGCCACGGGCGATCGAGACGCTGTGGCAACGCTCGGTGCCGCCCTCGGCGATGAGCAGGTACCAGTAGTCACCGATGTGGTAGAGATGCGGTGCTTCCGGGGCCTTCGCGCCGGGGGTACCGGACCAGAGCCGCCGCGGCGGACCGAACGTCTCCCCGGTGTGCGGGTCGATGCGGATCTGTCCGACTCCGGCCGTGGTGCACCAGCAGTTGCCGTCGTCGTCCCAGGCGAGGTCCGGGTCGATGCCGTGCACACCGGGCAGGCGGATCGGATCGGACCAGGGGCCGGCCGGGTCGGTGGCCGTGAAGAGCAGGTTGCCGTCGCCGCTCACATTGGTGACGATCAGCCAGAAACGGCCGTCGTGGTAGCGCAGTGTGGGCGCGTAGATCCCGCCCGAGGAAGGCGACTCGAGGGGCAGGCGCAGCTGCTCCGGCCGGTCCAGAGCGTTCCCGATCTGGGTCCAGTGCACCAGGTCCCGGCTGTGGAAGATGGGCACCCCGGGGAAGTATTCGAAACTGGAGCAGGCCAGGTAGTAGTCCTCGCCGGCCCTGCAGACGGACGGATCGGGATGGAAGCCGGGGATCACGGGGTTGCTGACGGTGGTGTCCGTCTCGGGCATGCTCGACACCCTCATCGAGTCCTTTCCATGGAGGTTTGTTCAGCGGCGGAGCTGGATGACCACGATCGAGTAGGCGGGGACGGTCTGTCGGGTCGCGCTGCCGGCCGTCGCGGAAAGTCGGCCTTCGAGCCGGCGATCGACATGACCGTGTGGTTCCAGTCCATCGAGTCTCCGGGCCCGGTGATGCCGTCGGGCCAGGCTCCCGGTGTGATCAGCACCGCGCCGATCCTGATGATCGGCTGTGCGCCGGTGGCCCGGGCCGTACTCATGAAGGTGTCGAACTCGGTGTCGGGGGCGACGTACCCGCCCTCGACGGTGTGCGTCTGCCAGTGATAGCCGTCGGCGTAGCTGCCGCCCGGGTAGCGGACCATCCCGGTGCCGGCGTCCTTGAGCAGTCCGGGGACGGCGGAGTGGTTCATGTTGCCGTCGTAGACGGCGACGTTCATGCCGACGCCGGTGGCCGGGATTCTCGCCAGCGCACCGTCCGCGTCGACCGGCACCGATGTGGTGACCGTCGCGTCAGCGGCTGACGCCGACGGTGGAGCTGCCATGCCGGGGCCGGCCGCGGCCAGCGACACGGCGGCTGCCAGCCCCATCAGGCGGGCGCCGCACCTGTGGATCAACCTGCGCATGTGCTCCTCCAACGGAAAACACGACCGAGGCGGGTGGAGTCGGGGCGGGCGGGTGGAGTCGGGGCGGGTGGAGTCGGGGCGGGTGGAGTCGGGG
>NZ_JOEV01000029.1 GCF_000721105.1 Streptomyces cellulosae
GGGGGGGGGGGGTCCGGTGGTCCTCGGGGGTGTGGTGGGTGGGTGCCTGGTCGCCGGCGGCCTGGTCCGTGAGGGGCCGGCCTTCGGTGGGCTGGTCCCGGGAGGTGTCGCTCTCGGGGGAACCGTTTCCGGGGTGCCCGGCGCTCTCGCCCGCGGTGGTACCTGTCGCCGTCGGGGGTGGCGTCGTCCGGGGTCTCGGGCGGGGCGTCCGGCCGGCGTACCACCATGGTGGGTTCGTCGGCCGGTGGGTTCTGGCCGGTGTCGGTGGCCCGTCGGGGCTGCCCGGGGCGTGCGGGGCCGGTGGCCGGGGTCGCAGGTGTTGCGGGGCGCTCGGTCGGCTCGTCGTCGCCGGACCGCGGCTGCCCGCTCCCGCTGCTCTCGTCCACGGTGTCCCCTCGTTCGAAGCGTCTCCCGCGCCTGCCGGGCGGGAGGGTCTCGGGTCGATGGTATGCGGCCGTCGCGATGCGTTCCGCCCCGGCACCCCCGTGTTTTCGGGGTCGTCGCGCCGGTCGTGACGGTGGCTGGGTCACTGTCAGTGGCGGGCCGTAGGGTCTGTGGTCATGGAGACGAGCATGGAGGACGCCGCGGAGGGCGCCGGCGAGGGCACCGCGCAGGAGGACCCGCCGGTCACGGTCGAGCCGACGGCCGCGACCACGGCGGTCACGGCCACGACGGCCCCTGCCGCGGCAGGGGCGACGGCGGACACGGCGGCCGGAGCGGCGGTGACGGCTACGACGACAGCGGCAACCACAGCTACGGCCGACGAGGCGATCACGATCACGACCGGCCCTCCCGGCCGGACCGGTTCTACGGGCCTGGCCGGCCAGACCGCTCCCCCTGCCATAGCCCCGGCCTCCCTGTCCCCCTCCCGTGCGGGTGACTTCATGCAGTGCCCCCTGCTGTACCGGTTCCGGGTGATCGACCGGCTGCCCGAGAAGCCGAGCGCGGCGGCGACGCGCGGCACGCTGGTGCACGCGGTGCTGGAGCGGCTCTTCGACGCCCCGGCCGCCGAGCGGACCGCTCCCCGTGCCAAGTCGCTCATCCCCGGCCAGTGGGACCGGCTGCGGGAGACCCGGCCGGAGGTCGTCGAGTTGTTCGCCGACGATCCTGAGGGCGAGCGGATGGCGCGCTGGCTCGGTGAGGCGGAGCAGTTGGTGGAGCGCTGGTTCACGCTGGAGGACCCGACCCGGCTCGAGCCGGTCGAGCGCGAGTTGTTCGTCGAGACGGTGCTGGACTCGGGGCTGAAGCTGCGCGGGATCATCGACCGGGTCGATGTGGCGCCCACCGGTGAGGTGCGGATCGTCGACTACAAGACGGGCAAGGCGCCCCGGCCCGAGTACGCCGAGGGTGCGCTGTTCCAGATGAAGTTCTACGCCCTGGTGGTGTGGCGGTTGAAGAACGTCGTCCCGCGCCGGCTGCAGCTCGTCTATCTCGGCAGCGGCGACGTTCTGACGTACGACCCGGTGGTGGCCGACCTGGAGCGTGTGGAGCGCAAGCTGCACGCGCTGTGGGAGGCGATCCGCGAGGCCACGGAGACCGGGGAGTGGCGGCCGCGTCCGACCAAGCTGTGCGGCTGGTGCGATCACCAGGCGCACTGTCCGGAGTTCGGCGGCACTCCCCCGCCGTATCCGCTGCCGGTGAGGGTGCCGGAGTCCGGCGGCGGTCCGCAGGGCAGAATGGGGCCGGACTAGCGAAGGAGACTTACGTGGCCATCCGCGTCCTACTGGTCGATGACCAGCCGCTGCTGCGCACCGGCTTCCGGATGATCCTGGAGGCCGAGCAGGACCTCGCGGTCGTCGGCGAGGCCGGAGACGGCCTCCAGGCTCTGGACCAGGTGCGGGCTCTGCAGCCCGATGTGGTCCTGATGGACATCCGTATGCCGCGGATGGACGGTGTGGAGGCGACCCGGCAGATCACCGGGCCGGGGCGGGACGGCCCGGCCAAGGTGCTGGTGCTGACCACCTTCGACCTCGACGAGTACGTGGTGGAGGCACTGCGGGCGGGTGCCAGCGGCTTTCTGCTGAAGGACGCCCCGGCCAATGAGCTGGTGCAGGCCATCCGTGTGGTGGCGGGGGGTGAGGCGATGCTGGCGCCGAGCATCACCCGGCGACTGCTCGACAAGTACGCCACGCATCTGCCCTCGGGCGACGAGCCGGTGCCGGACACCCTGCACACGCTCACCGACCGCGAGGTCGAG
Source organism: Streptomyces cellulosae (assembly GCF_000721105.1). GTDB lineage: Bacteria > Actinomycetota > Actinomycetes > Streptomycetales > Streptomycetaceae > Streptomyces > Streptomyces cellulosae_A. The sequence continues at coordinate 2,198 of NZ_JOEV01000029.1, forward strand.
GTGCTGAAGCTGGTGGCGCGCGGGCTGTCCAACGCCGAGATCGCCGCGGACCTGTTCGTGAGCGAGACGACGGTCAAGACGCACGTCGGCCATGTCCTGACGAAGCTGGGGCTGCGCGACCGGGTGCAGGCCGCGGTGTACGCGTACGAGAGCGGCCTGGTGCGCCCCGGGGCGCAGCAGTAGGCGGTACGTGCCTTCGAAGCGGGTTCCCCGCGGGATCCCTTCCCGCGGGGCGGGTTCCGCCCGGCGTGTCAGCTCTTGCTGAGTTCCCAGAAGCGGAAGACGGTTGAGGCGTCGAGGCAGTACTCCAGGCCGTAGACGCCCTCGCGGGTGACGGCGTACTGCTTGGCCTGCCAGAGCGGGAGGACGGGGAGGTCGTCGGCGACGAGGTCCTGGAGCTTGCCGTAGTCGGGCTCGGTCGCGGCGCGGTCGGTCTGTGCGGCGGTCCTCGGGATGAGCGTGCCGGTGATCGTGCTGTTGCGGTAGTGGTTGTCCAGCACGTTGCCCTTGCCGAAGAAGGGGGCCGTGAAGTTGTCGGCGTCCGGGTAGTCGGGGACCCAGCCCTTCACGTAGACGCCGTACCTGCCGTCCGCGATGTCCTTCTCGTACTGGTCGAAGGCCACGGACCGCATGTCGGCGTCGAACAGACCGCTGGCGTTGAGCTGGGCGGCGATGGCCTTCAGCAGGGCGTCGGTGGCGGGGCCGTAGCGGGACGGGGTGGACCACAGGGTCAGCTTCACCTTGCCGCTGATGCCGTCGGCTGCCAGCGCGGCGGCGGCCCTGGCCTTGGAGGGGCGGGCGCCGTAGGTGTCGAAGAAGGCTGTGTTGTGGCCGGTGATTCCGGCCGGGATGATCGAGTACAGCGGGGTGGCTGTGCCCTGGTAGACGTCGTTGATGAGGGCGTCGCGGTCGATCAGGTAGGCCATGGCCTTGCGCACGCCGAGCCGGCCGGCGACCGGGTCGTCCATGTTGAAGACCATGTGCAGGACCTCGGCGCTGCTGCCCTCGACGACTTCGACGCCGGAGTCGTCGCCCTGTTCGATCTCCGCGATGTCGCCGGCGGCGAGTCCCCGGTAGGCGATGTCGACCTTGTGGTCGAGCAGGGCCCGCTTGAGGGCGGGCTGGTCGCCGTGGAAGAACTTCAGCGTCACGCCGGAGTTCTTGACGTCGGCGGTGCCCTGGTAGTTCTCGTTGACCGAGAAGACGGCCTGGTCGACGCTGAAGGAGTCCAGTGTGTAGGGGCCGGAGCCGATGGCCTCGCCGTCCTCGCGCAGCCCGTCGGCGTCGTACTGGGTGTGGTCGACGATGGAGCCGGCGCCTGAGGCGAGCTTACTGGGGAAGGTGGCGTCGGGGGTGTTGAGGTGGAACACCACGGTCTTCTCGTCCGGCGCTTCGACCTTCTGGAGCATGGGGAACATGATCGCGGGCCCGGCGTCGTCGTTGATCTTCAGCATGCGCTCGAAGGAGAACGTGACGTCCTTCGAGGTGAGCGCGTCACCGTTGCTGAACTTCAGGCCGTCCTTCAGCGTGCAGGTGTAGACCTTGGTCTCGGTGTCCGTGAAGGAACAGTTCCGGGCGGCCTCGGGCTGGGGTTCCGTGCTGCCTTTGGGGAAGCTGAGCAGCGACTGGAAGACGTTGTTGAACAGCAGCCAGGAGCCGGGGTCATAGCCGGAGGCGGGGTCGGTGGCCATGACGTCGTCGGACATTCCCATGACCACGGACGAGCCGCTGTCCCCGGAGGCCCCGGTCTCCGTTCCGCAGGCGGTCAACAGGCCGGAGGCCAGCCCCGCCACGATGGGCAGGACCGGCCACTGGTTGCGCAGGTTCACGTAATGCCTTGTCGTTGTGTTCGGGCCCGGGGCCGATCCCGGCCCCGGCACGGGGTGCTCGGTGTCAGCCGCGGACGCCGCGGCCGAGCTCCCACAGCTGAAGGGTCGAGGAGGAGTTCAGCACGTACGCGGTGCCCGTGACGTCGTCGCGTGCGGCGACGTACTGCTTGCCCTGCCACAGCGGGAGGACGGGGACGTCCTTGGCGACGATGTCCTGAATGTCCGTCAGGCTGGCGGCGGCGGCGAGCCGGTCCGACTCGCGGCGGGACTCCGGGATCAGCGTGTTGCGGATCTGGCTGTTCGCGTAGGGCGAGCCGATGGTGTTGTCCTTGTCGAGGAACGGCGCCAGGTAGTTGTCGGCGTCCGGGAAGTCGGGGAACCAGCCCATGCCGTAGACGTCGTACGCGCCCTCCTGCTCGGCGGGACGGAAGGTCTCCCAGGGCTCGCCCTTGATGGTGACGTCGAACAGGCCGGTGTCGTTGAGCTGCTTCTGCAGTACCTCGAACTCCTGCTTGGTGGCCGGACCGTAGTGGTCGGTCGTGTAGTGCAGGGTCAGCTTGACCGGGGTGGAGATGTTCGCACTGGTCAGCGCGGACTTGGCCTTGGCGGTGCTTGGGTCGCCGTAGGTGTTGAAGAACGAGTTGGAGTGGCCGGTGATGCTGGCCGGGACCATCGAGTACAGCGGTTCGGCCTGCGAGCCGTAGACCTTGGTGACCAGTTCGCTGCGGTTGATGACCTGGGCCATCGCCTCACGCACCGCCTTGGTCTTCACGGCCGGCGCGGCGGTGTTGAAGCCGAGGTAGCGGATCTCCAGGCCGGGCAGTTCGACGAGGTCGACGTTGCCGCCCGAGGCGGCCGCGAGCTTGTTGATCTGTTCCGGGGACATGGTGCGGGTCATGACGTCGATGTCGCCCTTGTCGAGCGCGGTGCCCATGGTGTCCGCGTCTGCGAAGGAGCGCATCTCGACCTTGTCGTTGTTCACCTTCAGTGTCCCCTTGTAGTTGGGGTTCTTGGTGAACACGACGCTGTCGATCGCGTCGTTCTTGACGTCGGCCTGCAGGGTGTAGGGGCCGGAGCCGTCCACGTCGAAGCCGTCGCGCAGTTTGTCCTTGGCGTAGTCGTCGGGGTTGACGATGCCCGCGACCGGGGTCGACAGCTTGTACGGGAAGGTGGCGTCGGCCGTCTTGAGGTGGAAGATCACCTCGCGGTCGCCCTGGGTCTCGACGGTGTCGATGGTGGACAGCAGGGCGAAGACACCGCTGTCGGCCTTCAGCGCCATCGCACGGTCGATGGAGTACTTCACGTCCTCGGCGGTGACGTCCTCGCCGTTGGCGAACTTCAGGCCGTCGCGCAGGGTGCAGGCGTAGCGCTCGTTGCCGCTGTCGGTGAAGCCGCACTTCTCGGCGGCCTCGGGCACCGGGTTCCCGTCGCCCTTCGGCATGATCATCAGGGTCTGCACGGTCTGGCGCAGGATGTTCCAGGTGCCGACGTCGTAGGCGAAGGCGGGGTCGAGCGGCGCCGGGTCCTTCTTCGTGGCGGTGAACCGGTCCGTGGTGCCGACGACGATCGCGTCGCCGCTGTCGCTGCCGCTGTCGGACCCGCCGCAGGCTGCGAGCACCGGAGCGAGCAGGCCGATCACGGCCGGCAGCACCAAAGTCTTGCGGTTCATGCTCGAAGTTCTCCAGAGCTGTCGAGTCCGTGTACCCGGCATGCAGGGGGTGTCGATGCGGATCACGGGGTAAGGGTGATGTTCTCGCTAGGAGATTAGTCCGCGTCGGCACGACGGTTCGCGAGGACCGGAGTTGAGGGCCCATCACGCAGCGAAACCAGGTGCGGACGGACCGGAAACCCGAGGGGGGAAGGATTCGTGCAGGGTCTCCCCAATCGGGACACAAAGGCGTACCCGCGCCCCCGTGAAGCGGGCAGGAAACACACCCGTAACTCCCTGTCGAGCCCCCGTGGCGTGGGGAACGTCACATACCCGGCGGTGTGGAGAGCGCCCTGATTTCAGGCGCCCGACGAGGTTCGAATTCTTTCGGACACACCCCGTGGAATTCCCGCCCTATCGGCACCGCACGCTGGGTGAACGCGCGGCGCATTTCCGTCATCAAGGCCCCGTCAGAGCGTGATCAGACCGCGCAGAAATGCCAGGTCCACCTCTTCGAGCGAGGTCACGACGGTGCGCCGGTCGGCGGGGGTGATGGGCGCCACGGAGGGCACGGCCACGACATGGCAGCCGGCCGCCTCGGCCGCGGCGACGCCGGTCGCGGTGTCCTCGACGACCGCGCAGCGGACCGGGTCCACGCCGAGTCCGGCGGCGGCGAACAGATACGGGTCGGGATGCGGCTTGGTGCGGCTCACCTCGTCGCCGGCGACGGTGAGCGCGAAGTACTGAGGGCCCAGCGAGCCCAGCACCCGGTCGATGATGCGCCGGTGTGAGGCGGAGACCAGCGCCGTGGGGATCTCGTGCGCGGCCAGCTCGGCCAGCAGCCGGGCGGCTCCGGGCATCAGCGGCAACGCGCGGTCGATGCGCTCCTCGAAACCCTGGTTGAGCAGCACCGTGAGCTCGGCGAGGGTGATGTCCGCGCCGGTGGCCTCGATGAGGAAGCCCGCGCTGCGGGTCATGGGGCCGCCGACCACGACATGGCGCCAGGAGTCGTCCAGGGTGTGTCCGAGGCGGGCGAAGACCTCGGCCTCGACGTCCCACCAGAAGCCCTCGGTGTCCACCAGGGTGCCGTCCATGTCGAGGAGCACCGCCTGCAGGGCGGAGCCTTCGGCCGTACGGGTTACTGGTGCGGGAACCGTGCTGGTCATCCACGTACCTCCTTTGAGGGACGACCAGGCCGGTTCCCACGGGGGGAACCGGCCTGCAGTGGACCGACCAGTGTACGACTTATCCGATCAGTGTGCCGTTCGGGACAGAGCCGGCGGGCGTGAGACGCCTCACCGTAGGTACCTCACCGTGCGTTGAAGTACTTCGCCTCGGGATGGTGGATCACGATCGCGTCGGTGGACTGCTCCGGGTGCAGCTGGAACTCCTCGGAGAGGTGGACGCCGATGCGTTCCGGCTGGAGCAGGTCGGCGATCTTGGCGCGGTCCTCCAGGTCGGGGCAGGCGCCGTAGCCGAGGGAGAAGCGGGCGCCGCGGTACTTCAGGGCGAACATGTCCTCCATCTGGCCGGGGTCCTCGCCGGCGAAGCCCAGCTCGGAGCGCACGCGCGCGTGCCAGTACTCGGCGAGGGCCTCCGCCAACTGGACGGACAGGCCGTGCAGTTCGAGGTAGTCGCGGTAGGCGTTGGACTCGAAGAGCTTCGCGGTCTGTTCGCCGATGCGGGAGCCGACGGTGACGACCTGGAGGCCGACCACGTCGGTCTGCCCCGACTCCTCCGGGCGGAAGAAGTCGGCCAGGCACAGCCGGCGGCCGCGGCGCTGACGCGGGAAGGTGAAGCGGGTGCGCTCGTTGCCCTGCTCGTCCAGGATGATCAGGTCGTCGTCCTTGGACACGCACGGGAAGTAGCCGTAGACGACGGCCGCCTCCAGCAGGTTCTCCGTCTGCAGCTTGTCCAGCAGCCCGCGCAGCCGGGGCCGGCCCTCGCTCTCGACGAGTTCCTCGTAGGAGGGTCCCTCGCCGGTGCGGGCCTGCTTGAGACCCCACTGCCCCTTGAACAGGGCGCCCTCGTCGAGCCAGCTGGCGTACTCCTTGAGCTGGATGCCCTTGATGACGCGGGTGTCCCAGAACGGCGGGGTCGGCACGGGGTTGTCGGTGGCGACGTCGGAGCGGACGTGGCCCTCCTCCGGGCGCTCCTCCACCTCGACGGCGGCGTTGGCGCGCACCCGGCGCTGCTTGAGCTCCGGCAGCTTCGCCCCGGGCACGCCCCGCTTGACGCCGATCAACGCGTCCATCAGCCGCAGGCCCTCGAACGCGTCACGGGCGTAGCGGACTTCGCCCTGGTAGATCTCGTGCAGGTCCTGCTCGACGTACGCGCGCGTCAGCGCGGCACCGCCGAGGATCACCGGGTACTTCCCGGCGAGCTCGCGCTGGTTGAGCTCCTCCAGGTTCTCCTTCATGATCACCGTGGACTTCACCAGGAGCCCGGACATGCCGATCACGTCGGCGCGGTGCTCCTCGGCGGCCTCCAGGATCGCGGAGACCGGCTGCTTGATACCGAGGTTGACGACGTTGTAGCCGTTGTTGGACAGGATGATGTCGACGAGGTTCTTGCCGATGTCGTGGACGTCGCCGCGCACGGTCGCCAGCACGATGGTGCCCTTGCCGGCCTCGTCGCCCTCGACCTTCTCCATGTGCGGCTCCAGGTGGGCCACCGCGGTCTTCATCACCTCGGCCGACTGCAGCACGAACGGCAGCTGCATCTGTCCGGAACCGAACAGCTCACCGACGACCTTCATGCCGTCCAGCAGCGTGTCGTTGACGATGTCGAGGGCGGGGCGGGAGGTGAGCGCCTCGTCGAGATCCGCCTCCAGGCCGTTCTTCTCGCCGTCGATGATGCGGCGCTTGAGGCGCTCGTCCAGCGGCAGGGCGGCCAGTTCCTCGGCCCGGCCCGCCTTGCGGGACTTGGTGGTGGCGCCCTCGAACAGGGCCATCAGCTTCTGCAGCGGGTCGTAGCCCTCGGCGCGACGGTCGTAGATGAGGTCCAGGGCTGTGGTGACCTCCTCCTCGGTGAAGCGCGCGATCGGAAGGATCTTCGACGCGTGCACGATCGCCGAGTCCAGGCCCGCCTTCACACACTCGTCGAGGAAGACCGAGTTGAGCAGGACACGGGCGGCCGGGTTGAGACCGAAGGAGATGTTCGACAGGCCCAGCGTGGTCTGCACGTCCGGGTGCCGGCGCTTGAGTTCGCGGATCGCCTCGATGGTGGCGACGCCGTCGCCCCGGGACTCCTCCTGGCCGGTGCAGATGGTGAAGGTCAGGGTGTCGATGAGGATGTCCGACTCGTGGATGCCCCAGTTGCCGGTCAGGTCGTCGATGAGCCGTTCGGCGATCTCGACCTTCTTCTCCGGGGTGCGGGCCTGGCCCTCCTCGTCGATGGTCAGCGCGATCAGCGCGGCGCCGTGCTCCCGCGCCAGCTGGGTGACCTTGGCGAAGCGGGACTCGGGGCCGTCGCCGTCCTCGTAGTTGACGGAGTTGATGACCGCGCGGCCCCCGAGCTTCTCCAGGCCGGCCTGGATGACGGGGACCTCGGTGGAGTCCAGCACGATCGGCAGGGTGGAGGCGGTGGCGAAGCGGCCGGCCAGTTCCTCCATGTCGGCGACGCCGTCGCGGCCGACGTAGTCCACGCAGAGGTCCAGCATGTGAGCGCCCTCGCGGATCTGCTCGCGGGCCATCTCCACACAGTCGTCCCAGCGGCCCTCGAGCATGGCCTCGCGGAACTTCTTCGACCCGTTGGCGTTGGTGCGCTCACCGATCGCCAGGTACGCGGTGTCCTGGCGGAACGGAACCGTCTGGTACAGGGAGGCGGCACCCGGCTCGGGCTGCGGGTGACGCTCGCTGGGGGCGAGGTCACGGACCCGCTCGACGACCTGGCGCAGGTGCTCGGGGGTGGTGCCGCAGCAGCCGCCGATGAGGGAGAGGCCGTAGTCGCGGACGAAGGTCTCCTGCGCGTCGGCCAGGCCCTCCGCGTCGAGCGGGAAGTGCGCGCCGTCCTTGGTGAGGATCGGCAGACCCGCGTTCGGCATGCACAGGAGCGGGATCCGGGAGTGCCGGGTCAGGTAGCGCAGGTGTTCGCTCATCTCCGCCGGGCCGGTGGAGCAGTTCAGGCCGATCATGTCGATGCCCAGCGGCTCCAGCGCGGTCAGCGCGGCGCCGATCTCGGAGCCGAGCAGCATGGTGCCGGTGGTCTCGAACGCCATCGACACCACCAGCGGCACCTCGACGCCGGTCGCCTCCATGGCGCGCCGGGCTCCCAGGACGGATGCCTTCGTCTGGAGCAGGTCCTGGGTGGTTTCGACGATCAGGGCGTCCGCGCCGCCGGCGAGCAGTCCTTCGGCGTTGGCCTGGTAGCCGTCGCGGATCGTCGCGTAGGCGACGTGGCCGAGGGTCGGCAGCTTGGTGCCCGGGCCGATCGAGCCCAGCACCCAGCGCGTGCGACCGTCGCGGGCGGCGTACTCGTCGGCCGCCTCACGGGCGATACGGGCGCCGGCCTCGGACAGTTCGTGCACGCGGTCGGCGATGTCGTACTCCGCCGCGGCCGTGTGGTTGGCCCCGAAGGTGTTGGTCTCCACGCAGTCGACGCCCACCGCGAAGTACTCGTCGTGGACGGAACGCACGATGTCCGGGCGGGTGACGTTCAGGATCTCGTTGCAGCCCTCGAGATTCTCGAAGTCCTCCAGGGTCGGATCCTGGGCCTGAAGCATGGTGCCCATCGCTCCGTCGGCGACCACCACACGGGTGGCCAGTGCCTCACGGAGCGCGGACACACGGGTCCGGCTGTCGGCGGAAGGGGTCGGTGGCGACGAGGCCATGTAAGGGCTCCCTTGAGGTGCGACGGCTGTCGGCTTCTGCGGCGCCCGCGAGACGTCCCACGCGAGGCGCACCTCGCCAGGGTAGCCGGGTCCCGGCTCCGATGGTCGGGACGTCCACGGGACGGACCACGATGGCAGACGGATGGCAGACGGATGAGGGCGGGACACGAGTGCGGGCCGGAGGAAGACGGGGGCGCGTCCGGAAGGACAAGGGTGCGGGTCGGGAGGAAGACGGGGCGAGTCCGGCGGGACACGGGTGCGGGTCCGGAAGGACACCAGCGGCATACGGGTGGCGCACCTGCGGGAGACGGGTGGGACACCAGTGGGATACCGGTGGCGCAACAGATGCTGACCGACCATTAGCGGGAGGTCGGCATGGACCGGTAGTGTTCGGCATTGCCGAACGATGGCAGCGGGCGTCGTGAGTCGGCGGTCGAAGGGGACGGAGGCAGGACGGCGATGGCACGGAACATCCAGTCGCTGGAACGAGCGGCCGCGATGCTGCGGCTTCTCGCGGGCGGCGAGCGGAGACTCGGCCTGTCCGACATCGCCTCCTCGCTGGGCCTCGCCAAAGGCACCGCGCACGGGATCCTGCGCACCCTCCAGCAGGAGGGCTTCGTCGAGCAGGACGACGCCTCCGGGCGCTACCAGCTGGGCGCCGAACTGCTGCGCCTGGGCACCACCTACCTCGACGTACACGAACTGCGGGCGCGCGCCCTGGTGTGGACCGACGACCTGGCCCGCTCCAGCGGCGAGAGCGTCCACCTGGGCGTCCTGCACCAGCACGGCGTGCTGATCGTGCACCACGTCTTCAGGCCCGACGACAGCCGGCAGGTCCTGGAGATCGGCGTCATGCAGCCGCTGCACTCCACGGCCCTCGGCAAGGTCCTGTCCGCGTACGACCCGGTGGCGCACAGTGAGGCCCTGGAGAGCGACCGCAAGTCCTTCACCGAGCGGACCGTCTGCGACCTCGACGACTTCGAGCAGATCCTCGACATCACGCGCGCGCGTGGGTACGCGGCCGACGTCGAGGAGACCTGGGAGGGCGTCGCGTCCGTCGCCGCGCCCATCCACGACCGGCGGCGGATGCCGGTCGGGGCGGTCGGCATCACCGGGGCCGTGGAGCGGCTGTGCCGGGACGGCGAGTTGCGCCCCGAGCTGATCGCGGCGGTGCGGGACTGCGCCCGCGCGGTCTCGCGGGACCTGGGCGCCGGGCGGTTCTGAGCCCGTCCGGGACACGGCGGAGCGCCGACGCCGGGGACACCGCGGGCGTCGCGGGCCCCGTCGCGCGCCGAGCTGCCCGCGCCCGCAGGCAGGCGCCGGCCGGCAGGCGCGGCATCTCGCTGTGAGGCGCCGGCATCTCGCTGTGGCCAGGCGCAAGATCGATGACACGCGGCCCGTCAGTAACGATCGAGTTTTCGACAACAGAACTCTTGACGTGCCTGTAACGCCAGGGTGAGACTCCCGTCCATCGGTCGACATTGTCGAACACCGACCGGCAAATAGGCGTTACAGTGACTACGCCAAGGGCCGGCAGCTCTTCCCCTGGACGAAGGACAAAGGAGTCGCGGGTGTCCAGCTCCGACATCTTCATCGGCGAGACCATCGGTACCGCCATACTCATCCTGCTCGGCGGTGGCGTGTGCGCCGCCGTCACGCTCAAGGCCTCCAAGGCCCGCAACGCCGGCTGGCTCGCCATCGCCTTCGGGTGGGGTTTCGCCGTTCTGACGGCCGTGTACACCTCGGCGCCGCTCTCCGGCGCCCACCTCAACCCGGCCGTGACGCTCGCGCTCGCCATCAAGGACGACGACTGGAGCAACGTCCCGGTCTACTGGGCCGGTCAGCTGGTCGGAGCCGCGATCGGCGCGGCCCTGGTCTGGGTGGCCTACTACGGCCAGTTCCAGGCCCACCTCACCGACAAGGAGATCGTCGGCGGTCCCGGCGCGGAGACCACCTCGGCCAAGGCCGTCGAGGCCCGGGAGAAGGGCGCGGGCCCGGTCCTGGGCATCTTCTCCACCGGCCCCGAGATCCGGGTCGTGTGGCAGAACCTGGCCACGGAGATCATCGGCACCGTCGTACTGGTGCTCGCCATCCTCACGCAGGGCCTGAACGACAGCGGCAAGGGTCTCGGCACCCTCGGTGCCCTGATCACCGCGCTCGTGGTGGTCTCGATCGGTCTGTCCCTCGGCGGCCCGACCGGCTACGCGATCAACCCGGCCCGTGACCTCGGTCCGCGCATCGTGCACGCCCTCCTGCCCCTGCCCAACAAGGGCGGCTCCGACTGGGGCTACGCCTGGATCCCGGTGGTCGGTCCGCTGATCGGCGGCGCCATCGCGGCAGGCATCTACAACGTCGCTTTTGCTTAGAGCAGCCGCTCGTGACAGCAGCTTCGAAGCACGTGAGCAGCAGTAGACCAGTCCCCCTCACCATGGAACCTCCCAGGAGCACACCGTGACCGACGCCCACACCGCCGGCCCCTTCATCGCGGCGATCGACCAGGGCACCACCTCCAGCCGCTGCATCGTCTTCGACCGGGACGGCCGTATCGTCTCCGTCGACCAGAAGGAGCACGAGCAGATCTTCCCGAAGCCGGGCTGGGTGGAGCACAACGCCACCGAGATCTGGACCAACGTCCAGGAGGTCGTCGCCTCCGCCATCGAGAAGGCCGGCATCACCCGCGACGACATCAAGGCCATCGGCATCACCAACCAGCGCGAGACCACTCTGCTCTGGGACAAGAACACCGGTGAGCCCGTCCACAACGCCATCGTCTGGCAGGACACCCGCACCGACGCCCTGTGCCGGGAGCTCGGCCGCAACGTCGGCCAGGACCGCTTCCGCCGTGAGACGGGCCTGCCGCTGGCCTCCTACTTCGCCGGTCCCAAGGCCCGCTGGCTGCTGGACAACGTCGAGGGCCTGCGCGAGCGCGCCGAGGCCGGCGACATCCTCTTCGGCACCATGGACAGCTGGGTCATCTGGAACCTGACCGGCGGGGTCGACGGCGGCCGGCACGTCACCGACGTCACCAACGCCTCCCGCACCCTGCTGATGAACCTGCACACGCTGGAGTGGGACCCGAAGATCGCCGAGTCCATCGGCGTGCCGCTGGCGATGCTGCCCGAGATCCGCTCCTCCGCCGAGGTCTACGGCGAGATCACCGGCGGCAAGCTGGGCGACCTGCTCGGCGGCATCCCGGTCGCCTCCGCGCTCGGCGACCAGCAGGCCGCCCTGTTCGGCCAGACCTGCTTCGCCGAGGGCGAGGCCAAGTCGACGTACGGCACCGGCACGTTCATGCTGATGAACACCGGCGAGAAGATCATCAACTCGTACTCCGGCCTGCTCACCACCGTCGGCTACCGCATCGGCGACGACAAGCCGGTCTACGCCCTCGAGGGGTCCATCGCCGTCACCGGTTCGCTGGTGCAGTGGATGCGCGACCAGATGGGCCTGATCTCCACCGCCGCCGAGATCGAGACGCTCGCGCTCTCGGTCGAGGACAACGGCGGCGCGTACTTCGTACCGGCCTTCTCCGGCCTGTTCGCCCCGTACTGGCGTCCCGACGCCCGCGGTGTGATCGCCGGCCTGACCCGGTACGTCACCAAGGCGCACCTCGCGCGCGCCGTCCTGGAGGCCACCGCCTGGCAGACCCGGGAGATCAGCGACGCCATGACGAAGGACTCCGGCGTCGAACTCGCGGCCCTCAAGGTCGACGGCGGCATGACCTCCAACAACCTGCTGATGCAGACGCTCTCGGACTTCCTGGACGCCCCCGTGGTGCGCCCGATGGTCGCCGAGACCACCTGCCTCGGCGCCGCCTACGCCGCCGGTCTCGCCGTCGGCTTCTGGACCAGCACCGACGACCTGCGCGCCAACTGGCGCCGGGCCGCCGAGTGGACCCCCCGCATGGACGCGGACACCCGCGACCGTGAGTACAAGAGCTGGCTCAAGGCCGTCGAGCGGACCATGGGCTGGCTCGAGGACGAGAGCTGAGAGAGCTCTGAAGCGAGCTCGACCGAGCTCTGATGAGGAGTAAGAACCCCACATGACCAGTCAGTCCACCCTGCAGTCCGTGCCTGCCCTGGGCACGCGCCCGGCCTCCGGCTCCCACCCGAGCCGCGCCGAGACCCGGGAGCAGCTCTCCAAGGCGTCGTACGACCTTCTCGTCATCGGCGGCGGCATCCTGGGCATCTCCACCGCCTGGCACGCCGCGCAGTCCGGCCTGCGGGTGGCCCTGGTCGACGCCGGCGACTTCGCCGGTGCCACTTCCTCCGCCTCCTCCAAGCTGCTCCACGGCGGTCTGCGCTACCTGCAGACCGGCGCGGTGAAGCTGGTGGCGGAGAACCACTTCGAGCGCCGTGCGGTCTCCCGCCAGGTGGCCCCCCACCTGGCGAACCCGCTCACGTTCTACCTCCCCGTGTACAAGGGCGGGCCGCACGGCGCGGCGAAGCTGGGAGCCGGCGTCTTCGCGTACTCGATGCTGTCGGCGTTCGGCGACGGCGTCGGCCACCTGCTCTCCCCGGCGAAGGCCCAGCGGGACGTGCCCGAACTGCGCACCGAGAACCTCAAGGCCGTGGCCGTGTACGGCGACGACCAGATGAACGACGCGCGCATGGCGCTGATGACGGTCCGCGCGGCCGTCGAGGCGGGCGCGGTCGTGCTGAACCACGCCGAGGTCCAAGGCCTGCGCTTCACCAAGGGCCGGGTCACGGGCGCGGACCTGCGCGACCGGCTGTCCGGCGACGAGTTCGGCGTGAACGCCCGTCTGGTGCTCAACGCGACCGGCCCGTGGGTCGACCACCTGCGCAGGATGGAGGACCCGGACGCGGCGCCGTCCATCCGCCTGTCCAAGGGCGCGCACCTGGTCCTGAAGCGGACCGCCCCGTGGAAGGCGGCGCTGGCCACCCCGATCGACAAGTACCGGATCACCTTCGCCCTCCCCTGGGAGGACATGCTGCTGCTCGGCACGACCGACGAGGCGTACGAGGGCGACCCGGCGGATGTCGCGGTCACCGAGAAGGACACCGCCCAGATACTCGACGAGGCCGCGTTCTCCATCCGCGACCAGCAACTCGACCGTGACCTGATCACGTACGCCTTCGCGGGTCTGCGGGTGCTGCCGGGTGGCCCCGGTGACACGGCCAAGGCCAAGCGCGAGACGGTGGTGACCGAGGGCAGGGGCGGGATGCTCTCGGTTGCGGGCGGCAAGTGGACGACGTTCCGGCACATCGGCCGTACGGTCATGCAGAAGCTCGAGGCGCTGCCGGGCCATCCGCTGGGTGACGACTTCGAGCCGGTCTCCGCGCTGCCGAGGAAGCTGCCGCTGCCGGGCGTGGCGAATCCCCGTGCCGTGGCCCACCGCCTCCTCGCCGACCACCCGGTGTCCGGCCCGCGCATGGCCGCCGACACGGCCAGGCACCTGGCCACCCACTACGGCTCGCTGGCCTTCGACATCGCCCGCCTGGCGAACGACAACCCGGAGCTGGCCCAGCGCGTCCACCCGGACGCCCCGGAGATCTGGGCCCAGGTCGTCTACGCCCGCGACAACGAGTGGGCCGAGACGCCGGACGACGTGCTGCGACGGCGTACGACGCTGACGATCCGGGGTCTGGCGACGGACGACGTCCGCGCGAAGGTGCGGGACCTGCTCGACAAGAAGTAGGCGCTGTGGGGCCTGTCGGAGGCAGGGCGTCGACGGGCGGGTGCCGCCGCGGAACCGGTCCGACCACGCCGGACGCGGACGCTGTGATCGCCGATCTGGCGCGCTCATCTGAACAGGCCCTCATAATGTGCTGAGACATCCGATGTCTCGGCACACTTCGGGGCGACAGGGAGGCCGGTCATGGCAGTCACCGACGAGGCGATCGAGAAGATCAAGGGCATGATCGTCTCCGGCGCGCTGCGCCCCGGCGACCGGCTCCCCAAGGAGAGCGAGCTCGCCGCCGAGCTGGGCCTGTCCCGCAACTCGCTGCGGGAGGCCGTGCGGGCCCTGTCGCTGATCCGGATCCTGGACGTGCGGCAGGGCGACGGCACGTACGTCACCAGCCTGGACCCGCAACTGCTGCTGGAGGCGCTCAGTTTCGTCGTCGACTTCCACCGCGACGACACCGTTCTGGAGTTCCTGGCGGTGCGCCGCATCCTGGAGCCGGCCGCGACCGCGATGGCTGCCCTGCGGATCAGCGAGCAGCAACTGGACGCGCTCTCCGCCCAGTTGGACAAGCTGGGTGACAGCCCGTCGGTGGAGGAGCTGGTCGCCTGCGATCTGGACTTCCACCGCGGGATCGTGCAGAGCTCCGGGAACTCGGTGCTGTGTTCCCTGCTGGACGGTCTGTCCGGGCCCACCACCCGGGCCCGGATCTGGCGCGGGCTGACCCAGGAGGACGCCGTCACCGGCACCCTGCGCGAGCACCGGGCGATCCTGGCCGCGCTGCGGGACCGGGACGGCGAGGCGGCGCGTTCCTGGGCGACCGTGCACATCGCGAGCGTGGAGCAGTGGCTGCGGTCCACGCTCTGACCCATCCCCCGGCAGCCGGGGTGCGGCCCGGCCAGGTGCCGCACCTCGGCCTCCGCGGTCTCCGCGGTCTCCGCGGTCTCCGCCTCCCATCGGTCCCCGCCTCCCCTTCGCGTCGGACGGCTCGGGGTGTTCCGGGGTGTTCCGGGGTGGCGAACGGGGCAGTGATGCGTTCACTCCCCCGTGCAAGGGGGCTGCGGGCGCCCCCGCCGCAGGCCGTAAGGTTGGGTCGTTAAGCGAGGGCACGTCGGAAGGAGGCACTGGGTGATCGAGCTCGAGGGGGTTCCCGAGCTGATCGACCCGGTCATGGTGGCCGCGTTCGAGGGCTGGAACGATGCCGGCGACGCCGCCTCCACCGCGGTCGCGCATCTGGACAGGGAGTGGAAGGGCGAGGTGTTCGCGGCGCTGGACGCCGAGGACTACTACGACTTCCAGGTGAACCGGCCCACGGTGTGGCTGGACGGCGGAGTGCGCAAGATCACCTGGCCGACGACAAGGTTGTCGGTGGTCCGGGTCGGCGGCGAGAAGCCGCGTGACCTCGTGCTCGTCCGAGGTATCGAACCGTCGATGCGGTGGCGCTCGTTCTGCAACGAACTGCTGGGCTTCGCCCACGAACTGGGCGTGGAGCTGGTGGTGATCCTGGGCGCCCTGCTGGGCGACACCCCGCACACCCGTCCGGTCCCGATCAGCGGGACCACGTCGGACGCCGACCTGGCCCGCCGCATGGACCTGGAGGAGACCAAGTACGAGGGCCCCACGGGGATCGTCGGCATCCTCCAGGAGGCGTGCACGCACGCGGGCGTCCCGGCCGTGTCGCTGTGGGCGGCCGTACCGCACTACGTGTCACAGCCGCCGAACCCGAAGGCGACGCTGGCCCTCCTCAACCGCCTGGAGGACCTGATCGACGTCCGCATCCCCCTGGGCGAGCTGCCCGAGGACGCGCGCGCCTGGCAGGTGGGCGTGGACCAGCTGGCCGCCGAGGACAGCGAGGTCGCGGAGTACGTCCAGTCCCTGGAGGAGGCCCGGGACACCGCGGAACTGCCGGAGGCGTCGGGCGAGGCGATCGCCCGGGAGTTCGAGCGGTATCTGCGGCGCCGGGACGGGTCCGGACCGGGTGGCTCCGGTGGGCACGCGACGACGGACGGCAGCGACAGCACGTCGTATCTGCGGGACAACCCGAGCGGTCGTCACAAACCGCCGAAACCGCCGAAGCCGGAACCTGGGGCAGAGCCGGGGTCCGGGGCGGAGACGGGATCGGCGGCCGAGCCGGAGTCCGCGGCCGAGCCGGATGACGGGGACTCGTCGTCGGAGGACTGAAACGGGCTGACACCGGCTGATACGGCTGATCCGGCCGATACCGGCCGATACCGGCTGAACGGAAGGGGCGGTGCGCTTCGCGCGCGCCGCCCCTTCCGTGCTCGGCTTCCGTGGTCAGACCCGCTTCACCATGACTGCGTCGTAATCGGTCTGCGGTGTCGGCTCCACGTCGAACCGGGCGTTGGGCAGGTACAGGCGCTCGCCCCACGCCGCCACGGTCGTCGGGATGCGGAAGTGCGGGTCGGTGATGCGGGTGAGCGCGGTGCCTCTGGTGCCGGACTCGTTCAGCCGGAACACGTCGATCGCGTTCTGCTGTTGCTGGACGACGTACAGGATCCTGCCGAGCAGCAGCAGACCGTCCCCGTTCGGTATGCGGGAGCTGCCGAGGTCGACCGTGCGGGCCGCTCCGGTGCGCGGGTCGACCCGCAGGAGCCGGCCGCCGTCCAGGAAGACGTTGACCGCCAGCAGGGCACTGCCGTCCGGGGTGCGCTCGATGCCGTTGGCGGTGAAGTCCGGGCCCTGGGCCCAGTCACCGGTCAGCGGCACGGTCTCCAGGGCTCCGGGTGTGCCGTGCGGGCCGAGGGCCAGCCGGTAGAGACGCGGCTGGAACGAGTCGGTGAACCAGGCGGCGCCCGGGGTGAGGATCACGTCGTTCACGAAGGTGCCGCCGGTGGCGTACACCTTCTCGACCGTGCCCGAGTGCGTGTCCACGACGCGGATCTCGCCGCTGACGCCGCCCGCGACGAACAGGCGGCCGTACCGGTCGATCTTCAGGCCGACGCTCGGGTGTCCGGTGCCGAGGCCCTCGCTGATGACCGAACCGTGGCCGGTGGCGAGGTTCGCGCGGTAGACGGCGCCGTCCGCGAGGGAGCCGAAGTACGCGAAGGGCCGGGTGCCGATGGCGATGCCCTCGGGCTGGAAGCCGTCGGGCAGCGGGAACCGCGCGGGCCACGCGCCCGGCCGGGTCCCGGCCGCGTGCGCGGTGCCGGTGCTGGTGCCGGTGAGCAGCGCGGCGCCGGAGAGGGCGGCGGCCGTGGTGAGAAATCTTCGACGTGCGAAGGAGCGTTCCGTGGGTGCCACTGTGCGTCCTTCCGCAGGGGGACCGGCGTGCGGCCGGCCATACGGTCAACGAGCGCTCCCACCCCATCACATGACTGTGGTCTCCACAGGGCTTGGCCGGATTGCGTGGTGACATCCCTTTCAGGCGGATCGCACACGTCACCCCGTTCGGCTTGTTTCCCCGCCAACTCGGCGAAGAGGGCGCGGGGAAGACCGACGGCGAGGGAAGGACGTACGACAGGGGCGCTTCCTCCCCGCGGGGAGGAAGCGCCCCTGTCGTACGTCCTTCAGCGGGTGTCCTCGATCTCTACAGCGCCACGCCCAGCAGAGCGTCCACGGCCCGCGACACGACGCCGGGGGCGCCCTCGTCCGTACCGCCCTGCTCGTTCTGGAGCGTCACCCACCGGTCGACGGCGGTCAGCGCGGCCGGGGAGTCCAGGTCGGCGGCGAGGGCCTCGCGGATCTCCTCGACGAGCGCCTCCGCGGGCGGGCCGTCGGGGCGGGAGACCGCGGCACGCCAGCGGCCGAGCCGGTCGACGGCGTCCTGGAGGACCTGGTCGGTCCACTCCCAGTCGGCCCGGTAGTGGTGGGCCAGCAGCGCCAGCCGGATGGCGGCCGGGTCGACCCCGTCCCGCCGCAGCCGGGACACGAAGACCAGGTTGCCCTTGGACTTGGACATCTTCTCGCCGTCGAGAGCGACCATGCCGGCGTGGACGTACGCCTTGGCCATCGGGAACTCGCCGGTGAGGACCTGGGCGTGCGAGGCGCCCATCTCGTGGTGCGGGAAGGCGAGATCGGATCCGCCGCCCTGCACGTCGAAGCCCATCCCGAGGTGGTCCAGGGCGATGGCGACGCACTCGATGTGCCAGCCGGGGCGGCCGCGCCCTAGCGAGGCGCCGTCCCAGCTGGGCTCGCCCTCGCGGGCGGCCATCCACAGCATCGGGTCGAGCGGGTTCTTCTTGCCCGGCCGGTCGGGGTCGCCGCCGCGCTCGGCGGACAGCAGGCGCATGGCGGCCGCGTCCAGGCCGGACACCTTGCCGAAGTTCGGGTCGGACTCGACGGAGAAGTAGATGTCCCCCTCGAGTTCGTAGGCGGCGCCGGCGTCCCGCAGCCGCTCGACGAGCGGCACGATGCCGGGTATCGCCTCGACCGCGCCTATGTAGTGCCGCGGGGGCAGCATGCGCAGGGCGGTCATGTCCTCGCGGAAGAGGGCCGTCTCCTTCTCGGCGAGGGCGGCCCAGTCGAGGCCGTCGCGCTCGGCCCGCTCCAGCAGCGGGTCGTCGACGTCGGTGACGTTCTGGACGTAGTGGACCTGCCGCTTGGTGTCGAGCCACACGCGCTGCACAAGGTCGAACGCGTTGTAGGTCGCCGCGTGACCCATGTGGGTCGCGTCGTACGGCGTGATGCCGCAGACGTAGATACGGGCGACGGGACCGGGGTCGAGGGTGACCAGGCCACCGGTGGCGGTGTCGTGGATCCTCAGGTCGCGGCCCTGACCAGGCAGGGCGGGGACCTCGGAAGCGGGCCAGGCATGCATGCCATGAGCCTAACCGGACGGAAGTTCCGTATACGAACCGGACCGGACCGCATGGCCGGTAACGCGTTCTTGCGCGATACCGGCCGGTGTGCCGCTACACCGGTGGCCAGGGAATGGCCGGCCACTCGCCGCTGGGTTCCGGGTGCTTGCCGGACGCCAGCAAAGCGTCGACCCGCGCGCGGGTGGCGTCGATCTCCACCGGGGTGATGAGCGTGGCCAGGCGTGCGGACAGCGCGCCAGACTCCCCGAGCGCCTCCTTCAGGGCCGTGAGCACCTCGACCGCCTCATCGGTCAGCGGCTGGCCGGCCCAGCCCCACAGCAGGGTGCGCAGTTTGTTCTCGGCGTTGAAGGTGACCCCGTGGTCGATGCCGTACAGGCGGCCCTCGACGGTGGGCAGCAGATGGCCGCCCTTGCGGTCGGCGTTGTTGATCACCGCGTCCAGCACGGCGAGCCGGCGCAACCGCTCGTCGTCGGCGTGCACCAGCAGCGCGGTGCGCCCCTCACCGACCTCCGCGAAACCGATCGCCTTCCAGCCGGGCTCCGGCTCCTCCGCGTCCACGAGCGCGAGCAGTTCGCTCTCGGGCGTCACGTCGATCCACAGCTGGCACATGCCCTCGCCGTACGGCCCGTCGCGCATCACCGTCGGCGGGACGAGGCCCCAGCCGGTCGCCTCGGAGACCTCGTACGCGGCGACCTCGCGCTGCGCGAGCGTCCCGTCGGGAAAGTCCCACAGGGGCCGCTCCCCCGCCACCGGCTTGTAGATGCAGGCCGCCTCCCGGCCGTCGCGGGAGACCGTGCAGTACAGGGCCGCGTTGGACGCCTCGCGGATGCGGCCGCGCACGGTCAGCTCACCCTCCGTGAGCACGTCGGCGAGCGGCTCGGTCGGTGTCGCCCCGGTGGTCACGCTCCGCGGCGGTATCCGTTCTGGCGCGGACATACGTGTCCTTCCGGATCGAGCGGGAGACTGCACAGCGGACACGGCGGCCGCCCGGCGTTGACGACGTCCAGGGCACGCTTGGCGAAGGCTCTCGCCTGCGCGCCGGTGAGCCGGACCCGCAGCATCGGGGGCCCGTTCTCCTCGTCCTGGAGGAGTTGCTCCTCCGCCTCGGCGAGGTCCTCCTCGGACTCGGCGTCGAGTTCCACGAGGGCCTGCGCCTCGACGATCATGCGCTGCTCGTCGCCGTCCCAGGCGAGGGCCATGGTGCCGACCCGGAACTCCTCCTCGACGGGGGTCGCGAGGGGGGCGGTGTCGGCGACTTCGGTGGGCGCGACGGCCGGCACGGCGGCACTGCCTCCGCTACGGCGTACGACCTCGTCCAGCAGCTCGTCCATCCGCTCGGCGAGCGCGGCGACCTGGGTCTTCTCCAGGGCCACGCTGGTCACCCGGGGGCCGGCCGTGGCCTGGAGGAAGAACGTACGGCGTCCGGGCAGCCCGACCGTACCGGCCACGAAGCGCTCCGGGGGGTCGTAGAGGAACACCTGACGGGACACGTCCTGTCTCCATTGGAATCGTGAGTACCTGCGGCTGTCCGTGAACGTCCATGGGTGAACGCCGTTGCGCGGACCGCTTCACCCTACTGCGCCCGACGATCACGGTGCGCCCGCACCGCCCCCCACCGGGTTGTCGCCGGCCGGAGGCTCCTCGTGCGGCGCCAGGGACGCGAAGTCACCGGTGTCGCCGAGACGGACGAGAAACGGCCTGAGACGGGTGTAACGGATCGCTGTGATGGAACACGGTTCAACAGAAATCCGCTGGAAGAGGTCGAGATGAAGTCCGAGTGCGTCCGCCACGAGCGACTTGATGACGTCGCCGTGAGAGCACATGAGGTAGACGGCGTCGGCGCCGTGGTCCCGCTCCACCCTGGCGTTCCACTCGCGCACCGCCTCGGCGGCCCGGGTCTGCATCGCCCGCATCGACTCGCCGCCGGGGAACGCGGCCGCGGAGGGGTGCGCCTGTACGACCTCCATCAACGGCTCGCCCGTGAGTTCGGCGAGCTTGCGGCCGGACCAGTCGCCGTAGTGGCATTCCCCGATCCGTTCGTCGGTGTGCGCGCTGAGGCCGGGACGGGCCTCCAGCAGGGGCTGGACGGTCTCCTGGCACCGCTGCAGCGGGCTGGTGACGATCTCGGAGAGCGGCAGCTCGGCGAGCCGGCCGGGGAGCGCGGCGGCCTGCGCGGCGCCGCGCTCGTCCAGGGCGACGCCGGGCGTCCAGCCGGCGAGCAGTCCCTCGGTGTTGGCGGTGGATCGTCCGTGCCGGACGAGGATCAGCGTGGGCATGCCGCCCAGCGTAGGCGTACGGCGGAGAACAGTCCGGGGCGCGGTGGTGGCGGAGGTCGCGGTGGTCGGCGCAACAGCGATGGTGGAAGCAATGGTGGTGGGAGCAGTGGCGGTGGCCGGAGCAGTGGCGGTGGTCGGAGTGGCCTTCGGATGACGGGACCACACGCCCTGTGATCGTCGACTGCGCCATCTACCGTGACGGACACCGGACGACGGGGCCCGAGGACCTCTCCGACGCTCTCGCCGAGGCCCGGGCGGCGCACGGGTTCGTCTGGATCGGGCTGCACGAGCCGTCCGAGGAGGAATTCGACCACGTCACCCGGGAGTTCGCGCTGCATCCCCTGGCGGTCGAGGACGCCCTGAACGCCCATCAGCGGCCCAAGCTGGAGGTGTACGACGACTCTCTGTTCGTGGTCCTCAAGCCCGTGGCGTACGAGCCGAAGAGCGACGCCGTGTCCACCGGCGAGGTCATGCTCTTCCTCGGCGACTCCTTCGTGGTGACCGTCCGGCACGGTGTGGGCTCCCCGCTGGGCACCGTACGGCAGCGGCTGGAACAGGAGCCCGAGCTGCTCGGCAAGGGTCCCACCGCCGTGCTGTACGCAGTCGCCGACGCCGTCGTCGACCACTATCTGGACGTGGCCACCGAGTTGCAGACGGACCTGGAGGAACTGGAGACGGAGGTGTTCTCGCCGGACGGCGGGGGCTCGCGGCACACCGCCTCCCGCATCTACACCTTCAAGCGGCAGATCCTGGAGTTCCGCCGGGCGACCGGGCCGCTGGCGCTGCCGCTGACCCGGCTGGCGGACGTGGGCACGTTCGGCGGGGCGGTGCCCTTCGTCAACGAGAAGGCGAGGCCCTTCTTCCGTGACGTCAGCGACCACCTCACGCGTGTGAACGAGTCGGTGGAAGGGCTGGACCGGTTGGTCTCCGACGTCCTCTCCGCGCATCTCGCGCAGATGAGCGTCCGGCAGAACGACGACATGCGGAAGATCTCCGCGTGGGCGGCCATGGCCGCGATCCCCACGATGATCGCGGGTGTCTACGGCATGAACTTCGACCACATGCCCGAGCTGCACTGGACGTGGTCGTATCCGGCGGTGATCGCGCTGATGGCCGGCCTGGAGGTGCTGCTGTACCGGCTGTTCAAGCGCCGGGGGTGGCTGTAGGGCTGCTCCTGGTCAGGCGAACTCCGGGGCCGACGCCGGGGGACCGCCGAGTGCGTTGCGGTGTTCCGGCATCCTCAGGGACACCATGGTCCGCCAGCCGGCCAGCCGCTCGTACGCGTACACCGCGTGGATGCCCGCCGCCAGGAGCGCCGACTTGGCCTTCGGCCAGCCGAGGATGCGGCCCATGCGGGCCATGACCGCGAGGCTGACGTCCCTGTGGACACGGATCTCGGCGAGCGCGCAGTCACGCAGCACGCGCTGGATGAACGGTCCGTGCCCGGCGGCCGCGAAGCGCAGCAACTCCTCGTGGGTGTAGGCGAGATGGTTGTCCTCGTCGTGGGAGATCATCCGGACCGCCCTGCCGACCACGGGGTGGTCCGAGAAGTACTTCCGCAGCATCACCATCTGGTCGGCGGCGCGCTGCTCGGTGACCCGGCTGTGCGCGAGGTACGTGATGAGGTCCTGCACCGTGAGCGGTTCGTCGCCCTTGAGCTTCCCGTGGGCCAGTCCGATGCCCTGTTCCTCCAGGAGCCTCGTGTAGTCGGTCTCGGGCGGCACCGGAACGGGATCGAGGCCGCGCTTCTTCAGCAGAGCGTTGAAGATCCGCCCGTGCTTGTCCTCGTCCGCGCCGTGCCGGGTGATCTTGGGGGCGAGGGCACGCTCGCTGGCCGGGACGAGCGCGGCGATGCGGGCGTTCTCCCAGCCGCCCTGAGCCTCCCCGCTGGCCGCGATGGAGCAGAACAGGCGGAAGGACTCGTCATTGCCGAGGATCTCCTCGAACAGGCTCTTGGCCGACACCATCGTGGGCACCTCTCCGCAGGGCTCCGCAGGACGCCGCAGAGAACGAGTCAAACGCGGCGCGAAGGGTGCTGCAACAGCTGTGCCGGACGGCTCCGCCAAAGGGGGGACCGCCGGGGCCGCACCGCGTACGTAACCGGGCGGGCGCCGGCGCGTTGTGCCGCGTGACGGCCGTGGCGGGGCAGACCCCCGAGCCCCCACCACGGCCGGGGAAACCTCCCGGTGGTTGGACCTGGGTGTTACGTGAGCCTGATTGTCAGCCGGGCCCCCGCGGGGGGCGGTTGGCGGCGGGTCCAGTGACCGGTTGTCGGGCGGGCTCCCGGGGGACGGCCGGCAGGCGGGGCCCAGTGGTCGGTTTCAGGCGGAACCCGGTGGTCGGTTTCAGGCGGAACCCGGTGGTCGGTTTCAGGCGGAACCCGGTGGTCGGTTTCAGGCGGAGCCCGGTGGTCGGTTGACGGCTGATCCGGTCACCGGTTGACGGCTGATCCGGTCACCGGTTGACGGCTGGTCCGGTCACCGATTGTCGGGCGAGCCGGGGGCCAGCAGGCGGACCGGTGTTGGGTCTTGACGGCGGGCGGGTTCAGTGACCGGTCGTCGGACGGAGCCAGGGCTGGCCGGCAGGCGGAGCCCGGTGGTCGGTCGGCGGCGGGCCCCGTCCCGGGTTGTCGGGCGGGGCCGAGCGTTGGCCGGCAGACGGGTCCCCGTGGTCGGTTGGCCGGTGGAGCCTGGTGTCAGGCGAGGCCTGCGCGGTCGAGGGCCTCGGTGCCGGTGCGGAGGGAGGCGAGGCGCTCGTCGAGCGTGAAGCCCGCGGGGGCGAGGGTGAGGGTGGTGACCCCGGCCTCGGCGTAGGCCTTCATCCGGTCCGCGATCCGGTCGACGGAGCCCAGCAGGGTCGTCCCGTCGATGAGGTCGTGCGGGATGGCGGCCGCGGCGCCCTGCTTGTCGCCGGAGAGGTACTTGTCCTGGATCTCGGCGGCTTCCTTCTCGTAGCCCATGCGCTGGGCGAGCTGGTTGTAGAAGTTCTGCTTACGACTGCCCATGCCGCCGACGTACAGCGCGGTGTACGGGCGGAAGGTGTCGGCGAGGGTGGTGACGTCCTTGTCGGCCCCGACGGCGATGGGCAGGGTCGGGCAGACGTCGAAGCCGTCGAGGGTCTTGCCGGCCTTCTCGCGGCCGGCCCGCAGGTACTTGATCGCGGTGTCCTCGATGTGATCGGCGGACGGGAAGATGAGAAGGGCGCCGTCGGCGATCTCGCCGGTCTGTTCGAGGTTCTTCGGGCCGATGGCGGCGATGTACAGCGGGATGTGCTCGCGCTCCGGGTGCACGGTGAGCTTGATGGGCTTGCCGGGGCCGCCGGGGAGGGGGAGGGTCCAGTGCTCGCCCTCGAAGGAGAGGCGTTCGCGGGTCATCGCCTTGCGGACGATCTCCACGTACTCGCGGGTGCGGGAGAGGGGCTTGTCGAACTTGACGCCGTACCAGCCCTCGGAGACCTGCGGGCCGGAGACACCGAGACCGAGACGGAAGCGGCCGCCGGAGAGCGAGTCGAGGGTGGCCGCGGTCATCGCGGTCATCGCCGGCTGGCGGGCCGGGATCTGGAAGATGGCCGAGCCGACGTCGATGCGCTCGGTCTGGGCGGCGACCCACGTGAGTACGGTGGCCGCGTCGGAGCCGTAGGCCTCCGCGGCCCAGCAGACGGCGTAGCCGAGGCGGTCGGCCTCCTTGGCCACGGCCAGATTGTCCGCGTCCATGCCTGCACCCCAGTAGCCGAGGTTGATCCCGAGCTGCATGCCGAATCCCCTTACCGATCAGTAACGTCCCTTGGGGGAACCTTAGCGGGTGCCTGTGGGCGGGGGCCTGCCGCGGGTGGGTGGTGCGCGTGGGGATGCCCCCGGCGCCCGTGCGGGTTCGGTGGGGGGTGCGCGCAGCGCCTGAGGGGGCGTGGTGGGTGGGGGCCCGGGGCCGTCCTCACCGCACGCGCTGTTGGCGGGAACTGGTTATCCACAGGCACCCACGCGGCAGGTTCTGGCCAGTAATCTCGGCGTTCATGGAGCAGAGGCATCTCGGCCGCACCGGCCTGCGCGTGTCCCGGATCGGGCTCGGCACCCTGACCTGGGGTCGGGACACCGATGAGCACGACGCCGCGGACCTCTTGAAGACGTTCTGGGAGGCGGGCGGAAGCCTCGTCGACACCGCGGACGTGTACGGCGACGGAGAGGCCGAGTATCTGCTCGGACGTCTTGTGGAGGGGCTCGTCCCGCGCCGGGACCTGGTCATCTCGACGAAGGCCGGCAGCGTGCCGGATCCCGATCGGCGCTTCGACGGCTCCCGCGGGCATCTGCTCTCCGCGCTCGACGCCTCGCTGGCCCGGCTCGGCACGGACTACGTCGACGTGTGGCACATCCACGCCTACGACCCCGACACCCCGCTGGAAGAGACCCTGCAGGCGCTGGACCTGGCGGTGAGCAGTGGGCGCGCCCGCTACGCGGGGGTCTCGAACTTCTGTGGCTGGCAGCTCGCCAAGGCGGCGACCTGGCAGATCGCGGCGCCCGGGACCCGGACCCGACTGGCGAGCACGCAGCTTGAGTACTCGTTGCTCCAGCGCGGTGTCGAGCGCGAGGTGCTGCCGGCCGCGCTGGACCTGGGGATCGGGATGCTGCCCTCCTCACCGCTCGGGCGCGGGGTGCTCACCGGCAAGTACCGGAACACGACGCCCGCCGACTCGCGGGGCGCCTCGGAGCATCTGGCGCCGTTCGTCGCGCCGTATCTCGACGACACGGCGAGCCGGATCGTGGACGCCGTGACGACCGCGGCGGACGGTCTCGCCGTGACACCGCTCCAGGTGGCCCTCGCATGGGTCCGGGACCGGCCGGGGGTGGCCGCGCCGATCGTCGGCGCGCGCAACGCGCAGCAGCTCACGGCGGCGTTGTCAGTGGAGGCCCTTAGTCTTCCTGACGAGATCTGCCGGGCGCTCGACGATGTGTCGGCGCCCGTGCACCGCTATCCCGATCACGACTGGAGCACGCTGTGAGCACGGAGCCGGGGCCGACCCAGGACGCCAAGGACGCCGAGCCGGGGACGCCGGGCGCCGCGGAGGAGCCCGTCGAGGCGGAGGGCGTCAACGCGCAGGGCGTCGAGGGGGACAGTGC
The DNA here is from genome assembly GCF_000721105.1 of Streptomyces cellulosae. GTDB lineage: Bacteria > Actinomycetota > Actinomycetes > Streptomycetales > Streptomycetaceae > Streptomyces > Streptomyces cellulosae_A. Next base: position 28,314 of record NZ_JOEV01000029.1, read on the forward strand.
CGGGGCGGCGGACGGCGGCTCCGCGGGTGCCGGCGGGGACGCCGGTGCGGATGCGGCGAAGGTGTCCGAGGCCGCGGCCGAGCTCGCCGCCCAGCGGCTGGAGCGGGAGCGGATCGAGAAGCGCAAGGCCGAGAAACAGGCGCCCGTCGCCGCCGGGGCCAAGCTCAGCGGGAAGGCCGCCGACCTGCTCGCGGCCGTCCGGGCGGTGGAGAGCGGCGAGCGGCCCGTGGCGGCCGCCTTCGAGGAGCCGGCGCCGCGCCGGTCCGTGCCCGAGCCGAGGCCGCAGCCGGTCCCGGTCGAGGCCGCTGCGGCCGTACCGGCGCCGGGCCTGGTCGAGTCCGTGCGGGGCGTGCTGGCCGAAGGGGGTGCGCCGGAGTCGCTCGCGGCCCAGGTGGCCGCGGTGCTCGGCGAGGGTGCCGGTGACCGGCTGCGGGCGGATCCCTGGCAGTTGCTGCGCGTCGGCGGTGTGCGGCCCGAGCAGGCCGACGGGTTCGCGCGGGCGCTGCTGGGCGCGGAGTGCGGGCCGGACGACGAGCGGCGGGGGCGCGCGGTCACGGTGTGGCTGCTGGAACAGGCAGCCCTGGCCGGGCACACCGTCCTGGAGATGTCGGCCCTCGTCGCCGCGCTGACCCAGCGGGGTGTGCCCGATCCCGACGCGTCCGTCCAGGACACTCTCGCCGAGGGTGAGGCCCTGGTCTTCCAGGACGCCCTCGACCCGAGCGCCCCGGAACTGGAGGAGGACGAGGAGGAACGGCCGGTCCGCGTCCTCGTGGGGCTGGAGCGGTACGCCCTCGCCGAGGAGAGCCTCGCCGACGGTCTGGCCCGGCTGATCAACTCCGTGCCGAAGGAGGACGGTTCGGGTGCGGAATGGGAACGGGCCGCGGAGGCCGCCGCCGGGTCGGCCACCGAGCTGATCCGTGCGGTCGCCCGGCACGGTCTGGTGCTGCACACCGGCGGGGCCGCCGCACTGGCCGAGCCCGCCGCCCTGCTGCGCGCGGCCGGGCAGCTGGGGCTGCGCGCCTGGGCCGCCGCCCACAGCCCGATCGGGCGTGATCGTTTCGCGGCGCTGACGGGTGCCGCCGAGGGGCACGCGGAAGCGTCGTACGACGATCCGGCCGACGACAGCCGAGGCGGCGGCTCCTCCGGCGGCTCCCTCGCCGGGGCCGGGGTGGCCACCGTCACCGGGCTGCTGTCCGGTGCCGAGGGGCCGGGGCGGGACGCCGAGGGCACCTTCCACCTCGACCTGCTCGTCGTCCTGGACGCACCCCAGTTGGACGTCGAGACGGCGGCCCTGCTGACGGAGTCCCTGCCGGACGGTGCCCGGCTGGTGCTGGCCGGGGATCCCGCGGTGCTGTGGTCCGTCGGTCCCGGGCGGGTGTTCGCGGATCTCCTGGCCGCGCGGGTCTGCCCGCAGATCGCCTCACGGCAGCCGGATCCCGGGCCGCTGGGCGAGCTGGTGTCGGGTATCGGCATCGGGGAGCTGAACCAGGTCGAGGCCCCCGGCAAGGAGGTCGTGATCGTGCCGGTGCGGGACGCCGGGGAGGCCGTGCACCGGACCGTGCAGCTCGTCGCGGACTCGGTGCCGCGGGCGATCGGTGTCCCGGCCGAGGAGACCCAGGTGATCACGCCGGGCCACGGTGGCGCGGTGGGCACCCGGGTGCTGAACGCGGCTCTCAAGGAACGTCTCAACCCGGGCCCGGGCCGTTTCGGTGGCTTCGACCCCGGGGACCGAATCGCCTACTCCCCCGCGCCGGGCCGCACACTGCCGGGTCGCGTGGTGAAGGCCGACGCCGAGGGACTGCATCTGTCCTGTGCCGGTGAGGCCGTGGTCGTACCGAAGGAACGGGTGGAGCAGACCGTGCGGCACGGATGGGCGCTGACCGCGCACCAGGCCGTGGGCGGCCGGTGGCCGGCGGCGGTCGTGGTGCTGCCCGGCGACGCGGCGCAGGCCCTCAGCCGCCCCTGGGTCTACACCGCGTTCGGTCGGGCGGAGCGGCACCTGTCCGTGGTGCACGGCGTGGAGCAGGCCCTGCCCAGGGCCGTGGCCGAGTCCCTGCCGAAGCCCCGGACGACCCGTCTGCCCGTCCTGCTGGCCCCACAGGTCCCGCTGAGCGGCTGAAGCGGAGCCAGGGGCCGGGGGCAGCGCCGGAAGGGCGGAGCGGGACCGGGCGGCGCGGTGAAGCCGGGACGGGCCCGGCGTCCGCCTCGGCGGGCGGAGGCGGGCCCGGCCAACCGGGGCGGAACAGCATGACGACGGCGGCGGCCGTCCCGGAGGTTCAGCTCCGGGAGCGCTCACATCGAAGCGGCAGACCACCCGCTGGGCGTCCGCCTGCTCGAACGGGGCCTGCAGCCACTCGCCGGGCTCGGGTGCCTCGTCGGCGGCCGTCACCCAGAGCGTGGAGTCGCCCTCCTCCAGACCGAACTCCTTGTGCCGGGAGGCGATCTCGTCCGGCTCGAACTCGCCGAACAGAAGGCCCAGGGCACCGTGGACCGTGCCCGATGCCCCCGTGCCGCTGCCGATCCCGTCGTCCGCCGCCTCGATCCGCTGGGCCTGCGCCAACAGCCGCTGCGGCTCCACCACGGCGTAGTCGCGGCGGATCAGCACACTGAGGGCGTTCGGTTCCTCGGGGCCCGTATAAGGCGGGAGCGACTCCTCCGCTCCGGGGATCTCGAAGGGCGTGACCTCGTCGTAGCGGTCGTAGAGCAGTTCGTCATAAGTTTCGGCGGCCGCGGCCAGCTCGTTGAACGCTTCGTAGACGGCCGGGTCGTCCTCACCCGACCTGCGTTCGACCGCGGCCAGGTGGCGGTCGAGCGCGGTCTTGACCGCCTCGGCGGCGGCTCGTACCTCGGCAACGGTGGGCTGCGCAGCATCAGACATAGTGCAGACGCTATCCGTACCGGGCCCCAGCCCGCACAATAGATGCGATGCCGGAATACGAATTTGTCGACGTGTACGTACCGCGCGGGGTTTCCCGCAAGGACGCGACCCGTCTGCTGACGGACCATGCCGAGTACGGTCACTGGGAGTTGGACCGCCTGAGCCTGCTGCGCGACGGCAGCCGCCGGGTGCGGCTGCGACGGCGGATCATCCGCCAGGTCCGCGCCACGTGGTGAGCTGCGGCGACCGGGACGGCGACGGACACGGAGCGGGCCCCACCGGGACAGGGCCCGCTCCGTCGCATGCGCCGCGGGGGTAGTTCGCGGTGCTTTCCGCCGTCGTGCACGGCTTGCACGCCCTTCACACGGAGGCGCGCGCCTTGCGGTAGAGCACCGCGCCCGCGAGCAGGGCCCCCGCGCCCACCGGGAGGGCGAGGCCCAGCGGCAGCTCACTGCCGGTCTGCGCGAGCTGCGCGGCCCCCTGCGGCTGGACCACGGACTGGGCTCCGAGGTGGCTGGTGTGCGTGGAGCTGCCCGGCGTGCGGCCGTCCGCGGGGGCCGGAGTGTGCGGGACGCCGGGGCGGCTGGGCTCCACCGGGTCGCCCGGCCGGCCGGGGTGTTCCGGGGTGCCCGGGTTGCCCGGCTGCTCGGGTCCGGCGGGCGGGGTCGTTCCGTGGTCGCCGCCCGGCGGCGTGGCGTGGTGTCCGCCACCGGAACCGCCGCCGTTGACACAGTCGCCGGCCGTGGCGGCGTTGCCCACTCCGATGCCGTCGACGCTGTTGCCGCAGACGTTGACCGGCGCGTCGATCGGCGCCTCGACGTGGTTGCCGGAGCCCACGCCCGCGGAGCCGTCGGTGTGACCGCCGGCGTGCGAGCCTCCTGCGTCACCGGAGCCGCCGTACCCACCGGAGTCGCCGTATCCGTCATGGGAGCCGCCGCCGGTCCTGACGTCGGTGTTCACGCACTTGTTGCCCATCGCCGGGTTGAGGATCCCGACGACGTTGACCGTGTTGCCGCAGACGTTCACCGGCGCGTGCACCGGCGCCTGCACCGAGTTGCCCGACAGCACGCCGGGCGAGCCGGCGCTCGATCCGCTCGCGTACGAGCCGGCGTGTGCGGCGCCGCCCGTGGCGGCGATCACGCCGGTCGCGGCGGCCACGGTCATGAGGCCCTTGCGGGTGACCTGTCGCATTACTGAATCCCTGCCTTCGACCTTGTCCCGAATCCCGACGCCGGAATCCGAGGACCGAATCCCGACGTTCGAAAAGAACCGCTTCGAAAAGGCCCGTCGGCCACGGAGCGCATGGCACGCGCTCCGGGGCCGACGGGCTCAGCCCCTCACGGGGCGAGGCGCAACGTCACTTGTTGATGCAGGTGTTGCCGAAGGCCGGGTTCAGCAGCCCGATCACGGAGACCGTGTTGCCGCAGGCGTTCACCGGGACGTGAACGGGAACCTGGACGACGTTGCCGGACAGCACGCCCGGGGAGTGCACCGCGGCACCCTGGGCACCGGAGTCGGCGACGGCCATGCCCGCACCCGCGAGAACCAGACCACCCGTGGCGGCCGCAGCAGCGACGATCTTCTTGATCATTATTCCTCCTAGTTGACAATGTGATCCAAAGTCGCGGATCACATCATCAGGAACGAGGAGGGAGTAATCGAGCTACGAGCTTATGGTCGCATTCACTCTTCTCAGTCGGTTCCGCACGGGCGGCCGAATTATGAAGTTTCGTTTCAGTGGGCGAATTCCGGCGCCCACCGGTCAGGACGCGTCGATGAAACGGTCCAGCACCCGCACGCCGAACTTGAGGCCGTCGACCGGGACGCGTTCGTCGACGCCGTGGAACATGCCCGCGAAGTCCAGCTCCGGCGGCAGCTTGAGCGGCGCGAAGCCGAAGCCGCGGATGCCCAGGTCGTCGAAGGACTTGGCGTCCGTCCCGCCGGAGAGCATGTAGGGGACGGCCTTCGCTGTGGGGTCCTCGGCCAGCAGCGAGGACTGCATCGCCTCCACCAGCGCCCCGTCGAAGCTGGTCTCCAGGGCCTTGTCGGAGTGCACGTCCTCGCGCCGCACCTTCGGCCCGAGGATCCGGTCGAGGTCGGCGAGGAACTCGTCCTCGTGGCCCGGCAGGAAGCGTCCGTCGACGTGCGCGGTGGCCTCGCCCGGGATGACGTTGACCTTGTAACCGGCGCCGAGCTGGGTGGGATTGGCCGTGTTGCTGAGGGTCGCGCCGATGAGCTTGGCGATGCCGCCGAGCCTGGCGAGGGTGGCCTGCATGTCCTCCGGGTCCAGTTCGGTGCCGAGGGCGTCGCCGAGCTCGTCGAGGAAGGCGCGGGTGGTCTTGGTGACCCGTACCGGGAACTCGTGCCGGCCCAGCCGGGCCACGGCCTCCGACAGCTCGGTGATCGCGTTGTCCCGGTGGATCATGGAGCCGTGCCCGGCGGTGCCGGCCACGGTCAGCTTCATCCAGTGCATGCCCTTCTCGGCCGTCTGGATCAGATAGAGCCGGCGCTGCTCGCTCACGGTGAACGAGAACCCGCCCACCTCGCTGATCGCCTCGGTGACGCCCTCGAAAAGGTGCGGGTGGTTGTCGACGAGGTGCCGGGCCCCGTACGTCCCGCCCGCCTCCTCGTCCGCGAGGAACGCGAGCACGATGTCGCGCGGGGGCCTGCGGCCGCTGCGCAGCCGGTCGCGCACGACCGCCAGGGTCATCGCGTCCATGTCCTTCATGTCGACGGCGCCCCGGCCCCACACGCACCCGTCGGTGACCTCGCCGGAGAAGGGGTGGTGGGTCCAGTCGTCGGCGTTGGCCGGTACGACGTCCAGATGGCCGTGGATGAGCAGCGCGGGCCGGGACGGGTCCTCGCCCTCGATGCGGGCCACCGTGGACGCGCGCCCGGGGTGCGACTCGAAGATCTGCGGCTCGAGACCCACCTCGGCGAGCTTGGCGGCGACGTACTCGGCCGCCTTGCGCTCGCCCGGTCCCGAGTGGTCGCCGTAGTTGCTGGTGTCGATCTGGATCAGCTCGCGGCAGAGGTCCACGACCTCGTCCTCGCCGGTGACGCCCCTGGCCGTGTCCGTCTCGCTCACGCTGCTTCCTCCCGCACTGTCGCCGCTGGTGGTCCCCCTCATCCTCCCCCTCCTCCCGGCCGCTCCCCAAGGCCGGTCCCGGCCCGTCACACCCCGTTCACGCGAGGACGGGGTGGATCGGGGGCCCGTCGAAAGCCTGGTAATGTTTCCTCCGTCGCCGCAGGGGAAACCCAGCACGACACACACCTTGTCCGGGTGGCGGAATGGCAGACGCGCTAGCTTGAGGTGCTAGTGCCCTTTATCGGGCGTGGGGGTTCAAGTCCCCCCTCGGACACAGAGATGAGCGAGGGTCGTGACCGTCTGGTCACGGCCCTCCTTCGCTGTGTGGGGCATCTCTCCTCAGCTGAAGATCACCTGGTCACGGGCGGTGGCGGTGCGGTTACGGACCCCCTGAAGGCCGTCCCGAGTGGCCGACGGAAAGGGGCGAGCCTAGCGTCGTACTAAAATTTCCGGCTTGTTACGGAACGTGGCTGGAGCCGGACAACCCCAGGCAGACCTGCGGGCCCGCCAGCGCCCCGGAGGTTCTCCGGGAATGAGACGCGAGGGCCCGATGGCGGCGATACACGAGAGCAGTGCTCTCGGCGAGCTCGATGACGAGATCCGAGAACGGTTCGGCGACACGGCGCGTTTCTCCGGAGGGCCCGCGGCCTCCCCCCGCACCCTGGTGGACGTCCTCGACGCGTCCGTGCGGTCGTATCCGAACGAGCTCGCCCTCGACGACGGCACGACGCCGCTGACCTACCGTGCGCTGGCGGCCGAGGTGGAGCAGTTGCGGCGGCGGCTCGCGGACGCCGGAGTGGGGCTCGGGGACCGCGTGGGGGTCCGGGTGCCGTCCGGGACCAACGATCTGTACGTGGCGATCCTCGCCGTGCTGGCCGCCGGTGCCGCCTATGTGCCCGTGGACGCCGAGGACCCGGACGAGCGGGCCGAGCTGGTGTTCGGGGAGGCCGGGGTGCGGGCCGTCGTCGGCGCCGGGCACGAGCTGACCGTGCGCGGCCGCTCCGAGGTCCCCGCCGCGCGTCCCGGCGTCGGGCACGACGCCTGGATCATCTTCACGTCCGGCTCCACCGGGAAGCCCAAGGGTGTCGCCGTCAGTCACCGCAGTGCCGCCGCGTTCGTGGACGCCGAGGCGGCCCTGTTCCTCACGGACGATCCGATCGGGCCCGGGGACCGGGTCATGGCGGGGTTGTCCGTCGCGTTCGACGCGTCCTGCGAGGAGATGTGGCTGGCGTGGCGTTACGGGGCCTGTCTGGTGCCGGTGCCGCGGTCGCGGGTCCGCAGCGGTGCCGATCTGGGGCCCTGGCTGGTCGAGCAGGAGATCACCGTCGTGTCCACGGTGCCGACGCTGGCCGCGCTGTGGGAGTCCGAGACCCTCAATGACGTACGCCTGTTGATCTTCGGTGGTGAGGCGTGCCCGCCCGAGCTGGTACAGCGGCTGGTGACCGAGGGGCGTGAGGTCTGGAACACGTACGGGCCCACGGAGGCCACCGTGGTGGCCTGTGCCTCGCTGATGAGCGGCGCGGAGCCGATCCGGATCGGGCTGCCGCTGGACGGCTGGGAGCTGGCCGTCGTGGACGAGGCCGGGGAGCCGGTGCCGATGGGCGCCGTCGGGCAGCTGGTGATCGGCGGGGTCGGGCTGGCCCGGTACCTCGACGCCGAGAAGGACGCGGAGAAGTACGCGCCGCTGGAGTCGCTGGGCTGGGAGCGGGCGTACCGGAGCGGGGATCTGGTCAAGGCGGAGCCCGAGGGCCTGGTGTTCCTCGGGCGGGCCGACGAGCAGATCAAGCTCGGCGGGCGGCGGATCGAGCTCGGTGAGGTGGATGCCGCGCTGCAGGCCCTGCCGGGTGTGGCGGGCGCCGCGGCCGCCGTACGGACCGCCCGCGGCGGGAACCAGCTGCTCGTCGGCTATGTGGTCACCCAGGACGGCTGGGACCAGGCGGTGGCCGTCGAGAAGCTGCGCGCGGAGCTGCCCGCCGCGCTCGTTCCGCTGCTCGCGCCGGTCGACGACCTGCCGACGCGGACCAGCGGCAAGGTGGACCGGAACGCCCTGCCCTGGCCGCTGGAAGGGCTGACGACCGGTGGTCCGGCCGAGCGGCTGTACGGCACCGAGGCGTGGCTCGCCGAGCAGTGGAGCGAGGTACTCGGCATCCCCGTGTCGAGCGCGCGGGACGACTTCTTCGCGATCGGCGGCGGCAGTCTCGCGGCCGCCCAGCTGACCACACGGCTGCGCACCCGGTACCCGAGCGCCGCCGTCCTCGACGTCTACCAGCAGCCCGTGCTGCGGAAGCTGGCGCGGCACCTGGAGAAGTCGGCGCAGGACGACGGCGGCACGCGGGTGATCGCCCCGGTCCCCGTGCGCGCCCAGGTCGTCCAACTTCTCCTGCTTCTTCCCTTGTTCACCGTGCTCGGGCTGCGCTGGACCGTCGTGCTGGCCGCGCTCGGCAACCTGCTGCCCGCCTACTCCTGGCTGCCGACGGCTCCTTGGTGGCTGGTCGCGGCCGGGGCGCTGGTGTTCTTCAGCCCGCCCGGGCGGCTCGCGATCGCGGCGGGCGGCGCCCGGCTGCTCCTCAAGGGGGTCGAGCCGGGCCGGTACGCGCGCGGTGGCGGTGTCCATCTGCGGCTGTGGACCGCCGAGCGGCTGGCCGAGTTCAGCGGGGCGACCTCGCTGACGGGGTCGTGGCTGGAGCGGTACGCGCGTGCGCTGGGTGCCAGGATCGGCCCGGATGTGGACCTGCACTCGCTGCCTCCGGTCACCGGCATGCTCAAGCTCGGGCGGGGCGCGGCCGTGGAGTCCGAGGTGGACCTGTCGGGCTGGTGGCTGGACGGCGACCGGCTGGAGATCGGGCCGGTCAAGGTGGGCGGACACGCGGTCGTCGGCACGCGCAGCCTGCTCTTCCCGGGCGCCCGGGTCGGCAAGCGGGCCGAGGTGGCGCCGGGTTCGGCGGTCACCGGCCAGATCCCGACCGGGCAGCGGTGGGCGGGAGCGCCCGCGGTCAAGCTCGGCAAGGCCAAGCGCAACTGGCCCAAGGAACGGCCGGTGCGGGGAACGTCCTGGGGTGTCATGTACGGCGTGACGGGCTTGGCGCTCAGTGCGCTGCCGGTGCTGGCGGGCGCGGTCGCGCTGCTCGTGGGCCACTGGTTCGTCACGCCCGAGGTGACCGTGACCGGGGTCGCGCTCGGCCTGGTCCCGGCGACGCTCGCCTTCGGGGTGGCGTACGCGCTGGTGCTCCTGGTCGCCGTACGGCTGCTGAGCCTGGGCCTGCGTGAGGGCACCCACCCGACCCACAGCCGGATCGGCTGGCAGGCGTGGACCGTCACGCAGTTGATGGACCGCTCCCGGGAGACGTTGTTCCCGCTGTACGCCGGGCTGGCCACGCCCGTGTGGCTGCGGCTGCTGGGGATGCGGATCGGCAAGGGCGCCGAGGTGTCCACCGTGCTGGCGCTGCCGAGCCTGACGACGGTCGGCGAGGGCGCGTTCCTGGCCGACGACACGCTGACTGCGCCGTACGAGCTCGGCGGGGGCTGGATGCGCATCGGGCGGGCTGAGATCGGGCGGCGGGCGTTTCTCGGGAACTCGGGGATGACCGCGCCTGGCCGTTCCGTGCCGGACGGCGGGCTGGTCGGGGTGCTGTCGGCGACGCCGAAGAAGGCGAAGAAGGGCAGCTCGTACCTGGGGCTGCCGCCCATGAAGCTGCCGCGCGCGGCCGCGGGCGGGGACCAAAGCCGTACCTACGACCCGCCGGCCCGGCTGCTGTGGGCGCGCGCTCTGGTGGAGCTGTGCCGGATCGTGCCGGTGTTCTGCTCGGCGGGGCTGGCCGTGCTGACGGTGGCCGCGCTGTGTGCGCTGGGCGCGTGGGCGCCGCTGCTGTCGGGGCCGGTGCTGCTCGGGGCGGGGCTGGTGGCGGGGCTGGTGTCCGTCGTGGCGAAGTGGGCGCTCGTGGGGCGGCATCGCAGCGGGGAGCATCCTTTGTGGAGCTCCTTCGTGTGGCGCAACGAACTGGCGGACACCTTCGTGGAAGTGCTGGCGGTGCCGTGGCTGGCGGGTTCCGTGCCCGGTACGCCGGTGCTGACGGCGTGGCTGCGCGGGCTCGGGGCGCGGATCGGCCGGGGTGTGTGGGTGGAGACCTACTGGCTGCCCGAGACCGACCTGGTGACGCTGGAGGACGCGGCCACCGTCAACCGGGGCTGTGTGCTGCAGACCCACCTCTTCCACGACCGGATCTTGCGGACGGATACTGTGGTCCTCCGTGAGGGCGCGACGCTGGGTCCTGGCGGAATCGTCCTGCCCGGCAGCGTGATCGGCGCCCGTACGACACTGGGGCCGGCGTCGCTGGTGATGGCGGCGGAGTCCGTTCCCGACGACACCCGCTGGCTGGGCAACCCCATCGAGTCATGGCGTTCCTGAGCGCGGCTCGGCCGGGGCCCGGGGACGGTGCGCCCGCAGGCGATCCGGCACGACGTTCGAGCACACCGCAGGGAGCAGACGCAGCAGTGACCGTTCAGCAGGCAGCGGGTCCGGACCCGTACTTCCCGGCCAACGGCGACTCCCGTTACCGGGTGCACCGCTACGAGCTGGCGCTGGACTACCGCCCCGGCCCGAACCGGCTGTCGGGGACGGCACGGATCAACGCGATAGCGGGACGGTCGGCGCTGCCCGAGTTCCAGCTGAACCTGGCCGACTTCAAGATCGGCCGGGTCCGGGTGGACGGCCGGCAGCCGCACTACACGCACCGGGGCGGCAAGCTGCGCCTGCGTCCGGCCAAGCCGGTCCGGCCGGGCGCCCCCTTCACGGTGGAGGTGCACTGGTCCGGCAACCCGGAGCCGGTGAGCAGTCCCTGGGGCGGGCTCGGCTGGGAGGAGCTGGAGGACGGGGCGCTGGTGGCGAGCCAGCCGGTGGGGGCGCCGTCCTGGTACCCGTGCAACGACCGGCCCGCCGACAAGGCCTCGTACCAGATCTCGATCACCACGCCGTCCGCGTACGCGGTGGTGGCGGGCGGACGGCTGTTGACGCGGACGACGAAGGCGTCGACGACGACGTGGGTGTACGAGCAGGCGGCTCCGACGTCCAGCTATCTGGTCGGGCTGTCGATCGGCAAGTACCAGACGGTGCTGCTGGGTGACCCGGGCCCGGGCGGGGTGCCGCAGCACGGGCACATCCCGGCGCACAAGCTGCCGGAGTTCTCGCGGGACTTCGCACGTCAGCCCCGGATGATGGAGCTCTTCCAGGAGTTGTTCGGGCCGTACCCGTTCGACGAGTACGCGGTCGTGGTGACCGAGGAGGAGCTCGATGTCCCCGTCGAGGCACAGGGGTTGTCGCTGTTCGGCGCCAACCACGTGGACGGGGCGCGGGGTTGGGAACGGCTGGTGGCGCACGAGCTGGCGCACCAGTGGTTCGGCAACAGCGTGTCCATCGCGGACTGGCGGCACATCTGGCTGAACGAGGGGTTCGCGAAGTACGCGGAGTGGCTGTGGTCGGAGCGGTCGGGTGGCCGCAGCGCGCATCAACTCGCCGTGGCGGCCCACCGGTTGCTGTCCTCACTCCCCCAGGACCTCAAACTGGCCGACCCCGGACGCAAGTCGATGTTCGACGACCGGCTCTACCAGCGCGGCGGGCTGACCCTGCACGTGCTGCGGTGCGCGATGGGCGACGACGCGTTCTTCCGGATGCTGCGCGGGTGGGCGACGCTGCACCGGGGCGGCGCGGTGAGCACGACGACGTTCACCGCGCACGCGGCCCGGTTCGCGCCGGAGCCTCTGGACGAGGTGTTCCGGGCATGGGTGTACGGCACGAGGCTGCCGCCGCTGCCCGAGCCGGCCCCGCAGATCCCGGCCCGGCCCACGCACCCGCCGACCAACGCCGGGCCCGCGTAGGCGACCGCCGCCGGAGCCGCGTGGGCCCGGGTGCCGGAGCCGCGTGGGCCCAGGTGCCGGGTCCAGTGTTGACCCGGGTGCCGGGTGCGGGTTGGCCCGGGCACCGGGGTCGGCTCGGCCCCCTGCCACGTCCGCGCAGACCCCCGTGCCGCATCCGCGTCGGCCCGGCCGGGTCCGCACAGGGCACCGTGCCGTGTTCGCGTGGGCCCGGGTGCCAGGGGCCGAAGGTCGTGTGCCGGGCCGTAGGGGTTGATAACTGCTCGCCAGGGAGTGCGCACGAGGTCGAGTTAGCTCGATCGGGTGATCGCCTGCTGGCGGGCTTGCGGAGTCCTGGGCCGATCGGGCTAACGTGACCGTGCGACCTGGGACACCGGGTACGGCGTCAGCGTGCGGGGCCCCTGCTCCACCAGAGGATGGGTCAGGGCCTCCCCGCCGCCTCTGGCCGTACCTGTTTGGCCAGGTCGCGCAGGGAACTGGCCTCCCGGGCTCGGACCACGCACAGGATGCGTGTCGCCACCCGGGGTCGAGTACGCCGGGGACCAGCTCGCCCAAGACCGTTCGGGGCGCGCGGCTGAACGGGCTCACTCCCGCTCAGTCCACAGGAACGGTGTCCCGGCACAATGGTGGGCATGTCCCGACGTGGCACCCGCCCCTCCCGTCCCGCCGGCCGTCGCCCCGGCGGCGCCCGTCCCGCGGACGCCTGCCCCTGCGGGCGTCCGGAGCCGTACGACGCGTGCTGCGGACGCTTCCACACGGGAGCCGCCGCCGCGCCCACCGCGGAGGCGCTGATGCGGTCCCGCTACGGTGCCTTCGTCCGGGGGGACGTGCCGTACCTGCTGCGGACGTGGCATCCGCGGACCCGGCCGGATCGGCTCGACCTCGATCCGGGGATGCGCTGGACCGGCCTGGAGATCCTCGGCACGACGGACGGCTCCGCCTTCCACAGCACCGGCACGGTGACCTTCCGGGCCTCGTTCCGGGGTGGCTCGCTGCACGAGCGGAGCCGGTTCGAGCGGGTGGACGGGGTGTGGGTGTACGTGGACGGGGAGTTCCTGGACCAGTAGGGCTACGGCGCCAGTATGTCCAGTTCCTGAAGTGCCCCGACGGTTATCTCGCGGGTCAGTTCCTCCGCGCGGAGCGCGTCGCCCTCGCGGACCGCCTCGGCGACCTGGACGTGGAGGGTGACGGCGGCCGGGTCCGGGTCCTCGAACATGATCTCGTGGTGGGTGCGGCCGGCGAGGACCTCGGCGACCACATCGCCGAGGCGGGCGAACATCTCGTTGCCGGAGGCGTTGAGGATGACCCGGTGGAAGGCCATGTCGTGGATGAGGTAGCCCTCCAGCTGGTGCCCGCGTGAGTGGGCCACCATGCCCAGGGCGCGCTCGGTGAGTTCGGCGCACTGCGCCGCCGTGGCGTACTTGGCGGCGAGGCCCGCGGCGACCGGTTCGACGGCCGAGCGCAGCACGGTGAGGGAGCGCAGCTGGCGGGGGCGGTCGGCGCCGGCCAGCCGCCAGCGGATGACCTGGGGGTCGTAGACGTTCCACTCGCGCGCGGGACGGACCGTCACGCCCACCCGGCGGCGGGATTCGACGAGGTGCATGGACTCCAGGACACGGACCGCCTCCCGCATCACGGAACGTGAGACGTCGAAGCGCTGGGCCAGCTCGTCTGTCCGCAGGACACTGCCCGGCGGGTACTCGCCCGCGGTGATGGCGGGGCCGAGGGACTCCAGTACGCGGCCGTGCAGTCCCCGGTCCGTTGTGGTCATGCACTCAGCGTACGAGGCGGGTCACGGAAACAAAAAGTCAGACTTATATGTCACAGGCTCTTGAATTCGTCGTACCTAATGGGTTTCAGTGTGGCCGACGCCAGATGTCGGCGTCGGATGTCGAAGAAGACAGCGAGGCAGTGATGCGTACCCCTCACGTCGTCGTGGTGATGGGCGTCGCCGGCACGGGCAAGACCACGATCGGTCCCCTGCTCGCGGCCCGGTTGGGCGTCCCGTACGCCGAGGGCGACGACTTCCACCCCCAGGCCAACATCGACAAGATGTCGGCCGGCACCCCGCTCGAGGACGCCGACCGGTGGCCGTGGCTCGACGCCATCGGCGCCTGGGCGCACGGGCGGGCCGGGCTCGGCGGGGTGGTCAGTTGTTCGGCGCTGAAGCGGTCGTACCGCGACCGGCTCAGGGCCGAGGCTCCCGAGGTCGTGTTCCTGCACCTCGCGGGCGACCGGGCGCTGATCGAGGACCGGATGTCGCATCGGCAGGGTCACTTCATGCCGACCGCGCTGCTGGAATCCCAGTTCGCCACGCTCCAGCCGCTCCAGCCGGACGAGGCCGGGGTCGTCGTGGATGTCACCGGCAGCCCTGAGGAGATCACCGAGCGGGCCGCGGACGCACTCGACGCACTCGCCGACACCTCCCGGTAGGAGACCGTCCCGGGACTCGGGACTCCGCGGGACCGGGCCGCCCCCGGAAGCTCCTGGCAGCACCGCCGACCGGTAGTGCCCCCTGCGACACCTCTCACCGCAGTACCTCCTTGTGCAACACCCCCCACCGCAGAAACCCCCTCCCCATCCCCGTACCTGCAAGGGAACTCCCCGTGACCAGACTCAGTGTCGAGATGCTGGCAGCGGACGCACCCGAGCCGATCACTTCGGCCGGCCATGCTCAGCTGGGTATCGCCGTACTGGCGGGAATCGCCGTCATCGTCCTGCTCATCACCAAGTTCAAGCTCCACGCCTTCCTGTCGCTGACCATCGGGACACTGGCGCTCGGCGCGTTCGCCGGGGCACCGCTCGACAAGGCGATCACCAGCTTCACCACCGGGCTCGGGTCGACCGTGGCGGGAGTGGGCGTACTGATCGCGCTGGGCGCGATCCTCGGCAAGATGCTCGCCGACTCCGGGGGTGCCGACCAGATCGTCGACACGATCCTGGCGAAGGCGAGCGCCCGCTCGATGCCCTGGGCGATGGTGCTGATCGCCTCGGTGATCGGCCTGCCGCTGTTCTTCGAGGTCGGCGTGGTGCTGCTGATCCCGGTCGTGCTGATGGTCGCCAAGCGGGGCAACTACTCGCTGATGAGGATCGGCATCCCGGCGCTCGCCGGTCTGTCCGTGATGCACGGCCTGGTCCCGCCGCACCCCGGCCCGCTGGTCGCCATCGACGCGGTGAAGGCCAACCTGGGCGTCACGCTGGCGCTCGGCGTGCTGGTGGCCATACCGACCGTGATCATCGCCGGTCCGCTCTTCTCCAAGGTCGCGGCCCGCTGGGTCGACGTCCCGGCCCCGGACCGGATGATCCCTCAGCGCGCCTCCGAGGACCTTCAGCGGCGTCCTGGCTTCGGCGCGACCCTGGCCACGATCCTGCTGCCGGTCGTCCTGATGCTGGCCAAGGCGCTGGTCGACATCGTCGTCGACGACCCCGAGAGCACCGTGCAGCGCGTGTTCGACGTCGCCGGCTCGCCGCTGATCGCCCTGCTGGCCGCCGTGCTGGTGGGTATCTTCACCCTGCTGAGGCCGGCGGGGTTCGCCAAGGAGCGGGTCTCGCAGCTGGTCGACAAGGGGCTCGCGCCCATCGCGGGCATCCTGCTGATCGTCGGCGCGGGCGGCGGCTTCAAGCAGACGCTGATCGACTCCGGCGTCGGCCAGATGGTCCTGGAGATATCCAAGGACTGGTCGATCCCGGCCCTGCTGCTGGCCTGGCTGATCGCGGTGGCGATCCGGCTGGCGACCGGTTCGGCGACGGTCGCCACGGTCTCGGCGGCCGGCCTGGTCGCCCCGCTGGCAGTCGACATGTCGACCACCCACACGGCCCTGCTCGTCCTGGCCATCGGCGCCGGCTCACTCTTCTTCAGCCATGTCAACGACGCCGGATTCTGGCTGGTGAAGGAGTACTTCGGCCTGAGCGTCGGGCAGACCCTCAAGACCTGGTCCGTCATGGAGACGATCATCTCGGTGGTCGCGGGCGGTCTGGTCCTGCTCCTCTCACTGGTCATCTAGGGGTACGGGATGAGTCACCCTCTCTTCGACATCAGCGGCAGCACGGCTTTGGTCACCGGCTCCAGCAGGGGCATCGGCCTCGCGCTGGCCCGGGGCCTCGCGCAGGCGGGCTGCCGGGTCGTCCTCAACGGACGGGACGGCGACCGGCTCGCCAAGACCGCCGCGGAACTGGCCGCGGAGGTCTCCGGTGAGGTCCACACGGCCGTGTTCGACGTCACCGACGGGCCGTCGGTCGCCGCGGGGATCGCGGATGTCGAACAGCGGGTGGGCCCGCTCGACATCCTGGTCAACAACGCGGGCATGCAACTGCGCGCCCCGCTCCTGGAGTTCACCGACTCCGACTGGCACCGCATCCTGAACACCAATTTGACCAGCGCGTTCCTGGTCGGTCGGGAGGTGGCCCGCGGGATGACGGAACGCGGCCACGGAAAGATCGTCAACATCTGCTCGCTGCAGAGCGAGGTGGTCCGGCCCGGCATCGCGCCCTACGCGGCCACCAAGGGCGCCCTGAAGATGCTCACCAAGGGCATGTGCGCGGACTGGGGCCCGCACGGGGTCCAGGTCAACGGTCTGGGTCCCGGCTACATCGAGACCGAGCTGACCCAGCCCCTCGTCCGGGACGAGGAGTTCAGCGCGTGGGTGCGGCGCCGCACCCCGGCCGGCCGCTGGGGCCGTACGGAGGACCTGGTGGGCGGGGTGCTGTTCCTGGCCTCGCCCGCGGCGGACTTCGTCAGCGGGCAGGTGCTGTACGTCGACGGCGGCATGACGAGCGTGCTGTGAAAGGGGCCCCGGGAATGCTGGGTTGTGTGATCCACGGTCAGGGGGACCTCCGGGTCGAGGAGCTGCCGGTGCCGTCGCCGGGCCCCGGTCAGGCGCTGGTCGCCGTCCGCTACGGCGGGGTGTGCGGGTCCGACCTGCACTACTGGCGGCACGGCGGCGTCGGCGACTTCCGGCTCAGGGAGCCGATGCTGCTCGGTCACGAGGTGGTCGGGACGGTCGTCTCGTACGGTGACGGGGCGTCAGGTCCCCTCGCGGGTACGGCTGTCGCGGTCCATCCGGCGACGTGCTGCGGGGTGTGCCCGGAGTGCGTGGACGGGCGGCGGAACGTCTGCCGGGACACGCGGTACCTCGGCAGCGCTGCCCGCTTCCCGCACGTCCAGGGCGGCTTCGCGGCCCACCTGGTCGTACCGGCCGAGCAGCTGCGGCCGCTTCCGGCCGGTCTGGAGCCGCGCCGGGCGGTGCTCGCGGAGCCGTTGTCGGTGGCGCTGCACGCGGTGCGGCGGGCCGGGGAGGTCACCGGCAAGCACGTCCTCGTCACCGGCGCCGGTCCCATCGGCTGCCTGGTGGTCGCGGCGGCGAAGGCTGCGGGCGCCGCGCAGGTCACCGTGACGGACCTGCTCCCGGCGGCGCTGCGGTACGCGTCCGCGGCGGGCGCCGACACGGTCGTACGGGCGGACGATCCGTCCGATCCCGGGTGGCCGTCGGAGGTCGATGCGGCCGTCGAGGCGTCCGGGGTGGCCGCCGGCCTGGACACCTGTCTCCGGCTGGTGCGGCGGGGCGGGGTCGTCGTGCAGCTCGGGATGCTGCCGTCCGGACAGAGCCCCTTCGCCGGGAACCTCGTGGTGAGCCGGGAGATCGAGCTGCGGGGCGCGTTCCGCTTCGACGGGGAGTTCGACGACGCGCTGGAACTGCTCGCGGCCGAGCCGGCGTTCGACGCGCTGGTCAGCGCGGTGATCCCGGTCGGGGAGGCGGAGTCGGCGTTCGCGCTGGCCGCCGACCGGAGCCGGTCGTGCAAGGTGTTGCTGGACTTCGGCGTCCCCGGCTCACCCTGAGACGTCACCGCACCCACCGGCCTCCGCGTCCGCTATCCCCGCTGCTCCGGGATCAACGCCGCCGCGGGGGCCAGTGCCCGGCCGGCGTCCTGGTGAACGTCCCGGCCGCCGTCGTGGCCGCGTTCCCGGCCGCCGCCCTGACCGCCGGAGAAGGCGGCGTCGTGCACCGGCATGTCGTCCCGGATCAGTTTCTCGGGGATGAGGACGGCCGCTGTCGCCCCGCCGCTCGCCGAGGAGCGCAGTTCGACGCGCAGGCCCTGCCGGGCGGCGATACGGTTGACCACGAACAGCCCGATCCGCTTGGCGTCGAGCAGGTCGACGTTCTCGGACTGGATCTTGCGGTTGGCCTCGGCCATCGCCTCCTCGTTCATGCCGAAGCCGCTGTCCTCGATCTCGATGAGGAGGCCGTCGCGCAGCCGGGCGGCCCGCAGCTGGACATGGGCGCTGGGCGGTGAGAACGAGGCCGCGTTCTCGACGAGTTCGGCGAGCAGGTGGATGACGTCGGCGACACAGTCGCCGTTGAGGGAGACGCGCGGCACCGGCCAGATCTGTACCCGGCCCGGCTGCTCGATCTCCCCGACGGCCGCCCGCAGGACGTCCACCAGCGGAATCGGGTCGTGCCAGCCGCGTCCGGGCGCGATGCCGGACAGGATGAGCAGGCTCTCGGAGTGGCGGCGCATCCGGGTGGCGAGGTAGTCGACCTGGTACAGCTCCTGCACCTCGGCCGGATCGCGGGGGCGCTGCTCCAGCTGGTGGAGCAGGTCGAGCTGGCGGTGCAGCAGCACCTGGCTGCGCCGCGCGAGGCTGACATACACCCCGGAGATGCCGCTGAGCAGTTCGGCGCGCTCGGAGGCGGCCCTGAGCGCGGCCCGCTGCACGGCGGTGAGCGCGGTGCCCACCTGGGCGAGTTCGTCACCGACGAGGCGGCGCATCGGGGCCTCGGCGTCGATGTCCAGGCCCTGCCCGGCGTGCAGTCGGCGCATGGCCCGCGGGAGCCGGCGCCCGGCGACTTCGAGGGCGTCGTCGCGCAGGTCGAGGAGTTCGACGATGAGTCCCCGGCCGACGCCCACGGACACCAGCAGCGACAGCAGCACGCCCACCAGACCGAGGATGACGGCGACGCCGGAGGCGCCCAGCGTGTCCCAGCCGATCAGGTTCGCGTTGGCGGTGGCTCCCGTGCCGGCGTCCGACTCGGCCTCGGCGAGCCCCGTCAGCACGGTGTCGGCGCTCTTGTCCCAGTTCTTCAGGAAGCCCTCGGAGATGACCGGGGCGCCTGGCCCGGCGTCGCGGATCCGGTCCTCGCCGGCCGCGAGCGTGCGGTGATCGCCGCTTTGCAGCACCGCGTTGTACGCGTCCCGGTGCGCCGGCTTCAGGTCGGCGACCGCCGGCCTCATCAGCTCCCGCTGGGTGGCGACGGCGCCGGCGAACAGCGTGAACTGCTCCGTGCTGAGCTTCCCGGCCTCGCCCCCCATGGCGAGGAGGGCCTGCTCCTGGGCCACGGCCTCGCGCGCGCGGGCGAGTTCGAGGACGACCCGTGCCTCGGAGGCGGCGCCGGCGTTGTCCTCGCCGGTGAGCGCGCCGGTGACGGCGAAGGCGTCCACGATGATCGCCGAGTACGCCGTGAACGTCTTCTGGGCGCCGCCCTTCGCGCCGGCCTGCGCGCGGAGCGCGTCGAGTCCGCGCGCGTCCGTCTTCAGGCGGTCGATGCGGGCGGGCATCCCGGCGTCGAGGAGTTCGGCGTCCGTGGTGGCGGCATTGGCGCCGTCGCGGACTGCGGTGGCGGCCCTGTCGGTGGCCGCGCCCGCCGCCTCGAAGGCGTTGAGGCCGGCCGTGTTCCGCGCGGCGGGGTTCGCGGCGGCGGTCCGTTCCGTCTGCAGTGCGGTGATGAATCCGCTGACGGGGACGAGGAGTTCGGCGTTGACGTCCTTGACCCGCCGGGTGTCGCCGATGTGGGAGGCCGTGGTCACCGCGGCGAAGCCCCACAGCGCCATGAGGGACACGACGGGCAGCATGAGCAGGGCGACGATCTTGGCCCGGACCGATCTGGGGCGCAGCCGTGCCAGGGTACGGGTGAGACGCATGGGATACCTCTTCGAGGGTGTGTGCGGTGCGGCTCCGCGGGCGTACGGCTCAGGCGATCCCGGCGGTGGCGGACACAGTGGCCGACGCGGTGGCCGGCTCGGAGGGTGTCGCTGTGGAGAGCTCGACCTCGCGGAGCAGTTCGCCGGCGACGGACTCGGCGCGCTTGCCTGTCGGGGAGAGCGCGACGTACGCGGAGGCGAGGAAGAGGAACGAGCCGAGCACCACCGCGAGCGGGAAGAGGAACGCGGTGGGCGTGGCGCCGGGCAGCTCCGCGCTGCTCGGCGCGAGAGTGACGTGCACGGCGAACATGGCGGTGTAGTGCATGGTGCTCACCGCGAGTCCCATGACGAGGGCGGCGACGACGGTGAGGACGGGGCCGCGCACGACGAGGGTGAGGGTGAGCGCCGCGGTCGCGGCGACGACGGCGATCACGACGGACGCGACGACGAGGAGCGCGTCGTAGTCCACGGTGCCGTGCAGGTTGAGCGCGGCCATGCCGGTGTAGTGCATGGCGGAGACGCCCAGTCCGGTGCCGAGCCCGCCGAGCACCACCGACGTCACGCGTGAGCGCCCGTATCCGGCGGTGAAGACGCCGGCGCTGACGACGGCGATGGACATCACCAGGCTGAGCACGGTGAGCGGGACGTCGTACCGGATGGGGGTGCCCGCCACACCGAAGCCCATCATGGCGACGAAGTGCATGGTCCAGATGCCGGAGCCGATGGCGAACGAGCCCAGCAGCAGCCAGTTCCGTTTCGAGGCGCCGGCGGCGTCCAGGGCCCTGACGGTGCACCGCAGACCGAGCGCCGAGCCGACACAGGCCATGACGTAGGACAGGACGGGAGTGACCCATCCGGCGCTGAAGTGGTCCATGTGTCCCATGGAAAACCCCTCTCGCCCGCCGGGCGGACAGCACAGCGTGCACGGTGGTACCGCCGGCGCATCAGGGTGGGGGCAACGAGATCAAGCCACTTCCTTGCCGGAGGTTCGATGCCGATTAACGTACGGCGGGTGTGGGTTACGGCCCCGTTTCCCCGCAAGTGCTTCACAGTCCTCTTACGCCGCCCGTACGTTCGCATGGCTGAAAAGTGCCACCGCGTCAGGGGCGCCACAGCGGATGTTCCCGCTCCGCCCACTCCCGGCTCACGGTGCCCGTCCGCAGGCCCCGGCGGGCCTCCGGGTCCCCGAGAGCCATGCCGATGTGGCCGCCCAGGACGATGCCGATGGTGAGGGCGAGCCAGTCGTGGACGAAGGTCGCGCTGGTGCGCCACTGGATCGGGGTGAGGTGGGTGAACCACATCAGCAGGCCCGTGCCCAGCATCACCAGGGTGGCGCCGGCGATCCAGGCCGCGTACACCTTCTGGCCCGCGTTGAACTTGCCCGCGGGGCGGGACGACCGTCGTTTGTCACGGCTCAGGGCGGCGCGCAGCCAGAGGCGGTCGTGCGGGCCGAAGCGGTTCAGGAAGCGCAGGTCGGATCGGAACGCGCGGGAGGCCAGGCCCGCCAGCACCGGCACGGGCAGAGCGAGTCCGGCCCACTCGTGGACACGGACCACCAGCTCGCGGCGGCCGACGAGTTCAGCGAACTGAGGGATGTACAGACAGGCCGCCGTCACCACGCACACGCCCATCAGCGCGGCGGTGGTGCGGTGGACCCACCGCTGGGTGCGGCCGAAGCGGCGGATGCGGGACGACTCGGGCGCGGGGGCGGGGATGCGCAGGCTCATGGTCAGCTCGTGCCGTCAGCTCGTGGGCTCGTCGTCGCGGCCGTTGGAGCGGCCGACCCAGGCGTCGACGTCGTAGCCGCGTTCCTCCCAGTAGCCCGGCTTCACCTTCTCGGTGACGGTGATGCCCGAGAGCCACTTGGCGGACTTGTAGAAGTACATGGGGGCCACGTAGAGACGGACCGGGCCGCCGTGGGTGTGGCCGATGTCCTTGTCCTGCATGCGCAGGGCGACCAGGACGTCGGCGCGCCGGGCCTGGTCGAGGGTGAGGCTCTCGGTGTACGCGCCGTCGAAACAGGTGAAGCGCACCGCCCCGGCTGACGGGCGCACTCCCGCGGCGTCCAGGAGCCGGGACAGGCGTACCCCCTCGAAGGGGGTGTCCGGGACCCGCCAGCCGGTGACGCACTGCACGTCCTTGACCAGGCGGGTCTGCGGGAGGGCGCGCAGCTCGGCGAGGCTGAAGCTCTTCGGGGTGTCGACCAGGCCCTCGATGGTGAGGCGGTAGTTCTCGGCGTCCTTGTGCGGCACGGAGGATGTGACCGAGTAGTAGCGGAAGCCGCCGCCGTTCGGGAGCAGACCCGTGAGGCCGGTCGGGTCCCTGTCGGCGGCGCTGCCGAGGAACGCCTCCAGGCCGCGCTGGAGGGTGGGCGCGGCGACCACGCCGAGCGCGCCCAGGCCGAGGGTGCCGAGCAGGACCCGGCGGCCGATCGGGGCGCCGCGTTCCTCGGAGCGGTCCGCGCGTGCGGCGCCGGGGTGGTCCGCGCTTGGGGCGCCGGGACGGTCCGTGCGTGGGGCGCCGGGACGGTCCGCGCCGGGTTCCGGGTGCTCGCGCCGCTCGGTGGGGTGCCGCGGGTCGCTTTCCTCGGGCTGTTCGGGGTTCACCTCTTCATTCGAGCATCCGCGACCCCTGCCGGACCAGGGATCGCGGGTGCTCGTCAGAGTTCCGTAACCACTTCTCACCCGGCTCCCAGCCGGGTCTCTGCCGGATTCCAGCCGGGTCTCTGCCGGATTCCAGCCGGACTCAGCCGGATCCCAGCCGGTTACGACGTCTTCTCCGCCGCCTTCTCCAGCTGGAATGCCTCGTTGCCGAGCCCGATCCGGGCGTGCGCCTCGGGGCGGCGGCCCCGCAGCACCGCGCCCTGCACCAGGCCGAGCACCAGGGCGAGCCCGATGGTGCCGGGCAGCACCCAGCTCAGCGCGGAGCCGGGGCCGGCGCCGACCAGGACGTCGAAGTCCTTGACGGTGTAGCCGGCGATCACCAGCAGGGCGACACCCGCGACGGCGGAGGTCAGCAGCCGTCCGGCCTGGGCGCCCGCGGCCCCGCGCCGGGCGAAGAACACGACGACCGAGAACGAGGCCGCCGCCATCAGCACGATCACGCCGAGGGCGCCGATGTTGCCGAACCAGGTGAACAGGTGCAGGACGGGTTCGGTCGGGTCGCCGGCCGGCTTGTCGTCGGCGACCGCGAAGGCGATCACGATGACCACGGAGACGGCGGTCTGGAGCAGCGAGCCCGTGCCGGGAGCGCCGCTCGCACCGTTCGTACGGCCGAAGGCGGCGGGCAGCAGACCCTCGCGGCCCATGGCGAAGGCGTACCGGGCGACGACGTTGTGGAAGCTGAGCAGGGCCGCGAACATGCCGGTCACGAAGAGAACGTGCAGGACGTCGGTGAAGGTGCCGCCGAGCCGGGACTCGGTGAGGGAGAACAGCAGCCCGGCGCTCTGCTTCTGCGACTCGCCGACGATCGCGGAGGGACCGGCGGCGACGGTGAGGGCCCAGCTGCTGAGCGCGAAGAAGATGGCGACCCCGCCGACCGCGAGGAACATCACGCGCGGCACCAGGATGTGCGGGCGGCTGGTCTCCTCGGCGTACACGGGCGCCTGCTCGAAGCCGAGGAAGGCGGCGATGCAGAAGCACAGCGCGGTGCCGACCCCGGCGCCGGTCAGGGTGTCCGGGTTGAAGGCGTGCAGGGACAGGCCCTCCTTGCCCGGGTCGGCGACGGCCGCGATGTCGAAGATGACCACCAGGGCCACCTCGACGACCAACAGAACGCCGAGCACGCGCGCGTTGACGTCGATCTTCAGCCAGCCCAGCGCGCCGACGACCAGCGCGGCCACCAGGGCCGGTATCCACCAGGCGATCTCGAGATCGGCGTAGGTGGCGAACAGTCCGGAGACCTCGAAGCCGAAGATGCCGTAGATGCCGACCTGGAGGGCGTTGTAGGCGACGAGGGCGACCAGCGCGGCGCTCGCGCCTGCGGTGCCGCCGAGGCCGCGGGAGATGTACGCGTAGAAGGCGCCCGCGTTGTGGACGTGGCGGCTCATCTCCGCGTACCCGACCCCGAACAGCACCAGAACCACGCCGAGGACGACGAACAGGAGCGGCTGCCCGACGATGCCCATCACCGCGAATGTGGTGGGCATGACACCCGCGACGACCATGAGGGGGGCGGTGGCGGCCAGGACGGAGAGCAGCAGGCCGCCGGTGCCGAGGCGGTCGGCACGCAGGGCGCGCTCCTGGCCCTTGAAGGTACTGATGCCGTCGGCGGTGGGTCCGCCGGTGCCCTGACTGTCAGCGCCCTGACTGCCAGCTCTGTCCGTTCTGTCCGTTGCCACGGGGGGACCGTCCTTTTCGGGGGGTTCTGGGTTTGGGGGGTTCTGGGTTTAGGGGGTTCTGGGTTTAGGGGGTTCTGGGTTTAGGGGGTTCTGGGTATACGGGGATGGGTCACGCCGTGCCGAGTGCGGTGTCGCGGGCGGCGCGGAATGCGGGGTACGGGTCGCGGTCCGGGTAGGACCAGGGGGCCGGGGTGGGGTGCTCGCCGATCCGGTGGAACAGGGCGGCGGCCTCGGCGCCGCGGCCCTCGCAGACCTTGGCGTGGGCGAGGAAGTTGAGGTCGACGAGGCGGCGGGGGTGGCCCTCGTGCTCCCACTCCAGCCACCAGTCGAACGCGGCCTTCATCACCTGCCGGGCCCGGCGGCCGGTCCAGTGGCCGGAGGCGGCCGGGTCCGGTGGTTCGTGTCCGGTGGTGGCGAGGACGCGGTAGCGCTCGGCGTGCGCGACGACCGGGAGGATCGCGAGCGGCGAGTCGGCCGGGGCCTGCTCGGCGGCCCAGTTGGCGAAGTCGTAGACCTCGTGCAACGGGTCCGGGCCCACGTCGGCGCGGCGCTCGGCGAGGCGGGCGACCATCAGGTGGTGGGCGTGGTGGTGGTCGGGGTGCCGGGCGCGGACCTCGCCGAAGAGGTGGACGACCTCCTCACCGGCGCCCACCGTGTGCTCCAGCATGAGCAGGCCGAGCCAGGGGGTGGGGTCGGCGGGTGCCAGCGCGGCGGCGGACCGGCAGGCCTCGCGGGCCCGGACCGCCTTCTCCTTGCCGCGCAGGGCCCGCCGGACTTGGGCGAGGGCGAGCAGGACGGCGGCGTCGGCGGAGTCGGGCTCGGCGAGCAGCCAGTCGTTCGCCCAGGCGGCGCAGTAGGGCTCCAGGGCGAGGACGGTGACCCGGTGGCCCCTCAGGTCCCAGTCGTCGCCGGTGTGGGCGAGCAGCGTACGGGCGGCCTGCCAGCGCCCCTGTGCCAACGCGGCCCGCGCGGAGGCGAGTTCGACGTCGTCGAGGGCAGCGTCGAGCGCGTGGGCGGCGGCGCGTCTGCGGCCTGGCTTCCGGATCACTTCGGCTCCGAGGAACGGCGCCTGTAAGCGCACACGAGAGGGGTCATGGGGGCGCCCGGGCGCGAGCGCGGTCGAACCCGGGGGTGCGTGCGGCCGTACGGCGGAGGGGACGGCGATGCCGGTCGCCGAGGTGACGGGCACCCGGGCGGCGGACACCTGGGCGGACACGTGGCGAACGGCGCGCACGGTCCGCACGGGCTGCGAGTCGGTCGCCCAGGTGGGCGGCACCGAGACGGAGGGCACCCGGACAGGCGCCTGCCGCGCGGCGCGCACGGTCCGCACGGGCTGCGAGTCGGCCGCCCAGGTGGGCGGCACCGAGATGGTGAGCACCCGGACAGGCGCCTGCCGCGCGGCGCGCACGGTCCGCACGGGCTGCGAGTCGGTCGCCGAGGTGGCGGGCACCGAGACGGAGGGCACCCGGGCGGGCGCGTACCGAACGGCGCGCGTGGTCCGCCCGGCCCGCGCGCGCTGCGTCGGGCACGCCTCGAGGGCGAGGGGTGGCGGGGGTGGGGACACCGCGGGAACTTCCTCACGCGACACGGCTCGCCGTCGGCAGGGAGACGACGTGCCGGCCGGCCGTCTGGTCCGGACGTTTCGGCTTTTGCCAGCAGCTGATCACGCACAGCCAACCGGCAGCCAATACTTTCCGTCAAGGCCCGCCGGGATGTTACACGCTTCAACTGCTGGTATTCACAGCGGACTTGTGAGGCGCGGCGGAACGTGAACGCCCGATTCGCCGTTCCGCTGTGGCGTACGCCATGGCGCCGCGTGGCCCGGCACCGCACCATGGCAAGTAGGTCGTACCCCCGCCCTTGATCGACCCGGGTGGCGTGACCGAGTCAAGCGCCCGGATCCGGGTACTCCCAGGGGCGAGCCGGACCCTGGGCCGCTACAGTCAGCCCCCTACGCATCCCGTTGCCCGGCCGGATGATCGAGGTACGCAGCGTGTCTGTACTGGTTCTTGTTCTCGCCGTGAGCGCGGCCTGCTGTCTGGGCTTCGGGTTCGTGCTCCAGCAGAACGCGGCCCGGCAGGCACCGCTGAGCGACTTCCTCTCGCCCCGGCTGCTCCTGGACCTGATGAAGGTGCCGCGCTGGCTCGGCGGCATCGCGCTGATGGTGGCCGGCATGGTCCTCGGCGCGGTCGCGCTGGGTCAGGGCGAGATCTCCCTGGTGGAACCCCTCCTCGCGACGAACCTGCTGTTCGCCCTCGCCCTCTCCCGCAAGCAGAGCAAGCAGCCGCTGGGCCGCCAGGGCTGGGCGGGGCTCCTGCTGCTCGCGGGCGGGGTGACCGCGTTCATCGTGGCGGGCGAGCCGCGCGGTGGCACCGCGGTCACCGATCCGCTGCGCCACTGGCTGATCATCGGCGTGATGATCGGCCTCGCCCTGCTGCTCACGACCTACGCCAAGCGCTCCCGGCTGAGCGCCGCCCCGGTGCTGCTGGCGCTGGCAGCCGGAATGCTCTACGGCGTGCAGGACGCGCTGACCCGGGTGAGCGGCCAGCGGTTCTCCGGGGGCGGCCTGGTCGAGGTGCTGACCGGCTGGCAGCCGTACGCCGTGCTGGTGCTCGGTGTGACCGGGCTGGTCCTGGTGCAGAGCGCGTTCGAGACCGCGCCGCTGCGGATGTCGCTGCCCGCGCTGACCGCCGCCCAGCCGCTGGCCGGGATCGTCTGCGGTGTCGGTTTCCTCGGCGACCGGCTGCGCACCGACACGGGCGCGCTGGCCTGGGAGGCGGCGGGGCTCGCGGCGATCGTGGTCGGCATCGTGCTGCTGGGACTGCATCCGGCGATGCCGTCCGGTGCGACGGAGAACGAGCGGACACGGGACCTGCAGCCGTACTGAGGACGCCTCCCCCTCGGCCCGTGCGGGTCGCCCGGACGCGGCCCCTGCTTGGATGGGGTCATGAGCGCTGCTGACGAGATGCTCGACATCGTCGACGAGAACGACCGGGTCACCGGGCAGTCCCCGCGCGGCGAGGCGTACGCGCGGGGCCTGCGCCACCGCTGTGTCTTCATCCAGGCCAGGGACGCCGAGGGCCGGCTGTTCGTCCACCGCCGCACGCCGGACAAGCTGGTTTACCCCTCGATGTACGACATGTTCGTCGGCGGAGTCGTCGGCGCGGGCGAGTCCTACGACGACGCGGCCCTGCGCGAGGCCGAGGAGGAACTGGGCGTCACGGGCCTCCCCCGCCCCGAGTACCTCTTCAAGTTCCTCTACGACGACGGCGCCGGCCGGACCTGGTGGTCGGCGGTGTACCAAGTCCGCTGTGAGCTCCCGGTCAGCCCTCAGACCGAGGAGGTGGCCTGGCACGACTTCCTGTCCGAGGACGAGGTGGAACGCCGCCTGCGGGAGTGGGAGTGGGTGCCGGACGGCCTGGCGGCGTACGAGCGGCTGAAGGCGTACCGGGCGGGCCTGTCCGGCGCGTGAGCACGACCACGTACCGGGCGGGCGCCCTGGTGAGACGGCCGGATGCCCCCGCGCGAGACGGCCGGATAGGGTCCTCGGCGTGATCGAATTCGCACGGAACGTCCGACTGTGGTTCGCCCCCCAGGAGCTCAGGCAGGAGGGCGGCACCCCCGACTACCGCTTCTCACTGGCGAACGAGCGCACCTTCCTCGCCTGGCTGCGCACCGCGCTCGCGCTGATCGGCGGCGGTTTCGCCGTGGACCAGTTCCTGCCGGACCTGCGCTGGGGCTGGCGGGTCGGTCTCGCGCTCGCGCTGCTCGCGGCGGGCGTGCTGTGCTCGCTGCGGGCGGTCAACCACTGGATCCGCTGCGAACGGGCCATGCGCCGGGGCGAGGACCTGCCGGCCTCCCGGTTCCCGGCACTGCTGGGCCTCGCGGTCGCGGTCGTGGCTGTCGCCATGGTCCTCGTGGTGCTCGTCGGGTGGGAAGGATGACCGGCGCGGTGGCGGCCCCGGACCGGGATCCCGGGCTGCAACCGGAGCGGACCCGGCTCGCCTGGCGCCGTACGACCCTGTCGAGCACGGGGGCGGCCCTGCTCGCCATGAAGACGACGCTGCACGGCGGGACCTCGGCGACCGCCGTGACCGTGTGCGCCCTGTGCGGTGCCCTGTGGCTGGGCTTCCTGCTGGTCGCCCACCGGCGCATCCGCGCTCTGTCGGCGACGAGCAGCCCATCGGCACTGACACCCCGGCACGCGACGGCGGGAGCGCTGCTGACGGTGGCGCTGGCCGTCTGCGCGGCGGCACTCGTCTTCTAGCTGTGCCGGGTGCCGCGGGGCCGCCTAGGGTGGCCCCGATCACGTTCGTCTCCCCTACTGGACGACATACCGACCGGTCGGCATCATTGGTCGGGTCGTGTTCACCCGCCTGTAGGAGCATTGATGAGCCCCGACCACCCGCCAGGACTCGATCTCGACCGGCTGCGCGCCCTGCTCGACCGTGAGCGGCCCGGTCTGGTGCACGGCCCGCTGACCGGCCGGTTGATCGAGGGCGGACGGTCGAACCTCACGTACGCGGTCTCCGACGGCAGCGCGAAGTGGGTCGTACGACGGCCCCCGCTCGGCCATGTCCTGGCCACCGCGCACGACATGAGGCGCGAGCACCGCGTGATCAGCGCGCTGCACCCGACGAACGTGCCGGTGCCGCGCCCGGTGCTGCTGTGCGAGGACCCCGAGAACGGGGCGGCGCCCGGGGCGTCCTTCTACGTCATGGAGTTCGTGGAGGGCACCCCCTACCGCACCGCCGACCAGCTGGCCCCGCTCGGCCCCGAGCGCACCCGGGACGCGGTCCTCGCCCTGGTCGACACGCTGGTCGAGCTGCACGCGGTGGATCCGGCCGAGGTCGGCCTCGCGGATTTCGGCCGGCCCGAGGGTTTCCTGGACCGGCAGCTGCGGCGTTGGGGCAAGCAGCTGGACGCCTCCCGCAACCGCGAGCTGGCCGGCGTCGACGAGCTGCACGCGGCGCTGGGCCGGCGGCTGCCCGAGTCCCCCGCACCCGCCGTCGTGCACGGCGACTACCGGCTCGACAACGTCCTCATCGGCGACGACGACAAGATCAGGGCGATCCTGGACTGGGAGATGTCGACGCTCGGCGACCCGCTCACCGACCTGGGCCTGCTGGTGATGTACAGCATGCCGCTCGGTATGCCCGACTCGCCGGTGTCCACGACCGCGGAGGCCGCCGGGCACCCGGCGCCCGCCGAGCTGATCGAACGGTATGCCGCCCGCTCGGGGCGCGACGCGTCCGCGGTGTCCTGGTACACGGCGTTCGCGTGGTTCAAGCTCGCCGTGATCCTGGAGGGCATCCACTACCGCTACACCCTGGGCCAGACGGTCGGTCGCGGTTTCGACCGCATCGGCGACCTGGTCCCGGTCTTCATCGAGCACGGCCTGACCACCCTTCAGGAAGGCTGACCCGACATGGACTTCGCGTTCGACGCGCGCACCGAGGAACTGCGCGCCAAGCTGCTCGCCTTCATGGACGAGTACGTCTACCCCGCCGAGGCCGTCGCGGAGGAGCAGCGCGCCGCACTCGCCTCCCCGTGGGACACCCCGGCCGTGGTCGAGGAGCTGAAGGCCGAGGCACGCGGGCAGGGCCTGTGGAACCTGTTCCTGCCGGACGCCGAGTACGGCGCCGGGCTGACCAACCTCCAGTACGCGCCGCTCGCCGAGATCACCGGCCGCTCGCCGCAGTTGGCGCCCACGGTGACGAACTGCGCCGCACCCGACACCGGCAACATGGAGGTGCTGACGCAGTTCGGCGACGAGCAGCAGAAGAAGCAGTGGCTGGAGCCGCTGCTGGCGGGAGAGATCCGCTCGGCGTTCGCGATGACCGAGCCGGAGGTGGCCTCCTCCGACGCCACCAACATCACCACGCGCATCGAGCGATCCACCAACGGCACCGACGGCACCGACGACTACGTCATCACCGGCCGTAAGTGGTACATCTCCGGGGCGATGAACCCGGACTGCAAGATCTTCATCGTGATGGGCAAGACGGACCCGGACGGGGAGGACATCCGCCGTCAGCAGTCGATGGTGCTCGTTCCCCGCGACACCCCGGGTGTCACCGTCAAGCGGGCGATGAAGGTGTTCGGGTACGAGGACCACTACCACGGCGGCCACGCCGAGGTGATCTTCGACCACGCGCGCGTGCCGGTGACGAACCTGATCGGCGAGGAGGGCGGCGGCTTCGCCATCGCCCAGGCCCGCCTGGGGCCGGGCCGTATCCACCACTGCATGCGGCTGATCGGCATGGCCGAGCGGGCCATCGAGCTGATGTGCAGGCGGGCCGTCTCGCGCGACGCCTTCGGCAAGGCGCTGGCCCAGCAGGGCGTGGTCCACAACTGGATCGCCGACGCGCGGGTGACGGTCGAGCAGCTTCGGCTGCTGGTGCTGAAGACGGCCTGGCTGATGGACACCGTGGGCAACCGGGGCGCGCACGCGGAGATCCAGGCCATCAAGATCGCCACGCCCCGCGCGGTCGTCGACATCATCGACCGGGCGATCCAGCTGCACGGCGCGGGCGGTGTCAGCCAGGACTTCCCGCTCGCCGAGCTGTACGCCGGCGCCCGTACCCTCATGATCGCCGACGGCCCGGACGAGGTGCACCAGCGGTCGCTGGCCCGGCGGGAGTTGAAGAAGTACCTGTGAGATCGCGGCCCTGTCATGGGTGAGGGGCGGTCGCCATGGCGACCGCCCCTCACCCATGGGGCCTTCCTGCGGCCTCCTTATGGCCGCAGCGCACGCAGCAGCAGGTCGGCCAGGTGGTCGGCGACCTCCTGCGGGCTGAGGGGGCCGGCGGGGCGGTACCAGGTGGACAGGTGGTGGACGGAGCCGAAGTGGTAGTCGACCACCAGGTCGGCGGGGGTCGCCTTGGAGAAGACGCCCGCCTGCTGGCCCTCCTCGATCAGGGCACGGAAGCGTTCGTGGTAACGCCGGCGTTCGGCGCGCACCTGCTTGTTCTTCTCCGGGCTCAGGTGGTGCATCGAGCGGAAGAAGATCGCCGCGTCGTCGAGGTTGTCGATGGTGGTGACGACGACGTCGGCCGCCGCGCCCCGCAGCCGCTTCTCGATCGGTTCGTCGGCGTTCGCGAAGGCGTCGAGTCTCTCCTGCTGGACACGCAGCACGCGCGCGTACACCTCGTGCAGGAGGTCGTCCTTGGAGCCGAAGTAGTGGTACAGGGCCCCCTTGGTGACTCCGGCCGCCTCGACGATCTCCTGCACCGAGGTGCGGTCGTAGCCCTGCTCCGCGAAGAGCCGGGTGGCTGCGGCGAGGAGCCGCTGGGGCACGGGGGTTCCGTCACCGTCCGTCGTCCTGGGCACTGCCGCCACCTGCCTTCCGTGTCTTTCTGCTGTTGCAGTTTCTAGCCGTTCGGGCGGGAACGCAGCTCCCGCCGGAGGATCTTCCCACTCGTCGTCTTCGGCAGGTCGGGCAGGATCTCCACCTGACGCGGGTATTTGTAGGCGGCCAGTCTCTCCTTGCAGTACGCGGCCAGCTCACCGGGGTCGGTCTCGGCACCCGGACGCAGGCTGATGTACGCCTTGACGGTCTCGCCGCGGTACCCGTCGGGCACCCCGACGACGGCCGCCTCGCGCACCGCCGGGTGCGTGTACAGCACGTCCTCGACCTCGCGCGGCCACACCTTGAAGCCGGACGCGTTGATCATGTCCTTCTTGCGGTCGACGACGTACAGCCAGCCCTGCGGGTCCATGAAGCCGATGTCTCCGGTACGCAGTTCGCCGTCCGGGAAGGCCTCGGCGGTGGCGTCCGGGCGCCGCCAGTACCCGGGCACGACCTGCGGCCCGCGCACGAGGATCTCGCCCTGCTCGCCGAAGGGCACCTCGGCGCCCTGGTCGTCGACGATCCGCACGACCGTCTCCGGCCCGGGCACGCCCACGGCGAGCGTCCCGGAGACCGGGTCGACCGGCGCCTCGCGGGTGGGCGGTACGGAGGCACAGGGCGCGCTGCACTCGGTGAGCCCGTAGCCGTTGCGGATGTACGGCCCGAAGCCGGCCCGGAACCTCTCCACCAGGGCGGGCGGCAGCGGGGCGCCACCGGAGGAGATGTTGACGAAGGAGGAGAAGTGGTCCGGGGTGACGTCCGGGTGGGCGGCCAGCGCCATGAAGGCGGTCGACGGGCCCACCGTGTACTGCGGCCGGTGCTCGGCGAACGCGTCGAGCACGACCCCGGCCTCGAAGCGGTACGCCAGGACGAGCGTGCCCGCGCTGTTCAGACACGCTCCGAACTGGCAGACCATGCCGGTGATGTGGAACAGCGGCGCCATCGCGAAGTAGACGGGCGCCTCGGGCAGCGCCAGTCCGGTGCGCTGCCGCTCGGCGTTGTACATGATGTTGCCGTGCGTGTTGGTGGCGCCTTTGGGGGTGCCGCTGGTGCCGGAGGTGTAGCTGATCAGCGCGATGTCGGTGGGTACGGGGTGCCGGTCGTCGGGCGCCTTGTGACCGGCCCGGGCGGCGGCCGTCAGGTCCTCGGCGTCCAGGGCCTGCGGCAGCCGCTCGAACGTCAGCACGCGCGCGTCCTGGCGGGTCTGGAAGTCCAGCTCGCAGGCGGTGAGCACGATCCGCACCGGCGAGCCGGCGGCCGTGTCGCGCAGATACGACTCCCAGGCCCGGTCGGAGCAGATCAGCGCGGCCACCTCGCCGTCCTGGAGCACATGGCCGACCTCCCCCGACTTGTACATCGGGTTGACGGGCACGACGGTCGCGCCCGCCTTCCAGGCACCGAGCACGGCGAGCACGAAGTGCGGGGAGTTCTGCAGCAGCACCGCCACCCGGTCGCCGCGCTCCAGCCCCCGGGCGGCGAGGTGCCCGGCGACGGAGTCGCTCAGCTCGTCGACCTCGCGGTAGGTGAGGCGGCCGTCGAAGTAGGCGAGGAAGGTGCGGTCCGGGGTCTCGGCGACGGCCCGGCGCAGGGCGTGCACAAGGGAGTCGGCGGGGTCGATCGGGGCCCGCTGGGCTTCGTTGAGCAGGGAGAGCCAGGGCTTGGCGGCGTACAGGGAGTCGGTCACCGGGTCGCCTCCCACTTCTGCTGGAGGTGGTTCATGTTCGTCAGCCAGCGGTCCGGATCGGCGGCCCTGGCCTGGTAGTAGCCGGCGACCTCGGGGTGCGGCAGAATCAGGAAGCGGTCCTCCTCGATGCCCTTGAACAGGGCGTCCGCCACCTCGTCCGGCTCGATCGCGGTCGGCTGCAGGACGAGGTCGCCCGCGCTCCCGGTGGCGGCCAGCATGTCGGTGCGCACGCCCTGCGGACAGATCGCGTGCACTTTCACACCACGGTGCCGGTACGTCAGCGACAGCCACTCGGCGAAGGCGAAGGCCCCGTGCTTGGTGACGGCGTAGGGCGCGGCGCCGATCATGGTCAGCAGTCCGGCGGCGGAGACGGTCGAGACGAACCGGCCGGTGCCGCGCTCCAGCCACTCCGGCAGCAACGCGTGGGCCGCGCGGACGTGGGCCATCACGTTCACGTCCCAGGACAGCGCCCAGGGCTGCTCGTCCAGCGGCCGTCCCGGCTCCCCGGCCTCGAAGGCGACGCCCGCGTTGGCGCAGTACACGTCCACGGTCCCGCCGAGCGCCTCCCGTGCCTCGACGACGATCGCGGAGGCGTCCCCCGCGACGGCGATCTGCCCGATCTCCTCGGCAACGGCCTTGGCCCGGCCGGCGTCCAGGTCGTTCACGACGACCCGGGCCCCCTCGGCAGCGAACCGACGGGCCAGCGCGGCCCCGATCCCACCCCCCGCTCCGGTGACGACCACTCCCGCACCCTGCACGGCTCCCACCATCGGTCTCCTTCGACGCGACGCGCTTTCGGCTCTGCCCCCGCAGCAGCCAGACTAACCGGTCGGTATGTACGAAGGAAGGGTGACTGGACCCACTCACGGGCGCGGGGCTGTATCGGTATGCGGCTCCGCCGCGTGCGCGTGCCCAGCCACATCGGGCCCGCGGACTCCCCACTGCCCGCGGCAGCGCATACGGTGCCCGTGCCGACGCCCACGTCACAAGGAGGTCACATGCACCTGCCCAGACGAACCCTGCTGGCGGCGACCACAGCAGCCGCGTCCTTCACCGCCGCACCCCCCGCCGCCGCGGCCCGCCGCAGGAGAACCGGCTTCGAGAACCTCGCCGCGAACGCCTACGCCCAGCTCTCCGGTCAACGCGTCGGAATCGTCACCAACCCCACCGGCGTCACCCGCGACGTCCGCCACATCGTCGACGTCATGCACGCGGACACCCGAGTGGACCTGCGGGCCGTCTTCGGCCCCGAACACGGCTTCCGCGGCACCGCCCAGGCCGGCGGTTCCGAGGGCCGCTACGACGACCCCGCGACCGGCCTGCCGGTCTACGACACGTACCTCAAGAGCGGTCAGGCGCTCGCCGGCATCTTCACCGCCTCCGGCGTGGACACCGTCGTCTTCGACATCCAGGACGTGGGCGCGCGCTTCTACACGTACATCTGGACGCTGTACGACTGCATGGAGGCGGCCCGGCTCGCGGGCAAGCGGTTCGTCGTCCTGGACCGGCCGAACCCGGTGACCGGCCAGGCCGCTCTGGGCCCGGTGCTGCACGAGGAGTTCGCGACCTTCGTCGGACGCAAGCCGATCTCCCAGGCGCACGGGATGACCGTCGCGGAGCTGGCACGGCTGTTCAACGGGGAGTTCCTGAGCACGCCGGTCGAGCTGGACACGGTGCTGATGACCGGGTGGCGCAGGTCCCAGTGGTATGACGCCTGGGGGCTGCCCTGGGTGCCGCCGAGCCCGAACATGCCGACGCCCGACACCGCCCTCGTCTACTCCGGGACGTGCCTCTTCGAGGGGACGAACCTGTCGGAGGGGCGCGGGACGACCCGGCCGTTCGAACTGCTCGGCGCGGAGGGCGTCGACGGGCGCTGGGCCGACGCGGCGAACCGGCTCGCGCTGCCCGGTGTGCGCTTCAGGGAGGCGTACTTCGCGCCCACCTTCTCCAAGTTCCAGGGGAAGACGATCGGGGGCGTGCAGATCCATGTGCACGACCGGGACGCCTACGACCCGGTACGCACCGGGATCGCGCTTCTGGTGACCGCCAGGAAGGTGTGGAGCGGCTTCGCCTGGCGCCCGGACAACTGGATCGACAAGCTGACCGGTTCCACGCTGGTGCGCACCATGATCGACGCGGGCGCGGACACCGACGCCGTGGTGGCGGGCTGGGAGCGGGAGTCGGCGGCGTTCCGGCGGGTGCGCGGGGAGTACCTCGTGTACCGGTGAGCCGGAAAGCTGTGAGCTGGTGGAGCTGGTGAATCACCCGTACGAGTCGTGATGAGGTATGACGTATGGCCAACTCCGCCCGGTAGCAGGACGATGCGCACACGTCGCACACTCCGGGGGACGAGGAGGCCGGTCATGGCTGATCCGGCGGCAATGAGCGTGACTCCGTACTGGGAGCTCACGTTCGACGCGGACGGGGACACGGACACCCGCGGGCGGGACCGGTTGCTCGCCGGGGTGGCGCAGCACCATGTCCGTGATCTGCTGGTCTTCGCGCACGGCTGGAACAACGACCGCTCGGGCGCGACCCGGCTCTACAGCGACTTCTTCGCGCCTGTCCCCCGGGTCGCCCCGGGAGCCGGACTCGGGTACGTCGGGGTGGTGTGGCCGTCGATGCGGTTCTCGGACGAGCCGATCCCGGACTTCCCGCGGACGGTGGCCGCCGAGATGCCGCCGCGTCCGGCGTTGGACAAGGACACCCGGCACGCGCTGCTGGAGACCTTTCCCGGACGGGCCACCGTGATCGAGCGGATCGCGGAGCTGCTGGACCAGCAGCCGGGTGCGGAGGCCGGGTTGGAGGAGTTCGGGCGGCTGGTGCGGATGCTGGTGGAGGTGGTGCCGACGGAGCCGCAGGTGCTGTTCGCGGCGGACACGCTGGTGGACGGGGTGCCGCAGAGGGATCCGGTGATGTTCTCGGAGTCCGTGCCGGAGCTGTGCGAGGAGTTCGCGCGGGCGCTGGTGGAGCTCGAGTCGCCGGGTGGGCCGGTGGCGGAGTTCTCGATCCCCAACCCGTGGGACGGGGCGCACGAGTTGCTGCGGCAGGCGACGTACTACGCCATGAAGCGGCGCGCCGGGGCCGTCGGGGAGCGCGGACTCGGGCGGGTGCTCGGTCAGTTGGCCGCGGCGGCGCCGGACGTACGGGTGCATCTCGTGGGGCACAGCTTCGGGGCGCGGCTGGTGTCGTTCGCCTTGCGGGGGCTGCCGCCGGGCGTGCGGACGGTGAAGTCGCTGACCCTGCTGCAAGGCGCCTTCTCGCACTACGCGTTCGCGGACCGGCTGCCGCACGACCCGCGCGCGAAAGGCGTGCTGCAGGGGCAGCACCACCGGGTGGACGGTCCCGTGGTGTGCTGCTACTCCCGGCACGACTCGGCACTCGCCACGATGTACCCGCTGGCCTCGCGGATGGCGGACGACGACCGGACGGTCGGGATCGACGCGCACGGCGCGTTCCGGGGCTTCGACGTCGGGTCGGCGCTGGGCGCCAGGTGGGGGGCGATGGGGCACGACGGGGTGCAGGCGGTACCGGGTACCAGGTCGTTGAAGCTGGCGGAGGCGCTGCGGGCGGAGCTGCCCGCGTCGGGCTGTGTGAACGTGGACGCGGCGGAGGTCGTCAAGCGCGGCGGGCCGCCCGCCGGCGCCCACAGCGACATCTGCCACCAGGAACTGGCCCGGCTGGTGGTGACGGCGGGCCGCATCCGCTGACCCGCCGCCACCCGTGTCTCACCGGTGCGAGGTGAACTCCACCACCTGCTGGAACGTCGGCCGGTTCTGCCAGCTGATGTTGGAGTGCTTGATGCCGCCCAGGGTGCGCTGGACGATCGAGTCGGCGCACCACTGGTTGCCCGCCGCGCACAGGTCGTCGCCGGGGTAGACCTGCGCCGCGGTCCTGCCGGCCGCCTCCTTCAGGGTGCTGATCAGGACGTCCCGGCAGGCGCTGAGGCCGCCGCCGCCGCAGTACTTCCGCGCGAGCGGCCCCTGGACCGACTCGCCGAGCACCGCACGGATGTCCTTGTCGACATAGCTCCACCAGCCGTACTGGAAGGAGCTGCCCGCGTGCGAGCCGGTCGGACCGTGCGCCGCCGACGGGGCCTCGTCGACGGGCAGGTTGGCGGTGAAGGCGGTGTACAGGTCGCTGCCGAGGCCCGGTGCGAACTCGGCCTTCACCAGCAGCGGCCACCACGCGTCGAGGATGCGGATCGCGTCGGCGTCGGCGTACGTCTTCGAACCGGCCGACGTCTCGGTGCGCTTGGCGCCCGCCGTCACCCATGCCTGGAGCTTGCTCACCGCCGCGGCGGCCGTCGGGTCGGTGACCGTGGAGCTGCCCACCACCTTGAGGAGGTCCGGCAGCACGTCCTCGGCCCGCAGGTCGGCCAGGGCCGCGTCAGCCATCGCCTTGGTGAGCGCGGCCCTGGTGACCCCGCCCGCGGCGACCAGCTTCTTCACCCGGTCGTCGAGGAGGTTGCCCCGGTGCACGGAGCCGTCGCCCCAGGACGCGGTCGTGTAGTCGCGGGCCTGCTTGTTGTTCCAGGAGATGTAGTAGTCCTGGTCGATCGAGTTCGGGTGGGCCGAGGCGGGGGTGTAGTCGGCCGTGTTCGTCGTCGGGTTCCAGTTCCGCCACTCGTACGACGGCTGCGCCCACACCGGGAACTCGGCGTCGACGCCGCTCGCGCGCACCGGGTTGTCGCCGCTGTTGTAGTACGCGGTGTGCTCGGAGTCGGCGTAGAACCAGTTGAAGGTGTAGTTGATGTGCTGCACCGCGGACTGGAAGCCCTGCGGGCCCTTCACGTAGTCGGGGTCGTTCAGCATCTGGAAGCCGATGATCGAGTCGGCCTCGTGGAGGTAGGAGGTGCGCAGGGTGGTGTAGGCGACCTTCTTGCCGCCGACCGTCGCGCGGTACTCGACGGGGCCGTACTTGGTGCGCCACGCCCGCATCGTGTAGGAGCCGGCCGCGGTGCCGTCGGCGGTGGTGGGCTTCCAGGCGTTCTTCTGCTCGATCTTCTCCATCGCCGTGCAGGTGCCGCGGTACAGGTAGTGGTAGTCGTCCTGGCACAGTTCGACGGCATAGGTGTCGATGATGTCCTGGCCGGAGGTCGTGGCGCTCCACGCGTAGTCCTGGCCGCGGCCCAGTTCGACGTACATGCTCAGGCCCGCGAAGGAGGCGCCGCGGGCGCTGAGGCCGGGGCCCTGGATCTCCTGGAGCATGAGGAGTTGGGGTGCGAAGTAGCCGGTCTGCGGTCCGAAGACGGCGATCGGGTTGCCGCTCGCCGTGTGGTCTCCGCTCACCACGAGGGCGTTGGACATACCGCGCTTGGCCGAGGTGACGGCCGTCTTCGCCGCCGTGGCGGAGGCGCCGGTGGCGGTCGAGCCGGCCGCGCTGCCCGTACGGTCGTAGACCAGTTGTTCCTCGTTCACCGAGCCGGCGTCGGGCAGGGCCTCGCCCTGCGGGTCGGCGGGCTTGGTGGCGTAGGGGAAGCTGCCGTCCTGGACGGTCAGGACGGCCTCGGGGTCGTTGCGTTCGCGGAAGGACTCCCAGACCTTGGTGCCCTCCGTCACGCCGTACTTCTGCTGGGCGGCGAGCAGCGACAGGGCGTTGTCGACCTCGCCGCCGCCCCCGGAGCCGAAGAGCGAGCCGATCACGGAGGCCAGCGCGACCAGGTCGGTGGTCTTGAAGTGGTCGATGGTGCCGGCGTTGGTGACGGAGTCCTTGTGGCCGGTCAGGACGTACTCGCCGGGGAAGTAGCGGCCGCTGTCGGAGGCGTCGATGTACGCGTTGATGCCGGCGACGTAGGCGTTGACGTCGGCGAGGGCCTGCTTGCCGCGGTCCCCGGCCGACGCTACGGCGTTGTCGATCTGGGCCTGGAGATCGGCCTCGGTGTACGGGGCGTTGCGCCAGAACTCCTGTTCCAGGCCCTGGTTGGACGGGGCCCCGCCCGCGAAGGAGGTCAGCTGGCCGCGTCCCACGTGACGGAAGACGTCCATGAGCCACAGCCGGTCCTCAGCCGCCGCATACCCGGCACCGAACTCCGTGCCG
Source organism: Streptomyces cellulosae (assembly GCF_000721105.1). Lineage (GTDB taxonomy): Bacteria > Actinomycetota > Actinomycetes > Streptomycetales > Streptomycetaceae > Streptomyces > Streptomyces cellulosae_A. The sequence continues at coordinate 67,478 of NZ_JOEV01000029.1, forward strand.
TATCTGGTGGTACCGGTGATGTGCGGGACACCCGACTTCTTGTCGCGGACGATCGTCACGTCGCCGCGACCGGCGGGCTTGACCGTGGAGGCGACTTGATCGGCGGGAACTCCGAACGACGCGTCGTTGAAGAAGGTGTTGATCGTGCTGTTGGTGAGCGCGGGGTAGCCCTTGGCCAGGTTGGCGTACGGGCCGAGCTGGTCGTCGGCGTGGTCGGGCTGGGTGCCGAAGGCCTGGTTGAGCAGGATCTGCGCGAGGGTGGCGTTGCCGTTCTGGCCCGGCGGCAGGATGTCGGAACACTGGCCACCGCAGTGGTCGTTCGTCGCTGTGGCCTGCACCGTCGCCGTCTCGGCCGCGGCCACCTGGGTGAGCGGAGACAGAAGACCGGCAATCAGGACGCATACGGAAGCGGACTTCAGGAACCCGGGGAACCTGCCGGGAGTTCTCTGTCTGTCGAGGGCGGTGCGTGAGGTGCGCCGTGGCATGGGAGCTCCTACCGACGGGAGTGGTGCCGGACGTTACCGCCGGTATCCCCGGGATGGAAGATGAACATGCGTCACTTTTCGGAGTCTTGGACTCCTGGAGTTCGCCGCGACGTCGTTCCGAGTCACGGCGGCGGGCTCGCGGGGTCAACCGCGGCGGCCTTATGGGGGCCCATCGGAAATCGGATGGAGCCGAATCGCCTGTCGATACGTCTATTCGGCGACGTCCGTTCGACGACGCCGCCGAAGTGACCGAAGTACAGGTGCAGGTGTGACGGAGGTGCAGGACGATGGCCGGTTTCCGGAGTCTGGCGAGACAGGTGCGCGATCCACGGTGCGACCTGGCGCTCAGGCGTTACTCGCTCCGCAAGTGCCTTGAGCGGTTCGCTCCTTACGGGCACAGGGCGACCTGGGACCACTTGTGCTCCCGGGCCGGGTTCGGCCCGGAGGACCGCTCTCCCGACCCGGCGCGGCTCGTGGCCGCACTGGAGGAGCTGGAGGAGGCGCGTTCGGTCTGGCTGACCTACGAGGTCGAGTTCGCCGAGCGACGCAAGAAGGAGAAGCACGACGGGCTGCGCAGGCCGGGCAGTGTGGACGACTGGCACCGGCTGACCTGGGGCGGGTTCGGAGTGGCCTGGTGCGACGATCCCCGGGTCCATCCCCACGAGCCGCTGGCGGAGGTACTGCGCCGGCTCATCTCCGCGCTGGAGCGGGAGCCGGGAACGGGGTGCCCGGTGTGCGGAGGTGAGCGCCTCGTCTGGAAGTACGAACTGGACCACGAACCCTCGACGGGTCCGGTCTGCGTGGACTGCGGAATCCTCGTACCGCGGCCCGTGCTGTCGCCGGAGGCCCTGGCGGATGCCAGGCGTGGACGGCTGCTCGTGTCGGCCTGAGCGGGCCGACTGAGGCGATCCAGGAACCGTGCGTGCGGGGGTGCGCCGGGGATGCCGCACCCCCTGTTTGCCGGCGCACGTCGTCCGTGGTCCCTGGCACCATCGACGCATGCTGCAGGTGTGTGTCAACGGGGCCCGAGGGGCGGCCGACGGCGCGATGGTGCCGCTCGCGCCGCAGGCGGGTCCGCGGGTCGGTGACGGACGGGTCCCGCCGGCCGGAGAACCTGACGGTAGCAGGCCCTAATTCAGTCGCTCCAGCCTTTTCGTGTCCGGACAGTGGGAGGCGATGAAACCGAACTGAGCGACCCGGGAGCGCCCATGTCGACGCTGCGCGTCACCGCCGAAGTACTGACCGTTCACGAACATCCCCATGCCGACGCGCTCGAGCTGGCCCAGGTGGGGCTCTACCGAGCGGTCGTCGCCAAGGGCGCGTACCGCACGGGTGACGCCGCCGTGTACATCCCCGAGCAGTCCGTGCTGCCGGCCGCGTTGATCGAGGAGCTGGGGCTGACCGGACGCCTGGCGGGGAGCGGGGCCGACCGCGTCAAGGCGGTGCGGCTGCGGGGCGAGCTGTCGCAGGGGATCGTGTGCCGCCCGAAGGCGCTGGCGGACGTCGACCTGGCACGGGCGGCGGCTGAGGGGACCGACTTCGCGGAACGGCTCGGGATCACGAAGTGGGTGCCCCCGGTGCCGACTTCGATGAACGGTGACGTGGAGTCGGCGCCGGATCTGCTGGCGTGGGTCGACATCGAGAACATCCAGCGGTACCCGGATGTCTTCACGCCCGGCGAGCCGGTGGTGCTGACCGAGAAACTGCACGGCTCGGCCTGCCTGCTGACTTACGTCGCCGACGGGGGCCGGGTGTACGTCTCGTCCAAGGGTTTCGGGGCCAAGTCGCTGGCACTGAAGGAGGATCCGCGGAACCTGTACTGGCGGGCGGTGCGGGGACACGGTGTCGCCGAGGCAGCGGCTCGGCTCGCCGAGCGGCTGGGGGCGCGGCGGGTCGGGGTCTTCGGGGAGGTGTTCGGCGCGGGCGTGCAGGACCTCACGTACGGGGCGGACGGGCGGCGGGACACCCTGGGGTACGCCGTGTTCGACGTGTCCGTCGACGTCGGCGGGGCCGTGCGGTGGCTGGACACGGGAGAGGTCGCCGAACTGCTCGACGGGCAAGTGCCGTCGGTGCCTCGGGTGTACGACGGCCCGTACGACGTCGCGCGAGTGCTGGAGGTCGCGAGCGGCCGGGAGACCGTGTCGGGGCGGGGGCTGCATCTGCGGGAAGGGGTGGTGATACGGCCGCTTCACGAGCGGTACAGCCCGGTGACCGGGGGACGGGCGATCGCGAAGGCGGTCAGCCCGGCGTATCTGACCCGGAAGGGCGGGACGGAGTTCGAGTGAGCGGGGCGGTCGACTGCCGGGCTGCGGCTGGAGTGACTCCCGCGACCGGCACCGGGGAGGTGCCTCCCCGGCGAGACCACTGTCTGCCGCTGTGCGGGTGAGCGGTACGAAAGGAAGCCCCGGAGTTCGAACGAGCGACCCGCCGCGGCGCCCCGCCCGGGCGCGGACCAGTGAGCCTCGCTCGCCCACACCGGCAGGGTGCCGCTTCCGCGGGCCGGGAGCCTCGTCGGCGGCGCCGCTGCCCTGGCCGTACGGGGCCGAGCGCGGCTACGGTGAGCCCGCGGGACGCCTCGATGCGGCGCCGTCGCCTGCGGAGGCAGGCGGCAGGCGGCAGGCGGCAGGCGGCAGGCGGCAGGCGGCAGGCGGCAGGCGGCAGATCCAAGCCGCACCGCACCGCGGCAGGCCCGCTTCAGCGGGAGTCCTCCCGTTCCCGTTCTCGGTGAAGGCGCCCCTCCTTCTGGCGGCCCCCTCCCTGTTCCACCATCAGCCTCGAACCCGTCCGGCGTTCGCCGAAGACGTCGTCCGGGTTGGACAGGACGCAGGTGTCCAGGGAGAGGCAGCCGCAGCCGATGCAGTCGGTGAGGTGGTCGCGGAGGCGGTTGAGTTGTTTGATGCGTTCGTCGAGTTCGGAGCGCCAGGTCTCGGAGAGGTGGGCCCAGTCCTCGCGGGTGGGTGTGCGTTCCTCGGGGAGTTCCGCGAGGGCCTCGCGGATCGTGGCCAGCGGGATGCCGACGCGTTGCGCGGCGCGGACGAAGGCGACCCGGCGCAGCGCGTCACGGGGGTAGCGGCGCTGGTTGCCCGTGGTGCGGCGGCTGCTGATCAGACCCTTGGACTCGTAGAAGTGCAGGGCGGAGACGGTGGCGCCGCTGCGCGCGGCGAGCTGGCCGACCGTGAGCTCATGGATCTTCTCGGGAATCTGAGGCACCCCTCGAACCCTACCCATCCGGGCGCCGCCCCGGTCCGTTGACAGCGGGTCCGGCCGCCATCCATGCTAAGCAGTCGCTTAGACTAAGCGGCAGATTTCGCTACGCGGGAGGCCGGGACATGGCAGAGCCGAGGATCTTCACGTCCGTCGACGACCTGAGGGCGGCGGTGGGTGAGCAGTTGGGGTACACCGACTGGCTGGAGGTCGACCAGAAGCGGATCGACCTGTTCGCGGAAGCCACCGGTGATCATCAGTGGATCCACGTCGATCCGGAGCGGGCCGCCTCCGGGCCGTTCGGGACCACCATCGCGCACGGGTATCTGACGCTGTCCCTGCTGCCCCTCTTCGGGCCGCAGCTGATCAAGGTCGACGGCGTGAAGATGGGCGTCAACTACGGGACGAACAAGGTCCGTTTCCCCTCCCCCGTCCCGGTCGGCTCCCGGCTGCGCGCGACCGCCGCGATCACCGGCGTGGACGACGTGCCGGGCGGCGTCCAGGTGAGCGTCTCGTTCACCGTGGAGCGCGAGGGCGGGGACAAGCCGGTGTGTGTCGCGGAGTCCGTGTCCCGGTACTACCTCTGACGCACCGGCGGGCTACTTCACGCCCACCATTCGCAGCACGAGGTCGGCGTACAGCGCGCCGACCTCCTCGGGTGTGCGCGGGCCGTTGACGTTGAACCAGCGGGCCACGTCGACACAGAGGGAGAGCACGGCGAGGGTGGTGCCGTGCACGTCGAGGACGTCGAACTCGCCCGTCGCCACGCCGTCCTCGATGATGCCGCGCATCTCGGCGTTGACCTGGCGGCGCAGCGCGAGGATCTCGGCGCGGGCGTCGGGGCCGAGGGAGTCGAGTTCGTACTGCACGACCCGCGCGGTGGTACGACCGCCCGCGTGCCAGCGTACGAAGGAGCTCACCGCGTCGGCGAGCCGCTCGGTCGGGGTGCCCTCGCCCCGGGATGCCGTGCGCAGGATCTCCAGGGCCTTCGCGTTCCCGATCCTGCTGATGCGGTGGAGGAGTTCCTCCTTGGTCTTGTAGTGGATGTAGAGCGCGGCCGGACTCATGCCGGCCCGGCCCGCGATGTCCCGGGTCGTCGTGGCGTGGTAGCCACGCTCGGCGAAGGCCTCCACCGCGGCGATGAGCAGCCGCCGGGCCGCGTCGGGCGTGACCTCGCCCCACGCCGACGTCTCGCCGTCCGCCGTCTCCTCCGCCGCACTCATCGCACGCTCCCTTTCCACTGGCACGGTCCCCACCATACCGCCGAAGGTGAGCGGGCGCTTAGCGTGCCCGCTCAGAGCTTCTCGAACGGGTGGTACGCCGAGGTCGCCGCGTCCTGCCGGTCCCGGATCACCTTGGAGAGGGTGAAGGCGGACGTGACCAGGTACAGGACGGCGATGCCCAGGAACGCGCGGACCCAGGCGTCGGCGTTCAGCTTGAAGATGCCGACGGCGGTGGCGCCCATGGCCACGGAGAAGGACGCGACGGCCTGACCGTAGAAGGCGGCCGTGTTCTGCTGCTTGCCCGATGTGTCGCTCATGGGGACAAGGATCGGCGGACGTGGCCGGTGCCACATCCGCTCGGATACTCAGGTGCCGTACTCAGGGCGCTCCACAGGTCCTCAGAACGCCGAGACCCCGGTCAGTGCCCGCCCTATGACCAGCTTCTGGATCTGGCTGGTGCCCTCGTAGAGGGTCATCACGCGGGCGTCGCGCAGGAGTTTGCCCGCCGGGTACTCGTCGATGTAGCCGTAGCCGCCGAAGACCTGGAGGGCGTTGTTCGCGGCGCGGACGGCCGCCTCCGAGGCGAAGAGCTTGGCCTTGGACGACTCGGTGGCGAAGGGCAGGCCGCGGTCGACGAGGTCGGCGACCCGCCAGGTCAGCAGGCGGGCCGCGTCCACGTCGACGGCGATGTCGCTGATCAGTTCCTGGACGAGTTGGTGGTGGGCGATGGTCCTGCCGAACTGCTCGCGCTCCCCCGCGTACCGGACGGCCGCGTCCAGCGCGGCCTGTGCGATGCCGACGCAGCCGGCGGCGACCGACATCCGCCCCTTCGCGAGGGCCGACATGGCGACCGAGAAGCCCTTGCCCTCCTCGCCCAGCATCGCGGAGGCCGGGACGCGGACGTCCTGAAGGTCCAGTTCCGCGGTCGCCTGGCCGCGCAGGCCGAGCTTGCCGTGGATGGTGCGGCGGGTCAGGCCGGGGGTGTCCGTCGGGACGAGGAAGGCGGAGACGCCCTTGTGGCCGGGGGCGTCGGTGGAGCGGGCGAACAGGAGGACGACGTCGGCCCAGGTGCCGTTGGTGATGAACATCTTGGTGCCGTTGATGACGTACTGGTCGCCGTCGCGGACCGCCCGGGTGGAGAGGTTGCCCGCGTCGGAGCCGGTGCCCGGCTCGGTGAGGCCGAAGCAGCCGACGTGAGTACCGGAGGTCAGGCCCGGCAGCCAGCGCCGCTTCTGCTCCTCGCTCCCCCAGGCCGCGATCGTCTTGGCGACCAGGCCGAGCGAGACGGAGACGATGCCGCGCACGGACGAGTCGCCGCGGCCGAGTTCCTCCGTCACCAGGCAGTACGCGAGATGGTCGCCGCCCGAGCCGCCGTACTCCTCGTCGATCGTCAGCCCCAGGAAGCCGAGCTCGCCGAGCTTCTTGACGATCGAGCGGTCGACCTCCTCGGCGCGGTCCCAGGCGATGACGTGAGGGGTGATCTCCCGGTCCACGAAGTCCCTCGCGAGCTGCCGGACCGCGGTCTGCTCCGCGCTGAGTTCCAGGTTCACCCGAGACACCCCACTTGAACGCCGTACCTTTAAATTAGCACTGCTAGTTTCCGTGCGCAGCCCTACTATGTGCGCCATGGCCCGACCGCGCAAGCCCCTCCTGAGCACCGCCCGGATCGTCGAGACGGCCCGTCTGCTCGTGGACGCGGAGGGCCTGGCCGCCGTGTCCACCCGGCGGCTCGCGGCGGAACTGGGGGTCAGCGGGCCCTCGCTCTACAACCACTTCCGCACCAAGGACGAGATCCTGGAGGCCGTGGCCGACTCGGTGAGCGCGCAGGTCGACCTGTCGATGTTCGAGGACGGCCGGGACTGGCGGACCGCGCTGCACGACTGGGCCACCTCCTACCGGGCGGCCCTGCGCGACCATCCGAACATCGTCCCGGTGCTGGCCCGCGGTCCCGGCCGCCGGCCCGCGGGGCTGCGGCTCGCCGACGCCGTCTACGGCGGGATGGTCGGCGCGGGCTGGCCCCCGGCGCAGGCCACTTCCATCGGCGCGCTGATGCGGTACTTCGTCATGGGTTCCGCGCTCGGTTCCTTCGCCGGCGGCTTCGTGGACGACGCGAGCGCGTACGACCCCGCCGACTATCCGCACCTCGGGCAGGCGCATCTCCTCGCCGAGCAGCAGGAGAAGATCGACGAGCGGGCCTTCGAGACGGGGTTGACCGCGCTCCTGGACGGTCTGGCGCAGCAGTACGAGCAGGTCGGGCGGACCCTGTGAGGACACTTCGGTGAGCGCCGAAGTGTTCGTGTTCCATGCTGGGAGCCATGACCACCAAGGACCCACGGGCGGCACAACTGGCCCGGCTCGCCTCTCTCGTCGCCGACGAGACCCGGGCCGCGTGTCTGCTCGCGCTGCTCGACGGGCGGGCGTGGACCGCCGGTGAACTGGCGCGGCACGCGGGCGTCGCCGCGTCGACCCTGAGCGAACACCTGGGCAAGCTCGTCGCGGGCGGACTCCTCACCGAGGAACGGCAGGGGCGCCACCGGTACGTCCGGCTGGCCGAGGCCCGGGTCGCACAGCTGGTGGAGGACCTGGCCGGGCAGGCGAGCCCGCACGGCGATGTCGTACGGCCACGGAGTCTGGGCGCGTCGAGCGCCGGGGCGGCGATGGCCCGGGGCCGCACCTGCTACGACCACCTCGCCGGGCGGCTCGGCATCGCGGTGACCGACGCGCTGACCGGGCGCGGGCTGCTGCGCCAGGACACCGGGTTCGCGCTGACCGACGCGGGGCTCGGCTGGTTCGACTCCACCGGGATCCCCCTCGACCGCACCGGCCGCCGCCCGCTGGCCCGGGGCTGCCTCGACTGGACCGAACGCCGCCCGCACCTCGCGGGCGTCGCGGGTGCCGCCCTGTGCCGGCACGCCCTGGACTCGGGCTGGTGCGTACGCATCGGCTCCGAACGGGCCGTGAAGGTGACGGCGGACGGGGAGCGCGAGCTGGCCGAGCTGCTCGGCATCGAGGCCCGCGCACTGCGCTGAGCGGCGCCGAGAACCCCCGTCCGAAATCCGCGAGCCCTCGGACGCCTACTTACCTAGCCTCAGGAGCATGATGAACGCCTCCCGTCGTACAGACACGTCCCGTCGTACGCACGCCCCCCGCCGCATGGACGCCTCCCGTCGTACGGAGCTGCTCGCCGCCGGTGCCTCCACGGTCACCGTCGTGCTGTGGGCCTCCGCTTTCGTCTCCATCCGCAGTGCGGGTGCCGCGTACTCGCCGGGCGCGCTGGCGCTGGGGCGGCTGCTGGCCGGGGCGCTGGCCCTCGGGGTGATCTGCCTCGTACGGCGGGAGGGGTGGCCGCCGCGCTCGGCGTGGCGCGGGATCGCGATATCCGGGGTGCTGTGGTTCGGCTTCTACATGGTGGTCCTGAACTGGGGCGAGCAGCAGGTGGACGCCGGGACGGCGGCCCTGGTCGTGAACATCGGACCGATCCTCATCGCGCTGCTCGGGGCGCGGCTGCTGGGCGACGCCATGCCGCCGCGGCTGCTGGCGGGGATGGCGGTGTCGTTCGCGGGGGCGGTGACCGTCGGGCTGTCGATGTCCGGTGGCGGCGGGTCGTCGGTGCTCGGGGTGGTGCTGTGCCTGCTGGCCGCCGTGGGGTACGCGGGCGGTGTCGTGGCGCAGAAGCCGGCGCTGGGCCGCGCGAGCGCCCTGCAGGTGACGACCTTCGGGTGTCTGGTCGGGGCGGTGGTGTGCCTGCCGTTCGCCGGGCAGCTGGTCCACGAGGCCGCCGACGCGCCGGTCTCGGCCACCCTCAACATGGTCTACCTCGGCATCTTCCCGACCGCGCTGGCCTTCACGACGTGGGCGTACGCCCTGGCCCGGACGACCGCCAGCCGGATGGGCGCGACCACGTACGCGGTGCCCGCGCTGGTCGTGCTGATGTCGTGGCTGGCGCTGGGCGAGGTGCCGGGGCTGCTCACGCTGGCGGGCGGGGTGCTGTGCCTGGCGGGGGTCGCGGTGTCGCGGTCCCGGCGGCGGGCGGGGCGGACCCTGGTACCGGAGGCGGTGTCCGAGCCGCACGCCGAGAAGGCCACGGATTCGGCGTGACGCCTCCAGGCCCCGAGACCCCGGGACGCCGAGACCCAGAGCCCGAGACCCCGGGTCGCCGGGACCCAGACCCCGGGACGCCGAGACCCAGAGCCCCAGACGCCGGGACGCCGAGACCCAGACCCCGGGACGCCGAGACCCAGAGCCCCAGACGCCGGGACGCCGAGACCCGGACGCCGGGACGCCGGGACCCCGGGACGCCGAGACCCGGACCCCGGGACGCCGAGACTCCGAGACCCAGAGCCCCAGACGCCGGGACGCCGAGACCCGGACCCCGGGACGCCGGGACGCCGAGACCCGGACCCCGGGACGTTCGGGACCCCGGGCGCGCGGTGAACCCCGCCCGCGGGGCACCGGCGTCTGTCAGAACACCACCAGCGCCCGCCCGCCCTTCCCCGCCAGCATGTTCTCGAAGGCCGCCGGGATGCCCTCCAGGGCGATCCGTTCCGTGACCAGCGCGCCCAGGTCCAGGCGGCCCTCCCGGACGTGTTCGGCGAGCAGCGGCAGGTCGGCGGCCGGGTCCGCGTTGCCGTAGACACAGCCCGCGAGGGTCCGGCCCCAGTGGAAGATCTCCAGGGCGTTGAAGGTGACCTGCTGGTCCTTGCCGCCGATGCCGACGACCGTCGTACGGCCGCCGCGGCGGGTGGAGTCCCAGGCCGTGCGGATGGTGCTCGCGCGGCCCACGCACTCGACGGCCACGTCGACGCCCTGCTTGTCGGTGAGGGCGCGGATCTCTCGGGCGGTGGTGTCGGAGGCGACCAGGTAGTCGGTGGCTCCGGTGGCGCGCGCCAGCTCCTCCTTCGCCGGGGAGACGTCGACGGCGACGATCCGGGAGGCGCCCGCGATGCGGGCCGCCTGGAGCGCGGCCAGGCCCACTCCTCCGACGCCGTACACCGCGACCGTCTCGCCGGGGCGGACCCGGGCCGAGTGGTGGACGGCGCCGTAGCCGGTGAGGACCGCGCAGCCGAGCAGGGCCGCGTCGGTGAGGGGGACGCCCTCGGGCAGGGGCAGGACGCAGCCGGCGGACACCACCGTCTCCTCGGCGAACGCGGCGACGTTGAGGCCCGGGTGGAGGTCGGTGCCGTCGGAGGCGCGGCGCGCGTACACGTCGGCGGCACCGTTGAGCGCGTTGGCGCACAGCCAGACCTCGCCGAGCGAGCACGCGTGGCAACTTCCGCAGGACGGTGCCCAGTTGAGGACGACCGCGGCACCGGGCGCCAGCCCCGTGACGCCCTCGCCGACGGCGACGACGGTGCCCGCGCCCTCATGACCGAGGACCGCCGGGACGGGGACGCGCATGGTGCCGTCGGACAGGGACAGGTCGGAGTGGCAGACACCGGCGGCGGCGAGCCGGACGCGGACCTGGCCGGGGCCGGGGTCGGGCAGGTCGATCTCGGCGATCTCCAACGGAGCGCCCACGGCGGGAAGGACGGCGGCACGAACCACGGGAACGCTCCTCAGAACTGCAGGGACTTGGTCTGGAGGTACTCGGTGAGGCCGTGCGCGCCGAGTTCGCGGCCCACGCCCGACTGCTTGTAACCCCCGAAGGGGGCCAGCGGGTTGAAGCGGCCTCCGTTGATGTCGACCTGCCCGGTGTCCATCCGGCGGGCGAAGGCGACCGCCTCGGCCTCGTCGCCGGCCCAGACGGCGCCCGCGAGGCCGTAGACCGTGCCGTTGGCGATGCGCAGGGCGTCCTCCTCGTCCTCGTAGCGCAGGACCGACAGGACCGGGCCGAAGATCTCCTCCTGGGCGATGGTCATCTCCGGGGTGACGTCGGCGAAGACGGTGGGGCTGACGAAGTAGCCCGGCTCGCGCGGGGATTCGGGTCCTCCGGCGACCAGCCGGGCACCCTCGGCCAAGCCCTTCTCGATGTAACCCCGCACCCTTGCCTGCTGCTTGGCGTTGACGACCGGGCCGATGCGCTCGCCGTACTTCGCGGCGGCCGTGGCGGCCAGCTCGACCGCCTCCTCGTACTGGTCGCGGTGGACGAGCATCCGCGTCCAGGCGCTGCAGGTCTGACCGGAGTTGGACATGACGTTGGCGACGCCGACATTGACCGCCCGGGCGAGGTCGGCGCTCGGCAGGATGACGTTGGCGGACTTGCCGCCCAGCTCCAGGGCGACCTTCTTGACGGCCGCGCCCGCCGTCGCGCCGATCCGACGGCCGACGGCGGTGGAGCCGGTGAAGGAGACCAGGTCGACGTCCGGGTGCTCGGCGAGGGCCTGGCCGGCGACCGGGCCGAGGCCGGTGACCAGGTTGAAGACTCCCGCCGGGATGCCCGCTTCGTCGACCGCCTCGGCGAAGAGCTGGGCGACCAACGGGGTGTCCTCGGCGGGCTTCAGCACCACCGTGCAGCCCGCCGCCAGCGCCGGGGCGACCTTGGCGACGATCTGGTGGAGCGGGTAGTTCCAGGGGGTGATCGCGCCGACCACGCCGATCGGCTCGTGGTGGACGACGGAGTTGCCGGCCTTCTCCTCGAAGGGGTACGTGGCCGCGAGCTCGGCGTAGGAGCCCGCGACCGCGATCGGCGTGCCCGCGTGGACGTTCTGCGAGAACTTCAGGGGCGAGCCCAGCTCGGCGGTGACCGTCTCGGCGATCTCGTCCTTGCGGGCCACCAGCACGTCCCTCAGGGCGGCCAGCCGCGCCGCCCGTTCGGCGGGTGCGATCGCGGCCCAGGCCGGGAAGGCCGCCCGGGCGGCCCGTACGGCGGCCTCGACGTCCTCGGCGGTGCCGGCCGGGACCCGGCCGATGACCTGCTCGTCGACCGGGTTCACGACGTCGATGGTGTCCCGGCCCGCGGCGGACCGCCACGCGCCGTCGATGTACATGCCGTCGTGTGCCTTCATCGTGCGTCCTCCCGGGCGGGTGGTGTCGTCGTCCACGTCGCAAACCAGCGACCACCACAAACTAGCGGTGTTAGTTTTCCGGCGCCAGGGATCTCCCGGACGTCCGGACCGCGGACCCGACGGGCGGTGGCGCGGGGTGCGTCCAGCGAAGCGCGTCTACTCACCCAGGTCCGGCAGCCGCGCCGGGGCCGGGCAGATGCGTTCGCCGTGCTGGTCGAAGACGAACAGGTGGGCGATGTCGACGAGGAGGGGGACCTGCATGCCGCGGCGGAGGTCGATGTCGGGAGTGGTGCGGACCACGAGGTCGCCGGGGAGGCGGGCCTCCTGGCGCGCGGGCTCGGGGTAGGTGTCCGGCGGGCCGTCCAGGACCCCCACCGGACCGGCCCGCAGGGCTTCCGCGCGCTCCCGGAGGCGGGCCAGGACCGTGCCGCTCTCGCGGCGGCGGCGCCGGGCGGCGTGGACGGCGGGGCGCGGGGCCTCCAGGTCCGGTACGAGGGCGGGGCTGGAGCCGGTGTTGAAGTGGACGAGAACCTCGTGGCCCTGGAACTCCACGTGTTCCACCAGCCCGCTGATCGCGACCTCGCCGGGGCGGGCGGCGGAGGGCTTGGCCAGGCGTATCGCCTCCGAACGCAGGCCCACGACGACCTCGCGCCCTTGCTGGACACGGAGCAACTGGTGGTCCAGGGAGAGGGGTTCGGGCAGCCGGAGGTACTGCTTGCCGAGGCTGATGGTCATCGCGCCGTCGAGCGGGGCGCGGACCAGGCCGCGCAGGAGGTTGATGCGGGGGGTGCCGATGAAGGCGGCGACGAAGACGTTGCGCGGCAGGGCGTACACCGAGCGGGGGGTGCCGATCTGCTGGAGGATGCCGCCACGCAGGACGGCGACCCGGTCGCCGAGCGACATGGCCTCGGCCTGGTCGTGGGTGACGTACACCGTGGTGACGCCCAGTTGGCGGGTGAGGGCGGCTATTTCGGCGCGCAGGTGGTTGCGGAGCTTGGCGTCGAGGTTGGAGAGCGGTTCGTCCATCAGGAAGACCGAGGGGTGGCGGGCGATCGCCCGCCCCATGGCGACCCGCTGGCGTTCACCACCGGAGAGCTGGGCGGGGAAGCGGTCGAGGAGGTCCTCGATGCCCAGCATGCGGGCGGTGGCGTCCACGCGCGGGCCGGGGTCCTCGCCGGGGGCCTCGATGCGCAGCGGGAAGCCGATGTTGCCGCGGGTCGTCATGTTCGGGTACAGGGCGAAGTTCTGGAACACCATCGCCATGTTCCGCTCGGAGGGGAGCAGATCGTTGGCGTACTCGCCGTCGAGCCGCAGCTGCCCCTCGGTGATCTCCTCCAGACCGGCGATCATCCTGAGCAGGGTGGACTTGCCGCAGCCGGAGGGGCCGAGCAGGACGAGGAACTCGCCGGGCGCGATGTCCAGCGACAGCCGGTCCACCACGCGGACGCCTCGCGTGTAGGTCTTGCTCACGTCATGCAGAGAGATGGCGCGTGTCATGGCAGTGCCCCCGGGGGCTGACTGAGCGAACGCTGGTGCTCGGCGGTGGGACGCCACGTGCGGGACGTACGGGGCGTATGAGTCACGGAAGCTAACGGATTGTGTGCGTCCAGGGGAAGACACTTGGCGGAATCGGACGCGCCGGTCCGGCAGGTGAGAAAACGGACGGCCCAAATCAGCGGGTTTGGGCGGTCCGGCCGGGCGCCTGGATCTCGGTGAGGTGGGCGAAGACGACGACGTTGCCCGAGTAGCCGGTCCTGCGGTCGTAGCGGCCGCCGCAGGTGATCAGCCGCAGTTCGGGGCGGCCGCGGGCGCCGTACACCTCGCGGTCGGGGAAGTGCTTCTTCTCGTACGTCCTGACGGCGTCCACGGTGTAGACGGCGATCCGCCCGTCGGCGCGCCGGACCTCGATGTGACGGCCGGGCTTCATTTCGGTGAGGCCCGCGAAGACGGCGGGGCCGGTGTCCGTGTCCAGGTGCCCGACGGCCACGGCGGTCCCCTGCTCGCCGGGCCACGGCCCGCCCTCGTACCAGCCCACCAGGTTGGGGTCGCCCTCCGGCGGCGCGGACATACGCCGCTGGCGGTCGAGCCGCAGCGCCGTGACCGGGGCGTCGATCCCCACGAACGGGACGGTCAGCCGGGTCGCACGGGACCGGGGCAGGACACGGCGCGGTGGGGCCGGGGCCGGACGGCGGGGGGCTGCCCCGGGGGGTCGCGCCGGGCGGCGGGGTGGAACGGAGCGGGCGGTGGGGTGCGGGCCGGGGTGGGCGCCGGGGGGCTTCGATCCGGGCGCGCCGGCGCGGGTACCGGGGGGCTGCGGTCCGGCCGGGTGGGAGCGGGCACCGGGTGGCTGCGGTCCGGCCGCGTGGGAGCGGGCACCGGGTGGCCGTGCGCCGCCATGCGGTGCGGCTCGGGCGCCGGGCCGCTGCGCGGGACCGGCGGCGGGTCGGGCGCCGGGCCGCTGTGCGGGGCCACCCGCGTCGGCTCGCGCACCACCCCGCTTCGGCCTCTCCGCTCCGGCGCAGGTCTCCGCGGTCCCTGCCCCGGCCCGCTCGCGTGGCCCCTGCTGCCGGGGCGGCCCGTTCCGCGGCGGGGTGCCGTGCAGCCCGGTGCCGGTCGGGAACCGTTCCTGTCGGACCGCTCGGGCGTCGATGCGGGCCCCGGGAGCCCCGGGGGTGCCCGGAGGGGCGATGGCGGCCGCCCCTCCGGGCTCCTCGTCCTGCGCCCACCAGGCACAGCCCACCACCAGGGAGACCGTCAGCACGACCGTTCTGGCGAGGCGGTAGGCACGCGTCCGGTACCAGGGCCTGCGGATGCGCCTACGCGGCGCCATGCTGACGACGCCGCCGGAACCAGACCGTCCCGGTGACCGCGGCCAGCCCCACCGCGGCGGCACCGGCGACCGGGGTGAAGGCCGCGCCCCGGGCGAGTCCGCCACCGCCGGCGGGCGGGCCATCGTGGGGACCGGGCGACGGGGAGGCCGACGGGTCCGCGCAGCTGACCGTGAACACCTTGCGCTTGCCCGCGCCGGCGCCGCCGACGATGTTCCAGGTGAGCTTGTACATGCCGTCGGGCAGGGACAGGATCTCGGTGCTGCCGCTGCCGTCCGGCAGACTGAGGACGCCGTCACGTCTCGCGCCGCCCTGGACGGGGGGTTGCGTCACGATGGACCACTGGATGCTCTGGTTGGGGTCGAACCCGGTGGCGTCGACGTAGAACTTGCAGACCTTGGTCTCGTCCTTCGGATCACCGGGCGGCGTCGTGTGGGTCGGATCCGCCCTGTGGATCTTGACGGTGCCGTTGTCCCCGGGCGCCGCCGGCGCGGCGACGGCGGCCGTCGTCCCCGCCAGGGAGCCCACGGTGACGGTGAGCGCCGCGAGAGCGGCGGTGCGCAGTCCGGCGCGGCGCTGAAGAGGCATGGTGGACATGCAGGTTCCTCCGAGTCAGACGATTTTCATACAAATCGCAGTTGATCTGACTCTTTGTCACGTCCGCGCCCGTAGTGGTGGGAGCATCGCCCTACGACCCGTCAGGAATCCCTCTTCCGGTCCAGTGCGAACCCCGCTCGGCGGGGCGCGGTCTCCGGCGCCGGTCCCCCGGCCGTGCTGCCGGGCGAGCGCAGCGCGACCCCCGAGGACAGCAGCAGCAAGCCGCCGAGCATCACGAACGGTGCCGCCACGCCCGCGACGCCGGCCACCAGGCCCGCCGTGGCCGGTGCGGCGACCTGGCCGAGGCGGTTGCCGGTCAGGCGGAGGGCGAGGGCGGTGGAGCGGGCGTCGTCGGGGGCCGCCTGGACGACCGTCGTCATGGACAGCGGCTGTCCGACGCCCAGGCAGAAGCCGAGGGCGACCAGCATGAGCGCCAGCGCCCACACGGGCACCGGCAGCGCGATGCCGGCGCACAGCACGGCCGCCGACAGGCAGGTCACGGTGAGCAGCAGGGCCCGGCCCAGCAGTCGCAGCAGCGGCGTCAGCACCAGACGGCAGGCGATGGTGGCCGCGGCGCGCAGACTGAGCAGTACGCCGATCACGTGCGGCGTGATCCCCCGGTGCTCGCCGACCACCGGCAGGTAGGCGGTGAGGATGTCGGTGGCGGACAGCACCGACAGGCTGATGAGGATGCCCGCGGGCACGCCCCGGGCGCGGAGGATGCGCCGGACGGGGACGCGGTCGCCCGGGGCGGTACGGGACGTGAGGGCCGTACGGTCCTCGATGCGCCACAGCGACGTGAAGGCGACCGCGGCGCCCGCGCCCGCCACGACGAGGGCGAGCGCGCTGGTGCCCGCCATGTCCCGGCCGCCGATCAGCGCGCCCGCCGCGATCGGGCCGACCAGTTGGCCGAGCGAGGCGCCGATGGTGAAGTGGCCGAAGTTGCGGTCCTGTTCGTGCGGCGCGGACTGGCGGGCGACCAGCGACTGGGCGCCGATCACGAAGCAGAGGTGGCCGAGGCCCATCACTCCGCTCCAGATCGCCATCGCCCACAGGGTGCCCACGACACCGCTCAGCGCACAGCCGCCGGATATCAGGACCACGCCGGCCGGCAGCAGGGGCGCGCAACGGCCGTGGTCGGTGCGGCGGCCCAGCGGTACGGCGGCGAAGAGGGGGAGCAGCGCGTACACACCGGCGATGACCCCGATCGCCCGCTCGTCGGCGCCCAGCGCGAGAGCCCGGTAGGAGACGGCGGGCCGGGCCATCGACACCGCCCCCTGCGCGAAGCTGAAGGCGATGACGAGGCGGAGCAGCCAGCCGCGGTTCCCACCGGGCTCCATGAGAACGACCTCCGACGAGTGATCCGTTGATGCTCAGGACTGGTGATTCGTCGAGGCCTGGGACGAGTGATCGGGCGAGGCCGGGGACGATTGTCAGATGATGCCGAACAGGATGCCCGCGCCGAGTACCACGAGGGAGGTCAGGGCAGCCCACTTGACCACGAACCGGGTGTGGTCGCCGAACTCGACCTTGGCCATGCCGACGAGGACGTAGACGGCCGGGACGAGCGGGCTCGACATGTGCAGCGGCTGGCCGACCAGCGAGGCCCGGGCGATCTCCAGGGACGAGACGCCGTGCGCCTGGCCCGCCTCGGCGAGGACCGGCAGGATGCCGAAGTAGAAGCCGTCGTTGGACATGAAGTACGTGAACGGGATGCTCAGCACGCCGGTCACGAGTGCCATGTGCGGGCCCATCCCCTCGGGGATGTTGCCGACGACCCACTTGGCCATGTGGTCCACCATGCCGGTGCCCTGCAGGACTCCGGTGAAGACGGCGGCGGCGAAGACCATGCCGGCGACGTTGAGCACGTTCTCGGCGTGGGCGCCGAGACGGGCCTTCTGGTCGGGCATGTGCGGGAAGTTCACCGTGAGCGCGAGCGCGGCGCCGAGCAGGAACAGCACCGGGATCGGCAGGTACTCCATGATCATGGCGGTGAGCAGGACCACCGTGAGCAGGGCGTTGAACCAGTACAGCTTGGGGCGCAGGGTGGGCCGGTTCGGGTCCAGGACCTGCATGGCCTTGTCGGGCTCGTCGTCCTCGGCAGCCGCGTCCGTACCGGAACCGCCGGTGGGGACAGCGCCCTTGCCCTTGCCGGCGCCACCGGTGCCGGAACCGGCGCCCACGAGGACCGTCTCGGACTCCTTCTCCTTCTCCTCCACCAGCACCTCGTCCAGCGTCAGCACGCCGAGCCGCCGGCGCTCACGCACACCGAGGACGTACGAGAGGGCGAAGACACCCAGCAGACCCACGCCGAGGGCCGGGATCATCGGGACGAAGATGTCGCTGGCGTCCAGCTTCAGCGCGGTCGCGGCGCGGGCGGTCGGGCCGCCCCACGGCAGCGTGTTCATCACGCCGTTGGCCATCGCGGCCACCCCGGTCATCACGACCAGACTCATCTTCAGGCGCTTGTACAGCGGGTACATCGCCGAGACCGTGATCATGAAGGTGGTCGAACCGTCGCCGTCGAGCGAGACGATCGCGGCGAGGACGGCGGTGCCGACGACGATCCGCATCGGGTCGGCCTTGCAGAACTTCAGGATCCCCCGGACGATCGGGTCGAAGAGTCCGACGTCGATCATCACGCCGAAGTAAACGATCGCGAACATGAGCATCGCCGCGGTGGGGGCGAGGCTGGTGACGCCGTCGATGACGTAGTCACCGAGCTTGGCGCCCTTCCCGACGAACACGCAGAACAGTGCGGGGATCAGTACGAGCGCCGCGATCGGCGACATCTTCTTCAGCATGATCAGGACCAGGAAGGTCGCGATCATGGCGAAGCCGAGGATGGTCAGCATGAGTGGATACCTAACGTTCGCCCTTGAACATCCCACCAGGGACGGCGGTGCGTTGACGTTAGGTCCCGTCAAGCGGCGTTAACAAGACGTTGACATGCGAGCAATAAGCGCAAAACTGCTGGTCACGGCTTTGCGCTGCTCACAGGGGGTGCGTTTTCAGCCCTCCTGCGGCCTGCCTTCAGCCGGCAGGGGCCACTTCGACGGGTACGCCGTTGAGGACCGCGTTGCCCGACAGGGGGTCGAGCAGGCTGCCGTCGAGGAGCTGGTTGACGTTGACGCCGGGGTCGGCGGAGGCGTGGCCGAGCCGGGTGCCGGGACGGTCGTGGCCCCAGCCGTGCGGCAGGCTCACCACACCCGGGCGCACCCCGTCGGTGACCTCGGCGGGGGCGGTCACCTCTCCCCCGGCGCCCTTGACGCGTACGGCCGCCCCGTCCCGTACGCCGAGCCGGTCGGCGTCCTCGGGGTGGATGTGCAGGGTGCAGCGGTTGGAACCGCCGGTGAGCGCGGGCACGTTGTGCATCCAGCTGTTGTTGGAGCGCAGATGGCGGCGGCCGACCAGGACGAGGCCGTCGGGGCGTTCCGCCATGGCCTGCCGGAGCCGGGGCAGGTCGTCGGCGATCGGCTGCGGCAGCAGTTCGACCTTCCCGCTGCGGGTCTTCAGGGGCTGCGGCAGACGGGACCGCAGCGGCCCGAGGTCGATGCCGTGCGGGTGCGCCAGCAGCTTCTTCAGGCTCAGTCCGTCCGGTCGTACGCCGAAGCCGTCGCCGTACGGACCCAGGCGCAGCATCATGTCGAGCCGGCGCTCGGGGCCGTTGTCGCCGGTGAGCTGTGCGGCGAGCTCCTTGGGGTCGCGGCCGTGGACCGGGGAGTGCGCTTCCTCGACCGCCTTGCCGAGGGTCTGACCGATGACCAGGTCGTCGACGGCGGACGGGTCGGCGCCGTGCATGCCGGTCACGGCCAGGGTGAGGCGGGCCAGGATCTCGGTCTCCGCCATCCGGCCCGGCTCCAGCGGGACGGCGGGACGGGTGTAGCGGACCTGGTTGCGGACCGCGAGGGTGTTGAAGGCGAAGTCGTGGTGCGCGCTCCGGGAGGGCGGGGGCGGCGGCAGTACGACGTGGGCGTGGCGCGAGGTCTCGTTGAGGTACGGGTCGACGCTGACCATGAAGTCGAGCGAGCCGAGCGCCTTGTCGAGCCGGTCACCGTCGGGTGCGGACAGGACGGGGTTGGCGGCGACGGCGACGAGCGCCCGGACCGGCTCGCCCTCGTCGGTCGCGGTGTCGATCTCCTCGGCGAGGACGGAGAGCGGCAACTCCCCCTTGGCCTCGGGGTGTCGGCCGACCCGTGAGTGCCAGCGCCCGAGCGCGAAGCCGCGGCCGGGTCCGGCGGGCCGGGGTGTCCTGTCGGTGGCGGCCTGCGGGAAGAGGGCGCCGCCGGGCCGGTCGAGGTTGCCGGTGAGGATGGCGAGGACGTCCACCAGCCAGCTGGCCAGGGTGCCGTGCGGGACCGTGCAGCTGCCGATGCGGCCGTAGACGGCGGCGGTGGGGGCGGCGGCGAGTTCACGGGCAAGGGTACGGATGGTCGCCGCGTCGACGTCACAGGCGCCGGTCACGGCCTCGGGCGTGAAGTCCCGTACGGCGTCCCGGAGTTCGTCGACGCCCTGCACGTGCGGTGTCAACTCGCCGAGTTCCACGAGGTCTTCCTCGAACAGGACGTACGCCATCGCGGCGAGCAGCAGGGCGTCGGTGCCGGGCCGGATCGGGATGTGCCGGTCGGCGAGCCTGGCGGTGCGGGTGCGGCGCGGATCGATGACCGTGAGGCTGCCGCCGCGGGCCTTGAGCGCCTTGAGCTTGCCGGGGAAGTCGGGGGCGGTGCACAGACTCCCGTTGGACTCCAGCGGGTTGGCACCGATGAGGAGGAGATGGTCGGTGTGGTCGAGATCGGGTACGGGGATCGCGTTGGCGTCGCCGTACAGCAGGCCGCTGGAGACATGCTTGGGCATCTGGTCGAGCGTGGAGGCGGTGAAGATGCCGCGGGTGCCGAGCCCGGCGAGGAGCACCGGCGGGTAGAGGGCGCCGGCCATGGTGTGCACGTTGGGGTTGCCGAGGACGACGCCGACCGAGTTCGGGCCGTACCGCTCGACGACCGGCCGGATCCCGGCGGCGACCGCGTCGAATGCCTCCTCCCACGTGGCCTCCCGCAGTTCCCCGTCCCTGCGCACGAGCGGGGTGCGCAGCCGGTCGGGGTCGGCGTCGACGGCCCCGAAGGAGGCGCCCTTGGGGCAGATGAATCCCTGGCTGAACACGTCGTCCCGGTCACCGCGGGCGCCGGTCACCCGGGTCCCCTCGACGGTGAGGGTGAGGCCGCAGGTGGCCTCGCACAGGGGGCAGATACGCAGGGCGGTGCGGGACACGGGTCCTCCCGGTGGGCGGCGGCAGCGGTGACGCACGAACTCGGGGCCGAGCATACCGACCGGTATGCACGCTGGCGAGGCCTCCCTGCGGGCGGTCTCGGCCCCGCGGACGGGCGGCCCTCAGTCCAGCACCCGCCCCAGGTACGCCCGCAGGATCTCCCGGGTCTCCGCGATGATCCGCTCGTCACCCTCCGGCGCGACCCGGAAGGCCAGGTGCACGAGGGTGTCGGCGGTTTCCACGGCCACGAGGAAGACGCGCCGCAGGTCCTCGTCCGGCTCGCGGTCGAGGTAACCGGAGAGCAGGTCGGTGAGGCGGTCGGCGACGCGGTGGTTGGGCTCGGCGTAGCGGGCTCCGACCGGGATCTGGTTGCCGAAGTCGACGAGCGAGAAGCCGGGCGCGGTGCGCTTCATGGCGAGGTACTCGTCGAGGACGGCGTCCATCGCAGCCCGCCAGCCCCCCTCGCCGGTCTCCTTGAGGCGCTCGGTGACCCGCTCGGTCCAGCGCTCCAGGTTGCGCTGGGCGAGCGCGTCGGCCATCGCGCGCTTGTTGCCGAAGAAGCGGTAGACCGAGCCGATGGGGACCCCGGCGCGCAGGGCGACGGCCCGCGTGCTCAGGGCGTCGTAGCCGACTTCGTCGAGCAGGTCGGCGCAGGCGTCGAGGATCCTGGTCAGCCGTTCGGCGCTGCGCCGTTGCACGGGCGCACGGCGCAGCGATGTCGCTTGGGGCACGGGCTTCATGATGCCTTTCCGCCGCGGTCCGGGGAAGCTCGGCCCTCGGTACGAACGGGAGAGCCGTTCACGCTCGGCGCGGCGCCCGCGGTCCCGGCGGATGCGGGGCCGGAGGCCGTGATGTCCGCGGTGCTCTCGACGGGTTCGCCGTCGACGGCCCAGACCGTGCCGTCGTCGGCGTACAGGCGCGCGGTGAGGTGGCGGGTGCCGTGCGGGACGTAACGGGCCGAGAGGCGGTACTCGGGGGTGCGCAGGGCCGCGACGGGGTGCCCGTTCACGAAGAGCCGGGCGACACCGCGGCCGGCCACCGCGTCCTTCTCGGCGCCGGCGGGCGAGAGGCGGAAGCGGCGGAGGGTCAGCCGCACGTTCCAGCCGTCGTCGCCCTCGGCGGGCTGCACCTCGACGCCGACGTCGGGCGCGCCCTTCTTGTCCACCTCGCGGTAGCGGCGTCCCTGCTTGTCCGTGTCGTCGAGGAGCTTGCCCACCGGTGAGGGCGAGTCCCCGTTCTTTCCGTTCCCCTGCGCATTGCCCGAGCCACAGCCCGCGGATCCGGTCAGCAGCAGGACACAGACCGCGAGCGCGGTGAGAAGTCTCCGCGTCCACGACATGCCGGGGAGCGTAGAACACGAGTCCGACACCTCGAATCCCCCTGGAGGCTGGTTCCGGCCGTCGGCGGTCGTCCTTCGTGAGGAGGCCGGACGGACCACTTGCGCCCGGGAAACCACAATCCTACGGTGGAGCATAGGAATCAAGGCCGAGGGAGCGATCATGACCGATGGGGCCACCTCCCGCGTAAGCGTGTTCGAACGCGGGGGAGCGCGGAAGACCGCGGAGGGGCTGACCTACCTCACGGGTTTCGGCAACGAGCACAGCTCCGAGGCCGTTCCGGGGGCGCTGCCGGACGGCCGGAACTCGCCCCAGCGCGCCCCCCTCGGGCTGTACGCGGAGCAACTCAGCGGTACGGCCTTCACCGAACCCCGGGCGCACAACCGGCGCTCGTGGCTGTACCGGATCCGCCCCTCGGCCGCGCACCCGGCGTTCACCCGCACGGAGAACGGCTCGATCCGTACGGCCCCCTTCACCGAGTCGGTGCCCGACCCGAACCGGCTGCGCTGGAACCCGCTGCCCGAGCCCGCGCCGGGAACCGACTTCCTTGCCGGACTGTGGACTCTCGGCGGCAACGGCGACGCCACCCAGCGCACCGGTATGGCCGTGCACCTCTACCACGCCAACGCCTCGATGGACCGGGTCTTCAGCGACGCCGACGGGGAGCTGCTGATCGTGCCGGAGCGCGGCGGGCTGCTGCTGCACACCGAGTTCGGGCTGCTGCATGTGGAGCCGGCACATGTCGCGCTGATCCCCCGTGGGGTGCGCTTCCGTGTGGAGCTGCTCGACGCCTCGGCCCGCGGCTATGTGTGCGAGAACTACGGCGCCTCCTTCCGCCTCCCCGACCTCGGCCCCATCGGCGCCAACGGACTGGCCAACCCCCGCGACTTCCGGGCGCCGGTCGCCGCGTACGAGGACGACGAGAACACGGCGGGTCCGGTGGAGGTGGTCAACAAGTTCTGCGGCAACCTCTGGACGGCGGCCTACGACCACTCACCGCTCGATGTGGTCGCCTGGCACGGCAACCATGTGCCGTACGTCTATGACCTGCGCCGTTTCAATGTGCTCGGCACCATCTCGTACGACCACCCGGACCCGTCGATCTTCACGGTGCTGACGTCCCCGTCCGACACCCCGGGACTGGCCGGCGTCGACTTCGTCGTCTTCGCGCCGCGGTGGCTGGTGGGCGAGGACACCTTCCGCCCGCCGTACTTCCACCGGAACGTGATGAGCGAGTACATGGGCCTGATCGAGGGCGCGTACGACGCGAAGGCGGCCGGAGAAGGAGGGTTCGTGCCCGGAGGCGGCTCGTTGCACAACATGATGTCGGCGCACGGGCCGGACCGGGAGACGTTCGACCGGGCGAGCGCCGCCGAGCTGCGGCCGCAGAAGGTCGACGACGGGCTGGCGTTCATGTTCGAGACGCGGTGGCCGGTGACGCTGACACCGCAGGCGGCCCGCGCGGAACACCTGCAACCGCGCTACGACGACGTCTGGCAGGGCCTTCAGCGCCACTTCCGCCCGTTGCGCTGATCGCCCACGACCGGTACGGATAGCCCCGTGACCTCCTTCGCCCCGGACTCGATCGTCCTGAACCGCAAGCTGCCGCTCTGGTATCAGGTCTCGCAGTCGCTGCGCGCCTCGATACTCGGCCGCTCGCCCCAGGACCCGCTGCGCCTGCCGACCGAGGAGCAGCTCGCGGGGCACTACGGGGTGAGTGTGCTGACCATGCGGCAGGCGCTGAAGGAGCTGGAGGACGAGGGCCTGATCAGCCGACACCGGCGCCGTGGCACCTTCATCGAGCCTGATGTCCGCAGGGGCTCTCCGGTGCGGCTGCTGGGCTCGGTGGACGCGATCGTGGCCCAGCAGTCCGGCATGGCGACGCGGCTGCTGGACCACGGCAGGACACTCGTGCCGACCGAAGTGGCCGAGTACTTCCCGGACCTGGCCGAGGTGTCGGCGTACCACCGACTGCGCTCCGACGAGAAGACCGGCGAGCCGACCAACCACGCCCGCAACTACGTGCGCCCCGAACTCGCGGACCGCATCGACCTCGACGACCTGATCCGCTGGCCGATGACCAAGGTGCTGCGGGATGCCGTCGGGGCGGACATCAGCCGCATCACGGACACGGTTCAGGCCCGCCTCGCCGACCCGGAGACGGCCCGCCTCCTCCACGTCCCGCTGCTCAGCCCGATCCTGCACTACACGGGCGTCACCTACGACACCGCCGGCCAGCCCCTGGACGTGGCCGTCATCCACTACCGGGGCGACCGCTTCTCGTTCACGGTCACCCTCGACGCGACCTAGGCGCGCCCTGGGCGTGTCCGGCGGACCCGGGACGGGGGGGAGCGGGCCTTGGGGCCGCACGGGCCGTACAGGCCCTGCCCCCGCCCGCGACGGCAAGTCGTACGATGCCCAGCGTGACGCACGACGACGCTCCGCTGCTGGCGGACCTCATGCCGTGGTCCGTCGCACCGCCGCGGCTCGGCCGGGGGTGGCCGACGGGTCCCGATCCGGCTTCCCTGAAGGCCCGTTGGGATGCCCTGCTGAAGGCGGAGGGATCCGAGCGGGAGTCCCTGTTCGAGCCGACGCGTTCCCGTACGCTCCAGTCGGCCGTGGGGCAGTTGCCGGGGCAGTCCGGGGGCACGGAGAAGCTGGTCCGCGCCTCGGGCCCGTGCCCGGAGCCGGTGCGGGTGCTGCACGCCCCCTTCGACGAGCAGTGGCTGATCCCGGACCACCGGCTGATCGACGCGGCCCGGCCCGAGTTGTGGCGGGTGGCGGACGAGCGGCAGATCTTCGTCACGGAGATCCCCGACGCCACCGGCCCCCGCCTGCTGGCGACCTCCCTGCTCCCCCTGCTGCGTCCCGGCCGCGTCCGCCCCCTGTACCGCCGCCCCGGCGGCACGGAACCCAACCTGGCGCCGGGCCTGCTGGACCACCTGGCCGGCCGCCTCGGCCTCACCCCGACGCCCCTGGACCTGCTGGCCTGGACCGTGACGGCGGTGGGCCCGGGCCTCGCCGTCCCCCTCACCGAGGACCCGGAGCTGTGGGCCCACGGCGTCGAACTGGGCCACCGCGCGCTCTGGCTGATGCGCCGCGACGGCGACCGGCCCAAGCTCCCCGGTGGCCGCCGCCCGTACGTCCGCGCCCCCCTGCCCTCCTTCCCCCTGACCGTGCACTACGACCGCGACGAGGAGACCCTGCACGTCGACGACGGCCGCGTCTCCCCGGTCCCGCCGGCGGCCTGGGACTTCGAGGTGGCCGGCGTCCGCGTCCTGGAGCAGTGGTTCGCGACCCGCACCGCGCGGGCCGAACCGGGCACGCTGTCCGCGATCCGCCCGACGACATGGCCGCAGGCGTGGACCTCGGAACTGCTGGAGCTGATCACCGTGCTCGCCCTGCTGGCCGAACTGGAGCCCCAGCGGGAGGTGTTGACGGTGACGGCGACCGTCACCGCGCAGGAGCTGCGCGCGGCGGGCGTCCTGCCCGTGCCGGACGCGGCCCGCCGACCGGCGTCGGTCCTCGACCACCACGAGGAGGGCCCGGAAGGCCAGTTCGCACTGATCTAGCTCCCGGGCCCACCACCCCGGGCTACTGGTTCCCGGACCCCTCGCTCCTGGGCTCGAAGCCGTCCAGTACGCGGTCCAGCATCCGGTCGAACACGGCCTCCATGTCGATGGGCCCGGCGTCCTCCATGAACGCCGCCGCCAGCCGCGGATACGCCCCGGACGCCACCTGACTCCCCAGGTAGGCGATCCGTACGGCGTTCTCCTGCTCCTCCGACCAGGGCAGCGACCGAGCCCGCTCGGTGGTGGACAGCTCCGTCGACACGTACGTCGTCACGCACCCGTTGAGCATCCCGAGCAGCTCCAGCTTCGTGCCGTACGGCGCGTCGAAGGGGTCCATGCAGGCCATGCAGTGCTCGAGATAGCGCAGGGCGTTGGGGCTGAAGCCGTACACCGGTGACATCAGCCGGGGCAGCCACGGATGCCGGTGCATGGCAGCCCGCGTCTGGTACGCCACCCGGCGCATGTCGGCCCGCCAGTCACCGCCCGGCTCCCACAGCTCGTGCTCGCCGCCGACCGCGTCCACCATCAGCTCGTACAGGTCCTCCTTGCGGGGGACGTAGTTGTAGAGCGACATGGTCCCGCAGCCCAGCTCGGCCGCGACATGCCGCATGGAGACGCCGTCCAGGCCCTGCGCGTCGGCGAGCCGCACCGCCGCCGCCGCGATGTCCGCGCGCGTGAACGCGGGCTTCGGCCCCCGGCCCGTCCGCTCGGGACGGGTCCAGATCACTTCGGGTACGGCCGCTCGGCCCGCCATCGATCATCACCTCGGCCCCCATCCTAGTTACGTACAGCGTACGTAGTGCGCTATGGTCACCCCATGACTACTACGTACGCTGTACTTAGTGAGGGTCTGGAGAAGCGGTTCGGTGCCGTCCAGGCCCTGCGCGGGCTGGATCTCGCGGTGGCGAGCGGCACGGTCTGCGGAATCCTCGGACCCAACGGGGCGGGCAAGACCACGGCCGTACGACTGCTGACCACCCTCCTGCGGCCGGACGCCGGCTCGGCGCGCGTCGCCGGGCACGACCTCGGGCGGGAGGCCGCCGCCGTGCGCCGCGTGATCGGCGTCACCGGGCAGTACGCCTCGGTCGACGGGGACCTCACCGGCCGCCAGAACCTCAGGCTGTTCGCCCGGCTGCACCGGGTGCGCGGGCCCGCCGAGCGGGCCGGGGACCTCCTCGACCGCTTCGGGCTGGCCGAGGCGGCCGACCGGCCCGCGTCCACCTACTCGGGCGGGATGCGCCGCCGGCTCGACCTGGCGGCCAGCCTGATCCGCCGCCCCGAGGTGCTGTTCCTCGACGAACCGACGACCGGGCTCGACCCGGCCAGCCGGAACCTGATCTGGGCCGCCGTACGCGATCTCACCGCGGACGGCACGACCGTCCTGCTGACCACGCAGTACCTGGAGGAGGCCGACCAGCTCGCCGACGACATCGCCCTGGTGGACCGGGGCCGGGTGGCGCACACGGGTTCGCCGGCCGAGCTGAAGGGGCTCATCGGGACGCACGTCGAGGTCGTCGTCGCGGGCCCGGAGGTCATGGCGAGGGCCGCGGGCGTGCTGGACCAGCTCACCGGCGCCCGGCCGACGTTCGACGAGGAGCGCAACGCCGTCGGCGCGGTCACCCGGGACTCGACGCTCACCCTCCCCCGGCTGGTGCGCGAACTGGACGCGGCGGGGGTGCCGCTGCTGGACGCCAGCCTGCGCCCGCCGACCCTCGACGACGTGTTCCTCCGGCTCACCGACGACCAGGACCTCGAGGAGGCCGCGGCATGAGCACGCTGGCGTACGACTCACACGCGATGCTGGGCCGCCAGCTGCGGCGGATGCGGAACAACCCGGGCCTGCTCGTCCTGACCCAGACCATGCCGGTCAGCATGCTGCTGTTCTTCGGCTACGTCTTCGGCAGCGCGCTGGCGATGCCGGGCGGGGAGTACCGCTCCTTCCTGGTGCCGGGCCTGCTGGTGGCGACCGCCGCGAACGGGATCATGACCGGGATGTTCCAGGCAGCCGCGGACACCCACCGGGGCGTGACGGACCGCTTCCGGACCCTGCCGATGAGCCGGGCGGCGGTGCCGCTCGGGCAGGCGTGCGCGGACCTGGTGGTCACGGCGGCCGGGGCGGTGCCCTTCCTGCTGGTCGGGCTCGCGGTGGGCTGGCGGGTCGAGGGGAGTGCGCCGGCGGCGGTGGGCGCCTTCGGGCTGTTGTTGCTCTTCCGGTTCGCAACCACCTGGATCGGGATCTTCCTGGGGCTGCTGACCCGGAACGAGGAGGCGGCCGGTCAGCTGGGCGGCGCGACCTTCCTGCTGCCGCTGCTGTCGAACGCGTACATCCCGACCGAGGGCCTGCCGGGGTGGCTGCGCACGATCGCCGAGTGGAATCCGATCAGCGCGGTGACGACGGCCCTGCGGGACCTGTTCGGGAACGCGCCGGTGCCTCAGGGCGCGGCCTGGCCGGTGGCACATCCGGTCGCCGGGTCACTGATGTGGTGCGCGGTACTGCTGGGGGTGTTCGTACCGGCGGCGGTGCGGGGGTACGCGCACGGCGAGCGGTGAGCCGGCGCCGGTAAGCCGGTCGACGCCCGTACGGAACGGGCTGTCGGGCACGCGGGGTGGAGGCGTGCGGGCAGCGCGGGCTCGGGCGCGGGGCATGGACGGGGGTCTTGCCCCGCGCTCGGGAGCCACATCCGGTGCGCCGCCGTGTGCCGTGGGGATGACGGATGACGGAGGCACAGCGTCGCGCCGGGACGGCGTGGCAACCCGAGCGAGGGCTCCTCGGGACGACCCGAGGAACGCCGGTGTCGCTCAGCGCCCGCCGAACAGTGAACGACGCAGCCGCCGCAGAGGCGCGAAGAGCGAGACGCGGCGTACGCGTGCTCCCCTTGCGCTGCGGCCCTTCGCGGGCTCACGTGCGGTCAGCTCACGCATCAGTGAGGTCGCCTCGGCCGTCTCGACCTGTGGGACGGCAGGACCGCCCAGCACCGAGAGATGGCGGTCGAGACGCGAACTGGTCGCGCTGCTCCCACACGTGATCGCAGGGACCCTCGCCCTGCTGCGCACTGTTATCTGCTCCATGTCACTCCCCACCCGTACGAGTCCACCCGGCCCGGGCAGAGTAACCCTATCGCTCCCTCGGGGCACTCGTGTATCGCGGTCACAGGATTCACCTTCCCCGTAAGGCGGTTGACGACTCCCCCCGGTCACTCTCCGAATCCGACTGATTTCAGGGCGAGTTGGACAACCGGCTGGGTGGTGGGCTGCGGTGAGCCCCCGTTCGGCTCGACGGTCACAGCCAGTGACGTCGCCGCCTTGTTCAGGCCGGAGGTGACCAAGGGCGTGTCGCCGTCGAAGAGCCCGAGGGAGCGCGGTTGCGCGTCGGGGCGCATGAGCCACAGTTGGTGCACGCGGTCGCCCGGCAGGTCGTCGTATCCGCTGAGGGTGACGACCGCGCGCCCCTCAGATGCGGAAGCGACCACTCCGATGCTTCCGCCCCGGGTGTCCTTCCCGGCCGTCGCCCGGGCGTCGGGAGCGGCGAGAACGTGGGCGATCTCACGTGACTGCGCCCGCTCGGCGTTCAGCTGGTCCCGCGTCTGGTTGGCCTGGACGGCGAACAGGGACGCGACCACGAGGGCCGCGGCGGCGGTAGCGGTCGCGAACGGCACGAACAGGGAGCGCCGGCGGGGCGCGTGGGAGCGCGCCGGCGGCGGCTGCACACCCCACACATGCGGCGGCAGCTGTGGGGCCCGCGTGCGGGCTGTGGGTGCCGCGTCCTGCCTGACGGGTTCCTGCGGAGTCGTGCGTACGGCGGCCAGCACCCGGTCGCGCAGCGCAGCCGGCGGCGGAGCGGCCGTGGACCAGGCCAGCCGGACGGCGTCCTCGGCCAGGGCGCGGACCTCGGCGGCACAACTCGCGCAGTCCTTGAGGTGCTTCTCGAAACGGACCCGCTCGGCGGGCTCCAAGGCGTCGAGGGCGTAGGGGGCGGCGAGGGAGTGGAGGTCCTCACGGCGGAACAGGCTCATGCGACACCTCCCAGGCACTCGCGCAGCCGGGTGAGTCCGTCGCGCATCCTCGTCTTGACCGTACCCAGCGGCAGGGAGAGCCGCTCGGCCACTTCACGGTACGTATAGCCGTCGTAGTAGGCGAGCGTCACCGACTGGCGCTGCAGCGCGGTGAGGCGGTCCAGGCAGTGGCGCACCCACTCGCGTTCCAGACCGGCCTCGACCTCCTCGGTGACCTGGTCGAAGGCGGGGTGGTGGGCGCGCTGGGCCTCGCGCTGTTCGCGTTCGCCGGCCGCGCGGGCGCTGCGCACCCGGTCGACGGCCCGGCGGTGGGCGAGGGTGAGGACCCACGACAGGGCGCTGCCGCGGCCCGGGTCGAAGCGGGCGGCGGAGCGCCACAGTTCGAGCAGCACCTCCTGCGCCACCTCCTCCGACTGCGCCGGATCCCGCAGGACCCGCTTCACGAGCCCGAACACCGGTCCGGACACCAGGCCGTACAACTCCTCGAACGCCCTCTGGTCACCGCCGGCCACCATCACCAGCAGTTCGTCCGCCTCCAACTCGTCTCCCCCTCCAGCCAGACCGCATCTGGGCCGCCGTCCCGTCCCTCGAGGCATGCGCAACCAACCCACCTCCGGATGGGGTTACGGATCAGCGGGCCGAAAACGCGGGTCGCCGCCGATGAAACAAGTTTGGGGGACCTCCGTAAGAACGTTTGGGATTCGACCAATCCACTCTGCCGATCGCTCCGAATGGCGTTCGTCAGGCAAGTTGGCACTGAGGACGGACGGCATGACACCTAACTCCACGCGCGGCACGGGACACCGGAGCCTCGTGACCCTCATATGTGGTGCACTGGCCGCCGGAGGGCTCGCAGCCGCCGGTGTGGCCACGCTGGAACCGGGGGCGGCCTCCGCCTCCAGCCACCGGGAGGCCCCGCTGATCTCGGGGCAGCCGCAGTACGACAACACGGACGTGTACGCGTTCGTCAGCCCGGACAAGCCGGACACGACGACGATCGTGGCCAACTGGATCCCGTTCGAGGAGCCCGCGGGCGGACCGAACTTCTTCCCGTTCGCCGAGGACGCCCAGTACGACCTGCACATCGACAACGACGGTGACGCGCAGGGCGACCTGCTGTTCCGGTACACGTTCAAGACGCACACGAAGAACAAGAAGACCTTCCTCTACAACACGGGCCCGGTCACCAGCCTGGACGACCCGGACCTCAACGTCACGCAGACGTACGACATCGAGCTGGTCAAGCTGCGCCACCAGAAGGTCGTCTACAAGACGAAGGTCGCCGACGACGTGCCGGTCGCGCCGTCGAACGTCGGCAAGGCGTCGATGCCGGACTACAACACGCTGCGCAAGCAGGCGGTGCACAAGCTCACCAACGGCGCGCAGACCTTCGCCGGGCAGGCCGACGACCCGTTCTTCCTGGACCTGCGGGTCTTCGACCTGCTGTACGGCGGGAACCTCACCGAGGTCGGCAACGACACCCTCAAGGGCTACAACGTCAACTCGATCGCCCTCCAGGTGCCGAACGACATGATCACCGAGTCGCACGAGCAGCCGATCGTGGGCGTCTGGTCGACCACGCAGCGCCGGAACGCGCAGGGCTACTACGCGCAGGTCTCGCGCCTGGGCAACCCGCTCGTCAACGAGGTCGTCAACCCGCTGAAGGACAAGGACAAGTTCAACGCGTCCAACCCGTACGACGACGGGCAGTTCCTGAAGAACGTCACCAACCCCGAGCTGCCGAAGCTCATCGAGGCCATCTACAAGATCAAGGCGCCGGCCGAGCCGCGCAACGACCTCGTCGACGTATTCCTCAAGGGCGTCAAGGGCCTCAACCAGCCCCCGTACGTGCGCCCGTCGGAGGAACTGCGCCTCAACACCTCGATCAAGCCCGCCGCCAGCCCCAAGCGGCTCGGCGTCCTCGACGGCGACAACGCGGGCTTCCCGAACGGGCGCCGGCTGACCGACGACGTCATCGACGCCTCGCTGCAGGTCGTCGAGGGTGAACTGCTCGGCGCGAAGAACGACCTGGGCGACGCGGTCGACAAGAACGACAAGAACTTCGAGCACGCCTTCCCGTACGTCGCACTGCCGACGGAGGGCTCGCGGGGTCCGCTCGCCAAGGGCACGACCGACGGAGCCGACGTCCGCAGCCAGCTCGGTGACGCCCTGCAGCCGGCGGGCGCGGGCGGCAAGGACAACATGACCCTGATCGCCGGCTCGGCGGGCGCGGGCGCCCTCGGCATCCTGCTGATCGGCGGGGCCCTGATGTGGTGGCGCCGGATGCGGGACCGGGCTTACTAGAACGCGGACGGCCCCTCCCGGTCCCACGGCCGGGAGCCCGTCCCCTCGACTGGCGCGGCCCGCTCGTATCCATCCCCCACGGCGCGGGCCGCGCCGCCGCACGACACATTCCCCGCACAGCAAGCCGACCGAGGAGAGGGCATGGCCCCGCCCACGCACGACAGCGACCCCGCCGACCGCGCGGCGGACGCCCCGCAGGCCGACCCGTCGGACACCACGAAGCCGACGGATCCGGAAGCCGGGCCCTCCACGACGGCGTCCGTCGAGCCGCCCGCCGTGGAGGCCGCCGCTCCGGGCGCCGCATCCGTGGACACGACAGTGGCCGCAGATGCTGACACGCCAGTGGCCGCAGACCTCGGCACCCCAGTGGCCGCAGCCCCTGAGACGTCGGCAGCGGACGCAGCCGGGCAGGCCGGCTCCGGCGTGGACGCGCGGGTTGCCGCTGTGCGGCGGGTCGCTGCCGCCGGGCGGCGCTGGCGGGGGGTGCAACTGGTGGGGTGTGCCGCGCTGTTGGCGGTCGCGATGACCGCCGGGGCCGTCGTGGTGGGGGCCGTGCGGGACGGCCGGGTTACGGCGGTGGTGTCCTCGTCGGCAGCCCTGTCGCCTGAGTTGATCGGCAAGGGTGACCTGGACACGAGCATCACCGCCTTGCAGGCCCATCTGCGCGCCCAGCCCAAGGACTTCGGCGGCTGGGCCACCCTCGGGCTCGCCTACGTCGAGCAGGCACGGACCAAGGGTGATCCCTCGCGCTACCCGCAGGCCGAGCAGGCCCTCAAGCGCTCGCTCGCGCTGAAGCAGGACAACGACCAGGCCCTCGCCGGCCGCGCCGCCCTCGCCGCCGCCCGGCACGACTTCGACAACGCGCTCGCCTACGCCGACCGGACCCTGAAGCAGAACCCGTACAGCGAACGCGCGCTGTCCTCCCGTATCGACGCCCTCGTCGAACTCGGCCGCTACGACGAGGCGTCGAAGGCTGCCGACCTCGCGGACACCCGGCGACCGGGCGTCCCCGTCTTCACCCGTTACGCGTACGTGCGCGAGCTGCGCGGCGACGTGGCCACCGCCCGACGCGTGCTGGAGCAGGCGCTCGCCACCTCCACCGCGCCCGGGGACATCGCGTACGTCTCCGCCGCGCTCGGCCAACTCGCCTGGAACCAGGGCGACTACGAGGCGGCCCTGAACGACTACGCGCGCGCCCTGGCCGCCGACGAGAACTACCTCCCGGCGCTGGAGGGCCGGGCCCGTGCCCAGGCCGCGAGCGGTGACCGAGCCGCCGCGATCAAGGGCATGGAGGCCGTCGTCGCCCGCTACCCGCTGCCCGGCCCGCTCGTCGAACTCGGCGAACTGTACGAGGACCGGGGCGCCGAGGGCGACGCGGCGAAGGCCCGCGACCAGTACGCCCTCGTCGACGCCTGGACGGCGCTCGCGCGCGCCAACAAGGTCAACGCCGACCTGGACACCGCGCTCGCCGCCGCCGACCACGGCGACAAGGCCGAGGCGCTGCGCGCGGCCCGCGCCGAGTGGGCTCGCCGCCACACCGTGCACACGGCGGACGCCCTCGCCTGGGCCCTGCACGTCAACGGCCGCGACGAGGAGGCCCTGCCGTACGCCCGCCGGGCCACCGCCACCGGCTACCGCAGCGCCGCCTTCCTCTACCACCGGGGGATCATCGAGCGTGCCACCGGCCACACGGAGGACGCCCGCACGCATCTGACGGCGGCGCTGAAGCTGAACCCCGGCTTCTCCCCCCTGGGCGCCCGTGCGGCCCGTAAGGCACTGGAGGCCGTCAAGTGACGTACCCCCGTCGTCTGTTCGCCTCCGGCGCGGCCGTTCTCACGGCTGCCTGCGCGCTCGTACTGGTCCCCTCCGGGGCCGCGAGCGCCCACCCGCTCGGCAACTTCACCGTCAACCGGTACGACGGTCTCGTGGCCGCCCCCGGCGAACTGCGCGTCGACCACGTCGAGGATCTCGCCGAGATCCCCGCGACCCAGGCCAAGCCGGACCTGGACAAGCTCGGCACGGCCGAGTGGGCCCGGCAGCGGTGTGCGACGGCGGCGCGGGACAGCGAGGTCACCGTCGACGGCCGTACGGCCGCCCTCACCGCGCGGAGCAGCCACGCGCGCCTGCGCCCCGGCCAGGCAGGGCTCGACACCCTCCGCGTGGAGTGCCGGCTCACCGCGCCCCTCCCCGAGAACGACACCGTCTCCCTCAGCTTCCACAGCGCGGGGACCTCCACCGGCCCCGGCTGGCGGGAGATCACCGCGCGCGGCGACCGGATGACGCTCGCCGCGTCGGACGTGCCGAAGGACTCGCTGTCGCGCGAACTGACCACGTACCCCAAAGAGCTGCTCTCCTCCCCCGCCGACACCGCGACCGCGTCGCTCCGGGTGCGCCCCGGCGGTCCGGCCCTGTCCGACGCCGGCACGGACGCCCCGGCCGCCTCCGTCCTTCCGCGCGGCGCCGACCGCTGGACGCGGGCCCTGGACTCCCTCGTCGCCCGGCACGACCTCACCGTCGGCTTCGCCGCGCTGGCGATCCTCATCGCCGTCGCCCTGGGCGCGATGCACGCGCTCGCCCCGGGCCACGGCAAGACCCTGATGGCCGCGGTGGCCGCCGCCCGCGGCGGCAAGGCCCGGATGAAGGACGTCCTGCCCCTGGCCGCCTCGGTCACCGTCACCCACACCCTGGGCGTGGTCGCCCTCGGCCTGCTGGTGACGGCCGGCTCGGCGGCGGCGCCCTCGGTGATCACCTGGCTGGGCATCGCGAGCGGTGTCCTCGTGACGGGGGCCGGACTGACCCTGCTCCGACGGGCCTGGCCCCACCGGAACCACGGGCACGGGCACGACCACGCGCACGGGCACGCCGACGGCCACGGGCACGACCACGGGCACGGGCACTCGCACGGCCACGGGCACAAGCACGAGCACGAGACCGCCGAAGCCCCCGACCGTCCGCTGGCCCTGGCGGCCGCGCACAGCCACACCACCACGACCGCCGTCTCGACCACCGCTCCCGCAGCCCCCACCCACACGCACGATCACCCGCACCCCCACGATCACCCGCACCCCCACGAGCACGAGCACGAGCACAACCACAGCGGCACCCCTTT
The DNA here is from genome assembly GCF_000721105.1 of Streptomyces cellulosae. GTDB lineage: Bacteria > Actinomycetota > Actinomycetes > Streptomycetales > Streptomycetaceae > Streptomyces > Streptomyces cellulosae_A. The sequence continues at coordinate 102,357 of NZ_JOEV01000029.1, forward strand.
GACCCACACCCACGGCGGCCACACCCACTCCCACCCCACCGCTCCCACCGTCCGCGGCACGATCCTGCTCGGCTTCGCCGGTGGCCTCGTGCCCAGTCCGTCCGCCGTGGTCGTGCTCGTCGGTGCCGCCGCGCTGGGGCAGGCCTGGTTCGGGCTGCTGCTCGTCGTGGCGTACGGCGTCGGGCTCGCCCTCACGCTGACCGGGGCCGGCTTCGCCGTCGTCAAGCTGGGTACCGGTGTCACCCGGGTGCTCGACAGACGTCCGCGCTGGACGGCCAGTCCGCTGACCGCCCTGGTCCGCAGGACCCTGCCCCTGGTGTCCGCGCTCGTCGTCGTGGCCCTTGGGGCCGGATTGGTGCTCAAGGGGGCGGCATCCGTACTCGGCTGAGCTACTTTTGGGGAGAAAACACGCGGAACACGACGTGGAACACGACGTGGACCAGCACGCGGAACGTCACGCGGTGTGGACGATGCGCACGGATGCGAATGGGGGACGCCCGTGTCCGAAGAACCGGGCAGTGAACGTCTGATCGCGGGCCGCTACCGACTCCTGTCCCCGCTCGGCGAGGGCGGCATGGGAACCGTGTGGCGGGCCCGCGACGAGGTGCTGCACCGCGAGGTCGCCGTCAAGGAGGTACGGGCTCCCGCCGGACTGCAGGGGGCCGAGGTCGAGCGGATGTACGCCCGGCTGGAGCGCGAGGCGTGGGCGGCGGCCCGGGTCGCCAACCGCAATGTGGTGACGGTGTACGACGTGGCCACCCAGGACGGCCGGCCGTGGATCGTCATGGAGATCGTCCGCGGCATCTCGCTCGCCGAGCTGCTGGACGCCGAGGGCCCGCTGCCCCCGCAGCGCGCCGCGCACATCGGGGCCGAGGTGCTGGCCGCGCTGCGAGCCGCGCACGAGGCCGGGGTGCTGCACCGGGACGTGAAACCGGCCAACGTGCTGATGTCGAACGACGGCCGGGTCGTGCTCACCGACTTCGGCATCGCGATGGTCGAGGGCAGCTCCGCGCTGACCATGACCGGCGAGGTCATCGGCTCCCCCGAGTTCCTGGCGCCGGAGCGGGCGCTGGGCCGCACGCCGGGTCCCGAGTCCGACCTGTGGTCGCTGGGTGTCCTGCTGTACGCGGCGGTCGAGGGTCACTCCCCGTTCCGCCAGAACACCCCGCTCAGCACCCTGCGGGCGATCGTGGACGAGGAGCTGCCGCCGCCGTACCGGGCCGGTCCGCTGGCCCCGGTGATCGAGGGGCTGCTGCGCAAGGATCCGGCCGAGCGGCTGTCGGCGGAGCGGGCCGAGCAGGATCTGCGGGTCGTCGCCGCGGGCGGCACGCCCCGCGCGGACAGCGCCCGGCCGGCACCGTACGCGTATCCGCCGACCGTCGCGGCCCGTCAACAGCAGCCGCCGACCGCGCCGGGTCCGGCCCAGTGGACGCAGCCCGCCCCGGCGGCGGGGCCGGCGACCGCCACGGGCGCCCCGGCGAGGCGGCCCGGCAGCCGCCGGACCGCCGTCGTGCTGGTCGCGGGCCTCGTAGCCCTGGCACTGGCGATCGCGGGACTGACGTACACGCTGCTGAACCGTGACGACGGGAACGAGGCGGGCAGCGACGGCACCAAGAACGAGACGTCGGGGGTGAGTTCGCCCTCGGTGAGTGACAGCGCGTCCAAGAACACCGAAGGGCCCGAGCCCACACCCAGCCAGAGCAGTGAGTCCGCGTCCGTCGCACCGCCGCAGTCGGTGAAGGTCTCTCTGGCAGGCGCCCACGCGGAGTACACCGGCACCTGTCCGCCGGCGCAGGGCGAGGCACCCGCCTTCACGGCGACGTTCACGGTGGGCCGCCTGCCGGCACAGGTGAGTTATCGCTGGGTGTCGCGGGACGGCAAGGTCATGGACGCGGGGTGGAAGACCCTCTCGTTCCCGCAGGGCGGGGGCAGGACCAAGCAGGACACCGCGTTCGTGACGACCAGCGACGACAGCGGGAGCTTCGAGAACGAGATCAGTGTCGAGGTCCGCGATCCGGTGCGCACGACGTCCAACTCGGTGCCGTTCTCGGTGACCTGTGAGACGGAGACCCCGTCGGGTGACGAGGCCTCCCCCTCCACGTCGGCCAGCCCCTGACGGTCGGGCCAGGCCGGTCGGGCCAGGCCGGTCAGGCCAGGCCGTTGAACACCGGCAGGTAGCCGCCGGACTGGCCGGCGGCCGTCGGGTGGTACGACTCGCCGATGTCGAGCAGGTTCAGGCTGTGCAGCCAGGCGCTGCCGGAGCAGAGCTCGTGGCCGGTGAAGGCGGTGCGGACGTCACCGAAGACGAAGCCGAAGTCCGCGGCCTTCTTGGCGATCGCGGTGTCGAGGTGGTCGGCCGCGTCGTTGATGGCCTTCCGCTTGGTCTCGGAGAGGCCGACGCAGGTGGTGCCGAGCTTGTAGAAGCGGGGGTAACCCAGCACGACCACACGGGCGGTGGGGGCCTTGGAACGGATCGCCGAGTAGACGCTGTCGAGCTTGCCGGGCAGGGTCGAATCGACGTACGCCCTCGCGGTGTCGATCCGGGAGAGGCAGGAGCTGTCGGACTGGAGCACACAGGTCGTCATGACGTCGGCGAACCCGGCGTCGTTGCCGCCGACGCTGATCGAGACGAGGGCGGTGGCGGAGCTGAGCGGGGTGAGCTGACTCGCCAGAACATCACCCGTTCGGGCGCCCGAGCAAGCGGTGAAGTCGAAGGTCGAGGGTGAGTGGGCGGCGGCCCAGAGGTAGGGGTACGCCTTGGTGCTGCGCTTGCAGTCGCCGCTCGCGGAGAGGTAGCCGCCCGCGCCGACCCCGGAGGAGTAGGAGTCGCCGAGGGCCACATAGCCGCCGTTCGCGGCGAGTTGGGAGGCCTGGGCCGTGGCCGCCCCGGTGAGGGCGGTGCCGAGGGCGAGGAGGAGCGAGCTGACGTATACGGCAAGTCGGGAACGTCTCATGGAACCTCCTTTAGCAGGATCTCTGCCATAACCGTCGTAGCAACTACGCGTGTTGACGGGAAGTGTCCATGCCAACTCTTTTCGGCCTTTACGGGAGCGAACCGACGCATGCGCCGCGGGTTCGATTGCGCGTCCATGACAAACGCGTGACAGCGCGTCAACTCCCATTGATCCACCCCCGTAGACAGCTGATTCTTTACTCAGCCATGGGGAGGAACGCAGCGCTCCGTGGCCGTGCGTGCGACAACGCGCGCACCCCACAGACGCGCGCCCCACCCAGGCGCGCGCCGCCTGGAGGAGGACTCCCTCGTAATGGCACACCTGCGGAGCAACAAGGTCCGGCTCGCCGCGACAACCAGCCTGGCGACCGCCGCCCTCGTGGGCGGACTCACCGCCCTCCCCGCCCATGCCGCCCCGGCAGAGGGCAAGGTCCTGGCCGCCGGCTCCCCCACGGCGATCAAGGACAGCTACCTCGTCACGCTCAAGAAGGGCGTGGACTTCAAGGCCTCCTCCGCCGAGGGCAAGGGCCTGATCAAGGAGTACGGCGGCACGGTCAGGAAGACCTTCGGCGCCGCGCTGAACGGCTACACGGCGACCCTTTCCGCGACCGAGGCCCGCAGACTCGCGGCCGACCCGGCGGTGGCCACGGTCGAGCAGAACCAGGAGGTGCACGTCACCGACACCACCCAGTCCAGCGCCCCGTGGGGTCTGGACCGCTCCGACCAGACCTCGCTCCCGCTCTCCGGCACGTACACCTACCCGGACACCGCGGGCAGCGGTGTGACGGCTTACGTCATCGACACCGGCGTCCGCATCACGCACTCCCAGATCAGCGGCCGGGCCAGCTACGGCTACGACGCCGTGGACGGCGACACCACCGCCTCCGACGGCAACGGTCACGGCACCCACGTGGCCACCACCATCGCCGGCACGACCTACGGCATCGCCAAGAAGGCCAAGATCGTGGCGGTCCGGGTGCTCGACAACTCCGGCTCCGGCACCACGGCGGGCGTCGTCGCGGGCATCGACTGGGTGACCAACAACCACAGCGGGCCCTCGGTCGCCAACCTGTCGCTCGGCGGCGGCGCCTCCACCACGCTGGACAACGCCGTGGCGAACTCCATCGCCAGCGGCGTGACCTACGCGGTGGCGGCGGGCAACAGCAGCGCCAACGCCTCCTCGTACTCCCCGGCCCGCGTCGCCTCGGCGATCACGGTCGGCGCCACCACCAGCACCGACGCCAAGGCCAGCTACTCCAACTACGGCTCGGTGCTGGACATCTTCGCCCCCGGCTCCTCGATCACGGCCGGCTGGTACACCAGCGACACCGCGACGAACACGATCTCCGGTACGTCGATGGCGACCCCGCACGTCGCGGGCGCTGCCGCGGTCTACCTGGCCAACCACACCTCGGCCACCCCGGCCCAGGTGGCCACGGCCCTGGTCAACGGCGCCACCACCGGCAAGGTCACCAGCGCGGGCACGGGTTCCCCGAACCGCCTGCTGAAGATCGTGCCGTGACCGCTGCGACCACAACTCGCCCGACCTGAACGAGTGTTCCCCGGAGGCCGCACCCGCCTCCGGGGAACACCGACGTCTTGACTGGCCCGAACCACTGCGCGACGCTGAAGCCCGGCATCCGACGCTTCGGGGGGCAAAGTCGGCCATGCGGACCATCCGTAACAAGACACCGGCGACAGCGCGGACGGACGACGCCGAACGGGCACGGTCAGGACCGGGGAGGGACCTGGCGCCGCTGCTCGCGGGCGCCGCGACGGCCGTCGCGGGATGCGGCGCGCTGTTCGCGTTCGCCGACTCCGACTCGCCGCTGCGCGGGCCGCTCACCCTGTTCTTCCTGCTCGTCACACCCGCGGCGGCTCTCGGCGCCGCGCTGCGCGGGCTGGAACCGTTCGGCCGGCTGGTCACGGCGCTCGCGGGCTCGATCGTCGTCAACATGCTGGTGGCCCAGGGCATGCTGGCCGTGCACCGCTGGTCGGTGCGGGGCGGACTGGTGGCCGTCACCGCGCTCAGCGCGCTGATGCTGCTGCCGGTCGTGGCGCGACGGCTGCGCGGCACCGTGCGGCGACACGCGTCCCAAGTCGCCGACGACAAGCGATCGGTAACGGTCAAACCAACAAAAACGTGAGGGCTCGTTCCAGGTCTTGCCATACAGCATCAATCGTCAATACCGTCATACATCTCACCCGCATCGGTCCGTCATCAAGCGGCTCCAGGGGAGGGCTCAAGGACCGCGATGGATTCCGGCGCGGGGCGCGGTAGGGGGGTGCCGTGCTCGGTGACCGCACTTGTGACCGAGTCGTGCCGCGCGACCGGCTGCCGTTTCCCGGGGCCGGCCAGCTTTGCCAGCTCACCCGACACACACGGAGATGCCTTCCGGCATGCCATGGGTGAGAACCCCCCTTTCGAACCGGACCAAGTACCGGGCTGCCCAGGGGCGGGCGGTCCACCGGACGAGAGGGACCAGACTCATGAGCTCAGTTCTGCGCCCGGCCAGCACAGGCCAGGATCCTTTAATAGCCGGCGACTACCGGCCGATCTCCTCTCACCTGGCGATCACACCGCCGGTGAGTGTGGTGATTCCCGCCATGAATGAGGCGGAGAATCTCCCCTACGTGTTCAAGACGCTTCCGAGCTGGATCCACGAAGTGGTTCTCGTGGACGGCAACTCCACCGACGAGACCGTCGAGGTGGCCCGCTCGCTGTGGCCGGACGTCAAGGTCGTCAAACAGCGCGGCAAGGGCAAGGGCGACGCGCTGACCACCGGTTTCCAGGCCGCCACCGGCGACATCATCGTGATGGTCGACGCGGACGGCTCGGCCGACGGCAACGAGATCGTCAGTTATGTCTCCGCCCTCGTCTCGGGCGCCGACTTCGCCAAGGGGTCCCGCTTCGCCAACGGCGGCGGCACCGACGACATGACCTTCATCCGCAAACTCGGCAACTGGGCGCTGTGCACGGCCGTCAACCGCAAGTTCGGCGCCCGCTACACGGACCTGTGCTACGGCTACAACGCGTTCTGGCGGCACTGCCTCGACAAGATCGAGCTGGACTGCACCGGCTTCGAGATCGAGACCGTGATGAACATCCGGGTGGTGAAGGCGGGGCTGAAGGTTCAGGAGATCCCGAGCCACGAGTACCTCCGCATCCACGGCACGAGCAATCTGCGCGCCGTGCGGGACGGGCTCAGGGTGCTCAAGGTGATCCTGCGGGAGCGCTCCAACCGGCGTGCCCTGCGTCGCCGGCCGCAGCACTCCCCGCTGCTCGACTCGGTCCGGGGAGAGGTGTCTTGAGCGATCCCGACATCTCCGTCGTGATCTGCGTCTACACCGAGGACCGCTGGGAGGACATCCTCGCGGCGGTCTCCTCGGTGCGGGCGCAGTCCCGGCCGGCGCTGGAGACACTGCTGGTCGTCGACCACAACGCGCCGCTCCTGGACCGGCTGGCCGAGGAGTACAAGGAGCCTCAGCAGACCCGACAGGTGCGGGTGCTCGCCAACGCGGGCCCCCGCGGCCTGTCCGCCGGACGCAACACCGGGATCGCCGCGGCCCGCGGCGACGTCCTGGCGTTCCTGGACGACGACGCCGTCGCCGAACGGGACTGGCTGCGGCACTTCGCCGAGGGCTACACCGATCCGCGGGTGATGGCCGTCGGCGGCCGTACGGTGCCGATCTGGGCGTCGGGCCGCCGGCCGCACTGGTTCCCCGAGGAGTTCGACTGGGTGGTGGGCTGCACCTACAAGGGGCTGCCGCCGGGGCGGGTCCAGGTGCGCAACGTCCTGGGCGGCAACGCCTCCTTCCGCCGCAGAGCCTTCGACGTGGCGGGCGGTTTCGCCACCGGCATCGGACGCGACGGCGACAAGCGGCCGCTGGGCTGCGAGGAGACGGAGCTGTGCATCCGGCTCACCCGGTCCAGACCCGAGGCGATCCTGCTCATCGACGACCGCGCGGTGATCCACCACCGGGTGCCCGAGACGCGCGAGCACTTCGGGTACTTCCGCACCCGCGCCTACGCCGAGGGCCTGTCGAAGGCGCTGGTGGCGCGAAGTGTGGGTACGGACAAGGGACTTGAGTCCGAACGCCGGTACGCGACCCGGGTGCTGCCCGCCGGAGTGGCGCGTGGCCTGCGGGACGCCGCCCTGGCCCGGCCGGGCGGCGCGGGACGCGCCGGCGCCATCGTCGCCGGGGTGCTGACGGCGGCGGGCGGATACGTGGTGGGCACCCTTCGGACGCGCCGTGGCGCCCCGGCCTTCTCGGTGGCCGAGATCGGGGAGGGCGGCGCATGAGTGAGAAGCCGGTGCCGATCCTCATGTATCACGCGGTCGCGGGCGCCCCGAACGAGGCGACCCGCGCCCTGTCGGTGCCCCCGGAGGCGTTCGCGGAGCAGATGGCCGTGGTCGCCGACCGGGGCCTGACGCCTCTCGGCACCGCCGACCTGGCGGCCTGTTGGCGCTCCGGCCGCCCGCTGCCCGAGCGGCCCGTCCTGATCACGTTCGACGACGGCTACGAAGGCGTCCACCGGCACGCCCTGCCCGTGCTCGCCAAGCACGGCTTCGCGGCCACCCTGTTCGTCTCCACCGGCTGGATCCGGGGTGCGTACGACACCGGCGGCGGCCTGGACACCATGCTCGACTGGGACCAGGTCCGCGAACTCGCCGCGGCGGGCGTGGAGATCGGCGGCCACAGTCACACCCACCCGCAGCTCGACCAGCTCGACGACGGCACGCTGCGCCATGAGCTGATCCACTGCAAGGAGATCGTGAGCGACGAACTCGGCACCGTGCCCACCTCGTTCGCCTACCCGTACGGCTACTCCAGCCGCCGGGTGCGACAGGCGGTACGGGAGACGGGGTACGGCCAGGCACTCGCCGTCGGCAACGGGCTCGCCCGCCGCCGGCAGGGGCCGTACGCCCTGCACCGCGTCACCGTGCGCCGCAGCACGGGCACCGAGGAGTTCGAGCGGCTCGTCGAGGGCCGTGCGATCGCCCGGAACTTCGCCGGGGACCGTGCCCTCACCAAGGGGTACGCCCTGGTCCGCAGAGCACGCCAGGTCCGCCGGAAGGCCATCCGTTCCCGTGTCTGACACGACCACGACCGAGCCCACCTCGTCCGCGCCCGAGGCGCCCGAGCAGTCGGGGCGCCGACTCCGCCTGCCCGGCCTGGGCCGGTCCCCCGGGGGCAGCCCGCTGTTCCGCAACGCCTACGCCCTGATGCTCAACACCGGCATCTCCGCCGTGCTCGGCCTCGGCTTCTGGCTGGCGGCCGCCCGCTACTACTCCGAGTCGGCGGTCGGCCAGGGCTCCGCCGCGATCGCCGCGATGAAACTCCTCGCGGGTCTGACCGCGGTCACCCTGACCGGCGCGCTGGCCCGGTTCATCCCGGTCGCCGGGCGGGCCACCGGGCGGCTCATCTTCCGTACGTACGCGGGCAGTTCGGTGGTCGTGGCGTTGGCCGCGCTCGTCTTCCTGCTCACGCTCGACCTGTGGGGACCGTCGTACCGCTTCCTGCACGGGCCCCTCAACGGGCTCGGCTTCGTCGTGGCCGTCATCGCCTGGTCGCTGCTGACGCTGCAGGACGGGGTGCTGACCGGGCTGCGCAGCGCGCTGTGGGTGCCGGTCGGCAACACCGTCTTCTCGGCGGTGAAGCTCGCGCTGCTGGTCGCGCTCGCGGTGGCCATCCCCACGAGCGGTGTGTTCGTCTCGTGGGTCGCGGCGATCGCCTTCTCCGTACTGCCGCTGGGCTGGCTGGTGTTCCGGCGGCTGGTGCCCCGGCACGAGAAGGCGACCGCGGAGGACGCGCGGCCGCCGACGCTGAAGGAGGTCGGGCGGTTCCTCGCGGGCGACTACACCGGCTCGCTGTTCTCCCTGGCCGTGGTCTACCTGGTCCCCGTCATCATCGCCTCGCAGGTCAGTTCCCAGGACAACGCGTACTTCTACATCACCACCACCATCGGTGGCACGATCAACCTGCTCGCCATCAACATGGGCGCCTCCCTGACCGTCGAGGGTTCGCACGACCCGCGGCGGCTGGCCGCCAACACGCGGGCCGCGCTGAAGCGGATGGCCCGGATCATGCTGCCGGTGGCCGGGATCCTGTGCGTCGGCGCACCCTGGATCCTCGGTGTGTTCGGCGCGGGCTACGCGGACGCGGCCACCCCGCTGCTGCGCTGGTTCGCGGTCGGCGCGGTCCTCAGGGTCGTCATGGAGACGTACTTCGCGGTGCTGCGCGCCCAGAGCCGTACGTCCCCACTCGCCTGGATGCAGGGCTTGTTGTGCGTCCTGGTACTCGGTCTGACGTTGCTGCTGCTCCCTCGGATGGGTCTGACCGGCGCGGGCGTCGCCGAGATCTCCTCGCTCGGGGTGATCGTCGCGATCGCCGCACCCAAGCTGTACAAGGTCGTCCGCGGCAGGCCGGACGAGCTTCCCGAGAGCGCGGCGCCCGACGGGGACCTCGCGGACCTCGGGGCACGCGAGGTCGCCGCACCGGCCGCGCCGCCCGGACGGGGGCCGGCCTGGGCGCTCGACAAGGACACCCTCGCCCTCGGCGTCCACGTAGACTTCGACCACCTGGAACGTCGGCCGGACGTCCGCCCCGGCCCCGGTACCCCGCCCACCGGTACACCCGTGACCCCGCAGGACCGCCGGCCCACCTGGGCTCGGAGTGCCGAGGTGGGGTTGCCCGTGGATGCGGAGGTCCCTCCGCTCGAGCGAATTCGGGAGTGGGGGCGGGAGCCGGGGTTCGAGGCGTCCCTGGGGCCCGCCGAGCCGGAGGTGGACGCCCCGTTCGAACCGCATGGAGAAGAGTTGGAGGAGGTCGTACGGGAAGAGTCTCCCGTACCCACGCGCGCCCCGGAGATCGAGGAGGAACCGGTGGCCGCCCGTCGGCTGCCGACCCGGGTCGGGGTGATCCTCGGCTGTCTGCTGACCGCCGCGCTGCTCCTGTACTGGGTGCCCGCGCTGCGGCTCGGCGAGGCCGACCTGGACCGGATGGGCGGGCTCGGGCTGATCTCCGTGCTGCCGCTGCCCACCCTCGTCGGCGCCGCCCTGCTGGTCGTGGTGTTCGCCTCGCTGCTGTGGCTCGGCCGCGAGCACCGCACGCTGCTCATGGTGACCCTGCTGGCGACCGTGGTCTCGCTGCACGCGCTGCCCGCCGTGATCGAGACCGAACCGCGGTTCGCCACGGCCTGGCAGCACCTCGGGTTCCTCGACTACATCGACCGGACCGGATCGGCCGTGCCCGACCTGGACGCGCGCTGGAGCTGGCCGGGCTTCTTCGCGGCGGCCGCGTTCGTCGCCAAGGCCTGCGGGGTCAGTGACCTCACCGAGGTGATCCGATGGTGGCCGACCGCCATCCAACTCCTCTATCTGGCCCCCATGTTCCTGCTGGTGCGCTCGATGCGGGCGAGCTGGCGGGCCAAGTGGACCGGAATCTGGGTCTTCGTGCTCAGCGGCTGGGTCGGCCAGGACTACTTCTCCCCGCAGGGCTTCACCTATCTCCTCTACCTGGTGTTCGTGGCGATCCTGCTGGTCTGGTTCCGGGCGCCGGGCGTGATCTGGACGAAACGGCGGCCCGGCGAGATCGAGGTGGAGCCGACCGACCGGCGGCAGCGGGCCGTGCTGCTCATGATCCTGATCGGCCTGTTCGCGGCGAGCGTCCCGGCCCACCAGCTCACCCCGTTCGTGATGCTGGGCGTGCTCGCGGTGCTCGTCCTGGTCGGCCGCAGCGAACTGCGCGGCCTGCCCATCCTGTTCGGCGTGCTGGTGGCCGTCTGGGTCGGTTTCATGGCCGAGCCGTACTGGTCCGGGCACTTCGACGACCTGTTCGGCGGGGTCGGCGGCGTCGGCAGCAACGTGTCGTCGTCCGTCTCCGGCCGGATCGAGGGCGGCAGTTCCACCCACAAGCTGGTGCTGTACGTGCGCGTCCTGCTGGCCGGCGGCGTCATGACCTTCGCCTGCTGGGGCTGGTGGCGGCGCCGCTGGCACCGCTACCGCGAACGCTCGCTGCTGGTCCTCACCTTCGTGCCGTTCCTGGGCTTCGGCATGCAGTCGTACGGCGGCGAGATGGCGCTCAGGGTCTTCATGTTCGCCCTGCCGGGCTCGGCCCTGCTCGCCGCGCTCGCCCTGTTCCCGCGCACCGGCGTCACCGCCGAGGAACGCGACAAGGACCGGGTGAGCCTCGCCCCGCTGGCCGCGCTGATGGCGGGCCTCATCCTCATGGGCGGCTTCCTGGTGGCCCGGTGGGGCAATGAGCCGTTCGAGCGGATCCGGCCCGGCGAGGTCGCGGCCATGGACTACGTGTACGCCCACGACGATCCGACGGTGCGGCTGCTGTGGCTGAGCAACGACACGGTCACCAACGTGACGCCGGCGATGCCGTGGGGCGCGAAGGACATGGAGAAGGTCGAGTACGTGCCCACCCTGGCGCCCAGTGACCCGGTGCTGGTGTCCGGCCTGGTCAAGGCGCTCAAGGACGCGGGCCCGAACTCGTATCTGATGATCAACCGCAGCCAGGTCACCTATCTCCAGCTCGACGTGGGCTACTCGAAGACCTGGGAGCCCCGCCTGGTCGAGCACCTGGACGACCGGCCGGAGGTGAAGAAGGTCCTCGTCAACGAGGACGTGACGATGTACACGCTGGCCAAGCAGCCCGAGGGCAAGGTGCCGGCCGCGGACCCGGGGCCGATCGGGCCGCAGGTGACGTGGACGTCCTGGTCGGTCGTCGGGGCCCTCTCGGCGCTCGCGCTGATCGTGCTGCTGACGGCGCGGGAGGTCGTACGGGTCGCGGTGCGGCCGAGCGTGCGGCAACTGCGCCGGCTGCAGAGCAGCTTCTGGTTCTCGCTGCCGCTGCTGGCGGTGCTGTTCGCGTCGCTGGTGCAGCGGTTCCTGACGATGAAGTGACGGTGACGACAGGCTCGATCGGGCGAAGTGGGGTTTGGGGGTCGGGCGAAGTGGGGTTCGGATCGGGCGAAGTGGGCCTTGCATGAGGTGAAGTGGCTCAGCTTGTTCGCCGGTCGAGCCACTTCACCTCGTAGGCCTGCATCTGGAACCGGCGGCCGTCGACCAGGGCGCTGATCGGCCGGTCCTGGGTGTTGACGACGAGGACGACCTCGTCGGTGGCCAGGACACGCACGTTGGGCACGTCGTCGGCGGCGACGGACACCGTCCGGTAGGCGGTGCCGGGCGGGAACCGGTCGCTGAAGCGGGAGACGAGGTCGTACATGGGCAGCTTCGCGCCCCCGCTGCCCCGGTCGGTCGGGGTCCACAGGCAGCCCGCGCACTCGGTGCCCTTCTCCCGCTCCGGGTTCCAGTAGAAGCCGGAGGAGGCGCCGCCCTTGACCATGGCGATCATTCCGGAGGCCTGGACGGCGATCCGGCGGGTCTCGGACCAGCCCTTGCGTTCGTCGTTGGCGTCGGCGGGCTCGACGTAGTACTCGGACCACCACAGCGGCAGGTTGCCGGTCCGCGCCCGCACCCACTTCCCCACCGCCGTGAACTTGTCGGTGGCCGCGAACTCGTCGGGCAGCAGTTCGTCGTCGTTGGTGTAACTGGAGCCGTCGACGACCACGAAGTCGGCGCCCGCCTTGTTCCTGTTCCAGTACGAGAAGGCGTCGAGGACCCGCTGGTCCATGGCGCCCCAGGGGCCCTTGAAGGTGGTCGAGGCGTCCTCGGAACGCGGGTCGAGACTGTCCATGACGAGGTACGGCCCGCCGACCATGATCTCCTCGTCGGCCTTCTTCAGGGCCTCGTACACCAGGTTGTAGAGCTTGGTGTAGCCCTCGTAGTCCCAGCGGGCCCGCGCGTCGTTCCAGAAGCCCTTGAACTCGTTCCAGACGACGAAGTGACGGACGTCCGGATAGCGCTTGGCGACGGTCGCGGCCAGGTCCGCGAAGTCCTGGTAGTGCTCGGGCGTCGGCGCGGTCTCCAGGGCGGCCTGGCTCCAGTCGGTGTTGTCGACGCCGGACCTGCCGCCCTTCATCCAGTCCGGGGAGCAGCACAGAGTGATCACCGGGGTGCCGCCCGACGCGCGCATGAAGTCGACACGGCGGTCCAGCGCCGCGAAGTCGTAACGCCCCTTGACCGGCTCGGGGTTGTCGGCGCCCCAGCCCATGATGTGCTGGTTCTGCGGCAGCCCCCCGGCGTTCTTCAGCCGCCCCTCCACCCGTTCGGTGGCGGTGGCGCCGCCCTCGTCGGCGCTGAACTGCGTGTGCGTGAAACCCCAGCCGACCTCGGGCTTCGGGGCGGCGGGCGTGGCCGGTGTGCCGTGCACCTTGTCACCGTCGCGTGAGGTGCCCGCGGTGCTCGCGCCGTTCCCGGGAAGTGTGTTGAGCAAGGTCACCAGCAGGGCCAGTACGGCCGCGCCCACACCGAACAGTGCGGTGAGCCGCCACCGCCGAGCCCCCGAATTCCACCCATGACGTCCCATCGAGGGCAACGGTAACCGGCCGGACACGCGCGGCGGCAGAGGTCGTAGCCGCACAGCTCTGTAACAGGACGGAGGGGACACACCGGATGCACCCGGCAGCGGCGACACGACCGGCGCACTGCGGAAAGCGGGTGCGTGAGGCGCGGGTGTGCCGGATCATGGCGGCATGTCTGCGAACCCACACGACGCTCTGCCGATCCGGCTCAACGTCGACGACAGCGACTCGCCGTCCGACGTCGTCGACGCGCTGTTCCTCGGCCGCTTCGCGACGGGCGAGCAGCCGTACTCGCACGCGGCCAACATCGACCGCGTGCGCTCCGGGGCGACCCTGCTGCCGCCCGACGCCCGCGTGCTGCGCATGGCCCGCGACGACGACCGCAGCGCGACGCTGGCCGAGGGCGACGGCTGGACCCTGCTGATCTCCCGCTGGAACCGGGGCGCGGACGTCACCGTCACGGCGACCACCGCCGAGCTCGCCGAGAAGGTCCTCGATCAGGCCACCGAGGGCGCGACGGACGAGCCCGAACCGCAGCCGGAGAACGTGACGATGGGGTTCTGGTACGTCTCCCCCAGGCGCGGCCCCCACCGCACCACCCGCCAGATCTCCGCGGGCACCTGGGACGAGGTGCGGGCCAACTACACCGCTCCGGTGGCGGGCGCGATGGACCGCCTGATGAAGACGACCCCGGAGGACATCGCCGGCCGGCTGCTCCTGCTGCACGGCCCGCCCGGCACCGGCAAGACGTCGGCCCTGCGGACGCTGGCGCGGTCCTGGCGGGACTGGTGCCAGGTGGACTGCGTCCTGGACCCGGAGCGGCTGTTCAGCGACGTCGGCTATCTGATGGACATCGCGATCGGCGAGGACGACAGCACGGGCAAGGGCCGCTGGCGGCTCCTGCTGCTGGAGGACTGCGACGAACTGATCCGCGGCGAGGCCAAGCACACCGCGGGCCAGGCGCTGTCCCGGCTGCTCAACCTCACCGACGGCCTGCTGGGCCAGGGCCGCAACGTCCTGGTCGGCGTCACGACCAACGAGGACCTGGAGCGCCTCCACCCGGCCGTGGTCCGCCCCGGCCGCTGTCTGGCCCGCATCGAGGTGGGCCCCCTGACCCGCCGGGAGGCGGCGACCTGGCTGGGCACCGAGGAGGGCGTCGGCCGCGAGGGGGCGACCCTGGCGGAGCTGTACGCGCTGCGCCGGGGCACGTCGCCGACATCGGTGCCGGAGCCCCGGCCGGGGGCGGACGCGGGTTTGTACCTGTAGGGGTCTGCCGGTGGTGGTTCTGCCGGTGGTGGTTCTGCCGGTGGTGGTTCTGCCGGTGGTGGTTTCCCTGGAGCGGCTTGCCCGTCGTGGTCCGCCCGTCGTGGTCCGCCCGTAGTGGTTTGATGGGTGTATGACCTTGTTCGTCGGCACCTCGGGGTGGCAGTACAAGGACTGGCGGGGCGTCTTCTACCCGGCCGGGTGTCCCACGCGGCTGTGGCTGGAGGAGTACGCAGCACGGTTCGCGACCGTCGAGATCAACAACGCCTTCTACCGGCTGCCCTCCCGCGAGACCTTCGAGGCCTGGCGGGAGCGCACCCCGCCGGGCTTCGTGGTCGCGGTCAAGGCCAGCCGCTACCTCACCCACATCAAACGGCTGAAGGACCCTGAGGAGCCGGTCCACCGCCTGATGAGCCACGCGGCGGGCCTGGGCGACCGCCTGGGCCCCGTCCTGCTCCAGCTCCCGCCGACCCTGCGCGCCGACCCGGACCTGTTGGACGCCTGCCTGGCCTGCTTCCCGCCCGCCACCAGGGTCGCCGTCGAACCCCGCCACGACTCCTGGTGGAAACCCGAAATCCGCAAGGTCCTTGAGACCCGGTCAGCCGCCCTGTGCTGGGCCGACGTCCTCTCCCGCCCGGCGACACCCTTGTGGCGCACCACGGAGTGGGGCTACGTCCGCTTCCACCAGGGCCGCGCCCGAGCCTGGCCCCACTACGGCCGACGGTCCCTGAAGACGTGGGCGGAACGGATCGCTGACACGTGGTCCGACGGGGAGGACGTGTACGCGTACTTCAACAACGACCCGAACGCGGCGGCGGTACAGGATGCGGTGGTGTTCGCCAGGGCGGCGAGAACGGCGGGGCTGACACCTACACGGACGCCTTAGCCGACCGCTGCCGCGGCCTCCGGCTCGCCGGCCCTCCGACGGGCTGCGCCTGCCGGCTGCCGAACCGGGCCACTCCTCTGAGCCGTCCCCGTCGCAGCCCTCCCGGTCTCAGCCGTCCCCGTAAGCCGCCCGCAGGGCGTCCCGCACAGCGACCAGGGCCGCGTTCTCGTCCAGCCCGAGCCGCCGTACCCGCTCGACGTACGCCTGAGCAGCCGCCGCAGCCTCACGTTCCGCCGCCGAGCCCGCCGCGGCGATGTACGTTCCGTTGCGGCCCCGCGTCTCGATCACCCCGTCCCCTTCCAGCGCCCGGTACGCCTTGGCGACCGTGTTCGCGGCCAGGCCGAGCGATTCGGCGAGCCCCCGCACGGTCGGCAGCCGGTACCCGACCGGCAGCACACCCGAGCGCGCCTGCTCGGAGATCTGCGCCCGCACCTGCTCGTACGGCGGGGCGCTGTCATCGATGTGGATCTTCAAGGTCACGTGGGCGATTGTCCCGCACCCGGGCGAAAATGAGAGGCACCGGGAAGCTTCTCCCGCATAGCCTCCGCTCATATGACCATGACTGTGCGCGACCTCCGCCCCGGGGTGCGGGCCGACTTCGAGGGCTTCGCCCGGGTCCGCCACCTCGCTCTTCCCTTCTACCTCGTCACCGCTGACTCCCTCGCCTACGACCTCACCCACGCCCACCCCGCCTCCCACTTCCGCCCCCTGGTCGCGGAGGAGGACGGCGAGATCGTCGGCACCGCCCAGGTCGGGATCGTCCACGACAGCCCGGAGCCGGGGCAGGGCTACGTCAACGTGTACGTGCACCCGGAGCGCACGGGGCGCGGCGCCGGCACAGCTCTGGTCCGCGCCGCCGAGGAGCACCTGGCCGGTGTCGGGGCGACCAAGCTCTTCGCCTGGGTTCTGGACGAGCCCGGCAACCGCGCCTTCGTCGAACGGCACGGCTACCGCGGCAGCCGCTCCGCCTACTTCCTGCGCCTGGATCTGACGAACGGCACCCTGCCCCCGCGCCCGCCCCTGCCGGCCGGGGTCGAGCTGCGTACCGGTGCCGACTTCGCGGACGACCCGCGCCCGGTGTTCGAGCTGGACTCGGAGACGATGTCGGACGAACCGAGCGACATCGACTGCGAGTTCACGGACTACGAGGCCTGGTTGGAGGGGACCTGGCACCACCCGCTCTTCAGCCCCGAACTGACCTCGATCGCCGTGGCCGACGGGCGCCCGGTCGCCTTCAGCGCGGCCCGCACCGACGGCGGCACCCGCTACGGCACCGTCATGACCGGCACCGCCCGCGCTTGGCGAGGCCGCGGCCTCGCCAAGCTCGCCAAGGCCGACTCCCTGCAGCGCGCCCGCGAGGCGGGTCTCACCGAGGCGTTCACGGGCAACGACGCCGGCAACGGCCCGATGATCGCGGTCAACAAGTGGTTCGGTTACGAGATCTGCGCGACGGAGGTGCGCTATGTCCGTGAACTCGGCTGAGCCGGCGCGTCACCTGGAGGTCGTCCTCGTCAAGGCGGGCCGCACGAAGATCCGTTACCGGAGCGTGCTGCTGGCCGACGACGGCACCCGGATCGCCGTACGCGCCCCCTGGGCCGGCACCGGCACCCGCGACTTCGGCTTCGTCCGCTTCGAGCCGGGCGATGTCTTCACCGAGTACTACTGGCGTGACCGCTGGTACGCGGTGAAGGAGGTCCGGGACGCGGCCGGCGCGCTGAAGGGCTGGTACTGCGACATCACCCGCCCGGCCACGCTCTCCGGTACGGAACTCGTGGTCGAGGACCTCGACCTGGACCTGTGGGTCTCGGGCGACGGCACGGACGTACGCCGTCTGGACGAGGACGAGTTCGCCGAGAGTGGTCTCGCGGACCGGGATCCGCGAGCAGCGGCCGCCGCCGTGACAGCCCTGGACGAGCTGGAGGCCCTGGCCCGAGGGGACGGCCTGGAGACGCTGCTCGCGTGACCGGATGACCAGGTGACCGCATGTCCGCATGTCCGCATGACCACGTAACCGAGTGATGGCGGAACCGCGCACGGCTCACACCGTCGCCACCACCGCGTACCGCTCGTCGTCCACGGCCCTCCCCCACAGCAGCGCGTCGTCCGACAGCCGGTCCACGCGCACCTGCCCGGCGAGCGGGGCGAGGAGGGCCGTGAGCCGGTCGGCGGGTATGCCGGCCGGACTGACCGTGCCCCACACACCCTCGATCAGGACCAGCCGCCCTCCCCCACTGCCGAAAGCGTGGGAGGTGCCCCCAGGGCGCAGCAACTCCCGCCAGTGCCGCAGGGCCCGGCCGGGGTCGGGCAGCGCCCACAGCACATGCCGGACGAGCACCACGTCGAACCGCTCCTCCCCCACCGGCGGTTCCGCCGCGTCACCGACGAGGAACACCGCGTCACGTCCGGCGAGTTTGGCGCGGGCGAGAGCCACCATGTTCGAGGACCGGTCCACGCCGGTGACGCGGTGTCCCTGCTCGGCCGCGAGGAGTGAGAGGCTGCCGGTGCCGCAGCCGAGGTCGAGGACGTCGGCTGCACGCCCGGGCAGCCAGCCGCGCAGCCGCTCGGCCCAGGCGCGGCGCACGTCCGGGGCGCGCAGGCCGTGGTCCGGCTCGTCGTCGAAGGAGGCCGCCCGGGCGTCCCAGTCGACGTCCGTCGAGGTCGTGGCGTCACTCTCGTTCGTCATGTGCCCAAGAGTGACACCCGCCACTGACAGTCGAATCGTGACAGCGGCCACTGACAGACCGGCAATCGATGAGGAATTCTCCCTGCACGGGTCTACCTCCGCGAGAACGCGGAACTCGTAGTCCCCGAAGGAGGCAGCCATGCGCCGAATGACCGTGCAGAAGCCCCTGAAGAAGACGGACTCAAGGGTCCGCGAGGAGGCCGACGACCGCCCCGCGGGACGGCCGGAGGTCCGCAAGGACATCGCACGCACCTGGTGGCCGGACGACTGAGGGCCGAAGTCCCCTCAGTCCAGCCAGTCCAGCCGCTTCACTCCGATGAGTCGACAGTGAATCGACAGCGGGATCCGTTCGGTCGTCCAAGCGCGCACGGCACTTCCTGATCCCAGTCCGAACCCTCCCCCAAGACAGACATGAAGATCGCCTCGGACCGCCCCACCGGGCGGTTTCGCGGTTCCTGGGGTCCGGCACACTGCACCTCACCATGCGGGCCGCAGCGGACCATGGGGAGCGATACGCGCCAACTGATCACGCAACACGCTCATCTCCCCCTCGCCCAGCAGCTCGACCCACGCCCCCACGGCTTCCGCCGCCGCCTCCTCCGCCGCCCGGGTGCAGGCCCACCCCTGCTCGGTCAACACGACCAGCCGGGCCCGCGCGTCCTGGGGATGCGGCCGCCGCTCCGCGTATCCCTTGCGCACGATCTCGTCGACCAGCTGGCTCGCGGCCTGCTTGGTCACGCCGAGGTGGGCGGCGAGGTCGGTGACGGTCGCACCGCCCGGGGCGAGCCGGGCGAAGGCGAATCCGTGCGCAGGCCTGACGCCCTCGAAGCCACGGGCGACCACACCCTCGTTGATGCGGTGCGTGAGCTCACCGGCAACGGCGAGCAGGGCGGCTGACAGGGCCATGGCTTCGGAATTCTGCACGGAGGCATTGAAACACTCTTGACCGGTTGGTCAAGCAGATTGACTATAGGACGATCGCGCAGTCAAGTAACTTGACCATCTCACCTCAGGGGACAGCCATGCCCGTCGTCCGCTCATCCGAAGCCACGACCCACGAGATCCACGGTGCCCGTTTCATCTCGTACGCCACTCCCCTCACCGGCAGCAAGGAGTTGTGCGCCTGGCGGGGCGAGATCCCCGCCGGAACCAAAGCCCCCGCCCACACGGTCAACCGTGAGGAGATCTTCCACCTGCTCATCGGCGAGCTCCTGATCACGCTCGACGGCCGCACCGACCGGATCACGGCGGGCGACACGGTAATCATCAACCCGGGGGCGACCCTGAGCGTGGAGAACCCGACGTCCGCGACCGCGATCTCCTGGGTCACCACCTCCATCGGCCTGGAAGCCGAACTGGCCGACGGCACCCGGATCACGCCCCCATGGGCCAACTGACCTCTGCGGGACCTGGGACTTCCACCGGACCGAGGTCAGCCCTGACCGTATCTGTCAGCCCGGTGAGCCCGGACCGTATCCGTCAGCCCGGTCAGCCCGGTCAGCCCGGACCGCACCTGTCAGCCCGCAGAGCCGCCGGCCCCACGGCCTCCTGCCCGAAGCGCCGACGGGCGCGTTCCCGGCGATCCGGTGGACGCCCCGCCGGCGATCTAACGGGTGGACCCGGTGTGCTCCCGCACAGCCGCCGCATCGCTCGCCGCCGTCCCGGCCCCCGGCTCGGAGTTCTTCCTCGCGAACCCGCGCCGGCCCGGCAGGACCGCGAGGACGATCAGGGTTCCGGCGGCCATGATGATCCCGCCGATGAGGCTGGTCTGGGCGACACCGTGGGCGAAGGCCTGGTGGACGGCGTCCACGGCGGCCTGGGCCTGCTGGGGCCCGGCGGAGGGATCCTGCGCGACCCGCTCCGCGACGGCCAGGCCACCGCCGACCGAGTCCTTGGCGATCTCCATCGCCTCGCCCGGGAGCCGGTCGCCCACCAGGTCGGTCAACTCGTCCCGGTAGGCCGTGCCCAGCAGTGAGCCCAGCACCGCGATGCCCAGCGCCCCGCCCAGCTCGAGCGCGGTGTCGTTGACACCGCCGCCGACGCCCAGCTCGGACTCGGGGAAGGAGCCCATGATCGTGTCGGTCGCCGGGGAGACGCTCAGTCCGAGCGCGAGGCCCAGCATCATCAGCGGCACCAGGAAGTCCCCGTACGTCGACCCCTTGTCGATCTGGGTGAGCAGGAACATGCCCGCCGTGCCGACGACCATGCCGGTCACGACCATCACCTTCACCCCCAGCTTCGGGGTGAACTTCCCGGTCAGCGCGGACCCGAGGAACACCGCACCGCCCAGCGGCAGCAGCCGTACACCCGTGTCCAGGGCTCCGTAGCCGAGGACGAACTGCAGGAACTGCGTCGAGTAGTAGATCACGGCGAACATACCGAAGAAGAAGAACAGCACCGCGAGCATCGAGCCGCTGAAGGGCCGCAGCGCGAACTTTCGGACGTCCAGCATCGGGTGCGGGTGCCGCAGCTCCCAGGCCACGAAGGCGACCAGACCGGCACCGGCGACCACGGCGGCGGTGACGGGGCCGGCGCCCCAGCCGGAGTGCGGGCCCTCGATGGCGGCGTAGATCAGGGAGCCGACGGAGACGATCGACAGCAGACCACCGACGTAGTCGATCCGGCCCATGCCCTCCGCCTTGGACGGCGGTACCAGGGCGAGCGCGCCGAACACGGCGAGGACGGCGATCGGCACGTTGATCAGGAAGGTCGAGCCCCAGGCGTGGTCCTCAAGCAGCCAGCCGGAGACCAGCGGGCCGACGGCTACCGCCAGCCCGGAGGTCGCGGCCCAGGCGGTGATGGCCTTGGCCCGCTCGCTCCGGGGGAAGGTCGCGACCACCAGAGACAGCGTGGCCGGCATCACGACCGCGGCACCGACACCCATGATCGCGCGGGCCGCGATGACCAGCGAGGTCTCGTCGACCATGCTCCCCATCACCGAACCGCCGGCGAAGATCAGCAGACCCAGCACCAGCGCGCCGCGCCGGCTGTACTTGTCGCCGATCGAGCCCAGCACCAGCATCAGCGCCGCGTACGGAACGGTGTAGCTGTCGACGACCCACTGCAGATCACTGCTGCTCAGGCCCAGGTCGGTGGTCATGTCGGGGGCGGCGACGATCAGCGACGTGTTCGCCATCACCGTGACCAGCAGGCTCAGGCACAGCACGAGCAGCGCCCACCAGCGCCGCGCATAAGGCCCGGGTATTTTCTCCACGGGGCTGTTCGCAAGGAAGGGCATCAGTAGCTCCTGAGGGGGACGGGTCGGACGAGCGAAATCACTCAGTTGGCCATCGGGTGGCGTCATGTTTTGCTCCGGAGCGCTCAGTGGCTCCCTTCAGCGCGGCGGCCACGTCCGCGAGTTTGAGCAGGTCGCCGACGAAGACCTCGGCCCCGGCCTCGCGCAGCGACTGCGCGCGTTTGTCGTCCCGCCGCACGAACGCGCGCAAGGTGAGGTGAGCGGGTGACGGGCCGAGATCTCAGGGCTTCAAGATCACCCTGTGGCCCCTTTTGGGCTTACCTCGGCGATCCCTGGAGAGCTGCGTCGGTGTCCGCGGTGGCCAGCATCCTGTTGATGTCGGCGCCGGCCAGTGCGCCGGCCGCCGCGGAGGCCCCGACCTGGGCGACCAGATCGGTGGCGTTGCCGGCCACCCACACACCCGGCACCTCGGTGGTGCCGGCCACGCCGGAGGCGAAGCCGCGGCCCATGTTCGGCAGGTCCCGCACCGGCAGGCCCAGACCTTCCAGGCCCTGGCTGCGGGCCTGCATCTGCGGGCCGACCGCGAGGACGCGGCGGGCCACGACCTGGCCGTCGGCCAGGCGCACCCCGGCGAGGGCACCGTCGGTGTCGTTGACGACCTCGGTGACCGGGGTGTCGATGACGCGGATGCCGCGGGCGGCGAAGCGGGCGCGGCTGTCCTCGTCCAGGTCGGTGCCGTGGGTGAAGTAGGTCAGGTCCTCGGTCAGCTGACGGAACAGATACGCGTGGCCGATGGAGGCCGGGCCGGTGGCGAGGATGCCGATGGGCTCGTCGCGTACCTCCCAGCCGTGGCAGTACGGGCAGTGCACCACACTGTCTCCCCAGTGCTCGGCGAGGCCGGGCACCTCCGGCAGCACATCCGTGAGGCCGGTGGCCACCAGGATGCGGCGGGCGGTGATGCTGCGGCCGTCGGCCAGGGTGACGGTGAACCGCAGGTCCCCGTCCGCCGACGGGGCGGCGGACTGGGCCGAGACCACCTCGCCGAACACGACGCGTCCGCCGTACTGGCGCACCTGCTCCCGGCCTCGTCGAAGGATCTCGGGCGGCGGGGTGCCGTCCAGGGCGATGAGGCCGTGCACGGCCTTCGCGGGCGCGTTGCGCGGGGAGCCGCTGTCGATCACGACGACCGAGCGGCGGGAGCGGGCGAGGATCAGTGCACCGTTCAGCCCCGCGGCGCCCCCGCCGATCACCACCGCGTCGACGGTCCCCTCGGCCGGTGCGTCGCTCGCGTGCGGAGGAGTCGTCACGGCCATGACCTCCTGCTTTTCCTTGTCAGTCATGGTTCGGTCAACCCTTCGAGTTCTGGGTGGTTGGAGGGGGGTCAGCTGTTCAGAAAGCCGAGGATGTGGTCGGCGACCGTCTTGGGCTGTTGTGGAGAGTCCGGCCCCGGCTTGCTTGGGACGTTCGTGATGTACAGATCCAGTACGGCGATGAAACTCGCCAAGGCGTCGCAACGCCGGGCGGCGCGGAGGAGTTCAAAAGCATGGGTTGCTCTCGATGGCGCCAGGCGTGCACGCAGCCTGTCCGGTGAGCCCAGGATGGTTGTTTACTGAACAGTCCGAAACCTAGGCGGTTCTGTACTGAGTTGTCAACTACGGCGGGTCGGCTTTACCTTCTGTGTATGGCGAGACCACGAAGCTTCGACCGCGACCACGTCCTGCATGCCGCCGAGCGGCAGTTCCGCGCCTCGGGCTACAA
>NZ_JOEV01000030.1 GCF_000721105.1 Streptomyces cellulosae
TCATCCTCGCCCCGCACATCACCCCGACCGGCCTCGACGTCTTCGCCGACCAGGTCGTCCCCCTGCTCCAGGAACGCGGCGTGTACCGCACGGAGTACGCGGGCACCACCCTGCGCGACCACCTGGGTCTGACTCTCCCCGGCGAGGTGCGCGACGAGCAGCGAGCCGCGTCATGAAGTTCCTCGCCATCACCCTGATCGTGCACGCCCCGCACCCGGTGACCGGCGTACGGAAGTCCACCCGGGACCGTTTCCGCGAGGTGCTCGACAACGCGCTCCTCGCCGAGGAGCTGGGCTTCGACGGCTTCGGCGTGGGGGAGCGGCACGAGCGGCCCTTCATCTCCTCCTCGCCGCCCGTCGTCCTCAGTCACATCGCCGCCCTGACCTCCCGTATCCGGCTGTTCACCGCGGTCACCACGCTCAGCCTCCTCGACCCGGTGCGGGCGTACGAGGACTACGCGACTTTGGACCATCTCTCCGGCGGACGCCTCGAGCTGATCATCGGCAAGGGCAACGGGGCTGCCCAGCGGGACCTGTTCCAGGTCACCCCCGAGGACCAGTGGGACCGCAACGCCGAGAGCTACGAGGTGTTCCGCGGGATCTGGCGCCAGGACCAGGTGACTGCCAAGACCCGGTTCCGCCCGGAACTCAAGGACGCGGAGGTGTGGCCCCGGCCCCTCCAGCAGCCGATCAGGGTCTGGCACGGCAGCGCGACCAGCAAGGAGTCGGTCGACCTGGCCGCCCGCTACGGCGACCCGCTGTTCTCCGCCAATGTCACCCATCCCATCGAGCCCTATGCCGAGTTGATCCGCCACTACCGCGAGCGCTGGGAGTACTACGGCCACGATCCGGCCGGCATCGCGGTCGGCGCGGGGACGGCGGGTCTCTACGCGGCCCGCACCTCCCAGGAGGCGATCGCCGCCTACCGGCCCGTGTTCGAGGGGAACCTGGCGTTCCAGAAGGGGCTGGGCCTGGAGCCGGTGTTCTCCACCCTGGAGGACTTCGTGGAGCGCAGTTCGGCGCTGATCGGCAGCCCTCAGCAGATCATCGAGAAGGTACACCGCTACCACGAACAGTTCGGGCACACCGTACTGCATCTGCATGCGGACGCAGGGGGACTGACGGATGGTCAGCACCGGGACTCCCTCGAACGCTTCCAGTCGGACGTCGCGCCGGTGCTGCGCCGCGAGATTCCCGATCCGCCGTTCGCGTGGGGCCCGGTCCTCGCGGAGCCCGTGCCCACCGACCACTGAGGAGCCCTTCGCACATGTCCGGCATCCCCCTCGGCGTCCTCGATCTGGTCCCGATCTCGTCCGGTTCCACCGCAACCGTGGCGCTGCGCAACTCCATCGACCTGGCCCGGCGGGCCGAGAGCTTCGGGTACGCCCGCTACTGGTTCGCCGAGCACCACCTCAACCCGGGCGTGGCGGGAACCTCGCCCGCGGTCGTCCTCGCCCTGACCGCGTCCGCCACCTCCACCATCAGGATCGGCTCAGGTGCCGTACAACTGGGCCACCGCACCGCCCTGTCCACGGTCGAGGAGTTCGGCCTGATCGACGCACTGCACCCAGGGCGCCTCGACCTGGGCCTCGGTCGCTCCGGCGGACGCCCGCCCGGCGGGCCCGCCACCCCACTGCCGACCGCGACACAGGTGATCGAGGGCCGCGCCCCGAACGGCCTGCGCATCCCGCGCCGCTTCTCCTTCGAGCACCTGCTCGGCTCACCGCGCCTCGCCCTCCAGCGCAAGCTGCTTCTGCTGCCGAACGCCGAGTCGCAGGACTACGGCGAGCAGATCGACGACATCCTGGCGTTGCTGGCGGGAACGTACCGCTCCGCGGACGGCGTCGAGGCGCACGTCGTGCCGGGAGAGGGCGCCGACGTCGAGATCTGGATCCTGGGCAGCAGCGGCGGCGAGAGCGCCGAGGTCGCGGGGCGCAACGGTCTGCGGTTCGCGGCGAACTACCACGTCAGTCCGGCCACGGTGCTGGAGGCGGCGGAGGGCTACCGCGCCGCGTTCCAGCCTTCCGAGGTCCTGGACGAGCCGTACGTCAGCGTGTCCGCGGACGTGGTGGTCGCCGAGGACGACGAGACCGCCCGCGAACTCGCCACCGGCTACGGCCTCTGGGTCCGCAGCATCCGTAGCGCCGAGGGCGCGATCCAGTTCCCCACTCCGGACGAGGCGCGCGCCCACGCATGGTCGGACGCGGACCGGGCGCTGGTCCAGGACCGCCTCGACACCCAGTTCGTCGGCTCCCCGGCCCGGGTCGCCGATCAGCTGGAGCAGCTCCAGGAGGCCACCCGCGCCGACGAACTGCTGATCACCACGATCACCCACGGCCACGCGGACCGGGTGCGGTCCTACGAGTTGCTGGCCGAGGAGTGGCGCAAGAGGTGAGGCGCGAGACGTCAGGGCCAGGACCGACCGGTGATCAGCGGTTGGCGGTGCGGCAGGGGCGTTCGACCGCATCACGGCCCGTCCGGCGGTCACTGGTGGCTTACCCGTGGCGTCCGGGCGGGACGCGTGGACCGGCGTGGACGGTCACGGCCGGGGGCCGGGCCGCCGGGCCAGGCCGGGCGGTGACGCCGGAGGGGCGCAGGGCGGCATGTTCTGCGGCGCACTCGACCACGAACCGCACCGGGGCCCCGCACTCACCGTGCCGAAGGTCCAGGACCGGACCGGGCCCTCAGGGTCACCCTCGTACGCCTCGCCCCACTGCCGGAGCGCCACGAGGACGGGCCGCAGGTCCCAGCCCTTGCGGGTGAGCCGGTAGTCGTGGCGAACGCGGCTGCCCGACTCCTGGTACGGGACGGCTCCTGGCTTCATCATTGACAGTCAGCCGAGGTCGCCATCAAGGTCTTCCTCAAGGTCTGCTCCGGTTCGCCGACCGGCCCGCGTTCCGGACCGCTGCTCCTGATGGAGCATGCTGGCGGAGGACACCCGGATGTCCTCCGTCGGATGTTCTCCCTCGGAGGTCCTCCGATGCATTGACGAACGAACTGACGAACCAGTGTCGGACCGGGAGCGCGTCGGCCCTCGTGCGAGGCCGGCCGCCCCCTCAGAAAGGAACCTCCATGGATGAGCAGGGCGAGCACTTCGACGTCGTCGTCCTCGGCGCGGGTCCCGGCGGATATGTCGCCGCCATCCGCGCCGCACAGCTCGGCAAGCGCGTCGCGGTCGTCGAGGAGAAGTACTGGGGCGGCGTCTGTCTGAACGTCGGCTGCATCCCCACCAAGGCCCTGCTGCGCAACGCCGAGTTGGCGCACGTCTTCACTCGCGAGGCGAAGACCTTCGGCATCAAGGTCGAGGGGCAGGTGTCCTTCGATTACGGCGAGGCGTTCCGGCGCAGCCGCAAGGTGGCGGACGGCCGGGTCAAGGGCGTCCACTATCTGATGAAGAAGAACAAGATCACGGAGATCAGCGGGCGCGGCACCTTCCGCGACCCGCACACGCTCGACGTGGCCCTCTTCGACGGCTCCACGCAGACGATCGGGTTCGACCACTGCATCATCGCCACCGGCGCCACGCCGAAGCTCCTGCCCGGCACCCGCCGCACCTCCCGCGTGGTGACGTTCGAGGAGCAGATCCTGGCCGAGGACCTCCCGCAGTCGATCGTGATCGCGGGCGCCGGCGCGATCGGCATCGAGTTCGCCTACGTCCTGCACAACTACGGCGTGAAGGTCACGATCGTCGAGTTCCTGGACCGGGTCGCACCCCTCGAGGACGCCGAGGTGTCCGCCGAACTGGCCAAGCAGTACCGGCGTCTGGGCATCGACGTGCTCACCTCCACCCGGGTCGAGTCCATCGACGAGTCCGGTCCGCAGGTCCGCGTGACGGTCACCGGCAAGGACGGCAACCAGCAGATCCTGGAGACCGACAAGGTGCTGCAGGCGATCGGCTTCGCCCCGAACGTGACCGGCTACGGCCTCGAGAACACCGGCGTCGCCGTCACCGAGCGGGGCGCGATCGACGTGGACGGGCGCTGCCGGACCTCCGTCCCGCACATCTACGCCATCGGGGACGTCACCGCGAAGCTGATGCTCGCGCACGCCGCCGAGGCGATGGGCGTCATCGCCGCCGAGACCCTCGCGGACGCGGAGACCATGGAGCTCGACTACGCGATGATCCCGCGCGCCACCTTCTGCCAGCCCCAGATCGCCAGCTTCGGCTACACCGAGGCCCAGGCGCGGGAGAAGGGCTACGACGTCAGGGTCGCGAAGTTCCCCTTCACCGCGAACGGCAAGGCGCACGGCCTGGGAGACGTGAGCGGGTTCGTGAAGCTCATCAGCGACGCCAAGTACGGCGAGCTGATCGGCGGCCACCTGATCGGCCCGGACGTCACCGAACTCCTCCCCGAGCTCACCCTGGCCCAGAAGTGGGACCTCACCGTCCACGAGCTGGCCCGCAACGTCCATGCCCACCCGACCCTGGGCGAGGCCATCCAGGAGGCCGTCCACGGCCTGGCAGGACACATGATCAACATGTGAGGTGCCCAAGGGATCCTGACCCGCGGGGTGCGGCCTCAGCTCTCGTACGGGAGTGCGGTCGCGCCCCGCAGGCAAGCAGCCTGACGTGCGTGGCTGTGCCCGCCACGTGGCAGACCCCGTCAGCGGCGCAGCTCCTGGTGCGCCGTCTCCGGCAGCCGCAGGTACACCAGCGAGGACAGCAGGCACAGGGCGGCCACGTACCAGGGGAAGAACCCGGAGTGACCCGTCTCCTTGAAGAGCGTGCCGACGTACGGGGCCGTCCCGCCGAACAGCGCGACCGTCAGGGAGTAGGGGAAGCCGATGCCGGCCGCCCGCACCCGGGGCGGGAAGACCTCGGCGTTGACGGCCGCGCTGATCGACGTGAAGCCGGTCAGCAGGACCATGCCCGCGCACTGCACCAGCAGCAGCACCGCGAACGAGTCGCGCAGGGCGTGCAGCAGCGGCACGCTGAGCAGGGCGAAGCCGAGGCCGAAGAAGAGGAGCAGCGGGCGGCGGCCGAAGCGGTCGGAGAGCAGTCCGCCGAGCGGCTGGAGCAGGCCGAAGAAGGCGAGGGAGATCGTACCCGCGAGCAGGGCGTCGGACTTGTCGACGCCGGCGTTGAGTTCGGCGTAGGTCGGCAGGTAGGAGGTCCAGGTGTAGTACGCGATGGTGCCGCCCGCCGTGATGCCGCAGATGAGGAGGGACTCGCGGGGGTGCCGGCGCAGCGCCTCGAACAGGCCGGGGCGCGGTGCCTGTCGCTGCTCGGCGCTCCTCGTCTCCTGGGCGCCCTGCCGGATCCAGAAGCCCACCAGGCTGAGGACGGCTCCGAACAGGAAGGGCAGCCGCCAGCCCCAGCCGTTCATCTGCCCGTCGCTGAGCGTGTCCACGAGCAGGGTGGCGATCCCGGAGGCGACGAGCTGTCCGGCCGTCGTCGACACGTACTGGAAGCTGGAGAACAGTCCGCGTCGGCCGGGACCCGCCGACTCCACCAGGAAGGTCGTGGAAGCGGCGAACTCCCCGCCCACGGACAGGCCCTGGAGCAGCCGCGCGAGGACCAGCACCACGGGAGCCAGGACGCCGACCGCCGCGTACGTCGGGGTCAGCCCGACCAGGAGACTGCTGCCGCCCATCAGCAGGATGGTGACCGTGAGCGCGGCGCGCCGTCCGTGCCGGTCCGCGATCGTGCCCATGAGCAGTCCGCCGACCGGCCGCATGAAGAAGCCCACCGCGAACACCGCGAACGTCGACAGCAGCGGCACCAGTGAGTTGCCGGCGCTCTTCGGGAAGACCTCGGTGGCGATGTAGGTGGCCAGGAAGGTGTAGGCGTACCAGTCGTACCACTCCACGGCGTTGCCCACGGAGGCCGCCAGCAGTTGGCGTACGGGCCGTTTCGTCGGGGTGGACGGCGACGTGTGCGTCTCTGTCATGATCGCGACCATCCCCCGCTTCGGCGTCCCCACACCTCCCGTACCGACGACTTTCACATCAGCGCCACCACACCCTTCCCTGACGTTTGGTGCTCTTGGAACACTCGCAGCTCACGCATTCCGTCATTCCGTCCCGTTCCGGCCATCCGCCCCCCTGGATGAGAGGCACCACCCATGCCCGAGGTCAACCGGCGCAGATTCATGCAACTCGCGGGCGCCACCACGGCGTTCACCACGCTGTCGAACAGCATCCAGCGCGCCGCCGCGCTCCCGGCGAACCACCGTACGGGGAGCATCGAGGACGTCGAGCACATCGTCGTCCTGATGCAGGAGAACCGTTCTTTCGACCACTACTTCGGTTCGCTGCGCGGCGTCCGGGGCTTCGGCGACCCGCGTCCGGTGACGCTCCCGAACGGCAGGACGGTCTGGCACCAGTCCGACGGCACCAAGGACGTCCTGCCCTTCCACCCCGACGCCGACGACCTGGGCATGGCCTTCCTCCAGGACCTCCCGCACGGCTGGAACGACGGACACGCCGCCTTCAACGGGGGCAGGTACGACACGTGGGTGCCCACCAAGTCGTCGACGACGATGGCGTACCTGACCCGCGACGACATCCCGTTCCACTACGCCCTCGCCGACTCCTTCACCGTCTGCGACGCCTACCACTGCTCGTTCATCGGCTCCACCGACCCGAACCGCTACTACATGTGGACCGGTTACACGGGCAACGACGGTCAGGGCGGCGGCCCGGTCCTCGGCAATGACGAGGTCGGCTACGGCTGGACGACCTACCCCGAGCGCCTGGAGAAGGCCGGAGTCTCCTGGAAGATCTACCAGGACGTCGGCGACGGCCTCGACGCGAACGGCTCCTGGGGCTGGATCAACGACGCCTACCGCGGCAACTACGGCGACAACTCGCTGCTCTATTTCAACCAGTACCGGAACGCCAAGCCCGGCGACCCCCTCTACGACAAGGCCCGCACCGGCACCGACCACACGAAGGGCGAGGGCTACTTCGACCAGCTCAAGGCCGACGTCAAGGGCGGCAAGCTGCCGCAGATCTCCTGGATCGTCGCCCCCGAGGCCTTCACCGAGCACCCCAACTGGCCCGCGAACTACGGCGCCTGGTACATCGCCCAGGTCCTGGACGCACTGACCGCCGACCCGAAGGTGTGGGCGAAGACGGCCCTGTTCATCACCTACGACGAGAACGACGGCTTCTTCGACCACCTGGTCCCGCCGTTCCCGCCCGCCTCGGCCGCGCAGGGCAAGTCGACGGTCGACCCGGCCCTGGACGTCTTCCCGGGCGGCGGCGGCCATGCCGCCGGACCGTACGGGCTCGGCCAGCGGGTGCCGATGCTCGTCGTCTCGCCGTGGAGCAAGGGCGGGTTCGTCTGCTCCGAGACACTCGACCACACCTCGATCATCCGGTTCATGGAGCGCCGTTTCCACGTGCACGAGCCGAACATCTCGCCCTGGCGGCGGGCAGTCTGCGGTGACCTGACGGCCGCGTTCGACTTCTCCCGCAAGGACACCGGGCCGGTCGCCCTGCCGGACACCGACGGCTACGAACCGCCGGACCGCGACCGCCACCCCGACTACGTGCCCACCCCGCCGGCCAAGGCGGTCCTGCCCAGGCAGGAGCGCGGCCTGCGCCCCGCCCGCGCGCTCAAGTACACGCCGCACGTGGACGGTTCGGTGGACGCGGCGAACGGGAGGTTCACCCTCACCTTCGCCTCCGGCGCGAAGGCCGGTGCCGCGTTCCTGGTCACCTCCGGCAACCGCACCGACGGCCCCTGGAGCTACACCACCGAGGCCGGCAAGAGCGTTTCGGACACCTGGAACTCGGCGTACTCGAAGGGGTCGTACGACCTGAGCGTGCACGGTCCCAACGGTTTCCTGCGGGTCTTCAAGGGGCCGAACAAGACCGCCGGTCCCGAGGTCACCGCACGGCACACCGGTGACGACGTCGAGCTGACCTTCACCAACAAGGGTTCCGCCACGGTCCGGTTGAAGGCCGCCGACGGATACGGCCGCCCGGCCTGGACCTTCACCGTACGGGCCGGCGCCACCGTGCGGCACACCTTCGACCTCACGGCGAGCAGGCGCTGGTACGACCTGACCGTCACCTCCGAGGCCGACCCGGCCTTTGTACGGCGGTTCGCCGGACATGTCGAGAACGGGCGTCCCGGGGTCAGCGACCCGGCCGTCGCAACGGAGTAAAGCCTGGTGCGGCAAGGCCTGCTGGGGCTGGCCAGAAACCGATGGTCCCGGGGTAGTGTGCCCCGGTGACCATGCAATCGAACACTCCTGCAGGCTGGTACCCCGATCCGCACGGGGCGGCCCAGACGCTCCGCTACTGGGACGGCGCGCAGTGGACCGAACACACCAACGCGGACCAGCAGCAGGCGGCGCCGCAGACGCAGATGCCGCAGCAACAGGCCGGGCCGGACGCGCGTGTGCAGCGTCAGGTGCAGCAGCAGGCCGGGGTCGTCGCGGGCGGCCCCGGCGGCGGCAGCCTGTTCACCGAGCCGGTGCTGGTGGTGAACCAGAAGGCCAAGCTGATCGAGCTGACCAACGAGTACAAGGTCATGGACCAGAACGGCAACCAGCTCGGCTCGGTCGTCCAGGTCGGGCAGAGCGCGCTGAAGAAGATCCTCCGGTTCATCGCCAGCATCGACCAGTTCATGACGCACAAGCTGGAGATCCGGGACGCCTACGGGCAGCCCGTGCTGTTGCTGACGCGGCCGAGGAAGTTTCTCAAGTCGCGGGTGATCGTGGAGCGTCCGGACGGCTCGCCGGTGGGGGAGATCGTCCAGCAGAACATGATCGGCAAGATCAACTTCGCGATGAACGTGAACGGCGAGCAGGTCGGCGCGATCAAGGCGGAGAACTGGCGGGCCTGGAACTTCGCGATCGTCGACCACACCGACAACGAGGTCGCCCGGATCACCAAGACCTGGGAGGGCCTCGCCAAGACGATGTTCACCACTGCGGACAACTACGTCCTGCAGATCCACTACCAACTGCCCGAGCCGCTGCTGAGCCTGGTCGTGGCGACGGCACTGACCGTCGACACGGCGCTCAAGCAGGACTCCCGCGGACTGGGCTGAGCGCGCGCTCTCGGTCGGAGTGCGTGACCGGCGCGAGGTGATCATTGCGAGGTGATCAGAGCGAGGTGACCGGCGCGAGGTGATCAGAGCGAGGTGAGGTGTCCCGGCTCCTTCTGCCGGGGCAGCCGGGGTACCAGCGCCGGTTCGGTCGTCGCGGTGGAGGGCTCCAGTGCCAGGACCGCGGCCACCGGATGGTCGTCGTCCGCGGTGGCGTGCGGGGTCGCCCGGGTGAGCAGGAGCACGCCCCAGGACGCCAGTCCCGCTCCCGCCAGGGCGAGGAGCACGCCGGCCGCGCCGCCCTGCAGGCGCTCGCCGAGCAGGGCCAGGCCGATCGCCGCCGCGGCCATCGGGTTGGCCAGGGTCACCACCGCGAGCGGGGCGCCGAGGCCGCCCCGGTAGGCGGTCTGGGACAGCAGCAGTCCGCCGGCCGCGAAGGCCGCGACGAGCAGCGCCACCCCGATCACCTGCACGCTGAGCAGCGGGCCGGAGCGGTCCGTCGCGGCCACCGTGACGGTCTGGGTGAGGGCCGAGGCGACACCGGAGGCGAAGCCTGACGCGGAGGCGTGCCGCAGGCCGGGGCGAGCTCCCCGCCGCGCCAGCAGGCCGATCGAAGTCGCGGTCACGCCCGCCACGGCCAGCGCCTCGGGCGTGCTCAGCACCTGCTCGGGGGCGGGTCCGGACGCGGCGACCAGGATCGCGGCCAGCCCGGCCAGAGTGAACGCGGTACCCCGCCACTCCAGTGCGCTGACCCGGCGTCCCGCTATCCGCGCGCCCAGCGGCACCGCCGCGACCAGGGTGAGCGCGCCCAGCGGCTGGACCACCGTCAGCGGACCGTACGTGAGGGCGACGACGTGCAGCAGCGCGGCCGAGGCGTTCAGTCCGACCGACCACCACCATGCGCCCGAGCCGAGGAGTCGCAGCAGGCCCGAGCCCGGGTTGCGGGCGGCGAGGCGTTCCTGGGCGACCGCCGCGGCCGCGTAGGCGACGGCGGAGAACAGGGACAGGACGACGGCGAGCAGGGTGGCGTTCATCGGGCCGCTCCGACCAGGACGTTCTCGTGGGCGTTCTCGTCGGCGGGTACGAGCTTGTCCTGCGCGCGTCCGGCCGTGGTCACCGTCCGGTGCGGGAGGTGGATCACCGCGAGGGCGAGCCCCAGGATCGCGCCCGCGACGATCGCGTCGAGCCAGTAGTGGTTCGCCGTTCCGACGATCACCAGCAGGGTGACCAGGGGGTGCAGCAGCCACAGCCAGCGCAGGCGCGACCGGGTCGCCACGATCAGGCCGATCGCCACCATCAGGGCCCAGCCGAAGTGCAGCGAGGGCATCGCCGCGAACTGGTTGGAGAGGTGGTCGGTCTGCGGCGGCCCGTACACGGAGGGGCCGTACACCCGCGCGGTGTCCACCAGGCCGGCCTCGGCCAGCATGCGCGGCGGGGCCAGCGGGAACACCAGGTGCACCACCAGCGCGGTGGCGGTCAGCGCGGCCAGGACCCGGCGGGCCCACACGTAGTGTGCCGGGCGCCGCAGATAGAGCCAGACCAGGAAGCCGAGGGTGGCCGGGAAGTGGACCGTCGCGTAGTAGGTGTTCGCGATGTGTACGAGCGTGTCGCTGGACAGCAGCAGGGACTGGACCGAGCCCTCGCCGGGCAGATGGACGGCCAGCTCCCAGTCCCACACGCGGTGGGCGTTGTGGAGCGCCTCGACGGTGTGGCCCGTCGCCAGCTGCCGGCCGAACTTGTAGACGAGGAAGAGCCCTATGACGAGCAGGAGCTCACGGACGAGCGGCGGACGCGCTGTCGCGCGTGGTGCCGCTTCTGAAGGCTCGGTGCGGGCATTCATCCCCCGGCCCTTTCGCTGGCGGTGGTGCGTGTGCTGATGCCGGACCGACAGGTGACTCGTCCGGCACCCGGAACTCATCGATACGGGTGCGTACCGATACGCCAGTGTACCGATACGATTGAGTATCGGTACACTGGCGTATCGATTGACGTACGACACATTCGGACGACACTGGATGCGGGCCTTGTGGCCGCCGGACCCGAGCGAGGAGAGCACATGACGTCGCAGGCAGCGGACGGACCGGAGACGGTCGCCGCCTCGCGCCGCTCCAAGATCACGCCGGAACGTGAGCGGGAGTTCTTCGGCGCCGTCCTCGATCAGGTCCGCGAATGCGGATATGACTCCGTGACCATGGAGGGCATCGCCGCCAGCACCCGCTGCAGCAAGTCGACGCTCTACCGGCAGTGGCGGACCAAGCCCCAGTTCGTGGCGGCGGCCCTGCGCGCCAACCGGAGGGTGCGCTTCGCCGGCATCGACTCCGGTTCACTCGCCGAGGACCTGCGCCTGGCCGCCCGGGCCGCGGGCGCCTGGTCGACCAAGGACACCAAGCTGGTCCAGGCGCTCGGCCACGCGGTCACACAGGACGCGGAACTGGCCTGCGCGCTGCGCGAGGCGCTGGTCGAGCCGGAGATCGCCGCGCTTGAGGAGATCCTGCGCCGCGGCGTCGAACGCGGCGAGGTTCCCGCCGACCATCCGGCGCTGGCGTACATCCCGGCGCAGATGTTCGGCGTCCTGCGCGCCCGGCCGGTCCTGGAGGGAAAGGACGCTGACCCGGAGTACCTGGTCTGCTTCGTGGAGGCCGCGGTGCTGCCCGCACTGGGCCTGACCTGAGACCGGGCCGCCGTCCATGGGATGACTGGACGGCGACCTGTTCGCGCCGCACCGTGGGGACGGGGGCGGCGCGCACCCCCCGGCCGGGTGGGGTTCCTCCTGAGCGGAGAGGCGCCCCACCCGGCCGCCGCGTGTTCCGGCCGCTCAGACGTTCTGGCCGCTGCCGCCGCCCTTCGACACCTTGATGCCCTTGGTGATGTCGTCGAGGACGGACTCCGTCTGGTCGACGTCGACGCCGAAGCGGACGACGACCATCTGCTGGGGGTTCGCGGGGGAGGGGAAGGCCAGCGACTGGACGAGCCCGTCGGAGCCCTTGCTGGTGACCGCCTTCCAGCGCACCAGGTAGCCCTTCTGCCCGGCCACGGTCACCGCCTGGGACTCCAGCACGTCGTGCGAGGTGATCTCGCCGTAGCCCTTGCCGTAGGACTGCGCGGCGTTGGCCGCGATGTCCGCCTTCGCCACCTCCTCGGCCGTGGTCCCCTTGGTCCCGAGCGCCAGCGCGGGAGTCGAGAACGCGCCGCCCTTCGTGCACTTCTCGGTGGGCACGCCGGGGCAGTCGTAGGAGTCGTTCGAGGAGACCTGCGCGCCGGCCGGGATCTGCTGGCCGTACCAGCCGTCCGGGATGGGCAGGCTGATCCCGTCGATCGCGTCGGTCACCGAACCGCTCTCGATCTTCGGCGCCTCGGACGGGCCGGGCGAGGGCGACCCGTCCGGATCCGGCGACCGGCCGCCCGGACCGCCTGATCCGCCACCGAACGGGCCGCCCCTGCCGTCCTGACCACCCGGTCCCGGCTGCGAGTCGGCCGTGTTGCTGTTGCCGCCGTCACCGTTGGACAGCGCGTACACGCCCACGCCGATACACGTGAGGACCACGACGGCGGCCCCCACGGCTATACCGGTGCGCAGCCCGCGCCGCGGACCGGCCGGCGGTTGCGCCGGGTACGCCGGATAGCCCGGATGCGCGGGATACGGTCCGGCGGCCGGCGGCTGCGTCGGGGGACCCCATGCGGCGGTCGATCCCGCGGGGCGGGTCTGGTCCGTCCACGCCTTACCGTCCCACCAGCGTTCGGTGGCGGGAGCGTCATCTGTCTGCCCGGGGTCGGGATACCAGCCGGGGGGAGTCACCTGCGTCATGCCCCCACCGTATGAGCACTCGGTGAAAGAGACATGAGAGGGCCCCGGCCCGCCTGCCCCGACCCGCCCGTCCCGGCCAGAGCCGCACCGGCCGCCGCCCCGTCACTCCGGGAGTCCTGAGCCGGGCACGCGCCCGCTCTCGGCCGGCGGGAGCGGGGGCCCGCGCCGGAGCCGGAGCCGCACGGCCCGCTCCCGGCGGTGCGGCCCGCGGCCGGAGCCCGCACCCGCAGCGCCCCTCGCCCGAGCGGCGGCGTCAGCGAGAACAGCACCTGTCTCCCTCTGGCGTGAAATGGCCTCTCTCCCGCCGCCCCAACACGTTCTGACGGACAGTCACCTCCGGTCACCGCTGGTCGCGGGCACGACGCGTCGACCGTCGTACCGCACGTCACCCGTCAAGGCAACAGGTACCGGGACGGCCCTCCGTGTCGGCAGTCGTACGGCTACTCTCGAGTTCTGTACGTCGTTCGGGCGACTATGGGGAGGTAGCGGGATGACGGAGGTACGGCCCACAGCGGCCGCCTCGGCCTCCCTGTGGGAGCGCGACGCCGAAGTCGACGACGTCGTACGGGCGATCGAGGCCCTGGGCGCGGACAGCTCCTCCTCGGGCAGCCTGTTGGTGATCCGGGGCGAGGCCGGCTTCGGCAAGACCGCACTGCTCGCCGAGACCCGCCGCATCGCCGAACGGCGGGGCTGCACGGTGTGGTCGGCCCGCGGCGGCCAGACCCTCAGGTCCGTCCCCTTCAACGTCGTACGGCAGTTGCTGCAGCCCGCGCTGGTGTCGCTGATGCCGGAGGAGGCCCGCGAATACCTCGGCGACTGGTACGACATCGCCGGTCCCGCCCTCGGCCTCACCGAGCCCGGCGAACGGCAGGCCGACCCGCAGGGCGTCACCGAGGGACTGGTCGCCGCGGTGCGCCGGCTGGCCCGGCGGGAGTGGCCGCTGGTGCTGCTGATCGACGACGCCCACTGGGCCGACCAGGAGACCCTGCGCTGGCTCGCGGCCTTCGCCGCACGCCTCGACGACCTGTCCGTGCTGGTCGTCGTGGCCCGCCGGCCCGGCGAGGTGAGCGGCGAGAGCGCCCGGCTCCTCGACGCGGTCGCCACCACCGCGGGCGGCCCCGCCACCACCCTCAGCGCCCTCACCCCGCAGGGCACCGCCGGCCTCACCCGCGCCACCCTCGGCGAGCACGCCGACGCCCCGTTCTGCCGCGAGGTGTGGGCCGTCACCGACGGCAACCCGTACGAGACCGTGGAACTCCTCGCCAAGGTGCGCGACAGCGGACTGGAACCCACCGAGAGCGCGGCCGGTGAACTGCGCGCCCTGAACCGCGCGGCCCGGGGCGGCGGCCTCGTCGCCCGCCTGGAGGAACTCGGCATCGACGCCACCCGGTTCGCCTGGGCGGCCGCCATCCTCGGCACCGGCATCTCCGTCGACCTGGTCGCCAAACTCGCCACGCTCAGCCGCGGCGAGGCGGTGCGCTGCGCCGAACTGCTGCGCAGCGCCCGCATCCTGACCTCCCCCGACCCGGCGAACGCCCAAGCGGACGGCGGTGACCTGGAGTTCGTCCACCCGCTGATCGCGACCGCCGTCTACGAATCCATCCCGCCCGCCCTGTGCACGGCCATGCACGGCATCGCCGCCCAGATCGTCACCGACTCGGGGCGCGGCGCCGCGGTCGCCTCCCGGCACCTGCTCCAGGTCCACCCGGACGACGACGAGGAACTCGTGGAGCAGCTGCGCGAGGCGGCCCGCGACCACCTCGCCGTCGGCGCCCCCGACGCGGCCCGCCGCTGCCTCGAACGGGCCCTCCTGGAGCCCCCGCGGCCCGAGGTCCACGCGCAGCTGCTCTACGAACTCGGCTGTGCCACCCTGCTGACCGCCCCGGCCACGACCATAGACCACCTGCAGACGGCGCTCGCCATGCCCGGCCTCGACGGCGCCGAACGCGTCGACGCCGTCTTCCGCCTCTCCCAGGCACTCCTCCACAACGACCAGCTGGAGGAGGCCGTCCGCACCGTCGAGACGGAGGCGGCCCGGCACGAACCCGGCCCCACCCGGATGCGGTTGCAGGCCGTGCAGTACATGTGGGAGGGCATCCACGCGGGCGAGACGACCTCCCCGGGACGCTCCGAGCGTCTCGCCGAGCTCGCCAGGACCTGCGCCGGCCGGGACAATTCCGAACGCGCGCTGCTCATCATGCGCGGCTTCGACGCCATGACCCACGGTGAGAACGCCGAGGAGATCGTCGAGGCGTGTGACCGCGCACTCGTCAACGGCCGCCTGGCGCCCGGACTCGGCTGGACCGACAACGAGTGGGGCCTCGAACTCCCCCTGATGCTGGCCTCCTCGTACGCCTACACCGACCGGCTCGACCGCGCGGAGAGCCTGTTCTCGGAAGCCCTGCGCGCCTACGACTCGGCCGGCTGGGGCGGCGGCCACCTCGCCCTCGCGCACGCCTACGTCGGTCTCGGGCACCGCAGGCGCGGCCGGCTCCAGGAGGCCGAGACGTCCCTGCGCGAGTCGCTGCGCATCGCCGAACGCGTCGGCCGCGGGCTGCCCCTGTACTGGTCGGCGACCTGCAACCTCGTCGACACGCTGCTCGCCCGCGGCCACGTCGACGAGGCCTGGGGCGTGGCCGAGCAGTACGGCTTCGCCCCGCCGTACCCGTCCACCATCGTGCTGCCCGACCCCCGCTCGGTCCGCGGCCGCCTGCTCCTCGCGGTGGGCAGAGGCAAGGAGGGCGTCAACGAGCTGGAGGCCGCCGAGAAGGCCGCCGCCGCGCGCGGCCACCACAACCCGGTGGTCGTCCCCTGGGCCGTCGACCTCGCCCGCGCCCTCGCCGTGGACGACCCGGGCCGCGCCGCCCGGCTCGCCACCGACGCCCGCCGGCACGCCGAGCGCTTCGGCACGGACACCGCCATAGGGGAGGCCCTGCGCTGCGCCGCCGCCCTGGAGACCGGCCAGCGCGCGGTCCGGCTGGCCGCCCAGGCGGTCGCCTACCTGGAGGCCTCACCCTGCCAGTACGAACACGCGGCGGCCCGCGTCGAACGGCATCCTGTCCCGCTCGGCCTCCGAACTCAACAGGGGCCTGGCACTGGCCCGTTCCTGCGGGGCTGACGGACTGGCGGCGCAGGCGAGCGCGGCGCTGGAGGCGGGCGCGGGGCCGCGGTAGGAAGTGCCCGGGCCCGCTGTCGGCCAGGATGCTGTTGATCCAGGCCGTTCTGCCCTCGCGGTCAGGCGGCGAGCAACTGGTCGGTCACCGCCGCCAGCCGCTCGCGTACCTCGGGGTCGTACGTACCCTGGTGCGCCCGCGCCGCCCGCGCGGGACACCCCGTACCGGCGCCCCTGTGCCGCCGGCCCGCGGCTCGGTGGCTCTCGAACAGGCTCGGCCGCGATGCCGTCGCGGCCGAGGTCACCGCCCGGCTCACTCCCCGCTGTCGTCGTCCTCCGCCAGCACCCGCTGGGCCGTCGCGAACGCCGAGTTCGCCGCCGGCACCCCGCAGTACACCGCCGTCTGCAGCAGCACCGCGCCGATCTCCTCCGGCGTGAGCCCGTTGCGCCGGGCCGCCCTGACGTGCATGGCCAGTTCGTCGTAGTGGCCGTGCGCGACCAGCGCCGTCAGCGTGATCATGCTGCGCTCGCGGCGGCTGAGCGTCGGGTCGGTCCAGATCTCGCCCCAGGCGTAGCGCGAGATGAAGTCCTGGAAGCGCGCGGTGAACGGGGTCTGCCGGGCCTGCGCCCGGTCCACGTGAGCGTCGCCGAGCACGTCGCGCCGCACCTCCATACCTCGCGGGGCAGGCCGGCCGAGGTGCGCACGCAGCGCCGTCAGGACCGCCTCCGGGCACTGCGCGACCGCCAGATGCGAGGCGCCGGGGAGTTCGATCAGGGTCGCGCCCGCAACCGCGTCCGCGATCTCCCGCAGATGCGCCGGCGGGGTCGCCGGGTCCTGCCGGCCCGCGATCAGCAGCGTGGGCACCGCGATGCCGTCCAGCCGGTCCCGCAGGTCGAACGCGGCCAGCGCGTCGCAGCAGGCGGCGTACGCCTCGGGGTCGGCGTCCCGGTGGTCCCGCACCAGCCGCGGCACAGTGAACCCGGGCGTGAACCAGCGGGCGTCGGCGTTGTCCGCGAGCTGGTCCAGGCCCTCCCGCCGGACCTGCTCGGCCCGCTCCTCCCACGGCTTCGAGCCGTTGAAGTGGGCCGACGAGCAGATCACCGCCAACGACGACAGCCGCTGCGGATGGTGCACGGCCAGGTGCAGCCCGACCGCGCCGCCCAAGGACACGCCCGCGTACGCGAACCGCTCGACACCGAGTGAGTCGGCGAGCGCCAGCACCAGGCCGGCGAGGTCACCGACGCTCGCCCCTGGCCCGATCAGATCGGCCGCGGAACCTCCGTGGCCCGGCAGGTCCCAGCGGACCACCCGGTGGGTGGCGGACAGCTCGGGCGCGACCTTGTCCCACAGGGCGTACGAGGTGCCCAGCGAGGGCCCGAGGAGCAGCGGGGGAGCGGACGTCGGCCCCTCGGTACGGTGGTTGAGCAGCTTCTCGGTCAACGTCGCTCCAGCGCACGGTCGGTGAGGGCTCCGGCGGAGCCGGTGTAACGGGCGGGGTCGGTGAGTTCACCGAGGTCGAGGTCCCTCAAGTCCGGTTCGTCGGCGAGGAGTTCGCGCAGGCTCCGGCCTTCGGTGTACGTACGCCGGGCCAGCTCGGTGAGCAGTTCCTTGGCGCGGGCCCGGCCCAGCACCGGCGTCAGCCCGGCGGACAGCCGCTCGGAGACGATCAACCCGTGGGTGAGGCCGAGGTGTTCGCGCATGACGTCGGCGTGCACCCGCAGTCCCTCGGCCAGTTCAGCGGCGTCGCGGGCCGCCCCGCCGGTCAGCCGCAGCAGATCCCGCAGCGGCTCCCACTCTGCGTGCCAGGCCCCGGCCGGCCGCTCGTCCTCGGCCGCCAGCGAGGCGTACAGCGTGGCCGCGAGCTGTGGTGCACGCCGGGCGGCGGCCGCGACCAGCGTGGACCGTACCGGGTTCGCCTTGTGCGGCATGGCGGACGAGCCGCCGCCGCTGCCCTCCGTCACCTCGGCGATCTCGGTGCGGGAGAGGGTGAGCACGTCCGCGGCGACCTTGCCCAGCGCACCGGCCGCGAAGGCCAGACATCCGGCGAGGTCGGCGACCGGCGTGCGCAGGGTGTGCCAGGGCAACAGTGGTGCCCGGAGACCCAGTTCGCGGGCGTACGCCACGGGCAGCGCGGTCGCGTCCTGGGCGCCGTACGCGGAGAAGGCCGCCAAGGTACCGGCGGCCCCGCCGAGTTGGGCGGGAAGAGAGTCTCGTACGGCCTGGACCCGGTCCCGCGCGTCCAGGACCAGCGACCGCCACCCGGCCGCCTTGAGCCCGAAGGTGGTCGGTACGGCGTGCTGGCTGAGCGTCCGGCCGGGCATCGCCGTGTCACGGTGCTCGGCGGCCTGCCGGGCCAGCGCCCGCTCGGTGCGGGCGAGGTCGCCGAGGACCAGGGCCACGGTGCGCCCGGCGACCAGCATCATCGCCGTGTCCATGATGTCCTGGCTGGTGGCCCCCCGGTGCACGTACGGGCCGTACTCCTCGCCGACGGCCTTCGTCAGGTCGGCCACCAGCGGGATGACGGGATTCCCGCCGCCCCGCGCGCGTTCCGCGAGCGACCGTGCGTCGAAGCGGGCGGCGTCGGCCGCCTCGGCCACCGCCGTGGCGGCCCCGTCCGGGACGAGCCCGAGCGAGGCCTGGGCGCGGGTCAGCGCGGCCTCCGCGTCGAGCAGCGCCTGCAGAAAGGCGCTGTCGCTCGTCGTGGAGGCCGCGGGGGAGCCTGCCCACCCGGGAGCGAGCAGGCCGGTGTCCGAGGCAGCAGATGTCACTGGAACTCCAGGAAGACCGTCTCGCCTTCGCCCTGAAGGCGGATGTCGAAACGGTACGTTCCGTTGCCCCCGTCCGTCGCGATCAGCGTGTCGCGGCGGACGGGCTCCAGCCGGGCCAGCAGCGGGTCCGCGGCGAGCGCCGCCTCGTCGCCCGGCAGGTAGATGCGGGTGAACAGGTGGACGAGCAGGCCGCGGGCGAACACGCACAGACTGAGGTAGGGCGCGCTGTGTCCGCGTGCGCCGGGCCGCAGGGTGTGCGCGTACCAGTGGCCGTTGGCGTCGGTCTGGATGCGGCCCCATCCGGTGAACTCCACGCCGTTGCGGCCCAGATAGCCGCCGGTGGCCGGGTCGCGCCGGATCGAGCCGTCGGTCGTCGGCAGGTTGCCGTCCGGGTCCGGCCCCCACAGCTCCACGAACGCGTCCGGCAGCGGCTTGCCCTCGCCGTCGAGGACGTATCCCTGGACGGTGATGGTGTCCGGGTGTCCGATCGGCGCGATGTCACCGCCGCCGGGGAAGGGCAGCGCGTACCCGTAGAAAGGGCCGACCGTGTGCGACGGGGTGGGCAGCACACTCTCCGGGCTGCTCGTGTCGATCTTCGTCATGACAGGTCAGCGTCCTTCTTCGATCCAGGTGGCGTGCGGGCCGTCCAGCACGATGTCCCAGTGGTAGCCGAGCGAGAACTCCGGGACGGACAGGCTGTGGTCGTAGGTGGCGACCAGGCGCTGCCGGGCGGCGTCGTCCGTCACGGACTGCAGGATGGGGTCGTACGGGAAGAGCGGGTCGTTGGGGAAGTACATCTGCGTGACCAGTCGCTGCGTGAACGCCGAGCCGAAGAGTGAGAAGTGGATGTGCGCGGGACGCCAGGCGTTGACGTGGTTGCGCCAGGGGTACGGGCCCGGCTGGACGGTGGTGAAGCGGTAGAAGCCGGCGTCGTCGGTGAGGGTGCGGCCGACGCCGGTGAAGTGGGGGTCGAGGGGGGCGTCGTGCTGCTCGCGCTGGTGCGCGTAGCGGCCCGCCGAGTTCGCCTGCCAGATCTCGACCAACTGGCCGCGGATCGGCCGCCCGTCCCGGTCCAGCAGTCGCCCGGACACGGTGATGCGTTCGCCTATCGGCTCGCCCTGGTGCTGCCGGGTCAGGTCGTTGTCGATCTCGGTGATGTCCCGTTCCCCGAACGCCGGGGACGACAGCTCCACCAGTTCCGGGTCCTTCGTCACGTCGATGGTGATCGGCGGCTGCTGCGGATGCCGCAGCACCGAGGAGCGGTACGGGGCGTAGTCGCGGCGCGGGTGGTGCTCGACGGGGGCGCCGTCGGCGACGCGCTTCTCGTACGCGGCATGCTCGGCCGCGATCTCCTGGTCGATGTCGTGCTGGGTGAGAGTCATGGGGTTCCTAACGCTTCCTGGCGCTCAAGGACGAGGGCCAGGCCCTGGCCCACGCCGACGCAGAGGGTGGCGACGCCGAATTCGCTGCCCTCGCGGGCGAGTTGACGGGCGACGGTGCCGACGCACCGGGCGCCGGAGGCTCCATGGGGGGAGGGGGACCGAGGGCGATCGCACCGCCCCACGGGT
The DNA here is from genome assembly GCF_000721105.1 of Streptomyces cellulosae. Classification (GTDB taxonomy): domain Bacteria; phylum Actinomycetota; class Actinomycetes; order Streptomycetales; family Streptomycetaceae; genus Streptomyces; species Streptomyces cellulosae_A. Next base: position 20,258 of record NZ_JOEV01000030.1, read on the forward strand.
CGAGCACGCGGGCGGTCCGGCCCGCGGGCAGCGGCACCGCAAGGCCGGAGTCCATCGCGCCGCAGTGGTCGAAGACGACCGGCAGACCGCTCACGCGCCGCTCGTGCGGCCCTTGGATCGGCAGGCCCGGCACACCCGACAGCCCGAAGCCGCTCGCCTCGAGCGACGCGCCGTCCGGCACATCGGCCACGGCCCCCAGGGCCGTGGCGGCCACCTTGTCCATCCGTGAAGCCCCTCCCGTCCGAGCGCCCGGGTCCCGTATCAGTCAGTGCACTGAGTATTTCAGCGAGGTGTCCCTCACGCTGCCACTGGACCGGCAGGTCGTCAAGGCCCGGGAGAAATCCGAGGTCACTTCGTGTGAGCGGTTCGGAGACAGCGCCGGCGTCGGCCGGTATTGTTCAGTGCACCAACGAATTCGACCTCGGGAGCGCACATGGCCGCGGTGGACCTCTCCGCCCACCCCGGGCACCTGGCCCGACGGCTGCAGCAGGCGCACTACCTGTTGTGGAACACGATGGTCTCGGAGGAGATCACCTCGCCGCAGTTCGCGGTCATGAACGCGCTCGTCGCCGAGCCCGGTCTCGACCAGCGCACGGTGGGGGAGCGGGTCGGGCTCGACCGGTCCACCGTCGCCGAGGTGATCAGCCGGCTCGGCCGGCGCGGACTGCTCGACAAGGTCCGCGACACGCAGGACGGCCGCCGTTTCCTGTTGCGCCTGACCGACGACGGCATGCGCACCCACCGCAGGCTGACCGTCCGCACGGCCAGGATGAACCAGGTGTTCCTGGCCCCGCTCTCGGCCGAGGAGCGGACCGTCTTCTTCGACCTCATCCAGCGGGTCTCGGACGCGGCGGAGGAGCTCCGTAACCCCGAGGAACCCCTTGCCGTCTCCTCCTGACGGGCCACCCCCTCCGACAGGCCGCCCGCCGGTTCCGGACGGGCCTCACGCCTTGGTGAACACCACCCACACCTGGCCGTCGGCGAAGTTCACCGGCGTACCGTCCGCAGTCGTGAATTCCGTGCCGCCGGTGGGCGTCGCACGCTTCCATTTCACGTCGTAGGACCGTCCGTCGCGCAGCACCTCCGCCGTTCCCGAGCCGACCGTCTCGGTGTACGGCGTGTTGTTGCCGAGGAAGTCGTGGAAGCGGGACGCGCGCACCTTCACGTGCTGCACGACGACCGTCGCCGGGGCCACCCGCTTCCCGTCGGTGGTCACGGTCGGCCTGCCGTCCATCGAGACCAGCCAGCGGTCCCGGTCCCCGGACCAGGTGAAGGTGAAGCGCGCCGCCGGGAAGCGCACGGTCCGTGAGGACTCGGGCCGCCCGCCCTCGGGTGCGGCGCCGAAGCGGAAGCCGGTCGTCAGCGCGTCCGTGCCCGGCGCGTGGGCGAGCAGCTTCTTCGGGCGGAGGTAGAGGTTGTGCGGAGCCGCCTTGTCGGCGCCCCGGTAGTAGGCGCCGGCGACCTTCTCGGGGGTCTGTCCGTCCAGCGGTGCCTTGTCGATCAGCGGCATCAGCTTGCCCTGCGCCCCGGAGAAGGCGAGCGTCGGCCGATGGAACTGGCGCAGCAGTTCCAGGTCCGACTCGCGGGCGCTGCGCACCGGCCCGACGGCCTTCGGGAACCTGGTCGCGTACACGGCCATCAGCCGACTCAGCCCGCCCTCGACCTGCTCGGCGTACACGATGTCCGCGGCGTTCAGGCCGGTCTGCGGTCTGGCCGCGGGCGCGTTGTCGATCTTCACGGCGAGCAGGGAGGCGGTCGCCCTGCTCGCCTTGGGGCTGGGGCTGGGGCTCTGGTGCGGGCTCCGCACCGGCGTCCGCGACGGCTGTCCGCTGCTGTCGTCGGCCGGGCCGTGTCCACCCGTGCAGCCCCCCGCCAGCGACATCGTCACCGTGGCGGCCAGCAGCGCCACCGTCGTAGTGGCACGCCGTGTGCGCGTCCTGTGTCTCATGCCCACCGTGGCCACCTGTCTCGTGTCTCTTATTGTGCGCTTATCGGTTCATCGATGGCCATACCCGTTCGCTTCTGATTGCGCTCGTTTATAGGCCGATCGGCCCTGGTGCGGCGGTTCGCCGCGGAGGGCCCGGGTACCCGGGGGCCACCGCAGATCGGAACACGCAGACCGGACACGCCGTGACCTAGGGAGTGGCGATGAAGGCAGTGACCTGGCAGGGCAAGCGGGACGTGCGCGTGGAGAACGTGCCCGATCCGACGATCCAGGAGCCGACGGACGCCGTCATCCGCGTGACCTCCACCGGATTGTGCGGCTCCGACCTGCACCTCTACGAGGTACTGACCCCGTTCATGACACCGGGCGACATCCTCGGGCACGAACCCATGGGCATCGTGGAGGAGGTCGGCGCCGGGGTCCCGGACCTCGCGGCGGGCGACCGGGTCGTGGTGCCGTTCCAGATCGCCTGCGGCAACTGCTGGATGTGCATGACCGGCCTGCCGACCCAGTGCGAGACCACCCAGGTGCACAGCGAGGGCATGGGCGCCGCCCTGTTCGGCTACACCCGGCTGTACGGCGCCGTCCCGGGCGGCCAGGCCGAGTACCTGCGGGTGCCTCAGGCGCAGTTCGGCCCCATCAAGGTTCCCGAGGGGCCGTCCGACGACCGGTTCGTCTACCTCTCCGACGTGCTGCCCACCGCCTGGCAGGCCGTCGCCTACGCCGACATCCCGCACGGCGGCAGCGTCGCGGTGCTCGGCCTCGGACCGATCGGTGACATGGCCTGCCGGGTCGCCCAGGTGCGCGGCGCCGGACGCGTCTTCGGCGTGGACCTGGTGAACGAGCGGCTGCGCCGGGCCCGCGGGCGGGGCGTGGAGACGTACGACCTCAGGAGCTTCGACAACGAGAAGGAACTGGTCCAGGCGATCCGCGACGAGACCGACGGGCGTGGCCCGGACGCCGTGATCGACGCGGTCGGCACCGAGGCCCACGGCAGCGCCGCCGCCAAGCTCGCCCAGCAGGCCTCGGCCCTGCTGCCCCGCAAGATCAGCGGACCGTTCGCGGAACGCTTCAGCGTCGACCGGCTCGCCGCGCTCTACACGGCCATCGAGCTGGTGCGCCGGGGCGGCACGATCTCGCTGGTCGGTGTCTACGGGGGGACGGCCGACCCGCTGCCGCTGCTCACGATGTTCGACAAGCAGATCCAGATGCGGATGGGCCAGGCCAACGTGCGGCGCTGGAGCGACGACATCATGCCGTACCTCACCGACGAGGACCCGTTGGGCGTCGACGAGTTCGCCACGCACCGGGTGCCGCTGTCGGAGGCACCGCACGCGTACGAGATGTTCCAGAAGAAGCGGGAGGGCGCGGTGAAGGTGCTGATGACGCCCTGAACCCGAGCCCTCATGGCGCCCTGAACCCCAGCCCCAAGGCGCCCTGAGTCAGTCCCGGACGCCGAAGACCTCCGCGAGGTCGTAACGGACCGGCTCCTCCAGCTGGGCGTAGGTGCAGCTCTCGGGAGTGCGGTCCGGGCGCCACCGGCGGAAGCGGGCGGTGTGCCTGAAGCGCGCGCCGTTCTCCATGTGGTCGTACGCCACCTCGGCCACCCGCTCCGGCCTGAGCGGTACCCAGGACAGGTCCTTCTTGCCGGACCAGCGGCTCGGCGCCCCGGGCAGCCTGGCCGTCTCGTGCGCGGCCTCGTTCCCCCAGGCCGCCCACGGATGGCCCGTGACGTCGTCCATGCGCAGCGGCTCCAGCTCCGCGACCAGCTCGGCCCGGCGCTTCATGGCGAAGGCGGCGGAGACACCCACATGCTGGAGGGTGCCCTGGTCGTCGTGGAGCCCGAGCAGCAGCGAGCCGACCACCGGGCCGCTCTTGTGCAGGCGGTAGCCCGCGACGACCACGTCCGCCGTCCGCTCGTGCTTGACCTTGTACATGGCGCGCTCGTCCTGGAGGTAGCGCACGGTCAGCGGCTTGGCGACGACCCCGTCCAGCCCGGCCCCCTCGTACTCCTGGAACCATTGCTGTGCCACCTCGACGTCGGTCGTCGCCGGAGCCACGTGCACGGGCGGGCGCACCCCGGACAGCGCCGTGGTCAGCAGAGCCCGGCGGTCGCTCAGCGGGACGTCCAGCAGGGACTCGTCCGCGAGCGCCAGCAGGTCGAAGGCGACGAACGAGGACGGGGTCCGCTCGGCCAGCATCCGCACCCGGGAGTCCGCCGGATGGATCCGCTCGGTCAGCGCGTCGAAGTCCAGCCGTCCCTCCCGCGCGATGACGATCTCCCCGTCCAGCACACACCGCTCGGGCAACCGCTCCTTCAGCGCCGCCACCAGCTCGGGAAAGTACCTGGTCAGTGGCTTTCCGGTGCGGCTTCCCAGCTCGACCTCGGGCCCGTCACGGAAGACGATCGCCCGGAACCCGTCCCACTTGGCCTCGTACTGCATGCCCGGCGGGATCGTCGCCACGGACTTGGCGAGCATGGGCTTCACGGGCGGCATCACGGGGAGGTCCATGTTCCGATTCTGCTCCGGAACCTCACGGAACGCCCGGTGTGCGAGGTGTGCGTGCTGCGCCTACCGTGGCTCGCATGGGTGCAGCGGTGGAACTTCAGGCGGGCGGCCGGAGCGTACGGCTGTCCAGCCCGGACAAGATCTTCTTCCCCGAGCGTGGCTTCACCAAGCTGGATCTGGCCCGCTACTACCAGGCCGTCGGCCCCGGCATCCTGCGCGCCCTGCGCGACCGGCCCACCACCCTGGAGCGCTACCCGGAGGGCGTGACCGGCGAGTCCTTCTTCCAGAAGCGGGCGCCGAAGAACATGCCCGACTGGATCCCGACCGCGCACATCACCTTCCCCAGCGGCCGCAGCGCGGACGAGATGTGCCCCACCGAGGAGGCCGCCGTGCTGTGGGCCGCCCAGTTCGGCACCCTCACCTTCCATCCCTGGCCGGTGCGCCGCGACGACGTCGACCACCCGGACGAACTGCGCATCGACCTCGACCCGCAGCCCGGCACCGACTACGACGACGCCGTCCGCGCCGCCCACGAACTGCGCGCCGTCCTCGACGAGTTCGGGGGCCTGCGCGGCTGGCCCAAGACCTCCGGCGGCCGGGGCCTGCACGTCTTCGTCCCGATCGAACCGCGCTGGACCTTCACCCAGGTGCGGCGCGCCGCCATCGCCGTCGGGCGGGAGATGGAACGCCGGATGCCGGAGCACGTGACCATCAAGTGGTGGAAGGAGGAGCGCGGGGCCCGTATCTTCATCGACTACAACCAGACGGCCCGGGACCGCACGATCGCCTCCGCGTACTCCGTACGACCGCGCCCGCACGCCCCTGTCTCGGCGCCCCTGCGCTGGGACGAGGTCGGCGTCGCCCACCCCCAGGACTTCGACATCGCGACCATGCCCGCGCGGTACGCCGAGCTCGGCGATGTGCACGCGGACATGGACGATCACCGCTTCTCCCTGGAAGCGCTGCTGGAGCTGGCGCGCCGTGACGAGCACGACCACGACCTCGGCGACCTGCCGTACCCGCCCGAGTATCCGAAGATGCCGGGGGAGCCGATGCGCGTCCAGCCGAGCCGGGCGAGGACCGCGGAGAAGCAGGTGGCGAAGAAGGCGGCGAAGAAGGCAGCGGCGAAGAAGGCGGTGCCTCAGGCGGCTCAGCCGCCCGAGGCACCGCCATCCGGACCTACAGCTCCTTGATCCGGATGTCCCGGTACGAGACCACGTCCGTGGTGCTGTGCACCTGGAGCCCGATGTAGCCGGAGGCGTAGCGCCGGCCGTCCGTGCCCGGGTCGTCGGCGCGCGGGGGTGTGAACTCCTGACCGCCGATGTTGTCGAACTCGTTGATCAGTACGCCGTTGCGGTAGACCGAGTAGTGCTGGTCGACCACCCGGATCTCGTAGTCGTTCCACGTGCCCTTCTGGGTGACGCCCGCGCCGGCGAGCCCCACCCGGTCGAAGCCGTAGACCGAACCCGTCTTGTACATGTCGCCGTCGGGACGGTCGAGCACCTGCACCTCGTGCCCGTACTTGATGGCGGCCCACTCCGGCCGCGGCTCCTCCGGATGGTCGAGGACCCACGGGAACCGCACGAACACACCGGAGTTGGCGTTACCGGTGCCCGGGGCGTCGTCGCGCCACTGCAGCTTGAGCGAGAAGTCGCCGTACTTGCGCTCGGGGAACCAGAGCATGCCGAGCCCGTCCCGCGTGGTGCCGGAGGTGATCGACCCGTCCGGGTTCAGCGCGAACGAACCGCCGCCGACCTGCTGCCACTTGGCGAAGGAGTCTTCGGTGCCGTCCAGGATCGTGCGGTAGCCCTCGGTCTGGCCGGGCTTGCCGATCCCCGACTGGCGGGCCGCCTTCTGGATCGCGTTGTACTCGCGCTGGTCGACGACCCCTTCCTTCAGGAGCTTGTCCAGGACCGTCCTCACATGCTTGAGGAACAGCGCGTGGGAGGTCCACTCCTTCTCGTCCTCGACCAACTCGTTGATCCGGCACCGGTTGTTGGTGACCCGGTTGGGCACGCCCGAGTCGACCGTGCCGACGATCACTGTCAACCTCTCGTCGAACTCCGGGCAGTTGGGTGCGGGCACCCCACCGCCGGCCACCACCGTGAAGCTCACCGTGCGGGCGGCGGAGGTGTTGCCCGACTTGTCGGTCGCCCGGTACGCCACGCTGTGCGCACCCACGCGGTCGACCACCACGGGAGCCGTGTACGCGAGATACGGTCCCGCGTCGAGCGAGTACTCGATCCGGTCGACCCCTGACCCCCCCTCGTCCGTCGCGCTCACGGTCACCTTGGCGCTGCGCACGTACGCCCCGGCGGAGTTCCGGGTGCCGTCGACGCTCACGCCCGTCACCGGCGCGGTGGTGTCCTGCGGGGTCGCCGCGACCACCGTGAACCCGACGCTCTTCTCGGCGGACACGTTGCCCGCCTTGTCGGTGGCCCGGTAGCGGACGGTGTGGGTGCCGACCTGGTGCACCATCACGGGGGCGGTGTACGGCTGCCAGGCACCGGACCCGACCGCGTACTCGATGGTGTTGACGCCGGAACCGGTGTCGGAGGCGCTGACGGTGACCGTGGCCATGTCGACGTAGGTGCCGTCCGCGTTCTGCTCGCCGCCGACCGTCGCCGAGGTCTGAGGCGCCGTCGTATCGTCGGTGTCCGGCGCGACGACCGTGAACTCGACGCTCTTCTCGGCGGACACGTTGCCCGCCTTGTCGAGGGCCCGGTAGCGGATCCGGTGGCTGCCGACCTGGTCGACGACGACGGGCGTGGTGTACGGCAGCCACTCGCCCGTGTCACCGACCGCGTATTGGACGGCGTCGACCCCCGAGCCGCCCTCGTCCGTCGCGCTGATCGCCACGCTCGCCGAGCCGACGTACTCGCCCTGCGTGTTCTGCGCCCCGGTGACCCGCGCGGCCGCCTGGGGCGCGGTGGTGTCCTCGCCGCCGCCCTCGGTCACCACGAGGATGCCCTGCATCTGGCCGTGGCCGGGGATCGTGCAGTGGTAGAAGTAGCGGCCCGGGGTGAGGTTGACCTCGGCGGTGTACCGGCCGCCCTGGTCGTCGTTCGGATTGGCGAGGATGTTCAGCCGGACGTCGCTGTTGAACTCGGGATCCGACGTCACGAACGTCAGTGTGTGCGGCATCCCGGTGGTGTTGCCGGTGGCCACGCTGTTCTCGAAGACGATCGTCGCCGCCCCCGCCACCGCGGTCACCGGCGCGGAGGTGTACTTGGTGATGTCGTCACCGGCGGTCCAGGTGAGCACCTGGGCCGCGGCCTGCTTCCGGGGCTGCTGTGTCTGTCCCGCCGCGGGCAGCGCCTGCAGTCCGAGCATCACGAGCAGCGCGGCCAGCAGGGCCGTGAGGATTCTTCGTCGGCGTATCACTGCGTCCCCCTCGCCAGCTGATCGGCGGCCGGTGTGGGCCCGCCGCCCTTGTAGGTGACCCGCCACAGCGCCGACTTGGTGTCCGAGGTGAAGAAGCCGCGGCCGTAGTCGAGGACGTACAGCGCGCCGTCCGGACCGAACTTCCAGTCCATGAGGTTCTTGATGCCGTCGTTGCCGATCGGCACGATCTTCTTCAGGGACTCCGAGTGCACCGGCAGACCGCCGTCACCGTGGGTCTTGGGGTCGGTGATCACGGCGTTGCGCGGCTGGTCGGCGTCGTAGAAGTCGCCGACGAACCACTTGCCGTCCCAGTAGGCGGGCCACTTCGTCCCGCTGCTGCTCGCGGCGTCGTAGCGGTAGACGGGCCCGTTCATCGCGGCCTGCCCGCCGCCTTTGAGCCAGGGCAGCAGATAGGTGGCCTCCTCCTGCTTGTAGGAGGGGACGCCGTTCGCGTCGCGCGGGAAGTCGGGTCCGCCGCCCTGGGGCGAGTACCAGATGTTGTTGCCGGTGACCGGCGGCAGGTTGACCAGGCCGTCGTTGTTCGGCGACTCGTTCTTCGGGTGGTCGCAGTCGTACCAGCCCAGCGGCTTCGACGGATCCGGCAGGTTGCGGTCCCGGTAGGGCTGCTTGTTGCCCATGCAGTACGGCCAGCCCCGGTTGCTCGCCTTGGTGATCACGGCGAACGTGTCGTACTTGGCGGGGCCCCAGGTCGTCGACGGGGCGCTCGCGTCCGGGCCGACCCAGCCCGCGTACAGGGTGTCCGTCTGCTTGTCGACGGAGATGCGGGCAGGATTGCGGACGCCCATCACATAGATCTCGCCGCGTGTCTTGCCGCCGCCCTCGTCGGTCTCCCTGCCGGTGAAGAGGTTGCCCTCGGGGAGCGTGTACGTCCCGTCGGACTCCGGGTGGATGCGCAGGATCTTGCCGTTGAGGTTGTTGGTGTTGCCGGCGGTGCGGCGCGCGTCCGCGAAGGACACGCCCTTGTAGTTCGGCTGCGGGTTGTTGCCCGAGTACCCGTCGCTGAAGCCACTGGAGTTGTTGTCGCCGGTGGCGATGTACAGGTTGCCCTTGGAGTCCCAGGCCATCCCGCCGCCGGAGTGGCAGCAACTGTGCACCTGCACCGGCCACTTGAGCAGCACCTTCTCGCTGCTCAGGTCCAGCTTGTTCGTGGCGAGGTCGAGGGTGAAGCGGGAGACCCGCCGCTCGGCCATACGCGTGTCGCGGTTGAGCTGCGAGTGCGGTGTGTAGTGCAGGTACACCCAGCCGTTCTGCTCGAAGCGCGGGTCGAGCTCGATGCCGAGCAGGCCCTCCTCGACCTTGACCAGCTCGTCGCCGCCGCCCTTGTTGCCGAAGACCGTCAACTCGCCCGCGAGCGTCACCTTCTTGGTCGCGGGATCGTAGACGTGGACCTGCCCCTTGCCCTTGCCGATGTCGGGGTTGTTCCAGTCGGTGATCACGGGCTGGGAGGAGTCGGCACCGCCCCGCCCGATGTAGAGCACCCGGCCGTCCGGCGCCGTGACCAGGCCGTGCGGCTCGCCGATCTGGTCGTTCTGACCGGGCTGGTTGGGCTGGGTGAGCCGTTCGGCCTTGTAGTTGCCGTTGATGGTCGCCTTGCAGTCGGCCTGCACCAGGCGGGTGGTCCACAGCAGGGCACCACGCAGATGCGTACGGAAGTCCGTCTCGTCGTACGACGACACCGTGCCGCCCATGCCGGTGTAGAAGGACCGGCCGCCGTCGTAGTCACGGCACCAGCTCACCGGGTGGTCCGAGCCGTTGGCGCCGGAACCCGGCTGGAACGTCGACTCGCGCACCCGGGCCACGGTGTGCACGTCGCCCGAGGGGTTCTTCGCCCAGTTGAACCACTGGTCGGTGCGCTTCCACTGGACCGGCAGGTCCCTGGTGGCCGGATGCCGCCGGTCACCGACCTCGACGGTCGCCCGCTGCGCGGCCGTCGGACTCGACGCGGCCGGGCGGGCGCCGACGAGACCGGTGAACCAGTCCGAGTACGGCTCTGCCCGGGCCGCGTCATGGATGCCGACGAAACCGCCGCCGGCCTCCATGTAGGCCTCCAGGCCCGCCTCCTGCTCCGGATCCAGGACGTCTCCGCCGCCGGTCAGGAACACGATCGCGTTGAAGCGGCCCAGTTTCGTCTCGTTGGTGAAGACCGAGGCGTCACTCGTCGCCTCGACCTTGTAGCGCTGGTTCGTCGGGCCGGTGAGCCCGATCTTCTCGATCGCCTCGATCCCGGCGTTCACGACGGGCGACTCGTCGCCGGCCGCGGCCGAACCGTGGAAGATCAGCACCCGTACGTTCGCGCCGCCCGGCGGCGACTTGACGGACATCGTTGTCAGGGTCGGGTTCGGGTCCGTGCGCGCGGTGGCGGCCGGGCCCGACAGCAGACCGGCGGCGACGACCCCGGCGGCCACGGTGGCCACCCAGGTCCGTCTTCTGGTGTTCCTCGCGCCTCTTGTGCTCAACCCTCGTAAGTGCATGGGCGCCTCCTCGGTCACAGCGACAGCCAAGGAAGCTAGACCCCTTTGCGCGACTCGCCAATACCTATGGCCGCAATCCCACGAACTTTGTCCTGACTGTGGATAAACTGCCACGGGACCGCTAGCGTCTCACAGGTTCACCACAGGTACGTCTCCGCACATTCCGCCTCGAGGTGGGGAGTTCCGCATGGACAGACGTGGGTTCAACCGGCAGGTGCTGCTGGGTGGCGCGGTCGTCGCGACATCGTTGTCCCTCGGGCCCGAGGCGACGGGCGCCCCCACGCGGGCCAGGACGGCCCCGGCCGGCGGCGAGGTCAAGCACCTCAAGCTGTACATCGAACGGCTCGCCGACGGGCAGATGGGGTACGGCCTCGCGAAGGGGAAGGCGACCGTCCCCGGGCCCCTGATCGAACTCAACGAGGGCGACACGCTGCACATCGAGGTCGAGAACACCATGGAGGTCGCGGCGAGCCTGCACGTCCACGGCATGGACTACGAGTTCTCCAGCGACGGCACGAAGCTGAGCAAGAGCCACGTCGAACCGGGTGGCACCCGCACCTACACCTGGCGCACCCATGCCCCCGGCCGCCGTGCCGACGGCACCTGGCGGGCCGGCAGCGCGGGCTACTGGCACTACCACGACCACGTCGTCGGCACCGAACACGGCACGCAGGGCCTGCGCAAGGGCCTCTACGGTGCGGTGATCGTGCGCCGCGCGGGCGACATCCTGCCGGACAAGACGCACACCATCGTCTTCAACGACATGCTGATCAACAACAAGTCCGGGCACTCCGGCCCCGACTTCGAGGCCACGGTGGGCGATCGGGTCGAGTTTGTGATGATCACTCACGGCGAGTTCTACCACACGTTCCACCTGCACGGACATCGCTGGGCCGACAACCGCACCGGCATGCTCACCGGCCCCGACGACCCCAGCCAGGTCATCGACGACAAGATCGTGGGCCCGGGGGACTCCTTCGGCTTCCAGGTGATCGCGGGCGAGGGCGTCGGAGCGGGCGCGTGGATGTACCACTGCCATGTGCAGAGCCACTCCGACATGGGGATGGCTGGGCTGTTCCTGGTGAAGAAGACGGACGGGACGATTCCGGGGTACGAGCCGCAGGACCACGGCAACCACTGAGGGCCGCGCGCCGGTGGGCCGGGACTATCCTGACCGCACCCGCCGACGAGGAGCCCCACGTGACCGAGACAGTCCCGCGTCCCACGCTGGAGGCCGTGGCCGCGCTGGCCGGCGTCTCGCGGGCCACGGCCTCGCGCGTGGTCAACGGCGGGGACGGAGTGCGGGAGCCGCTCGTGGAAAGGGTCCGGCGGGCGGTCGAGGAACTCGGGTACGTGCCCAACCAGGCCGCCCGCAGTCTGGTGACGAGACGGCACGACGCCGTCGCCGTGGTGGTCGCCGAACCGGAGACCCGGGTCTTCGCCGACCCCTTCTTCGCCCTGCAACTGCGCGGGATCAGCAAGGAGCTGACCGCCCACGACAACCAGCTCGTGCTGCTGCTCACCGAGGGCCGCGACGACCACGCCCGGGTCGGCCGCTATCTGGCCGGCGGCCACGTGGACGGCGCGCTCGTGTTCTCCCTGCACCTCGACGACCCGCTGCCCGGACTGATCCGCCGGGCCGGCGTCCCGACCGTGTTCGGCGGGCGTCCCGGCTGGAGCGACGGGGAGCGCGGTGACGTCGTGTACGTCGACAGCGACAACCGTGGCGGCGCCCGGGACGCCGTACGTCACCTCGTCGGGCTCGGCCGCGGCCGGGTCGCCCACATCACCGGGCCGCTCGACCAGACCTCGGCCGCGGACCGCCTCGACGGGTACCGGGACGTCATGGCGGACGCCGACCCGCGGCTGATCGTGCCGGGCGACTTCACCCCGGCGGGCGGTGAGCGGGCGATGCGCACGCTTCTGGACCACTGCCCCGACGTGGACGCGGTGTTCGCCGCCAACGACCTCACCGCCGCCGGTGCGCTGCGGGTGCTGCGCGAGCAGGGGCGGCGGGTGCCCGACGACGTGGCCGTGATCGGCTTCGACGACATGCTGCCCGTCGCCGAACAGACCGATCCGCCGCTCACGACGGTCCGTCAGGACATAGAGGGGATGGGCGGGCTGATGGCGCGGCTGCTGCTGCGCGGTCACGGTGATCGCGTCACGGCTCAGGCCGCGGGGGAGGCGGCCGGGGCGGGTGCCGCGGAGGAGGCGGGGGGAGGGCCGTCGGGTGTCGTCCTGCCGACGACACTGGTCCGCCGCGCCTCGGCGTGACCCCGGGCCGTCGTATCCCCACCCCTGCTCCCCCGACCCCACCCCCTACCCCTGCTGCTGTGGCGGTGCGCTCTTGATCACCGCGAATCGGGCACCGTAGGGATCGGCGAGCTCGGCGATCCGGCCGACGTCCGCCAGATCGGTGGCCGGCAGCCGGACCGTGCCGCCCCCGTTCTGCGCCGTGCTGACCGCCGCGTCGGTGTCGGGCACCTCGAAGTACGGCAGCCAGGTCCCGGACGTCGCCTTGCCGGGGGAGTCCTCCAGCGGGACGATGCCGCCGAACATGGCGTCCGCTTCGGTGCCCTGGGGGTGGACGGTGGTGTACGTGCCGCCGGCGAAGGTGACGGCGGTGGTCTCCCAGCCGAACAGCGCGTGGTAGAAACCGGCCGCCGCGGGCAGGTCCGGCGTGTACAGCTCCAGCCAGCACAGCGAGCCCTGCGCCTGCACGACGTCCAGGCCCTTGTTGGCCGCGGGCTGCCAGATGCCGAAGGACACACCGGCCTGGTCGGCGAGAATCGCCACGCGACCCTGGTCCATGACGTCCATGGGCTGCATCAGCACCGTGCCGTGCGCCTGCTCGGCGGCCTTCGCGGTGGCGTCCGCGTCCGGCGTCTGGAAGTAGACCGTCCAGGAGGGCGGGCCCTGCTCGGGAGTGGTCCGCATGCCGCCCGCGGCCGTCCGGCCGCCGAGCTGGAACATGCCGTAGCCGCCGGCCTCGGGCGGGCCCGACTGGAACTGCCAGCCGAACAGGCTGCCGTAGAAGGTGGAGGCGCCGTCGATGTCGGGGGTGCCGAGATCGAGCCAGTTCGGAGCGCCGGTGACGTAACGGGTGGTGAGCATCTTCGTGCCCTCCTTTGAAGGGTCCCGCTGTCTGTACCGCCGAGTCTCGCACCGCCCACTGACAATCGCGCGGGTTCCGTCCACGTTGCGCGCGCCGCCGTGCGCCGGGGCGCCCGGCCGGGGCATCATCGGGCGGCCGGTGGGCTGTGGACGGGGCGTTGATCCCGCGTTGATGGAATGTTTTTCGCCGCCCGGCACGATCTCGCGCATGCACATCGACACCATCACCCCGGCCGATTCCACCTGGCAGGCACAGGCCCTGTGCGCACAGACCGGGGCGGACTTCTTCTTTCCGGAGCCGGGCAGTTCGGTACGCGAGGCGAAGCGCATCTGCGGCATGTGCGAGATGCGGTCCGCGTGCCTGGAGTACGCCCTGGCCCACGACGAGCGCTTCGGCGTCTGGGGCGGCCTGTCGGAGAAGGAACGGCTGCAGTTGCGACGTGCGCGACCGTGACGCGCCGGGTGGCCACTGTGGCCGGGCAGCTGTGAAGAGGCGACGCTCCGCCGAGGCTGTCCAGGCGCGCACAGCACAGCCCCCGGCAACAGCGGCCGGGGGCAGCGTCTGACGTCAGGAGTGGGATCGTGGCGCGGAGGCGGGCGGGCCGGCCGGTTTCCGGAACCGGAACACGCCGGTTCGATCCCAGCCGCCCCGCCCCGCCCCGCGCCCTCGTACGGCGGTGTCAGCCGGCCGCGCGGGCCGCCATCCGGGCCTTGCGCGCGGCCAGCTTCTCGTCGAACTTCGAGGCCTCCGCGTCCAGGCCTCCCATGTACAGCCCGAGTTCCTCCTGTGCCTTGAGGCCCTCGGGGCCGAGGCCGTCGATCTCCAGGACCTTCAGGAAGCGCAGGACGGGCTGGATGACGTCGTCGTGGTGGATGCGCATGTTGTAGATCTCGCCGATCGCCATCTGCGCGGCGGCCCGCTCGAAGCCGGGCATGCCGTGGCCGGGCATCCGGAAGTTCACGATCACGTCGCGCACCGCCTGCATCGTCAGGTCGGGCGCCAGGTCGAAGGCCGCCTTCAACAGGTTCCGGTAGAAGACCATGTGCAGGTTCTCGTCGGTCGCGATGCGCGCCAGCATGCGGTCGCACACCGGGTCCCCGGACTGGTGGCCGGTGTTGCGGTGCGAGACGCGGGTCGCCAGCTCCTGGAAGGCGACGTAGGCCACCGAGTGCAGCATCGAGTGGCGGTTGTCCGACTCGAAGCCCTCGCTCATGTGGGACATCCGGAACTGCTCCAGCTGGTCCGGGTCCACCGCGCGCGAGGTGAGCAGGTAGTCGCGCATCACGATGCCGTGCCGGCCCTCCTCGGCGGTCCAGCGGTGCACCCAGGTGCCCCAGGCGCCGTCACGGCCGAAGAGTGAGGCGATCTCGTGGTGGTAGCTGGGGAGGTTGTCCTCCGTGAGAAGGTTGACCACCAGCGCGATCCGGCCGATCTCGGTGACCTTCGACTGTTCCTTCTGCCACGCCTCGCCGTCCTCGAAGAGGCCGGGGAAGTTGCGGCCGTCGCTCCACGGGACGTACTCGTGCGGCATCCAGTCCTTGGCCACCTTGAGGTGCCGATTGAGCTCCTGTTCGACCACTTCCTCCAGTGCGTACAGCAGTCGGGCGTCGGTCCAGGCGGTGGACGGGCTGCTGAGGTGCGGGGAAGTGATCGTCACGGGTACTCCATGGGGACGCGGAACAACAACAAGAGGGTGCCCGGCGAGCGGTGCCGGGTAACTTACGGAATCGTAGGCTACGTATCCGTAGGTTACGAGACCGTAGGTTAAGAGCCGTGTAAAGATCCCAGATCAGCGGTGTTCGCCGAACATGACAAACAGCTCACGGAGCCGCAGGTCCGGGGCCGGAAGCGGTCCGGCGCACCCGGTCAGGCATACAGCTCCCGCAACCGCACCGAGAGACATGTCACACAGCCCTCGAGTTTCTCGAACTCGCTGATGTCCACCAGGACGGGCTCGTGGCCGAGGTCGGCGAGCAGGTCCGCCGTCTTCGGCGCGCTCGCCGACATCAACAGCTTGCCCTCGCCGAGCAGCACCACGTGCGCCCCGGACTCCTCCGGCACCGACAGGAAGCGCGGGAACAGCGACGGCCTGTCGACCTTCGGGATGTGTCCGATGACCGTCCCGTCGGGCAGCGCCGTGACCGCCGACTTCAGATGCAGCACCTTGCTCACCGGCACGGCCACGACCTGCGCCCCCAGCGGCTCGAACGCGGCCCGCAGCTGCTGGACACCGGCCGCGTTGGTGCGCCCGCCCCGGCCGACGTAGATCGTGTCACCGATCTTCAGCACATCGCCGCCGTCCAGGGTGCCCGGCTCCCAGATCCAGTTCACCGAGCAGCCGAGGCGGGCCACGGCCTCCTCGACGCCCATGGTCTCGTCTTGCCGGGACTGAGCGCCGGGCCTGGTGATCAGGGACACGTTCTTGTACATGACGACGGTGTCCTCGACGAACACCGAGTCCGGGAAGTCGTCGGCCGGGTCCACCTCGATGGTCTCCCAGCCGTGCGTGCGCAGGGCCTCGACGTAGGCCTCCCACTGTTCGAGCGCCAGGTCGACGTCGACCTTCTCACGCTCGATGTGCGTCACCAGACCTTCGGCGAGGCGCGGGCCGGGGCGGCGGACGAGGGCCTTCTTGCTGGGCACGAGCGTGACTCCGTATCGGATGGGCGTGTCGGGAGCGCGCCGACGGGGTTTCCGGGATCGCCGGAATCCGTAGGGCGTCAGCGGACCATCATGCAGCGCCGTCCCGGGTGACAACACCCCGGGGGCGCCGGGCGGCAGGGCACTGCGCCGGTTCAGGGCCGCCCGACGGGTGGTCAGTCAGGCCCGGAGCGCAGGTGGTCGCGCAGGCGACGGGCGACCTGTCCCATGAGGGCCTCGGCGTCGGGCCGGCTGCCGGCGGCCACCTGCGACTCGGTCAGGGCGGCGACGGCGTAGGCCCGGCCGTCGGCGTGCTCGACGACACCGACCTCGTGACGCAGGTTGAGCAGCGTGCCCGTCTTCGACGACCAGACCGAGGAGTCGGAGGCGAAGTCCGGGGCGAGGCGCTGGCGCAGCAGGTTGTCGGCGAGCAGACCGCGCAGGCGGGTGGCGACCTCCGGGTGGATCGCGGCGGGCCCGGCGCCGGGCCGGGGCCGCCAGAGCGCCTGGAGAAGGTCGACGAAGGCGCGCGCCGTACCGGTGTTGGCCCGCGAGACGTCCAGCTGCGGCAACCGGTGACCGCGCCCCGGGGTGCCGGAGTCGATCGCGAGCGCGTACGCGAGATGCGCCTCCGTCCTCGCGAGACGCTCCAGCGGGGTCTCGGTCAGCTCGCCCATGGTGTGCCGTACGGCGATGCCCCGCAGCCCGAACTCGTGCAGCAGCGCCGCGACCCGGTCGGGCGGGGTTAATGCGAACAGCGCGTCGGCGGCGGTGCTGTCGCTGACGCAGGTGCTGAGGTACAGCAGATCGTCCACGGCGATCCGGGCGGTGTGCCGGAACCGGCTCAGGCCGGTCGGCCCGGGTGTGGTCGTCCGGCCGGGCGCCACCTCGATCGCCGCGGCGCCGTCGAGTTCCCCGCGCCGGATGCGTTCCAGTGTCGCCAGGGCGAGCGGGACCTTGGTGAGGGACGCGACGGGGAACTCGATGTCGGGGTCGATGCCGACCTCCTCGCCCGTGTCCAGGTCCCGTACCCAGAACGAGCCGCCCAGCCCGCCGTCGCGCAGCGTGCGGCGCAGTTCCCCCAGCAGCCGCTCGGTCCTCGTGCTCATACGGGTTCCTCCGGGTACTCCGTGGCGCCGAGGCACCGGGCGATCTCCTCCGCGCACTCCCGGCCCGTACGGGCGGCGTCGGCGTCCGCGTCGTCGGCCACGGCAAGGACGTACCCCCGCGCGAGGCCGGGGCCGAGTTCGCCGACGGGGCGCCAGTGCAGGCCGAGTTCCCGGGCCTGGCCGGGCGAGCAGAGCAGCGCGTCGCCCAGGCTCAGCACGTCCGCCGCGGCGGCGGCAACGGTCCGGGCGACGGCCAGTTGGGCCGGGCGCAGCCCGACGGCGTCCCGCAACCGCACCAGGCGGTCCCGGACATGCGGTACGTCGTCCTCCGGCTGGAGCCACACGCGGCGCGGCCGTCGCGCGCGGTCGGCCCGGCCGGGACGCAGGACGTCCAGGTAGAGCGGTCCGCCGCCCGGGTCGTCCGCGACCGCCAGACCCAGCGGCACTGTCCAGGCCGCCTCACCGGGTGCCACCGCCGGCAGGGCCGCGCGCACCTGCCGGGACATCACGAGCTCGGCGCGCTCGGACGGCCCGGCGGGGCGCGGGTCGAGAAGGATTCCGTGCTCATGCGCCCGCGCGATGAGGTGGGCGAGGGCGCCGGTGGGGCAGACGGCGGGGACAGCGAGCCGCAGCGGCCGGTGCCGTGCGGCCTCCGCCTCGTGGTCGAGCCGGTCGGCCAGCTGTACGAGCTGTTGCGCCAGCGGCAGCATGTCCCGGCCGAACGGCGTCAGGGTCACCGCGCGGGCGGACCGCTCCAGCAGCCGCTCGCCGAGGCGCTGTTCCAACGCGGCGACCCGGCGGCTCACCACCGACTGGGCCGTCCGGGACGCCGCCGCGCCCACCGTGAAACTGCCGTACTCGCTCACGTTGACGAACGCACGGCACGCAGCGACAAGATCCACGCGACCACTATGCCAAAACAGCATGGGACAGCGTGTGGGCGTCTTGGACAACGGCTCACTCCCGGCCGGATGGTGGTGTGCGCCCAGGACGCCGTCCTGGCGTTTCACGAGTCCTCTTCGACCACCAGGAGGTCCATCCCATGACGTTCCCGCATCGCCTGCGCCGCGGTGCCGCCTGGGCGGCCGGCTTACTCGCGCTCGCCGCGCTTCCCGCGTGCGGCCAGACCGGGTCCGCGTCCGCCTCCTCCGCCGCCTTCGAGCGGTCCGCCGAGAGGTCCGCCTCCGCCACGGCGGCACCGAAGCCCGCCGCCGGCGCGTTCCGGCAGCTGGAGCGCGAGTTCGACGCGCGGCTCGGTGTCTACGCACTCGACACCGGCACCGGACGGTCGGTGGCCTACCAGGCGGACGAACGGTTCGCGTACGCCTCCACGTTCAAGGCGCTCGCGGTCGGGGCCCTGCTCCAGCGGCGTGGGTCGGCCGGGCTCGACAAGGTGATCACCTATTCGCAGGACGACCTGGTCGAGTACTCACCCGTGTCGGAGAACTTCGTCGAGACCGGGATGAGCCTGCGCGAACTGTGCGCCGCCACCCTCTGGTACAGCGACAACACCGCCGCCAACCTGCTCCTCGAAGAACTCGGCGGCCCGGACGGCCTGGAGAAGGCCCTGGAGCGACTGGGCGACGACGTCACCGAGATGGACCGCTACGAGCCGGACCTCAGCGACGGCACGCCGGGCGACCTCCGCGACACCAGTACCCCCCGCGCGATCGCGGGCGATCTGCGGGCGTTCCTGCTCGGCAAGGCACTGGACCGGGACGAACGCGCTCTCCTCAGGACGTGGATGGAGACCAACACCACCGGTGAGACGCTCATCCGGGCCGGCCTCCCGGACGACTGGACCGTGGCCGACAAGAGCGGCAGCGCCGGGTACGGGGGCCGCAACGACGTCGCCGTGGTGTGGCCGGACGACGGTGGCGATCCCGTCGTGCTCGCGGTCATGTCCAGCCGCGACACGCAGGGTGCCGAACGCCGGGATGCCCTGATCGCCAAGGCGGCGACGGTGGCGGTGGACGGCCTGGGACGCTAGGGAGCCGGGACCGACGGGGCGGGGCGCCCCCTCGACCCACGCCCCGCGTCCCGGCCGCCGCCTCACCGCCCGCAGAGCACCCCCGCCTCCGCCACCGCCCGACGCAGGTGTTCCCCGGTGAACGGTCCTGCGGCATCGAGGAGTTGGCGGGGCGTGCCCTCGAAGACCACCCGGCCGCCGTCCCGGCCCCCGTCCGGCAGCTGGCGCTGCGACTCGACCGCGATCGTGTCGAAGACGACGGACGACTTCCCCGACCCCGAAACGCCGGTGAACACGGTCAGCCGGCCCTGCGGGATGCGGAGCGTGACGTCCTTGAGGTTGTCTGGCGGGCTCCGGTGAGAGTGATGCAGTCGGGCATGCACCCGACGCTAGAAGGGATACCCGACAGCTTCTGGCGTGATTTCCTTGAGTTCTCCGTCCTCCAGCAGCAGCCACCGCGTGATGCCGACGGACTCCAGGAACGGCAGGTCGTGACTGGCCACGATCAGCGCCCCCTCGTAGGACTCCAGGGCGGTTGTCAGCTGCCGCACGCTCGCCATGTCCAGGTTGTTCGTCGGTTCGTCCAGCATCAGCAGTTGCGGCGCGGGCTCGGCCAGCATCAGCGCGGCCAGTGCCGCCCGGAAGCGTTCGCCGCCGGACAGGGTGGCCGCCTTCTGGTCGGCGCGGGCACCCCGGAACAGGAAGCGGGCCAGCCGCGCCCGGACCCGGTTGTTGGTGGCGCCCGGCGCGAACCGGGCCACGTTCTCGGCGACGGTCAGCTCGTCGTCGAGGACGTCCAGCCGTTGCGGCAGGAACCGCAGCGGGACATGCGCCTGAGCCTCACCGGAGAGCGGCTCCAGCTCCCCGGCGATCGTCCGCAGCAGCGTCGTCTTCCCCGCGCCGTTGCGCCCGATCAACGCGACCCGCTCCGGACCGCGCAGGTCGAACCCGCCCTCGACGCGCGCGCCGTACGCCAGGTGCAGGTCCAGGAGGGTGAGAACGGTGCGGCCCGGCGGTACGGCCGTGTACGGCAGGTCGACACGGATCTCGTCGTCGTCCCGTACGGCCTCCACCGCCTCGTCGAGCCGGTCCTTGGCCTCGGCGAGCCTCTCCTCGTGCATGATGCGGTGCTTGCCCGCGGACTCCTGCGCCGCACGCTTGCGCGCCCCCATGACGATCTTCGGCTCGCGTTTCTGGTCCCACATCTTCTGCCCATACCGTTTCCGGCGGGCCAACTTGACCTGGGCGTCGGTCAGTTCGCGCTTCTGCTTCTTCAGATCGGCCTCGGCGACGCGCACCATCCGCTCGGCCGCCTCCTGCTCGGTGGCGAGCACCTCCTCGTACGCCGAGTAGGTGCCGCCGTACCAGGTGATCTCCCCACCCCGAAGGTCGGCGATCTGGTCGACGAGTTCGAGGAGTTCGCGGTCGTGGCTGACCACGACCATGACCCCGGGCCAGGCGTCGACGGCCGCGTACAACCGTCGGCGCGCGTACAGGTCGAGGTTGTTGGTCGGCTCGTCGAGCAGCAGCACGTCCGGCCGGCGCAGCAGCAGCGCGGCCAGCCGCAGCAGCACCGACTCGCCGCCCGACACCTCGCCGATGGTGCGGTCCAACTCGATGTGGCCGAGGCCGAGTTCGCCGAGGGTGGCGAGGGCCCGTTCTTCCACGTCCCAGTCGTCGCCGACCGTCTCGAAGTGCTTCTCGGCCACGTCACCGGCCTCGATGGCGTGCAGCGCGGCCCGCTGGGCGGCGATGCCGAGCGCGTCGTCCACCTTCAGCATGGTGTCGAGCGTGACGTTCTGCGGGAGGTAGCCGACCTCGCCCGCGATCCGGACGGTGCCGTCGGCCGGGGCGAGCTCCCCGGCGATCAGCTTCAACAGGGTTGATTTTCCCGAGCCGTTGACGCCGACGAGGCCGGTGCGGCCGGGGCCGAAGGCGACGTCGAGGCCCTCGAAGACGGGGGTGCCGTCGGGCCAGGCGAAGGCGAGGGAGGTACAGGTGATGGCGATGGACATACGGGTCTCCGCGGTTGCTCGAAGCGATCAGGGGCAAACGCGTATCGAGACACCTGCGACCGTGGGGAGAGGCCCGGGAACGAGAAAGGTCCCGTTCCGGAGGACGGCTCGCATGCCGAGGTCGCGGACAGCGCACACACCTCAGGTGTGTGACGCGGTGTCTCGGAACCTCAGACGAGCAACGTCCTACTCCTATCGACGGCAACAGAACCGCTGTACACCGTATGAACGGCTCCGACGGCTGTCAACGGATTAACGTGAGCCCCCTCGACCGCCCCAAGGAGACCCCGTGCCCCACGGCTCGCTCTCGATCCCGGCCCGCCTGTGCCTGCTGGCCTGGGACAGCATGGAGGTCACCGGCACCGTCCGGCTGAACTCGCTCGTCCGGGCCGGGGCCCTCGTGGAGCTGGCCCAGCGCGGCCTGCTCACCGACGAGGACGGCATCGCCACGCCCGCCGACCTGGACTCCGACACCGGAGACCCCGTCCTCGACGGCCTCCTCGAACTGGTCCGCGAGTCCCGGCCGCACCGCTGGCACAGCTGGGTGAGCCTGCGGGCGCGGATCACCCTGGACGCCGTACGGGAACAACTGGCCGCCGGAGGCTACCTGCGGGCGGAGAAGCGGCGGGTCCTCGGGGTGTTCCCGACCGTGGAGTACGCCCTGGCCCGCGTCGCCGTCGTACAGGAGCTGCGGACGCAGGCGCGGGCGGCCCTGCGGGGGCCCATGCCGGTCGCGGAGATCTCCGAACGGGACGCGGCCCTCGCCGCCCTGGCGGACGCAGCGGGACTGCTGCCGCCCGACAGCCGGCCCGCACCAGGACGCGTCGAACAGCTGACCGAGCGCGTCGGGGAGGCGGCGGCCGTGCTGCGGACGGTGGTCCGGGAGGTACGCACGGCGAAGGCGACGGCTGTGGCGTCGTGAGTCCCCTGCCCAGGGCGGGCGTCGCCCTCATGATCATCGACCGGCTCGGCGGTGTCGTTGGGCGTGGTTGTCCGAGTGCTACCGGAAAGTGATGGCACTGACTCGCCGGCCCGGGCCGTTTCCCGCCCGGCGGGCACGCTGAGCCGGGGCGCTCAGGCGGCGATTGAAGATCACCCGCCTGCCGTGTTGCGCTGTCCCGGTGCCGGTGCCGGTGCCGGTGCCGGTGACGGCGCCGCGGATGGACGTCCGAGGCCGGCCGACCAGTGAAGGAAGGCCCTTTTCAAAAAGACAATTACTCGAATGGAACAGCGCCCGTGGCAATAGGCTCCTGTTTCGTGCACGAGACGCGCCTCGACACTGCTCGGATCCGGGCGGCCCGCCGGGTAATCGACCCGGTGTTCCTCGACACTCCCCTGTACCGCTGCGAGGCACTGGAGCCCGACCTCGGGTGCACGGTGAGCATCAAGCTCGAAACGGCGAACCCGGTCCGCAGCTTCAAGGCCCGCGGCACCGAGGTCGTCGCGAGCCTGCTCGCCGACAATGGCTCGCAAGCTGTGGTGTGTGCCAGCGCGGGCAATCTCGGCCAGGCCCTCGCTTGGTCCGGTCGCGGCCGGGGGCTTGACGTGACCGTGGTGGCATCCCGCTTCGCGACTGTGGCCAAGCTTGATCGGATCCGCGCGTTGGGCGCCGGGTTGGAGCTGGTGGACGGCGATCACGAGATGGCTCGCGACCGGGCGGCCGCCATCGCGGGGTACGACGGCCGTCGGCTGGTCGAAGACAGCCTGGACATCGAGACCTGCGAGGGCGCGGCGACCATCGGCCTGGAACTGGTGGACACCGTGCCGTCGTTCGACACCGTCCTGATCGCTCTTGGCGGTGGGGCGCTGGCCACCGGTGTGGGGCATGTCGTGAAGGCCTTGGCACCCCATGTCGAGGTGATCTGCGTCCAGCCTCTGGGCGCACCGGCGATGACCCACTCCTGGCGCAGGCGACGCGTCGTCACCACCGCCTCGACCCACACCATCGCCGACGGCGTCGCCGGCCGGCGTCCCATCCCGGCCGTCCTGGACGACCTCCTCCTGGTCGCGGACGACGCCGTCCTGGTCCAGGAGGCGTCGATCATCGCCGGTATGAGGATGCTCCTGGACCACGCCGGCCTCGTGGTCGAACCGTCGGCCGCGCTCGGCATCGCGGCCGTCCTCGAAGACCGTGACCGCTTCGCCGACCGACACGTCGTCACCATCGTGTGCGGCAGCAACATCGACGTAGGCGCCTATCACCGCTGGGTCGGTGGCTCCCATCCCAGGTCCTGATGCGATGGAGGGGCGGGGCCTTAGCCCGTCATGAGTCCCGGGTAAATCCCAGGTGCACTGCGAGTGCACGGCGAACGCCGGTCCGCCTCTTCGGGCAAGGACTGAAGTTCTGAGCTGAGCGTACGGTCCCCGGGAAAGCTGCTTCCCCGCCCCTCGCTAGCGATTGACGGCTCGCATCCCCGCCTCGTCGTACCGCTCACCCGCCGCCTTCGGCAGCTCCGCGTCGATGCGGGCCAGGTCGTCCTTGGCCAGCGCGATGTCGACCGCGGCGGCGTTCTGCTCCAGGTAAGTACGGCGCTTGGTGCCCGGGATCGGCACCAGGTCCTCGCCCTGGGCCAGCACCCAGGCGA
This sequence comes from Streptomyces cellulosae, assembly GCF_000721105.1. Taxonomy (GTDB): domain Bacteria; phylum Actinomycetota; class Actinomycetes; order Streptomycetales; family Streptomycetaceae; genus Streptomyces; species Streptomyces cellulosae_A. The sequence goes on from NZ_JOEV01000030.1 coordinate 44,025, forward strand.
TGGCCAGCTGGGCTGGGGTCACGTCCTTCTCGGCGGCGATCTCCTTCACCTTTGCCGCCAGCCGCAGGTTCGCCTCCAGGTTGGTGTCCTGGAAGCGCGGGTTCTCGCGGCGCCAGTCGTTCGCGTCCAGCTCGTCCGGCGAGGTGAACCGCCCGGCGAGGAAGCCGCGGCCGAGCGGCGAGTACGGCACGAAGCCGATGCCAAGCTCCCGGCAGGCGGGCAGCACCTCGGCCTCCACGTCCCGCGACCACAGCGAGTACTCGCTCTGCACGGCGGTGATCGGGTGCACGGCGTGGGCACGCCGGATGGTGTCCGCGCCCGCCTCACTCAGCCCGATGTACCGCACCTTGCCCTCGGCGACCAGTTCGCCCAGCGCACCGACCGTCTCCTCGATGGGCACGTTCGGGTCGACCCGGTGCTGGTAGTACAGGTCGATGTGGTCGGTCCCCAGACGCTTCAGCGAGCCGTGGACCGAGCTGCGGACGTGCTCGGCCGAACCATCCTGCGGGCCGATCGTGCTGATGTCGCCGGGTACGGCCTTGTCCATCCGGTAGTTGAACTTCGTCGCGATCACATACTCGTCGCGACGCCCCCGGATCGCCTCGCCGACGAGCGACTCGTTGGTGAGCGGCCCATACATCTGCGCGGTGTCGAGGAAGTTCATGCCGAGATCGAGGGCGCGCCGGATGGTCGCGATCCCCTCCTCCTGGTCGGCGGATCCGTAGAAGGCGGACATGCCCATGCACCCGAGGCCGATGGCCGATACCTGTAGATCCCGCAGACTGCGCTTCACCATGCCGTGTCCCAGCCTTTCCTACGCACTCGTTCGTCGTTCGGGCGGCACCAAGGCCCTCATTCATCCAGTCCGTCCAGCGACGGATTCCGTCGCCCGACATCCGTGAAGGCCGGCGGGCGACACGAGCCCCGTACGCCGACGGTGTTTTCGACACTACGACCTGGAGCGGACTCCAGCGCAAGTCAGTGCCACCCGGCAACTCGGCCGCGACGTGGACGACGACAAGCCTGTCGCGATCGATGCCGTCGCCGACCGAGCCCGCGGCCGCCACGGACACCAGGTGATCTGCCTCGCCGCCCTCGACATCAGCAGCTGCTCAAGCCGGGGTGATCGGTGCGCTGGCGCTGGTGACGAACTGCTCCGCGTCGGGCAGGAAGGCCCTGAGGTCTGCCTGGTCGCGGCCCTCGATCCCGATGGCGAACAGTTGGCTTCTGCCTCCGTACCTGACGTCGGACAGGTACAGCCGCAGCACTGCCGGGGCTTCAGCGCGTACGCGGAGGCGAGCGTGGCCGGGGCGACGCTCGCGACGGGCCGGCCGCATGGTCGAGTGGCCGACTGATAGGGGTGGCTCGGAGGTCACTCCGATCGCGATCGAGTGTGCGGACCCGTCGGCGCCAGAGGTGCCACCGGGTTGCATCCCGTGTCCACCCAGCTCCCTACCGCTGCACTCCGGTCAATCGGACGCGGACGCGGGCCTCGCCCCGGGGCCCGGGACTGCCGAGACCTGGTGGGCGTGGTGATCTCGTGCCCGGAGGCGCAGGTCACCCTCCTCCGGACCGGACTGCCGCAGTCGCGATGGAGCAGGGTGACCGTGGATCCGTCGGCAGGGACGAGCCGGCGCTCGGCCCAGTCGTTGAGGGCGATCGGAATGGGGACCAGGCTGCGGCCCTTGCCGGTGGACGTGCCGGTCACCGCGGAGTGGACCTCACGCTGGAGCGGGCCGCGGCCTTCCTCGCCGCGGGCGCAGACGGGATCTTCGTCTCCGGGGCCGTCGGCCCGAGGACGGTCAAGTTCCTCGTCGAGGGGATCTGCGGGCCGCTGAACGTGATGGCCGGTCCCGGCGCGCCACCGGTCGCCGAGCTGGCCGCGCTCGGTGTCGCCCGGGTGAACGTCGGTTCGGGGATCGCCCAGGCCGCGCACGCCGTGGTCCGCCGCGCGGCGCGGGAGCTGCTGGACGCGGGGACGTACGAGTCGTCGGCCGACGGGCTCGACTACGGCGAGCTCAACGCCCTGCTGGGACGGTGAGCCCGGTGGTGTGGGGAGCCGGAGGCCTCAGCAGGCGTCCCGCATCAGCTCCGCCAAGTCGTGGTCCAGGTCCAGCTGGAGATGCTCCAGACCGACCGGGACCAGCTTGCCGGTCGCTGCGAGGAAGCTCCGCAGCTCGCCCGAGCGGACGTGCACCACGGCGGTGCCCTCGGGGGCGTGGAACTCCAGGACCGTGCGGTCGTAGCCGTACGGACGCACCCGTACGTCGCCGTGGCCCTCGGGTCCGTGCAGGCCGGCCGAGAGCAGCTCGCGGCTGAAGGTCCAGCAGACCTCGACGCCCTCGAGGGTGGCCGGGGCCGGGAAGGTCATACGGACGGCGAACGGGTCACGCCGGTCGTAGTGCAACGTCGCGGGGATGCTCGGCATCCGCGGCGCGGCGGCGACGAGACGGGCCTCGACGGGCTGCTCGATGAGGATGGACAACGCCTTGCTCCCTTGTGACGGCGGGACGGACTTCCGGGGATGAGGCCGGGCACTGGAAGAGACGCCGGAATGGCTCAATCCGTGCACACGTCTATCGAGTGACCTCTGTCACCGCGTTCATTCACAGGAGTGACCCAGCTCATCGCCTGGGCCCAGAAGGGAACTTGGGGCGAGTGTGGCAAACCCTCCCAGGGTGGACCGGTCGTCTGGACGGCACCTGGCTGGTGGGCTAGCTTCGCCCGCCATGAGGCGCTTGGGGAATACGCGACGGACGAGGCATGCGAGCCGTACGACGGGCCGGGCGGGCCGGGTGATCGCCCTGGGAGCGTCCTGCGTGGCGGTACTGGCCGCGCTGACGGCCGTACCCGCACAGGCGGGGGAACCGCAGCCCCTGAGCCCGGACGCCCTCAGTTCGAACGCCCGGAGCCCGCACTGGGAGCTCAAGGGCACGGGAAGCCCCGCGGTCCGCTTCCGGGGGCTGGCGGCAGTCGGCCGGAACACCGCGTGGGTCGCCGGAACCCAGGGCACCGTGCTGCGTACCACCGACGGCGGCGCGAACTGGCGGAACGTCTCGCCGCCGGGCGCCGCCGAATTGCAGTTCCGGGACATCGAGGCGTTCGACGCGCGGCGCGCGGTGGTGCTGGCCATCGGCGAGGGCGAGGCGTCCCGCGTGTACCGCACCGAGGACGGCGGCAGGACCTGGACCGAGTCCTTCCGCAACACCGACGCGAAGGCCTTCTACGACTGCCTCACCTTCTTCGACTCCCGTCACGGCCTCGCGATGAGCGACCCCGTGGACGGGAAATTCCGCATCCTGTCCACCGGTGACGGCGGCCGCACCTGGAAGGTGCTGCCCAGTGCCGGGATGCCGGCCGCGCAGGAGGGGGAGGCGGGCTTCGCGGCGAGCGGTCAGTGCCTGGTCTCCTCCGGTTCCCGGGACGTCTGGCTGGCGACCGGCGGGGCCGCACGCGCGCGGGTGCTGCACTCCTTCGACCGAGGGCTGACCTGGACGGCCTCCGACACACCCATTCCGGCGGGGGATCCGGCCCGGGGCGTGTTCGCGCTCGCCTTCCGCGACCGCGCGCACGGCCTCGCCGTCGGCGGCGACTACCGCCCGGACCAGACCTCCCCGCAGCCGGCCGCGCGTACCACCGACGGCGGCCGGGCCTGGCAGCCGGCCGCCCAGCCGCCGCCCGCCTACCGCTCCGGCGTCGCCTGGCTCCCGCACAGCCGCACGGCCGCCCTCGCCGTCGGCCCGACCGGCACCGACCTCACCGTGGACGGCGGCCGTACCTGGCGGACCGTGGACACGGGCTCGTACGACACCGTGGACTGCGGCCCGGACCTCGGTTGCTGGGCCGCGGGGGAGCAGGGGCGGGTGGCACGCCTTGAGTGGTGACGAACCGGAATGCGGGTACCCGGTCACGGATGCGAAAGGAGTGAGCGACCATGCCCGCAGGTTCAAGCTCCAAGCGAGAGCGCCAGTACGAGCACATCAAGGAGAGCGCGCAGGACCGTGGCGAGAGCACGGGGCGCGCCAAGGAGATCGCGGCGCGGACGGTCAACAAGGAACGCGCCCGGTCCGGCGAGTCGAAGACCGCCAGCCGCAGCTCGACCAAGGACATGTCCTCCAGCAAGCGCGGCGGCCAGCGATCGGGCAACCGGACGGGCTCCCAGGGCCCGACCCGCGACCAGCTCTACAACGAGGCCAAGCAGCGCGGCATCGAAGGCCGTTCGAACATGAACAAGGACCAGTTGCAGCGCGCGCTGAGTCAGAAGAAGGGCTGAGCCGCCCGACTCAGCCGAGCGGCTCGCGGTACCCGTCCAAGGCCGGCGCGGTCTTGGTGGCGGCGAACTCGGTGATGCGGTACGTGCACACACCGCCGGTCGAGAAGGGGTCGCCGGCGGCGATCTCCTCGGCCTGCTCACGCCCCTCGACGACGGCGAGGATGACCCCGCCGTCGCGGGGGCTCTTGGGCCCGGCAGCGAGGAAGACGCCCTTCTCGAACTGCTGATCCAGCCATGCCACATGGGCGTCCAGCAGGGCGTCGACGGCATCGAGCGGGGCGGTGTAGGTCAGCTCCAGTACGAACATGATCACGAGCCTACGCCGCCCGGCTCACGGGCCGTAGGCTCGTGCCCATCATGACGACCGTGCGCATTCCCGCGGGCTGGCCCGCGACCGAGGACGAGGCCCGCGCCGTGCAGGACGAACTGCGGGGGCGGGTGGTGCTCGACGAGCCGGGCCCGCCGCCCGGCACCGGCCGGGTGACCGGCGTCGACGTGGCCTACGACGATGAGCGCGACCTCGTCGTGGCGGCGGCCGTCGTCCTGGACGCGGCCGGCCTCGCCGTCGTCGCCGAGGCAACGGCGGTCGGCCGCGTCTCCTTCCCGTACGTGCCCGGCCTGCTCGCCTTCCGCGAGATTCCCACGGTCCTCGCCGCCCTCGACGAACTGCCCTGCCCGCCCGGCCTGGTGGTCTGTGACGGCTACGGCCTCGCCCACCCGCGCCGCTTCGGTCTCGCCAGCCACCTCGGCGTCCTCACCGGCCTGCCCACGATCGGCGTCGCCAAGAACCCCTTCGCCTTCACGTACGACGATCCCGACGCCCCGCGCGGCAGTACGTCCCCCCTGCTCGACGGCACCGAGGAGGTCGGCCGTGCCGTGCGTACCCGGGACGGCGTCAAACCGGTCTTCGTCTCCGTCGGCCACCGCGTGAGCCTCGACAACGCCTGCGCCCACACCCTGGCACTGACCCCGGCCTACCGCCTGCCCGAGACGACACGACGGGCGGACGCCCTGTGCCGCGCGGCACTGCGGGAAGCGGCTGCCTAGAGGCGGAGTGGTCTGAGTACGTCGTCTGAGTACCTGTACGGATGTGGGGCCGTCGTCCTGCTCGGCAGGCTGTGCCCCATGACTTCGCACCGTGCTCACAAGCCCCTCGCCGACCCCGAGCGCCCTGTCGAGCGTGCCGTGGTGGCCGGGTTGGTCCTCGCCACGCTCGCCGGGCTCGCCTGGATCGTCGGAATGATCTACACGGTCGTGCAGTGGCCGCTGTAGGCGCCGGGCGGCCACCGGGCGACCGGGTCACCGGCTCGCGGCCACCCGGAACGTGATCCCGGCCCGCCGCAGCCGCTCCGTCAGCGCGTCGCCCATCGCCACCGCCGTGGTGACCTGACCGGCGGTCGGCGGCAGGTCGTCGAAGGCCAGGGACAGGGCCCCCTCGGCGAGTATCTTCGCCGTCTCGCCGTACCCGGGGTCGCCGCCCGCCACCTCCGTGTACACGCGCCGGCCGCCGCCCTCACCGACGAAGCGGACCCTGAACCAGCTCTTGTCGCGCTTCTGCGTGCCGGGACCCTCCCCGGGCTTGACGCGGTCGGACAACCAGTGCCGCACGGGCGGCAGTTGGGCGGCCGCGACCAGCGCGCCCACGGCCGCGACCCCGCCCACCGCGACCGGCAGACGCCGGACCGCCGCGTAGTGCCGGTAGCGGAAGTCGGGCCCGTAGCGCTCCAGTGCCTGCGCGGACCGCCGCACGACCTGCGCGTCGATCGTGGGCAGGGGCAGCGCCCACGCGCCGGCCTCCGGGGCGAACCGCGGCACACCGGTCGGCGCGGAGACCCGACGGCCCACCAGCCGGGGCTCGTGCCGGCCGCGGTCCCGTGCGGCGGCCAGCATCTGCCGCCCGCGCGCGAACTGGTTGAGTGCCGAGCCGAACGTGCCGCCCGAGAAGGCCGCGTTCGCCGTCACGAAGCCGTCCACCTTCAGCGGCACCCCCTCCGGCAGCCGCAGGACCGTGAAGTACGCGCCCAGGTCGTGCGGCACCGAGTCGAAACCGCACGCGTGCACCAGCCGCGCGCCCGTCTCCCGCGCGCGTGCGTCGTGCCGGACGTACGTCAGGTCAACGAACTCCGGCTCGCCCGTGAGGTCGACGTAGTCCGTGCCGGTGTCGGCGCAGGCGGCGACGAGTTCCTCGCCGTAGGTCACATACGGGCCCACGGTCGTGGCCACCACGCGCGTGTGCTCGGCGAGACCGCGCAGCGAGGCCGCGTCGGACACGTCCGCCCGCAGCATCCCGATCTCCCCGCCGCCGGGGAGCCGCTCGCGCAGCTTCTCCAGCCTGGGCGCACTGCGGCCGGCGATGGCCCAGCGCAGCCCCTCGGGAGCGTGCTCGGCGAGGTATTCCGCGGTGAGCGTCCCCACGAAGCCGGTGGCCCCGACGAGCACGAGGTCGTACGGACGGTCCGCTCTGCTCAGCCTGCTCATGACACCTCTCGGTCTCGCCGCACGCGCCGTTGTCAGTGGCCGAGGCTAGCGTGAGACGTGCGGAGCCCGACAGCGAGGCCGGGAGGCGGACAGGTGGCTGTGGCGAAGAACGCCCTGAGGAAGTGGCAGAAGGCTCGCGAGTTCGCCCTCGGCATGCCCGGCGCCACGGAGGACTTCCCCTGGGGTGAGACGGTCGCCAAGGTCAACCGGAAGGTGTTCGTCTTCCTCGGCGTCGACGACGGCAGCCATCCGCTGGGCGTCACGGTGAAGCTCACGGGCGAGGCCGCCCACGCCCACGCGCTGACCTGCCCAGGCGCCGAACCCACCGGATACGGCCTGGGCAGGGCCGGCTGGGTGAGCGTCCCGCTGGAACCCCAGGGCGCCCCGGCCGCGGAGCTGGTGTGCGACTGGATCGAGGAGAGCTACCGCGCCGTCGCCCCCAAGCGGCTGATAGCGGAGCTCGACGGTCGCTGACCGGGCCGATACCGGCCACAATGGGCTAAGCGCTTGCTCGCTCGGGGACTTGTGCCCGGTGCGACCCGTTCCTAGCATCACTGGTGTTACAGCAGTTGTGTCACAACCATGGGGGTCGAATGGCCACGACGCCGGGGCAGGGCCCGCTCAGCGGGGTACGCGTGGTCGAACTGGCCGGTATCGGGCCCGGCCCGTTCGCCGCCATGCTCCTCGCCGACCTGGGCGCCGACGTCGTCCGCGTGGACCGGCCCGACGGCCCCGGACTCGCGATCGACCCGGCGTACGACGTCACCAACCGCAACAAGCGCTCAGTGATCATCGACCTCAAGGCGCCCGACGGTCCGGCCCGCGTCCTCGACCTCGCCGCACACGCCGACATCCTCGTCGAGGGCTACCGACCCGGTGTCGCCGAACGCCTCGGCATCGGCCCCGAGGCCTGCCACGCCCGCAACCCGAAGCTCGTCTACGGCCGGATGACCGGCTGGGGCCAGGACGGCCCCCTGGCCCCCCGCGCGGGTCACGACATCGCGTACATCGCGCTCACCGGCACCCTCGGCATGATCGGCCCCCCGGACGAACCCCCGCCCGCCCCCGCCAACCTCCTCGGGGACTACGCGGGCGGCTCCCTCTACCTCGTCGTCGGCGTCCTCGCCGCCCTCCACCACGCGCGCGCGACCGGTACCGGCCAGGTCGTCGACGCCGCCATCGTCGACGGCACCGCCCACCTCTCCGCGATGATCCACGGCATGATGGCCACCGGCGGCTGGCAGGACCGGCGCGGCGCCAACCTCCTCGACGGCGGCTGCCCCTACTACGGCACCTACGAGACCGCCGACGGCCGGTACATGGCGGTCGGAGCCCTGGAACCCCGGTTCTACGACACGTTCCTCGCCCTGCTCGGCCTCACGGACTTCGCGGACGCCCGCAAGGACTGGACCCGCTGGAGCGAGCTGCGCCAGGCGGTCGCCGCCCGCTTCAAGTCCCGCACCCGTGACGAGTGGACGGCCGTCTTCGAGGGCACCGACGCCTGCGTCGCCCCGGTCCTCTCGCTGAGCGAGGCCCCGCACCACCCGCACCTCGCCGCCCGCGGCACCTTCACCGACCACGACGGCCTCACCCAGCCCGCGCCCGCGCCCCGCTTCTCGGCGACCCCGACCACCGTCCGCACGGGCCCCGCCCGACCGGGCGCCGACACCGCGGACGTGGCCCGCGACTGGGACGTGCCCGACCTCATCGAGGGCCACGAATGAAGCCCCATGGTGAAGGGCCGCGAAATGAAGACCCACGGTGAAGACCCACGGTGAAGGGCCACGCATGGAGGCCATGCATGAAGGTCACGCATGAAGGGCAAGGCATGAAGCGGCAGATCTTCGCCCCCGGAAACGACGCCTTCCGCGAGACCGTGCGCGGCTTCCTGGCCGGCGTCTCCCGCCACGCCTGGCGCGCGGCCGGCAAGCAGGGCCCGCTCGGGCTCGCCGTGGACGAGGAGACCGGAGGCGGCGGCACCCCCGACTTCCGCCGCGGCGTCGTCCCGGTCGAGGAGTTCACGTGCCGTCGCCCGGGCCTTCACCGACGGCCGTATCCAGACCGTCTACGGCGGAACGACCGAGATCATGAAGGAGATCATCGGCCGTTCCCCGCTGGGCTGACCCTCACCCGAAAGGCTTGACCTGTGAGCACCGAAGCGTACGTGTACGACGCGATCCGCACCCCGCGCGGCCGCGGCAAGGCGAACGGCGCCCTGCACGGCACGAAGCCCATCGACCTGGTCGTCGGACTCATCCACGAGATCCGCGCCCGCTTCCCCGGCCTGGACCCCGCCGCCGTCGACGACATCGTGCTCGGTGTCGTCAGCCCCGTGGGAGACCAGGGCTCCGACATCGCCCGGATCGCCGCCGTGGCCGCCGGACTGCCGGACACGGTGGCCGGCGTCCAGGAGAACCGCTTCTGTGCCTCGGGCCTGGAGGCGGTCAACATGGCCGCCGCCAAGGTGCGTTCGGGCTGGGAGGACCTCGTCCTCGCGGGCGGCGTCGAGTCCATGTCCCGGGTGCCGATGGCCTCCGACGGCGGCGCCTGGTTCAACGACCCGATGACCAACCTGGACGTCAACTTCGTACCGCAGGGCATCGGCGCCGACCTCATCGCCACCATCGAGGGCTTCTCCCGGCGGGACGTCGACGAGTACGCGGCCCTCTCGCAGGAGCGCGCCGCCACCGCCTGGAAGGAGGGCCGCTTCGACCGGTCCGTCGTCCCGGTGAAGGACCGCGCCGGCCTCGTCGTCCTCGACCGCGACGAGCACATGCGTCCCGGCACCACCGCCGACTCCCTCGCCCGGCTGAAGCCGTCCTTCGCGGACATCGGCGACCTGGGCGGCTTCGACGCCGTGGCACTGCAGAAGTACCACTGGGTCGAGAAGATCGACCACGTCCACCACGCCGGCAACTCCTCCGGCATCGTCGACGGCGCCTCGCTGGCCGCGATCGGCTCGAAGGAGGTCGGCGAACGCTACGGACTCACGCCCCGCGCGCGGATCGTCTCCGCCGCCGTCTCCGGCTCCGAGCCCACCATCATGCTCACCGGCCCGGCCCCGGCCACCCGCAAGGCGCTCGCCAAGGCCGGACTGACCATCGACGACATCGACCTCGTCGAGATCAACGAGGCCTTCGCGGCCGTGGTGCTCCGCTTCGTGAGGGACATGGGCCTGTCCCTGGACAAGGTCAACGTCAACGGCGGCGCCATCGCCCTCGGCCACCCGCTCGGCGCGACCGGCGCGATGATCCTCGGCTCGCTCGTCGACGAACTGGAACGCCAGGACAAGCGGTACGGCCTCGCCACGCTGTGCGTCGGCGGCGGCATGGGCATCGCCACGATCGTCGAGCGCGTCTGAAACCCGGCGGAATCCGGATCCGAATCCGTAGCCGATTCCCGGGCCGACTCCCGAGCCGATTCCCGGGCCGACTCCCGAGCCGATTCCCGAGCCGACTCCCGGGCCGATTCCCGAGCCGATTCCCGAGCTGACTCCGGATCCGCATCCGGACCCAAGAGACCTTGTACGGAGACCCTGTCATGACACAGAGCACCACCATCCGCTGGGAACAGGACCGCACCGGCGTCGTCACCCTCGTCCTCGACGACCCGGACCAGTCCGCGAACACCATGAACCAGGCGTTCCGCGACTCCCTCGCGGTGATCACCGACCGCCTGGAGGCCGAGAAGGACACCATCCGCGGCGTCATCATCACCTCCGCCAAGAAGACCTTCTTCGCCGGCGGCGACCTGCGCGAACTCATCCGCGTCACGCCCGAGACCGCCCACGAGCTGTTCGACGGCGGCATGGCGATGAAGCGGAACCTGCGCCGCATCGAGACCCTCGGCAAACCGGTCGTCGCCGCGATCAACGGCGCGGCCCTGGGCGGAGGTTACGAGATCGCCCTCGCCTGCCACCACCGCATCGCCCTCGACGCCCCCGGCTCAAAGATCGGCTGCCCGGAGGTCACCCTCGGCCTGCTTCCCGGAGGCGGCGGCGTGGTGCGGACCGTACGCCTGCTCGGCATCGCCGACGCGCTGCTCAAGGTGCTCCTCCAGGGCACCCAGTACAGCCCGCGGCGCGCCCTGGAGAACGGCCTGGTCCACGACGTGGCCGCCACCCAGGACGAGCTGCTCGCCAAGGCCCGCGCCTTCATCGAGGCCAACCCCGAGTCGCAGCAGCCCTGGGACAAGCCGGGCTACCGGATCCCCGGCGGTACGCCCGCCCACCCCAAGTTCGCGGCGAACCTGCCCGCCTTCCCGGCCACGCTGCGCAAGCAGACGGGCGGCGCCCCCTACCCGGCCCCGCGCGACATCCTCGCGGCCGCGGTCGAGGGCTCCCAGGTCGACTTCGAGACCGCACAGGTCATCGAGGCCCGCTACTTCGTGGAGCTGGCCGCCGGCCAGACCTCCAAGAACATGATCCAGGCGTTCTTCTTCGACCTCCAGGCGGTCAACTCCGGTGCCAACCGCCCCAAGGGCATCGCGCCGCGCCCGGTCCGCAAGGTCGCCGTCCTCGGCGCCGGCATGATGGGCGCCGGGATCGCCTACTCGTGCGCCCGCGCGGGCATCGACGTCGTCCTCAAGGACGTCTCCCCGGAGGCGGCCGTCAAGGGCAAGGGCTACTCCGAGAAGCTGTGCGCCAAGGCCGTCTCCCGGGGCCGTACCACCCAGGAGAAGGCGGACACGCTGCTGGCCCGCATCACGCCCACGGCCGACCCCCAGGACCTGGCCGGCTGTGACGCCGTCATCGAGGCCGTCTTCGAGGACACCTCGCTCAAGCACAAGGTGTTCCAGGAGATCCAGCACATCGTCGAGCCGGACGCGCTGCTGTGCTCCAACACCTCCACGCTCCCGATCACCGAGCTCGCCGAAGGTGTCGAGCGCCAGGCCGACTTCATCGGACTGCACTTCTTCTCACCGGTCGACAAGATGCCGCTCGTCGAGATCATCAAGGGCGAGCGCACCGGCGAGGAGGCGCTGGCGCGCGCCTTCGACCTGGTCCGGCAGATCAGGAAGACCCCGATCGTCGTCAACGACTCCCGCGGCTTCTTCACCTCGCGCGTCATCGGTCACTTCATCAACGAGGGCGTGGCGATGGTCGGCGAGGGCATCGAGCCCGCGTCCATCGAACAGGCGGCGGCCCAGGCGGGCTACCCGGCCAAGGTGCTGTCCCTGATGGACGAGCTCACGCTCACGCTCCCGCGCAAGATCCGCACCGAGACGCGGCGGGCCGTCGAGGAGGCGGGCGGCACCTGGACGGCCCACCCCGCCGACGCCGTCATCGACCGCATGGTCGACGAGTTCGGCCGCACCGGCCGCAGCGGCGGCGCGGGCTTCTACGAGTACGGCGAGGACGGCAGGCGGGCGGGGCTCTGGCCGGGCCTGCGCGAGCACTTCACACGTGAAGGCGCCGAGATCCCCTTCCGGGACCTGCAGGAACGCATGCTCTTCTCCGAGGCCCTCGACACCGTCAAGCTCCTGGAGGAAGGCGTCCTGACCTCCGTGGCCGACGCCAACATCGGCTCCATCTTCGGCATCGGCTTCCCCGGCTGGACCGGCGGCGTCCTGCAGTACATCAACGGCTACGACGGCGGCACCGGGGGAGAGGCCGGCCTTCCCGGCTTCGTGGCCCGCGCGCGCGAACTGGCAGAGCGGTACGGGGAGCGGTTCACGCCGCCGGCGCTGCTGGTGGAGAAGGCGGAGAGGGGGGAGCGGTTCGGGGACGCGTGAGGTGGGGGCGGCGGGGAGGGCCTTCCCCGCCGCCCCCACCCGCGCCGGGCGCTCCCGCTTCGGCCCTGACGGACCTCGTCCCGTCCCAGGGGGTCCGCCCCCGGGACGGGACGAACAGCGCCGGGGGCCTCCCTGGCCGACGGATCACCCTGCTTCCGACTCCGACTCCGACTCCGACTCCGCCCCCGGCCCCGTAGCCCACTCCCGCAGCTCCTCCCTGAGCGACCGCTGGAAAGTGGTCAGCAGCGCCTGCACCACCAGCGGATGCATATGCGCCGACAGCGACTTCACGTCCTGCGTGTCCCGCTTCGACACCTCCCCGCGGAACAGCTCCGCCAGCTCGTGGGCCGCCGCCCGCGAATGCTCGATGAGGGCCTTCCGGGACGCGAGGATCGCCTCCTGCGACAGCGGTACGTCGAGCAGTTCGACCCCGAGCCGGAGCAGCCCGAGGTCGACGCGGTACGCGCCGGAGTCGGCCCGGACCACGTCCATCGCGGCGAGCCGCTCCACGTCGCTGTCGCCCAGCCGCCGACCCGCCCGCCGCTCCAGCTCCTCCCGCGTCACCGTCTCCACCACGTCCGGCGCCCACGAGGCCACCACCGCACGGTGGACGGCGAGGTCGTGCTCGCTCAGGCCGGCCGGCAGCTGCCGCACATAACGCTCGATGGCCGCGAGTGTCATGCCCTGTCGCTGCAGCTCCTCGATGAGCGCGAGCCGGGCGAGGTGCTTCCGGCCGTAGTGACCGACCCGCCGGGGACCGATCACCGGCGGCGGCAGCAGTCCCTTCGTGCCGTAGAAGCGGACGGTACGGACCGTGACACCCGCTCGCGCGGCCAACTCGTCGATCGTGAGGGCCGGCTCCTCGGCGTCGGTCGTCATGTGCAGCAGTATCGCTGTCTCACCAACGGTGTGAAACCTCTTCCGAGGCGGCCGTGTGAGGGCCTCGCGGCGACCATGTGCACCTTCCGCTGTGTGACGGGTGCCATCGCGTGCGACGCGAGGTGCGGGGAAGGCGCCCCTTCGGCTCGTGCCTCGGCCGAGGGGCACGGGTCGCGGTTCGTCCCAAGACCCGAGCGAGATCCGCCGGGGAGCACCAGAGAGTGGATTCACCCGTGAGCAAGGACGCCGTGGAATCGGCACAGGCCGCCTCCCGCACCGACACGGCCCAGGTGCCCGCGGACGCGGGCGACGCCGGGTACAGCAAGGACCTCAAGGCCCGTCACGTCAACATGATCGCCATCGGCGGCGCGATCGGCACCGGGCTCTTCCTGGGCGCCGGGGGCCGCCTGCACGACGCGGGCCCGGCACTCGCGCTGGCCTACCTCGTCTGCGGTGTCTTCGCCTTCTTCGTGGTCCGGGCCCTCGGCGAACTCGTCCTGTACCGCCCCTCCTCCGGCTCGTTCGTGTCGTACGCGCGTGAGTTCCTCGGAGAGAAGGGCGCGTACGTCGCCGGCTGGATGTACTTCCTGAACTGGTCGACGACCGGGATCGCCGACATCACCGCGATCGCGCTCTACACGCACTACTGGAGCCTGTTCACCGACATCCCGCAGTGGGTGCTGGCCCTGATCGCCCTCGCGGTGGTCCTGGTGGTGAACCTGATCTCGGTGAAGATCTTCGGCGAGATGGAGTTCTGGTTCGCGATCATCAAGGTCGCCACGCTCGTCGGCTTCATGCTGATCGGCATCTTCCTGCTGGCCACTCGGCACGAAGTGGGCGGCGGAACTCCGGGCGTCGGGGTGATCACCGACAACGGGGGCGTCGTCCCGCACGGTGTGATGCCGGTCATCCTGGTCATGCAAGGCGTGATCTTCGCGTACGCCGCCCTGGAGCTGGTCGGCATCGCCGCCGGCGAGACCGCCGAGCCGGAGAAGGTCGTCCCGCGAGCGGTGAACTCGATCATGTGGCGCGTGGGCCTGTTCTACGTCGGCTCGGTGGTCCTCCTCGCCCTCCTCCTCCCCGGCTCGGTCTACTCGGCCGACGAGAGCCCCTTCGTCACGGTCCTGTCGAAGATCGGCATCCCGGCGGCGGGCGACGTGATGAACCTCGTCGTCCTCACCGCCGCGATGTCGTCCCTGAACTCCGGCCTGTACTCCACGGGCCGCATCCTGCGCTCCATGGCCATGGCGGGCTCGGCACCCAGGTTCACCGCTCGCATGAACCGCAGCCAGGTCCCGTACGGCGGCATCCTGCTGACCTGCGCGGTGTGTGTGCTCGGCGTCGGCCTGAACTACCTCATGCCGAGCCAGGCCTTCGAGATCGTGCTGAACATCGCCTCCCTCGGCGTCATCAGCACCTGGGTGATCATCATGGTCTGCCACCTGGTCTTCGTCCGCCGCGCTCAGGCGGGCGTGATGACCCGCCCCTCCTTCCGTCTCCCGTTCAGCCCGGTCACCGAGATCACCACCGTCGCCTTCCTCCTGGCCTGCCTCGGCATGATGTGGAACGACGCCGAGGTGGGCCGCCGGACCCTCTTGCTCATCCCCGCGATCGCCGTGCTCCTGATCGCCGGCTGGTTCGGCGTCCGCCGTCGGGTGTCGCAGTCGACGGACAGGGAGCTGTCGGACTTCACGCAGTAGCCGGTCACACAGGTCGACACACACACCGCGCCCGGCGGACGTCAGCGGCCGTGCACGTCGTTCGTCGCCGCGATCCTCTTCCACGACCTCGGCGGTACGGGAGCCGTCGCCGCCCGAGCGAGGGAGGCCTCCCGTGCCGCCGACGCCCCCGGCTTCGACGGCTCGAACAGCCATGTGTCGAACAGCGCGGCCAGCGGCTTCCCGGAGACCTGTTCGGCGTACCTCTGGAAGTCGGCCACCGACGCGTTGCCGTACGCGTACCGCTTCGGCCAGCCCTTGAGGACGGCGAAGAACGCCTCGTCGCCGATCTCGTTGCGCAGCGCCTGCAGGGCCAGCGCGCCCCGGTCGTAGACCGCGGCATCGAACTGGTTCTCCGGCCCCGGATCACCGGGCTTCACCGTCCAGAACGCGTCGTCGGCCGGGTGCGAGGCGTACACGTAGTCGGCGAGTTCCTGCGCGGTGCCCTCGTCCTCGTGCTCGGACCACAGCCACTGCGCGTAGCGCGCGAAGCCCTCGTTGATCCAGATGTCCTTCCAGCCGGCCACGGAGACCAGGTCGCCGTACCACTGGTGGGCCAGCTCGTGCACGACGACGGAGGTGTTCGACCCGTTCGCGAACTGCCGAGGGCTGTAGAAGGGCCGCGTCTGGGTCTCCAGCGCGTACCCGGTGGTCACGTTCGGCACGTACCCGCCGAGGGCGTTGTAGGGGTACGGCCCGAAGTAGCCGGTCAGCCAGTCGGCGATCTCCCCGGTCCGCTCGACACTCGCCCGGGCCGCGCCGTCATGGTCGCCGAGGTCCTTGCTGTAGGCGTTGACGACCGGGATCCCGCTCTCCGTGGTACCGGTCGTGATGTCGAACCTGCCGACGGCCAGCGTCGCGAGATAGGTGGCCTGGGGCTTGTTGGACCGCCAGTTGTACCGGGTCCATCCGGCCCGCGAACTCGTCGACTGGAGCGTGCCGTTGGAGATGGCCTGGCTGCCGTCCGGCACCTGGACCGACACGTCGTAGGTGGCCTTGTCGAGGGGGTGGTCGTTGCTGGGGAACCACCACCAGGCCGCCTCGGGCTCGTTGGCGCCGACACCGCCGTCCGGTGTCCGGTGCCAGCTGGTGAAACCGTACGCCTGCTTCGAGGACGGCACCCCGCTGTAGCGCACCACGATGGTGAGGGCAGTGCCCTTGTCCAGCGGGGACTTGGGGGTGATCTCCAGCTCGTGCTCGCCGGAGGTCGTGAACGACGCCTTCGCGTCGTTCACCCGGACCTCACTGACGTCCAGCAGGAAGTCCAGGTCGAACCGCGACAGATCCTGCGTGGTGCGGGCCAGCAGGGTCGCCGTCCCCTCCAACTCGTCTGTGCCCGGCCGGTACGTGAGCCGGAGGTCGTAGTGCGAGACGTCGTAGCCGCCGTTGCCGTAGTCCGGGTAGTAGGGGTCGCCGATGCCCGGGGCGCCGGGGGAGTGACTCGCGGCCGATGCCGGGATCGCCAGCAGCAGGGTGGACGCGGCGAGTACGCCCGGCGCGAAGATTCTGCGGTGCACGAAAGCTCCAAGTCGTGGGGAACCGAAGTCTGTTCGCACCCTATTCAGTCCCTGTGAGCCCTGGCGTGTCCACGGCCACCGCTGTCACAGGCATGTCATCCGGCCGTCACGAACACCGTTCCGGACGTCCCAGGCACCTCACAGACGCGTCATTGCCCCCTTCTGCAAGGGAGTTGACCGATGTACCGTCCGGCCCATGCCGACACGCATGCGCTCAACGACCTGGAGATCGCTCGCCTCGGTGGCCGTCGCAGCCCTGACGGCCGCCCTCCTCACCCCGGCCGTGGCCGACGCCGCCCCGCGAGAGAGCCGCCCGGTCTACTCGTACGAGAACGCCGTCCGCGAGGTCGTCTGGGTGGACACCGGGCTCGACGGCGACGGGGACGGGAAGACCGACCGCGTCGCCGCGGACATCGTCCGGCCACGCGAACCCGCCCGGCAGGGCCGCAAAATCCCCGTGATCATGGACGCCAGCCCGTACTACTCCTGCTGCGGGCGCGGCAACGAGAGCCAGCTCAAGACGTACGACGCGGACGGCCGTGTCGTCCAGATGCCGCTGTTCTACGACAACTACTTCGTGCCCCGGGGCTACGCCTTCGTCGGCGTCGACCTGGCCGGAACCAACCGCTCCGACGGCTGTGTGGACGTCGGCGGACGCTCCGACATCCAGTCCGCGAAGGCCGTCGTCGACTGGCTGGGCGGCCGCGGCAAGGCCTACACCACCCGCACCGGCACCACCCGCGCCAAAGCCACCTGGACCAACGGCAGAACCGGCATGATCGGCAAGAGCTGGGACGGCACCATCGCCAACGGCGTCGCCGCCACCGGCGTCGAGGGACTGAAGACCATCGTCCCGATCAGCGCGATCTCCACCTGGTACGACTACTACTTCTCCAAGGGCGCCCCGCTCTACGACTCCGGCCCCGACTGGCTGTCGGACTACGTCGACAGCCCGGACGCCCGCGCCAAGTGCGCCGCCGTCCAGCGCCAGCTCGTCGAAGGTGCCCCGCGCACCGGCGACCGGACCCCGCTGTGGAGCGAACGCGACTACGTCAGGGCCGCCTCGAAGGTGAAGGCGAGCGTCTTCCTGGTCCACGGCATGCAGGACCTCAACGTCCGTATGCAGCACGTCGGTCCGTGGTGGAACGCCCTCGCGAAGAACGGCGTCGAGCGCAAGATCTGGCTCTCCCAGACCGGCCACGTCGACCCCTTCGACTTCCGCCGCGCGCAATGGGTCGACACCCTGCACCGCTGGTTCGACCACGAACTCCTCGGCTACGACAACGGCGTCGACCGCGAGCCCATGGCCGACATCGAGCGCCACCCCGACCAGTGGGCCACATCGAAACTCTGGCCGCCGAGCGGGACCGCCCCCACCACCCTGCGCCCCGCCGAGGGCGCCCGGGAGGGCGTCGGCACGCTCGGCCTGCGCCAGGGCACCGGCACCGAGACCTTCACCGACGACCCGCAGCTGAGCGAGACCGACTGGGCGGCCCGGATCGACACACCCACCCCGGACAAGGCGGGCTTCACCACGGGCCCGCTCACGAAGGACCTCCGCCTGTCCGGCGCCTCGAAGGTCACCG
This sequence comes from Streptomyces cellulosae, assembly GCF_000721105.1. GTDB lineage: Bacteria > Actinomycetota > Actinomycetes > Streptomycetales > Streptomycetaceae > Streptomyces > Streptomyces cellulosae_A. The sequence continues at coordinate 62,209 of NZ_JOEV01000030.1, forward strand.
TCACCGCCACCCCGACCACCTCGACGGCCCACCTGTCCGCCGTCCTCGTGGACCTCGGCCCCGACACCATCCGTGACTACGGCGCCGCCGGCGAGGGCATCACCACCCTCACCGACCGCACCTGCTGGGGTGCGAGCACGACCGGCGACAGCGCCTGCTTCCAGCAGACCCGGGCGAAGACCGCCGCCGTCGACTACACGGTGGTAAGCCGTGGCTGGGCCGACCTGGGCAACCACGCCTCCGACGTGAAGGGGGTCCCCCTCACACCGGGCACGGCGTACACCATCACCCTCGACCTGGGCGCCACGGACCATGTCGTCCCGGCCGGGCACCGACTGGCGCTGATCGTCGCGGGCACGGACAAGGACCTCATCGACCCGCCGTCGACCAGGCCCACGCTGACCGTCGACCTGTCCCGCACCTCGGCCCGCGTCCCCGTCGTCGGCGGTACGGCCGCCTTCGCCCGCGCCGCCACGGGCTCCACGCCCGCCGCTGCGGAGGCCACCGCCCGCGACGGCGTGACCGGACCGCGCGGCACCCTCCGCGTCCCGGGGAGCGGCCGATGATCCGCGCCCTGACCGTCACCACCGCGGCCCTGGCGGCTTCCCTGGTCGTCCCGCCGGCCTCCGCCACCCAGGCCCCGCCCCGCACCGGCTTCGAACAGACGGACGGCGCCCGCTGGACGACCCAGTCCGAGGAACAGACCTTCCTCACGGCGGTCGACCGTGCCGGCGCCCGGGTCTCCGTCGTTCCCATCGGTACGACGAAACAGGGCCGCCCCCTCCAACTGGCCCGGATCGGCGCCGCGCACGCACCGAACACGGTGCTGCTCGTGTGCAGCCAGCACGGCGACGAGCCCTCCGGGCGCGAGGCCTGCCTGACCACGATCCGCGACCTGGCGTACGCGAAGGACCGCGAGACCCGCCGCTTCCTGGACCGCACCACCCTGCTCGTCGTGCCGACCGCCAACCCCGACGGCCGCGCCGCCGACACCCGGGGCAACGGCGACGGCGTGGACGTCAACCGCGACCACCTCGCCCTGAAGACCGCCGAGGCCCGCGCCATGGCCGCCGTGGTCCGGGACCGACACCCGGACGTCATCTACGACCTGCACGAGTACGGCGCCACACCCCCGTACTACGACAAGGACCTCTTCGACCTGTGGCCGCGCAACCTCAACACGGACGCGGCCGTCCACGAAGAGGCCGAGACCCTGTCCGAGGCGTACGTCCGTCCCGCAGCCCGCGGCGCCGGGTACTCGACGGGCACGTACGGCATCTGGACCGACCCCGCCACCGGCGAACCGGTCCGGCAGGTCGCCGGGGACGGGCAGGAACGCATCCTGCGGAACATGTCCGGGGTGAAACACGCGCTCGGCCTGCTCATCGAGAGCCGCGTCGAACCACTGACGGACGTCGGTCAGGCGGTCAACAACCGGCGCCGGGTCAGCTCGCAACTGGCCGCGCTGAAAGGCCTGTTCAGGTTCACCGGTGAGCGGCGCGCCCAGGTCGAGGCGGCGACGACCGGGGCCCGGCTCGCCGGATCCGCGGACGCCGGACCCGTCTACCTCGGCGGCGCCGACAACGACCCACCGGAACCGGCCGAGGTGATCCAGGACCCGCCCTGCGGCTACCGGCTCACCGCCGGCCAGTACGCCGACGTCACGGACGAACTCGCCCTGCACGGAGTGAAGTCGAAGGGCACCTACGTCCCGCTCCGCCAGCCCCTGCGCGCGCTCGTCCCGCTGCTCCTGGACGCGCGTGCCCCATACCACCTCACGGCCGGTGAGCCCGTCACCGACTGCTGAGCGCGTCCCACGCGTCAGGAGGAGGCGGCCCGTGCGCCACCGACTGCCGATGCTCCGTCAGGAGGAGGCGGCCCCGTGCGCCAACCCGGCCGCCTCCTCCGCGCACCCCCACGCCACCGTCACACCCGCACCGCCGTGACCGTAGTTGTGCACCACCACCCGTCCGTCGGGCAGCAGTTCACGCTCCAGCCGGACCGCGTTCCGCGCCGGCCTCAGCCCCACCCGGTGCCCCAGCACCCGCGCCCCCGCGATCTCGGGCCGCAGCGCCGCGCACCGCCGTACGATCGACTCCGTCACCGCCGGATCCGGCTCCAGTGCCCAGGCGTCCTCGTCCGCCGTCCCGCCCAGCACCAGCCGGCCCGGCTGCGGAAAGAAGTACGTCTTCGCCCCGGAGACGTCCGTGGCCACCAGCCAGGTCCTGATGCCGGGGTTCTCCACGAGGACCAGCTGCCCGCGCACCGGACGCAGCGACGCGTCCGGCACCAGCTCGCGGGCGCCGAGCCCGGTGCAGTTGACCACGACCGGCGCGTCGGCCTCGGCGAGGTCGGACACCGTACGGGTCTCGATCACCCCGCCCGCCGCCAGGAGTCGCTCCCGCAGCCAGGGCAGATGAGTCGACATGTCGATGAGTGGCAGCCGCGCCCACATGCCCGACCCGGCGTACTCCTCGGCCGTCGCCGCCCGCAGCCCCGGCACCCGAGCCCCCGCCCAGGCCCGCGCCCCGTCCAGATCCTCCTCGCCCAGTACCCCTTCGACCAGGCGTACGCCGGTCACCTCGGGCGAGGCCGCCGCCTCCTCGTAGACGTCCAGCGAGCGCAGCGCCCACCCGCGCGCCGACGTGACCGGCTCGATCGCGTAGGGCCACCACAGCGCCCCGGCGACCGCCGAGGTGGTCCGCCCGACCGGATCCCGCGTCCACACCCGCACCCGCCGGCCGCGCTCGGCCAGCACCACGGCCGTCGTCAGCCCGATGACACCGCCCCCGACCACGACGATCTCGTCCCTCAGTTCGCTTTCCACGCGGGGACGCTAACGGAATATGTCATGCCGTGCTCACATCGGTCCCGCCGTGGGGATACTCACAACATGTCTGTCGCATACGCGACCTTCGGCCTGGCACCGGCGATGCGTGCCGGTGAAGTCCTCGCCGACGGTGGCTACCAGGTACACCGGGACTTCGTGGACTTCGTGGTCGACGGCAGCCCGCTCCTCCACCAGCTCTCCGACCTCGACGCCGTCTCCCCGCTCGCCTCCGACGTCCCGCCCGCGATCTTCACCGCCCAGGTCCGCAGCCTCCTCCTGGAGACTCGGGCACCGCTGCCCGGCGGCCGGTACATCGTCTACGGCTGCCCCGAGTGCGAGGACCTGGCCTGCGGCGCCGTCACCGCGGTGATCCAGCGCGAGGGCGAGGACTTCATCTGGCGGGACTTCGCCTGGCAGACCGGCGAACACGCCGACCTGACGCTCAACGGCTACCAGGGCATAGGGCCCTTCCGCTTCCGCGGCACCGAGTACCGTCAGGCGCTGGCCTCCCTGCTGGACGGCGCAGCCCCGGCCGCACCCCGGCGCCGGGTCCTGCTGATCGGTGCCCGCGTCGCCCTCCTGGCCAAGCTCGCCGCCGCCCTGCGCACCATCGGCATCGGCGCCGACATCACCCGCGACGCGCACGGCGTCCTGGCCGAGGAACTGCGCGCCTACGGTGCCGTCGCCTTCGGGCGGGCGATCACCGAGGAGGAACGTGCCGCCGTACGCCGCACGTTCGAGGAGGCCGGCGTCGAGGTGGCGTACGTCGACGGCCTCGCCCCGATCGTCCCGCTGCTGGTGGCCCAGATCGAGCACGCCCTGGACCCCAGCCCGGCGGCACAGCGCCGGCTGACGGGCCTGGTGGCCACCGACGGCGAGGCGGGCGTCGAGGTCAGCTCCCCGTGCCGGGTCCGCCTCACCGCGTACCGCCTCGACCGCCTCTACCGCACCCACACCCACGAACTCTTCGACGGCATCCTGGAACCGGGCCGCCACCGCATCACCCTCGACGCCAAGGCGGTCAAGGGGGAGTCCTTCCTGGTGGCGCGGACGTCGGGGAGTGTGCTGGTGGAGGCGACGGCGCACGGGAAAACCGGGACGCGGACCGCTCCCGCCGCCCGTTAGGATCGGCACTCTGATGACTGCCACCCTCGTCGCCAAGAACCTCGCCGCCGGGCACGGCGACCGCTCCCTGTTCGCCGGGCTCGACCTCGTCGTCGCGCCCGGCGATGTGATCGGTCTGGTCGGAGCCAATGGCGCGGGCAAGTCCACGCTGCTCAGGATGCTCGCCGGCCTCACCGCACCGGAGGAGGGGGAGCTCAGGCTGTCCCCGCCGACCGCGAGCGTCGGCCACCTCCCGCAGGAGCCGGAACGCCGGCCGGGCGAGACGGTGCGGGACTTCCTGGCCCGCCGCACCGGCGTCGCCGAGGCCCAGCGGGCGATGGACGAGGCGACTCAGGCCCTCGTCGACGGGGCGCCGGGCGCGGACGACGCGTATGCCACGAGCCTGGAGCGGTGGCTCGACCTCGGCGGCGCGGATCTGGACGAACGGGCCGAGGAGGTCACCGACTCGCTCGGCCTCGCAGTCGACCTGGACCAGCCGATGACCTCCCTGTCCGGCGGCCAGGCCGCCCGCGCCGGCCTCGCCTCCCTCCTCCTGTCCCGCTATGACGTCTTCCTCCTCGACGAGCCCACCAACGACCTCGACCTCGACGGCCTGGAGCGCCTGGAACGCTTCGTGAGCGGCCTGCGCGCCGGCACTGTCGTGGTCAGCCACGACCGCGAGTTCCTCACCCGCACGGTCACCAAGGTCCTCGAACTCGACCTCGCCCAGCAGCAGATCACCCTGTACGGCGGCGGGTACGAGGCCTACCTGGAGGAGCGGGAGGTCGCCCGCCGGCACGCCCGCGGCGACTACGAGGAGTACGCCGACAAGAGGGCCGCCCTCCAGGACCGGGCGCAGACGCAGCGCTCCTGGATGGACAAGGGCGTGAAGAACGCGCGCCGCAAGGCGAGCAACGACAACGACAAGATCGGCCGCAAGTTCCGCAGTGAGGCCAGCGAGAAACAGGCCGCGAAGGCCCGCCAGACCCAGCGCATGATCGAACGCCTCGACGTCGTCGAGGAGCCCCGCAAGGAGTGGGAGCTGCGGATGGAGATCGCGTCGGCCCCGCGCTCGGGCGCGGTCGTCGCGACCCTGCGGGACGCCGAGGTCCGGCGCGGAGACTTCGTGCTCGGCCCGGTCTCCCTGCAGATCGACTGGGCCGACCGGATCGCGGTGACCGGCGCCAACGGCGCGGGAAAGTCCACGCTCCTGGGGGCCCTGCTGGGCCGCGTCCCGCTGGACGCCGGTGCGGCCGCCCTCGGCTCCGGCGTCCTGGTCGGCGAGGTCGACCAGGCCCGCAAGCTGTTCCACGGCACCGAAGCCCTGCTGGACGCGTTCGGCGCGGCCGTCCCCGACACCGAGCCCGCCGACGTGCGCACCCTCCTGGCCAAGTTCGGCCTCAAGGCGGAACACGTGCTGCGCCCGGCCTCGACCCTTTCCCCGGGCGAACGCACTCGGGCCGCCCTCGCCCTGCTCCAGGGCCGGGGCGTCAACCTCCTGGTGCTCGACGAGCCCACGAACCACCTCGACCTGCCGGCCATCGAACAACTGGAGTCGGCCCTCGACGCCTACGAGGGCACCCTGCTCCTGGTCACCCATGACCGGCGCATGCTGGACGCTGTCCACGTGACCCGCCGCTTCGAGGTGGCCGACGGCAAGGTGACCGAGCACTGACGTCTGGCACTGACGCCTGGTGCTGAGGCCTGGTGCCGAGGCCTGGCACTGACGCCTGACGCCTGACGCCTGACGCCTGACGCCTGGCGCTGACGCCGAGCGCTAGGACGCGGCCGGTCAGTGGAGAGCCCCGTCGATCTGAGAGATCCGCTCACCGTTCACGGTCCAGTGGCCCGGTCGTCGCGGCGCGGATCGAGGACGCGGGTGCCGGGCGGGGTGGCGGCCTCCACCCGCAGACGGCGGGTGACGAAGTCGTCGGTCGTGTCGAGGGTGTACGAGATCCAGTACATCCCGGGCACGGTGCCGACCGCCCTGCCCGTCGCCGAAGCGCCCGCTCGTCGAGGTCGACCCGGGCGGTCTCGTAGCCCCCGCTTCCGGACACGTCGCAGGTGATCGCACGTGATGTCCCCATGGCGCCATGTTAAGGACGAACCGGTCCGGACCCTCCTGACGTACGGAGAATCCGGACCGGACACCTCACCGAGCGCTCAGCGCCTGCCCTTCTTCGGGTCGACCAGCCCCGCCTTGCGCAGCGCGTCGGCCATCGCGCTGTTGGCGGGTGGCGGCGGAGCCTGACGGGAGCCGCCACCGCCACCGCCGCCCCGGTTCTGCCGCTGCTGCGGCGGACGCCCGCCCCGCTGCCGCCGCTCGCCGCCGCCCGGGCCCTGCTGCCGCTCCTGCGGCGTGGCCTCGTCGTCGAGCCGCAGCGTCAGCGAGATCCGCTTGCGCGGGATGTCGACGTCCAGGACCTTCACCTTGACGATGTCGCCCGGCTTCACCACGTCCCGCGGGTCCTTGACGAACGTCTTCGACAGCGCGGAGACGTGTGCCAGACCGTCCTGGTGCACACCGACGTCGATGAACGCGCCGAAAGCCGCCACGTTCGTGACCACGCCCTCCAGGATCATCCCGGAGGACAGATCGGAGATCTTCTCGACGCCGTCCTTGAAGGTGGCCGTCTTGAACGCGGGCCGCGGGTCGCGACCGGGCTTCTCCAGCTCCTTGAGGATGTCCGTCACGGTCGGCAGACCGAAGGTGTCGTTCACGAACTCCTGCGGCCTGAGCGAGCGCAGCACCGCCGTGTTGCCGACGAGCGAGGCGACCTCCTGCCCGGACGTCCTCACCATCTGCCGCACCACCGGATAGGCCTCGGGGTGCACGCTGGACGCGTCCAGCGGGTCGTCGCCGCCGCGGATACGGAGGAAGCCCGCGCACTGCTCGTACGCCTTCGGACCGAGCCGGGCCACGCTCTTCAACTGCGTGCGCGACTTGAACGGGCCGTTGGCGTCGCGGTGCGCCACGATGTTCTCGGCGAGCCCGGAGGTGATGCCGGAGACCCGGGACAGGAGCGGGGCCGACGCCGTGTTGACGTCGACACCGACGCCGTTCACACAGTCCTCCACCACCGCGTCCAGGGAACGCGACAGCTTCACCTCGGACAGGTCGTGCTGGTACTGGCCGACCCCGATCGACTTCGGATCGATCTTCACCAGCTCGGCCAGCGGGTCCTGGAGCCGGCGCGCGATGGACACCGCGCCGCGCAGGGACACGTCCATGTCGGGCAGCTCCTGGGAGGCGAAGGCGGAGGCCGAGTACACGGACGCGCCCGCCTCGGACACCATCACCTTGGTGAGCTTCAACTCCGGGTGCCTGGTGATCAGTTCACCGGCGAGCTTGTCGGTCTCGCGGGACGCCGTGCCGTTGCCGATGGCGATCAGCTCGACCGCGTGCTCCTTGGCCAGGCGGGCCAGCTTGGCGATCGCCTCGTCCCACTTGTTCGCCGGGACGTGCGGGTAGATCACGTCGGTGGCCACGACCTTGCCGGTCGCGTCGACCACGGCGACCTTCACGCCCGTACGGAACCCGGGGTCCAGGCCCAGCGTCGCGCGGGTGCCGGCCGGGGCGGCGAGCAGCAGGTCCCGGAGGTTGGCCGCGAACACGTTCACGGCCTCGTCCTCGGCGGCCGTGCGCAGCCGCAGCCGGAGGTCGATGCCGAGGTGCACCAGGATGCGGGTGCGCCAGGCCCACCGGACGGTGTCCTGAAGCCACTTGTCGCCGGGCCGGCCCCGGTCGGTGATGTTGAAGCGGTGGGCGACGATCCCCTCGTAGGACGAAGGACCGTCCGTCGGCTCCTCCGGCTCCAGGACGAGGTCCAGAACCTCCTCCTTCTCGCCGCGCAGCATCGCCAGGATCCGGTGCGAGGGCAGCTCCGTGAACGGCTCGGCGAAGTCGAAGTAGTCGGCGAACTTGGCGCCCGCCTCCTCCTTGCCCTCCCGCACCTTGGCGGCCAGCCGCCCGCGCACCCACATCCGCTCACGCAGCTCGCCGATCAGGTCGGCGTCCTCCGCGAACCGCTCGGTGAGGATCGCCCGGGCGCCGTCGAGGGCGGCCTGCGGGTCGGCGACACCCTTCTCGGCGTCCACGAAGGCGGCCGCCGCGGCCAGCGGCTCCACGCCCGGGTCGCCGAGCAGCCCTTCGGCCAGCGGCTCCAGACCCGCCTCGCGCGCGATCTGCGCCTTGGTGCGCCGCTTCGGCTTGAACGGGAGGTAGATGTCCTCCAGACGCGCCTTGGTCTCGGCGCCCCGGATCCGCGCCTCCAGCTCCTCGGTGAGCTTGCCCTGCTCGCGCACCGACTCCAGGATCGCCGTCCGCCGCTCCTCCAGCTCCCGCAGATAGCGCAGCCGCTCCTCGATCGTGCGCAGCTGCGCGTCGTCGAGCATCTCGGTCGCTTCCTTGCGGTAGCGGGCGACGAAAGGCACCGTGGAACCGCCGTCGAGCAGCTCCACGGCAGCCTTGACCTGCCGCTCCCGTACGCCGAGTTCCTCGGCGATCCTGCCTTCGATGGACCCTACTTCGATGGACCCGGGTGGTGTCACGATCCCGTACCGCCTTCTCCACTGAGGTTGCGCGGCAATTGTGGCAGGTGGCACCGACACTCGGGGGTCAGGGCGGAATCCCGGCGGGGCGGGGACGGAACGCCGGGACGCGGCGCGCCGACCGCGGGGCGGGCGCGCGCCCCGCGGCTCAGGCCCGGCGGCTGCGGGTCGAGCTCGAGGCACCGCCGAAGAGGCGGGCCAGCGCGCGGAACGGCAGGGTCACGACGGTGGCGATGGCCCCACCGATCTGGCGCAGTACGTCTGCGATCGCACGGAACACGGATTTTCCCCTTTCCTCTCCCGGCCACGACGACCGAGAAGGAGCGGGTACCTCGACAGCAGCCCTGCATGCCTGATGACCTCGGGACATGGTCGGCGGTGCCGCCTCGGGAGACCTGCGGGCGCGCAGCTGACCGCCAGCAGACCGGCCCCTCAGCGCTTGCCGAGCAGATCCGCCGGGAACGCCCCGGCGGTGAGTGCGGCGCGGGCGAAGGCGGTGCCGAGTTCCGTCAGGCGTGCCACGCCGTCCGGGCCCAGGTGGTCGTACGGGGCCCGGTCCAGCCGGTCGGTCTCCTGTTCGATCTCCTCGCGCAGCGCGATACCCCGCTCGGTCAGCTCGCCGTCCTCCTCCAGCAGCCCGCGCTCCTGAAGCCGTCCGACCGCCGCGTCCCAGTCCTCCTGGCTCCAGCCCCGGGTGGCGAACACCCACTTCGGGGTCATCCCCCTGCCGGTCGCCGTATGGGTCACCAAGGCCTCCAGACCGTCCAGCCCCGCGGACATCAGCACGGCCAGGTGCCCGTCGCCCCGGTGCTCGCGCAACAGCGTGGCCGCGTGCCAGTACGCCAGGTGCGGTTCCTCGGGCACCGGCAGGTCGGCGTGCGCGGAGTACAGCGGCCGGGCGCTGCGCGAACACGCCTCTCCGGCGCGCAGGGCCAGGCCCGCGGCCTCCGCCATCTGGGGGGAGGCCACCGCCTCCTCGCCCAGCAGGCGGCGCAGCGTCGTGTCGACCGCACGCGCGCGGGCCGCCAGAACCCGCTCGGGCGGGGCCGTCTCCCACACCGCGGGCACGTGCGCGGCGACGAGTTCGTGCTTGTAGTTGTAGAACGCCGCCGTCACCGCGCCGGCCCCGACCGGCCCCAGCGCGGCCGCCCGCACCGCGAAGTTGACGGCACGGGGGTGCGTGACGCCCAGCACACCCAGTTCCCGGCCCAGGTCGGGAGAGAAGTAGTGCGTCGCGTGCAGGGAGTTGAGCGCGTTGTGGCAGCGGCGACCCGCGCGCGGGTCCAGGGCAGCGGTAGTCATGACGAGCACGTTACCGACCGGTCAGTACCCGATCCAGGGGCGCGGCCACCCCGACCCGCCGGATGGCAGGAAAGGTGGGTTGCTCGTCATTGCGGCCACCCCATGGCCTCCCCAAGAATCGTGGACATGGCGCAGCGAACCGTTCTCGCCGTCCTCTTCGACGGCGTCCAGAGTCTCGACGTCACCGGCCCTGTGGAGGTCTTCGCCGGTGCCGAGAAGCACACCCCGGGCACGTACCGCATCCGCACGGCCTCTCTGGACGGTGCCGCCGTGCGCACCTCCAGCGGCCTGACCCTCGTACCCGACGAGTCCCTCGCCGCCGTACCCGATCCGCACACCCTCCTCGTCCCCGGCGGTCAAGGCACCCGCACTCCCGATCCGCGCCTGACCGACTGGCTGCGCGAGCACGGCCCGCGCGCGCAGCGCCTGGTCTCCGTGTGCACCGGCGCGATCCTGCTGGCCCGTACCGGTCTGCTGGACGGACTGCGGGCCACGACCCACTGGGCGTACTGCGACAAGCTCAGCCGCGACCACCCGGCCGTCGAAGTGGACCCCGACCCCATCTACGTACGCGACGGACGCGTCTCCACCTCCGCCGGCGTCACCTCGGGCATCGATCTCGCGCTCGCCCTGGTCGAGGAGGACCTCGGCCGGCACGTGGCCCTCGCCATCGCCCGCCACCTGGTCGTGTTCCTGCGCCGGCCCGGCAACCAGGCCCAGTTCAGCGCCCAGCTCGCCGCCCAGAGTGCCCGGCGCGAGCCGCTGCGTGAGGTCCAGCGCTGGATCAGCGAGCACCCGGACGCCCAGCTGTCCGTCGAGGCGCTGGCTGCCCGTGCCAGCCTCTCGCCGCGTCACTTCGCCCGCGCCTTCCAGGCCGAGACCGGCATCACACCGGGCCGCTACGTCGACCGGGTCCGTCTCGAACACGCGCGCCGCCTCCTGGAGGACACGAGCGACGGCGTCGAGGAGGTCTCCCGCGCCAGTGGCTACGGCACTCCCGAGGCCATGCGGCGCGCCTTCGTCAGGGCCCTGGGCACGGCCCCGGCCGAGTACCGCCGCCGGTTCCGGCCGGTGCCCGCCCACTGACGGTGTCCGCCCGCACTTCCGTATGCGCTCACTGAAAACCGAAGGGGGACGCAGTGCAGATCGCCATGGTCGTCTACGACCGTTTCACCGCTCTCGACGTCGTGGGGCCGTATGAGGTCCTGAGCCGGCTGCCGGACGTACACATCGACTTCGTGGCCGAGGAGGCCGGTCCCGTGCGTACCGACACGGGATTCCTCGCCCTCACCGCGGACAAGGCCCTTCAGGACGTGCCGCACCCCGACGCCGTCGTGGTGGCGGGCGGGCCCGGCACCTTCGCCCAGGTGGAGAACCGGGCCCTGCTGGACTGGCTCCGGTCGGTCGACGCGACCACCACCTGGACGACGTCCGTCTGCTCGGGCTCGCTGCTGCTCGCCGCCGCGGGCCTGCTGGAGGGCCGCCGCGCCACCTGTCACTGGCTCGCCGCGGACTTCCTGCGGCAGTACGGCGCCGAACCCACCGGCGAACGGGTCGTGACCGACGGCAAGTACCTCACGGCGGCCGGCGTGTCCTCCGGCATCGACATGGGCCTCGCCCTCGTCGGCAGGGTCGCGGGCGACGAACACGCTCAGGCCGTCCAGCTGATGATCGAGTACGACCCGCAGCCGCCCTACGACGCGGGCTCCCCGCAGAAGGCGCCCGCGCACCTCGTCGAGGAGTTCCGCACCGGCAGCCGCTTCACCCTGATGTAGTCCACGTGAAGCGTGGCTGCCTGCGGTCCAGGAACGCGGTGACACCCTCCGTGGTGTCGCCGCTGTTGCCTGCCTGCTCGGCCCAGTGGGCGTCCCGGTCCGTGCGCCCGTCCGCGAACTCCTTCGCCGCGGCCTGGGTCAGCTGCGAGCGGGACACCAGGATCCGGGTGAACTCCGTGACCCGCTTGCCGAGTTCGCCCGCGGGCAGCACCTCGTCCACGAGTCCCGCGCGCAGGGCCCGCTCCGCCTCGATCAACTCACCGGAGAACAACAGGTACTTGGTCGTCGCCGGCCCCACCAGCGACACCAACCGCCGGGTGGAGGAGGCCGGATACACGATCCCGAGCTTCGCCGGTGTCACCCCGAACAGGGCGCCCTCCTCGGCGAACCGCAGGTCACAGGCCGCCGCGAGCTGCGACCCGCCCCCCACGCAGTGTCCCCGGACCGCCGCCACCGTCGGCTTCGGGAAGGCCGCGAGGGCGTCCTCGGCACGCACCGCGAGCCCCTGCGCCTCCTGCGGTGATCCCCGGAGGGTGGAGATGTCGGCGCCCGCGCAGAACGTGCCGCCCTCACCGGTCAGCACCAGGGCCCGTACGCCCGGATCGGCCGCCAGTGTGTCCAGCAGCGGCGGCAGCGCGCGCCACATCGCGGCGGTCATCGCGTTGCGCTTGGCCGGGTGGTGGATGACCACGGTGGCGACCGAGTCGGTGACGGCGTGCAGCAGCTGGGGCTCCATGCGCCGGATGCTATCCGCCCGGTCACCGCGCCGATCAAGAAGGGCCGATCCAGGAATCCGGCAAACCCGTACAACCCGAATAGTTCGCGAAGTCCACGCAGGAGGGGCAGAAGCGGTCCCACATCTGACTCTGTCATACGCCAACGGTCACAAACGCTCGATACCAGCTGACTTCTGTTCAGTTCTCCGGACCGGAGGAGTCGATTACCAACACTCGATGCGTGGTGACAATCGAGCGCAAGGGTGGCGACCGGACGATGGAGAACCATGGGCGCGGGTCCGGTCCACGCCCAGTGGACGGAATGGACGAGCCTTTCGACCCGGGCCCACCGGACCCGCTGCCGTACGAGGGGGTGTGGCGGTTCACCGCTCCCGCCCTGGACGTCTCCGTCCCGCAGGCGCGGCACGCCGTACGGGACCTGTTGCTCCGCCAGGGTGTGCCGGTCTCGCAGGACCTGCGGCAGGGCCTGCTGCTGATCGTCTCGGAGTTGGTGACGAACGCCGTCCGGCACGCGGCGCTGCTGTCGCCGACGCTCGCCGTGGAGGTCGCCGTCGGCGCCGACTGGGTGCGGGTGTCGGTGGAGGACAACCACCCCTACCGCCCGACGGCCCTGGAGGCCGACCATGGCCGGACCGGCGGCCGCGGACTGCTGCTGGTGCGGGAGGTCACCCGCGAGGCGGGCGGGATGTGCGACGTCGAGCACACCGCGAGCGGCGGCAAGGTGATCTGGGCCGCCCTGCCGCTCAGGCCCTCACCGGTGCCGTAGACCGGCCGCTCACCAGCCGGCGGACGGGCCTGTCAGCTCCCTGACCGCGGGACGGGCCGCGTCCAGCACGGTCATGAACCAGGACGAGAAGGTGTCCGTCGCGTGCCGTTCCGCCAGCTCGGCGGGGGTCACGAAGACCGTCTCGCCGACCTCCTCCGGGTCCGCCCGCAGCGGGGACTGCACCAGACCCACGAAGAGGTGGTTGTACTCCTGCTCCACCAGTCCCGAGTCCGGATCCGGGTGGTTGTAGCGGACGGTGCCCGCCTCGGCGAGCAGCGACGGGGAGACGCCGAGTTCCTCGTACGTCCGCCGGGCCGCCGCCGCGAAGGGCGCCTCGCCGGGGTAAGGATGGCCGCAGCAGGTGTTCGACCACACGCCGGGGGAGTGGTACTTGCCCGCCGCCCGCTGCTGGAGCAGCAGCCGGCCCCGCTCGTCGAACAGGAACACGGAGAAGGCGCGGTGCAGCCGCCCCGGCGGCTGGTGCGCGGCGAGCTTCTCCGCGGTGCCGATCGTCACACCGTTCTCGTCGACCAGTTCCAGCAAGATCGCGTCTGCGGTGCCGTTCGACGTACTGTGCGTCGCGGTGGCAGGTGTGATCGGCATACCCATCCTTCACATCGGTCTTCGCGCCCCAAGTGTGCCGTACGAATCCGACACTCCCGGCAGTTGATCGTGCCCGGCGCGGCGGCGACGGAACCGTCCGGGGCGGGGCTGTGAGCATGAGGACGCAACCATGCACCGGATCGCTGCATTCCGTCAGAACGTTGCGTGCCCGCTCGGCCCCGGCTGGAAGGCGCAGTATCCGCACGTGGTGCTGAACACCGTTGCCATATGCCCTGACCTGCCGAAACGTCAGGCAGGTTCAGAGCCGGTCGCCTGATCGGCGGCCGTGGTGGAGCAGCCACCCCCGCCACGCCGACTCGACCATCTCGCGCACCTCCCGCCGGGCGCGCCAGCCGAGCGTTTCGGCGGCCCGGGCGGCCGAGGCGACCGCGCGGGGTGCGTCCCCGGGGCGCCTGGCCTCGACGACGGGTGCGCGCCGGTCTCCGCTCACCTCACCGATCACCTTGATCAGTTCACGGACGGAGACGCCCTCCCCGCGACCGATGTTGACGGTCAGGTCCCCCTGCACCGCGCCCTCGGACAGCCGCCGCGCCGCCGCGAGATGGGCCTCCGCCAGATCGGCGACGTGAATGTAGTCCCGGACGCAGGTGCCGTCCGGCGTCGGATGGTCGTCGCCGAAGATCCGCGGGGCCTCGTCGCGGGTGAGCCGGTCGAAGACCATGGGGACGATGTTGAAGACGCCCGTGTCCGCCAGCTCCGGCGCGGCGGCACCGGCCACGTTGAAGTAGCGCAGGCACACCGTCGAGATGCCGTGCGCCCGGCCCGCCGCCCGCACCAGCCACTCCCCGGCCAGCTTGGTCTCGCCGTACGGGTTCACCGGGGCGCACGGAGTGTCCTCCGTGATCAGTTCGACATCGGGATTGCCGTAGACGGCGGCCGAGGAGGAGAAGAGGAAGCGCGTGATCCCGGCCTCGGCGACCGCTTCCAGGAGCGTGGCGAGAGTGCCGAGATTCTCCTCGTAGTAGTAGGTGGGCCGGGCCACGGACTCGGCGACCTGCTTGCGCGCTGCGAGATGCACCACACCGGTCACCGCGTGCTCGGCGCACACCCGTTTCAGCAGACCCGCGTCCCGCGCCGATCCCCGGACGACCGGGACCTCCGCGGGAAGCCGCGCGGGCACCCCGGCCGACAGATCGTCCAGGACGACGACGGGGACGCGCTCGCCGGCGTCGGTCATGGCCCGTGTCACATGGGCCCCGATGTATCCGGCACCGCCGGTGATCAGCCACGTCATGGTCGCCCACCCTATGCCGGGGCCCCCGCGCCCAGCGCAATGTCCCGGATGCCCGGTCTGGGAACGCGCGTTTGTGGGCGGGGCCCGCGATCCCCGATGATGATCGCGGCAAAGGCCGGAGGAATCCCTGCCGATCGGCACCTGATCGGCGCTTGATCGGCAGCTGAACGGCCGGTGAACACCGGCTTCCCGGCATCCGATAGCCTCTGCCGACATGCCGCCCGCCCGGTGCAGTCACACCACGGCAAGGGGCGCCCCCACCATGTACATGCCCGGCGTGGACGCGTCGGCACCCAGGGAGTGAGTTCGGTTGTCGACCGCCATCCTCACCGGTCAGCCGGTCCCCGGATCGTCGATCGAGGGCGACCTGCGGTCCCTCGGCTTCGACGTACGGATCACCTCCGACGCCGCCGGCACCGAGACGCTCCTCGCCCAGGTCCCCGCAGACCAGCGGGTCGCCGTGGTGGACGCCCGCTTCGTGGGCCACGTCCACGCACTGCGCCTCGGCCTCACCGACCCCCGCTTCCCGCTCGCCGCGGTCCCGGGCGCCGTCACCGCCCAGCCGGCCGGACGCCAGGCCCTGACGCGGGCGATAGCGCGCGAGAACTCCGCGGGCGGCGGTACCGCCCTGGCCGTGGACAGCCTCGCCGACCGCATCGTCGCCGCCCTCGACGCCGACGGCACGGTGGTGCACCGCCCGGAGCTAGGCAGCCTGGTCGCCGAGGTGCCGGCCGACCCGCAGGCCCGCAACGAGGCACGGCAGTCCGTCGCCGCCGTCGACGACGAAGCCGTACGCCTGAAGTCGGCCGTGAAGGCCCGCGACGGCTTCTTCACCACCTTCTTCATCAGCCCGTACTCCCGCTACCTCGCCCGCTGGTGCGCCCGCCGGGGCCTGACCCCGAACCAGGTCACCACCGCCTCCCTGCTCACCGCCCTGATCGCGGCGGGCTGCGCGGCCACCGGCACCCGGGGCGGCTTCATCGCGGCCGGTGTCCTGCTGATCGCGTCCTTCGTCCTGGACTGCACCGACGGACAACTGGCCCGCTACTCCCTGCAGTACTCCACGCTCGGCGCCTGGCTGGACGCCACCTTCGACCGGGCCAAGGAGTACGCCTACTACGCCGGCCTCGCCCTCGGAGCCGCCCGGGGCGGTGACGACGTATGGGCGCTGGCGCTGGGCGCGATGATCCTGCAGAGCTGCCGGCACGTCGTCGACTTCTCCTTCAACGAGGCCAACCACGACGCCACCGCCAACACCAGCCCCACGGCGGCCCTTTCGGACAAGCTCGACAGCGTCGGCTGGACGGTCTGGCTGCGCCGCATGATCGTGCTGCCGATCGGCGAACGCTGGGCGCTGATCGCCGTCCTCACGGCGGCCACCACCCCGCGCATCACCTTCTACGTGCTGCTCGTCGGCTGCGCGTTCGCGGCGACGTACACGACGGCGGGGCGGGTGCTGCGGTCGCTGACGCGGAAAGCGCAGCGCACGGACCGCGCCGCGCAGGCGCTGGCGGACCTCGCGGACAGCGGGCCGCTCGCCTCCCTTGTGGCGCGTACCACCCGCGCCCGCCTCGGAGCCCCGCTGCTGGTGGCGCTCGGCGGAACCGCGGTCCTCACCGTGGCCCTCTTCTCCGGCGTCACCTGGGCGCCCGTCGCGGGCGCCGTCGTCTACACCGTCGCCGCCGGTCAGGCCCTGTACCGCCCCCTCAAGGGCGCCCTCGACTGGCTGGTCCCCCCGCTCTTCCGCGCCGCCGAATACGGCACCGTCCTGGTACTCGCGGCCCACGCGGACGTGAACGGAGCCCTTCCCGCGGCCTTCGGGCTGGTGGGGGCGGTCGCCTACCATCACTACGACACGGTGTACCGCATCCGCGGCGACGCCGGAGCGCCCCCGGCCTGGCTGGTGCGCGCCATCGGGGGGCACGAAGGACGGACGCTGCTCGTCACCGTTATCTATGCGGCGCTGACCGCCTCGCAGTTCAAGGTCGCGCTCACGGTTCTCGCCGTGGCCGTCGCCCTGGTGGTGCTCGTCGAGAGCATCCGCTTCTGGGTGTCCGCCCACCAGGGTGGGGCGCCCGCCGTTCACGACGAAGGAGAACCCGCATGATCGGCCTCGTGCTGGCGGCCGGCGCCGGACGGCGTCTGCGCCCCTACACCGACAGCCTGCCCAAGGCACTGGTGCCGGTGGGGCCCGCGGGTATAGAGGGCGAACCGACGGTCCTGGACCTGACCCTCGGCAACTTCGCCGAGATCGGTCTGAGCGAGGTCGCGGTCATCGTCGGCTACCGCAAGGAAGCGGTGTACGAGCGCAAGGCGGCCCTGGAGCGGAAGTACGGCCTCAAGCTCACCCTCATCGACAACGACAAGGCCGAGGAGTGGAACAACGCCTACTCCCTGTGGTGCGGCCGGGACGCCCTCAAGGACGGCGTGATCCTCGCCAACGGCGACACGGTGCACCCGGTCTCGGTCGAGAGGACGCTGCTCGCCGCGCGTGGCGACGGCAAGAAGATCATTCTTGCCCTCGACACCGTGAAGTCCCTCGCGGACGAGGAGATGAAGGTCGTCGTCGACCCCGCGAAGGGCATGACGAAGATCACCAAGCTGATGGACCCCGCCGAGGCCACCGGCGAGTACATCGGCGTCACCCTCATCGAGGGCGACGCGGCCCCCGAACTGGCCGACGCGCTCAAGACCGTGTGGGAGACCGACCCGCAGCAGTTCTACGAGCACGGCTACCAGGAACTCGTGAACCGAGGCTTCCGTATCGACGTGGCGCCGATCGGCGACGTCGACTGGGTGGAGATCGACAACCACGACGATCTCGCCCGTGGACGGGAGATCGCATGCCAGTACTGACCCGGCTGATCCCCTCCCCGCTCGTCGTCGACATCCGCCCCGGTGCCCTCGACGACCTGGGCTATGTGCTCGCCGACGAGCGCATCTCGCAGTCCGGCAAGCTCGCCGTCGCCGTCAGCGGCGGCTCGGGCGCCAAGCTGCGGGAGCGGATCGCGCCGAGTCTGCCCGGGGCCACCTGGTTCGAGGTCGGCGGCGGCACGATCGACGACGCGGTCCGGCTGGCGAGCGACATCAAGGCCGGCCACTACGACGCGATCGTCGGCCTCGGCGGCGGCAAGATCATCGACTGCGCCAAGTTCGCGGCGGCCCGCGTCGGCCTCCCCCTGGTCGCCGTCGCCACCAACCTCGCGCACGACGGCCTGTGTTCGCCGGTCGCCACCCTGGACAACGACGCCGGCCGCGGCTCGTACGGTGTACCGAACCCGATCGCCGTGGTCATCGACCTGAACGTGATCCGGGAGGCGCCCGTCCGTTTCGTGCGCTCCGGTATCGGCGACGTCATCTCCAACATCTCCGCGGTCGCCGACTGGGAACTCGCCAACCGGGTCAAGGGCGAGAAGGTCGACGGCCTCGCCGCGGCGATGGCCCGCCAGGCCGGTGAGGCGGTCCTGCGGCACCCGGGCGGAGTCGGTGACGACGCCTTCCTGCAGGTGCTGGCCGAGGCACTGGTCCTCACCGGCATCGCCATGTCCGTGTCGGGCGACTCCCGCCCGTCCTCCGGCGCCTGCCACGAGATCAACCACGCCTTCGACCTGCTGTTCCCCAAGCGGGCGGCCGCCCACGGCGAGCAGTGCGGACTGGGCGCGGCCTTCGCGATGTACCTGCGCGGAGCCCACGAGGAGTCGGCCAACATGGCCCAGGTGCTGCGACGGCACGGGCTGCCGGTGCTGCCGGAGGAGATCGGCTTCACCCCGGACGAGTTCGTCCGCGCCGTGGAGTACGCCCCGCAGACCCGGCCCGGCCGCTACACGATCCTCGAACACCTCGACCTCAAGACCGACCAGATCAAGGACGTCTACGCCGACTATGTCAAGGCCATCGGTAGCTGAACTCCGTCCGGTCGTCCACCCCGCGGGGGTGAAGGACCGGCGCAGCGGTGAGCACTGGATGGGGCGCCTCTACATGCGTGAGGTGTCCCTGCGGGTCGACCGCTACCTGGTGAACACCCGGGTCACGCCCAACCAGCTCACGTACCTGATGACCGTCTGCGGCGTGCTCGCCGCCCCGGCCCTGCTGGTGCCGGGGATCGCGGGCGCCGTACTCGGTGTGGTGTGCGTCCAGCTCTACCTCCTGCTCGACTGCGTCGACGGCGAGATCGCGCGCTGGAAGAAGCAGTACTCGCTCGGCGGGGTCTACCTGGACCGCGTCGGCGCCTATCTGACCGACGCCGCGGTGCTGGTCGGCTTCGGCCTGCGCGCGGCCGATCTGTGGGGCTCGGGGCGCATCGACTGGCTGTGGGCCTTCCTCGGCACCCTGGCCGCGCTCGGCGCGATCCTGATCAAGGCCGAGACCGACCTCGTCGGCGTCGCCCGCCACCAGAACGGGCTGCCGCCGGTCAAGGAGGCCGCGTCCGAGCCGCGTTCCTCCGGCATGGCACTGGCCCGCAGAGCCGCCGCCGCGCTGAAGTTCCACCGGCTGGTGCTCGGCATAGAGGCGTCGCTGCTGATCCTGGTCCTGGCGGTGCTGGACCAGATGCGGGGCGACCTGTTCTTCTCCCGCCTCGGAGTCGCGGTACTGGCCGGCATCGCGCTGCTGCAGACCCTGCTGCACCTGGTCTCCGTCCTCGCGTCGAGCAGGCTGAGGTGACGGCCATGGAGACCGGGCTGAAGGTCGGGGCGGTGATCATCACCATGGGCAACCGCCCCGACGAACTGCGTGCCCTGCTCGACTCGCTCGCCAAGCAGGACGGCGACCGCGTCGAGGTGGTCGTCGTCGGCAACGGCTCGCCCGTACCGGACGTCCCCGAAGGCGTACGGACCATCGAACTGCCGGAGAACCTCGGCATCCCCGGCGGCCGCAACGTCGGCATCGAGTCCTTCGGCCCCGGCGGCCGCGACGTCGACATACTGATGTTCCTCGACGACGACGGCCTCCTCGCCGGCCACGACACCGCCGAGCTCTGCCGCCGGGCCTTCGCGGGCGATCCCCGGCTCGGCATCATCAGCTTCCGCATCGCCGACCCCGAGACCGGGATCACCCAGCGCCGCCACGTGCCGCGCCTGCGCGCCTCCGACCCGATGCGCTCCTCCCGGGTCACCACCTTCCTCGGCGGCGCCAACGCCGTCCGTACGAAGGTCTTCGCCGAAGTCGGCGGCCTCCCGGACGAGTTCTTCTACGCACACGAGGAAACCGATCTGGCATGGCGGGCCCTCGACGCGGGCTGGATGATCGACTACCGGTCCGACATGGTGCTGTACCACCCCACGACCGCGCCTTCGCGGCACGCGGTCTACCACCGCATGGTCGCCCGCAACCGCGTCTGGCTCGCCCGCCGCAACCTGCCCACGCTCCTGATCCCCGTCTACCTGGGCGTCTGGATGCTGCTCACCCTGCTGCGCCGCCCCTCGCGGCCCGCTCTGAAGGCGTGGTTCGGCGGATTCCGGGAAGGCTGGAGCACTCCGTGCGGACCGCGCCGGGCCATGAAGTGGCGTACGGTGTGGCGGCTGACTCGGCTGGGCCGGCCCCCCGTCATCTGACAAGCTCGTACCCGACAGCAACCGGGCCCCGCCGAGGCCCCGGGCCCGTGCCGTGGCTCCGGCTCATGCCACGCCCGCACAGGCTGCGCATCCCGAAGACGAAAGTTTCCACTAGTGAGTGAGACAACGCACGACGGCACGGTCGCGCTGAGCGCGTCGGTGTCGCCCGACGAGGGTCTGCCGGCGGCACAGCTCGCCGCCAAGTACGGGCTGGCCGTGAGCGGCGCCCGGCCCTCCCTCGTCGAGTACGTCCGCCAGCTCTGGGACCGGCGTCACTTCATCATCGCCTTCTCCCGGGCGAAGCTGACCGCCCAGTACAGCCAGGCCAAGCTCGGCCAGTTGTGGCAGGTGGCGACCCCGCTGCTGAACGCGGCCGTGTACTTCTTCATCTTCGGCGTCATCCTGAACGCCGGCAGAGGCATGTCGAAGGACGTGTACATCCCGTTCCTGGTCACGGGCGTGTTCGTGTTCACCTTCACGCAGAGCTCCGTCATGGCGGGCGTACGCGCCATCTCCGGCAACCTCGGCCTGGTCCGCGCCCTGCACTTCCCGCGCGCCTCGCTGCCGATCTCCTTCGCGCTCCAGCAGCTCCAGCAGCTGCTGTTCTCGATGATCGTGGTGTTCGCCGTGGTGATCGCCTTCGGGAGCTACCCCGACCTGTCCTGGGCACTGATCGTCCCGGTGCTCGTGATGCAGTTCCTCTTCAACACCGGCCTGTCGCTGATCATGGCCCGCGCGGGCGCCAGGACCCCGGACCTCGCCCAGCTGATGCCGTTCGTGATGCGGACGTGGATGTACGCGTCCGGCGTGATGTTCTCCATCAAGATCATGCTGGCCGACAAGCCGGACTGGATCGCCAACGTCCTGCAGTGGAACCCGGCCGCGATCTACATGGACCTGATGCGTTTCTCCCTCATCGAGGGCTACGGCGCCGAGAACCTTCCCGACCACGTCTGGGCGGTCGCGGGTGCCTGGGCCGTGCTGTTCGCGCTCGGCGGCTTCGTGTACTTCTGGAAGGCGGAGGAGCGGTACGGCCGTGGCTGAGCACATCGAAGACACCATCGACGACCACCTCGGGGACCGCGCCGACGGCGAACGGATCCCCACCGTCATCGCGGACGAGCTGCACATCGTCTACCGCGTCAACGGCGCCAAGACGGGCAAGGGCAGCGCCACCGCCGCCCTCAGCCGCATGCTCAGGCGAGGCTCCGACGACGCGGAGCGGGGCGTGCGCAAGGTGCACGCCGTCCGGGGGGTCTCCTTCGTCGCCTACCGCGGCGAGGCCATCGGCCTGATCGGCTCCAACGGCTCCGGCAAGTCGACCCTGCTGCGCGCGATCGCCGGTCTGCTCCCGGCGGAGAAGGGCAAGGTCTACACCGACGGCCAGCCCTCGCTGCTCGGCGTGAACGCGGCCCTGATGAACGACCTCACCGGCGAGCGGAACGTCATCCTGGGCGGGCTCGCCATGGGCATGTCCCGTGAGCAGATCAAGGAGCGCTACCAGGAGATCGTCGACTTCTCCGGCATCAACGAGAAGGGCGACTTCATCACCCTCCCGATGCGCACCTACTCCTCCGGCATGGCGGCCCGGCTGCGCTTCTCCATCGCCGCCGCCAAGGACCACGACGTCCTGATGATCGACGAGGCCCTGGCCACCGGTGACCGCAAGTTCCAGAAGCGCTCCGAGGAACGCATCCGGGAGCTGCGCAAGGAGGCCGGCACGGTGTTCCTCGTCAGCCACAACAACAAGTCGATCCGTGACACCTGCGACCGCGTCCTGTGGCTGGAGCGCGGCGAACTGCGCATGGACGGCCCGACCGACGAGGTCCTCAAGGAGTACGAGAAGTTCACGGGCAAGTAGTCCACCCGCACCCGGTCGAAAGAGACCACCCCGCTTCCCAGGGCCCCGCCGGAACTGCTCCGACGGGGCTCCGCGTCTGCAAAGGAAAGGTCAACTCGGGCCCGCGCCAGGAATCTTGGGACCAATCGGTGTGTTGTTGTGATGTGCAGGACACCCCAGCGAACCGCGCAGCGTTGTACAACGTAAGCTGTACCGGTCCCGAAACACGGCAAGTAGGGCGATAACGCGCGACGCCCTGCGCAGGGGTGGCCGCGTGGACGGCTGGGCGGCGTGTCCGAAATAGTGTGCGTTGGGTCGGCAGTGTAGAACGGGAGATGTGACGGCAATGGCTACGGAAACTCCCCAGATCCACGCAGCGTGCGCCGTCCCCGCCCAGGGCAGCCGGCCGTGAGGGGAACCGGCACGCCGCACGCCGGTGAGGCGGAGCGCGGCACACTCGACAAGGCCGCGGCGGAGAACTTCCCCGTGGCCCCCTTCTTCCTGCCCCGGGCCTGGCGTACCGACCTGATGGCGGTCTACGGCTTCGCCCGTCTCGTCGACGACATCGGTGACGGCGACCTGGCCCCCGGCGGCGCCGACGCCCGTCTGCTCGGCGTGTCGCCCGCGGACGCCGAGGACCGGATGGTCCTGCTGGACGCCTTCGAGGCCGACCTCCACCGCGTCTTCGACCGGTCCGGTCCGGGGCCGCGCCACCCGCTGCTGCGCCGCCTCCAGCCGACCGTCCGCCGCCGCGCGCTGACCCCGGAGCCCTTCCTCGGCCTGATCGCCGCCAACCGTCAGGACCAGCTCGTCGCGCGCTACGAGACCTACGACGACCTCCTCGCGTACTGCGAACTGTCCGCGAACCCCGTCGGCCGCCTGGTACTCGCCGTCACCGGCACCTCGACCCCCGAGCGGATCCGCCGCTCCGACGAGATCTGCACGGCCCTTCAGATCGTCGAACACCTCCAGGACGTCGCCGAGGACCTCGGCCGCGACCGCATCTACCTGCCCGCCGCCGACATGAAGCGCTTTCACGTTCAGGAAGCGGATCTCGCCATGAAAACCGGGGGCGCGTCCGTGCGCGCTCTGGTTGCATACGAAGCACAACGCGCCCGCGATCTCCTGAATGAAGGCGCCCCCCTGGTGGGTAGCGTCCACGGCAGGCTGAAGCTGCTGCTCGCAGGGTTCGTGGCGGGGGGAAGGGCGGCGATCCGCGCGATCGCCGCCGCCGAATACGACGTACTTCCCGGCCCGCCCGAGCCCGGCAAGATCCAGTTGCTGCGCGAGGTGGGCGTCGTTCTGCGAGGAGAGGGGTGATCCGGACCGTGGAGTCGGAACCGCACGCGTCCGCACCGGTACTCGCCGCCTACAGCTACTGCGAGACCGTGACCGGGCAACAGGCCCGCAACTTCGCGTACGGCATCAGACTGCTGCCGACGCCCAAGCGTCGCGCGATGTCGGCGCTGTACGCGTTCTCCCGGCGCGTCGACGACATCGGCGACGGAGCGCTGGCGAGCGAGGTCAAGACCGCGAGGCTTCAGGACACCCGGACGATGCTGTCCCGCGTGCGCGACGGCGCGGTCGCCGAGGACGACACCGATCCGGTCGCGGTCGCCCTCGCGCACGCCGCCGCGACCTTCCCGATCCCGCTGAGCGGTCTGGACGAGCTCATCGACGGGGTCCTGATGGACGTCGGCGGCGAGACCTACGAGACCTGGGACGACCTGAAGGTGTACTGCCGCTGTGTCGCCGGCGCCATCGGGCGGCTCTCGCTCGGCGTCTTCGGCACCGAACCGGGAGCGCGCGGCGCCGAGCGCGCGCCGGAGTACGCCGACACGCTCGGGCTGGCGCTCCAGCTCACCAACATCCTGCGGGACGTCCGCGAGGACGCCGAGGGCGGGCGCACGTATCTGCCCGCCGACGACCTCGCCAAGTTCGGCTGCTCGGCGGGCTTCAAGGGGCCGAAACCACCGGAGGGCTCAGACTTCGCGGGCCTCGTGCACTTCGAAGTGCGTCGGGCCCGCGCCCTTTTCGCCGAGGGCTACCGGCTGCTCCCGATGCTCGACCGGCGCAGCGGCGCCTGTGTCGCCGCCATGGCCGGCATCTACCGCCGTCTCCTCGACCGCATCGAGCGCGACCCGGAGGCCGTGCTGCGCGGCCGGGTCTCGCTGCCCGGACGGGAGAAGGCGTACGTCGCCGTGCGCGGCCTGTCCGGCCTGGACGCCCGGCATGTGACCCGCCGGACCGTCAGGAGGCGCGCCTGATGGACAATCCGGTCCAAGGTGATGCCGTCGGAGAAAAGCGGCACGCAACCCTCCGGCGGGAGACGGCGTCCCTGACTGCGACAGCCTGCCGTGCACCGTTCACCCTCCACGGCGGCCGGGCAGGGGAGGACGCACGATGACCGACGGCACACCGTCCGACGAGTCGCTGGCCGACACGCCGGAAACCTCCGGAAGAGACGCCGTCGTGATCGGCGGCGGGCTCGCCGGCATCACCGCCGCGCTCGCACTCGCCGACGCCGGAGTCCGGGTGACGTTGCTCGAGGGCAGGCCGCGCCTGGGCGGACTCGCCTTCTCCTTCCAGCGCGACGGTCTGACCGTCGACAACGGACAGCACGTGTACCTGCGCTGCTGCACCGCCTACCGCTGGTTCCTCGACCGGATCGAGGGCGCGGCGCTGGCTCCGCTGCAGGATCGTCTCGACGTGCCCGTCCTCGACGTCGACCGGCCCGAGGGCAGACGGCTCGGCAGGCTGCGGCGCGACGCGCTGCCGGTGCCCCTGCACCTGGGGCGCAGCCTCGCCGCCTATCCGCATCTCTCGCTCGCCGAACGCGCCAGAGTGGGCCGTGCCGCGCTCGCGCTCAAGGGGCTCGACCTCGCCGATCCGGCCCTGGACACCCAGGACTTCGGGAGCTGGCTGACCGCGCACGGTCAGTCGGCGCGTGCCGTCGAGGCCCTGTGGGACCTGGTCGGGGTCGCCACCCTCAACGCGGTCGCGGGCGACGCCTCGCTCGGGCTCGCCGCGATGGTGTTCAAGACCGGTCTGCTGTCCGACCCCGGCGCGGCCGACATCGGATGGGCGCGCGTCCCGCTGGGCGAACTGCATGACCGGCTGGCCCGCAAGGCGCTCGACTCCGCGGGCGTGCGTACCGAAGTCCGTACACGCGTCACCTCCATCTCTACTGACGAGAACGGCCTGTGGAGCGTTCAGGTTCCCGGCGAGACGCTCCGGGCGGACGCCGTCGTGCTCGCCGTACCGCAGCGCGAGGCCCACGACCTGCTGCCCGCGGGAGCGCTCGACGCCCCCGAGCGGCTGCTCGAGATCGGCACCGCGCCGATCCTCAACGTCCATGTCGTCTACGACCGGACGGTGCTCACCCGGCCCTTCTTCGCGGCCCTCGGCACCCCGGTGCAGTGGGTCTTCGACCGGACCGAGGCCTCCGGGCTGCGTGAGGGGCAGTACCTCGCGCTGTCCCAGTCGGCGGCCCACGACGAGATCGACGAGCCCGTGGCCGTGCTGCGGGAGCGCTACCTGCCGGAACTGGAGCGGCTGCTGCCCCGCGCGCGGGAGGCCGAGGTGAAGGACTTCTTCGTGACCAGGGAACGTACGGCGACGTTCGCGCCCGCGCCCGGTGTCGGGCGCCTGAGGCCCGGCGCCCGCACCAAGTCACCCGGCCTGTACCTTGCCGGAGCGTGGACCGCCACGGGGTGGCCCGCGACCATGGAGAGTGCGGTCCGCAGCGGAGTGAGCGCGGCCGACGCCGCACTCGGCGCCCTGGGCCGGCCCCGCCCCCGCCACCTCTTCGAGTTCGAGGAGGCGGCCTGATGCTGGATCAGGACGGGATGGCGGGCTCCCGCCCCTCCGGTACCGCGACAAGAGGAGAGACTGTGCCCACTGTGCCCCCGGCCTCGACGGCCGCTCGGAGGACCGCGGTGGACGTGACCGCGCTCCTGGAGCGCGGCCGGACCCTGGCCACACCGGTGCTGCGGACGGCGATCGACCGCCTGGCAGCCCCCATGGACACTGTTTCCGCCTACCACTTCGGCTGGATCGACGCCCAGGGCAACCCCGCCGACGGCGACGGCGGCAAGGCCGTGCGTCCGGCGCTCGCGGTGCTCTCCGCCGAGGTCACCGGCGCGGCTCCCGAGACCGGTGTCCCCGGCGCGGTCGCCGTCGAGCTGGTCCACAACTTCTCGCTGCTGCACGACGACCTGATGGACGGCGACGAACAGCGCCGGCACCGCGACACCGTCTGGAAGGTGCACGGCCCGGCGCAGGCGATCCTGGTCGGCGACGCCCTGTTCGCCCTCGCCAACGAGGTGCTGCTGGAGCTCGGCACGGTCGAGGCCGGCCGTGCCGCCCGCCGCCTGACCAGCGCCACCCGTGCGCTGATCGACGGTCAGGCGCAGGACATCTCCTACGAGCACCGCGACCGCGTCAGCGTCGAGGAGTGCCTGGAGATGGAGGGCAACAAGACCGGCGCCCTGCTCGCCTGCGCCAGCTCCATCGGCGCGGTGCTCGGCGGCGCGGACGACCACACCGCCGACACCCTGGAGAAGTACGGCTACCACCTCGGTCTCGCCTTCCAGGCCGTCGACGACCTCCTCGGCATCTGGGGCGACCCGGTCGCCACCGGCAAGCAGACCTGGAGCGACCTGCGCCAGCGCAAGAAGTCCCTGCCGGTCGTGGCCGCGCTCGCGGCGGGCGGTCCCGCCTCCGAGCGGCTCGGCGAGATCCTCGCCGCGGACGCCAAGAGCAGTGACGTCGAGAACTTCTCCGAGGAGGAGTTCGCGGCCCGCGCCGCCCTCATCGAGGAGGCCGGCGCCCGCGAGTGGACGGCCCAGGAAGCCCGCCGTCAGCACACCATCGCCATCGAAGCCCTGGAGACCGTGGACATGCCCGACCGGGTACGGGCGCAGTTCACGGCGCTCGCCGACTTCGTCGTCGTACGAAAGAGATGATCACTATCGGTCGAATGACCCTCGCGTAGTCGCCGGCCGGTGTCGCGGGACGTGACGCACCGGCCGACGGCGGACCCACAGCAGACGCACCGATTGCACACTGCACGAAGGGGAAGCCATGACAGCGACGACCGACGGAAGCACCGGGGCCCTGCAGCCCCGCGCTGCCTCGGCCAGCGACACCCACAGCACCACCCCCGTGGCGGCGGGGGCACGCGAAGCCGCCGTGCAGGCAGTACGACGCTCCACCGAGTTCCTGCTGTCCCGACAGGACGCCGAGGGCTGGTGGAAGGGCGACCTCGAGACCAACGTCACGATGGACGCCGAGGACCTGCTGCTGCGGCAGTTCCTGGGCATCCGCGACGAGGCGACGACCCACGCCGCCGCGCTCTTCATCCGCGGTGAGCAGCGCGAGGACGGCACCTGGGCCACCTTCTACGGCGGTCCGGGCGAACTCTCCACCACCATCGAGGCGTACGTCGCCCTGCGCCTGGCCGGCGACGCGCCGGACGCACCGCACATGGCGAAGGCCTCCGCCTGGATCCGCGACCGGGGCGGGATCGCCGCCGCCCGGGTCTTCACCCGGATCTGGCTGGCCCTGTTCGGCTGGTGGAAGTGGGAGGACCTGCCCGAACTCCCGCCGGAGCTGATCTACTTCCCCACGTGGTTCCCGCTCAACATCTACGACTTCGGGTGCTGGGCCCGCCAGACCATCGTCCCGCTGACGATCGTCTCCGCGAAGCGGCCGGTGCGGCCCGCCCCCTTCCCGCTCGACGAACTGCACTCCGATCCCGCGCACCCCAACCCGGCCAAGCCCCTTGCCCGCCTGGCGAGTTGGGACGGAGCCTTCGAACGGCTCGACAAGGCGCTGCACGCCCTGCGCAAGATCGCGCCGCGCAGGCTGCGCAAGGCGGCGATGAACTCCGCCGCCCGCTGGATCATCGAGCGGCAGGAGAACGACGGCTGCTGGGGCGGCATCCAGCCGCCGGCCGTGTACTCGGTCATCGCCCTCCACCTGCTCGGCTACGACCTCGAACACCCCGTGATGCGCGCGGGACTTCAGTCGCTGGACCGTTTCACCGTGTGGCGCGAGGACGGGGCCCGGATGATCGAGGCCTGTCAGTCGCCGGTGTGGGACACCTGTCTCGCCACCATCGCGCTCGCCGACGCGGGGGTGCCGGCCGATCACCCCCAGCTGGTCAAGGCCGCCGACTGGATGCTCGGCGAACAGATCGTGCGGCCCGGCGACTGGTCCGTGAAGCGGCCGGGGCTGCCGCCGGGCGGCTGGGCGTTCGAGTTCCACAACGCCAACTACCCCGACATCGACGACACCGCCGAGGTGGTCCTCGCGCTGCGCCGGGTCCGGCACCACGACCCGGAGCGGGTGGAGAAGGCGATCGGGCGCGGGGTGCGCTGGAACCTCGGGATGCAGTCGAAGAACGGGGCGTGGGGCGCCTTCGACGTCGACAACACCAGCAAGTTCCCCAACCGGCTGCCGTTCTGCGACTTCGGCGAGGTCATCGACCCGCCGTCCGCCGACGTCACCGCGCACGTGGTGGAGATGCTGGCCGTCGAGGGCCTGTCGCACGATCCGCGCACCCGGCGCGGCATCGAGTGGCTGCTCGCCGAACAGGAGCCGGACGGCTCGTGGTTCGGGCGCTGGGGCGTCAACTACATCTACGGCACCGGGTCGGTGGTGCCCGCCCTGGCCGCGGCCGGACTGCCCGCCTCGCACCCGGCGATCCGGCGGGCGGTGACCTGGCTGGAGTCCGTCCAGAACGACGACGGCGGCTGGGGCGAGGACCTGCGCTCCTACCAGGACAGCACCAAGTGGAGCGGACGGGGCGCCTCCACCGCCTCGCAGACGGGGTGGGCGCTGATGGCCCTGCTGGCGGCGGGGGAGAAGGACTCCAAGGCCGTCGAGCGCGGCGTCGAATGGCTCGCGAGCACCCAGCGCGAGGACGGTTCCTGGGACGAGCCCTACTTCACCGGCACCGGCTTCCCCTGGGACTTCTCCATCAACTACCACCTCTACCGGCAGGTCTTCCCGCTGACCGCACTCGGCCGGTACGTCCACGGAGAGCCGTTCTCCGGGGCCGAGGGGGGCTGATGGGCGGCCAGCCCGCTCCGGCACCGCTGCTGATCGCCTGCGCGCTCGGCATCGAGCACCTCGCCCTGCGCAGCGGCGACCGGGGCGGCGCCGACGGGCCGGTCACCGTGCTGCGCACCGGCATGGGACCGAAGGCGGCCGAGCGGGCCGTCACCCGGGCCCTGTCCGCCCCGGCGCTCGACGCGGCCGCCGTACTGGCCACCGGCTTCTGCGCGGGGCTCGCCCCCGGCATGCACCCCGGTGACCTGGTCGTCGCCGAGGAGACCCGGGACCCGCGCGGCACCGTGCCGTGCGTGGGTACCGAACTGCTCGTCAAGGAGCTCGTGCGGGCCCTGCCCGGACGCACCGTCCACACCGGGCCGCTCACCGGTTCCGATCACGTCGTCCGCGGTCACGAACGCTCGGACCTGCTCGCGACCGGCGCGATCGCGGTCGACATGGAATCCGCGGCCACGCTCCTGAGCGCCGTACGCACGGGCGAGCGCCCGGTTGCGGCCGTCCGGGTGGTGGTGGACGCTCCGGAACATGAACTCGTCCGGATCGGCACGGTGCGCGGTGGAATATCGGCTTTCCGTGTTCTTCGTTCCGTACTTCCCGCTTATTACGAATGGCACCGTTCCTTGCTGCTCCCTCGGAGGTGAGCCAGATGGCCATGCCGCTGCGCCAGTCCATCAAGGTCGCTACATACTTGGCCGAACAAAAGCTCCGCAAGCGGGAAAAGTTTCCGCTCATTGTGGAACTTGAACCTCTCTTCGCGTGCAACCTGAAGTGCGAGGGCTGCGGCAAGATCCAGCACCCGGCCGGGGTGCTGAAGCAGCGCATGCCGGTGGCGCAGGCCGTCGGGGCGGTGCTGGAATCCGGTGCGCCGATGGTGTCCATCGCCGGCGGCGAACCGCTCATGCATCCTCAGATCGACGAGATCGTGCGGCAGCTGGTGGCGAAGAAGAAGTACGTCTTCCTCTGCACCAACGCCATGCTGCTGCGCAAGAAGATGGACAAGTTCACGCCCTCGCCCTACTTCGCCTTCGCGGTGCACATCGATGGGCTGCGTGAGCGGCACGACGAGTCCGTCGCGAAGGAGGGCGTGTTCGACGAGGCGGTGGAGGCGATCAAGGAGGCCAAGAAGCGCGGCTTCCGGGTCACCACCAACTCGACCTTCTTCAACACGGACACCCCGCAGACGATCATCGAGGTGCTCAACTTCCTCAACGACGACCTCAAGGTCGACGAGATGATGATCTCGCCCGCCTACGCCTACGAGAAGGCGCCCGACCAGGAACACTTCCTGGGCGTGGAGCAGACCCGTGAGCTGTTCAAGAAGGCCTTCGCGGGCGGCAACCGCAGGAAGTGGCGGCTCAACCACTCCCCGCTCTTCCTGGACTTCCTGGAGGGCAAGGTCGACTTCCCGTGCACGGCCTGGGCGATCCCGAACTACTCGCTGTTCGGCTGGCAGCGGCCCTGCTACCTGATGAGCGACGGGTACGTGCCCACGTACCGCGAACTCATCGAGGAGACCGACTGGGACAAGTACGGCCGCGGCAAGGACCCGCGCTGCGCCAACTGCATGGCGCACTGCGGCTACGAGCCCACCGCCGTCCTCGCCACCATGGGTTCCCTCAAGGAGTCCCTGCGCGCCATGCGCGAGACCGTCTCCGGAAACCGCGAGTAGCGCCATGACCGCCGTCTCCTTGGGCGTCCCCGAGGTACCGGTCCGGCCGATCGCCGAGCGACGCGTGTCCCGGCAGATCCACGTCGGGCCGGTGGCGGTCGGGGGCGGGGCCCCGGTGTCGGTGCAGTCGATGACGACGACCCGGACGTCCGACATCGGTGCCACCCTGCAGCAGATCGCCGAGCTCACCGCGTCCGGCTGCCAGATCGTCCGCGTGGCCTGCCCCACCCAGGACGACGCGGACGCCCTCGCGACCATCGCCCGCAAGGAAGGACCACGGCACACCGATCCGGATCGGGGTCAACGCCGGGTCACTGGATCGCCGGTTGCTGCGGAAGTACGGCAGGGCGACCCCGGAGGCCCTGGTCGAGAGCGCCCTGTGGGAAGCCTCCCTCTTCGAGGAGCACGACTTCCGGGACATCAAGATCTCGGTGAAGCACAACGACCCCGTGGTGATGGTCAGCGCATATCAGCAGCTCGCCGAGCAGTGCGACTACCCGCTGCACCTGGGTGTGACCGAGGCGGGCCCGGCGTTCCAGGGCACGATCAAGTCGGCCGTGGCCTTCGGGGCGCTGCTGAGCAGGGGCATCGGCGACACCATCCGGGTGTCGTTGTCCGCCCCGCCGGTCGAGGAGGTCAAGGTCGGCATCCAGATCCTTCAGGCGCTCGGGCTCAGGCAGCGGCGGCTGGAGATCGTGTCGTGTCCGTCCTGCGGGCGGGCCCAGGTCGACGTCTACAAGCTGGCCGAAGAGGTCACGGCGGGCCTGGAGGGCATGGAGGTGCCGCTCAGGGTCGCCGTCATGGGGTGCGTGGTCAACGGACCCGGAGAGGCGCGGGAGGCCGACCTCGGCGTCGCCTCCGGGAACGGCAAGGGGCAGATCTTCGTCAAGGGCGAGGTCGTCAAGACCGTGCCCGAGTCGAAGATCGTTCAGACCCTGATCGAAGAGGCGATGAAGATCGCCGAGCAGATGGAGCAGGACGGCGTCGCCTCGGGGGAGCCGGCCGTCACCGTGAGTTGAACAGCACGGACCGATAGGGGGCCCGACGTGACGATTCTGGAGAACATCCGGGGACCACGCGACCTGAAGGCGCTGTCCGAGACGGAACTCGGCGAACTGTCCGAAGAGATACGTGAGTTCCTCGTGCACGCGGTCGCCAGGACCGGCGGACACCTCGGGCCCAACCTGGGGGTGGTGGAACTGACCATCGCGCTCCACCGGGTCTTCGAGTCGCCGGTCGACCGCATCCTGTGGGACACCGGCCACCAGAGCTACGTACACAAGATGTTGACGGGACGTCAGGACTTCTCCAAGCTGCGCGGCAAGGGGGGCCTGTCCGGCTATCCCTCCCGCGAGGAGTCCGAGCACGACGTCATCGAGAACAGTCACGCCTCCACGGCGCTGGGCTGGGCCGACGGACTCGCCAAGGCCCGCCAGGTGCAGGGCGAGAACGGCCATGTCGTCGCGGTCATCGGTGACGGGGCGCTGACCGGCGGCATGGCCTGGGAGGCGCTGAACAACATCGCCGCCGCCAAGGACCGGCCGCTGATCATCGTCGTCAACGACAACGAGCGCTCGTACGCGCCGACCATCGGCGGCCTCGCCAACCACCTGGCCACCCTGCGCACGACCGACGGCTACGAGAAGGTCCTGGCCTGGGGCAAGGACGTCCTGCAGCGGACCCCGTTGCTCGGCAACACCGTCTACGAGTCGCTGCACGGAGCCAAGAAGGGCTTCAAGGACGCGTTCGCCCCGCAGGGCATGTTCGAGGACCTCGGGCTGAAGTACGTCGGCCCGATCGACGGGCACGACCTCAAGGCCGTCGAGTCGGCGCTCCGGCGGGCCAAGCGCTTCCACGGGCCGGTGCTCGTGCACTGCCTCACCGAGAAGGGGCGCGGCTACGAACCGGCCCTCGCCCATGAGGAGGACCACTTCCACACCGTCGGCGTGATGGACCCGCTCACCTGCGCGCCGCTCACGCCGGCCGGCGGGCCGTCCTGGACCTCGGTGTTCGGCGACGAGATGGTGCGGATCGGTGAGGAGCGCGACGACGTCGTGGCGATCACGGCGGCCATGCTGCACCCGGTGGGACTCGGCAAGTTCGCCGCACGCTTCCCGGGCCGGGTCTGGGACGTGGGCATAGCAGAACAGCACGCGGCCGTGTCCGCGGCCGGCCTCGCCACGGGCGGGCTGCACCCGGTCGTCGCCGTCTACGCGACGTTCCTGAACCGCGCCTTCGACCAGCTCCTGATGGATGTCGCCCTGCACCGCTGCGGGGTCACGTTCGTCCTGGACCGGGCCGGGGTCACCGGGGCCGACGGGCCTTCCCACAACGGCATGTGGGACATGTCGATCCTCCAGGTCGTGCCCGGCCTCAGGATCGCCGCACCGCGCGACGCCGACCAGCTGCGGGCGCAGCTGAGGGAGGCGGTCGCGGTGGACGACGCGCCGACGCTGGTGCGCTTCCCGAAGGAGTCGGTGGGACCGGTGATCCCGGCGGTCGACCGGGTGGGCGGCCTGGACGTCCTGCACCGCGCGGACCGGCCCGAGGTGCTCCTGGTCGCCGTCGGCGTGATGGCGCCCGTCTGCCTCCAGGCCGCCGAACTGCTGGCGGCCCGGGGCATCGGATGCACGGTCGTCGACCCGAGGTGGGTCAAACCGGTCGACCCGGCGCTCCCCGGCCTCGCCGCCGCACACCGGCTGGTCGCCGTCGTCGAGGACAACAGCCGCGCCTCCGGCGTGGGCGCCGCGGTGGCGCTCGCCCTCGGTGACGCCGACGTCGACGTCCCCGTACGGCGGTTCGGCATACCCGAGCAGTTCCTCGCGCACGCCAAACGGAGCGAGGTGCTCGCCGACATCGGCCTCACGCCCGTCGAGGTCGCCGGACGGATCGGCGCGAGCCTCGCCGTCAAGGAGGCGAGCCGGGCCGTCCAGGAAGAGCTGTCCAAGGAGACACAGGAATGACAACCGCCAAACCCGCGTCGTCCTCCTCGCAGGCCGGGGAGTTCGACCTCGGCGCGCTGCTGGCCGAGCGCGGAGCCGAGCGCTACGAGCTGCACACCAAGTACCTCAACCACCAGCTCCCGCGCATGCTGCACACCATCGGCTTCGACAAGGTCTACGAGCGGGGCGAGGGCGCGCACTTCTGGGACGCGGACGGCAACGACTACCTGGACATGCTCGCCGGGTTCGGGGTGATGGCCCTGGGCCGTCATCACCCCGTCGTCCGCAGGGCGCTGCACGACGTCCTCGACGCCCAGCTCGCCGACCTGACCCGCTTCGACTGCCAGCCGCTGCCCGGGCTGCTGGCCGAGAAGCTGCTGGCCCACAGCCCGCACCTGGACCGGGTGTTCTTCGGCAACAGCGGGACGGAGGCGGTCGAGACCGCGCTGAAGTTCGCCCGGTACGCCACCGGTAAGCCGCGGATCCTCTACTGCGACCACGCCTTCCACGGCCTGACCACCGGCTCGTTGTCGGTCAACGGCGAGGACGGCTTCCGGGACGGCTTCGCCCCGCTGCTGCCCGACACGGCCGTACCCCTCGGCGACCTGCCGGCTCTGGCCCGGGAGTTGAAGAAGGGGGACGTGGCCGCCCTGATCGTCGAGCCGGTCCAGGGCAAGGGCGTGCACGAGGCGCCGCCCGGATATCTGCGCGCCGCTCAGGAGTTGCTGCACAAGCACAAGGCGCTCCTCATCGCGGACGAGGTGCAGACGGGTCTCGGCCGTACCGGCGACTTCTACGCCTACCAGCACGAGGACGGTGTCGAGCCGGACCTGGTGTGCGTGGCCAAGGCGTTGTCCGGCGGCTATGTGCCGGTCGGTGCCACCCTCGGCAAGGACTGGATCTTCAAGAAGGTCTACTCGTCGATGGACCGGGTGCTGGTCCACTCGGCGAGCTTCGGCTCCAACGCGCAGGCCATGGCGGCCGGACTGGCCGTCCTGTCGGTGATGGAGAACGAGCAGACCGTGGCCCATGCTCGGGCCACGGGCGAGCTGCTGAAGTCCCGGCTGACCGCACTGATCGACAAGTACGAGCTGCTCGCCGACGTCCGCGGCCGGGGCCTGATGATCGGCATCGAGTTCGGAAAGCCCAAGTCGCTGAAGCTGCGCAGCCGCTGGACCATGCTGCAGGCCGCCCGCAAGGGGCTCTTCGCGCAGATGGTGGTCGTCCCGCTGCTGCAGCACCACCGCATCCTCACCCAGGTCTCCGGCGACCATCTTGAGGTGATCAAGCTGATTCCGCCGCTGGTCGTGGGCGAAGAGGACGTGGACCGGTTCGTGGACGCGTTCACCGCCGTGATGGACGAGGCACACAGCGGCGGCGGGCTGATGTGGGACTTCGGCAAGACGCTGATCAAACAGGCGGTGGCGAACCGGTAGGCGGCGAACGTCTTCTTCCGCGCGGGTTTGCCTCTGAGACAAGAAAATTGCCTTGGAGGCAAGGCTGCGGCTCAATGGAGAGCATGAGCTCTTCGGAAGCCGAGAACGAACCGGCGACCGGGCAGGGTGCCGACCTGCCCGCCGTCGCACCCCAGCTGCGCGCCCTGCGCCGCCGGGCCTCGCTCACCCTGGAGGCCGCCGCCCGCGCCGCCGGACTGTCGCCCGCCCACCTCTCCCGACTGGAGACCGGGCAGCGCCAGCCCTCGCTGCCGATGCTGCTCGCACTCGCCCGTATCTACGGTACGACGGTCTCGGAGCTGCTCGGCGAGACCGTCGCCGAGCGGGACGCCGTCGTGCGCGCCGCCGACATGGAGCCGACCGCGGCCGGTGGTTGGACCTACTGGCAGGCCGGCGCGCCAGGGCATGGCATGCAGGCCCTGCGCGTCCACGTGCCGCACGGCTCCCAGGGCGACATCGTGCGCGTCCACCCGGGCGAGGAATGGCTCTACGTGCTCCAGGGCCGGCTGCGGCTGCGGCTCGCGGACACCACGCACCGGCTCGGCCCGGGCGACAGCGCGCACTTCGACTCGCTCACCCCGCACCGTATCGCCGCCCAGGACCCCGACGGCGTCGAGCTCCTGTTCGTCCACACCCTGCTGCAGAGCCCCACGGCCACGCTGTGCCTGGGCCACACCCCTGGAGAGATGCCATGAGTGACATGGAGGAGAAGTTCCCGCGCGCCCTGTGGGTGCGGTTGATCATCTACATCGCGGTCGGCCACGTGTTCGCGGCCTTCATCTACTTCCTGTTCGAGGTGGGCGCCCAGCAGTAGGGGGTGTCAGGCGGGAGCGGTCGTACGTCTCAGTCGAGCAGCCGTTCCCGCAGTCGCTCCCGGATCTCCGGGGTGACCCCCAGCCCCTTCTCCAGGTAGGCGCCGACGCTGCCCCATGTCTCGTCGATCGTCTCGAACGCGGCCGTCAGATACTCGACCCGGGCCTCGAAGAGAGGGCTGAGCAGCTCCATCACCTCGGGGGAGTAGGCCGAGGACGAGCCGCCGCTGCGGCGCACCTTGTAGCGGCGGTGCTTGGCGTTCGACTCCAGGTAGTCGGCGACGATCGCCTCCCGCTCCACGCCCAGGACGAGCAGCGTCACCGCCACCGACAGTCCCGCGCGGTCCTTGCCGGCCGCGCAGTGCATCAGCACCGGGAGACTGTCCTCGGCGAGCTCACGCAGCACCCGGGAGTGCTCGGCGGTGCGCTCCTTGATGATCATGCGGTACGAGGCGATCATCCGGTTGGCGGCCTTGCCGTCGCCGAGGATCTCGCGCAGCTGGTCGGTCTCGCCGTCGCGGACCATTGTCCAGAACTCGGCGCCGTGCGCCGGGTCGGTCAGCGGCAGGTTCACGTTGCGTACGCCCGGCAGCTCGACGTCGGGCCCTTCCAGCCTCTGGTCCGCCGCGTTGCGGAAGTCGAAGATCGTGTGCAGGCCCAGGGAGGAGAGGAAGGCGGCGTCGTCCTCGGTCGCGTGCGCGAGGTGGCCGCTGCGGAACAGCACCCCGTACCTCACCCGGCGTCCGTCCACCGTCGGCAGTCCCCCCACGTCGCGGAAGTTGCGCACTCCGGTCAGGTCGGGTTCGGTGGACGGGACCTGCTGCGTCACGGGCGCCTCCTCAAACGGCTCCCGTCGACGCGGCTCGGCGACGGGCACGCACTCGACCATACGACATAGGTTCCTGGGGCAATGAGTTGTCCACAGGCGTTGCACCGAGGGTGCGCCGACCCTGATGATGTTCAGGCTTGAGCGCACCTGTTCGTGTCTGTTGGTATCTGTGAGGGACTGCATGCTGGAAATCGCCGACAACGGCCGTACGTGGATCCTGTCCGGGCCGGCCAGCAGTTACGCCCTCCATCTCACCGAGGGCGACGAGCTGCTGCACCTGCACTGGGGCCCGCGGATCGGGCTCGCCGACGCCGAGGCCCTCGCCGTCCGCCCGCTGCCGGACTACTGGCCCTTCGAGTCCCCGCTCGACGGGCGCGAGGAGTATCCCGTCGAGGGCGGCCCCCGCTTCGTCCGCCCGGCCCTGTCCGTGCGCACGGACGAGCGACGCGGCACCGAGTGGACCTTCGAGGCGTACGAACGGGCCGAGGACGACGAGCTGCGGCTGCGGTTCCGGGACGGAGGGCTCGCGATCACGCTGCACTACCGGATGCGGCACGACGTCGTGGAGCGCTGGGTGAGCCTGGACAACGAGGGGCCCGCGGTGGAGCTCCTGCGCGCCGACTCGGCCACCTGGACCCTGCCCGACCGTGAGGGCGGCTGGCGGCTCTCCCAGCTGCATGGCCGCTGGGCGGCGGAGTCCCGGCTGGTGCGCGCCCCCCTCACCTACGGTGAGAAGGTCATCGGCAGCCGCCGCGGCCACACCGGGCACCAGCACCTGCCGTGGGTCGCGCTCGACACCGACGCGACCGAGGAGCGCGGCGAGGTGTACGGCTGCGCCCTCGGCTGGTCCGGTTCCTGGCGCATCGCCGTGGCCGAGCTGCCCGACACCCGCGTACAGATCACCGGCGGCGCCGGCTACGACGACTCCGGCCTGTTCCGTCTTCAGGCGGGGGAGTCCTTCACCACACCCGTCTTCGCCGGCCTGTGGAGCGAGGGAGGCTTCGGCGGGGCGAGCCGCGCCTGGCACGCCTACCAGCGGGCGTACGTCATCCCGGACGCGGACCGGGACCGGCCCGTGCTGTTCAACTCCTGGGAGGCCACGGAGTTCGACATCTCCGAGGAGCAGCAGGGGGTGCTGGCCCGCCGGGCGGCGTCGATCGGTGTCGAGCTGTTCGTCGTCGACGACGGCTGGTTCGGCAAGCGCACCAGCGACCGGGCCGGACTCGGCGACTGGACGCCCAACCCCGACCGCTTCCCCGGCGGCCTCAAGCCGCTGGCCGACTATGTGCACGCCCTCGGCATGCAGTTCGGCATCTGGGTCGAGCCCGAGATGGTCAACCCGGACAGCGACCTCTACCGCGCCCACCCGGACTGGGTGCAGTACCAACCGGGGCGAAAGCGGACGGAGCTGCGCAACCAGCTCGTACTGAACCTCGCCCGCGAGGACGTCCAGGAGTACCTCTGGCAGCAGCTCCACACCCTGCTCTCCAGTGCCCCGATCGACTATGTGAAGTGGGACTTCAACCGCTGCTTCACCGACGCCGGCTGGCCCGGAGACGCCTACCCGCAGCGAATGTGGGTCGACCACGTGACCGCGCTGTACCGGCTGCTCGACCGGCTGCGTGAGGCCCACCCGCACGTCGCCTTCGAGTCCTGCTCGGGCGGCGGCGGCCGGATCGACCTCGGGGTGATGAGCCGTACGGACCAGGTGTGGACCTCCGACAACACCGACCCGCTCGACCGGCTCGCCATCCAGCACGGCTTCAGTCAGATCCACCCCGCGCGCGTGATGGCCGCCTGGGTCACCGACAGCCCCAACACGCAGCTCAACGGCCGGGTCAGCTCACTGCGGTTCCGGTTCGTCAGCGCCATGGCCGGAGTGCTCGGGGTCGGCGGGGACCTCGCCGAGTGGACCGAGGAGGAACTCGCCGAGGCCGGTGACTGGGTGGCTCTCTACAAGGAGATCCGGCCCCTCGTGCAGCGCGGCGACCTCTACCGGCTGCGGCCCCCGGAGGGCGGGCTGAGCGCGGTGCAGTACGTCCTCGACGACGAGGCGGTCGTGCTCGCCTGGCTCCAGGCCCAGAGCTACGGTGAGCCGGTCCCGGCGCTGCGGCTGCGCGGGCTCGATCCGGCCGCGTCGTACGAATGCCGTGAAACGGGCGAAGTCCACCGAGGGGCCGTACTGCTGCACCACGGACTGCGTACCGGTTTGCGGGGAGATCTGGACGCGACGGTTCTCCGGCTGCGCCGCATCTGAGAGTTGTGTCCGAATTGGCGCCTTCATTCCAACTCCATGCGGATTTAGGGGATCTGTGGGGTGCCGAGTGAGGAGCGTCATATTCGTGACCGTGCGTCGCCCGTCATGTCCACGTAATTCCGGCGTATTTCAAGGGAATTTGAGGTGAGGGGCTTCCTCCGGATTGACGGAGGGTGACCGGTATTTCCCCCGGGGATCAACGGGAACGCAAGGGGACGCAACCTCTCACTTGTCCGTGTGCGTCTTGGTCGCTTACGTTCACGATCCATCCATCCGGACGGACGCCCAATCCTGCCGCCGCCCGGAGCCCGCACACACCCACCCGTACACGGCAGGAGCGGGGGACCCACAGGCACAACCGCCTGTTCCGGTCTCCGGAACAGGCTAGGGGTAAAGCCGTTTCCTCGGAGCGGCCGGGCATCTCCAGTCCGCACCCGACAGCTCACCTCGCAGGCGCCGGAGAGGAATTCGCCATGCCCGCGAAGGGTAAGCACCGCCGTCCGAAGACCCAGCGCTTCGCCCGTTCCATAGCCGTCGCCGGAACCGGCGGCGCCGCACTCGCCCTGCCGCTTCTCGGGGCCACCGGCGCCCATGCCGCGAGTGCCCAGTCCGTTTCGGACAATGCCTCCCAGTCGTCTCTTCCGGGCGTCGCGAAGAAGTCGGTGACCGAAAAGGCGGTGGCCGAAAGGGCGGCTTCCGTGCGGGGTTCGGATGTGAGGACCTATTCCGTGCGGGCCGGCGACTACCTCGCCAAGATCGCCGACGAGCAGAATGTCAGCGGTGGCTGGCACCGGCTCTACGACGACAACCGCCAGGCCGTCGGCGACGACCCGTCGCTGATCCACCCCGGCCTCAAGCTCACGATCGGCAAGAAGGCCGCGGCGGGCACCACGACGCCGGAGTCGTCCTCGAAGGAGTCGGGTTCGTCCGCCTCTTCGCCCAAGTCGTCCTCGTCGTCGAAGTCGTCCTCGTCGCAGAAGTCGACGGAGGCCTCCCAGAGCGCGGAGACCACCAGCACCGCCGGCGGCTTCACCCTCCCGGTCTCCGGCGCCACCATCGGCACCCCCTACCACATGGCGGGCAGCATGTGGTCCAGCGGCTACCACACCGGGGTCGACTTCGTGGTCCCGACCGGCACCTCGCTCAAGGCCGTCGGCGCGGGCACGGTCGTCTCGGCGGGCTGGGGCGGCGCGTACGGCAACCAGGTCGTCATCAGGCTGGCCGACGGCTACTACGCGCAGTACGCGCACCTGTCCTCGCTCTCCGTCTCGAGCGGGCAGAGCGTGTCCGAGGGCCAGCAGATCGGCCTCTCCGGCGCGACCGGCAACGTGACCGGACCGCACCTGCACTTCGAGATCCGCACCACGCCGGACTACGGCTCCGACGTCGACCCGGTCGCCTACCTCCGCACGAAGGGCGTCTCGGTCGGCTGACGCCCCGCAGACCACCTGCCTGACACGCTGCCGAAGGCCGGACCCCGATCCCCGGGTCCGGCCTTCGGTGTGTCCGGGGACAGGCGGAGTTCCTGTCCCGTTCGTGATCACCGCATTGCGGTCCTGTGGCGGGGGTGACCGAGGTGTCGACAGTGCGGGGTCGGTGGGGCCACAGTGAACTCCGTTGTGGGGCAAGCGCTTTCTCCCGCTGACGTCCCCAACCCTCGATCACCGCCACTCCCGAAGGAGCCGCTTCCCGTGACGACCACGCGCAGAGCGTTCGGAGCCCTGGCCGCCGGTGCCGCCCTCACGGCCCTCGCCCCCGCGGCCACCGCGAGCGCCTCGCCCCGCCACCGCCGCCTGATCGCCCATGACGACTTCCGCCACGGCCTCGGACAGTGGGCCGTGGAACTCGAGCAGGGCGGCACCGTCAGCGCCTCGAAGGGGACCCTGGAGATCGACGTGCCCGCCGGGGCGACGGTCTGGTTCAGGAAGCGGCTCGAAGGACCGTACGTCCTGGAGTACACCGCCACACCGGTGTCTCGGGGCGGCGTCAACGACCGCGTGTCCGACCTCAACAACTTCTGGAACGCCCTCGACGTCCGCTCCCCGGACGACCTGTTCGCCACCGCGCGGGGCGGCGCACTCGCGGAGTACGACTACCTCAAGACGTACTACGTCGGTTACGGCGCCAACACCAACACCACGACCCGGCTGCGCCGCTATGTCGGCGAGCCCGGCGTCCGGCCGCTCGTCTACGACTACCCGGAGCCGCTGCTCGTGGCCAACCGGCCGAACCGGGTGCGGATCGTCTCCGACGGTTCGACGGTGCGATGGTGGAACAACGGACGGCTGGTGTTCGACTACCGGGACCCGCAGCCGTACACCGGTGGACACTTCGCCTTCCGGACCACCTGGAGCCACTTCCGGATCGCCGGGTTCCGGGTGTGGCGGTCGAAGCTTCAACAGCGCTGACGAGAAGGCTATTCCTGGTTTGACCAACCCTTGGACAGTGGCTTATATCACCGCTCGTCAACCCCTTCCTACGGTCGCGTAGCTCACATCCGAAGGGGAATCATGGGCCGATGTGGCAGACGATTCGAAGAGTGACAACACATCAGTGATCGGGTCGTACGTGGCGGTGGGGGACAGCTTCACCGAGGGCGTCGGCGACCCCGGGCCCGACGGGGCGTTCGTCGGCTGGGCCGACCGGTTCGCGGTACTGCTCGCGGACCGCCGGCCCGAGGGCGACTTCACCTACACGAACCTCGCCGTGCGCGGGAAACTGCTCGACCAGATCGTCGCGGACCAACTGCCGCAGGCCGTGGCACTCGCGCCGGACCTGGTCTCCTTCTGCGCCGGCGGCAACGACATCATCCGTCCCGGCACCGACCCCGACGAGGTCGCCGAGCGCTTCGAGCGGGCCGTCGCCCGGCTTGCCGCCGTCGCCGGCACCGTGATGGTGACGACCGGCTTCGACACCCGGGGCGTCCCCGTCCTCAAGCATCTGCGCGGCAAGATCGCCACGTACAACGGGCATGTGCGGGCCATCGCCGACCGGTACGGCTGTCCCGTTCTCGACCTGTGGTCCCTGAAGTCCGTCCAGGACCGCCGTGCCTGGGACGGCGACCGGCTCCACCTCTCGCCCGAGGGTCACACGCGCGTGGCGCTGCGCGCGGGCCAGGCCCTCGGCCTGAAGATCCCGGCCGACCCGGAGCAGCCCTGGCCGCCGCTCCCGCCGCGCGGCACCCTGGAGATCCGGCGCGACGACGTGCACTGGGCGCGCGAGTACCTGGTGCCGTGGATCGGGCGCCGGCTGCGGGGGGAGTCGTCGGGGGACCATGTGACCGCCAAGGGCACGCTGTCACCGGACGACATCAAGACCCGGATCGCCTCGGTGGCCTGAGGGCGTGTGGGGGGACTCGACGGCGCGTGGGTGCCCGGTGTGTTCCGCCCCGAGGGTCGGCGGGCGGGCGCCGGGCACTGAGCGTCACGGCTCCCGGGCCGTCAACGTCTCGCGGGTCAGCCCCAGTTCCCGGGCCAGCGCCTCGTCCACCCACTCCTGCGCCCGCGCGCGCGGGACCGCACCCGCGTACGACGTGAGTTGTACGGCGAGACCGTCGAGCAGGGCGGTGAGGCGCAAGGCCGTGCCCATCGGGTCCGGGCAGCGGAACTCCCCCGCGGCCACGCCCTCGGTGATCACCTCGGCGAGCGCCGTCTTCCACTGCTTGTCGAGATCCCGCGTGACCGACTGCAGCGCGGGCTCGCGCAGCGCCGCCGCCCAGCCCTCGATCCACAGCCGCCAGCCCTTGGCCTGGCCGGTCGGGGCGTACCAGCGCACCGCCGCGCGCAGCCGGCGCAGGGCCGTGGTGCGGCGGCCGAGCAGCTTGCGCAACCGGGCGAGGTCCTCCTCCGCGGCGTGGGTGAACGCGGCGGCGACCAGCTTCTCCTTCGTCGAGAAGTGGTAGAGCACCAGCGCGTTGCTCACACCGAGCGCCGAGGCCACGTCGGCGATCCTGACCGCCACGACACCCCGAACCTCGATCTGCTCGACGGCGGCCCGCAGCAATTCCTCGCGCCGCTCCGTCACGCTCAACCGCACCCGTGCCACGCGGCCACCCTATGGCGTCGCCGCTGAGGGCGCCGGGTGAGGGCGCTGGTCCACCAGTTCCACGCGGTGGAGGTCGGCCCGTGCGATCGCCGCCTCGCGCTCAGCGACCGACGAGGTGCGTCGCGGGTCGGCCGTGAAGCCCTCGTAGCCGGCTTGCGAGGCGAACTCGATCAGCTGGATCTCGTCCGGGCCGGACCCGGCGTCCACGGTACGGGCACGCTGCAGCAGCCGGCCGTCGTGGTCGCCCAGTAGCGCCAGGACCTTGTCCTCGTAGGCGGCCAGGGCCTCGCCGGCTCCGGGGCGGGCCCACAACAGAACGCACAGCTGAACGGTCACAGCGCCCGACCCTATCGGCGACCGCCCTCACCGGTACCACCCGAACCGCTCCGCGATCACCGGCAGCCGGTCGGCGACGAGGGCGTGCGCGGCCGCCCTCGGGGTCGTCCCGTCCGCACGCGCGCGGGCCAGCATCTGCTCGACCAGGGCGCGCATCGAGCGCCGGGTGTGGGTGAACGCCTCGTCGGCGTCGGGGCCGATGTCGCCGAAGAGGGTCCACCACCACCAGGCGTTGGTCCCGGAGTTGACGACGACGTCCGGCAGAACCGTCACCCCGCGCGCGGTCAGCAGTTCCTCCGCCTCAGGGAGGACCGGCATGTTCGCCGCCTCGACGATCCAGCGCGCGGTGATCCGCTCCTGGTTCACGGTGTCGACGGCGTACGAGACGGCCGCGGGCACCAGCACCTCGGCGTCCACCGCCGGCCAGGCGTCACCTGGCAGCTCGAGATCGCCGGGGCGCAGGACGGCACGGTCGACGGTCCCGTAGGCGTCCCGTGCGGCGAGCAGCGCCTCGACGTCGAGACCGTCCGGGTTGGAGATCGTGCCCTTGATGTCGGCCACGGCCACCACCGTGAGTCCCGCGCGCGTGAGGAACCGCGCGGTGGCGCCGCCCATGGTGCCCAGGCCCTGCACGACGACCCGCGTCCCCGCGTACGGCACGCCGGCGAGGTCCAGGGCGGTCAGGGTCGACTCCGCGACCCCACAGCCGCCGACCAGTCCGTCCAGCCCGATCCCGTCCACCTCGACCGCGAACGCGTCGGCGAGCCGCCGCCGGGCCGCCGCCTCGTCGTCGAGCAACGGAAACACGG
The DNA here is from genome assembly GCF_000721105.1 of Streptomyces cellulosae. Taxonomy (GTDB): domain Bacteria; phylum Actinomycetota; class Actinomycetes; order Streptomycetales; family Streptomycetaceae; genus Streptomyces; species Streptomyces cellulosae_A. The sequence goes on from NZ_JOEV01000030.1 coordinate 106,753, forward strand.
CCTGAATCGACGACACGAGCCCCGCCTCGGCCGCCGCCCGGTCCACCAGGTCCTGGGTGAGACCGAGGTCCTCGCCGGTGGTCCAGAGGCTCTCGATGTACGGGCGCACGGCCCGCAGGTACCGGACCAGGAGCTCGTACGCCCCCGGGTCCCGGGGATCGCAGTCGATACCCCCTTTGGCACCCCCCAGGGGGACGTAGCGGCCCTCGGGGTTGTAGTGCAGCGCCTCCTTCATGGTCATCCCGCGCGCGAGAGAGGCGACCTCGTCCAGGGTGCAGCCCGGGCGCATCCGCAGTCCGCCGCTGCAGACACCGCGCACCAGCTGGTCGACGACCAGGAAGCCCCGGCGTCCGGTGACGTGATCGGTCCAGGTGAGCGACATCAGAGGGGTGGTCACGGGGCTCCTCGGGAACGACCAGCCCGGCTGCGGGAACCTCGCCGACGGGTGGTCGCTGAGTACTGAACGGTGGGTGAGTATCCGGACGGAGATCACGATCTGTCAACGTGGAAGAAGACCGGTGGTCGCAGCGTTGTCGGTGAGGCGGACCATAATGGAACGCCTCACCGACTCCACCTGGAGGTACACCGTGACCGGTTTCCGTTCCCCGAGCTCCGGGCTCCGTGCGCTGCGGCCCGCGGCTTTCGGCGCGGATCCGAGCGGTGAGCGCATGGCGCGCATCCGCCGGTCGCCGCACTTCAAGGACGGGGTCTTCCAGAACCCCGGAGGGACCACCGGCACCCGGCCCTCCGGTTCGACGGTGGAGTTCGCGAAGCTCTACTTCGACAAGGAGCAACGCGCCCGCCGCGCCCCCGAGGGCACGGTGCCCGTGCATCCCACCACGCTCGCCGACATCGCCAGACCCCCCGCCACCGGGCTGCGGCTGACCTGGATGGGCCACTCCAGTGTGCTTGCCGAGATCGACGGACAGCGCGTGCTCTTCGACCCGGTCTGGGGCGAGCGCTGCTCCCCGTTCTCCTTCGCCGGACCCAAGCGGCTGCACCCGGTGCCGCTGCCGCTGGCCGCACTGGGCCCGGTCGACGTCGTCGTGATCTCGCACGATCACTACGACCATCTGGACCTGCCCACGATCAAGGCCCTGGCCGGCACGGACACGCAGTTCGCCGTGCCTCTGGGTGTCGGCGCCCACCTGGAGCACTGGGGCGTGTCCGCCGACCGGCTGCGCGAGCTGGACTGGGGTGAGGCCACCAAGGTCGGCGGCCTCACGCTGACCGCCACCCCGGCCCGCCACTTCTGCGGCCGCGGTCTGCGCAACACCCAGCACACCCTGTGGGCCTCCTGGGTCGTCGCCGGGGACGAGCACCGGATCTACCACAGCGGCGACACCGGCTACTTCGAGGGCTTCCGGGACATCGGCGCCGAGCACGGCCCGTTCGACGCCACGATGATCCAGATCGGCGCCTACAGCGACTTCTGGCCGGACATCCACATGACCCCCGAGGAGGGCATGCGCGCCCACCTCGACCTCCAGGGCGGACAGCCGCACGGCGTGATGATGCCGATCCACTGGGGGACCTTCAACCTCGCGACGCACGCGTGGTCGGAGCCCGGTGAGTGGACGCTGGCCGCGGCCGGCGCGGTGGGGCAGTCAGCAGCAGTCCCCGTTCCGGGCCAGCCCTTCGAGCCTGCCGGAGACCTGCCCACGCGTCCCTGGTGGCGGGATGTGTCGCAGCCACTGAACCGCACGTGGCCCGTTCCGAAGATCACGGAGATCACGACGCCCGAGGTCACGCCGGAAGCGACTCGTGACGACCTCGACCTGGTCGCCGAGGGCTGACCGTGGACGGGCTGAGGCGCGTGACGGAAGTCCTGGCAGCCATGCCGGAGGCCGAGCGAGAGCAGGTGTCCCGGGGCTCATGGATGGGCCGCCGCGTCGGCAGGGCCAGGAACGGGCGTCGGAGTTCCGGCTGTTGCCCTCCGCCTGCCGTACAGGCACGAGTGTGCGCGTGACCCCGGGCGCTCGCCGAAGGCCCGGGCGACGCCGGGACGGCGAAAAACTTGGTGTGCCCGGCCGTAGAAACCGGGTAACGTCTGGGTCATGTTCTTCCAGATGCCGATTCACGAGTGAGAGCGTGATGGGCTCCTGCTGACGTCCGTCGACGTCGCCGTGCCCGTTCCCCACCGATGAATCTGTAGATCACTTCACAACATTCCGGGAGAACCCGTGAGTAAGAACATCAACAACCCCGTGGGTATGGGCGGCGGGCAGCGCAAGAAGCTGTCCCGCGCCGAACGGCAGAACAACGGTCCGCACCGCAACCTCGACCGCCAGGGTGCCGCCGACCAGAAGGCGGAGTTGGTGCGCAAGATGCGCGAGAAGGCAGGCACAGCCGAGGGCGCCGGACAGACGGGCGACGACACCGCACAGAGCTGACGCGCCGCCGCCGCAGGGCGGCACCGCACGGGGCAGGGCCCGGACCGCGACGCGCGGTCCGGGCCCTGCTGCCGTACCGGGCGCTGCCCGCCCCGCTCAGCTCTCGGCCGAGCACTCGCGTCCCAGCCGACCAACCGGGGCAGCCGCAGATTCAGCGGCCCCTTCACCGTCGCCACCCTGAGCCGCATCAGCAGTGTCGCCACCAGCGAGTTCCCCGCGCCCAGCCCGGGCGACACCGTCAGAAAGACTGCGCCGGGCGTCGCGGGCCAGGAAGGGACCACCACATGCCAAGGCGCGGCTCCGTGAAGTGGCTGCGCATCCACGGCAGCAGCCCCGTCGCCGACCTCGACCCGGCCACTCCGTACCGCAAGGAGACGAGCGACGACGGCGGACGCACGTGGCGTTACCAGCACGAGTCCGAGGGCGAGTTCCTGAACACACCCAGGTGATGCCCACCCGTCCCCAGTCACAGTGCAACCCCAATCAGCGACAGCGCACACAAGTTGAAGCCAGATCCCACCTTCAACCTTCTGGACGCGCTGCCAAGGGGAGCAGCGGCGGTGTAGCCACGGTGTACGGCTGGGCAGGGTGACAATGCCGAATACGACGACCGCCTCTTCGCCCGGGTGGCCGAGGCCGTGGTCGCCGGCTCTGCGGTAGCGTCGCCTCAGGGGCGACGCCGTACGAAGCCCAGGTAGGCGAAGCCTTCGCCCTCGCGCGGCGCCCGGGCCCAGGATCGGGTGGTGAACATGGGGAGGCTGCCCTGGGACAGGGCGAAACAGGGAAGCGAGATACCCAGTTCCGCGTGAAGGGCCTCCAACAGGCGCACCTCTCGGTCAAGACGGGTGTCCGGTGAGCTGACAAATCGCGCAGGATCCAGAGTGTCGGGTATCGCACCCGAGCGCCGGATGTCGTTGCCCCGCACCGTGAACGCATAGAGTTCCACGCCGCGTTCGGCCACCGAGACATGGAATGCGAACGGGTGATCAGCCAAGTGCCGCTGCGGCTCACACCACACCACCACGGCGCGACCCGACGCGGAAGCGACCGCGGCGGGGGACTGGAACAGGTGGTTGATGCCCTGGCGGGGCTGGCCGTCGAAGGCGAAGGCCCACCCCTCGCTACAGCGGCCGGCCATGACCGCGGCCCGGTCCTCCCAGAGCTCGACGCCCTCCCGCTCGTGGTTCTGCCTCAACGGCCGGTACGCCCTGGCCGCGTGCACGGGCGGACTCAGTTCGGCACCTTCTTCGCCTATCAGAGCGGGTAGGCCGGCGGGGTCGGCGCCCTCGACCCAGACGCAACGGTACGCGTCGAACGGCCGCCCATGTATCCCGGTCGTCGTCAGCCAGGTCAGACCCGGCGGGTCGAGATCGGGCGCCGGCTCGGGAGCGGGCCCGGATTCGCCTGCGCGCGGAATCGCGAGGATCTCTCGCCCGCGCTGCGGGGTGATCAGCGACCCCAGAACCGGATCGGCGAGCAGGCCAAGGGGTGCGAGCAGCAAGGGCCCAGGTGGTATCCACTGCGTAAGCGCGTCGCGCAGCGTTCGCCACGCGGCATCGGTCGCTCCCCATCGGGCCAACTCCCGGGCCTCGTTGACAGCCCGGCCCCACGCACCCGGCGGTGCATAGCGATGGGTGCCGTCGCGCAGCGCGCTCAACAGGTCCTCGGCGATTTCCCGGTCGACCCCACGGGCGGCCATCATCCCCAGCCAGTGGTCGTCTCCGCCCAGTCGCCATTCGCCGGAGGCCGGTTCGATGGCCGACACCGTGAGGAGCTCGGGCAGATAGCGGGGGTCAGCCACAAGGGAGCCGTAGTCCCGCTGAGCGAGGGGAGCCGCCAGATGCTGCAACTGGTTCAGCAGAACGGCGCTGTTCGGTCGTCCGAAGGACCGCGCCTCCTCGAGCAGGGGCAGGGCCTCCTCATGCCGTCCGCGCAGGGCGAGGAGGCGGGCTTCCTCGACCCGGGCGTCCTGGGCGCGCGTGGTGGCGTTCTCGAAGTCCGGTCGCCTCACCCGGTCGCCGTGGAAGCTCCGGTACATGGCCTCCATGTAGGCACGAAACGACGGGTAGCGGTCCGGGTATTCACCGCTCCACCCCTTGTAGATGTAGAGCGCCCACTCGCCGTCCTCGTCGCAATCGCCCGGGTCGAGCAGAGCCAGCGTCATATCGGAGTCCGTCTCCAGGCGCAGCGATCGCTGCCACATGCCGGCGAGCAGGACTTCCTGCTCGCGCGGATCGTCGCCCAGATTCTCCTCGTACACCTCGGTCAACCCGTACGGATCCCGGGACCAGTCGATGTCCGCGATCCCGCCGAGCTGATAGACCCCGGCCGTCTGCTCCACACGCCATCCGTCGCTCGTGGCCAGGAACTGGCGGTAGGAGGGCGGCAGTCGCTTCCCCAGCCGCTTCTCGACCGTAGTGATCGCGGCCTCGTCCGCCCCCGGCCTGCCCAGCCTGACGGGACCCGGACCGCCGCCCCCGTCCGCCTCGTCCACGGCGTGGGGAACCCACTCCTCCTGCCAACGACCCAGAAAGTCCCGCCAGTTGAAAGACCCATCGCTCATGACTGAGATCGTGCCAGCCACCACTGACATCGCCGGCGTGGACGACGTCACCGCCGAGTCCTCCGGCCCGGCCGGCCATCGCGCCCACCTCGCCGGAGCCCCGAACGGCGCCGACCCCGACCACCCCGTCCTGCTCCTGGCACACCAGCCCAAGTTCATCGACCGGGCGGCAGCCGACGGCATCGACCTCCAACTCTCCGGCCACAGCCACGGCGGCCAGATCTCGCCCTTCCACCACCTGGTCCGCATCGACCAGTCCGCCCTCGCCGGCCTCAGCCACCACGGCCCCCGCACCCTCCTCCACACCAGTCGCGGCACCGGTTTCCGGGGCCCGTCGTTCCGCGTCATCGCCCCCGGTGAGGTCAGAACTCTTCCGCGCGTGCGCCGACATCTGGGTCTCCTGTGGCCGGACACGCGCGCCAGCTGAACGTGTCGAGCCCCGTCAGCTCGGTTGGGCGAGACCGCAGTCGGGCCACCTGTTGGGGATCGGTGGCGAACTCGCGCACGCCGATGAATTCGTCGTCGTCGGTGGCCGGTTCGGCGGTCTCACAGTCCTCGCAACAGACGCCGCCCGTGCCTTCCAGCTGCAGGGAAGTCGCCGCCCAGACGAAGAGGAACGTGGTGTTGTCCTTGACCACGGACGGCACTCACGAGTGGTCCGGGGATGAATTTCGGAACTTCGGCCTGCAGGGGTCCTGTTGGTTTCCGGTGAACATCACTGGGGCGCGAGTCGCTGACGTGCCCGGATCGCCGGAGTGTTCCTGTGGCATGGGCATGTTCTTTTAGGACATGGCTCTCCATATGGCTGCCCCGTAACCTTCGCCCGGCTTGGATGGCCGGTGCCAGCTCACGGGGCCGCCGTACGTTGCGCTCGCCCCTCCGGTGCACGGGAGGCTGCATGGGCAACCGTCAGGGCGCGGGTGGACCGCATGGGGCAGTTGTCGATGCGCGCGGCCGTCAACGACGAGCCACTGTCCCCTTCCTTGCGCGCAGTCCGCAGACGCGGCGAAGCCCCTCCACCCACGGACGGCTCCCGATCCGCGCCGATGCAGCCCTGGTCATGGCCCCGGCCACAACGAGTCGGCGCGGGAGAAAGAGACGGGGATCCGAGCGCGCTGGACTGCTGGTGCCTGATGACCGAAGGAAAGCGAACCCACTTCCCTCAGCCCCCTTCCGGAGACTTGCCATGGATGCACTCTTCGCCCCGTCCGATGCCGGCGGTACGGCTCACCCGGCCGTCGGCTCCACCCGCCGCCCGCCGGTGGTTCACGGCGGTGGGACCGAGACCCCGGTACACCCTGACCGCCTCCGCGTCCCACCGCCTGCCGGGGAGACTGACGTGTCCGGATGCCTTGGGGCAGGGTCTCCTCGGCCAACACATCTCATGCGCTGTCCAGAGGGCAGATGGGACCTGGCCTTCGCCCGCCCGCATCCCTCGCTGCACCCTGGCGTGCTGAGCTACCGGGGATTCTGGTTCGCCCCTGGACGGGCGCGGCGACGTTTGGAGATCCCGTGCGGATTGGCGACGCTGATCCTTGGGTTCGGGCGGTCGCTGCGCATCTCACCGGTGAGGTCCGCAGGCCAGTGCCGCTCGGTCGCCTCCCTGCTGAGCCCACCCAACACCCGCCCGGTGCTGGGCGAGCACGTCGGCGGGATACAGGGAGTAGAAGTGATGCTCGCCCCGTGGGCGGCTTTCGAACTGTTCGGTGTGGCCTTGGACGACCTGCCCGATGCGGGCGGGGAACTCGCCGACATCATCGGGGTCCGTGCCGAGCACCTGGCGGAGGGCCTGGCACTGGCATCGGACTGGCCTGCGCGCTTCGCCTTGGTCGATCAGTTCCTCTGGCGCTGCCGGGCAGCGGGCCGTACCGCCTCGGAGCGTGTGATCGCCGCCTTCCAGCGACTGGAGCGGTCCCGCGGCAGACTGGAGATCCACGCCCTGTCGGACAGCCTGGGCTGCAGCCGTCGGCAACTCGAGCGCGGATGCGGAGAGCAGCTCGGAGTGACCCCCAAGCGCTTGTCCCGGGTACTCCGCCTACAACATGCTGCCTTGCTGCTCGCGGACGGTCGCAGACTCGGTGAGCTCGCGTCCGGCTGCGGGTTCTACGACCAGGCGCACCTGACGCGTGAGTTCACCGCGATGACGGGACGCTCCCCGCTGCGATTCCTCGCCGGACGCGAGGGACTGGACCATCACATCGATCGGGCAGCCGGCCGGATCACCAGCGTTCTGTTGGACGGCTGAATATCGACGTGCGAGCCGAAAAGCGGTGCACCGGAGAGATATCGAAAGCTGCGCATGTCGAAAAAATACAATGCCGCTTTCCTCCAATACGGAGCGGGCGACGGAATGGGACGGTGCATCCGCCGACGCAGGTCGGACGATTCACGACGAGAGGAGAGTGACCATGATCCGGAAACTGGAATCCGTCGGGCAGGCGCTGCTCGAGCGCTTTGTGCCCAAGATTTCCGCTTCAGCCCAGGTCTCCCCGCAGCAGTGCTGGAACGCGTGCTGGCAGTGCAACAGGGCCAACGGGTACGGCAACGTGAACGAATGGTGCAGCTACAACGCTCCGTGCTGCGGCACTTACGGCGGCTACCTGAAGTGCTACTGCTGATCCTGCTCTCGGGGCCCGGGGCGCAGCGCCGGGCCCTTCGCCGCTCAAGGAAGTGAGGGTCACGGGCCCGCACTCCGTCGCGGCTGCGCGGCTGCGCGGCTGCGTACGAATAATCAAGCTGGGGGCGCCAGGGTGGAGCACTACCTCTCGACATGGATCCGAAGCCTCGTCGGTCTGGTCTTCCTGGTGTCCTCGCTGAGCAAGGTATCCGGACGCCGGGCCTTCGACGAGTTCGCTGCCGCTGTCGAGACACTGGCCCCGGTTCCCGGAGCACGTCGACTGCTCGCGCCAGTCGTGGTGGCTTTGGAATTCGGGGTGTGTGTCCTGCTGGCTCTGCCCGTGCCCGGGGTGTTTCGATACGGCGCCTGGCTCGCGACGAGCCTGCTGCTCTCCTTCGCGCTCGGCATAGCGCTCGCCGTGCGCCGGGGAACGAACACGGCTTGCCGCTGCTTCGGCCGGACCTCCGCCCCCGTCAGCGGCCGGCAAGCCCTCCGCAACCTGGCCCTGGCCATCCCCACCGGCAGCTCGGCACTGCTCGGCCCCGCTTACGGGAGCACCGCTGCCGGAACGGCTCTGACGACCGTGATCGGGCTGACGTGCGGGGCGCTCGTCATCACTCTCGACGACATCGTGGACCTGTTCCGCCCGGCTTCGCGGACCACTGGTTCGTCCTCCGTCACGTTCGCCGACATCCAAGAGGAGAAACGTCATGCCCCTCGTGGTAGCCGCCCTGGTTTTCGTCGGGGCGTTGTGCGCCCTCAATCTCGTGCTCAGCGTCGGAATGATCAAACGCCTGCGGGACCAGGCCGAGATCCTCAACCGCAACGGCAGGTCTGATCCTGCCGTCGCGGTCACCATGGGCGACGAAATCGGGGAGTTCTCCGCCCTCGCGGAAGACGCTGCCCCCGTGGACGACGAGAGCTTGCGGCACGGCGACACCCTGGTGGCCTTCTTCTCTCCGACCTGCCGTCCCTGCCAGGAAAAGCTACCGAAGTTCGTCGACTTCGCTGCCTCATTCCCCGGCGGCCAGGACAAGGTGCTGACCATCGTCGTGGGCGAGCCCGAGGCGGCAGCGGAGATGATCGAACGACTGCGTCCGGTGGCCCGGGTGGTGCACGAAACCAGCAACGAGGACGCGGTGAGCTCGGCCTTCGCGGTCAAGGCGTTTCCCGTGGTGCTCGTCGTCTCGCCCAGCCCTGAGCATGGGCGCCCCATCGTCACCGCCGAGGAGATCGACCTCGACGTGCCGGTCCCGGCACGGTGAGCCCGCGCCGCCGACCTCCACGGGGCGGTTCCGGAACCGGACCGTGGGGCAGTTCCGGGAAAGGGGGCACACGCCAGGCGCGCCGACGGATCGGCGCTGCCATAGCCCTGTGCGCTGCCGCGGCGCCATGGGCCTCGACCGGATACGCCTTGATCACGCTGACGTCGGGGCTGGTACCGGTACTGGTCGCGTGGATGACCAAGCTTCTGATCGACGGTCTCACGCGCGGTGCGGAGGTCAAAACGCTCCTTGTCCCCGCGCTGGGTTACGTCCTGGCAGCCATTTTGGTGGGCGTCGGCCCGCTGGGCGCCCGCTATCTCCGCGGAGTGGTGGACCGGAAGGTGGGGTTGCTGACGCAGGATCGGCTCTTCACCGCCGTGGGCCGGCACCCGGGTCTGGGCCGCCTGGAAGAGCCCGTGTTCCTCGATCGTCTGCGGGTGGCCCAGGACGTGGGCAGGACGGTCGCGGGCCAGCTCGCCGACGGGGCACTGACGGCGGGCAAGTCACTGTTGACCGTGGCGGGGTTCATGGTGTCGCTCGTGGCGCTGAGCCCGTTGATGGCCGTGATCGTTCTGGTCACGGGTGTGCCGTCGCTCGTGGCCCAGCTGGCCCTGTCACGGCACCAGGCCCGTGCTGTGTTCGAAATCGGAAGGATCGAGCGCAGGGAGGATTTCTACTCGAGCCTGATCGCCTCACCCACTGCGGCGAAGGAAATCCGACTGTTCGGGATCGGCGACTTCCTGCGGCTGCGCCTGCTGACCGAGCGCCGGGCGGCCAACGCGGTCACCCAGTCTGTGGACGCGCGCCAGACCAAAGTGCAGAGCGTACTGGAGCTGCTGTCCTCACTCGTTTCCGGAGCCGGCCTGGTGTGGGCGGTGTTCGCGGCCCACGACGGAGCGCTGACCGTGGGCGGAGTGACGATGTTCGTGGCGGCCGTCGACGGTATGCAGGGCTCGCTCGGTAGCCTCCTGATTCAGCTGGCGGCCTCACAGCGGGCGCTGCTCATGTTCGACCACTACCTCGCGGTCGTCGAGGCCGAACCGGACCTTCCTCTGGCCTCCGAGCCGGCTCCGCTGCCGCGGTTGCGGCATGGCATTGAGCTGCGGGACGTCTGGTTCCGCTACTCCACCGACCAGGACTGGGTGCTGCGCGGCCTGGACCTGTTCATCCCCTGCGGACAGGCGCTGGCCCTCGTGGGTCTGAACGGTGCGGGGAAGTCGACACTGGTGAAACTCGTGTGCCGGTTCTACGATCCCACGCGCGGCAGGATCCTCTGGGACGGTGTCGACCTTCGCGAAGTTGATCCCGCGGAGCTGCGCGAACGAATCAGCACCGTCTTCCAGGACTTCCAGCATTACGACATGACCGCAGCCGAAAACATCGGCCTCGGCGACTTGCGGCTGGCGAACCGACCGGAGCGTATCCACGTCGCGGCAGCCAAAGCAGGGATGCACGAGAAACTCGCATCGCTGCCCCAGGGGTACGACACGATGCTTTCCCGTTCCTTCCATCGGGACAGTTCTTCGGCGGACAGCGGTGTGGGAACACTCCTGTCGGGTGGGCAGCACCAGCGGCTGGCCCTGGCGCGCGCCTTCATCCGGGAGGGCCGTGACCTCATGATTCTCGATGAACCGTCCGCAGGGCTGGATGCCGAATCGGAGCATGAGATCCATCTGTCGATCAGCCGTCACCGGGCCGGTGGTACCAGCCTGTTGATCTCGCACCGGCTCAATGCCGTGCGCGACGCGGACCGCATCGCGGTGCTGGGCGACGGGCGTGTGCTGGAAGCGGGCAACCATAGGGAACTGATGCAGGGCGGAGGCGAGTACGCGCGTCTGTTTGCCTTGCAGGCTGACGGGTATGTCGATGAGCCGAGCGGGTCGGGCCCGGCGGATCCGGTGCAAGCGGCGGCGGCAAGTTGATCGCGGGTCGCACCGCCGTCGTCATCGCCGCGCTCGCCCGTCGACTCGTGGCTGTCACCGTCGAAGGGCCGAGCATGGAACCGGCCTACCGGGATCGTGATCGCGTGCTGGTGATGCGGGGAACGAAGCCGGAGGTCGGCCAGGTGGTGGTCGTTGAATCCCCCTTCGGGACACGGGGCTGGCGTGAGCAGCCGCTCGCGGCAAAGGCCCCTGCGTCCCTGGTGACGGCGCGCCGCTGGATGATCAAGCGCGTGGCGGCCCTCCCCGGCGACGTGGTGCCGCGCAGCCGCGTCCCGGCGCTCGCCCATGCGCTTGATGAACACGTGCCGGAAGGAATGACCGTACTGCTCGGTGACAATTCTACGGCGAGTTTCGACTCGCGGGAATTCGGCTTTTTCCCCCTTGAGCGAATACTCGGTGTGGTCAGAAACACTTACAGAGTCTGAAGAGCTGTCCATGTCTCGCGCAACCTGGACCGTCGTCGATTCCCTACTGGCGGTCATTTGGTGGGGAGTTCCACTCCGGCTCCATGATTCCCTTGCACGGCAGCCCCGGTTTCATCCACTGCCGGGCACGGGTGCCAATCCCCTTGGTGCTGATGCCGGGTGTCCTGTCGCTGTCAGGTCGACCAGACGACCCTTCCGTTGTTCACGATGGCCACCTTGGCGTCGGCCCGGAGGACCAGCTGGGCGCCCTCGTTGCCCCAGGTCTGGGAGGCCCAGATCGGGCGGTCGTCGCCGTTGTGGATGACGAGGTTGCCGTCGGTCTGGAAGATCGCCCGGTGGTTCTGGCCGAAGGTCATGGACGCCCAGATCGGCTTGGCCTCCTCGTTGTAGACGACGAGGTTGCCGTCGGTCTGCATGACCATGCGTATGCGGTTGGTGGTCCAGGCCTGGTTGACCTCCAGGACGCTGGTCGCGGAGACGGTCTCGGTGCTCCAGTTCGGCTTCGGGGCCACCTTGGGCTTGGGCTTGGGCTTGGGCTTCTTCGTGGGCGAGCTGCTCGCCTTGGGCGTCGGCGCGGACGTGGCGGGCTTGGGCGCGGGGGGCTGGGGTGCGACGACCTTCGGGGCCTGGCTCTTCTTCGGCTTCTCCTTGGCCGGGGACGCGCTGGGCTTCTGGGCCACGTAGTCGTCGACGGCGGCGGAGGAGTCCGGGTTCAGCACCGTGTCGGAGCCCTGCGCGGTCAGCCGCCCCTTGGCACTGTCGCCGCGCTCCTCGTCGTCCGCGCCCCCGGCCAGCAGCAGCGGGACGGCGATCAGGACGGCGCCGACGATCGCGGCCCCCGCCAGCACCGGCTTGCGGGGGCGTCCGCCGTCGACGCCGGTGGTGGTCTTGACCCCCGGCGCCGCCGTCCCGACGGCCGCGGCAACGCCGACGCCCTCCTCGGGCGCCTCGGTGGTCCTGCTGGTCGTGGCGGTCGTGGCGGTCGTGGCGGTCTTGGCGGCAGCCGAGGCAGAGGACGAGGGTGGAGCAGCGGCGGTCTTCGCGGTCGGCGTGTTCGCGGACTCCGCCTCGGGCGCGGCGGTCGTCCCGGTCGGGGTGCTCGCGGCCGGGGTGGTCCCCGTCGGGGTGCTCGCGGCCTTGGCCTCGGGGGCGCCGGGCGCGTCCGGGGACGGTGCGGAGGGTGCGGGCGAGGACCCGGCCTCCCGTACGCGGGGGGCGGCCGCTTCCGCGTTCGCGCCGGAGCTGGGGTGCTGGGGGGACATGCGCTTACTCCTCCTCGGGGGCGAGCTTGTCGGTCGTGGGCAGGGGCCCGCGCAGCGGGTGGGCCGGACGAACTACGGCGAGCCGGGCGTGGGTTGAGCCAGTGCCGCGTCGACGTGTGTACGGCGCCGGGGCCGACGGCGCACCCAACTTAGCCCGTCGTGAGGAGGGGCATCCGCTCGGCCTCCCCAACCGCCCCGTCCCTTTGTCCCTCCTCGCCTCACTGCTCCCGGAAAGTTCTCCGAACGGGCACTGAACGGGCACGCGGGCGCCCGATACGGATCTTCCCCGAACGCCCACGGAGGGGGCGCGTGTGGCATCCTGTTGGCTCCCCGACTGAGCAGCAGTGTCGGCGTGTGCGTGCGCATGCCGTTCGGCGCCCCAAGAGTTCGTACGGATCCAAGAGTTCAGGTGGAGATGCGGCCCGGAGAACGCCAAGAGGCCAGGCAGGGCGCCGAGTCCGTGTTACCCGAGGCTGCTGACGACCCCGGGATACCCGAGGCCGTGCGGGCCGCCGCCCGCAGGGCGCCGGGGCACTGGATCGGGGTGGTGGACCCGGAGTGGACCGAGGAGCGCACGCCGCCGGAGTGGGCGGTGCTGGGGGAATGGCAGTCGGACGAGAGCGGGAGCGTGGGGGAGTACCGCGCCAACCCGGCGTACCGGCCCTCGGCGCGGATGCTCGGCTGGCCGGAGCCCACCGACCCGGTGGACGCGGCGGCGCAGCGGGCCGCCACCGGCTACGGCTCGGTGGACGAGGCACTCGGGGCGCTCGCGGAGGCGGAGGTCTCGGTGATGCGCGGACCGGACAGCCGGCCGCTCACCGCCGTCGGGCGGGACGGGGCACCGGTGGTGCTGGTGTTCACCTCGCCGACGCACGAGTTCATGTCCCGGGAACTTCTCCACGACACGCTTCCGGCACGGGAGTTGGCCCGCTCACTGAGCGGTCCCGGCACCCTGCTGATGGTCAACGCCGGGGCCGCCGCCCCCCTGTTCGTCCCGGCGGACAGTCTTCCCGGTGTCGTACGCGAAACGGGCGACCGGGAGGTGCCCGTAGGGGACGCCGCGGCGGAGGAAAGTCCCGGCGCCCCCGCAACCGACAGCTCTCCCGAACCCTCGTCCCAGACCACAGGGAGGACCCCGTGACGTCGGCCGACCACACCCCCACATCCCCGGCGGCGCGCGCGGAGTCCGGTTCCGGCGGCGAGAAGACGACCGCCACCGCGAGCGCCGTGACCGCCGCCCCCACCGAGCCCGGAGCCGAGTCCGCGGAGGCGAAGACCGGGGCCGGGACCGAGTCCGGAACCGCGTGCGGGGAGGCGAAGACCGGGGCCGGGACCGAGTCCGGAACCGCGTGCGGGGAGGCGAAGACCGGGGCCGGGACCGAGTCCGGAACCGCGTGCGCGGAGGCGAAGATCGGGGCCGGGACCGAGTCCGGAACCGCGTGCGCGGAGGCGAAGACCGGCGACGAGAACGGGACCGGGACCGGGACCGGTACGAAGACCGCCGAGGCGGAGAAGACCCCACAGGGCAGGACCACCGAAGCCGAGCCCGAAGCCCGAATCGCCTCCAGCACCCAGCCCGAGCCCGAGTCGCGGCCCGAGATCGAGCCCGAGTCCGAGTCCCAGTCGCGGCCCGACCCCGAGTCCGACCCCGATGCCGCCGCGGCGGCCAAGAGCCGATTGCCCGCGCTCGTCCGGTCGATGACCGTGACCGCGATCGACCGCCCGCAGCAGCGCACCGGGCCGTTGGGGCGGCCCGGCAGGGCGGTGCTGGCCGGGGCGGCGGTCGCGGGGGCGGTGCTCGTGTCGGTGCCGTTCCTGGTGCTCGGCGGGGACGACGACAAGGCCCCCAAGTCGTCGTCGGCGGCGGCGGGAACGGTGCTCGGCGGGAGTTCCGAGGACGCGCCGGGCGACTTCGTGGTGACCTCGCCCGACCCCGGGGCCTCCGGCGACAGCGAGAAGAGCTCCGGCAAGCCCGCGAAGCCTGTGAAGGAAGCCCCGTCCCCGGCCTCCGCCTCCGCGGCAGCCCCGGCGCAGAACAAGGACAGCAGCGGGACTGAGGATCAGCCGAAGCAGGCCTCCGGCCAGACGGACCAGCCGAAGAAGGCAAGCGGCGGGACGAAGGCCGGCGGCGGGAACAACCAGCCCGCGAAGGCCGGTTCGGGCCCGACCCTCAGTTCCCCCGTCTCCCTGCGCAGTCATCTCTCGGGCCGCTGCGTCGACGTACCGGACGCGGACTTCGGCGACGGCAAGCAGCTGCACGTCTGGGACTGCAACAACAGCGCGGCGCAGAAGTGGCAGTTCGCCTCTGACGGCACCGTCCGCATCCAGGGCAAGTGCCTGGACGTGGCCGGCGCGAACTTCAACGACGGCACCCCCATCCAGATCGCCTGGTGCAACGGCAACAACGCCCAGAAGTTCGTCCTGAACGCCAGCCACGACCTGGTCAACACCGTCGTCGGCAAGTGCGTCGACATCAAGGACAACAACCGGGACAACGGAGCTCCGCTGCAGCTGTGGAGCTGCGCGGGCACCGACAACCAGAAGTGGAGCGTCTGACCGGACGCCCCCCGGGCCGGGGGCACCGCCCCCGACAGCCCGCCCCGTTCCGAGGGGCGGCATGATGACACCGTCGGCTCGCCGACACGCGGCCCCCGGAAGCGGGGCGCCCGTCCAAGACGCCGCCGAGGCAAGGAGGTTGGTGCGTGTCGCGCCAGGTACTGACGGTCGGACCGGGGGACCGGGACCGCTACCGGACCATCGGTGAGGCACTCGCGGCGGCCCGTACCGGCGCGCTCATCAGCGTCCGGCCCGGGACGTACGCGGAGAACCTGGTGATCCACACCCGGGTCACCCTCACCGCCGCCGAGGGCCGGGGCACGGTGGAGATCCGGCCCCGCTCGGGCAGCGTGCTCGCGCTGCGTGCCGACGCCGTGATGCTCTCCGAGCTGACCCTGCGCGGCGGCGACGCCGAGCAGCCAGCCGTGGACGTGCGGCGTGGACAGGCCGCGTTCGACGGTTGCGAGATCGTCGGCGCCGCCTGGACCGCGATGCTCGCCGGGGGCACCGGTTCGCTCGCGCTGCGGGACTGCCGGGTGAGCAACCCGCAGGGCGCGGGCATCGTGATCACCTCGACCACGCCCACCACCGTGGAGTCCTGCACCCTCGAGCATCTCGGCACCAGCGGCCTGGTCCTCGCCGAGCAGGGCGACGCGCGCATCCGCGGCTGCACGGTGCGCGACGCCCGCGGCAACGGTCTGCTCGCCAACGGCGAGGCCCGCGGCACCGTCGAGGACTGTGACATCTCCTCCACCGACAAGCCCTCCATCGCCCTGGAGCAGAACTGCACCACCTCGGTGATCCGCACCGTGGTGCACGACACCAGCACCGGTGTCCACCTGAGCAGCGCGGGCCGTACGACGCTGGAGGACGTCCGGGTCACCGGGGCCTCCGGGACCGGGATCTCGCTGGCCGCGGGCACCGACCCGGTGTTGCGCCGCTGCCGCGTCTCGCGCACCCGCGGGCACGGTGTGCTGGTCACCGACCGGGCGCGCGGCACCTTCGAGGACTGCTGGGTGGACGGCGCGCAGGGCGTGGCGCTGCGCGTCGCCGGGGCCGCCTCCCCGGCGCTGACCGGCCTGACGGTCCGCGACTGCCATGAGACCGGGCTGCTCCTGGAGGAGGACTCCGCGCCGGAGCTGGACCGCCTGGAAGTCATCGGCGGTTCGCCCGCGGTCGCGGTGCGCGGCGGCGCCAACCCGCTGTTGCGCCGGGCCCGGCTGGTGGAGCCCTCCGGCGACGGCATCGTGGCCACCAAGGGCGCCCGCGGCCGCGCCGAGGACTGCGAGATCGTACGGCCGAAGGGCGCGGGGGTGCGCGCGGCCTCCGGCAGCACCCTCTACCTGGCCGGCGGCGGGGTCTCCGACACCGCCACCAGCGGCCTCATCGTGGAGGACGGCGGCAACGTCACCGTCCGCGACTTCCGCGTCGAGATGTCCGGCGAGGAGGGCGTGGTGGTCGCCGGGGGCGGCGAGCTGACCGCCAACCGTACCGCCGTGCACGCTCCCCAGGGCCACGGTTTCCTGCTCCACGAGGGGGCCCTCGCCTCGCTCAGCGGCTGCGAGGTCACCGGCGGCGCCCAGGACGGCTTCCGCGTGGAGTCCACCGCGCCGGTCTCGCTGGTGAACTGCCTCGCCCGGGAGAACGAGGGCGGCGGCCTGGTGCAGACCGCGCCCGGCGAATGGCTCGCCGTGGAAGGCCTGAACAGCACCGGAAACGGCAAGCGGGACGCCTGGGGGAGCGGCAGCGCCGAGAACACCGACCCGGCCGGCTCCGGCGCCGCGGACGCGCCCTCGGCGGACCGCGAGGACGGCCCGCTCGGCGCCCTCAACGCGCTGATCGGCCTGGACAACGTCAAGCAGCAGGTGCGGACCCTGGTCAACCTGACCCAGCTCGCCCAGCGCCGCGAACAACTCGGCATGTCCGCCCCGCCGATGAGCCGCCATCTGATCTTCGCCGGCCCGCCCGGCACCGGCAAGACCACCGTCGCCCGCCTGTACGGGGCGATCCTGGCCGAACTCGGCTCGCTGCGCAGCGGGCACCTGGTGGAGGTCTCCCGCGCCGATCTGGTCGCGCAGATCGTCGGCGGTACCGCGATCAAGACCACCGAGACCTTCCAGCGGGCTCTCGGCGGTGTGCTGTTCATCGACGAGGCGTACACACTCACCGCGGACAGCGGCCACGGCGGCGCCGACTTCGGCCGTGAGGCGGTGGACACCCTGCTGAAGCTGATGGAGGACCACCGCGACGACGTGGTGGTAGTCGCGGCCGGCTACTCACGTGAGATGGAGTCCTTCCTGGGTTCCAACCCGGGCCTGGCGTCCCGCTTCTCACGGACCGTCGAGTTCGAGAACTACTCGGTGCCCGAACTGGTCGCGATCATGGAGAACATGTGCGCCCAGCACCAGTACGAGCTGGGCGAGGGCACCGCGGCGGCGCTGGCCGCACACTTCGAGGCGATGCCACGGGATGCCGGCTTCGGCAACGGCCGTGCCGCACGTGGGGTGTTCGAAGAGATGGTGGACCGGCAGGCGGTCCGGCTCGCCGCCCTTCCGCAGGTCGGCGAGCACGACCTGCGGCTGCTGCTGCCGGAGGACGTCTCCGCCGACGCCGCCGCGCAGGCCACCGACACCGCCGCCGAGGAGAACGACCCGTTGACCCGCCTCGGCGACATGATCGGCCTGGCCGAGGTGAAGCGCGAGGTCACGAACCTGGTCAACCTCATCACCACCGCCCGCCACCGCGCCGCCGCCGGGCTGCCGGTGCCCTCGATCAGCCACCACCTGGTCTTCACCGGCCCGCCCGGCACCGGCAAGACCACGGTCGCCCGGCTCTACGGGGAGATCCTGAGCCAGCTCGGCATCCTCTCCGGCGGACAGCTGGTCGAGGCGGCCCGCGCCGACCTGGTCGGCCGCTACATCGGCCATACCGCCCAGCTGACCCGCGAGGTCTTCGAACGGGCCCGCGGCGGTGTGCTGTTCATCGACGAGGCCTACACCCTCACCCCGCGCGGCGGCGGCGCCGACTTCGGCCAGGAGGCGGTGGACACCCTGCTGAAGCTGATGGAGGACCACCGCGACGAGGTCGCCGTCATCGTCGCCGGCTACACCGACGAGATGGAACGCTTCCTCGCCTCCAACCCGGGCCTGTCCTCCCGCTTCCCGCGCCGGGTCGCCTTCGCCGACTACTCCTCCGAGGAACTGGTCACCATCGTGCGCACCCAGGCCGCGAGCATGGGCTACGAGTGCGGAGCCGGCACCGGCCCGCTGCTCAAGGAGTACTTCGACGCGCTGCCCCGGGACCGCTCCTTCGGCAACGCCCGCCTGGCCCGCCAGGTGGTCGAGTCGATGGTCACCCGCCAGGCCGGACGGCTCAGCTCACTGGCCGCGCCCACCCTGGACGACCTGCGCATCCTCCTGCCCGAGGACGTCACGGCCGCGGCCCCGAAGGCGGCCCGGTGAGGCCGCCCGCGCGTGGGGGCGCCCGCCTGCTGTCCTGCGTCGGCCTCGCCGCCGCCCTGCTGCTGCCCGCGGCCCTTCCGGCCCGGGCGGCCTCCTTCTCGGGCCTGCCCACGGCCGACGGAACGAAGGGCCAGGAACTGCCCGGCATGCCCTCCGCGCTCGATCCGGAGGCCGAGCAGGTGGCCTGCACACCGGCCTCCCGCCGGCAGGCGGAGAAGCAGGACTGGTCGCGCCAGCGCCTCGACCTGGACCGGCTGCACCGGCACAGCACCGGCACGGGCGTGACCGTCGCCCTGATCGACACCGGGGTCGCTCCCGACGCCGCCGGGCTCGGCGGCCGCGTCACCGCTCAGGGCGCGGCCGGTGACGACTGCGTCGGACACGGCACCTTCCTGGCGGGGCTGATCGCCGGGACCGGCGGGGGCAGCACGGCCCTGGCCGGGGTCGCCCCGGGCGCGAAGATCCTGGCCCTGCGCGGCACCGACCGGCGTGGCGAGGCCGGTGCCGGCCTGGTCGCGGAGGCGGTACGCGAGGCGACCGCCGCCCGGGCCGGGGTGATCGCGGTGACGGTCGCCCTGCCCCGCCGCGACGCGGAGCTGACCCGCGCGGTCGCCGCGGCCCGCCGCGCGGGCGCGGTGGTGGTCGCCGCGGCCGCCCCGGACCCACCGCCCCGGGGCGGCACCGACGAGATCCCGTCCCGCACCTACTGGCCGGCCCGTGAACCCGGCGTCCTGTCGGTCGCCGACATGCTCCCCAGTGGAGCCCGCCCGGACGGCTCGCCGGCCACCGGCGGCGTCGACCTGGCCGCCCCCGGCGCCGGAGTGGTCTCGGGCGGCCCGCGGGGCGCCGGCCACTACCTCGGCGCCGGCGCCTCGGTGGCCACCGCCTACGCCGCCGGGGCAGCCGCGGCGGTCCGCGCCGCCCGCCCGGACGACTCCGCCGCCGCCGTCACCCGCCGTCTCACGGCCACCGCGTACCCCGCCGACATCCCCCAGCTCGACCCCTACGCCGCCGTCACCACCGTCCTCGGCGAGGCCGGTTCGCCCGTCGGCACCGACCGCGGTTCCGATCCCGTGACCCTGAGGGACACCTCCGCCGCCGACCGTGCCACCAGCCGTGCCACCCTCTTCGTCCTCCTCGGCACGGCCGCCGTCCTCGCCGTGCTGTGGGCCGCCTTCGCTCTTCCCCGGGCCCGCGCTCGCGGGTGGCGTCCGGCGGGAGCGGGCGGAGCGGGGAACGAATGAGCTGACGGCCGAGGGCGACGGCTCGCACCCCGCAACACCCAGCGGGGGCCACCTTTCCAGGTGGCCCCCGCTGTCGTGCGTACTCTTCTCGCGTCCTCTCAGTCCCCCTGCCCCCGGCTCTCCTCCACCAGTGCCGTCTGCATCAACCGCTCCCGGCGGCGGGCGATGTGGAGGGCGCGGCCGGGCGGGAGGTTGCGGGGCTTGGCGTTGCCGAACAGGCGGCCTTCGGTGGGCGGGCAGGACAGGAGGACGGCGGGGTTGTTGGCCTCGTCGAGGCGGCGCAGGAGGCCGTCGCCGAGGCCGCGGCCGGCGCCCATGGCGCTGCGGGCGACGACCAGGTGGAGGCCCATCTCGAAGCCGAGGGTCAGGTGCTCGAAGAGGGGCTCGAAGGGGCTCTGGAAGGAGTTGCTCGAGACCATGTCGTAGTCGTCGACCAGGATGAACAGGCGCGGGCCGGTCCACCAGTCGCACTGGCGCATGCGACCGGGGGCGATGTCGGCTCCGGGGATGCGGGTCTTCATCGCGCGGGCCGCGCCCTCGATGGTCTCCTTGAGGTTGTCCAGGGAGATCACGTGCCCGATGCGGTACTCCTCGGGGATGGTGTCCACCAGGGTGCGGCGGTAGTCGACCACGATGATCTTCGCCTCGGTGGGGGCGTAGCGGGCCGTGATGCCCGCGGTGACGCGGCGCAGCAGGTTGGTCTTGCCGCTTTCGGTGTCGCCGACCACGATCAGGTGCGGGGTGCGGCTGAAGTCGTGCCAGACCGGTTCCAGGGCGTCCTGGTCGATGCCGAGCGCCAGGCGCATGCCGCCGCCCTCGGTGGCTTCGGGCGCGGGGAGTTCGGCGAGCGGCAGCCGGTGCGGCAGCATCCGGACCTGCGGGGCGGGCGCGCCGGACCAGTGCCGGGAGACCTCGGTGACCAGGTGGGCGACGCCCTCGCCGAGGTCGTCGAGGGAGCCGCTGCCGTCCAGGCGGGGCAGGCCGGCGAGGAAGTGCATCTTGCTGTCGGCGGTGATGCCGCGGCCGCCGCTGCGCGGCACCGAGCGGGCCTTGCGGGTGTCGATCTCGGAGTCCATCGGGTCGCCCATCCGCAGTTCGAGGCGGGTGGCGGCCTGGTCGCGGACCTGCGCGGACAGTTCCACCCAGCGGGTGGTGGTGACGATCAGGTGGATGCCGTAGTTGAGGCCGCGGGCGGCGAGTTCGTTGAACTTCGGGATCAGGTCGTCGTAGTCCTGGCGGACCGTGGACCAGCCGTCGACCACCATGAACACGTCACCGAAGGGCTCGTCGGGGAACTCCCCGGCGGCCCGGCGGCGGCGGTAGGACTGCATGGAGTCGATGGTGTGGTCCACGAAGAACTGCTCGCGCCGGGCCAGCAGCGTCATCACCTCGGCGACCGCCCGGTGCACCCGCTCCGGGTTGAGCCGCGCCGCGACGCCGCCCACGTGCGGCAGCGCGGCGAACTGGGAGAGGCCGCCGCCGCCGAAGTCGAGGCAGTAGAACTGGATCTCGGCGGGGGTGTGGGTGAGGGCGAGGGCGGCGATCAGGGTGCGGGCGAGGGTGGACTTGCCGCTCTGCGAACCGCCCGCGACGGCGACGTGGCCGCCGGCCCCGGACAGGTCCACGACCAGCGGGTCGCGGCGTTGCTCGAAGGGCTTGTCGACCAGGCCGACCGGGACCCGCAGCCTGCCGGTGCCGGGCCAGCCGGCGGCGATCAGGCCGCGTTCGGGGTCGGGGGCGATGCCCGGCAGCAGGACGTCCAGCGGGGACGGCTCGTCCAGCGGCGGCAGCCACACCTGGTGGGCGGCGGGGCCGGAGTCGCGCAACCGGTCGAGGGCCACGTCGAGGAGGGTCTCCTCGTCGCCGCTCTCCTCCGCCTTCGGCTCCGGTTCGGGCGCGGCCTCCAGCGTGCGCGGCACCACCCAGCCGCTGGTCCACGGCACCACCTGGCTGGCCACCCGGGCCTGGACCACCGCGCCGGTGCGGCGCCGGTAGGTGCCGGAGGAGTAGGCGGCACGGAACCGCGTCAGGGCCTCCACACCGGACTTCAGGTAGCCGTTGCCGGGCTGGGACGGAAGCTGGTAGGCGTCCGGTACGCCGAGCACGCCACGGCTCTCCATCGCGGAGAAGGTGCGCAGACCGATGCGGTACGACAGGTGGCTCTCCAACTGGTGCATGCGGCCCTCGTCCAGGCGCTGCGAGGCGAGCAGCAGATGCACCCCGAGGGAGCGGCCGAGGCGGCCGATCATCACGAACAGGTCCATGAACTCCCGGTGCGCGGAGAGAAGTTCGCTGAACTCGTCGACCACCACGAACAGGCTGGGCAGCGGGGTGAGGCCGGCCCCCGAGGCGCGTGCCCGCTCGTACTCCAGTGCCGAGGTGTAGTTCCCGGCCGCGCGCAACAGCTCCTGGCGGCGCATGAGTTCGCCGTGCAGGGCGTCCTGCATGCGCTCCACCAGGGCGACTTCGTCGGCGAGGTTGGTGATGACGGCGGAGGTGTGCGGGAGTTCCTCGAGGCCCAGGAAGGTGGCGCCGCCCTTGAAGTCGACCAGGACGAAGTTGAGGGTCTCGGAGGAGTTGGTCAGGGCCAGACCGAGGACGAGGGTGCGCAGGAGTTCGCTCTTGCCGGAGCCGGTGGCGCCGATGAGCATGCCGTGCGGACCCATGCCTCCCTGCGCGGACTCCTTGATGTCGAGTTCCACCGGGCGGCCGTCCACGCCGACCGCGACCGGCACCCGCAGCCGGGCGGCGCCGGTGTGCCGCTCGAAGAGGGTGCGCGGGTCGTGTCGGTGCAGGTCGGGGATGCCGAGCAGGGTGGTCAGCTCGACGTCGGTCTCCAGCGGCTGCGCGATGTCAGTGCCCAGGCTGATCCGGCGGGAGGTGAGCAGCCGGGCCAGCGACTCCGCGCCGAGCGGGCCGAGCCGGTCCGGGCGGCCGAGCGGCACGGAGCGCTCCTTGCGGCTGCGGTCGGTGCGCACCAGGCTCACCCGGTCCGGACCGACGGTCAGCCGCAGCGTGTTGCGGCCGGGCCGCCAGCGCAGCGCCCCGGAGACGTCGAGGACCACGGCGTTGCGGTAGCCGTGCCCCTCCCAGCGGTGACCCTCGGGGACGGTCACGCCGTCCAGGACGACGACGGTGTAGGGCTCGTCACGGCCGGGGCGGGCGTCCGGGTCGAAGCCGGGGCGCTCGGCGAACTCGGCGCCCAGCAGGTCGTCCAGCTCGGTGAGGTCGGCGGTGATCCGGCGCACCTGACCGGCGCCGTCCTCCTCGTACGGATGCAGCGCGTGCGGCAGCCACTTGACCCACTCCCAGTCGGGCCGCCGCTCGTCACTGACGCAGACGGCCAGCCACAGTTCCTCCGGCGCGTGGAACACCGCGAGCTGGCCGAGCGCGGCGCGCACGAGGGCGCGTACGGCGTCGGCGTCGGCCGCCGGGGCGCCGCTCTCCTCGTATGGCGGGACGCCCGCCTCGGCCAACTCCTCGCCGCCAGTCCCCTCCGGGCGCAACAGGATCCGTGCCGAGGAGCGCAGGTAGAGGCCGAGGGGCTGCTCGGGGATGGTGGAGTAGGCGCGGATGAAGCGGCGCAGGGCATGCGCGGTGAGGGGTTCGAGGTCCTCCACCGGGCGGGTGGAGACCGGTTGCAGGGTCAGCGCGAGTTGCTGCTCGCCGACCGCGAGCCGGATCTCACCGAAGTCCTCGTCGGCCGGGCGGCGTTCCCACAACCGTGAGGTGCGGGCGAGCGAGCGCAGCGAGGCCGGCTCCGGGTGGCGCCAGGCGAGCGCCCGCTGCTGCTCCACGATGGTGGCCCGGACCCGCTTGCGGATCTGCGCCAGGTAGCGGAGGTAGTCGCGGCGTTCACCCTTCAGGCGCTGCTTGCGCTCGCTGGAGCGGCGCATCAGCTGCCCCAGCAGCATGGCACCGGCGGAGAGCGCCATGACGCCCATCGCCAGATACATGAAGACGCCGTTCCCGCCGCCGGGACGCAGGAACATCAGCATCATCGACACCGACATCAGCGCCATCGGCAGATACGTCCATATCGCCGACGTGTCCGGAACCGTCTCGGCGAGGACCGGCGGCTCCTGGAGGGTCAATTGCCCCTCGGGCATCTCCGGTCCGGGCCTGCGGGCCGGCCGGCGAAACAGCACCACACTCAAGGAACAGAACCTCCGGGTTCACTGGTCTTTCCGGCCCGCACCGAATGCCGCAGCGGCCGGTACCGGGAAAGTGCCGCACCGTACTGTTTCCTGCGATTCCCGGACAACCGTGAAATCCGGGCCAAAGCCGCGGGCGTGACCGCACGGGCGGGCAACTCCCGTACCTGTCGGCTCCGCACCGGGCAGGAGTCCGGTCCGCGGCACAATCCGGCGGGTGTCGGCAGTAGTCTGCATTCACGGAACGCGAACTGTCCACGCGGGAGCGGTGGTCGCCGGGCGCGCGGACCCAATTCCCTTGCCCTGCCCCCCCGGTTTCTGGCGGCACCGCGCCTTCCGTACTCTTCGCACGTTCCCCCTTTTCCGGGGAAGCCCCTCGCCAAAGCCTCTACGGAAGTCGAGAGTTCAGCTGATGACCGACAGCGCGGTGGCCGAACTGTGCCGCCTGACCGTACGCGCGCCGAGCGTCTCCGTCGATCTGGCCGTGCCCGCCGACGTGCCGGTCGCCGACCTGTTGCCCACACTGCTGCGCTACGTCGGCGAGGAGGCCGAGGAAGCCGGACTCGACCACGCCGGCTGGGTGCTCCAGCGCCTCGGCGACGCCCCGCTCGACGAGGAGACCACCCTCGCCCGTGCCGGGCTCGCCGACGGAGACGTGCTCTACCTGCGCCCCCACACCGAGGCGCTGCCCGAGGCCCGGCTCGACGACCTGGTGGACGGGATAGCCGACACCGCGGGCCGGCGACTGCACACCTGGCACCCCGGCGCGGCCCGGGGCCTGCTGGTGGGCGCGGTGGTGGCGACCGTGGCGACCGCCCTGCTGCTGGTGTTCTGGCCCGGAGTGCCGGCCTCGTCCCGGGCGGCCTGCTCGGCCGTGGCCGGGGTGCTGCTGCTCGCGGGTGCGGGCTCGGCCAGTCGCGCGGTCGGCGACCGGCTCTCCGCGACCGCGCTCGGCCTGCTGGTCGCGCCCTGCCTGGCGCTGGCCGGCTGGGTGCTGCCCGGCGGCGAGCTGACCGGCCCGGACGCGGCGCGGGTCGCGGGCGCGCGGCTGCTCGCGGCGGGCGCCGCGGGCGCGGGCGGCGCGGTCCTGGCGCTCGCCGCCACCGCGGTCGGCGCCCCGGCCCTCCTGGCCACCGCGGTGGTCTCGGTGGCCACCGCGATCGCCGGGGCCCTGATCGGCTACACCGGCCTGGACGTGCCGGCCGCGGTGGCGCTGGTGGCGACGGTGATCGCGCTCGGCGCCGGGGCGGTGGCGCCGTTCGCCTTCAAGCTGGCCGGTATGCGGATGCCCGCGCTGCCGTCCTCGGCCAGCCAGCTCCAGGAGGGCATCGAGCCCTACGCGGGCAGCGAGGTCGCCGAGCGCACCGAGCTGGCCGGGCGCTGGGTGACCGCCCTCTTCGCCGCGACCGGCACCGTCGCCGTGGCCGCCCTGGTCGTCCTCGCCGAGCGCCCGGAGCTGCCCGGGGTGGTCACCTCCCTCGCGCT
Organism: Streptomyces cellulosae; assembly: GCF_000721105.1. Lineage (GTDB taxonomy): Bacteria > Actinomycetota > Actinomycetes > Streptomycetales > Streptomycetaceae > Streptomyces > Streptomyces cellulosae_A. Next base: position 132,121 of record NZ_JOEV01000030.1, read on the forward strand.
GAGCCTGCTGCTGCTCCTGCACTCCCGCGGCCTGGTGCACATCGGGCAGCGGCTGACCCTGGCGGTGCCCGGGATCTGGGGGCTGCTGCTGCTCGCCCGCGCCTGGGCGGTGCACAGCGGCACCGACGGGCGCCCGGTGGTCTTCGCGGTCCTGCTCGCCGCCGCGGCCGGTCTCGTGATCGCGGCCTGGACAGTGCCCGGCCGCCGGGTGCTGCCGTACTGGGGCCGCGCGGCGGAGCTGGCGCACACCGGCTTCGCGGTCGCGCTGCTGCCGCTCAGCCTGTGGCTGGCGGGCCTGTTCGGCTGGCTGCGCGGCCTGTTCGGCTGAGCCCGTCCGTACGGCCGTACAGGGGCCGGCCCCGTACGCCGGTACAGGTCCTGCGCCCGTACGTCCGTACCGGGGGCGTTGGCCCGTACCCCCGCACACCGGGCCCGCGCCTCCTGCGCCCGTACACGGAGCCTGCACTCCAACGCCCCCACACGGGGCCCGCACCCCAATGTCCCTACACCGGGTCATCGAGAACGAGTTGAGGAGAGGCTGTGCAGTCCAAACGCGACCAGGTGCACGCCCACAGTTTCATGATGGGCAGGCTCAGCTCGGGCCTGCTGATGGCCGACCCGGACGCCCCCGAGAGCCCGCTCGGGCGCACCACCCGCGGCGTGGTCTTCGGTGTGCTGGTCACCGTGCTGATCGGCGCCGGCAGCACCGTCTACGGGCTGCTGCGCCCCGGCGGCAACGACGGCTGGCGCGACGGTGAGCACCTGGTGGTCAACCGCGAGACCGGCGCCCGCTACCTGTGGACCGGCACCGACGGCGTGCTGCACCCGGTGCGCAACTACGCCTCGGCGCGTCTGATCGGCGGCTCCGACCTGACGACCAAGGACGTGGGCACCGCCTCGCTGCGGGACACCCCGGTGGGCGCCCCGGTGGGCATCCCCGGCGCCCCGGACGCCGTGCCCGAGCCCGGCCAACTCGACGACGGCGCCTGGCACATGTGCGTCACCGGGCCGGACGGGGCGCTGCCCAGCACCTCCGGTGCCGCGGCGGACACCGGGGTGAACAAGCCGGGTGCCTCCACCGTGGTCGCCGGGACGTCGCTGGACTCCCGCGGGATCGACGGCGACGAGGGGGTGCTGGTACGCGGTCCGGACGGCACGGAGTACCTGGTGTGGCGGGGGAGCAGGCTGCCCCTGGACCGCGCCTCCGACGCCCGCAACGCCCTCGGCTACGGCTCCGAGCGGCCGATGCCGGTCTCCGCGGCCTTCCTGGACGCGCTGGCACCCGGCCCCGCCCTGCGCCCGCCCGCGGTGCCCGGGCGCGGAGAGGAGGGCCCCGAACTCGGCGGCGAGGCCAGCCGGATCGGCCAGCTGTTCAAGATCAGCGTGCCCGGCGGCGGCAGCACGTACCACCTCTTGCGCAAGGACGGCCTGGTGCCGCTGACCCGGCTCGGCGCCGCCCTGGTGCTGGGCGACCCGGCCACCCAGAAGGACGCCTACCAGGGACGGTCGCCCGAGGTGCGCACGGTCGGCGCGGACGCGCTGCGCGAGCACCGGGCGAAGACCGCGGGCTCGACCGGGCCCGCGGAGCTGCCGGACGCGCCGCCGGTTCCGCGCTCCGCGCCGCGCGGCACCGCGCTCTGCGCCAAGGTGGACGGCGGCGAGGGCGGCGCCCGGATCAGCTCGGTGCTGGCCCCGCTGACCCAGCTCGCCCCGGTCGCGGTACCGGAGGGCACCGCCCAGCCGCTGGAGCCGGCCTGCACCCCGCCGGACGCCTCGGTGGTACGGCCCGGGCACGGTGCCCTGGTCCGGGCCCTGAACGCGAGCGGGGCCGCGCACGCGGGGACCACCTATCTGGTGGCGGACAACGGCGTGAAGTACCGGGTCTCCTCCCAGAAATCGCTGGACGCTCTTGGGTACGCGGCCGGGGACATCGGCTCGGTCCCGGCGCCGCTGCTCGCGGCCTTCCCTACCGGCGCGGACCTGGACCCGGCAGCCGCCTCGGGCGCCGCGGAGGCCAAGATCACAGCCCCGCGGTGCGGGACCGCCGAGCGGACGGAGAAGCGCGGCGCGGACGGCGAGACGGACAAGGCCGACACAGCGCGCTGAGCCGGACAAGGAGCGCGTAGAACACCCAATGAAAAGAAATGGGCGAGGGCGGGAAAAATACCGGCCGAACTCGGCACCGGGGGTGCGGAGGGGTGCGGACGGGTGCGGATGGGAAACCTCAGAAAAAGCTCAGGGATTACGGCCGTCCAGCCCCGCAGAATCCAGCCAGGTGGCACGGGCAAGGGGCGGAAATCGGCCACTTCGATGACCGTCTCTCTTCCTCGCGCGCCCGTTTCCCGCCCGTTTCCCGCAGGCATCGCGCCGCGCGGCGGGCATTCACGTGCCCGCTTCCCTCACTGGGTGAGGCGGGCACGTTCACCCCGATGAAACAGGCGGACAACTCCCCGTGCTACACAGAAGATTCGGCGAACTGACCGAAGCTCAAATCTTCCCTGCACGCGTTGCGCGGAACACGTGGTTCTCTTTAGCCTCAGCGGGCAACGTTGCGACGAGAGTTGCTCGAACGAAGGGAGCGCGACATGGCGGACAGCGCCGCACGGAAAGCGGATTACGCCAAGGGCTTGGGGGGCGTCTCGTCCCTGGAGTCCGCCCGGAGCCAGGTCGAGAAAATCCAGAACAACGTCGCCGAGATCGCCGCGCGTTCGGGCGTCGGCGGCGACGAGGGCCAGGCCCTGCTGAAGCTCTTCCGCAGCTGGAACGGCGAGGCGCAGAAGGTCGTCGTCCAGATCAGCAAGATGATCGACGCGCTCCAGGAGAACGTGACCTCCGCCAACCGCCTGGCGAAGGAGAACCAGGACCTGACCGAGGTCCTCAACAGCAAGACCACCCAGGGCGTCTTCGAAGCACTGCTCTGACCCGCCCCCACCCGCGCCGACCCTGGTCGCCGAGGCGGGACCCCATGAGCCTTCCGGGCCCCGACGCCCGGTCACCCGAGAGGAGACGTCATGGCTGACGGCATCATCGACGTGCAGTACCCCGTGGTCCAGAACGCCATCGAGGAACTGAAGAACCAGACCCAGCAGATCATCACGACCCTCAACAACCTGGAGGACGAGCTGAAGCCGCTCGTCAGCACTTGGGAGGGATCGGACCAGCAGATGTACATCCAGGTCCAGGCGGAGTGGGACCAGGCCACCAAGAACATGGCCATGCTGCTCGGCGACAGCGGCGAGCTGATCCAGAGCATCCACGACAACCACTCCCGCGACGAGCGCAAGAGCGCCGACAACTGGGGCAACGTCCGGGCCCGCTAGTGCCACTCGTTCGGATCCGGCCTGATCCGAACCAGAGGCCCTGGTGAACCGGCCCGGCGCGCACCCGCGCGCCCGGCTCCCGCCCACCGGTCCGGCCGTCCGCGCGCGGGGCGCCGGACGGCCGGCCCGGCCCGCCCTCATATCCCCGTCCGGTACCAAGCGCCAGGAGGACGTCCCATGGCCGGTGAGAAGGCCGACGTCAAGCATTTCGACCTCAAGCAGATGGAGAACTTCCGGGACAACGAGGTGCAGCCGGTGTACACCGCCGCGAAGAAGCACCGCGAGGAGGGCGACGGGTCCACCATCCGCCCGCTCGGCAAGCTCATCGACGGGCACACCACTCCGGAGAACCTCGCTCAGGACAAACAGCTCCTGCGTATCGGCAAGATGGTCACCGACACGCTGGTCTCGGGACCGACGCTGATCAAGGACATCCGCACCGCTGCCACGGCGATCGACAAGCTGCTCGGTGACCAGATGGAGCTCTTCAAGGAGCTGCAAGAGGCACTCTCCGACACCATCGAGGAAGCCAACAAGACCAAGAACAAGAACCTCGAGGCGATCGACGCGCAGACACTGCTGCAGACCTTCGAGGAGGTCGACGCCTTCACCGCCGGCGGCGGCGAGGAGAACGACGACAACACCTGAGCTCGTCCCGCGCGTGCCGGACGGGCCGCGGCCGCCAGGTGCGCCCGTGGGAGGAACGCCCGGCCGCACACCCGCGCGATGACGCCGTGCACCGGCATGAACGACCAGCACTGACCAGAAAGGGCGCCCGGTGGCCGATCGGTACGATCCCAACTCCGACGAGAACCTGGACAAGTTCGACAACGCAGGCGACCCGTCGACCGACACCTGGGCCACTCTGGTCACCCACATCACCGGCTATCCGGTGCCGGACCGCAACACCGTCTTCGACACCCTCCGCTCCGACCACGGCGGCAAGCTCTTCCGGATGGACATCAAGGAGCGCAGCCTCAGCCTGCTCGTCAAGGACTCCGGCTTCCAGACGAACCACGGCGAGGACTACGACATCTGGTTCTTCGACAAGGGCAAGAAGTCCATGATCAAGCAGGCGCGGATCGTCTTCGAGGGCCGTGTGAAGGCCGGAGACGAGATCATCTTCGCCGGCCCCGGCTCCGACGATGTCAACAACGCCCAGGTCCGTGAGGGCAACGAGTTCACGGACTACAACAAGGACAAGATGAGCACCGTCGCGCTCGCCCGGTACATGAACGGGCCGCGGGCGGCACTCCTCGCCCTGTTGCGGGGCAGCACCCAGGACGCCCGGTTCAGCAACCTGGGAGTGCCCGGGGCCGACGTGGTGGACCTGAACTCCTTCAACACCACCGGGGATTCCTTCGACTACGCCGCCAAGTTCTTCAAGGACCACGCGGTGGTGCTGAAGGACTGGGAGGACCGCTTCGGCCGGGACGACGCGAGCTGGAAGGGCGAGGCGGCGGAGGTGTTCCGCAGCCTGCTGAAGAAGATCCGCGAGAACTACGACAACTACGTCGAGACCTTCAACTCCACGGCCGGCACCGGCGGCGAGACCGGCACCGGCGGCACGGTGTACTCACGCGCCCTGTCACTGGGCCGCAAGTACCTCGAGGACGCCGCCAACACCCTGCTGAAAGCGTGGCTCGACTGGGCCAAGTCGCCGTACTACGACCCGCATCAGGTGCTGCGCTACGTCCTGGACGACCTCGCCCAGTGGGTGGACGCGAACAACGTCGCCAAGACGGACATCAAGGTCTCCTACTCCCAGTACAGCAGCTACACCTACCACGAGCCCCAGGCCGGCTTCCTCCAGGAGCACCCGGAGTACGGCGACCTCAACGACATCGCGAACTGGGCGAAGGTCGGTGACAAGGCGGCCAAGATCTGGAGCCAGGGCGTCGACGAGTACCTGGGCAAGCCCGCCGCCACGGTGCAGTCGAACCTGAACAACCACTTCCTCGACCTCGGCAAGGACTTCTCGGAGAACGTGCCCGAGCCGAAGTCCACCAGCACGGCCGCCGACGACTACGAGAAGAAGAAGCTGGAGGACGAGAAGAACGAGATCAACAAGCAGAACGAGGACAACCGCAAGTACCAGGACGAACTCCGCAGGGAGCAGGAGCGGCAGCGCGAGGAGGACAGGAAGTACCAGGAGGAGCTGAGGAAGGAGCAGGAGCGGCAGCGCGAGGAGGACAAGAAGTACCAGGACGAGCTGCGCAGGGAGCAGGAGCGGCAGCGCGAGGAGGACAAGAAGTACCAGGACGAGTTGCGCAAGGAACAGAACCAGCAGCGCGAGGAGGACAAGCGCGAGGCCGAGAAGCTGAAGAACGAGCAGAACCAGCAGCGGGAGGAGGACAAGAAGTACCAGGACGAGCTCCGCGAGGAGCAGCGGCGCGAGCAGGAGGAGGCCAAGCGGGAGGCCGAGGAGCAGAGCAAGGCCCTGGAGGAGAGCCTCGGCGGCCTCAACGACCCCAACGCGCTCAAGGAGCAGAACCTCGGCAACCTCGACGAGTTGCTGAACCAGAACAACCCGGTCACCGAGAGCCTCGGCAACACCGGCAACCAGAACAACCCGGTCACCGAGAGCCTCGGCAACACCGGCAACCAGAACAACCCGGTCACCGAGAGCCTGGGCAACCTGGGCGACGTGAACAACCCGGGCGGCGACGACCAGCAGTGGTCCACGTCCAACCCGCCCCCGGTCGCCCCGAACCTGCGGGCCCTCCGCACGCTCGACAGCGGTCCGGCCAACGGCCAGGGCGACACCAACAATGCCGCCGCCAACGACGCGATCACTCAGAGCCTCGGCAACCTCGGCGGCCTGAACAACGGCTCCGGAGGTTCGCTCAAGACCCCGACCGGCGGTACCGCCCAGCTCACCGACGGCAAGCTCACCACCGGCTTCCCGGACGGCAGCAGCAACTCCTTCGACCCGGACACCGGGGTGCTCACCACCACCCACCCGGACGGTTCCGTCACCACGCAGAACCTGGGCGACGGCACCAGGGTGACCAACCCGGACGGTTCGGTCACCTCCCTCGGTGACGACGGCAAGCTGACCACGGCCTTCCCCGACGGAACCACCCAGACCATCGACCCCGCGACCGGCCAGGCGACGACCGCCAACCCGGACGGCACCACCACCACCGAGAACCTCGGCAACCTGGGCGACCTCAACGGCCAGAGCGGCCCGAACGGTTTCGCAGACCTCGGCGACCTGGGCGACATCAACTCCGACCTGCCCGGCCCGAACGGTTCGGCAGACCTCGGCAACCTGGGTGACGTCAACTCCGACCTGCCCACCGTGTCGACCGGCGACCTGGGCGATTTCGGGAACCTCAACAGCGACCAGCCCGGCCTGGACACCCCGACCGGCGGGCACACCACGTCGGACGGCAACGACTACTCCACCACGTTCGCGGACGGCAGCGAGGCCACCTTCGATCCGGACACCGGGCTGCTCACCACCACGCACCCGGACGGCTCCACCACGATCGCCGACCTCACGCACGGGGCCAAGGTGACCAACCCGGACGGCTCGACCACCTTCCTGGACAACGGCCTGCTGACCACCGAATCCCCCGACGGCAGCACCCAGGTCATCGACCCGGACACCGGCATCGCCACCGTCACCGACCCGCAGGGCAACACCCGGACGGTCGACCTGCACGACCTCAACTCGCCCGGAGACTTCGACAGTTCGGACATCCTCGACGACCTCGACACCGTCGGTGGAGTGGGCGGTGGGGATGGCGGCACCACCTCTCGGGACGTGCCGTTCTCCGAACTCGGCCTCGGCGGCGGCAACGTGAGCACCGCGGCCTCCGGCGGCGGCCTCTCCGGGGCGGGCTCCTTCTCCGCGGACGGCGTCGGCGCGGCCGGTGCCGCCCCGCTGTCCGACGGTGCCGCAAGCAGCGCGGGCAGCCCGCTCAGTCCCGCCGCCGCGGCCGGCGCCCCCGGTATGCCCGGTACACCCGGCAGCCCGGGCATGCCGATGGGCGGCGGAATGGGAGGCATGGGCGCTGGCGGCGAGAAGGGCAACGGCGAACGGGTGCGCGCCGTCCTGGTCGACGCGGCGGAGGAGAGTGAGCGCCGCAACCGCCGTCGGCGCAGCCCGTGGAACCGTCAGGAGGACAGCGACACCTTCCTGGCCCCGGCCTCCCGGGTGGCGACCACCGGCGGCGACTCTCCCGAGGCGGAGCCGGAGCCGGGCCGCAGGCCCACCAGTTCCGCCGACTACCTGGAGGAGGACGCGGACGTATGGGGCACCGACGAGGGCGGCACCCCGGCGGTCATCGGACGGTGACCGCCGCGCGGCCCCCATCGGGCGGTGACCGCCGCGCGGCCCCCATCGGGCGGTGACCACCGCGACGAGACGAGTCCCATGGTGACCACCGCGACAAGACGAGTCCCATGGTGGCCACCGCGACGAGACGAGTCCCATGGTGGCCACCGCGACGAGACGAGTCCCATGGTGGCCACCGCGACGAGACGAGTCCCACCCGGCCCCGGCTTTCGCAGCCGGGCCGTCACCAGGCAAGATCAGTAAGGCAGTTGATGGGCAGACCGGAAACAGGGTCCGGACGTACGGGCCGGACATCCGGACGTACGGAGAGAACGACGGAGAAGGGAGGGGCGGCGTGACGGAACCGCTGGAGAAGCGCCTGGAGAAGGCGATGGCCGAGCTCCAGGCAGCCCAGGAGGCGGTCGCGCGCACCGAACGCGAGCTGCGGCAGGCGTCGTTCGCGGTGCTCTCCTCCGACCGCGCGGTCCGGGCGACCGTGGGCCCGCAGGGTGAGCTGACCGGGGTCGAGTTCCTGGAGAACAAGTACCGCGACATGTCCCCTCAGGAGCTGGCCGCCAGCGTCCTGGAGGCGGCGAGCGCGGCGCGCCTGAAGATGAACCGCCACGTGATGAAGGCGATGGCTCCCTTCACCGAGCCCAGCAGCAACGTGCCGGAGCTGAAGGGCTTCGAGGTCGACTGGGAGCGGATCTTCGGCCCCGAGGTGCTGCGCGAGGACGACGAGGACACGGCACGCGGCGGCCAGGAGACACCTGCCTGGCGGGACGCGCTCGGCGAGGACGGGGAGGACTGACCGTGGGAGAGCGCTATTACGTGGACCCGCACCGCATCGAGGCGCTGGCGGGGCAGTTGGAGGAGATCGGCTCCCTGACCAGGAGCATGACGGAGGAGTTCTTCGACGAGCTGGCCCCCACGGTCGGCTGGCCCGGCACAGAGGGAGAGTTCGCGGAGAAGGCCAAGCCGCAGGAGCAGAAGGAGCGGCAGACCACCAAGGACACCATGATGTCCATCCGGGACGCGCTGGCGGGCATCACCGACGCCACGCTCAGCCAGGTCCGGATGATGAAGGACACCCGCGACCGCAACATCGAGGGCATCGAGCAGGGCACCAGCCGTATCGAGGCCAACGGGCTGAACGGCGACGACGGTTCAGGCGGGCATGGCCGCCGCTGACCTGCGCACCGCCGGCCGCTCCCGCACCACGCCGGGAGCGGCTGCTCCGTCCTGCCCTTGCAGGCTCCAGGACGGTCCCCGATGAGCATCAAGCCGTCGCCCGTGGTCAACGCGATGATCTTCCTCCTCACCGGGGAATGGATGATGGACGCCGACGAGGACCTCGCCAACGACAGCCGCCGGCCCTACTCCGCCCTGAGCGGCAAGCTCGACAAGCTCTCCTCGCTGATCGAGAAGTCGGTCCACGACATCGCCGAGTCCATGCCGGACGACCTGGCCAAGTCGTACGCCAAGGCGATGGGCATGCTCATCGACGACGGCGGCAAGAACTACCTGCGCGAGTTCGCCGAGCAGCTCGACAAGATCGCCGAGGGCAGGCGCAAGACCTCCATGGACATCATGGAGTCCAAGTGGCAGATCATCGCCGAGGTCATCCGGCTGCTCATCGAGATCGCCCTCTACCTGGCGATGTCCTTCTTCACCGGCGGCGCCTCGGCCAGTCAGATCATGATGGCCAAGCTGCGCAGCCGGTTCATGATCCTCACCACGCTCAGTCACCTCCTCCAGCGGCTCCACCTGGCGCCGTCCCTGACCGAAGCGTTCGCCGAGGCGTTCACCACCTTCGCGGTGCGGCTGGCGATGATGAACTTCGCCCCGGAGGGCCGCCGCCCGGACGGCTTCGACTGGGACCAGATCCTCAAGGACGGCGCGTTCGGCGCCGCCGCGGGCTTCCTCACCAGCGTCTTCAACGACTTCGCGAAGAACATCGTCAAGAGCTACGACAACAACTTCCTCAAGAACGGCCCCGACCTCGACTTCAAGAACAACCCCAACCTGCGGAACGACTTCGACCTCAACCTGAAGAACAACAACCCGAACCCGAACCCGAAGCCGCACCCCGACCCCACCCCGAACCCCAACCGGGACGACATCCCGAACGACCGGCCCGACCCCACCCCGAACGGGAACAACCCCAACCTCACGAACAACAGCCCCAACCTCACGAACAACAACCCGTTCTCCTTCCGGAACAACTTTCGGAACAACCCCGACCTGTGGCGGAACAACCAGCTGCTGCGTAACAACGCCGACCGGCCGGGCGCGCTGGCCGGGCACTACGGACTCAAGGGGACCGCAGACTTCCTGGCCGCCGGCTCCGGCGAGGCACTCGCGGAGATCCTGATCAAGGGCGCCTTCGACGGAGACTGGTCCACCAACTGGTCCACCTTCGTCGGCGCGGGCCTCAGCAGCCAGGTCGAGGCCACGCTCACCGACACCGCCCTGAACACCGGCGCCGAACTGCGCAACGCCATCGACAAGCTGCGCAACCAGCCACCCACCGTCTCCGGCGGCACCACCGATTCCGACACACGCGACTTTGCCGACTCCCCGCGCTCCCGCGAGGGCGACGGCCCCGGCCGCACCGACGGCCCCTCGCGTCCGGACACCCCCGGCGGAGACAGCCCCGCACTCGCCTCGCCCCCGCCGGTCACGCAACAGATCACCGGCCAGGGCGACTTCACCGGCGGTCAGACACCCCCGCCCTACGTCGCGGAGAACCCGCCGCCGTACGTGAGCCAGGACCCGCCGCCGTACTCCCCGGGCCCGCTGCCGGTGACCGCCGCCGAGAACGAGCTGTGGCAGCAGGTCTACGACGGCCCCGCCGAGGTCCGCGCTCAGGCGCTGCGCGACCTCACCGCCCTGCGCGGCGCCCTGCCGCCCGGCAGCACCGAGATCGGCATCCGCGACAGCCTGCACAGCAACCTCTCGCAGCTGCCCGAGATACGGGTGGTGCCCGCCGGGAACGGCCCGGCCTCCCAGATCGACACCGACACGGTCCGCCGAGCCCTCGACGGCTTCGGGACGCCGGTCACGCTGGAGTCTCCGGTGGCGGTGGACTCCCCGGGCACGGTCAACTCCCCGAACGCGGTGACCTCCCCGAGCACGGTGGACACCCCGAACGCGGTCAACTCCCCGAACGCGGTGGACACCCCGAGCACGGTGAACTCCCCGAACGCGGTGGACTCCCCGAACGCGGTGGACACCCCGAACGCGGTCAACTCCCCGAACGCGGTGAACTCCCCGAACGCGGTGGACACCCCGAGCACGGTGGACTCCCCGAACGCGGTCAACTCCCCGAACACGGTGGACACCCCGAGTACGGGGAGCGACCCGCTCACCACGATCCTGGGTGGCTTCGGTGACAGCCCTACGGCCACGGTCGGTCCCGCCGCCGGTGCCGGCGGGGACTCCGTCGAGTCGGTGGCGGGCGACGGCCCGGACTCGCAGGCCGACCCCGATGAGGTTCGCCGCGCCCTCGACGGCTTCGGCACGCCGAACGCGGCGGACTCCTCGAACACGGGGAGCGACCCGCTCACCACTACCCCGAGTGCCTTCGGCAACGGTCCCACGACCGCGGTCGGTCCCGCCGCCGGTGCCGGCGGGGACACCGTCGGCTCGGTGGCGGGCAACGGGCCAAACTCGCAGGTCGACAACGCCCTCGACGGGGACGGCGGCGAGCCCGAGGGGTCTCCGGAGAACGCGGTCGTGGGTTCCCCGGACAATTCGGTCCTGGGCTCCCCGGAAGCCGAGGTCCGGAACTCTCCGGATGAGCCGGCCGAGCAGGACGACCGTACGGGTCCGGTGGCGGGCCAGGGTGTCGGCGGTCCCGTCGCCTCTCACAGCCCCACCACCGCCGCCGCATCCGGCCCTGGCACCGGCGCCCGGTCAGGCGGCACCCCCACCGCCGGGGGCCCGTCTCCGTCCGCCGCGCCGCCCCAGGGCACCCGCGCCCCGGACAGCGCGGCCCCGCAGGACAGCTCACAGAACACGACGGACGGCACCCCGGAGACCGCACAGTGGCCTGAGACCCCTCCTACTCCGGAGGCCGTCAACTCCTCTGGAGCAAGCAGTGCTGCGGACTCGACCGAGAGCACTGCCACCCCGGTCGCCGACACGGCCCCCGCCCCGCCGAAGGTGAGCACCACCGGCTCGTACGCCGGCACCGGCGACGTACGCGGCAACATCGGCGTGAGCGATGTGAAGGCCAATCCCGCCCCTGCGGCGAACTCCGCCCCCACCGCGGCGCCGCCGTTGACGATCGTGGTCTCGGAGGTGCCGCCGCCGGGGGAGGGGACACCGGAAGCGGCCGAGCTGCTGGACGGGGCCGGGACCGACCGGGCCGTGGTACTCGGGCCGGCGGTCGCGCCGGACGCGGCGGGGCGCCCGGTACGTGCCGCCGTCGAGCTGACCCGCGAGGGGCCGGGCGCCCCGGTCCGGGTCCGCCCGCTCACCGGCCCCTCGCCCGTCGTGACGCCGGACGGCACCGCGGGCGCCGACTTCCCCGGCGCAGACGTGCTGCTGCCTCTCGCCGACGCTCTCGGGCCGGCCCCCGCCGCGGCCACCCCGGCGCCCCGCCCCGCCACCCAGAGCGCCACGACCGCCGACAGCGGGCCGGTCAATACCCCGGCCGCGCTCCCGAAGGTGCTCTCGGGAGTGGCAACGCCCGTATCCGGCAACGGAGTCGGCCCGGTCTCCACGGCCACCGCCACTCCCGCCGCGGCCAAGCTCGCCACCCTGTCCCGGCCCTGGACCGAGACGGCCACCGACCTGTACCTGGAGTCGGGCAACAGCAACGGAACCGGCGGGAACCTCCCCGGCCTCGGCGGCGGACGCGGGTCGGGGAACGGCGGCACCCCGCCTCCGCTTCCGGCTCCGCCCTCCAGGCCGGACAACTCTCCGGAGCCACCCGCGGCACCCCCGCCGCCGGGGCGGATCGTCGTACGGCCCTCGGACAGCGGCAGCACTGACTATGACGGAAACCGTCGCGGTCGGCCGGAGGGCGAACGGGTCGTCATCACCCTGGACGGCTACACAGTGCCCGTCGCTCAGCTGCGGCGCTGGGTGCCGGACGCGGCAGTGAAACCCCAACCGGGGCGTGCCGTACAGAAGCTGACCATCTCGCAGAGCCCGGCCGAGGACGGTACGGCACACGGCGCCGGCCGTCGCGCGCTGCTCGGTCAGGACACCTTCCGCGGTGTGCGCACCACCTCCGCCCGACCCGCCCCGGAGGCCGCCCCCGCCCCGGAGACCACGACGGCCCCGCCCGCACCCCGTACCGTCTTCACCGGCCCGCCGACCGCGCTCCCCGGTTCCGGTACCGAGCGGGGCGCCGACTACTTCGCCGGGCACGGCACCTCCCGTACCGTCACGCTCGGCACCGACGACGCGGCGCGCCCCACCGTGAAGGTGAGCGGCGTGCAGCTCGGCGAGGTGCTCAAGTCCTGGGCGGAGGACGGCGATCAGGACCGGCCGCTGGTCCTCTTCTCCTGCGAGACCGGGCGGCAGCCGGAAGTGGCGGGCCTGCCGGTGGCACAGCACGTGGCGAACCGGACCGGGCGGCCGGTGTACGCGCCGACCACCGAGGTGGGCACAGCCCGCGACCGGGACGGCCATGTCCGCGCGGTGCTCACCGAGGGGCCCGACGGCCCGGGCCGCTGGCGGCTGTTCACCCCGGAGCCGTCCGGTGCCGCCCTGGACGCGCTGGCGCGTGAGGCCGGACTGCACGCGGGCCCGGAACCGGCCGACGCCTTCGCCCGGGCGCGTACCCTCCAGCAGATCCGCACCCTGCGCGACGCACTCGGTCCGGACGCCGAACAGCGGCCGGAAAACCGGCAGTTGCTGGCCGGACTCGCCTACGTGGACGGCCTGCGCTGGCTCGACCCGGACACCGCCGCCCGCTACGGCGACGGCCGGATGACCCCGGACCTCCTGCGCCGGATGGTCACCGACTGGCGTGGTGCGACGGGTGGCACCACCACCGATCCGGCGGACGGCACCGGCATCGGTCCGGGCACCGATCCGGTGGACGGCACCGGCATCGGTCCGGGCACCGATCCGGTGGACGGCACCGGCATCGGTCCGGGCACCGATCCGGCGGACGGCACCGGCATCGGTCCGGCGGCCGACCCGGCCACCGACCCGGCGACCGGCGCCACCGACCCGGCAGCCGATCCCACCCCCGAGCAGTACTCCGAATTCCTGCGCGCCGCCGCCGCACTGCGCTCGACGGCCGGGCCCGACACCACGCTCGACGCCCTGCTGCCCCCGCCGCCGCCCGCCCTCCCGCCGACCACCCTGGTCTCGCCGGAGGACGTGCGCGGTCTCGCCTACGCTGCCTCGGCGCGGATCACCTGGTCGCTCTCCAGCACTCCGCTGCCGCTCTCCGAACTGGCGCTGAGCCCCGAGGACACCGCCGAACTCGCCCGCCGCAGGCCCGACCTGGCCCCCGTGCCGAGCCGCCCGGAGAGCCTCGCCGAGGACCTGACCCTGCTCAGCAAGGGCACCGCGACGCCCGGCCCGGCCGACACGGTGCACGCGGACGGCCTGGCCTTCCAGCGACTGCGCACCCCGGGCGGCGGGAACTGCCTCTTCCGGTCGCTGCTCGACAGCGCGCGCAGCCAGGACGTACCGCCCGCCTGGGCCGCGCGGAACGTCGCCGGGCTGCGTGGCCTGTTGCGCGACCGGATCACCGGGACCGAACTGGGTGCCGCCGCGGACACGTTGATCCCGGACCCGGTGTACACCGTGGTGGACGACCTGCGGCTCCGCGCGCTGGCCGGAGCGCGGGACCCGGACGAACGGAGCCGGATCACCGACGAGTGGAACCAGCGCGCGCAGGCGGTCGTCACCGACGGCGACGCCGACCAGTGGCGGCGGATCCTCCGGGACAGCGACTATCCGCGGCTCGCCGAGGTGGCGCCGACCCCCGCCGAGGCGCGGCGGCTCGGTTCCGGCAAGCTGCTCGCCGCGGCCGCCGAGCGCCCCGAGCTGTGGTCCTCCCCCTTCGCCGACCTGCTCCCTGAGGCGCTGGCCCACACCCTCGACCTGGACCTGCGGGTCGTCCGGCCCGACCCCCGGTCACCGTGGAACCCCCTTGTCACCCCCCTCCACCCGGCAGGCCGGAGCGGCACCCTCCACCTGGCCTACAACGGCACCGACCACTACGACGCCCTGATCCCGGCGTCCGCCCCGCTCGCCCCCGCACCTGCCCCTGCCATCACCCCCTCCCCGGCCCCTGCCGCACAGGGCCAGAGCACCGCCGACCCCTTCGGGGAGTGGCTGCGCGGCATGGGCGGGGTCACCGACCTCTACGCCCCCGACACCGAGACTCCCGACCGGGGCGATCCGGTACCGCTGGAGACCCAGCTCGACCGGCATCGCCCGGCACGGCTGCTGACCGGCCTGGACGCTCCGCAGCTGGCCCCTGCGCCGCGCACCGTCACGTTCGAGGACGGCAGCCGACTGCCCACGGTCCTGATCAGCCCGGACGCCGACCCGGGTGACGGCGCCCCGGGCGGCCGCACGGACAGGACCACGCAGACCTCCCCGACCGGCCTCTTCACCGGCCCCGGCAAGACCACCCTGCGCTCGCCCGAGCAGGTGGCCGAGGAGATCCTGGGCAGGCTGCCGAAGAACCTGCGCGCCCAGTTCGACGAGGCGGAGCTGCTGCGTCTGCTCACCGAGGAGCCCGGCGCCTTCACCGCCCCGCGCGGCGCACGCTTCGTGGGCCGGGAGAAGTCCGGGGTCGGCCACGAACTGACGGTCGAGGCCATCCCGTACCACCGCTGGGAGCGCTTCTCCGACGTGAACGGCAGTACCGTCCGGTTGGACACCATGCGCCGAGGCCAGGCCGGTACGGGCGGCGGGCGCAGCGTCGGCGTCGGGCGCCGGGTCGCCGGGGCGCTGAGCATGGGCCCGCCGCTCAACTGGCTGCTGAAGATCGGCCTTTCGCTGGGCTGGACCCGCAGGACCGACTACACCCAGGGCACTCAGGCGTACAACCAGTCCGAGTGGCGTGCCTGGGAGGGCTCGCACCTGCACCTGGACGACGTCTACTACCGGGTGCGGGTCGACCGCGTCACCGAGGCCCCGAAGACCACCGGCCCGGGCACAGGTCCGGCCCCCGGATCCAATCAGGGCAGCACCCCGCACAATCAGGGCAGCACCCCGCACAATCAGGGCAGCACCCCGAACAGCCAGGGCAGCACCCCGAACGACCAGAGCAACCAGATCAACTCGCCTGTGTCGACGCCCCGTTGGCAGCGCACCCAGGTGCACACCGCTCAGTTCGCCATGCGCGACGGGCTGAGCTGGCGGCTCCCGGACGACCTCACCGTGCCCTTCAAGGGACCTCAGCGGGCACCGAAGACGCTCACCTTCCCGGACGGGATCGAGCCACGGATCACCGACACCACAGGGCTGCACCTGACGGACCCGCCGGAGGACGTGGCGCTCGCCATCTCCGATGCGCGGCCCGGCAGTTCGGCGCACCGCACCCTGGTCTCGTACGTCCGGCCCGGGCGGCTGCTCGCCCTGTTCGGCCGGTTCTCCGGGCCGGTCACAGGGCCCGAGCTGACCCGGGGCAGCGGACAGCACCCGCTGGGGCACCTGATCGTGGAGCGGTCGGTGCCGCACCGGGCCACCCTGGTCACCGAGTCGGTCAAGGCGGAGCTGCGCGACCTGACCCAGACGACGTACCAGAACGAGCGCGGCCACGTCCGCGACACCCGCTTCGGCTTCCAGGTCACCGGCGGGCCGAACTACACCCTCACCGGCCCCGAGACCGACGTACGCCTCCAGGGCGGCCCGCTGGTCCGCGCGGACCTCACGACCGGACGCGGCCACTACCTCGGCACCGACGCGGCCCGGAAGACCACCGGCCGCGTCCGCAACCACCCGGTCGCCCTGTACCGGGTGGAGCGGACCCTCTTGGTGCGCAAGCCCGGCGAGCCGCCGTCGGCCGCGCGCCCGGTCCGAGTGGTCAGCCTGGACTGGATCTCCACCCAGGACGCGCGCCGCCTCGCGGGCTGGGACAGCCGCACGCCGGGCCAGGCGGGCCCCAACCCGGACACCGAGCCGCCGGTGCCGTGGTACCTCACCCGAGAGGACCCGGTCCACCTCAGCGGTCAGGTGCGCGCCGAAGGCTTCCGGCCCATCAGCCCGCAGAACCAGGTACCGGGCCAGAGCCAGGTACAGAACCCGAACCTGTCCCAGGTACAACCGCAGCCCCAGGCGCAAGCCCAGCAGCAGAACCAGACCCCACAGTCCCAGACCCAGCCGGCCCGGACCCAGCAGCCCACCCAGACCCAGCAACCCGCCCCCCAAGACCCCTTGCGTGTCTTCACGGACGCCGTCCTGGACACCCTGCACCGCTCGTACCCGTCGCTGTTCGTCCCGCCGTTGATGCTGCGGCACCCGCGGCTGGCCAAGTTCTGGTACGGCGACGGGCGGATGCGGACCGCGTTGCACAACGACCGCCAGGTGCGCGAGGCGCTGAACCGGCCCAGCCTGGCGCAGAGCCTGGACGACCTGACCACCACCGGGGTGCCGGTCACCCTCACCGAGGACGGCAAGGTGCGCCGCGGCCACCACACCCTCATCCTCAAGGCACGCCTCACCGACCGGCAGTTCGAGACCACGATGAGCGAGCGCTCGCTGCGCAACGCGGTGATCGGCACCGAGGTCTCGGGGCAGGGGCAGCAGGCGTCCAGCACCCTCTCCGGCGGTGTCGAGCTGGGCATCTCGCCGCGCGACCACGACAAGGTGCCCGAGGTCGGGCTGCCGCGCCAGACCGGCAACGTGACCCTCGGCGCCCGCTACGCCAAGACCGACCAGAAGGCCACCCGGAACACGGTCGCGGTCGCCCACGACCACCTCATGTTCCAGAACGGCGCCGACCTCTACAGCTACCAGGTGGAGCTGGGCGCCTCCTTCGAGGGTCACCGCCGCCCGCGCGGCTGGGCCCGGCTCGCCTCGGTCGGTCTGCTCGGCGCCGGTGTCTTCGTCAGCAAGGTCGAGGAACGGCCCCTGTTCACCCGCGGCAACGAGACCGTGGGCCGGGTGGAGCTGGCCGTGCCCACCGCGCACGGCTCCGACCGCCACGCTCCCGCGGACCCGCCGCCCGGTCAGACGGCCGTTCCGTCCGGTCGGATGAACCTGCCGCCCGGTCGGATGAACCTGCCGCCCGGTCAGGTGAACCCGCCCTCCGGTCAGGTGAACCCGCCCTCCGGTCAGGTGAACCCGCCCTCCGGTCAGGTGAACCCGCCCTCCGGTCAGGCGAACCCGCCCTCCGGTCAGACCGCCCCGCCCCCCGGCCCGCTGACGCTGACCCCGGCGCCCGCCCCAGCCCCCGTAGCGCAACGGCTCTCCTCCATCGAGGCGGACCAGCTCCTCGACGGCACGCGCCCGCTGCCGAGGACGGACTCGGCCGACCAGCGGCTCACCCGGAAGCTGCTGAGCGCCCCGCACGTGGTGCTCAGCACCGAGGGTGGCCGGCAGCGTCAGCAGTTGGTGCAGGACACCGCCGACCGGGCCACCGGCGCGTCCTGGCATGTCGGCGCGCCCGGTGCCCCCGTACGCACCGCGCTGCGCCGGGCCATGGCGAACCTCAGTGTGGCGGGCCAACTCGGCCAGTATCTCGGCCCGTTCGGCTCCCGCGTCGCGGGACTGACCGGCGCCGGGCCGCTCCGGACCCACTACCTGAAGGCGGCGGTCCGCGGCGAGCTGCACAACGTACGCGTCAAGAGCGACCCGAAGCCGGCCAGCCTCGAGGCCACCATCGGCAACGAGCACCGTGTCGTCGGCAGCGCGAGCACCGTCTCGCACGCCACCGTTGGCCTCCAGGGCTCCGACTCGCCGCTCCAGCAGGCCCCGGGGCACCAGGCGGTGACCGGCACCTACTCGACCGCACTCCAGTACGCCTGGGGCAAGGGCCGCAGCGTCTCGCAGACCCTCACCCGGGGCCGCAACACCACCCTCACCTTCGCCGGGCGGATGTATCTGGTGGTGGCCGACGCCGCCGAGACCGTCGCGGTGCGGGACCGCTGGACGGCCGCGATGGGCACGGTGGGCACCCGCGCCGGGACCCGGATCAGCTCCGCGGCCGGACGTCTCTCCGAGCGCCTCGGCCGCCGCCTCGCTCCGCGCCGGGCCGCCGCCGCGCTCCAGCACGTCCGCGACGCGGTGATGTTCCACCTGCCGATGCAGGACGCCATCGAGGCCGGGCTCGCCCCGGACGGCCTGGGCACCACCACCCCGCACAACCTCGGCGGCGGCTACCGGGTGCCCGGCTTCCTGCGAGGCCGCCGCTTCCCCACCCACCCCAGCGGACAACTCGACGCGAGCCAGGCGGCGCGGCAGCTGATGGGCCGGCTGGAGAAGATCGGGGTGCCCTCGCACGACCGGGAGCAGGTTCTCCAGCGGCTCTCGCCGGATTTCCTCCGCGCCCACCTCCACGAGCTGACCACCGACGGGATGACCCTGCCGGTCCGCTACCGCGCCTGGTCCAGCCCGCACCACCTGCCGGTCGGCGGCAGCCCCGGGCAGCTCCAGTTCAAACTGACCCCGGTCACCACCACCGTGGAGAAGCTGCGCACCAATCTGGAGCTGGAGGACTACCGCACCATCGCCCGCGACGACTCCGTCGGCACCTCCCAGGACCGCGGCGCCGACGTGACGCTCAGCGCCGCCGAGCGCGCCGCGGCCACCGGCGGCGGCGTCCTCACCGCCAGTCCCTCGCTCCAGGGCACCGCCGCCAAACAGCGGTCGAGCGCCCGGACGGAGACCAGCGGCAGCACGGCGATGCCGAACATCGCCACCACCCAGGCGCACGCCGAGATCGTCACCAGCTACGTGCTGACCGTCACCATGACGGACGCGACCGGCGACCCTCTCGCGCCCCGCGCCTTCGCCCCGGTCGGCAGCCTCAACGAGATCCTCCCGGCCAGCCTGCTCACCCCCGACGGTGACGGCGCCGACGGCGCGCTCACCGAGCAGGACGTGCCGGAACCCGAGCCCGCGGTGAGGATGCTGACCGCCGAGGAGGCCCGCCCGGAGAGCATCGCCGCATGGCGCACCTCCGGCACCGGCACCGGCACCGGCACCGGCACCGGCACCGGCGGCGCCACCGGCGGCCGGGACAGCGCCGACTCGGACGTCCTCCCCTTCGACGACCGCATCGGCTCCGGCATCCTCGCGGTGGACGTCCGCGGCGCGGCCAACGTGCGGGACGCCCTCACCCTCGCCACCGCCCGCGCGGACGGCCTCGGCGACAGCGACCTCGGCAAGCGGCACACCGGCAAGGACCTCGCCGCACAGGTGCGCATGGCCCGCCTCACCCCGCTCACCGGGCTCGGCACCGCCCCCGCCCAGGCCCAGCAGGAAGCCACCACCCAGGGCGGGCTGACCGCGGGCTTCCGCGAGGCACTGGGCCCGAACGGCTCACCGCTGCCCGCCCAGTCCTCCGCCCGCCTCCTCGGCCAGTCCCACACCGCCGACTCCCGTCTCTACGCGAAGATGCACCGCCGCGGCGCCCGGCTGCTCACCGTCGAGAACAAGCCGCGCATGGAGGCCATGCAGCGGCACAAGACCTCCGACGCGCTGGAGGCCGGCATCACCGACAACGTCGAGGCCGCGGTCGGCACCTCCCCGCTGGCGGGCAACAGCAACGCGGGCGTGACCAACCCGGGCGCCACGGTCCCGATCGGCGGCGCGAACGACGCCACCGCCCTCAAAGGCACCGCCGACACCACCCTCGGCACCCACGTCAAAGTCCTCACCGACCGCAGCATGCTCTTCGCGCTGCCGGTCAGCTGGCTGTCGGTGGCCGAGGCGGACCACCGGATCACCGACAGCCGCCCGCTGCACGCGCTCGGCAAGGCCAGGCGCGGCCCGCGCGCCGCCGAGGCCGAGACCACCGCACTGGTCTGGCTGCGCGAGGACATCGCCCGCGACTACGGCCTCCTCGACGACGCCACCTTCCCCGACGAGGTCCGCACCGCCTGGGACGACATGGCCAAGGCGCAGGGCGACCTCGCCGAGGCCGAGAAGCGCTACTACGACGCCCGGGCACGGGCCCGCGAGACCTGGCTGGACCTGACGGCGGAGGAACAGGCCGCGCTCGGCGACGACAACCCCGACCGGGCGACGGTCCTGCCGCGGTCCGTGGCCCAGTCCCCGGCCGTCGCCGCCTGGCAGGCCGCCCGGGAGGAGGCCCGCCTCTGGGAGCAGCGCACCGACGCCGCCGCCGCGGACCACCACCGCCTGCACCTCGCCGCCACTCGACTCACCGCCCACCACCAGGAACTGGCCTCGGTCCCGGTGCCGGACCGGCCGCAGGAGTACGCCAAGCCGGGGTGGCGCTCCGAGGCGCCCGAGCCGTACACGGTCACCGACGCCACCGACGCCGCGCCGCGCACCCTCACCTCGCCGGACGGCGCCACCGTGCGCGAGGTGCACGACATGCCGCACGACGGCGCCTCGTTCTTTCACGCGCTGCTCGCGGTCGCCCAGGACCGGGGCCGGCTGCCCCAGTTGCTCGGCACCGACCTCGCCGACCGGTTCGCGGCCGACCCTGCCGACCCGACGGTCACCGCCGAGGCCATCGGTACCACCCGTGACCGGCTCGCCTGGGCGCTGGGCGAGGACAGCAACGAGGACCTGCTCGACGCCCTCGCCCTGGACGCCGCCGACACCTTCACCCAGGACGAACTCGATCTCGCCGGGGTGGAGTTGACCCCTGCGCAGCAGGCCGAGTTCGCCGCTTTCGGCCGTCTCCCGCAGACGTTCTGGCCCACCCCCGCCCAACGGGTGGCGCTGGCCACCGCGGCCCTCTCCCGCCCGTTCACGACCGAGCCGCGCCAGGACGGCACGGGTGGTACGGCAGGTACCGGCGGCCCGGGGGAGACGGGCGCCAAGGGGGGTACGGGCGATAGGGACGGCGACCCCGCCCCGCCCGTACGCCGCGCCGGCGACCATGGCGGCGCCGACCTGCTGCCCGCGCTCGCCGCCCGGGTCCTGGGCACCCCGCTCACCGTGGTCACCGCCCAGGGCCGGCAGCAGCTCTTCCTTCCGCACGGCACCGACCCGGCCGCCGTCCGCCCGGCCACCGACCCGGTCCTCTTCGCCGCCGAGGACTTCTTCCACGCCGCCCTCCCGCCGGGGACCCCGCCCCCGGTCGCCACCCCGCTGCCGGCCCCGGCCAACTCCGCTGCCAACAAAGGCACTTCGACGGCGGACACATCGAACGCGACCCCTTCGCGCCCCGCCTCCGGACAGCCGCGCACGCAGCAGCCCGCGCACCGCAGCCACCCCACCCCGCCCTGGATGCCGCCCGCCGACAGCACCGGCCCGCGCTACCGCCTCGACCGGAACGGCGTCCTCACCGCACCCGACGGCGCCACCTACACCCAGGGCACCCCCACCGGCCGAGGCAACGGCTTCTTCGGCGCGCTCTCCACGGCCCTGCGCCAGGCGGCCGAACGGCCCGGAGTGCACCACCGCGAGGCGGCGCGGCTGCGCACCCGCGCCGGAGCGCCCCCCGCCCAGTTGATGCGTCTGAACGGCCTCCCCGGCGACCCGGACGAGCGGGACTCCCTCTTCAGGCCCCCGCCCATGAACATCCGCCCCGGCGTCCCCACGCCGAGCACGGATGCCCGCGAGAGCCACCTGCGCCGCCACCTCACCGAGGCCCCCTGGGGCCCCGAGGCCGACCGCGCGATGGCAGAGTGGGCGGCCGCCGCCACCGGCACCACCGTCACCCTGATCGAGGAGAACGGCACCGCCCACACCTACCCCGGTCCCCCCGCCCAAGGCGACCCCCACCTCCGGCTCCGCCGCCGCGGCGGCGACTTCGTCCCGCTGACCCTGCGCACCCCGGCACCCGAGCCAAGCACGCAAGAGGCCAGGAGCACCCAGCGGAAGGACCCGGAGAAGACGGGCCCGGAACCCAGGAACACCGGGCGGAGGGGCCCGGAGGCGCAGGACACGACGGCAGTCGGCCCAGCGGCTGTTGACTCCACTGCGCCGGTCCCGCCCATGCCGCGCCACGCCCCACCGCCCCCGCCCGTGCCGCAACAGGACCCGGCTGCCGTCCCGTTGCCCCCGTCCCCCGCGTCATCGACCGGCAGCGACCTCCCAGGGCTCTCGGACGAGGACGAGGCGTACGAGCTGAGCACGCTCTCCGGCGCAGGCACCTCCATGGCCACGGACACCGCGATGGACACGGACACCGCCATGGACGCGGACGCCGCCATGGACACGGGCACGGACTCGGACATCGACATGGGCCCCGACCCCGCCGCCGAGTCCGAGAGTGAGGAAGCGGCCGCACGAACCGGCCCGGAGGGCGAGTTCGCGGCCGAGTTCGCCGACCTGCTCGGTGAACCCGAGCTGCGGGCCGACGCGCTGCTGGAGGTGGTGCGGCGGCGCAACGCACGACTGGGCGGATACCCGGACGTGGCGTTCGACAGCGCCTTCACCGTGCGAACGGGCACCGGTCTGCCCGAGGCCCTGGACCAGGCGGAGCAGGACGGCCGGCTCCAGCCCGAGGAGTACGAGGAACTGCGGGAGGCGCTCGGCCTCGGTACCGGCGGCCCGTTCACGCAGACGCGTCCCACCGGCACCTCGGAACGAGACCGCGAGGTGACGCTGCGGATGCTGGACCGAGTGGCCCGCCTGGTGAAGGAAGTCCTCAAGAAGGCGGACCGTCAGGCGGACGCGCAGGTCACCCCGCACATCGCCGTCGGCCTGCTGCCGGACGGTTCCCTGGGCATCGCCGGAAACACCGGCTCGAAGGCGCTCACCGAGGACGAAGCGGACCTGGTGGAAGAGGAGCTGCGGTGGTTCGTCACCGGGCAGGAGCCAGGAGGTGCGCCGCGGCAACGACAGCTGGAGCAGTGGAGCAGGGACGAGGAGCGGCACCGGCAGTGGTCGCGGCAGCTGGAACAGCAGCAGCGGGACCTCGACCAGCGTGAGGAGGAGCAGGCGCGGCTGCGGGCGTGGCTGGACGAGCAGTACGAGTCCGGGGCGTGGAACGACCAGCTGCAGCAACAGTGGGACAACCTGCCGTACGACGAGACGGCGGTCCAGGAGGAGCGGCAGCGTCTGGCGGCGGACCGGCGGCAGTGGCGGCGGGACGAGCAGTGGCTGGCGCGCAGGCGGCCCGGGATCGCGCGGGAAATGCGGGACCGGACGAAGCTGCGGGCCCTGGCCACCGGGTGGTACCGGCTCTACCACCCGGAGTCCCCCGAACTCGACCTGGTCAAGCGGGCGTTGGCGAACCCGAGGATCCTCAACGTCAGCGGCCGGGACGGGACGGCGGCGGCGGGATCGTACGGCTCTGAACACGGTGAGCTCACCCTGCTCGGGCACTGGGTCGAGCACTGGGAGAACAACCCCGGCAACCCGGACGACCCTCAGGTGCTCAGCCTGGGCGGGTTCAAGATGGCGTGCGCCTCCTGCGACCTCGCCTACCAGGCGGTCAACGAGCACGTCGGGAGCGGGCTCGGCCACCGGGTGCGGGCGTCGGGTACCCATGGCATGTTCTTCCCCGGCTGGCGCATGCCGCAGTGGATGCGGCAGCGGCCGCGGCTGTGGGACCACATCAGCGACAACGCGGAGAACATCGGCGCGTACCTGGACCACAACGGGGTGCTGCAGGGCGAACGAACGCAGAACGCGAACCCGCAGTACGCGGCCACGTCCTCCTCGGAGTACGAATCCGGCGAGGAGGAGCTCGACACTGATGCCGTGGCCGGCTCCCCGGCGCCGGAGACCGGAGTGGTGGGGCCGAGACTGCCCCAGAGCCCTCCCGCCGAAGGGGTGACGGAACCCGGGACGACACCCGGGCCCGAAGAGGCAGTGGTCACCGTGCCCGTCCCGAGGGGCCCGCGGGACGGTCGTCCTCGGTTCGTCGTGCGTTCCGGGTTCGATGCCCGGCGGTTCTCGTACGGGGGTGAGCAGGTCACGGATCTCACGGTGCGGTGACCGGTTGCACGTCACGGTCGAGCACGTCGATGCGGCCGGGGCGCCGCATCTGACTGTGGACCTGGCGGGCCGGGACCGGGCGATGGACCAGAACACCTGGTGGGCGGATGCCGATCCGGTCCAGTTGGTGCATGAGCTGTCTCATCAGCTCGGGCTGCGTGAC
>NZ_JOEV01000031.1 GCF_000721105.1 Streptomyces cellulosae
GTCTCCGCGCGCGGGGGCCGGGGCGGCGGTTCCTCACGCGGGGGGGCCGGGGCGGCGGTTCCTCACGCGGGGGGGCAGTCGTTCCTCACGTGCAGGGGCCGGGGCGGCGGTTCCTCACGCGGGGGGGGCAGTCGTTCCTCACGTGCAGGGGCCGAGGCGGCGGTTCCTCGCGCGGGGGTGGCCCGTCCGCCCCGGCCCGATGCACAAGGGGCGTCAGCGCAGTCGGCCGGCGCCCGCGCCGTGGTCGACGATCGCCGGGACGTACTTCGTCCGGTCGACCTTGGTGCGCAGGGTCGGCGTCCAGCCCGCGCCCGACTGGAGGGTCTCGGCGGGGATCTCCGCGTTGTGCACGGCGATCAGGTCGACGGGCTTGCCGTTGACCTGGTTGTCGGCGGCGGTGACGGGCGCCTCGCTCCACTTCTTCAGCACCTTCGCCGCGCTGACCGAGGCGGGCAGCGTGAACGCGTTGTGTTCGGCGACGAGTCGGGACTCCTTGCCGATGCCGTAGCTGTAGGAGTAGCCGTCACCGGCCACGAAGTGGTTGTTGTACGAGTCGACCTGCCCGAAGCGGACCCGGGGCGCGCGCTCGACCAGGTTCGAGAACAGGTTGTGGTGGAAGGTGACCTTGAGGTGACCCCGGTCGCCCGCCGCCGTGGACTCGCTGTCGCTGTTGCCGATGAGGATCGTCTTGTCGTGCTCGGTGAAGACGTTCCAGGAGGCGGTGACGTAGTCGGCGCCGCGGACGACGTCCAGTTCGCCGTCGTGCTGCTGGTAGAGCATCCCGAAGTAGGTCGGGGCCGCGCTGTCGGGGTGGCTGCCGTCGGTGAACGTGTTGTGGTCCAGCCACACGTGCGTGGAGCCGTAGACGACGGCGGTGTCGTACTCGGAGTTCCAGTTGCCGTTCGACCCGTCGGTGGGGTCCCACTGCGGGAAGCAGTCGATCGGGCTCTCGAAGGCGAGGTTGCGGACGATCACGTTGTCCACGGCCTTGATCTGGAGGCTGGCTCCCTTGAAGCCGGCGTTCCTGCCGATGCCGATGATGGTGGTGTTGGCGGGGATGTTCGCCTTGATGGCCTGGTCCTGAGCGGCGGCCGAGGCCCGTCGCAGCCCCTCGGGACTGTCGTCGGGCTCGGCGCTCAGGTCGGTGTCGAGGCCCCACTTCTCGGGCGAGTACTTCTCCAGGTAGGCGTCGAAGTCGTAGCCCGGCGCGGCGAACGCGTCGCAGCCCTCCGAGACGGCGTCGATCGTCCCCTTCACCTTGATGATCTTCGGTGCGCTGCCGCCGGCGGCGAGGGCGGCCTTGAACTCGGCCCAGGTGGTGACGGTGTAGACGTGCTCGGCGTCGGCTGCGGCACCGCCCGTGGTTCCCGTCCCGTAGGAGGCCCAGCCGTCGTTCGCGGCGAGGGTCTGCCGGGCCAGGTCGCGGGGGTGGGCCTGGGCGGCGGCGGGGCCGACGGCCGTCAGGGCGAGGGCGGTGCAGCCCACCAGGGCGATTCTTGTGGCATGCCCATGCCATTTCTGTGTGTTCATGGTGCGGCTCTCTTCTCGGATCGACGGATGGTTACGCGGCGGCCTGCGGCCAGGTGATCCAGGACTCCGGGATCTCGTCGTGGAGCCGACGGACGTCCCGCGGGGCCAGTACCCGCGTGCGCAACAGTTCCTGAGCCACCAGCCGGGCCACCGCGATCGCGCCCGGCGGGTTGAAGTGCGTGTTGTCCTGCTCGGTCGCGGTCCAGTTGAAGTACGTCTTCGTCCTCTCGACCCCGAGCTCCTGCCACAGCGCGAGCGACAGGGCCTGGATGTCGAGCAGCGCGACGCCTTCCTCCCGGGCGAGCGCACGCATCGCCGCCGGATAGTCGCCGTGGGTCGGCACGGCGTTGCCGCTCGCGTCGAACTTCCTGCGCTCGACTGAGGTGGCGAGCACCGGCCGGGCGCCACGGGCCCGCGCGCCCTCGATGTACTGGCGCAGGTGGTCCTGGTACGTCGTCCAGGGCTCCGTGTAACGAGTGGGGTCTTCCGCCTTCTCGTCGTTGTGCCCGAACTGGATGACCAGGAAGTCACCCGGCCGGATGGCGCCGAGAATGACGTCGAGCCGGCCCTCGTCGATGAAGCTCTTCGAACTCCGACCGTTCACCGCGTGGTTGGCAACCGGCCGGTCCGGTTGCAGAAAAAAGGGAAGTGCCATGCCCCAGCCGGTTTCGGGGGCGGCGTCGGCGTACTTCTGGGCGGCGGTGGAGTCACCGGCGATATAGACGGTGCTGACCCTGCGACGCTTTCCCGACGTCGCGAAAGCGGGTGCCGTCGAACCGACGGCCAGCGGAACAGCGGCAAGAGCCACGGTGGTGACCTGTCTGCGGGTGAGTGACACGACGGTGTGCCTTTCTCAATGGTGGTGCGAGACAAGGGGCCTTTCACATGGATGGTGCCCCCCGCGCCCCAAAGGGGCGCGGGGCTGTGCTTGATGTGCCCACCAGAGCGAGCTCTTAGCTCTTCTGTTCCTTCCACTCCGCCTGCGCCTTGTTCAGCTGCTCGGCGAGCGTGTCCAGGAAGTCCTTCGCGCTCATCTTTCCGAGCAGCACCTTCTGGAAGTTCGGCTCGTTGTCCGACTTGGAGATGGTGCCCCAGTCAGGCAGGTAGTACGGCAGCTGCACAATCGAGGTCGACCCGTCGCTCAGCGCGTCCGCCGCCAGCTTCGTGGGCTCCGCCTTGGAAATCCACGCGTCCTTCGCCGCGTCGGTGTTCGCCGGCACCTGCCCCGCCGACTCGTTGAACTTCGAGCTCTCCTCGTGCGACGTGGCGAACTCGATGAACTTCCAGGCGGCCTCCTTGTTCTTGGAGGCCTTGAACAGCCCGAGCCCGTCGACCGGGTTGGACACCTGGACGCGCTTTCCGCCCGGTCCCGTAGGCTGCGGAATTCCGCGGAACTTGTCGACGCCGAGCGCCTTCACATGGTCCTGGTAGGAGCCCAGGTTGTGGTTCAGCATTCCGATCGTGCCGGAATCCCACTGGGCGACCATCTTGGTGAAGTCGTTGTTCAGGTCGGCGGCCGGAGTGACCTTCTTGTAGAGGGCCGCGTACTTCTCCAGCCCCGCCACGTTCTTCACGTCGTTGACGGTGGTCTTCTCACCGCTCGCGTCCCAGAACGACGTGATGCCGGACTGCCCGTACATCGCGTCCAGCGCCTGGGCGATGGAACCGGCACCGCCGCGGATGGTGTAGCCGAACTCGTTCTTGTTCGCCTTGGTCAGTTTGTTCGCGGCGTCGTAGAACTTGTCCCAGGTGGTCGGCGCGTCCAGGCCGGCCTTCTTGAACAGGTCGGTCCGGTAGTAGAGGACACCGTTGTTGGCGGAGGTCGGGATCGAGTAGAGCGTGTCGTCCCGGCCGCCGGCCGCCTTGAGCGACTTGACCATGTCCTCGTTGAGCTTGCCGTTCAGGGAGGACTTGGACAGCCGGTCGTCCAGCGGCTCCAGCGCGTTCTGCGCGGCGATCGACGCGATCATCGCGGCGCCGACACCGCCGACGTCCGGCAGGCCGCCGCCCTGGATGGCGGTGTCGACCTTCGACTGGTACTCGGTGGAGGCGATCCCGACGTACTCGACCTTGATGTCCGGGTTCGCCTTCTCGAAGTCGGCGATGACCTCCTTCCAGATGTCGGTGCGCACACCGCCGTTGTTGTCCCAGAAGACGATCTTGCCCTTGCCGCTGCCCTCGGCGCCCTTGTCGCTGCCCGTGCCGCTGCCGTCGTCACCGCAGGCGGTGGCGGTCAGCGCGAGGACGGAGCCCAGGGCGACGGCTATGGCAGCGCGCCTGCTTCTGCGGATGCTGATCTTCATTGGTCGGCTCTCTTCGTCTGGATCCTGCTGAGCTGTGAAGTTGTGGGGGGTCTGTGGTTCCGGCACCGGACTCAGCGGGCGTACGGCGCCCAGCCGTCGGTGCCTTCGAGGTAGTCGGCGACGGTGTGCGATGTGGCCTCCGAAGGGCTCATCTGCGGCCGGTCCGCGGTCACGGCCGCGCCCGGCCCGTAGTTGCGGTACTCGGCGAACCGCGCGTCCTGCCACGAGAAGCCGCCCATGTCGGTCCACGGGGAGGACTTGATCGCGGCGGGCAGTGCGGTGTCCCGGATCAGCACCTGGGCGACGGCCTCCGGTTCACCGCCCGGATGCCAGGGCCGGCCGAGGTGGAAGGACCCGGCGGGCGCGTCGCTGACGATCCTCGACCGGGTGATCAGGAACCCGTACGGGTTGCCCGTCCACGTCGAAGCCGCCGTGATGTACCCGTTGTTGGTGGCCGAGCCGCGGCTCAGCGCGCGGATGACGGACCGCTCGATGACGGTGGTCGCGCGTCCGTAGACGAAGTCGACGTCGCCCTCGATGTACGAGTCCCGGATGTACACCCGGCTGATCAGGTCCAGCTTGGGGCTGTCGGTCATCAGCGTGTCCTGGTTGCCCAGGAAGGCGGTGTCCTCGAAGACGATCCGGTCGCCGGTCGTCTTCATGGCGAGGGCCTGCTCGCCCTTCAGCTCGACCGCGGCCTCGTCGAAGTCGTTGCTGAAGGTGAGGTTGCGGGCGGTGACGTCGTTCGCCGCGATCCGCACGGTCGCGCTCCCCGTCGAACCGCCGTACTCGGCCGGCGTGTCGTGGACGATGACGGTGTCGGACCGGTCGTGTCCGGTCCCCTCCAGCACGATGTTCGGCTTGGTCGCGGGGATCAGGACCTTCGCGCGGTACGTGCCCGGCGCGACGGCGATCGTCACCGTCTGGGAGTTCTCGTCCGGCACGGCGTCCACGGCGGCCTGCACGGTGGGGTGGTCGCCCGGGACGTGCAGGGTCACCCCGATCCGCTGCTGCGGCCCGGAGAACCGCCGGACCAGCGCCGGGACGGCGGCCGCCGGATCCAGCCGGTAGGCGTAGAAGTCCCGCGGGTCGAAGGCGGTGCCCCACTCGTCGTGCCGGCCGGTCGTGTTCCTCAGGATCGATCCGCGCTG
Organism: Streptomyces cellulosae; assembly: GCF_000721105.1. GTDB lineage: Bacteria > Actinomycetota > Actinomycetes > Streptomycetales > Streptomycetaceae > Streptomyces > Streptomyces cellulosae_A. The sequence continues at coordinate 4,985 of NZ_JOEV01000031.1, forward strand.
CACCAGCTCCGCCGTGGCGTCGGCCTGGTAAGGGTGCTGGACGTCCTGGTAGTAGCTGTTCTCGATGACCATCTTGGTTCTGCCGCGCGACCAGTTGCCGTACGTCCACACCGGATCGCCGGGGTCGACCTGGGCGGTCAGGTAGTTGTTGTAGAGGTGCGCGTAGGCGGCGTTGTCGACCGAGGGGTTGCGCTGTTTGGTGTGCGCGAACCAGTTGTGGTCGATCGTGATCTGCGTCTTGACGTTGGTCGTCCAACCGAGGCCGAAGGTCTTGTTGTTGTTCTCGAACCGGTTGTACGAGACGGTCACGTACTCGCTGTCCTTGCGGACGTCCAGCTGCCCGTCGCAGATGTTCGAGAAGCGGTTGTGGTCGACCCACACGTGGTGGACGGTGTCCATCTGGATGCCGTCGAAGTCGGTGTCCTTGCAGTCCCAGTTGCCCGCGATCGCCGAGTCCCGGATCGTCAGATTGCGGATGATCACGTTGTGGGTGCCGGGGTTCAGATGGAGTTCCCCGTGCACGATCTCACCGGTGTCGCCCACGCCGATGATGGTCTTGTCCGAGGTCACGACGATGTCCGAACCGAACGGCTCGACGGCGATCGCGCCCGCTACCCGGATGACGTACGGCTCCTCGGCCGCCGCGTACGTCGCGAGCGCGGCCTGGTCGGTGACCGTCACGACCTTGCCTGCCGCGCCGCCGGTGGTGCCGCCGTCGAGGGAGGCGAAACCGTGCGGCCGGTCGGTCCAGCGGTCCGCGGCCACGGTCGGTCTCTGCTCGGTGGCCACCGTCCGGGGCTGCTCCACCGTCCGGGGCTGGAAGGCGGGTACGGCCCTCGCCTCCCCGATCGCCCCGAGGGCGAGGGCGGCGACCAGGCCCACGACGGTGGCCAGGACTCTGCCGGGGCCAAGGCTCGGCAAGCGCTTGCCATGGAGGTGCGTCATTGCGGCTCCCAAAGGCGTACGGGTGTCGTGCGGTGCGTGGGTCGACGTGGGTCAGGCAGGAGTGATCCGGAATGTCTCGAAGCTGGCCGCCCCGGGGTGGCCCGGTCCGGTGGGGGCGAGGGCGAACAGGCCGAGCAGGGCGCCCACCCAGCGCCAAGGGGTGGCGGCGAAGACGGGACCCGACGGCCTGAAGCCCTCGCCGACGTCGTAGAGGAAGCGGCAGCGCGCTCCCGCGCCGATCTCGATGCGGAGCCGGGCCCGGCCCTCGGGTGCGAGGCGCGGGTGGTCGGCGTCGCGTTCCCGCTCCGCGACGGCTTCGGCGAACCGGTGGACGAGGTGGACCGTGCCGTCGGCGCCCCGCTGGAGTCCGATCCAGCTGAAGGCGTCCCCGAGGACCGCGAGTCCGGCCCGCGCTCCCGGCTCCTCGCCGTGCAGGGTCAGGTCCACCTCGACGACGGACGGGGTGCCCGGCAGCCGCTGGGTGAGGACGTTCGGCAGTTTGCGCAGGTCGTGCGCGTCTGCCGTGCGGACGCAGGACAGCCTGAGGCCGTCACCGGAGTGCTGGGTTGCCCAGCCGTCCTGCGGGTTGGCGGTCCACGACCACTGGCGGCCGAAGCGTCCGCCGGGGAAGTCGTCGTCGGTGGCCGGGGCGGCGGCCGGCTGGGGCGGCAGGCCGGGCTTGTCGTGTACGGCGACGGGGGCACCGTCGGCACCGATCACCGGCCAGCCGTCCGAGCTCCATCGCATCGGCTGGAGATGGACCACACGCCCGTAGGCACCCCGCTGCTGGAAGTGCAGGAACCAGTCCTCGCCGGACGGGGTGCGCACCCAGCCGCCCTGGTGCGGCCCGTTGACGTCGGTGTCCTTCTGTTCCAGGACGACCTTCTCCTCGTACGGCCCGAAGAAGCCGCGCGAGCGGAAGGCGCCCTGCCAGCCGGTCTCCACGCTCCCGGCGGGGGCGAAGATCCAGAACCAGCCGTCGTGCCGGTAGAGCTTGGGGCCTTCGAGGGTGAACCAGCCGGGGATGCGGTCCCCGTCGACGATCACCTTGCCCTCGTCGAGGAGTGACGTGCCGTCGGGGTGCATACGGTGGCCGGTGAGGCGGTTCTTGATGCCGGAGCGGGACTTGGCCCAGGCGTGCACGAGGTAGGCCTCGCCGCTCTCGTCGTCCCACAGGGGGCACGGGTCGATCAGACCCTTGCCCTCCTTCACCAGGTGCGGGCGGGTCCACGGGCCGCGGGCGTCGGGCGCGTTGATCTGGAAGATGCCCTGGTCGGGGTCGCCCCAGAAGATCCAGAAGCGGTCGTCGTGGTGGCGGATGGAGGGGGCCCAGACTCCGCAGTCGTGGCGCGGAGTCCGGAACTCGGCCGCCGGTTCCAGCCGTTCGAGGGCGTGGCCGATCAGGGTCCAGTTCACCAGGTCGCGGGAGTGCAGCAGCGGCAGGCCGGGGGCGCGGCCGAAGCTGGAGGCGGTGAGGTAGAAGTCGTCGCCGACGCGGACGACGTCCGGGTCGGACCAGTCGGCATTGAGGACCGGATTGCGGTACGTCACTGGCTGACCGCCTTTCTGACCAGGGCCGCCGACGCGTCCCGGTCCAGGCGGCCGTCCGCGACCACGGTGACGATCCGCCGTACGACGGTGTCGCCGGGCGGGATCGGCAGCCGCTCGTCGTGCGCCAGCGAGGAGCCGACGCCCGGGTACTCGGCGGTGCGTACGAACCAGGGGTCGCGGCGGGTCCGGTCGGTGGCGCCGGCGAAGACCAGGGTCCAGGTGGAGCCGGCCAGGGCGAGCCAGTCGGCGCGGGCGCCGTGCACCTCGGCCTCGCCCTCGGTGCCGGCGGTGAAGACCTGCGGGGCCTCCTGCTCCTTGCGGGCCCGCCAGAAGAAGCCGCCGTAGGCCGCGCCGGGGCGCCCGTTGGTCGCCGGGCTGCCGATGGACAGCGGGTTCGCGGTGACGTTGGTGAGGGAGAAGGTGAAGTCCAACGCCCAGGCCGCGTCGGTGAGTTCGGTGACCGCGACCGTGCGGCGCTCGCGCAGCAGCTCGGCTCCCGAGGCGACCCAGCGCAGCTCCTCCACGAAGCCGTCGGGGTCGCGCAGCTGGAACGTGGTGTGGCGTTGGGTGCCGTGGTTGTCGAGCTCGGTGGGGCCCTGGTCGCGGACGTAGGTGCGGCCGCCCCAGAAGTTGGTCCCCTCGACGTCGGGAACGGCGACACCGACGCCGAGGTGGTGGGTGTGGTCGGCAGGGCTCAGTTCGGTGACCGCCGTGCCGGCCAGGGTGGTGACGGGGTGCAGGTACGGGCGCGGGGAGAGCCGGGCGGGCAGCTCGGGCCGGGTGACGTACCGGCCGACCGGGCGGCCCGCGACACGCAGGACCGGGGAGTCGTTCGTGGTCATCAGGTGCTCACCTCTTTCGCCGGGGCCCAGGGGGCGCCCAGCTCCGAGTAGAGGGCGAGGGTGTCGGCGGCGGCCGCGACCAGTCCGTCGATGCCGGGGACCACCCGGCGCTGTTCGCCGGGGAGCAGCTGCCAGACGCCTTCCGGCAGCGGGGCCGGGTCGGGGGCCTCGCGGATCGCCTCGACGACCTTCATGAAGGAGCCGGTCGCCTCCGGCGTCGCCACCAGTCCGGTGCCGTCGGTGAGGTGGTCGACGAGGTTTTCGAGCAGGTCGGTGCGGCCGTACTCGTACTCCTCGGGACCGTGGTCGGCGCGCTGGAGCAGGACGCGGTCCTGCTTGTACCAGAAGGTGATCCGGCCGCGGCTGCCGTGGACGACGACGTACGGTTCGTCGGGGTCCTCCGCGCACAGGGTGGCGGCGACGGTCACCGGCAGGCCCTCGGCGGTGGTGACGCGGACGCACGAGGTGTCGTCGGACTCGATGTCGTTGGCGCGCACCAGCTCCGTCTCGATCGTGGTGACGTCCTCGGCGCGCGGGGCGCCGGCCAGCGCCAGGGCGGTGGCGACGGCGTGCGCGAGCGGGTTGGTCAGCACCCCGTCGATCACGTCGACCCCGTTCAGCCGCCGCCGGCCCGCCCAGGGGGCGCGCCGGTAGTACGACTCGGGGCGGGCCCAGGCGCCGGCGCCGCCGATCCCGGCGATCTCGCCGATCGCGCCCTCGTCGATCATCGTGCGGATCGCGGGCACCGCGTGCGAGCCCAGGGACTGGAAGCCGATCTGGCACACGACACCGGCCGCGGCGACCCCGTCGGCCATCCGGCGGAACTCGGCGTACGAGGGCGCGGGCGGCTTCTCCAGCAGCAGGTGCACACCCTTGCCGGCGGCCGTCAGCGCCAGGTCGGTGTGGGTCGGGATCGGGGTGCAGATCACCGCGATCCGGGCGCCGGTGGAGTCGAGCAGGGCGCCGAAGTCGGCGGACTGCTCGGGAGTGCCGAGGCCCTCGGGGATCTCGTCCGCGGTCAGCGGGGTCAGCTCGCAGATCCCCGCCAGCCGGACGATGCCCTTGTCCTGGAGCCTGCGGATGTTGTCGAGGTGCCAGCGGCCGTGGCCGCGCGCGCCCGCGAGAACGATCGGAACGTTCATCTCCGTCACGGAATCCTCCCTGCGCCCGCGCCGCGTGCCACCTCTCGGTCGGCCGTGGCGGCGCTGTCGATCTTCGTGTGCAGGGTAGGTGTCCAGCCGACGTCCGCCGTGAGGTCGCGCTCACTGGCCGAGTTGTAGGCGTCGTAGATGGTCAGGAGATCCACCGGATAGCCGTTGAACACGTTGCCGCTCGTGTGCAGTGCGGTGCCGTTCCAGCTCTTGACCAGGTCGGCGGCCTCGACGTACCCGGGGGTGGTGAAGGCGTTGTTCTCGGCGTGGATCGCCGACTCGGTGGACACGCCGATGGAGTAGCGGTAGTCGTGGACGCCCTCCGGGACCACGTACCGGTTGTTGTAGACGTGCACCTGGCCGAAGCGGACGCGCGGGGCGCGCTGCACGACGGACTCGAACTCGTTGTGGTGCAGGGTGACCCGGAGCTTGCCGCGGTCGCCGGTGGCCGTGTCGCTGTTGCCGATCAGCATCGCCTTGTCGTGGTCGGCGAACCGGCTCCAGGAGACGGTGACCAGGTCGGAACCGCCTGTGATGTCCAGCAGACCGTCGTGGCGCAGGTAGTTGCGGCCGAAGTAGGTGGGTTCCTTCTCGTCCGGGTGGCCCTTGTCGGAGGCCGTGACGTGGTCGACCCAGACGTGGGTGGAGCCGCGCACCCAGAGGGTGTCGTACGCCGTCTTCCAGTCGCCGAGGCCGCCCTTGTTGGGCTGCCAGACGGGGAAGCAGTCGTAGGCGTCGCGCAGTTCGAGGTTGCGGACGATCACGTTGTGCGCGTCGGTGACCTGGAGGCTGCCGCCCTTGATGAGGGCCTTGGAGCCGAGGCCGACGATCGTGGTGTTGGAGCCGACGGGGAGGACGACCCGCTCGGCCTGTCCGGCCGCCGACGCCTGACGGGCCTCCTCCTGCGGGCCGCTGGGCGGGGCCGACCCCCAGGTGCGGGGGTCGTAGGCGGCCAGGTACTTCTTCAGGCGGTAGCCGCCGGTGGCGTAGTCGGCGCAGTCCAGGTGGTCGCCGTCGTCGTCGGTGTTGGCGTCGATGGTCCCGGCGATCTTGATGATCTTCGGGGTGTCGCTGCCGCCGTCGAGGGCGCGGACCAGGCCGGCCCGGTCGGTGACCGTGTACACGTGGGCGTCGTCGGCGGCCGCCCCTCCGGTGGTGCCGGTGCCCAAGGACGCCCAGCCGTCGTCGGCGGGCAGGGTGTCCCGGCTGATGTCGCGGGTGCCGGCATCCGCGGGAGTGCTCAGTACGGCCAACAGGCTCACGGCCGCGGTGAGTTGCAGAGCCCTTTTCGCCGTCATCCCTTCACCGCCCCCGCGCTGAAGCCGGTGATCAGCCACTTCTGGATGAAGGCGAACACGATCACGACGGGGACGGCCGCGATGATGCCGCCCGCGGCGAGCGCGCCGAGGTCGACGCTGTCCGCGCTCATCAGGGTGTTCAGGCCGACCGGGATGGTCTGCTTGCTCTGGTTGTTCAGGAACATCAGGGCGAACAGGAAGTGGTTCCAGGAGTGCACGAAGGCGAAGGAGCCGACGGCGATCAGACCGGGCCGCAGCAGCGGCAGGACGACGATCCGGAACGCGGTGAACCGGTTGCAGCCGTCGACCCAGGCCGCCTCCTCCAGCGAGTACGGCACGTTCTTGATGAAGTTGCTGATCAGGATGATCGACAGCGGCAGCTGGAAGACCGTCTCCGCGATGATGACGCTGCCCAGCGAGTTGATCATCTGCAGCTTGGCGAAGATCTCGAACAGCGGGACCAGCAGCAGCGCGCCCGGCACGAACTGGGAGCACAACAGGGCCAGCATGAAGCCCTGCTTGATCTTGAAGTTGAACCGGGCGAGCGCGTAGCCGCCGGCCAGCGCCACCAGGGTCGTCATCACCAGGGTGGCGACACCGACGAGGAGGCTGTTCTGGAAGTAGGTGCCGAAGGCACGGTCCGTCCAGACCTTCTCGAAGTGGTCGAAGGTGATCGGCCAGGGCACGAGCGAGGTCGAGCCGGCCGGGCGGAGCGCGAAGAGCAGGATCCAGTAGAACGGGATCAGGGTGAAGACGAGGTAGATCGACAGCGGCAGATAGACCTGCCAGCGCGGGACCTCGTCCCAGTTGCGGCCGGCCTTGAGGGGCCGCGGCGGGTCGGCGATCACCGGTGCGGGCGCGGGCGCCGTCTCGGTGGCTTCCTTGGTGATCACTTGTCCCCACCTCCGAACTTGCTCAGGCGCAGATAGACCATCGAGCAGAAGAGCAGAATCACGAAGGCCACCGTGGTCAGGGCGGAGGCGTAGCCGAAGTTGTGGGCGTCGACGCTGGTGTTGGCGATGTAGAGCGGGAGGGTGGTGGTCTCACCCGCCGGGCCGCCGCCGGTCAGTGTGTAGAGCAGGTCGACGTTGTTGAACTCCCACACGGCGCGCAGCAGCGTGGACAGGATGATCGCGTCCTTCAGATGGGGCAGCGTGATGTGCCAGAACTGCTTGAAGCGGCTGGCCCCGTCGACCTCGGCGGCCTCGTACAGGTCCTTCGAGACGGACTGCAGGTCGGCGAGGATGAGGATCGCGAAGAAGGGGACACCGCGCCACAGGTCGGCGACGACCGCCGCCGGGAACACGGTCGAGGTGTCCGACAGCCAGCTGGTGCCGTAGCTGCCGATGCCCATGTCCGCGAGGTAACGGGTGATGCCCGTCTGGGAGTTGTAGAGCAGCACCCAGATCGCGGAGGTCAGCACGCCGGAGACGGCCCACGGGGAGAAGACCATCGCGCGGCCCAGTCCCCGCCCGACGAAGGTCTGGTTGACGATCAGCGCCAGCGCCAGACCGAACAGCAGCTGCAGCCCGACCTCGACGACGACCCACTTGGCGCTGAAGGTCAGCGTGTCCCAGAACACCGGGTCGTCGGTGAAGGCGTGGACGAAGTTGTCGAAGCCCGCGTAGCCGTTCCGCCACGGCTTGGTGGGGTTGTAGTTCTGCAGGCTGTAGTAGAAGACGCTGATCACCGGGTAGGCGATGAAGCCCAGCATGAGCAGGGCCGCCGGGGCGATCAGCAGGTACGGCAGTCTGCGCGGCGTGGCGGAGGCACGGCGCCGCCGGGGTGGCGCGGGCGGCTTCGCCACGGCTGCGGCTTGGGCCATGACTGTTCTCCGTTCTGGTACGACGTCGTACCGGGTACTTGCGTCGTGCGGGAAGCGCTTTCTCTCTGTGCAGCAAAGTGCCAGGTCGTGCGGGGCGTGCGGGGCGTGCGGGGCGTGCGGGGCGTGCGCGGTCGTTCAGGGTGCGCGGTCGTGCGGAGCGTGCGAGGTCGTGCTGCGGCGGTTCAGCCGGCGTACGGGTCCTGCACCTTGCCCGGGCGGGCCAGGAACTCGAAGTCGCAGCCGGTGTCGGCCTGCGTGATCTGCTCGTTGTAGAGCGCGCCGTAACCGCGCTCGTACCGCACGGGCGGCGGCGTCCACTCCGCCCGGCGCCGCTCCAACTCCTCGTCGTCCACGTGGAGTTGAAGGCTGCGTGCCTCGACGTCGAGAGTGATGGCGTCCCCGGTGCGGACCAGGGCGAGCGGTCCGCCGATGTACGACTCGGGGGCCACGTGCAGCACACAGGCGCCGTAGCTCGTGCCGCTCATCCGGGCGTCGGAGATGCGGACCATGTCCCGCACGCCCTGCTTGAGCAGGTGGTCGGGAATGGGCAGCATCCCGTACTCGGGCATGCCCGGGCCGCCCTTGGGTCCGGCGTTGCGCAGCACCAGCACGCTCTCGGCGGTGATGTTCAGCGACGGGTCGTTGATGGTGCGCTGCATGGTCCTGTAGTCGTCGAAGACGACTGCGGGGCCGGTGTGCTTGAGCAGGTGCGGCTCGGCGGCGATGTGCTTGATGACCGCGCCGTCCGGGCAGAGGTTGCCGCGCAGGACGGCCACCCCGCCCTCGCTCGCCACGGGGTTGTCCCGGGGCCTGATGACGTCGTCGTTGTGCACCTGCGCGCCGGTGATCTGCTCGCGCATCGTGTCGTACGAGACGGTCGGCCGGTCCAGGTGGAGCAGGTCCGGGATCCGGGAGAGGAACCCGGGCAGACCGCCCGCGAAGTGGAAGTCCTCCATCAGGTACGTCTGTCCGCCGGGCCGCACGTTGGCCAGCACCGGGACGGTACGGGCGATGCGGTCGAAGTCGTCGAGCGTGAGCCTGACACCCGCCCGGCCCGCCATCGCGATCAGGTGGATCACCGCGTTGGTGGAACCGCCGAGGCCGAGGACCGTGGTCACGGCGTCCTCGAAGGCGTCCGCGGTGAGGATGCTCGACAGCTTCCGGTCCTTGTGGACGAGGTCGACGATCGTCAGACCGGCCTTGGCGGCCATCCGGTCGTGCCCCGAGTCGACGGCCGGGATGCTGGACGCGCCCGGCACGGTCACCCCGAGGGCTTCCGCGGCGGCGGTCAGCGTGGACGCCGTACCCATCGTCATGCAGTGACCGGGCGAACGGGCCAGGCCGCTCTCCAGCTCGGTCATCTCGCAGTCACCGATGAGGCCGGCGCGCTTGTCGTCCCAGTACTTCCACATGTCGGTGCCGGAGCCGAGGACCTCGTTGCGCCAGTGGCCCGGCAGCATGGGCCCGGCGGGCACGAAGACGGCCGGCAGGTCGACGCTCGCGGCCCCCATGAGCAGGGCGGGCGTGGACTTGTCGCAGCCGCCCATCAGGACGGCACCGTCGACCGGGTACGACCGCAGCAGTTCCTCGGTCTCCATCGCGAGCATGTTGCGGTAGAGCATCGGGGTCGGCTTCTGGAAGGTCTCACTGAGCGTGGAGACCGGGAACTCGAGCGGGAAGCCCCCCGCCTGCCACACCCCGCGCTTCACGGCCTGCGCGCGGTCGCGCAGGTGCACATGGCACGGGTTGATGTCCGACCAGGTGTTGAGGATCGCGATGACCGGCTTGCCCAGGTGCTCCTCGGGGAGGTAGCCCAGCTGGCGGGTGCGGGCGCGGTGACTGAAGGAGCGCAGGCCCTCGGTGCCGTACCACTGATGGCTTCTGAGCTCTTCGGGGCGCTTCTTGACGGGCTCGTTCATATCGACCATCCGGAGGCTATGGCGGCGACTTCGGCCCGCACGTCCTCGGACAGCAGACTGCTCGGCGGGCGGACGTCACGGCGGCACAGGCCGAGGGAGGCGAGAGCCTCCTTGACGACGGTGACGTTGTTCGCGGAGCCGCCCGCGGCACGCAGTTCCTCGAAACGGCGGATCTGCTCCCAGACCTTCATGGCGGCCGGGTAGTCACCGGATCGAAGCGCTTCGATCATGTTCAGCGAGACGGACGGGGAGACGTTCACCAGTCCGGAGGTGAAGCCGGTGGCGCCCGCGGAGAAGTACGAGGGGGCATACGGCTCGGCGAGACCTGCGATCCACACGAACCGGTCGAGGCCGGCGTCGCGGGCGAACGCCGCGAACCTGGCCGCGTCCGGGACCGCGTACTTCACGCCGATCACGTTGGGGCAGGCGTCGGCGAGTTCGGCGAGCCGCACGCCGTGCAGCTGCGCGTTGCGGATGTACGGGACGACGCCCAGCTCGGGCACCGCCTCGGCGATGGCGCGGTGGTAGTCGACCCACCCGCTCTGCGAGACGTACGGGTGGACCGGCTGGTGCACCATGACCATCTGCGCCCCGAGTTCGCGGGCGTGCCGCGCGGAGGCGATCGCGGTGGGTATGTCATGGCCGACACCGACCAGGATGACGGCCCGCTCCCCCGCCTCGTCGACGGTCAGCTCCGTGACGAGCTGGCGCTCCTGGGGCGTCAGGGCGTAGAACTCGCCGGTGTTGCCGTTCGGGGTCAGGGTCCTGACCCCGCCGTCGAGCAGACGACGCAGCAGGGCCCGGTGGGTGTCCTGGTCGACGGAGCCGTCCTCGGCGAACGGTGTCACCGGGATCGCCACCACGTCGGCCAGGGCCGCCCGCTGGGTCTCGAACGTCGTTGTCATGCCTGACCGTCCTCTCCCTGGGCCTTGGACTCCGCTTGCGGGAAGGCCCGTTCGACGAAGGACGCGATGTGCGCGTGCAGGGCTCGTCCGGCGCCGTCGGCGTCACCGGCCAGCGCGAGCCGCAGGATCTCCCGGTGCTCGCCGGCCTCCCGGTCCCAGGACGGCGAGGCCGCCCAGGCGACGGCGGAGACCAGGGCCGCCTGGTCGCGGACCTCGTCGAGCATCCGGCCGAGCAGCGGGTTGCCGCACGGGAGATACAGGGCGCGGTGGAACTCCCGGTTGGCCAGGGAGCGTTCGGCGGTGTCCGTGGCGTCGTCGGCCCGGGTCAGCGCGTCCCGCGCGGCGTCGAGGGAGGCCCCCCGTCGCACCGCCCGCTTCAGCGCCTCGGGCTCCAGGAGCAGCCGCACGTCGTAGACCTCGCGCGCCATGTCCGCGTCCACCATGCGCACCGTGACGCCCTTGTACTGGTTCATCACGACGAGCCCGGTACCGGCCAGCGTCTTGAGCGCCTCGCGCACCGGGGTCTTGGACACCCCGAACTGTGCGGCGAGTTCGGTCTCGACGAGGGCCTGACCTGGCGTCAACTGCCCGGTGAGGATGCGGTGTTTGATCCCTTCCAGCACGTACTGCGTGCGGGAGGGGATCGGCGTGGGCACAGAGGTCATGCGCGCCTCTCGGATCTCGCGGATCGGATCTCACATATCGCGTCTCATATATGACGTACGAAGTACGACCCGGTTGAAGGTAGGAGGGGCGCCGTGTTTCGTCAATGCTTCTGACGAACGAAGGTGGAGTTTCCGCGAAGAGCGGTCAGACGACGGTGGTCGCGCCCACGCGCGCGGTGGCCGTCGGCCCGCCGAAGACGGCGGCGGCCCGGGCGGTGGCCGCGGCGGGGGTGAGCGTGGGCCCCACGTGTGTGACGAGCAGATGCCGTACCGCGGCCGCGCGGGCCGCCTCGCCGGCGTCCTCGGGGGTCAGATGGACCCGTTCGCCTTCGCGATGTGCGTCGATGTCGGCCTCGCACAGGAACAGGTCGGCACGCTCGGCGAGCGCGGTGAGCGCGGCGCAGGGCCCGCTGTCCCCGGAGTACGCGAGGACCCGCCCGCCGGCCTCGGCTCGCAGTCCGTACGCCTCGACGTCGTGCACGACCGCGCGCGCGGTGAGAGCGAGGCCGCCGTGCCGGGCGGTGTGGCCGTCGGACAAGGGACGGAAGTCGAGGACACCGCTCAGGAAGCCGGTGCCGGCCCGCCCGAGGAACCCGGCCAGGCGCTGGGCGCAGTCGGCCGGGGCGTAGACGGGGAGGGGCGCGGGCGGAGTGAGTCCGCCGTACGCGAGCGCGTAGAAGGCGGAGAGCAGATCCGCGCTGTGGTCGGCGTGCGTGTGCGAGATCCAGACCGCGCTCAGCCTCGCCGGATCCGTGTGCCGCTGCAACTCCGCGAAGCTCCCGGGGCCGGCGTCCACCCACACCTCGGCGCCTGGCCCGCGCACCAGGTATCCGGAGCACGGCCGGTCCGGCCGGGGGTGGGGGGAGGCGGTGCCGAGGACGGTGAGGGTCAGGGTGGCGGACATGCGGGGAGCGTACGGTCGCTCCGAGCGCACCGCCCTCACCGGGTCCCGGATCACGCAGCCCACCAGGAGTCGCGGGAGGAAGGGGGAGCGCAGCGCGTTTCCCGGGCACACGACCGACAGATCGCCCCCGGTTCCCGCCGCCCTCTAAGGCACCTGCCCGATCCCGGCGCGGGTGCCTTAGCCGCACGATGGCCAGGCATGACGACATGGACAGTGCGGCGCGTCCTGCGCGACCGCAACGCCGGCCTCTACCTCGCCTCGGTCGTGGTCTCCGGCTTCGGCACCTCCGCGCTGTGGCTGGCCTCGGGCATCTGGGTCAAGGAGCTCACCGGATCGGACGGGCTGGCCGCGCTGTGCCTGCTCGCCCTGTGGGCGCCCACCCTGGCCGGGCCGCTGCTGGGCACCCTCGCCGACCGGGTCCGCCGAGGTCCGCTGCTGATCGGCGTGAACCTGCTGCTGGCCGCCCTCCTCCTCAGCCTCTTCGCCGTCGACTCCGCGCGCGGGCTGTGGCTGCTGTACACGGTCCTGTTCGCGTACGGCGCCGCGGGCGTCGTCCACGACGCGGCGGAGTCGGCCCTGGTCGCGGCCGTCGTCGACCCGTCCCTGCTCGGCGACTTCAACGGACTGCGGATGACGGCCACCGAGGGCATGAAACTCGTGGCCCCGCTGGCGGGCGCCGGTCTCTACGCGGCGTACGGCGGCCCGGGCGTCGCCCTGCTGGACGCGGCCACCTTCGTCCTCGCCGCCGGGCTGTACGCCGGTGTCCGCGTCCACGAGAGCGAGCCCGAGCCGCCCACGACCGGGCCGTGGGCGCGGACGGCCGAGGGTGCCCGCCACCTACGGGCGCACCCCCTGCTGCGTCCCCTCGTCCTGGCCGGCGGCACCACCATGCTCTTCGCGGGCCTGAACGGGGCCCTGATCTACGCCGTCATCGACAACCTCGGTCACTCCCCGGCGTACGCCGGCGTGCTGTACGCCGTCCAGGGCGCCGGGTCCGTGGTGGTCGGGCTGCTGTCCGGCCCCGCCCTGCGGCGCCTGGGCGAGCGGCGCTTCGCCGCGTACGGCATCGCGGTCACCGCCGTCGCGGCGGGCCTGCGGGCCGTGCCGTCGGACGCCGTGGCCGTGGTGTGCAGCGCGGCGACCGGCGCGGGCCTGCCCTGTGTGCTGATCGCCGCGCTCACCGCCGTACAGCGGGAGACACCGGACGCGCTGCTGGGCCGTACCGCCGCCACGGCGAACACCCTGCTGTTCGCACCGAACGTCGCCGGGCTGGCCGCGGGCGCCGTGCTGGTGGAACTCCTCGACCAGCGGCCCCTGTCGGCCGTCCTGGGCCCGGTGTGGCTGCTGACCGCGCTGCCGCTGTTTCAGAAGGCGGCGAGCGCCTCCCGTACCGCCTCCAGGTCTGCGTCCGACGCCAACCCGGCGTGATACAGCCGCAGTTCCGTGGCCCCCAGCTCCCGGGCCCGCCCCGCGTCCGCCGCGAGCGTGCCGGGGCTGCCGCCCATGCCGGAGACCACACCGAAGTTGGCGGCGACCACGGCACCCGCCCGCCGCTGCTCCGCGAACGGCGTCAGCGGTCCGGGACCGCCCGCGCACGGGACGACGACGCCGTCCGCGACGGACAGGATGTGCGCGGGGTCGACGCCCGGGTTGGCGCCGACGTGGTAGGTCACGGGGTCGGCGTGCAGCAGGACCTGGAAGCCCTCGGGAGCGGCGGCGCGGACCGCGGCGACGGCCGCTTCCTGGAGGGTGCGGGCCGTTTCGTCGCGCCACGCGCGCGTGGCGGCCGCGTTCGCCTCGCCGAGCAGCTTCTCGACCCCCGCCCAGCCCCCGTCGTCGGGCGCGCCCCGCCACAGCGGCTCCAGCGCCTCGCGTACGGCGGCCGCCAGCGTGTCGGCGTCCAGGCCCTGCCGGCCGTACCCCTCCCGGCAGGCCGGGCAGAAGCAGAGCGCCATGAGGTACATCCCGGCGTCGCCGAGCCCGACCCCGCCGGTCTTGTCGTGGGCGTGCAGGTGCTGGAAGCCGTACCAGCCGAGGGACTCCAGTTCGGTGCCCCGCGCGCCGGGGCGGACGGCGGCCTCGGCGGCCAGATCGACGAGGTACGCGCGCGTGGCGGGCTGTGCGATGCACGGGGCCCACGGATAGCGGTCGCCGTAGGCGTTGACGACCGAGGTGTCCGGGTGCTCGGCGCCCAGGCGGGAGTTGTGCGCGAGGACGACCCAGGTGTGCACGTCGAGGCCGGCGTCCGCGAGCGCGGTGGCCGCCTCGCCGAAGGCGTCCCCGGGGGCCCAGTCGCCGGCCGCGTACGGGCGCAGCTCCCGGCCCGTCCAACGGTCGTCGGTGGGGTACAGCACGGCCGCGTGCTCGGCGGTGACGACGCGGTGGCGGGGGTGGCGGGGGGTCAGGGCCCGGGTGGAGTGGTAGGCGGAGGCGAGGGTGACCTGCCGCACGCCGAGCGCGGCGATGCGTCCCGGCGCCTCCGGGTCGCCGTTGACATCCCAGGGGTAGACGAACGTCGACGCCTTCACTTGTCCTCCGCCTTCACGTGCTGTTCGTTCTCCGCTTTCACTTGCCGTCGCACGGCTCGACGTTCACTTGCCCTCGTCCAGCAGCGCGTACCCGCGTTCGATGATCTGCGCGAGCTGCTTGACATGATCCTCGCTCGGCTCGTGCAGCGGGGGCCGCACCTCCCCCACGTCGAGCCCGCGCAGCCGTACGCCGGCCTTGACGAGGGCGACGGCGTAGCCGCGGCCCTGGGCGCGCAGTTCGACGAAGGGGCGGTAGAAGCCGTCGAGGAGGCGGTGGGCGGTGGTGTCGTCGCCGGTCTTGTGGGCCTCGTAGAAGGCGAGGGCGATCTCGGGGGCGAAGCAGAACACCGCGGAGGAGTAGAGCGTGACGCCGAGGCCGCGGTAGGCGAGCTGGGTCTGTTCGGCGGTGGGCAGGCCGTTGAAGTAGAGGAAGTCGCCCAGGCCCTCGGTGCGGACGGCGCTGACGATCCGCTGCAACAGGTCGAGGTCGCCGAGGCCGTCCTTGAAGCCGATGATCCCGTCGGTGCGGGCCAGCTCCACGACGGTCTCCGGCGTGAACACGGCGTTGTCGCGCTGGTAGACGACGACGGGCAGCCCGGTCGCCGCGGCCACCTCCCGGTAGTGCCGCAGCAGTCCCTCCTGCCCGGCGACGACGAGGTACGGCGGCATGGCGAGCAGGCCGTCGGCCCCGGCCGCCTCGGCCATGCGCGCGTACCGTACGGCGAGCGCGGTGCCGTATCCGGCGCCGGCCACGACCGGTACCCGGCCCGCCGTCTCCTCGACGGCCGCCCGGACGCAGTCCTCGAACTCCTCCGGTGCGAGCGCGTGGAACTCCCCGGTGCCGCAGCAGGCGAAGACGGCGGCGGCCCCTGCCTCCACCCCGCGGCGCACATGGGCGCGGTAGGCGTCGAGGTCGACGGAGCCGTCGGGGCCGTAGGCGGTGACGGGGAAGAACAGCGGCCCGCCGGGAATGCCGAGTCGAGCGGCGAGGGGGGCTGACGTCACGGGCTCTCCCTAGATCAGGCGCTCATGTCTCTGACTCGCTCATGTTTCTGACTTGCATCCATATTCATGAACGGCACCACCCTAAGGAGCCCCTTCGGGGCCGGTCAAGCACACAAACCGCCATCGGGCGAGCGGATTTCCCTGGCTCACGCCACACTTGACGGAGAACACCCACGATCCGTAGCGTGTCCACGCATGTGAATGGGATCCACACATGCGGCCGCCGACTCAAGGAGACCCGAGGATGCCCGCTCCCCGCACCGTTCTGCTCACCGGCGCCGCCGGCGGGCTCGGCACCCTGATGCGGAACCTGCTCCCGGCCTTCGGGTACGAACTGCGCCTGCTCGACGTGCGCCCGATCGAGGGCGACCCGGACGCCGTCACCGCGGACCTCGCCGACCGGGACGCCCTGCGGGAGGCCGTGCGGGGCGTCGACGCGATCATCCACCTGGCGGGCATCTCACTGGAAGCCCCCTTCGAGAAGATCCTCCAGGCCAACATCGAGGGCACGTACAACCTGTACGAGGCCGCCCGCGAGGAGGGCGTACGGCGCATCGTCTTCGCCTCCTCCAACCACGCGGTCGGCTTCACTCCCCGCCCCCAGGGCGACGACCCCCTCATCCCGATCGACACCCCGCGCCGCCCGGACACCTTCTACGGCCTGTCCAAGTGCTTCGGCGAGGACCTGGCCCAGCTCTACTGGGACAAGTACGGCCTGGAGACCGTCTCGGTGCGCATCGGCTCCTGCTTCCCCCAGCCGACCAGCGTGCGCATGCTCTCGGTGTGGATGAGCCCCGCCGACGGCGCCCGTCTCTTCCACGCGGCCCTGACCGCCGAGGACGTCAAGCACACCGTCGTCTACGGCTCCTCCGCCAACACGCGGCTGTGGTGGGACCTGTCCACCGCGCGCGCCCTCGGCTACGAGCCGCAGGACGACTCGGAGGAGTTCGCCGAGAAGCTCATCGCGGAGCAGGGCGAGCTGGACCCGGAGAACGTGGCGCACGCCTACCTGGGCGGCCACTTCGTCAGCGACCCGCCGATCTGGCCGTACTGATACGTGGCCGATTCGGCCGTAGCGACGCGTACACGAGCGCACTTCTGAGGCGGGCGGGCACCGAACGGGCCCGCCCGCCGCCGTATTCGGGCATCCGCACTGCCCGATCTCACGCGTCGGCACGCAGGAGCCCAGGTCCGAGACGGTCATGACCCGGCGCTAACGGGCACAGGCGGGCAGTATCGGGCGGACAACAAGCCTGGTCAGTGCCGCTTCCCCCCTGTAGAACTTCCTCCATGGGCCTCACCGGGCCCGAACGGGCAAGGAAGCGCGGAGGCAGGTGTCGGCCATGCACATCAAGTCGGCAGAGGAACGCCAGCGGGAGATCGTACGGGTCGCCCGCGCCACCGGCTCGGTCGACGTCAGCGCCCTCGCCGCCGAACTGGGCGTGGCCAAGGAGACCGTACGGCGGGATCTGCGCGCCCTGGAGGACCACGGCCTGGTCCGCCGCACCCACGGCGGGGCCTATCCGGTGGAGAGCGCCGGCTTCGAGACGACGCTCGCCTTCCGCGCCACCAGTCACGTCCCCGAGAAGCGCCGGATCGCGGCCGCCGCAGCAGAACTGCTCGGGGACGCCGAGACGGTCTTCGTCGACGAGGGCTTCACCCCGCAGCTCATCGCCGAGGCACTGCCCAGGGACCGGCAGCTGACCGTGGTCACCGCGTCCCTGCCGGTCGCGGGCGCGCTCGCCGAGACCGAGAACACCTCCGTCCTGCTGCTGGGCGGCCGGGTCCGCTCCGGCACCCTCGCCACGGTCGACCACTGGACCACCAAGATGCTGTCCGGCTTCGTCGTCGACCTCGCCTACATCGGCGCCAACGGCATCTCCCGCGAACACGGCCTGACCACCCCCGACCCCGCGGTCAGCGAGGTCAAGGCACAGGCCGTCCGGGCCGCGCGCCGCACGGTGTTCGCGGGCGTGCACACCAAGTTCGGAGCGGTCAGCTTCTGCCGGTTCGCCGAGATCGGCGTCCTGGAGGCGATCGTCACGAGCACCCTCCTGCCCACGGCCGAGGCCCACCGCTACTCACTGCTGGGACCGCAGGTCATCCGCGTCTGAACAACCGCCGTAAACAGCCAGATGGGCATACCTCACCCCGTGTTGCCCTTTATCTCCCCATACGTCCAGGAGCGATCCATGCGAACCCAGAGCCGACGGCGGCCCCCGCGAGCCACGCTCGCCATGGCCGCCGCAGGGACGCTGCTCGCCCCGCTGCTCTCCGGCTGCTGGGTCGGAGCGGGCGGGGCAGGATCGGGCGGAAACTCGATCAACGTCCTGATGGTCAACAACCCCCAGATGGTCGAGCTGCAGAAGCTCACCGCCGCCCACTTCACCAAAGAGACCGGCATCAAGGTCAACTTCACCGTCCTGCCCGAGAACGACGTCCGGGACAAGATCAGCCAGGACTTCGCCAACCAGGCGGGCCAGTACGACGTGGCCACCCTGTCCAACTACGAGATCCCGATCTACGCCCGCAACGGCTGGCTGCACGAGATGAACACCTACGTCGCCAAGGACGAGGCCTACGACGAACAGGACGTTCTCAAGCCGATGCGCCAGTCCCTGACCGGCGACGACGGCAAGCTCTACGGGCAGCCCTTCTACGGCGAGTCGTCCTTCCTGATGTACCGCAAGGACGTCTTCGCCAAGAAGGGCCTGACGATGCCCGCGCACCCGACCTGGACCCAGGTCGCGGACCTGGCCGCCAAGGTCGACGGGGCCGAGCCGGGCATGAAGGGCATCTGTCTGCGCGGCCTGCCCGGCTGGGGCGAGGTGATGGCTCCCCTGACCACCGTCGTGAACACCTTCGGCGGCACCTGGTTCGACAAGGACTGGACGGCGCGGCTGGACTCCCCCGGGTTCGAGAAGGCGACGAAGTTCTATGTCGACCTGGTCCGGGATCACGGCGAGTCCGGCGCCGCCCAGTCGGGCTTCGCCGAGTGCCTCAACAACATGACCCAGGGCAAGGTCGCCATGTGGTACGACGCCACCTCCGCCGCCGGTTCCCTGGAGGCGGCGAACTCCCCGGTCAAGGGCAAGCTCGGCTACGCCCCCGCCCCCGTGGAGAAGACGAGGTCCGGAGGCTGGCTCTACACCTGGGCCTGGGGCATCCAGGACGCCTCCCGCAACCCCGACAAGGCCTGGAAGTTCGTCTCCTGGGCGTCCAGCAAGGAGTACGAGCAGCTGGTCGGCGACCAGATCGGCTGGTCCAACGTCCCGGCCGGCAAGCGCGCCTCGACGTACACGAACCCCGCCTACGTCAAGGAGGCCGCCGCCTTCCAGGAGATGACCAAACAGGCCATCGAGGGCGCCCGCCCGAGCGACCCCGGCGTGCAGCCGCGCCCCGCGCCCGGCATCCAGTTCGTCGGCATCCCCGAGTTCACCGATCTCGGCACCAAGGTCTCCCAGGAGATCAGCGCGGCCATCGCCGGACGCCAGTCCGTCGAGTCGGCCCTGAAGAAGTCCCAGCAGCTCGCCGAGCGGATCTCCGAGGAGTACGAGGGACGATGACCGCGACGACAACGGCTCCGATGGCCACCACTCCCCCGCGCACCGCACCGCACCCCTCCGCCCGCCTGCGGGCCTGGGCCACCAGGGCCCCCTTGCTGCCCGCCCTGATCTTCATGATCGCGGTCACCCAGCTCCCGTTCGTGGCCACGCTGGTGATCTCCTTCTTCGACTGGAACGCCCTCTATCCCAAGGCCCGCCAGTTCACCGGCCTCGACAACTACCAGCAGGTGCTGAGCGACGCCGACCTGCGCCACTCCGTGTGGACGACGGTCGTGCTGACGGTCGCGGTGGTGCTGGCCAGCCTGGTGCTGGGGCTGGTCCTGGCGCTGCTCCTCGACCGGAGGTTCCGGGGCCGGGGCGTGGTCCGCACGCTCCTCATCGCCCCCTTCCTGGTGGTCCCGGTGGCCGCCGCCCTCCTCTGGAAGCATGTGCTCTACAACCCTGAGTACGGCCTGTTCAACGGGCTCTTGCACTATGTGGGCGGCCCACAGCCCGACTGGATCTCCACCACCCCGCTGCTCGCGGTCGAGGCGTCCCTGGTCTGGCAGTGGACCCCGTTCATGATGCTGATCCTGCTGGCCGGCCTGCAGAGCCGCGACCAGCAGCAGATGGAGGCCGCCCGCGTCGACGGCGCGAGCGACTGGCAGATCTTCCGCTATCTGACGCTCCCGCACCTGCGCCGCTACCTCGAACTCGGCGCCCTGCTCGGCTCGATCTACATCGTCCAGAACTTCGACGCCGTCTTCACGATCACCTCCGGCGGTCTGGGCACCGCCAACCTGCCCTACACCGTCTACCAGAGCTTCTACCAGGCCCACGAGAACGGCCTCGCCTCGGCCGCCGGCGTCCTGGTGGTCATCGGCTCGATCATCATCGCGACCTTCGCCCTGCGCGTGGTGTCGTCCCTGTTCCGAGAGGAGGCGGGCCGGGCATGAGCACCGTCGCCGTACGACCGCGCAGTGACCGCCGCAAGGGCGCGGGCCTGGGCCTGGTGGCCTGGCTCCTGGGCGTCCTGTTCTTCCTTCCCATCGCCTGGATGGCGCTGACGTCCTTCCACTCCGAACAGGACGCGGCCACCAACCCGCCCTCCTTCGGAGCGGCCCTGACCCTCGACGGCTACCGCGAGTTCTTCGGCACGGGCGGCGGCGCGAGCCCCTGGCCGGCGCTGATCAACTCCACGGTGGCGTCGGTCGCGTCCACGCTGTTCGTCCTGCTGCTGGCCTTCCCGGCGGCCTACGCGCTGTCGATCCGCCCCGTGAAGAAGTGGACCGACGTCCTGTTCTTCTTCCTGTCGACGAAGATGCTCCCGGCCGTGGCGGGCCTGCTGCCGATCTACCTGTTCGCGAAGAACACCGGGATGCTCGACAACATCTGGCTGCTCGTCATCCTCTACACCTCGATGAACCTGCCGATCGCGGTGTGGATGATGCAGTCCTTCCTCGCCGAGGTCCCCGTCGCGGTGATCGAGGCGGCGAAGGTGGACGGGGCCCGCCTGCCGACGATCCTCGCGCGCGTCGTCGCCCCGATCGCCCTGCCCGGCATCGCCGCGACGGCCCTGATCTGCTTCATCTTCAGCTGGAACGAGCTGCTCTTCGCCCGTGTGCTGACCGGCGTGGTGGCCGAGACGGCCCCCGTCTTCCTGACCGGCTTCATCACCAGCCAGGGCCTGTTCCTGGCGAAGGTGTGCGCCGCGTCGCTCGTCATCTCCCTGCCGGTGCTCGCCGCGGGGTTCGCCGCCCAGGACAAACTGGTCCAGGGCCTGTCGCTTGGAGCCGTGAAATGAAGGCCGCCGTCATCGAGTCCGTGGGCCGTGCCGTCGTCACCGAGGTTCCGGACCCGACGCCGGGACCCCGCGAGGTCGTCGTCGAGGTCGCCGCCTGCGGCCTGTGCGGCACCGACCTGCACATCCTGCAGGGGGAGTTCGCGCCCAAGCTGCCCATCGTCCCCGGGCACGAGTTCGCGGGCGAGGTGGTCGGGGTCGGCACCCAGGTCACGGAGGTCGCGGTCGGCGACCGGGTCGCGGTGGACCCGTCGCTGTACTGCTACGAGTGCCGCTACTGCCGTACCGGCCACAACAACCTCTGCGAGCGGTGGGCCGCGATCGGGGTCACCACGGCCGGGGGCGCGGCGCAGTTCGCGGTCGCCCCGGTGGCCAACTGCGTGAAGCTGCCCGAGCATGTGCGCACCCAGGACGCGGCCCTGGTGGAACCCCTGTCCTGCGCGGTCCGCGGCTACGACGTCCTCCAGTCCCGCCTCGGCGCCCACGTCCTGATCTACGGCTCCGGCACGATGGGCCTGATGATGCTGGAGCTCGCCAAGCGGACGGGTGCGGCGAGCGTGGACGTGGTGGACCTGAACCCCGCCCGGCTGGAGACCGCGCGGCGGCTGGGCGTCTCCGGGTCCGCGGCGAACGCCGACGAGCTGGACCGGCCGCAGGGCTGGGACGTCGTGGTCGACGCGACGGGCAACGCGGCGGCGATCCAGGACGGCCTGGGGCGGGTCGCGAAGGCCGGGACGTTCCTGCAGTTCGGCGTGGCCGACTACGCGACCCGCGTGACGATCGACCCGTACCGCATCTACAACCAGGAGATCACCATCACCGGCTCGATGGCGGTACTGCACAGCTTCGAGCGGGCGGCCGAGCTGTTCGCGAACGGAGTGCTCGACCCGGACGTGTTCATCAGCGACCGCATCCCGCTGGAGCGGTACCCGCAGGCACTGGAGCAGTTCGCGGCCGGGGTGGGCCGGAAGATCGTCGTGGTGCCGTAGCGGACGGTGCCGGGCCTGCCCGGCGATAGGGCCGTCGGGCAGGCGGTCATATGGGCAGCGCACCGTACAGCGCGGCACCCGCGGCGGCGAAGACCGGACCGGCCCACCGGGGCAGGGGACGGTCGTGCCGTCCCGCCACGTACACGAGGGCCGAGGCCGCCATCGCCGGCCACAGGAAGCCGAGAGCGGCGTCCCGAAGAGAGAACTGGCCACGGACGGCGGCGGCGACCGCGTATCCGGCGATCGCCGCCGCCGCGCCGACCGGGAAGTCCCTGCCGAAGGGGTGCCAGCCGGCGGACGCCGGCTCCCGGCGCCCGGCTCCCGGCGCCCGGCTCCCGGCGCCCGGCTCCCGGCTCCCGGCTCCCGGCTCCCGGCGAGCACGATCGCCGCGATCACCGCGGCACCGGCGACCACCGTCCACAGCGCCGCGGGGACGACCAGGAGGGGGCTGGGACCCATGGGATCCTTCACTCTCGGAAACCGACCCGTTCGGCCTTCGGTAAGGGAACGGTAAAACGCCCTCGCTCGTTCAACCGAGCATGACAGCTATGACCCCCGGCTCGAACATCCCTCTCCCCGCCGCCCGCGTGACGGTGGACGTCGCCGCCCCGGTGCGGCTCGACGTATCGGGCCTGCTGCTCACCGCCGACGGCAAGGTGCGCTCCGACGACGACTTCATCTTCTACAACCAGCCCGCGGGGCCGGGCGTGACGTACCGCTCCGGCGGCGGCACCGCCCCCGACGCGATCACGGTCGACACCGGCGCCGTCCCGCCGGGCATCGAGAAGATCGTCGTCACCGCGAGCCCGGACGCCGCCGGCCAGACCTTCCAGGGCATCGAACCGACGGCCACCATCCGCAACGCCGACGACAACAGCGTCCTGGCCACGTTCACGCCCCCGCAGCTCGGCACCGAGACGGCCCTGGTGATCGTGGAGATCTATCTCCGCAACGGCGCCTGGAAGGCCCGCGCGGTCGGCCAGGGATACGCCAACGGCCTCGCGGGCATCGCCACCGACTTCGGTGTCAGCGTGGAGGAGCCGGCCCCGGCCGCCGCCGCTCCCGCCGCCCAGCCGGTGACCCCTCCCCCGCCGGCCGTGCAGCCCCCCGTGGCGCCGCCGGCCCCGCCGCGGGACCCGCGGGTCGCCGCACCCCCGGCGCCCGCCGCACCCCCGGCCCCGCCCGCCCCCGTCCCGGGCGCCGGGAAGATCAATCTCGACAAGGGCCGGGTCAGCCTGCAGAAGAACCAGACCGTGTCCCTGGTCAAGGGCGGCCGCCCGCTGTTGTCCCAGGTCAAGATGGGCCTCGGCTGGGAGCCGGCGTACCGCGGCAAGGACATCGACCTCGACGCCTCGGTCATCGCCTACGGTCCGCAGCGCAACCACATCGACAGCTGCTACTTCGGCAAGCTGTCCATCGTCGGCGGTGCGATCAAGCACTCCGGCGACAACCTCACGGGCGAGGGCGGCGGTGACGACGAGGTGATCGTGGTCGACCTCGGCCGCCTCCCGCAGGAGGTCACCGGCATGGTCTTCACGGTGAACTCGTTCTCCGGCCAGAAGTTCACCGAGGTCGCCAAGGCCTACTGCCGCCTCCTGGACGCCGCGACCGGCGAGGAACTCGTCCGCTTCGACCTCACCAGCGCCGAGGCGCAGACGGGCGTGCTGATGGCCAAGATGATCAAGCAGTTCTCCGGCGAGTGGGAGATGACAGCCATCGGCGACTTCGTCAAGGCCCGCACGGTCCGGAACATGGTCAAGCCGGGGGCTCAGGCGCTGTAGCGGTACGGACGACTCCGGGGTGCCCCCGGCCCGGGGGCACCCGGCGGTCACTCACCGTCCGGGACGCGGCCGCAGTCCCTCCGTCAGCAACGCCAGGTACCGGCGAATGTGCTTCCCCTCCGCGTCCGCCAGCTCGGATGCCGTGGCCACCCCGTGGGCCAGGCGCAGGATGTCGACCGGTTCGACGTCCCGCCGTAGCGTTCCCTCCCGCTGGGCCGCTGCGACCAGCCGCGCGGCCGCGCCCTTCAGGCCGTCGCCGCAGGCCGTGACAACGGCCGGGCTTCCCTCCGTGACGGCCGGGCCCAGGAGCGCCTTGAGCCCGCGGACCTGGATCATCCCCGTGCTCAGCTCGTTCAGCCACTCCGACAGCGCCTCGCCCGGTGGCAACCTCTCGGTGAGCTCGTCGGCCCGCGCCGCGAGTGCCTCGATCCGGTCGACGTAGGCGGCCTCCAGCAGTGCCTGACGTGTCGGGAAGTGCCGGTAGAGCGTGCCGGAGCCGACCCCCGCGCGCTTGGCGATGTCGTCGAGGGACGCCCCTTCCCCATGCTCCGCGAAAGCCTCCACCGCCGCCTTCAGCAACCGCTCGTAGTTGCGCCGAGCGTCCGCGCGCATGGGCCTGACCTGCGTCATCCAGTCACTCCTTGCGAACCGGGGACCCTCCCCGTATTTTGGGCGGCAGGCTTACCGGGGACTACCCCCGGTTGCCCGTCGGGCTCGGCCATCGGTGAGCCCTCCGCCCGAACCCCGACCGAAGGGACTCCGGCTGCATGCCCTCCGTCATTCCCTCGGCCGCTCTCGGTCCTCGCGCCATACTGGACCACTACCGCCAGGCGATG
The DNA here is from genome assembly GCF_000721105.1 of Streptomyces cellulosae. GTDB lineage: Bacteria > Actinomycetota > Actinomycetes > Streptomycetales > Streptomycetaceae > Streptomyces > Streptomyces cellulosae_A. The sequence goes on from NZ_JOEV01000031.1 coordinate 29,475, forward strand.
CTCCACAAATCGGCGGACGAGCTGGCCGACCTGTACGCGATCGACGCGGTCCACGAGTTCCCGTTCCTCTTCCCGGGCATGCCCGCACGCCATCAGGGGCGGGAGGAGATCCGCGCGGGATACCGGGCCGCCTGGCGGGCGAGCCCCGCGCAGCCGGGACGCATCGACGAGATCGCGGTCCACGAGTCCACCGACCCCGAGGTGATCACCGTCGAGCAGGTGGTCACCGGAACCGTGACCACCACCGGTGCGCCCTTCCGGCTCCCGGGCCTGCTCGTGATGCGGGTCCGCGACGGAGAGATCGTGCACGTACGCGACTACATGGACGGCTTGGCGGTGGCCCACGCCATGGGCCGGCTCCCCGCGGTGACAGCCCTGCTCGGTCAGGCCGGGAACAGCGCGCTGTATCCGTTCAGCGCGGGCTGGCCGCCCAGGTGGGCGTAGAGGACGGTGGAGTCCCGGTCGATCTCCCCGCGCCGGACCAGGTCGATCATCCCGGCCATCGACTTGCCCTCGTAGACGGGGTCGGTGACCATGCCCTCGGTCCGCGCGGCGAGCCGCATCGCCTCCAGGGTGGCCTCGTCCGGGATGCCGTACGTCCCCGCGTGGTACCGCTCGTCGAGCTCGACGTCCGACTCCGTCAACTCTTTCTCCACGCCGATGAGTTGGCCGGTGCGCTGGGCGATCCGCGCGATCTGCTCCCGGGTGCGGGCGGGCGCGGCCGACGCGTCGATGCCGAGCACCCGCCGTGGCCGTCCTCCGGCCTCCTCCAGCGCGCGGAACCCGGCGACCATCCCGGCCTGGGTGGACCCGGTCACCGAGCACACCACGACGGTGTCGAAGAAGACCCCCGACTCCCGCTCCTGCTCGGCGACTTCGTAGGCCCACCCGGCGAACCCGAGGCCACCGAGCGGATGGTCCGAGGCCCCGGCGGGAATGGCGTACGGCTTCCCGCCGCCCTCCTCGACCTCCCGGAGCGCCTGTTCCCAGCTCTCCTTGAACCCGATGCCGAAGCCGGCCCGCACCAGCCGCACGTCGGCGCCGGTGAGCCGGCTGATCAGGATGTTGCCGACCTTGTCGTACACGGAGTCCGGCCACTCGACCCAACTCTCCTGCACCAGCACACACTTGAGCCCGGCGCGGGCTGCGCAGGCGGCGACCTGGCGGGTGTGGTTCGACTGCACGCCGCCGATGGAGACGAGGGTGTCGCAGCCCTGGGCGAGGGCGTCGGCGACCAGGTACTCCAGCTTGCGGGTCTTGTTGCCGCCGTACGCGACCCCGGAGTTGCAGTCCTCCCGCTTGGCCCACAGGGCGGCGCCGCCGAGGTGTTCGGTCAGCCGCTGGAGCGGGTGCACCGGCGAGGGGCCGAAGAGCAGCGGGTAACGCTCGTACGAGGAAAGGGACATGGGTCCTCCCGGTGTCAGTCGTCGTCGGCGAGCTCGGCCAGGCCCCGCCAGATCTCCGCGGTGACGCGGACGGCCTCGGCCACGTCACCGGCCGCGCAGGCCTCGATGAGGCGTTCGTGCATCCCGGCCGAACGGCAGCTGCCGCCCTCACCGAAGCGCCGTCGCTCCAGTCGGCGGATGAGGGGGGTGTAGCGGGCGGCGGTGGCGGCGGCCGCGCGGTTGCCGCTGACGCGGACCAGGACGTCATGGAGCTGGTCGTCGGCATGCAGGGCGCTGTCCACGTCCCCCGCCCGGACGGCCGCCGTGAACCGCTCGTTGGCCGCGCGCATCGCTTCGACGTCGGCGGCGAACAGCCGGGGCACCGCGACCCGGGTGACCAGTTCGTGCATGGCCCCCACCACGGCCGCCGCGTCCCGCACATCGGCGGCCACGACGGGAGTCACCCGGGTGTAGCTCTGCGGCTTGCTCTCCAGCAGCCCCTCGTCGACCAGCCGCGCGAACGCCTCGCGCACCGGCGCCCGGGACAACCCGAGCCGCTCGGCGAGATCGGCGTCCCGCACCACGGCACCGGGGTCGATCTCCCCGGTCACGATGGCGTCCCTGATCGCTGTGTAGGCGCGGTCCCTGAGCAGGGTGCGCGGAACGGGTTCCATGAACTGAAATGTTAGATGTCAATCTTCCGAAAGAGAAGAGGGGCCCGCACCGAAGTGCGAGCCCCCCGATCATGGCAGCCGGTCAGGCAGCCCACGGCCAGTCGGCGTCCCGAGCGGCGTCGAGAAGCGGGACCATCCGGAAGGCCGCGTCCGGCAGGCCTCCGAAGGTGTGGCGGTTGCCCTGGCCCGACGGGCCGTGGCCCGCCCGGCGACCGGCCAGGTTCCAGGTGTGGACCGCACGCCGGCCGGATCCTGCTCGGTCGGCCCGCCGTGACGGCCGGCGGCGTACTGCTCGTCGGTGACGATCAGCACCCGGTCGTGCCCTGAACGACACCTCGAACACCCACGCCTCGGGGTCGATCGCCTCGCACAACCGCCGGGCGACCCGTTGCCGTACCGGCGGCCGCTTCCCCGGCGACTGGTTCACCGCACGCTGCGGGGCCCGCATGTCTGCCGTCCGGCGGCAGGTGCCCAGCGCCGAACGGGAAGACGTCTCCCCCGCGTCGTCCTCACCTGCGCCTGCCTGACCGTTGCTTTCTGACAACGCGTCGGTTACGTCCTCGTTGTTGACACTCACTTCGAGGCGCGCGCATACTCCTCGGCAACGTTCACGTGAACGTTCACGGACAGCATCCACGAAAGCACAGTGGGGCCCTGCGGCGGCCCTGCCGACCCCTCCCCGTCCTCACCTTCGCAGGGCCCGGCCACAGGCAACCGACCCCCCGATCGGCACCGCGTGGCCGAGGCGCGCCTGCCCCGGAACGAAGTGAGTGTTCGAACATGGAGCCATCTCTGTCGAGGAGACGTCTTCTCGCAGCTTCGCTGGGCGGCACGGGTGCCGCTCTGCTGGGTCTCACGGGCTGCGGCGCCTCCTCCGGTTCGGTGTCCGCCGGCACCGGCCACCTCAGCGTCTGGTACTGGTCGGGAGCGTTGAGCACCCGGCTGCTGGCCGTCTCCCGCAAAGGGGTACCGGGTGTCCCCGGCCTGAAGGTGGAGGGCGCCGAGATAGGTGACACCTACGGCAAGCTGCTCACCGGCCTGGCAGCCCGCGCCTACGTCCCGGACATCACGGCCCTCAACTCCGACGTCGCCAGCTTCTTCCCGCACGAGGACCAGTTCCTCGATCTGAACAGTCTCGGCGCGGACAGCCTCAAGAGTCAGTACCTCGACTGGAAGTGGCAGGGCGGCATCGCACCGTCCGGTCGGATGATCGCCTTCCCCATCGACTGCGGTCCTTCCGCGCTGTACTACCGCAAGGACATCTTCGACAAGGCAGGACTCCCCTCCGCCCCTGAGGAACTCGCGCAGGCCGCCTCCAGTTGGGAGGACTACTTCGCGGTCGGCAGGAAACTGAGGTCCGCGCAGCCCGGCACCTTCCTCGTCGGCAACATCGCGAGCGTTTTCCGCATGTCCCTGCTGCAGAGCCGGAAGCAGTTCGTCGACCGGGACAACCGCTTCATAGGAGACCAGGCACACGTCAAACGCTGCTGGGACCTGGCGGTGGAATCGCTCCGGCAGAAGCTCAGCGCCAAGATCAACGACGGGACACCCGACTCCAACGCGGCCTACGCGCAGGGACGTATCGCCTCCGCCTGCACCGCCGTCTGGTGGATGGGCGGGGTCAAGCAGACGGCCGCCAAGACGTCCGGTGCCTGGCGAGTGACCAGGATGCCCGGTGGGGCGGCCAACTACGGCGGCTCCTACCTCGCCATCACCAAGTACTGCCGGGACCCGAAGGGCGCTTTCGAGTTCGTCAAATGGCTGCTGGGGCCGGCCAACCAACTGGCGGCCTACCAGGAGATGGGGCTGTTCCCGAGCACTCCCGCCGTCTACGACAAGCCGGCGATGCGGGAGCCCGACAAGTTCTTCGGCGGTCAGCGCCCCATCGACGTCTTCGGACCGGCCGCCCAGCAGGCGCCTGTCGTCTACTTCAGCCCCTACGAGGGCAACGCTTCCACCCCCGTCTACCAGGAGCTGACCAACGTGGAGCTGCTCGGAAAGAACCCCGACAAGGCGTGGCGGGATGCCATGGCCGCTGCGGAGAAGACCCTCTCGCAGAAGGGGGTGAGATGAGATGGCCCTTGCCGGAGCCACCGGTGCGCCCAGCACCAAGCCAAGTGTGACGGCGGGAAAGGAGCGGGTGTCGGCGACGGCCGGGCGGCTGGGCAGCCCGGTGCGGCGCAATCTGCCGGTCTATCTCGCCATCTCGCCGTTCTACGTGCTGTTCGCCGTGTTCGGCGTGTTCCCCGTCGTCTTCTCGCTCTACCTGTCCTTCCAGGACTGGGACGGCATCGGGACCATGCGCTTCGTCGGCTGGCAGCAGTACGACTGGCTGCTGCACGACAGCGTCTTCTGGAAGTCCATCCTCAACACCTTCGAGATCTGGTTCCTGTCCACGGTACCGATGCTGTTCCTGGCGCTGGTCATCGCGTTCCTGCTGAACTCGCAGATCCGGTACAGCATGGCGTACCGGGTGGCCTACTTCATCCCCAACGTCACCTCGATGGTCGCGATGACCATCGTGTTCGGGTCGGTCTTCGCGCAGGCGGGGCTCGGCAACTCCCTGCTGAAGGCCGTCGGCCTCGGCGAGTTCGGCTGGATGACGTCTGCCTGGGGCGTCAAAGTGTCCCTCGCCATCATGATCATATGGCGGTGGACCGGTTACAACGCCCTCATCTTCCTCGCCGGGCTGCAGGCCATTCCCGCCGAGCTCTACGAGGCCGCCCGGGTCGACGGGGCGAGCAGTCGGCAGACCCTCTTCCGGGTCGTTCTCCCACAGCTGCGGCCGGTGGTTCTCTTCACCGTCATCACCTCCAGCATCAACGGGCTGCAGATCTTCACCGAATCCCAGGTGCTCTTCCAGGCCAGTAACGGCTACTCCACCGGAGGCCCGGGCCAGGAAGGCATGACGATCGTGCTGTATCTGTGGCAAAAGGCCTTCGGCGACCACCAGTTCGGCTACGGGGCGGCCATCGGATGGGCCCTGTTCGTCATCGTGGCGGTCTTCGCCGCCATCAACTGGCGGCTGGTCGCCAGGTTCGGCGAGGACCGTCCGGCCACTTCGAGGCGCGGGAGGTTCAACCGTGCGCGCTGACACCAGAACGGCCGGCAGTGCCGGCGTCGCCATCGGCTCCGGCAGCAGGGTCAAGAGGCTCGCGGTTCACGCCGTGCTGCTGGCGGGCCTGCTCGTCTCCGTCTTCCCGTTCTACTGGCTGATCGTGATGGCCTCTCGCACCACCGGGGAGATCTTCCGGTACCCGCCTCTCCTCGTCCCCGGCAGCCACCTGCTGGAGAACATGCGGACGGTGCTGGACCGCGTCGCCTTCTTCTCATCCCTGGCCAACACCCTTGTGGTAGCGCTCGTCGGCACCGCACTGGTGTTGTTCTTCGACTCGCTGGCCGCGTTCGCCTTCGCCAAGTACCAGTTTCCCGGCAAGAAGTTCCTGTTCGTCATCCTGCTCTCCACCTACATGATCCCGGCCCAGCTGTCCTTGGTGCCGCAGTTCGTCACCATGGCCCATCTGGGATGGGTGGGTTCCCTCACGGCCCTGATCGTCCCGGGGGCGGCCAACGCCTTCGGTATCTTCTGGATGCGGCAGTACGCCGAGAACTCGCTGCCCGACGAACTGCTGGACGCCGGACGGATCGACGGCGCCGGGTTCTTCCGCCTGTACTGGACCATCGCGGTGCCGCTCTTCCGGCCCGCGCTGGCGTTCCTCGGCATCTTCACCTTCATCGGCGCGTGGAACGACTACATCTGGCCCCTCGTCGTCATGATCGACCCGGACCGGCTCACCCTTCAGGTGGCGTTGGCCCAGCTCAACACCGTCTACGGGCCTGACTACGCGGTCGTCATGGCCGGCGCGCTGATGAGCGTGGTGCCGCTGATCATCGTTTTCGTCATCGGTGCCCGGCACTTCCTGCGGGACCTGGCCGCCGGAGCCATGAAGATGTGAGTGGGCCCCGGACCGCCGCCGTCGGAGCCCCCGTGAACCATGGCGGTGTTCGTTGACTCGGGGAGGGCTCGTCCCGGCCCCGCCGAGCTTCGGCTCGGCGGGGCCGAGCGCTGCGAAGTGGCCGGGTGCTGCGGGGCGAGTCCTGGGCGCACCGGTGCCGATACTCGCCGCCTCCGCGCCCCCCGCCTGCTGAACGGTCAGCGCCTCCACGGACCGAGACACCCGCACCAGCACCAGCACCAGCACCAGCCGGCCCGCGCCACCCGCGCCGTCTCGCCGGGATCACGACCGGCCACTTCGGCTGCCGCGGCATCGGCCCACCCCGCACAACGACGTCGGTCTCCAAGACCACAACCAGGTCTTGGAGACCGACGTCGGGCGAGCCTGGGAATCAACCGACGGTGTCGACCCGCACGCCGGGACTCAGCCGCAGCGACCAGGTGAACGGTGCCGCCTCCAGGCGGTGGGCGGGCAGCACGCCAGGACCGCACGACGCGGAGCCGAGGCCGTACTGCGCGGCGTCCAGGTGGAGGAAGATCCGGTCGGAAGGAGCAAGGTCGGTCGTGTGCCGGGCCGACTCCAGGTCCCCCGTGGTCCAGCGGCGAGCGGTGAGGGAGAAGCGCGGGATCCCCACGGACTCCATGCGCAGTGCGGGGCCGTCACCGCCGCTCAGCTCCGCCCATCTGACGTCCGCCCGGGCTCCGTTCTCCTGCGGCACCACGTACGGGGTCTGCAGAGCGTCCACTGTCGACGAGAAGCGGCCGACCCGCGCCGCCGACCGGCTGTCCGGGTACGCCTCGCCCGGCCCGAGGCCGAACCACCGGACCCGACCCAGCCGGCCCGGCACCGCCATGCGTACGCCGAGCCTCGGCAGACCACCGGGCCAGTCGCCCGCCGGCTCGACACGGACGGTGAGTACCAGGCCCGATTCGTCGGCGGCCCACCGGTACTCGACCGTCATCCCGGACGCCTGGGCCGCCGCCGCCACCCGCGTACGCACCAGTATTCCGTCCGGACCGTCCGCCACCTCGTCCACGCGGTGCAGCAACCGGTCCAGACCCGCCCGGCGCCACCGCCGCACCGCCGAGTCGTCCGCCGGCCCCCACAAGGAGGCCGACCGGTCGTTGTCGGTCGGTGCCCGCCACAGATCCAGCACCGGACCGTCGATGTCCATCGCCCCCAGACGGACCAGGCGCCCGGAGCGGCCGTCGAACTCGCCGGAACCGAGCACCAGGCGGCCGTCGGAACGTCGCCGCGGAACAGCGGCGAGCCGCGGTCCGGCGCCGCTGCGTGACGGCTGTCCGGCCTCCGTCAGGGGCAGCTGCGTCCAGGCGACCTCGTGGCCCGCCGGAGCCCAGGGCTGGTCCTCGGCCAGCACCGCGCTGATCGTGATCCAGCCCTCGCCGTCCACTGCCGGAAGGGCCGGCAGTTCGATCTCTGCGGTCTCGCCCGCGGCGACGGGGGGCACCTGGAGGGGTTTGGCCAGTACCGGCTGTCCGTCCGAGGAGAGCGCCAGCTCGAAGCGGAGGTGGCGGAGGTCGCTGAAGTCGTACTGGTTGGTGATCCGTATCCGGCGACCGCGCCGGTCCTCGCGGCCCTCGGCGGCGCGGATGGTGACCGGCTCGACGGTCTTCTTCAGTTCCACGAGCCCGGGCGACGGCGTGCGGTCGGGGAAGAGCAGACCGTCGATGACGAACGTGCCGTCGTGGAACGGCTCACCGAAGTCGCCCCCGTAGGCGAAGTACTCGCGCCCGTCCGGCGTCCGCCGCCGCAGTCCGTGGTCGATCCACTCCCACACGAAACCGCCCTGCAGCCGGGGATAGCGCTCGAAGAGCCGCTGGTACTCGGCCAGCCCGCCAGGACCGTTGCCCATCGCGTGGGCGTACTCGCAGAGGATGAACGGCAGCGAGCGCCGCCTGGCATCCGCGTCGGGATCGTCCAAGGGTGGCTCGGCGCGCCTGCCGATCGCCTCGACCTCGTCGTGCGGCAGGTACATCCGGCTGTACACGTCGCTGTGCCGGCACTCGTGATCGCCCTCGTCGTGCACGGGCCGCCCCGGGTCACGCCCGCGCACCCACGCCGCCATCGCGTCCAGGTTGCGCCCGCTGCCGGACTCGTTGCCCAGCGACCACATCACGACGGACGGGTGGTTCTTGTCCCGCTCCACCGTGCGGCGTATCCGGTCCAGGCACGCTTCGGTCCATTCCGGGGCGTCGGCGGGGTTACCGCGCCAATCGGCCGCGGAGAAGCCGTGGGTCTCCAGGTCACACTCCACCACCACCCACAGACCCAGCTCGTCACAGAGATCCAGGAACCGCGGATGGGGCGGGTAGTGGCTGGTACGGACGGCGTTGATGTTGTGCCGCTTCATCAGGAGCACGTCTTCGCGGTCCACCTCGGCGGGCAGCGCGCGGCCGTGGTCCGGATGATGCTCGTGGCGGTTCACGCCACGCAGCAGCAGCGGGCGACCGTTGACCCTGAGCTGCCCGTCCTCGACGGCAACGGTACGGAAGCCGATGCGCAACGTCACCCGCTCGGTGCCGGTGGCCAGCACCCCCTCGTAGAGGCGGGGCCTCTCCGCCGTCCACGGCGCCACGCCCTCCAGCGTGATGCCGCGCCCCGCGGGCAGGTCGTCGACACCCAGTTCCGGGACGCTGAGCCGCGCCTCGGCGCCGTCGCGGGTCACGGCGTCCACGCGGAGCGTTCCGCGACCCGTCGCGGTGTCGTAGCCGGCGTGGACGAAGACGTCCTCGACACCGCCCGGCGGACGCCGGATCAGCGTCACCTCGCGGAAGATGCCCGGCAGCCACCACATGTCCTGGTCCTCCAGGTAACTGCCGGAGGACCACTGGTGCACGCGCACCGCGAGGACGTTCCGTCCGGCCCGCAGATGCGGTCCGGCGGCGAACTCGACCGGCAGCCGGCTGCCACGGGTGACGCCCAGTTCCTGCCCGTTCAGCCAGACCCGGGCGCAGGAGTCCACCCCCTCGAACCGCAGCACCGCCGGCTCCTCGGTCCATGACTCGTCCAGCTCGAAGACGAGCCGGTGGTCGCCGGTGGGGTTCTCGTCGGGCACCCGCGGCGGGTCGAGCGGGAAGGGATAGCCGATGTTCGTGTAGACGGGGGAGCCGTGCCCGTGCAGCGGCCAGTGGGAGGGCACCGGCAGCACGCTCCAGGAGCTGTCGTCGAAGTCGTCCGCCCAGAACCCGTCGGGGGCCAGGTCCGCGGCGGGGGCGAGGTGGAAGCGCCACAGGCCGCCGAGGCCGGTGGTGGCCGCGTCGGTCCTGACGGCGGCCCGCGCCGGCCTGGCTCCGTATCCGGGGGACGTGGCTTCGTAGTACGGCTTCGACATGAACGATTCCTGGTGTCGAGGGCGAGCGAAGGACGGGGAGTCCCGCCGGGCGGCCAACGCGGGTCATGACTTGGCACGTACACGTGCACTCGGTGTCGGGGGCGAGCGGGGACGGGTGTCGCGCCGCGCGGGCAGGTCGGTCATGATTCGTGAACGTTCACGTGAACGATAACGAAGAATCGTGCCGTGATCCGGACCGTGTGTCAACAGGGCAGACGGCAGGGATGAGGCCTGATACCGGCCTCAGGCGCGCGCGACCGGACCGGAGGTCACGCCGAAGCCCGCAGGACGAGCTCGGGCCGCACCCCTGCGTCGCCCTCCGCCGGAGGCTTCTCGTCTCCGCTCAGCTGGGCCGCCACCTGTTCGACCGCCAGCCGTCCCAGCTCTCTCTTGTCGATGCTCAGGGTGGTCAGAGGCGGTTCCACCAGCTCCCCCAGCGAGAGGCCGTCGAAGCCCAGGACCGCGACGTCGTCCGGTACGCGCAGTCCCCGGCGACGGGCGGTCCGGATGGCACCGACCGCGATCAGGTCGTTGAAGCCGACCACGGCCGTCACATCCGGATGCGCGTCCAGCAGTGCGTCCATCCCACGCTCGCCGGCACCCACACTGTGCCGGTCGCAGGAGACGACCCAGTCGGCCCCCACCGGCAGGTCGTACATCCCCACCTGCGCCAGGAAGTGCTCCCGGCGGGCGCTCGGCCGGTCGTCCGGCGCCCCGTCGAGCATGCCGATGCGGTGGTGCCCGGCGCCCGTCAGATGCGCGAATGCCTGCGCCATGCCGGCCGCCGCGTCGATGCCCACCGACCCGAAACGCGTCTGGTCCGGGCCGCGCTCCAGCAGCACCAGCGGCATCCCCGGCGCATGCCGGGCCAGCACGTCGTCGGAGCCGGCGCAGTGGCCGATGATCGCGTCGGCCTGCCGGGAGAGCACATCGAGCGCCTCCCGCTCTTTCCCCTCGTCGTTGCGCGAGTCGCACACGATCACGTGCCAGCCGCGCTCCTCGGCCACCTCCAGTACCGCGACGGCGACCTCGGCGAAGTACGGATTGCTCAGGTCCGAGATGATCAGACCGAGGGTGACCGAGTCCTGCCGCCGCATCCCTTGCGCGAACCGGCTCGGCCGGTACCCCAGGGTGCGTGTCGCCTGCAGGACCCGCTCCTTCGTCGCGGGATCGATCTCTCCCTTGTCGTTGATCGCGCGGGAAACGGTCTGCCGGGACACCCCGGCCAGCTTGGCCACGTCGTCGATCGTCGTCCGCCGCTTGGCGGCCCGGGGGGAACCGAGCTTTTGCCGCTCGTCATGCTTGCCCGGCACTGCGCTATACCCGCCCTCTGTGTGGGTCCTGTGGTGCAGGAACCTTAACCGGGCCGCCTCCCGCCGCGCCGTTGGTTTTCGGCCGGTCCGGGATGTTGACAACGCCCCTTGGTCCCCGCAGCATACTGCCGTTCACTCTTTCCGTGAACGTTCACGTGAGCGTTATCGGGACTCTGGTGGCATCCGCGCCGCAGCGGACCACCTCACCGCCTGGCGCATGAACGGGACCCCGGCTCCCACCGAGCGCTCAGGTACATCCCCGCCGGGCCTGTTTCCCGGTACGGCTGCCGGGCCTCCTGAGAGAAATCGGTGAGCACCTGTGATCAGTAGGAGAACCTTCGGCTTGACAGCGCTGGCCGCCGCCGCCCCGCTGGCCGTCCCCCGGAGCGCGGCCGCCGCGGTGCCGGGTGCGGGTGGCGCCGCCGACGCGAACGCGGTGAGCGCCGCGCGCGGCATCGCCCTGCCCAAGGGCACGGCCCTGCGCAGGCTCGACGTCATCCCGTCCGGCAACCTCACCAGCGACGCGGACCGGGTGCTGGTGGCCGCGCTCCAGGGCCTGGTCGCCAGGACCTCTTCGGAACACATCTTCATCGACGAGGGCGGACCGGGAGCCGTATGGAAGGACTTCCTGCACACCGAGTACGGCGTCCTGCTCGACGACAGCCTCCCCACCTGGCCCGCCCTGCTGAAGCGCTTCCGGCAGAACCTCGCGGGCTACGTCCTCTACGACCTGGCCGGCAATCCGCCGTCAGTCAACGTGGCCTCGTCGCTGAGCGGGCCGTTGCGAGCCCTCCCCGTCGACGTCTCCCAGGAGGCCCGGGTCCGGGCCCTGGGCCTGGGACGCCAAGTCCTCGACGTCACCGGCCGGACGGAGAAGTGGGCCTATGACAGCCACAGCCGGCTGTTCTCGCGGACGACGGCCGCGGAGCTGAACCCGTCCATCCTTTACCACCAGCGCGACTACATAGCCATGACGGACGCGTTCACCTTCTACGACGGCGTGACCGACTGGCGTGCGCAGGTCCTCGGCGCCCTGAAGCCGGGTGCCGCACTGATGGGATACGGCAGCAGCGAGTACGACATGGTCGCGCAGGCATCGCGGTGCGGCGTCACGTCCATCCCGTCGGACCTGGCACCCAACCTCTCGGCGCTGAGCGCCGTCCACGGCAACGAGGGACTCACCCAGAAGCCACTGGCCGCTCCCGAGACCCGGAACAAGCACTATGTGTCGTTCGTCGTCAGCGACGGCGACAACGTCGCCTGGAACCTGTGGGGACTTCAGCAGTACTTCAGCAACCCCGACCGCGGCCGCTTCGACATCGGCTACGGCATCAGCCCGTCCCTGGTCGATCTGGCTCCGGCGGCGATGCGCTGGTACTACGAGAACGCCTCACGCGGCGCGGGAAGCGACTGCTTCATCGCGGGGCCGAGCGGCTCCGGATACGTCTTCCCGGCCAAGATGCCGCCCGACGACCTCGCTCTCTTCACCGACCGGCTGAACGCGTACATGGCCGCCGGAGACCTGCGTATCTCCGAGATTCTCGACGACCAGGACAGCTTCGACCGCACCGACGTGTGGTCGGCCTACCTCCGGCAGCCGAACATCGACGCCCTGTTCTTCTTCGGATACGGCGACACCGACCGGATCAGCGGCCGGATCAGCTGGGTGAACGGCAAACCCGTGATCGCCCAGCGGGACGTGCTGTGGGCCGGTCTCACCGAGGAACAGGACCTGATCCGGAACATCAACTCCAGGCCGGCCGCACCGACCAGCGCCGACGGCTACACGCTCGTCCTGGTGCACTGCTGGACCAAGACCCTGTCCAACATCAGGACAGTGGTGGACGGGCTCGGTCCCGACGTCGAGGTGGTGACGCCCCAGGCGTTCACCGACCTCATCGTCCGCAACCGCGCCCGCTGACGACGGATCGACGCAGCGGGCCCCCTGTCCTCTCGCTCACCGCGCCTCGTCGTCCCCGACCGCACGATTTCCACCGGCTCCGTTCCACCGGCGTTCCACAGGTTCGGTCCCACCAGGTTTGTCCCCTCGAACGCAAGGAGTTTTTCATGCACGACGACCGGAAGCTGGTGGAGGACCGTCTCGACCGTGTGCTGCGGGAACGGATCCGCCCCGCCGTCCACCGGCTGCGCGTACCGCTGGAGGTCGAGGTGTGGCACGCACCGGGAGAGCCGGTGCCGGTGACCGAGGGATTGGCCGCGCCGTACGGGCCCGCCCGGGTGGGTGACATCTGGGGCCGGCCGTGGGGCACCAGTTGGTTCCGGCTGACCGGGGCTGTGCCAAAGGAGTGGGCGGGCAGGCAGGTCGAGGCGGTGGTCGATCTCGGCTTCGGCTCCGACACCCCCGGCTTCTCCGCGGAGGGTCTGGTGTACCGGCCGGACGGCACGGCCGTGAAAGGGCTGCACCCGCGCAGCACCGCGGTGCGGATCGCCGCGTCGGCGGACGGCGGCGAGTCCGTGACCTTGTACGTCGAGGCCGCGGCCAATCCGCTGATCGCAGGTCCCGTGACGTTGCTCGGCGACACCGAGACCGCCCCGCCGGAGCCGCTCTACCGGCTGCGGCGGGCGGATCTCGCGGTCCTCGACCAGGTCGTCTGGGAACTGGCGCAGGATCTGGACGTGCTGGGCCAGCTCATGCGAGAACTCCCGCTGGACACCACGCGCCGCTGGGACCTGCTGCGCGCGGTCGGACGTGCCCTGGACGCCCTCGATCTGGACGACATCGCGGGCAGCGCGGCCGCGGCACGGGAGCGCCTGGCTCCCGCGCTGGCCGCCCCGGCCGCGGCGTCGGCCCACCGGGTGTCCGGGGTGGGCCACGCGCACATCGACTCCGCGTGGCTGTGGCCGCTGCGGGAGACGGTGCGGAAGGTGGCGCGTACCTGTACCAACGTGGCCGCGCTGATGGACGACCACCCGGAGTTCGTCTTCGCCATGTCGCAGGCACAGCAGCTCGCCTGGATGAAGGAGCACCGCCCGGAGATCTTCGCCCGGGTGAAGGAGAAGGTGGCGGCCGGACAGTTGGTACCGGTCGGCGGCATGTGGGTGGAGTCGGACACCAACATGCCCGGTGGGGAGGCGCTGGCCCGGCAGTTCACACACGGCAAGCGGTTCTTCCTCGAGGAGTTCGGCATCGAGACCGAGGAGGTGTGGCTGCCCGACTCGTTCGGCTACAGTGCCGCACTTCCGCAGCTGGTGAAACTGTCCGGGTCGAAGTGGTTCCTGACCCAGAAGATCTCCTGGAGCCAGACCAACTCCTTCCCGCATCACACCTTCTGGTGGGAAGGACTGGACGGCAGCCGGGTGTTCACGCATTTCCCACCGGTGGACACGTACAACTCCGAGTTCTCCGGGCAGGAGATGGCCCACCTGGTACGCAACTTCCGGGACAAGGGCTCGGCCAACCGCTCACTGGTGCCGTTCGGTTACGGCGACGGCGGAGGCGGCCCGACCCGGGAGATGCTCGCCCGGGCGCGACGGCTGCGGGACCTGGAGGGCGCACCGCGGGTCGAGATCGAGAAGCCCGCGCGGTTCTTCGCCAAGGCCCAGGCGGAGTACCCGAACGCGCCGGTGTGGGTGGGCGAGCTGTATCTGGAGCTGCACCGTGGCACCTACACCTCGCAGGCGAAGATGAAGCAGGGCAACCGGCGCAGCGAGGCGCTGCTCCGGGAGGCGGAGCTGTGGGCCGCGACGGCGGCCGTGCGGACCGGTTTCGCGTACCCGTACCGGACGTTGGACCGGATCTGGAAGACGGTGCTGCTGCACCAGTTCCACGACATCCTGCCGGGCTCGTCGATCGCCTGGGTACACCGTGAGGCCCGCCGGACGTATGCCCGGGTGGCCGAGGAACTGGAGGCGGTGATCGATGCCGCGCAGCGGGCGCTGGCGGGGGGAGCCGGCCCGGACCAGGTCGGCACGGTGGTGTTCAACGCGGCCCCGCACGAGCGGGGCGGCATCCCGGCGATGGGCGGCGCACCGGTGCCGGACAGGCCCGCAGGCCAGGCGGTGTCCGCCACTGAGCTGCCGGGAGGCGGTTTCGTCCTCGACAACGGCCTGCTGCGCGTGACGGTGGACCGGCGCGGTCTGGTCACCTCGGTGTACGACGTCGCCGCCGCGCGTGAGGCGGTCGCGCCGGGCAGCGCGGCCAACCTGCTCCAGGTCCACCCGGACCTGCCCAACGACTCGGACGCGTGGGACGTGGACGCGTTCTACCGCAACACGGTCACCGACCTGACAGATGCCGACGAGGTTCTGCTCACCCACACCGACGACCCGGCACGGGCGGCTGTACGAGTGGTCCGTTCCTTCGGCGCCTCGCGCGTGGAGCAGTCGCTGGTGCTGCGGACCGGCGCCAAGCGACTGGACATCGACACGGAGGTGGACTGGCACGAGCGGGAAAAGCTGCTCAAGGCGGCCTTCCCCGTGGACGTGCACGCGGACCGGTCGGCCGCCGAGACACAGTTCGGGCACGTGTTCCGCCCCACGCACACCAACACCAGCTGGGACGCCGCCAAGTTCGAGATCTGCGCCCACCGCTTCCTGCACGTGGGCGAACGGGACTGGGGGGCGGCGGTGGTGAACGACTCGACGTACGGGCATGACGTCACCCGCACGGTGCGCGAGGACGGCGGGACGACGACGACCGTACGGCTGTCCCTGCTGCGCGCGCCGCGCTTCCCCGACCCGGACACCGACCAGGGCGTACACCGGTTCCGGTACGCCTTCGTCCCTGGCGCGGGTGTCGCGGAGGCGGTGCGGGAGGGGTACCGGATCAACCTGCCGGAGCGTTCGGTGCCGGGTGCGACGGTGGTGGCGCCACTGGTCGCGGTGGACTGCGACTCGGTGGTCGTGGAGTCGGTGAAGCTCGCCGACGAACAGTCGGGTGCGGTGGTCGTGCGCTTGTACGAGGCGCTGGGACAGCGGGCACGGCTCTGCCTGACCGCCGGGTTCCCGGTTGCCTCGGCCGTGGCCGTCGACCTGCTGGAGCGCCCGTTGGCGGAGACCTCCGTGGCGTACGAGGTGGTCGGGGAGCAGCGGGTCGAACTCTCGCTGCGTCCCTTCCAGATCTTCACGCTGCGGCTGAACCCGCTGGTGTAGGTACGCGCGGACCGCCCCCACGCTTCGGGGTGTGCCGACCGGGTTCACGGCACCCTGGACCCCCGCGCATGTGGCCCGCACCGAAGTGCGGGCCACAGTCGGTTCAGGCAGCCCAGGGCCAGTCGGCGTCCCGTGCCGCTTCGAGCAGCGGAATCATCCGGAAGGCCGCGTCCGAAAGCCCCCCGAAGGTGTGCCGGTTCGCCTTGCCCGACGGGCCGTGGCCCGCCCGGTATCCGGAGAGGTTCCAGGTGTAGACCGGCACGTTCGCCGGGACCTGCTCGGCCGGGTCGCCGTGGTGGCTGAAGGCGTACTGCTCGTCGGTGACGATCAGCACCCGGTCGTGCTTCTCGTAGTGGCGGCGCACCGCCTCGGTGGTGCGGGGACGCCGCTCCTGCGATCCGCAACGGAGGCACGGCTCGGGGAGCCCTCGCCGTGTCTCCGCCTCCTGCCGCCGGGTCACGTTCGCGCAAGCCCGGCTGCAGTGGACCGCCCCACGGGTCAGGATGGGCTTGCCGCACTGAGGACACGACGGCTTAGGCCGTCGCTTTGCCGCGGCCCGCTGGGTCGCAGTCCCCGCGAGGCTGCACCGGTTGCTGCAGAAGCGCCTACGCTTCGCCTTGACCGGCGTGCCGCACTGTTCGCACAACTCGGACATGCGTGAACGGTATGACCAGCGCCAAACACCGGCCGCCGAATCGGACAGACCCACCCGTTCGAGTGAGCGTGGTTTCTACCGCTCCTGGCGCTTCCAGGGCCCGGTGATGGCCAGCATGATGCCCGGAGTCTGAATGTTGGCGAACAGTGTCCTGCCGTCGGGCGAGAAGGTCACGCCCGTGAACTCGCTGTATTCCGGCTCTTCTTCGGTACCGATGTTGAGTTCGTTGCGGGCGATGGGGTAGGTGCGGCCGCTGTCGGTCGCGCCGAACAGGTGCTGGATACCCTCGCCGTCCTCGGCGATGACGAGGCCGCCGTAGGGGGAGACGGTGATGTTGTCGGGCCCGTCGAAGGCGCCGTCCTTGGAGGGGTCCGGGTTGACGCCGAGCAGGACCTTCAGGGTCAGGGTGCGGCGCTTGGGGTCGTAGAACCAGACCTGGCCGTCGTGCTGGACGGGGCTCTCCTCACGGGCGTACGAGGAGACGACGTACGCGCCGCCGTCGCCCCACCACATGCCCTCGAGCTTGCGGGCGCGGGTGACCTGGCCGTCGGTGAACTGCTTGCGGACGGGGACCGTCTTGGCGTCGCGGTCGGGGACGTCGACCCAGTCGACGCCGTACACCGTACCGATCCTGGTGGCGCGGGAGAGGTCGTCGACGAACTTGCCGCCGGAGTCGAAGCACTTGAAGGCCTGCAGGACTCCCGCGTTGCCGGCGAGGGTGCGCAGCTTGCCGCGGCCGTGGTGGAAGCCCGCCGGCGGGGTCCAGCGGAAGAGCAGGCCGTTGGGGCCGGAGGCGTCCTCGGTGAGGTAGGCGTGGCCGCGCTTGGGGTCGATGACGACCGCCTCGTGGGCGTACCGGCCGAACGCCTTGACGGGCTTGGGGTCGCGGTTGGCGCGGCGGTCGGCGGGGTCGACCTCGAAGATGTAGCCGTGGTCCTTGGTCATGCCGTTCTGGCCGGCCTTGTCCTCGGTCTCCTCGCCGGTGAGCCAGGTGCCCCAAGGGGTGCTGCCGCCCGCGCAGTTGGTGGAGGTGCCGGCGATGCCGACCCACTCGGCGACGCGTCCGCCGGGGCGGACCTCGACGACCGTGCAGCCGCCCGAGGCGGCCGGGTCGTAGACCAGGCCCTCGGTGAGCGGCACGGGGTGGGGCCAGTTGGCGCGCGGGCCCTTGAGCTCGTGGTTGTTGACGAGGAGGGTGGTGCCGCGCGGGCCGTCGAAGGTGGCCGTGCCGTCGTGGTTGGAGGGGGTGAACTCGCCCGTCTCCAGCTTGGTCCTGCCGCTGTAGGTGATGACGCGGTACGTGAACCCGGCGGGCAGCGCGAGCAGGCCCTTGGGGTCGGGGAGCAGGGGTCCGTACCCGACACCTCCGTGCGCGGCCGATTCCTCTGCGGCGGACCCGGCCTGCGGGGCGGTGTCCGTGGACGCGAGGGCGTTGGGTGCGGTGGCGAGGGCGCCGACGCTGCCCGCCAGCGCGACACCGGCACCGGTGATCGCGGAGTTTCTGGCGAAGTCCCTGCGGGTGAGCGACATGGTGTCTCCTGTGACGGTGGATGTGCCGTGGAAGGTGGCGGACCTCGGTCCGCGCCACCGTCCCGCCCACGCCTGAACGCCGGTTGAACACCGGGCGACGTCAAGGGACCCGCTTCCATGAATCCGTACGCACAGCCCCAAGAGAACCAAACGGGCTCGCCTCGACAGGACAAAGCGCACCCGGCGGCGGCAGGGCCGCACGCACCGCGCGCGAGCCCTCTCCGCCTCAACCGAGCCCTCTGCGCCTCAACCCCCTTGCTGTGACCGCGCCTTGAACGCGGCCTTGCGGGCCTCCTTGGCGATCCGCTTGTCCGGATGCAGCCGTCCCATCGCCTCCAGCACGTCCGCCGTGGCCGGGTGGTCGACCCGCCAGGCCGCCGCGAAGAAGCCGCCGTGCTGCTGGGCGAGGCCCGCGACGAGGTCCCTCAGCTCGTCGGAGTTGCCCTCGGCGGCCAGCTGGGCGGCGACCGTGTCGACGGTCAGCCAGAAGACCAGGTCCTCGGAGGGCGCGGGGACGTCCGGGGCGCCGCGCTCGGTGAGCCAGACGCGGGCCAGCCCGCCCAGTTCGGGGTCGTCGAGGACCTCCCGCAGGGCCGGTTCGGCCTCGGTGCCCACCAGGGACAGCGCCTGCTGGCACAGCAGGCGCCGCAGCGGGCCGCCCGAGTCCAGGCCGCGCGCCGCGGCCAGCAACTCCCGTGCCGCGGCGAGAGGTTCGCGGCGGGCCAGCCACTGTTCCGTCTCGGCCCGGGCCGCCGTCGGAGGGAAGGTCGCCGTGCCGTCGAGCAGGGCGTCGGCGCCCTTGTCCGCGAGGTCGCCGACCGCGGGCGCCTCCACGCCGGCCTCCAGCAGCCGGGCCCGCAGTCCGTACAGGCCGAGCGGGGTCAGCCGGACCATGCCGTAGCGCGCGACGTCGGTCTCGTCGAGGGGGGCCGGGGGCTCCTCCTCGGTGTCCGCCATCAGCGCCTCGTCGACGGGCTGGTACGCCACGAGTCCGGCCGGTTCGAGGAGGCGGAACTGGTCGTCCAGCCGCATCATCGCGTCGGAGACCTGTTCCAGCACGGCGTTGGTGGGCTCCCCCATGTCGCTGGGCACGATCACCGAGGCGGCCAGCGCGGGCAGCGGCACGGGGCTGTCGCCGGTCCCGTCGCCCGAGACGGTGAGCAGGTACAGGTTGCCGAGCACGCCGTCCAGGAACTCCGCCTCGGCCTCGGGGTCCCAGTCCAGGGCGGAGAAGTCGGCCTCGCCGTCCCCTTGTCCGGGGTTCATCGCGTCGACCAGGTCGTCCAGGTCCGGCACGCTCGCGTCGGCCAGGACGGTCTCCAGCGCCCCGAGCCACACGCTGAGCACGTCGTGCGGGGAGCCCGCGGTGAGCAGGGCCAGGTCCTCGCCGGTGGTGACGGTGCCGGCCTCCTCGTCGACGACCTCGACGAGCCCGGTGTCGACGGCGACCCGCCAGGCCTCGCTCGCGTACGCCGCCGCCTCGTCCCCGCTCAGCCCGAGGACCTCGGCCGCGGCGGGCAGTTGCTCGTCGACGAGCCCGCCCCCGGCGTCGACGCGGGTGTCCGGGCCGGCCCAGCGGGCGAGCCGCGCGGCCCGGGACAGCAGTGGCGTGGACAGCGCGTCCCGCGCCAGCTCCGCTTCCGGGTGCAGCAGTACCGGCGGCAAGGGGGAGCTGTCTGACATCGGCTGATTCTCCTAGGGACGCGTCCTACCACTCAGCCGCTCAGCCTAGACGGATTTCCACCCATGCCACCCGGTTCATCTGCCGGTCATGGCCCGGACATGGCTGAAACCTTGACAAGTGGCCTGACCCGGCAGGAGATTGACGCGCGTAGAAATCTGCTGGACACCTGTTCACTGTATTTTCTACGCGCGTCGCCACCGCCCCACCGGTAGCGCTCCGTCGTTCCACGCACCACCCTCGTCCCGGCGCCCATGTACGTCCCCGGAGGGATCCCGTTGCCGAGCAAGTCTTCCGCGCGTCTCGCCGCGCTCACCGTCGCCGCCGTCTGTTCCGCGGCCTCGACCGTCGTCCTCACCTCGCCCGCGCACGCCGACTCCGTGCGCATCCATGACATCCAGGGCACCACCCGGATATCGCCGTACGCCGGCCAGCAGGTCACGGACGTGACCGGCATCGTCACCGGCGTGCGCACGTACGGCTCGTCCAAGGGTTTCTGGATGCAGGACCCGAACCCGGACGCCGACCCGGCCACCAGCGAGGGCGTCTTCGTCTTCACCAGCTCCACGCCGAAGGTCGCGTCCGGTGACGCGGTGACCGTCTCCGGCACGGTGTCGGAGTACGTCCCCGGCGGCACCTCCTCCGGCAACCAGACGGTGACCGAGATCACCAAGCCGACGATCACCGTCGTCTCCGGCGGCAACGCGGTCCCGGCCGCCACCGTCGTCTCCGCGAGGTCGGTGCCGGGCGCCTACGCCCCGGCCGGCGACGCGGCCGCGAACGGCTCGGTCAACGCCCTGCCGCTGCGGCCCTCGAGATACGCCCTGGACTACTACGAGTCCCTGGAGGGCATGAACGTCCAGGTCGCCGACGCCCGCGTGGTCACCGCCACCGACCCGTACACCGAGCTGTGGGTCACGGTGAAGCCCTACGAGAACCGCGACCGCCGCGGCGGCACGGTCTACGGCTCGTACGACTCCCAGAACACGGGCCGGCTGCAGATCCAGTCGCTGGGCTCGACGGCCGCCTTCCCGGTCGCGAACGTCGGTGACACCCTGGCCGGCACCACCACGGGCCCGTTGGACTACAACCAGTTCGGCGGCTACACCCTGGTCGCGAACCAGATCGGCACGCTGAAGAGCGCCGGTCTGGAGCGCGAGACCACCGAGAAGCAGAAGAGGGGCGAGCTGGCGGTCGCGACGTACAACGTCGAGAACCTCGACCCGGCGGACGCCACCTTCGAGGAGCACGCCGCCGCGATCGTGCACAACCTCCAGTCGCCCGACATCGTGTCGCTGGAGGAGATCCAGGACGACAACGGCGCGACGAACGACGGGACGGTGGCCGCCGACCGGACGGTGACCAAGCTGATCGACGCGATCGTCGCGGCGGGCGGCCCGAAGTACGCGTACCGGTCCA
This sequence comes from Streptomyces cellulosae, assembly GCF_000721105.1. GTDB lineage: Bacteria > Actinomycetota > Actinomycetes > Streptomycetales > Streptomycetaceae > Streptomyces > Streptomyces cellulosae_A. Next base: position 50,552 of record NZ_JOEV01000031.1, read on the forward strand.
TCGACCCGGTGAACAACGCGGACGGCGGCGAGCCGGGCGGCAACATCCGCCAGGTGTTCCTGTTCAACCCGGAGCGGGTGTCCTTCACGGACCGCGCGGGCGGCGACGCCACGACCGCCGTCGGCGTCACCAGGGACCACGGCAAGGCCGCGCTGACCCTCTCCCCCGGCCGGATCGACCCGGCGAACGCCGCCTGGACCAGCAGCCGCAAGCCGCTGGCCGGCGAGTTCGTCTTCCGGGGCCGGACGGTCTTCGTGATCGCCAACCACTTCAACTCCAAGGGCGGCGACCAGGGGCTGACCGCGCAGTACCAGCCGCCGGCGCGCAGCTCCGAGACGCAGCGCCACCAGCAGGAGGCGCTGGTGAACGGATTCGTCAAGGACATCCTCGACATCCAGAAGAACGCGGACGTCATCGCCCTCGGCGACATCAACGACTTCGAGTTCTCCGACACCGCCAAGATCCTCGAGGGTGACGGCGAGCTGTGGTCGGCGATCAAGTCGCTGCCGGAGAGCGAGCGGTACACCTATGACTACCAGGGCAACAGCCAGGTCCTGGACCAGATCCTGGTGAGCCCGTCGATCCGGCGCGGCTGCGACTTCGAGTACGACAGCGTGCACATCAACTCGGAGTTCCACGACCAGATCAGCGACCACGACCCGCAGGTGCTGCGGTTCCAGCCGTAACGCTTCCCGGCGAGGCGGCAAGCGCCTCAGGGCTGGCTGAACACCCCGTCCAGCCAGCCCTGCCAGGCGAGTTCGTTCGCCTTGGCGTCGGCGTCCGGCGCGAAGTCGTGCACGCTGATGCCGACCGGGGCGCCCCAGTGGTTGCGTCCGAAGAACCGGATGAGCGCGTGGTCGGTGCGCAGCCCGATGAAGTACGGGTCCCGGTAGTCGAGTACGGCGTCCAGCGCCCGTCCGCCGGGCCCCTGGGCGCGCACCCGCTCCCCCGAGGCGGTGCCGTCGGCCAGGCCCAGTGCCCTGCCGACGGCGGCGAAGGCGTCGGCGGCGGTGGACCTCTCGGGACCGTCCAGCGACGCGAACGTCACGGGCCGGGGCGCGAAGTGGGTCAGGTACTCGCGCAGGGTGTGCAGATAGAAGTCGGTGTGCTTGCTCGCCCCGTCGTACTGGTTGTCCCAGTCGTCGGTGAAGATCCCGCTGTGCACATAGCGCACCCAGGCACGCCGGCCGCCGTCGCGGGGCTCGATGGTGTGCTCGAGCTGGTTGAGGCTCTGGACGGAGAAGCCGACGTTCTCGCTGCGGGTGATCAGGTGGTGCGGCGGGTCCCAGGCGGTGACCGTGGACCCGAAGGCCGCCGTGCCGCCCACGCGGGGTTCGGGGGCCTCCATCGGCCACAGGTAACCACCGGTGCCGTTCGTGACCGCCTCCCAGACCTCCTCCGGAGGGGCGTCGACCTCAAACTCGCGGACGATCTCGAATTCCTTGGACATGGCGGTCTCCTGCTTGCCGTGAGTGCTTACTGTGCGTCGATTTCCCGGGTGGGCTGCTGGTCCTTGACCGTGGGATGGACGGCCACGACGATCCGGTGGTCGCGGCCGCCCTCGCTGTCCGGGGCGTCGTACTTGCGGATCAGCGCGCTCACGCCGGCCGTCAGCTCCTGGACGAACGCGGCCCGGTCGGCGGCCGAGGCGAACCGCACCTCGCCGTCCAGCGCGAACGTCGCCAGTCGCTTGCGGGCCTTGGTGGCGCCGGTGATCAGCGAGCCGACGTCCCGCACCAGACGGGCGCCGAGCGCGAGCATCCAGCGCGCGGACAGCTGGTCCCGGAAGCGGTCAGGGTCCGGCTGCACGGAGGCGAGGGCGAGCGGCGAGATGACGTACGACGCGGCGGTCGCGCGCATCAGCCGCTCGGTGACGTTGCCCTTGCGGCGCTCCCCGGCCAGCTCGACCAGGCCGTGCCGCTCCAGCGACTTGAGGTGGTAGTTCACCTTCTGCCGGGGCAGTCCGACCTTGCCGGCCAGCATGGCGGCCGACGCGGGTCCGGCCGCCAGTTCGGCGAGCAGCCGCCCCCTTATGGGGTCCAGGGAGGCGGCTGCGGCCTCGGGGTCCTCGATCACGGTCACGTCCAGCATGGGTCCACCCTCCCACCGAAGACTTTTTTTGTCCAGACGGTTCCAGTTGTCGGTGGGGTAGCGCGCCGACGCGTCACGTGGACGACGGTGGTGATCAGTCCGGCACGAGCCCGAGGGCATGGTCGTACCGGCGGACCGTGCTGCTCTTCAGCCCCGGCCAGCTCTGTACGCGCTGCCACAGGGCCGTGGCCGAGCCGATCCCGTCACCGGGTGCGGCGAGGGCGTCGATGTGCGCCTGGGCGCTCTCCCACTCGGCGTAGTTGAGGACCCTGGTGCCGTCGGTGCTGAGGTGGAAGTGACCGGAGATACCGCCGGGATGCTGGTTCGGCTCGCTCTCCAGCGCCTCGAAGACGGCGTCGACCCAGGCACGCTGCCGTTCGGGGTCGGGCCCGTCGAACTCGACCTCGACGATCACCACGCATCCCGGCACCCGCATGGGCCCGCCCTCACGGACGCTGCTGCGGTAGCGCCGGTAGCGGCCCGGCCCCACCCGCTCCATGCCCGGCACGGCCGTGTCGATCTCGTCCACCCGTTCCTGCCGGTGGACCTTGGTGAAGGCCTCGTACTCCTGCTCGCTCGCCCACTGGCTGTGGTGCAACACAGTGCTGCCGTCATGCCCGGTGTAGACGTGGTAGCCGAGCAGGCCGGCGGCGGGCCAGGGCCGGCGTTCCCAGGTGCGGGCGATGGCCTCGACGGTCCGCCGTTGCCGCTCGGGAGTGCCGACCCGCCAGGTGCTGAAGAAAGGGGCGCCGACGTCGGGCCGCGTGAGACCGGGGTGGGCGTCGGTACGGCGGGTCATGGCAACCTCCGTCGATCGGTACGGGGAAGGGGCAAGGGGCGCGCGGTGTGCGCACCGACCACCCTCCAACCTCGACCAAGATTCAGGTCAAGTCCCCGATTCGAGCGGCGAATTCGGGAGACCCGCCAGGTCATGGAGGAGAAGGCCACGAAGGCCGACAAGACGGTGAGAGACGAGAAGGACAGCCCCTCCGCGTTGCCCGCCCGATCATGGAGGGCGGTGTTGTGGCGCACGTCGAAGGAGTTGTTGGACGACGAACTCTCCGACCGTGCCGCCGCGTTGACGTACTACGGGGTCCTGTCGCTGTTCCCGGCGCTGCTGGTGCTGGTGTCCCTGCTGGGAGTGGTGGGACAGCACGCGACGGACAAGGTCCTCGACAACATCGGCGACCTCGCGCCGGGGCCCGCCCGGGACATCCTGCGGGACGCGGTGGTCCAACTCGGCGACAGCGGCGGCACGGGCAGTGTGCTGGCCGTCCTCGGTCTGCTCTTCGCACTGTGGTCGGCCTCCGGGTACGTCGCCGCGTTCATCCGTACCTCCAACGCGGTGTACGACCTCCCGGAGGGCCGGCCGGTGTGGAAACTGACCCCGCTGAGGCTGGCGTTGACCCTGGCGCTGATGCTGATGCTGGCGGCGAGCGCGGTGATCGTGGTGTTCACCGGGCCGTTGGCGGAGCGGGCGGGCAAGACGATCGGGCTCGGCGACGCGGCGATCGCGATGTGGGGCGTCGCGAAGTGGCCGGTACTGCTGCTGCTGGTGATCATCATGATCGGCCTGCTGTACTGGGCGGCCCCCAACGTCCGTGGCCGAGGCTTCCGCTGGATCAGCCCGGGCAGTGTCCTGGCCACCCTCGTCTGGCTCGCCGCGTCGGCCGGCTTCGCCCTCTATGCCGCCAACTTCGGCTCGTACAACAAGACCTACGGCACCCTCGCCGGCGCCATCGTCTTCCTCGTCTGGCTCTGGCTGAGCAATCTGGCGATCCTGCTGGGCCTGGAGTTCGACGCCGAACTGGCCCGCGAGCGCGCGATCATCCGCGACGGCCTGCCCCCGACCGAGGAGCCGTACGTGGAACCAAGGGACACCCGCAAGTGGCCGGCCCGGCTGCGGGCGGCGCGGGGGAAGCAGGCGAAGGTGTCCTGAGCCCAGCCGGTGCGCCCCGCACCCCCGCACCCAGGACACGGCGAGCGGCGCCGGAGTCGCCCTGAGGGTCGACTCCGGCGCCGCTCGCCTTGTCCGTACCTACTTCGCACTCACCGCCCGTGACGACGCCGCCACACCTCCACCGCCACGACCGCGCCCACTCCCGCGGCCACCCCGGCGACGAGCACCGGCCGCGGATGCCGTCGGCCCGCCTCGACCGCGTTGCGGACCGGGTCGGGGAGGTTGTGTTCCACGGTGTGGGCCCGGTCCTGGAAGGTGTGCTCCACGGCGTGAGCCTTGTCCTGGACCGTGTGGCCGGCCTGCGCCGCGGTGCTGCGGAGCTGGATCGTCATCGCGCCGGCCTTGTCGCGGAGGTCCGCCGCCCGGGCCCGGGCGCGGCCCTTGACGTCGACCTTTCCGGCCAGTTCCTCGACGGTGTCGCCGAGTTCGCCCCGGGTCCGCTCGATCTGGCGGCGCAGTTCGTCGGGCCCCTTGGCGCCGACCTCCCGCGGGGCCTCGCCGCCCGGCTCGTGCTCGTGTGCCGTCCCGTCCATGTCCGTCATCGGTGCGCCCTCTCCCTGATCTCCTCCACGTCGGCCTTCACGCTGCCCAGGGCCTCCTCGGGGGTGGGTGGGCCGGCCCGGCGCAGCTGGGCGCGGCCGGTCACCGCGAGCAGGCCCGCGAGTGCGAACAGCACGCCCGTCACGATCAGTGCCGCCGCCCACAGGGGCAGCACCAGCGAGAGCGCGGCGATGGCCGTGGCGGCCAGCGCGAGCAGCCCGGCGTACCCGACGGCGCCCGCCGCGCCCAGCAGCCCGCCCCCACGTCCCGCCCGGCGGCCCTTCTCGGCCAGTTCCTCCTTGGCGAGCGCGACTTCCTGTCGTACGAGCCGGGAGAGCTGTTCGGTGGCCTGTCCGACGAGCTCGCCCACCGAATGGTGTTCGTCGTGTGCCGGCCTTTGGGCCGTGGTCCCGGTCACGGTTCCGCCTCCTCTCGGTATCGGACCCCCCGGGTACCCTGGCCTGCCCTCCGTACCCGTGCGCCAGGACCCTCCCTGCCGCTGCCCTACACCTGCGGTCCCGCGCCGCCGCCGTGTCCGCCGAGCCGGGCCAGCTGGGCCTGGAACCAGTCCAGCCGTGCCTGCAACAGGGCCGCCTCGGCGGTGAGTTCGGGCACGCCGAGGCCACCGGGGCCCGTGTGCGGGCCGAGGTCGCCCGCCGGCAGCAGCGCCCCGCTCCCGGCCACCACCCGCAGGCCCTCTCCGGCCAGCCGGGCGAACCCGGCGAGCGAGAGGGACGTACGGCCGCGCAGGCAGCCCGCGCAGGAGGGGACCAGCGCTCGCCAGCCCGGGCGGCCCCAGCCGGCGTCGGCCAGGGCGGCGGCGACCGTGCCGCAGGCGCAGGGGCCCACGGTCGCCGCGCGGACGCGCTGGCGGGCGTACCGGAAGCCCCGCTCGAAGCGGAGGTAGCGGCCCAGCACGGACACCTCCAGCAGGACCGCCGTACGGTGCTCGGCCGTGCACAGCAGCGCCTCGGCCACGGTGCGGTCGTGCACGCAGTGGAAGCCGCAGTCGCAGCGGCGGTGCGGTGCCCGGTGCCGCAGGCCGTACACACAGGACGCGTCGGCCAGGACTCCGTACGGCAGCGCGCCGCCCAGCGACACACCGGTGAACCCGGCCCGGGCGCCGTCCTGGGACAGCACCGGGTGGGCGATCTTGTATCCGGTCGGCGGCTCCGTCGGGCGTTCCTCGGGGAGCCGCAGTTTCATCGGGCGGCCGGGACCTCTTCGGGCGCCTTCAGCTCCTCGATCTCTTCGGGAAGTTCGAGTTCGGGTTCTTCCACGGTGGCCTGCGGTCGCTCTTCCGCGACTCCGGTGGCGAGTGCCTTGCCGAGCTTCATGACGCCTCCCATGACCAAGGGTCGATGACCGTCCTGGCCATGGTGACCCATGAGGGGCTGACTTGCACATAGGGCCTGCGCCCCCGGCACGACCACGATTTCGTCAGCATTGCTTAAGGATATATCGTAGAAGAATTAAGTGGAGCTTCACTGACGATGTGCCGACACTACCCCCATGACGACACCTCGCCCCTTCGGCCGCGCCCTCTGCGCCATGATCACGCCCTTCACCGACGCCGGTGCGCTCGACCTCGACGGCGCTCAGGCGCTGGCCGACCGGCTGGTGACGGACGGCTGTGACGGACTGGTCCTCTCCGGCACGACGGGCGAGTCGCCGACCACCACGGACGCCGAGAAGGCCGCGTTGATCACGGCCGTGCGCGAGGCCGTGGACGGGCGGGCCGCCGTCGTCGCGGGCGTGGGCACCTTCGACACCCGGCACACCGTAGAGCTGGCCCTGGCGGCCGAAAAGGCGGGCGCGGACGGCCTGTTGGTGGTCAGCCCGTACTACAGCAGGCCCCCGCAGGACGCGTTGGAGGCTCATTTCCGGGAGATCGCCGACGCGTCCGGGCTGCCGCTCGTCCTCTACGACATCCCCGCCCGCACCGGCACCCGCATCGAGCCCGACACCCTGATCCGCCTCGCCGAGCACCCGAGGATCGTCGCGGTGAAGGACTGCTCCTACGACTTCCTCGGCACCCAAAAGGTGCTCGCGCGCACCGGGTTGGCGTACTACGCGGGCTGCGACGAGCACAACCTCGCCCTGTACGCGGTGGGCGGCGCGGGCTACGTCAGCACGGTCGCCAACGTGGTCCCGGGCCCCCTCCGCGCCGTCCTGGACGCGTTCGACGCGGGCGACACGGCCCGGGCCGCCCTCCTCCAGCAACGCGCCACTGCGCTCATCGAGTTGACGATGACGTCCGGCCTGCCCGGCACGGTCACCGTGAAGGGACTCCTCAACGCCCTGCACCGGCCCGCGGGCCCGGTCCGCGCCCCGCTGCGGCCCGCCGGCCGTGACACGGTCGACGGGCTGCTGGCGGCGTACGAGACGCTCGGCGCGGGCTGATCAGCGGCGGGCGAAGACTGGCTCCCACCCCTGCCGTTCGAGGCTCTCCTCCCGGGAGCCGCTCAGCGGTACGACCTTGTCGCTGCCGATCGTGACCAGCACCAGTTGGGGCCGGTACTCCTCCTCCAGGCTCGTGACCCGCTCCCAGGCGATGAGCCGCTTGTCGTCGACCCAGGCGAGCAGATGCCCTCCGCGCACCGTGGTGATCTCCTTGCCGGTGCGGGGATCACGGATCGAGGAGTACGACCTGCCGGGGGAGCCGGCGACCTCCTTCGTCAGCCCGAGCGCGGCAAGCCTGCCGTTCGGGGACAGCCGCGCGGCGACGTCGGAGCGCAGATACCGCTCGTCCGCTGGCGCGTCGATCTTCCCGCCCGTGAGGTCGTAGAACTGCTGGAGACCGTCCCTGCCGCCGATGACCTGCGAGTACACCGTGTCGCCGGTGCGGCCGAAGGCGAAATCCTGGCGTGCGCTGATGTCACGCTCGGCCTTGACCGGCGTCCAGGAGGCCTGCGTGGAGGCCAGGTCGATGACGGAGAACCCGGTCCGGCTCGAACCCATCGAGGAGGCCCACATCTGGCGTTCGGCGGTCTTCCCGTTCTCGACGGCGGAGCCCGTCTCCTTGTGCCGCAGGTCGGGATTCTCGTCGTACGTCGTCGCGACGAGCCTGCCGCCGTCGTACGAGAACGCGAGCCCGCCCACTGCGTGCGCGACCGGGATCCACCGCTCGACCTCCCCCGTCGCGAGGTCGAGCAGGCCGATCCGGCGGGCGGGCAGTTCCCGCTCCAGGACGGCGGCCGTCTTCAGCCCGGGGGCCACGGCGACGTAGGACCAGCGGGTGTCCTTCTCGTACCGTCCGGTGTCCGGGTCGAGGAGCGAGTACGTGCGCTCGAAGACGGCCCGGGTGTCGCTCTTCACGACGTTGTCCGCCGTGTAGTACGCGGCCAGCACCGCGTCCCCGGCCGCGATCAGGTCGCGCGGCGGCGACTGGTCCGGATGGGCGTGGATCCCGCCCTGCTGGACGACTCCGGCGGGTCGCACGTCGTCCTTGCCGGAGTCCAGCAGCGGTACGCCCACGGCGACGGCGACCACGGCGGCCACGGCCGCGGCGACGGTCGCGACCGTGCGGGTGCGGCGGCGCCGGCGCGCCGACAGCACCCGGTCGGCGAACCCCGGTCCCGTCGGCCTCTGGTCGGCGGCCTGCTCCCGCAGGGCCTCGCGCACGAGTTCCTCGACATTCATCGACGCACCTCCACGGGCGAGAAGTCGCGGGACGGCTGCGCCTCGGCGTCCGCCGGGCGAAGGGCGGCCAGTTCGGGCGCGATCGAGCGGAGCCGGGCGAGGGAGCGATGGGTGGTGGACCGTACGGTGCCGACGGAACAGCCCAGCAGCCGGGCCACGTCGGCCTCGGGCAGGTCCTCGAAGTAGCGCAGCACCAGCACGGTGCGCTGGCGGGAGGTGAGCCGGGACAGCGCCTCTCGCATCACGACCCGCAGTTCGGCCGCGGCGGCCGCGTCGGAGCGGCCCGCACGCGACTCGGGCGGCTCGGCGACGGTGACCTCCCGTCGGCGCCACTTCAGCCGCCAGCGGCTGACCTGCTGGCGGTAGAGGATCCGTCGTACGTAGGCCTCCGGCTCGTCGATCCGCTGCCACTTGCCGGCCGCCTTGGCCAGCGCGTTCTGCAGCAGGTCCTCACCGGCGTGCCGGTCTCCCCCGCACAGCAGCACCGCCGTCTTCAGCAGCCCCGACGATCTGTTGTCCACGAACTCCCGGAAACTCTCCAGTTCCGCGGCGTCCATCGTCACCTTCTCTTCCCCGGCGGCATCTGTGCCCCGCCCCTGTGCCCCTTGTGACGCGTGCGGCGGCCCGTCGCTATGCCACCCTCCGGAAAGTTCTCCGGCGGAACGCATCGGGGCCCGTACCGCACTGGTGTGCGGTACGGGCCCCGGTGACGTCGGCCGGCCTGCGGTGAGGTCCTCAGTTGTGGCTGTGCAGGATCTCGTTCAGGCCGCCCCAGACCGCGTTGTTCGGGCGGGCCTCGACCGTTCCGGTGACCGAGTTGCGGCGGAAGAGGATGTTGGAGGCGCCGGACAGGTCACGGGCCTTGACGATCTGCCCGTCGGGCATGGTCACGCGGGTCCCGGCGGTGATGTACAGCCCGGCCTCGACCACGCACTCGTCGCCCAGCGCGATGCCGACGCCCGCCTCGGCGCCGATCAGGCAGCGCTCGCCGACGGAGATGATCACGTTGCCGCCGCCGGACAGTGTGCCCATGGTCGAGGCACCGCCGCCGATGTCGGACCCGTCGCCGACCACCACACCCGCGGAGATGCGGCCCTCGACCATGGAGGTCCCGAGGGTGCCCGCGTTGAAGTTGACGAAGCCCTCGTGCATGACGGTGGTGCCCTCGGAGAGGTGGGCGCCGAGCCGCACCCGGTCGGCGTCGGCGATCCGTACGCCCTTCGGAGCCACGTAGTCCGTCATCCTCGGGAACTTGTCGATGCTCGTCACCTGGAGGTGCAGCCCCTCGGCACGGGCGTTCAGCCGCACCTTCTCGAGGTCGTCGACGGCGACCGGGCCGAGCGAGGTCCAGGCGACGTTGGCGAGGAAGCCGAACATGCCGTCCAGGCTCTGCCCGTGCGGCTTGACCAGCCGGTGCGACAGCAGATGCAGCCGCAGGTACACGTCGTGCGCGTCGATGGGCTTCTCGTCCAGCGAGGAGATGACCGTACGGACCGCGACCACCTCGACGCCCCGACGGGCGTCCGGCCCGACCGCCGCGGTCGCGCCACCGCCGAGCAGCTGCGCGGCCTGCTCGGCGGTCAGCCGTTCCGTACCGGAGGGGCCGGGCTCCGCGACCAGCTCGGGAGCGGGGAACCAGGTGTCGAGAACGGTGCCGTCGGCGGCGAGGGTGGCAAGCCCGGCGGCAACGGCGCCGGTGGAACGGGGAGCAGTCGTGTCGGTCATGAGGGCAACCTAACCGGCGGGCGGTCACGGAGGCCAACCAGGGAAGGGAGCGTCTCAGGTGCCGGGCCGGATGCCCGCGGACAGCAGGGCCCAGGCGGAGGCGGGAAGGTTCGGGTCGCGTGCCGGACCGGCTCAGGACGGCACCGTGTCCCGGGGGATCACCCGCGCCAGCACCTCCCGCGCGTACTCCTCGTCGTACGGCGTGTCCGTCAGCAGGACCTGGAGGCAGATGCCGTCCATCAGCGCGACGAGTGCCCGTGCGGTGACCGGGTCGGTGTGGCGGGCGAGCCGGTCGGCGAGGTCGTCGGCCCATTCGGCGGCGACCGGGCGCAGGGCGGGGCGGCGCAGGGCCGCGAGGTAGAGCTCGTACTCCAGCTCCACGCCGGTGCGGTCGCCGGCCAGCCACTCGCCCAGCAGCGCGGCGAGTCCGGCGGCCAGGTCGGTGCCCGGTCCGGCCGGACCGCCGCGCGCGGCGACCACCTTGGCGAAGCCCTCGTTCGCCTGGCGCAGCGCGGCCACCATCAGGTCGTCGAGCGTCCCGAAGTGGTACGTCGTGGAGCCGAGCGGCACATCGGCCTCGGCGGCGGCGGTGCGGTGGCTCAGCCCGGCGAGGCCCGCGCGTGAGACGACCCGGATCGCCGCGTCGATGATCCGCTGCCGCCGCTCGGGGTCGTACCGCCGGGCCATCAGTGCGCGCCGCCCAGGCTGAGCACCACCACACCGACGATGATCAGCGCGATACCGGCGGCCTTGGCGAGCGTCATCCCCTCTCCCAGGAACACCATGCCGATGGCGGCGATGGCCGCCGTGCCGAAACCGGACCAGATCGCGTACGCGGTACCGACGGACACGGTCTTGAGCGTCTGCGCGAGCAGCGCGAAGGAGACGAGGTAGCCGAGGACGGTCAGCAGCGACGGCACCGGCCTGCTGAACCCGTCGCTGTACTTCATGGCCGTCGTCCCGGCGACCTCCGCGGAGATGGCGGCGGCGAGCAGGAGGTATCCCATGTGTACGAGCGTACATAACAGCCGCCGCACGGCTCCCCCGACATCCTCAGGAGCGGAAACCGGCCACCCGAGGATCCGGAAACCGCTCGCTTCAAACGGCTGCCGTGAACTCACCGGCTCCACTAGTGTTTCACCGTTCATCAACTTCCCCATCACGGCCGCAGTCGTCGCCTCGGGCGCCGCTGGAGGAACCCACGCATGCCAGTAAGAAAGTCCCGGTCCCCACAGAACGAACCTTGGGAGAGCGGTTGGGATCCGGACAGCACCCGGGTACCGGGAACCCGTCGGCTGTGGCTGGCCGGTGCGCTGGCCGTCGCCACCGTCGTCACCTGTGTGACGGTGATCGCCCTGACGGACCAGCGGACTGACACCGCGTCAGCCGTCAAGAAGGGGGCACCGAGCGCGGACGCGACGGGCCCTGGTCTGATCTCCTACGCCAGCGCCTCGACCAGTGGCGCGGCGACACCGGGCAGCCCGGGCCTGGGCAAGAAGAGCGGTACGCCCTCGACCCGCCCCACCGTCACGACCGCCCCGGTCCCACACGGCTCGGCCTCCGCTTCCCCGGCTCCTGCCACCAAGTCACCCGTGCCACCCGCCAGTTCGCCGGCTTCCCCACCGTCGTCCACCTGGCGTTCGGTCCGCTCGGCCAACTACCCGGACCGCTACTGGCACCTCAGCGGCGGCCTGGTGAAGCTCGACCCGGTGCGCGGTTCGGAATCCCGCGAGGACTCCACCTTCGAAGTGGTCCAAGGTCTCGCCGACGGCTCCTGCTCCTCCTTCGCCACGAGCGACGGCCGCTACCTCCGCCACCGCGACTTCGTCCTGCGTGCCGACCGGAACGACGGCTCGCCCCTCTTCAAGCAGGACGCCACGTTCTGCGCCCGCGCCTCGTCGGTGTCCGGCGCGATCATGCTGGAGTCCGTCAACTACCCGGGCCGCTTCCTGCGCCACAAGGACTTCACGCTGCGCCTCGATCCCTACCAGTACGGCGGCCCGTACCAAGCGGACTCGGCGTTCCGGCTGGTGGGCGGGCTGGCGTGAGCCGGCAGGCCTGAGCTGACGGGCCCGAGGTGACGGGCCCGAGCCGGTGGAACACCCCGGACACGACGAACGGCGACGCCCCGCGGGCGTCGCCGTTCGTTCGGATCAGTGGATCTCAGACGTTGAACCCGAGCGCCCGAAGCTGCTCGCGCCCATCGTCGGTGATCTTGTCGGGGCCCCACGGCGGCATCCAGACCCAGTTGATGCGCAGCTCGTTGACGAGGCCGTCCGTGGCGGACTTGGCCTGGTCCTCGATGACGTCCGTCAGCGGACAGGCCGCCGAGGTCAGGGTCATGTCGATCGTCGCGATGTTCGCGTCGTCGACATGGATGCCGTAGATCAGGCCGAGGTTGACGACGTCGATGCCCAGCTCGGGGTCCACGACGTCGTACAGGGCCTCGCGGAGCTCTTCCTCCGACGCGGGCTTCATCTCAACTGTCTCGCTCATGCGGTCTTCCTTTCGGCGTCGGCTCCGCCCAGGGCCTGGGCCGTCGCGTCCTTCCACGCCATCCAGCTCAGGAGAGCGCACTTCACCCGTGCCGGGTACTTGGAGACGCCGGCGAACGCGACCGCGTCCTCCAGCACCTCCTCCATCGTGTCGTCCGGCTCGATCCGGCCCTTGGACTGCATCAGCTCCAGGAAGGTCTCCTGGATCTTCTGCGCGTCGGCCAGGTCCTTGCCGACGAGGAGGTCGTTCAGCACGGAGGCCGAGGCCTGGCTGATCGAGCAGCCCTGCCCCTCGTAGGAGACGTCGCTGATCGTCGTGCCGTCGTACTTCACGCGCAGCGTGATCTCGTCACCGCACGTCGGGTTGACGTGGTGCACCTCGGCGTCGCCATCCCTGAGACCACGCCCGTGCGGGTGTTTGTAGTGGTCCAGGATGACTTCCTGGTACATCGAATCCAGCTTCATCCGATCGCTCGCCAACCCCTCAGCCGAAGAAGTTCCGTACGTGCTCCAAGCCGTCGACCAGAGCGTCGATCTCGGCCGGCGTGGAGTACAGATAGAACGACGCTCGCGTGGTCGCAGGAATTCCGTACCGCAGGCAGACCGGCCGTGCGCAGTGGTGGCCCACCCGCACCGCGATGCCCTCCTCGTCGAGGACCTGACCCACGTCGTGCGGGTGGATGTCACCGAGGGTGAAGGAGATCGCCGCTCCCCGGTCCTCGGCCGTGGTCGGGCCGATGATCCGCAGGCCGGGGACCTCGCCGAGCTTCTTCACCGCGTACTCGGTGAGCGCGTGCTCGTGGGCGAGGATCTTGTCCATGCCGATCGAGGAGAGATAGTCGATCGCCGCGCCCAGTCCGACCGCCTGCGCGATCGGCGGGGTGCCCGCCTCGAACTTGTGCGGGGCGGGGGCGTACGTCGACGAGTGCATCGACACCGTCTCGATCATCTCGCCGCCGCCCAGGAACGGGGGCAGGTCCTCCAGCAGCTCCTGGCGGCCCCACAGGACGCCGATGCCGGTCGGGCCGCACATCTTGTGGCCCGTGAAGGCCACGAAGTCGGCCTGCAGGGCCTGGACGTCCAGCGGCATGTGCGGCGCGGCCTGCGAGGCGTCGATGCAGACCAGCGCGCCGACCTCCTGCGCGCGGCGCACTATCGCCTCGACCGGGTTGACCGTGCCCAGGATGTTGGACACCAGCACGAAGGAGACGATCTTCGTCTTCTCCGTGATGATCTCGTCGATGTTGGACAGGTCGAGCCGGCCGTCGTCCGTGAGACCGAACCACTTCAGCTTCGCGCCCGTGCGCTGCGCCAGCAGCTGCCACGGCACGATGTTGGAGTGGTGCTCCATCTCCGTGATGACGATCTCGGTCTCGTGGTCCACCCGGTAGGGCTCGTCGGCCCAGCCGAGCATGTTCGCCACGAGGTTGAGCGACTCGGAGGCGTTCTTGGTGAAGATCACCTCGTCGCGGCTCGGCGCGTTGATGAAGGCGGCGACCTTGTCGCGCGCGCCCTCGTACAGCGCCGTGGCCTCCTCCGCGAGGACATGCACGCCACGGTGGACGTTGGCGTTGTAGCGCTCGTAGTACTCGTTCAGGGCGTCGAGCACCTGACGCGGCTTCTGCGAGGTCGCCGCGTTGTCCAGGTACACGAGCTTCTTCCCGTCGTGGACCTGACGGTCCAGGATGGGGAAGTCCTTGCGGAGCGCCTCGGTGTCGAGGAGGCCCGGCAGCTGTGTCACGCGGATACGCCACCCTTCGTGTATGCCTCGTAGCCCTCTTCCTCCAGCTTGTCGGCGAGTTCGGCGCCGCCGGACTCGACGATCCGGCCCGCGGAGAAGACGTGGACGAAGTCGGGCTTGATGTAGCGCAGGATGCGCGTGTAGTGCGTGATCAGCAGGGTGCCGACCTCGCCGGTCTCGCGGACGCGGTTGACGCCCTCGGACACGACCCGCAGCGCGTCGACGTCCAGACCGGAGTCCGTCTCGTCGAGGATCGCGACCTTCGGCTTGAGCAGCTCCAGCTGGAGGATCTCGTGGCGCTTCTTCTCACCGCCGGAGAAGCCCTCGTTGACGTTGCGCTCGGCGAAGGACGGGTCCATGTGGAGACGCTCCATGGTCTCCTTGACCTCCTTCACCCAGGTGCGCAGCTTGGGGGCCTCGCCGCGGATGGCCGTGGCGGACGTACGGAGGAAGTTGGAGACCGAGACGCCGGGGACCTCGACCGGGTACTGCATCGCCAGGAACAGGCCCGCGCGGGCGCGCTCGTCGACGGACATCTCCAGGACGTCCTCGCCGTCGAGGGTGACGGTGCCGCCGGTGATCGTGTACTTCGGGTGCCCCGCGAGCGAGTAGGCGAGGGTCGACTTGCCGGAGCCGTTGGGGCCCATGATGGCGTGCGTCTCGCCCTGCTTCACGGTGAGGTCGACGCCCTTGAGGATCTCCTTCGTGGCGTTGTCGGCCTCGACGGTGACGTGCAGGTCTCGGATTTCAAGCGTTGCCATGGGTGTCTCAGGACTCCTGGGTGACGGAGACGAGAACGTCGTCCCCTTCGATCTTTACGGGGTATACGGGGACGGGGCGCGTCGCGGGCAGGCCGGAGGGCTTTCCGGTGCGGAGGTCGAAGCTGGAGCCGTGCAGCCAGCACTCGATCTGACAGTCCTCCACCTCGCCCTCGGAGAGCGAGACGTTCGCGTGGGAGCAGATGTCGTAAATGGCGAACACCTCCCCCTCGGTCCGGACGACCGAGACCGGCGTGCCGTCGAGTTCCACCCGTTTCGGGGTGTCCTCCTCCAGCTCGCTCAGCCCGCAGGCGCGCACGAAAGTCGACGGGACAGTCATCAGACCGACGCCTCCAGCTCCTCGTCGATCTTCACGAGAAGCCGCTCCTCGATGTCGTCGACGCCGATCTGCTGGACCAGTTCGGCGAAGAAGCCGCGCACCACCAGACGGCGTGCCTCGCCGGCCGGAATGCCGCGGGCCATCAGGTAGAAGAGCTGCTCGTCGTCGAAGCGGCCGGTGGCACTCGCGTGACCGGCGCCGACGATCTCGCCGGTCTCGATCTCCAGGTTCGGCACCGAGTCGACCCGGGCGCCGTCGGTCAGAACCAGGTTGCGGTTCATCTCGTACGTGTCCGTGCCCTCGGCCTTGGCCTCGATGAGCACGTCGCCGATCCACACCGCGTGGGCGCCGTCGCCCTGGAGCGCGCCCTTGTAGGCCACGTTCGACTTGCAGTGCGGGGTGTTGTGGTCGACCAGGAGGCGGTGCTCCTGGTGCTGGCCGGCGTCCGTGAAGTAGAGGCCGAACAGCTCGGCCTCGCCGCCGGTGCCGGCGTAGGCGACGCGCGGGTGCAGGCGTACGAGGTCGCCGCCGAAGGTGACCACGAACGACTTGAAGGTGGCGTCCCGGCCGATCAGCGCGTTGTGCTGGCCCACGTGCACGGCCTTGTCGTCCCAGTCCTGGACGGAGACGACGGTCAGCTTCGCGCCGTCCCCGAGGACGTAGTCGACGTTGGCGGCGAGCACGGCGTCACCGGTGTGGTCGATGACGACGACGGCCTCGGCGAAGGCTCCCAGCTCGATCACCTGGTGGGCGTAGGCGGTGCCGCCCTCGCCGTGCACGGCGATCCGGATCGGCTCGGTGAGCACCGTCTCCTTGGGGACGGTGACCACGCCGGCCTTCTCGAACGCCGAGTACGCCTGGGCGGCGACGCGGTCCACCGGGGTGCCGGCCCTGCCGATCCGGGCGTCGTCACGGCCGACGGTCTCGATCACGACGCCCTCGGGGGCGTCGATGTCGACCTTCACGCCGTCGCCGGTGGCGACCGCGGTGCCGTCGTGCAGCCCGCGCAGCCGCTCCAGCGGCGTGAACCGCCACTCCTCCTCGCGGCCGTGGGGGACCGGGAAGTCCGCCACGTCGAAGGACGGGGGGGCGCTCATGCGCGTGGCGACGGTCGACTCGGCGGCCACCGCGATCTGGCCCGCGGTGGTGGAGCCCACGGGGATGTTCTGAGCCTCAGCCATGGCTGTCGGTCTGCTCTCTTCCTACGTCAGATTTCGCTAGCTGGTGGTGGAGGGCGGGCGTCAGCCGACCGCGCCTTCCATCTGCAGCTCGATCAGCCGGTTGAGCTCAAGCGCGTACTCCATGGGCAGCTCCTTCGCGATGGGCTCGACGAAGCCGCGCACGATCATCGCCATCGCCTCGAACTCGCTCAGACCACGGCTCATCAGGTAGAAGAGCTGGTCCTCGGAGACCTTGGAGACGGTCGCCTCGTGGCCCATGGACACGTCGTCCTCGCGGACGTCCACGTAGGGGTACGTGTCGGAGCGGGAGATGGTGTCGACGAGCAGCGCGTCGCACAGCACGTTGGACTTCGAGCCGTGCGCGCCCTCGCCGATCTCCACGAGACCACGGTAGGACGTACGGCCACCCCCACGCGCCACCGACTTGGAGACGATGTTGGAGGACGTGTTCGGCGCCATGTGGACCATCTTGGAGCCGGCGTCCTGGTGCTGCCCCTCGCCCGCGAAGGCGATGGAGAGGGTCTCGCCCTTGGCGTGCTCGCCCATCAGGTAGACGGCCGGGTACTTCATCGTCACCTTGGAGCCGATGTTGCCGTCGATCCACTCCATGGTCGCGCCCTCGTACGCCACGGCGCGCTTGGTGACCAGGTTGTAGACGTTGTTCGACCAGTTCTGGATGGTCGTGTAGCGGCAGCGGGCGTTCTTCTTGACGATGATCTCGACCACGGCGCTGTGCAGCGAGTCCGACTTGTAGATCGGGGCCGTACAACCCTCGACGTAGTGCACGTAGGCGCCCTCGTCGACGATGATCAGGGTCCGCTCGAACTGGCCCATGTTCTCCGTGTTGATACGGAAGTAGGCCTGGAGCGGGATCTCGACGTGCACGCCCTTCGGCACGTAGATGAAGGAGCCGCCGGACCACACGGCGGTGTTCAGCGAGGCGAACTTGTTGTCACCGACGGGGATGACGGTCCCGAAGTACTCCTTGAAGAGCTCCGGGTGCTCCTTCAGCGCGGTGTCGGTGTCCAGGAAGATGACGCCCTGCTCCTCCAGGTCCTCGCGGATCTGGTGGTAGACGACCTCGGACTCGTACTGGGCCGCGACACCGGCGACGAGGCGCTGCTTCTCCGCCTCGGGGATGCCGAGCTTGTCGTACGTGTTCTTGATGTCCTCGGGCAGGTCCTCCCAGGACTCCGCCTGCTTCTCCGTGGAGCGCACGAAGTACTTGATGTTGTCGAAGTCGATGCCCGACAGGTCCGAGCCCCAGTTCGGCATGGGCTTCTTCTCGAACAGGCGCAGGCCCTTGAGGCGGAGCTTGGTCATCCACTCCGGCTCGTTCTTCTTCGCCGAGATGTCGCGGACGACGTCCTCGTTGATGCCGCGCTTGGCAGAGGCGCCGGCCGTGTCGGAGTCGGCCCAGCCGTACTCGTACTTGCCCAGGCCCTCGAGCTCGGGGTGGGCAGTCTCCGTGGGGAGAGTCATGCGGGGTTCCTCCCGGCCGTGCTTGCAGATGCGTCAGGTGTGGTCTTGGAAATCTTTGGGATGAACGTCGTGCAGACGCCGTCGCCGTGCGCGATGGTCGCCAGTCGCTGGACGTGCGTGCCGAGCAGCTGGGAGAAGATCTCGGTCTCCGCGTCGCAGAGCTGCGGGAACTTCTCCGCGACGTGGGCCACCGGGCAGTGGTGCTGGCACAGCTGCTCGCCGACCGGTGCGCTGCGCGCCGTGGCAGCGTAGCCGTCGGCGCTCAGGGCCCTGGCCAGGGCTTCGGTGCGGTCCTCGGGGGCCGCGGCCTCGATCGCCCTGCGGTAGGCGGCGGCCTGCTCGGCGATCCTGGCGCGGGCGAAGGCGACGACCGCCTCGTCCCCGCCGAAGCGCTCCTGGATCCAGCTCAGGGCGTCCGCGGCGAGCTTGTCGTAGGACTGGTCGAAGGCGTCCCGGCCGCAGTCGGTCAGAGCGAAGACCTTCGCGGGGCGGCCGCGGCCGCGCGCGCCGTAGACCCGCTGCTCGCGGGCCTCCACGACGTCGTCGGCGACCAGCGCGTCCAGATGCCGGCGTACGGCCGCCGGGGTGAGCCCCAGGCGTCCGGCCAGCTCGGTCACGGTCGACGGCCCGTGGTCCAGGATGGACCGCGCGACCCGGTTGCGCGTCGAGCGCTCACCGGTCGCGAGTTCCTCCTGAGGGGCCCCCGTGGGGGTCTCCCGAGCCTCGTCGACGTTTTTCACAACGCCATTGTTGCGTAATTCCTCTGAGGCAGGCAAGCCGCGTCCCGACCGGCGGACGGTGCCCTGCGTCACTTAGGTAAACCTAATCCGACCTGCGGAAATGATCAGAGGCGAACAAACCGGTGGCGCGGCCGGGCCTCGTCGGGGACACTCCCGAACCATGCCCACACCCCCTCCGACCGGCCCCCTTGTCACTCGGGCCACACTCGCCGGCCAACTGCGCGAGCTCGGTGTCCGGCCCGGCGACATCATCCTGACGCACACCTCGCTGAGCTCCCTCGGATGGGTGAGCGGAGGAGCCGTGGCCGTGGTCCGGGCACTGCTCGACGTGCTCGGCCCGGCGGGCACGCTGGTGGTCCCCACCCAGACCGGCGACCTCTCCGACCCGGCCGTGTGGAGAAACCCTCCGGTGCCCGAGGAGTGGTGGGAGACGCTCCGGGCCACGATGCCCGCGTACGACCCCCTCGTCTCGCCCACTCTCGGGGTGGGCGTGGTCCCGGAGGTCGTACGGACCTGGCCGGGCGCCCTGCGCAGCGCGCACCCGCAGACCTCGTTCGCGGCCCTCGGCCCGCGCGCGGCGGAGATCGTCGCGGGGCACGCGCCCGACTGCCGGCTGGGCGAGCGCAGCCCGCTGGCCCGGCTGGAGGAACTCGGCGCCCGGGTGCTGCTGCTCGGCGCCGGCTACGACAGCTGCACCAGCTTCCACCTCGCCGAGTACCGCATACCCTCACCGCTGGTGAAGGTGGGCCGGCCGGGTCCGGCGGGCTGGGAGGTGGTCACCGAGGTGTCGATCAGCTCGGACCGGTTCGACGAGCTGGGGCACGACTTCGAGCGGGACGTGCCCGTCGTCGTTCGGGGCAGGGTGGGCGGGGCCGACGTACGGCTGTTCCCGGTGGCGGACGCGGTGGCGTACGCGCGGCGGTGGCTGGCGCTGCACCGGTCCCGTGAGGACGAGATCTGAGGCCCGGCCGTGCCCGGTGGGGGCGGCGGGGGTGGAGATCCCGTACCCGCCGGTCTGGGCCGCCGTCCGCGAACCTAGACTCTGGACCCATGCGAAGTGAGCCCGTGGTCCAGATCCAGGCCCTGGTGAAGCGGTACGGCCGAAAGACCGCGGTGGACGGCCTCGACCTGGTGGCCCGCGCGGGTGTGACCGCCGTCCTCGGCCCCAACGGGGCGGGCAAGACGACCACGGTCGAGACCTGCGAGGGGTACCGCACGCCCGACTCGGGCACGGTCCGCGTCCTGGGCCTCGACCCGGTGCGCGAGGCCCGCGAACTGCATCCCAGAATCGGCGTGATGCTGCAGTCCGGGGGCGTCTACTCGGGGGCGCGGGCCGACGAGATGCTCCGGCACGTGGCCAAGCTGCACGCCCACCCGCTCGACGTGGACGCGCTCATCGAGCGGCTCGGACTGGGCAGTTGCGGCCGGACCACGTACCGGCGGCTGTCCGGCGGCCAGCAGCAGCGGCTCGCGCTGGCCATGGCGGTCGTCGGCCGTCCGGAACTGGTGTTCCTGGACGAGCCGACCGCGGGCCTGGACCCGCAGGCCCGTCGCGCCACCTGGGACCTGATCCGCGACCTGCGCGCCGACGGCGTCTCCGCGATCCTCACCACGCACTCCATGGACGAGGCCGAGCAACTCGCCGACGACGTCGCGATCATCGACGCGGGCCGGGTCATCGCCCACGGCTCCCCCGAGGAGCTGTGCCGCGGCGGCGCCGAGAACACGCTCCGCTTCTCCGGCCGCCCGGGACTGGACGTGGGCTCCCTGCTCAAGGCGCTGCCCGCCGACTGCACGGCCGCGGAACTGACGCCAGGCTCCTACCGGGTCGGCGGCAAGGTCGACCCGCAGCTGCTCGCCACGGTCACCTCCTGGTGCGCGCAGCACGGGGTGATGCCGGAGAAGATCTCGGTGGAACGGCACACCCTGGAAGACGTCTTTTTGGAGCTCACGGGCAAGGAGTTGCGCTCATGACCGCCGCCACGGGTACCTACGCCCCGAAGCCCGGTGCGGCGCCCCTGGCCCGCATGATCGGGGCCCAGGCGGCGCTGGAGACGAAGATGCTGCTGCGCAACGGCGAGCAGCTGCTGCTGACGGTCGTGATCCCGACGCTGCTGCTGCTCCTGTTCAGCTCGGTGGACATCGTGGACACGGGCGCCGGTGAGGCGGTGGACTTCCTCGCCCCCGGCATCCTGGCGCTCGCCGTCATGTCCACGGCGTTCACGGGGCAGGCCATCGCGACCGGCTTCGAACGCCGCTACGGCGTGCTCAAGCGGCTCGCCTCCTCCCCGCTGCCCCGCTGGGGCCTGATGACCGCGAAGACGCTCTCCGTGCTGGTCACCGAGGTCCTCCAGGTGATCCTGCTGACGGCGATCGCCTTCGCCCTGGGCTGGTCCCCGCACGGCAACCCGCTCGCCGTCCTGCTCCTGCTGGTGCTGGGCACGGCCGCGTTCTCCGGGCTCGGCCTGCTGATGGCGGGCACCCTGAAGGCGGAGGCGACCCTGGCCGCCGCCAACCTGGTGTTCCTGCTGCTGCTCGTGGGCGGCGGTGTGATCGTTCCGCTGGACAAGTTCCCGCCCGGCGCCCAGGACGTCCTCGCCCTGCTGCCGATCACCGCCCTGTCGGACGGACTGCGCGACGTACTCCAGCACGGTGCCGGCATGCCCTGGGGCGACCTGGGAATCCTGGCCGTCTGGGCGGTCGTGGGGCTGGCGGTCGCCGGCCGGTTCTTCCGCTGGGAGTAGGCACTCATCCGCCGGCGCGGGCCGTCGACGGACCCTCGTGAAAGCGTGCACAAGCGGGACCCCTACGATGGAACGCGTGCCAAACGTGACCCGCGCCGACGCCGTAGCGGCCGTCCGCAACCCCCTCGCCTTCATCGCCGAACGCTGGACCCCGACTCCTCGGACGGTTCAGCGGGCGGCCCTCGCCGCGCTCGTGATGGCGGTGGTCATCGTGGTCACCGGCGGTGCGGTCCGGCTCACCGGATCCGGGCTGGGCTGCCCGACCTGGCCCAAGTGCACCGACAACTCGCTGACCGCCACCAGCGCCATGGGCTTCCACGGTGCCATCGAGTTCGGCAACCGCATGCTCACGTACGTGCTGTGCGCCGCGGTCGGCTGGGCGATCATCGCCGCGCGTTCCCAGAAGCCGTACCGGCGCAGCCTGACCCGGCTGGGCTGGGCCCAGTTCTGGGTCGTGATGAGCAACGCGATCCTCGGCGGCATCGTGGTCCTGGTCGGCCTCAACCCGTACACGGTCGCGGCCCACTTCGTGGCGACGACGGCCCTGATCTCGATCGCCACGGTGATGTGGCAGCGCACCCGGGAGGGCGACGGACCGTCCCGTCCGCTGGTCGGCAAGGCCGTGCAGCAACTGGTGTGGTGCCTGCTCGCGGCGTCCGGGCTGCTGATCCTGGTGGGCACGGTGGTGACCGGCGCGGGACCACACGCGGGCGACTCCAGCGAGGTCGAGCGGATGCCGATCGACTGGGAGACCGTGGCGAAGGCGCACGCGGTGCTGGCCTGGATCGTGGTGTCCCTGACGTTCGCCCTGTGGTTCGTCCTCAAGGCGGTCGACTCCCCCAGGGCCCCGCTCGACCGCACCCGCGACCTCTTCCTGGTCCTGCTCGCCCAGGGCGTCATCGGCTACGTCCAGTACTTCACGGACCTCCCCGAGATCCTGGTCGGCCTGCACATGCTCGGCTCGGCCCTGGTCTGGATCGCGGTCCTGCGGGTGCTGCTGGCCCTGCGGGAGCGGCCGGAGCCGGAGGCCGACGTCCCGGGCCCGTCCAGCGAGGCGACGCTGACCCGGGCGTGAGCCCCCAGGGCCCCCGCCCGTAGGTCACACCAGCCCGTACACCCGCCGGGCGTTCCCCGCCGCGATCAGCCCCGCCACCCGTCGCGCGTCCGCCAGGGACCACGCGCCCTCCGCCACCCATGTCTCGAGCACCCTGGACAGGGCCTCACGGAACAGTCGCGCCCCCACGACATGCAGTTCGGGCAGGCCCTGGGCGCCGCTGGAGAAGAGGATCTTGCCGAAGGGGGCCAGCTCCAGGATCTCCGCGAGGACGGTCGCGGCCCGGGCGCCGGTGCGCACCAGGGCGGCGCCCGAGTCGGCGTACACATGCGGGAAGACCCCGGCGAGATGGGCGGCGTGCCGGTGGTACGGGTAGCTGTGCAGCAGGACGAGGTCGGTGCCCAGTCCGGCCGTGGCCCGCACGAAGTCGGTCAGCAGAACCGGGTCGGCGCGGTCGATGCGCAGGCCCGGTTCGCCGAGCCCGGCATGCAGTTGGAGAGGCCGGCCGGAGGCGACCGCGATCCACAGCAGGTGTCGCAGCAGCACCGGGTCGGTCAGCTCCCCGCCCACCCGGCGCCCGGCGAGCCAGCGCCCCGCCGCGCCCCGCACCTCGCCCGGCCCGGGCGGCTCCGGAGCGAGCGCCAGCCCGTGCCGTACGCCCGCCGCCGACGAGAAGGCGACCGCGTTCGCTGCGGCGCCGTGCACCGACTCGGCGAGGTTGGCGAGGAAGGACTCGACCGTGCCGGAGGTGTCGGCGACCTGTTCGGCGAGGAGCTCCAGCCGTACGACCTCGCGGGCCTCGGCGCCCGCCGTGGAGGCCATCTCACCGGGCCCGGTGAGGTCGCCGGGCAGCCCGGCGTCCACCAGATACGTCGTGATGCCGCTGCCGCGCAGCAGACGGCGGCCCGACTCCAGTACGCCGAGTTCACGGCGCCGGGCGAGGTAACGGGCGGGTGAGCAGTGCGCTTCCAGGCCGAGCAACGGGGGGCACCAGCGGCGTACCGCGAAGCCGGTCTGGGTGTCGAAGAGCGTCGTGCCCGGCGCGGGCGGGCCCTCGGTGCGGGCCAGCTGGGCCTCGAAGGTGCCGAGACCCAGCTCCGTTCTCAGCACGCCGTGGCAGTACTGGTCCACGAGGGACGGCGTTTCGATCATCCGGACTCCCCGTGACTGGACCACGTCCCGGGACCGTGTTCTCCCACGGTCCCCCACGGGGCCTAACGGGTGAACCCGGCGTCAGGTGTTGCTCGGACCGCCCACCTGGATCCCGGCCATGCGGGTCCATTCGTACGGGCCCGTCCTCACCTTGGCCGCGAAATCGCCGTCGAACGCCTCGTGGACGGTGATCCCGGCCTTCTCGACGGCCTTCTCGGCGATGTCGTACGACGGGGCCACCAGGTCGCCCCAGCCGCCGTCCCCGCCGACGAGCACGATCCGTGCGCCGCGCTGTCCGAGGTAGGCCAACTGGCCCTCGGCGCCGCCGTGCGCCTTGGAGAAGGCGCCGATCTGCTTGGCCAGCCGGGCCACCCTGCGCGCGGCCCGTGCGGCCTGCTTGGCGTCGGTGTCCTCGTCAACCTGCTGCGTGTCTGCCATGGCCAGGATGCTACCGACGGGTAGAGCGAACGGCGACGGGCGGGGTGCGTGGCCTTGACCACGCACCCCGCCCGTCGGACGTCACACCGGCGTCAGCGGAGGAAGGGATCCACCGCGACCGCCACGAACAGGAGCGAGACGTAGGTGATCGACCAGTGGAACAGCCGCATCTCCTTGAGCTTCGCGCCGGTCACCTCGGCCTTGGCCCGGTTCTGCAGCCCGTGCGCCTCCCACAGCCAGAAGCCGCCGGCCAGCAGCGCGACCACCGTGTAGAACCAGCCGGTGTAGCCGAGCGGGGTCAGCAGCAGCGACACCGCGACCATCACCCAGCTGTAGAGCACGATCTGCCGGGCGACCACCTTGTTCGAGGCGACCACCGGCAGCATCGGCACGCCCACGCGCGCGTAGTCCTCCCTGACCTTCATGGACAGCGGCCAGTAGTGCGGCGGCGTCCAGAAGAACATGACGAGGAAGAGGATGACCGGCGCCCACGACATGGAGTTGGTGACGGACGACCAGCCGATGAGGACGGGCAGGCAGCCGGCGATGCCGCCCCACACGATGTTCTGCGAGGTGCGGCGCTTGAGGATCATCGTGTAGACGACCACATAGAAGAGGAGCGCACCGAGCGACAGCCAGGCCGACAGCCAGTTGACGGCCAGGCCGAACAACAGCGTCGAGACGACCGCGAGAGAGATACCGAAGACCAGGCACTCGCGCGGACTGACCATGCCGGTGACCAGCGGACGCTGTGAGGTGCGGTCCATCAGCGCGTCGATGTCGCGGTCGATGTACATGTTCAGCGCGTTGGCGCCGCCCGCGGAGAGGTAGCCGCCGACACAGGTGAGCAGCACCAGCTTCAGGTCGGGCACACCCTGCTGTGCCAGGAACATCACCGGAACGGTGGTGATCAGCAGCAGCTCGATGATCCGCGGCTTCGTCAGCGCCACGAACGCTTTGACACGGGCCCCGAACGGCCGGTGACTCGAGCTCCTGCTCTCCCCGAGCACCCCCGCTGGACGGGATTCGACGGCCGTCACGCACACCCCTACAGAGACATCCCAGCAAGCCCCACCCTGTGAAGTCCCGGTAAAGGCTCGCGCGTACCACGCCACTGTAGACGTTGCCCATACCCCGACATTCGCGGGGGTGGGGTCGTGTTGAGCGGCGCTGGTCGGGCAGGCGATCGGCGACGCTGCCGGGCCGCTGTCTGCGGCATTGCCGGGCCGCGGTGGCGGCGCCGCCGGGGCCGCGGTGGCGCCGCCGGTCGGATCATGTGAAGCGGCCCTGCTGGAAGAGCCCGACGGCACTCGATTGAGCACTCCGATGAGCGGCTCCGTATTCACCTGCCGAATACGGAACAGGCCAGTCGGCAGGCGGATCCCGATGAGTCCCGGCAGTCTGGAATGACTCGAAAAAACGCATGTGCGGACGGGGGTAGGCTCGACATCGGCCGGGGCGCCCAGTGCACCGGCAATCGACATGCGTGACATTTCGACATGCGTGACATGTGGAGAGGAGCCCTGACCCAGGGTGAGCACCAAGCCGACCACCACAGACCTCGAGTGGACCGAGCTGGACCAGCGGGCCGTGGACACCGCCCGCGTCCTGGCCGCCGATGCCGTACAGAAGGTCGGCAACGGCCATCCCGGCACGGCGATGAGCCTGGCGCCTGCCGCCTACACCCTCTTCCAGAAGGTGATGCGGCACGACCCCGCGGACCCGGACTGGGTCGGCCGCGACCGCTTCGTGCTGTCCGCGGGCCACTCGTCCCTGACCCTCTACACCCAGCTGTACCTGGCCGGTTTCGGTCTTGAGCTGGACGACCTGAAGGCGTTCCGGACCTGGGGTTCGAAGACCCCGGGGCACCCGGAGTACGGCCACACCACCGGCGTGGAGACCACCACCGGCCCGCTGGGCCAGGGTGTCGCCAACGCGGTCGGCATGGCGATGGCCGCCCGCTACGAGCGCGGCCTGTTCGACCCGGACGCCCCCGCGGGCGAGTCCCCCTTCGACCACTTCATCTTCGCCATCGCCGGTGACGGCTGCCTCCAGGAGGGCATCTCCGCGGAGGCGTCCTCGCTGGCCGGCCACCAGAAGCTCGGCAACCTCGTGCTGCTGTGGGACGACAACCACATCTCCATCGAGGGCGACACGGCGACGGCCGTCTCGGAGGAGACCGCCAAGCGGTACGAGGCGTACGGCTGGCACGTCCAGCGCGTGGCCCCGAAGCCGGACGGCGACCTCGACCCGCACGCCCTCTACAACGCGATCGAGGCGGCGAAGGCGGTCACCGACCGGCCGTCGTTCATCGCGATGCGCTCGATCATCGCCTGGCCGGCGCCGAACGCCCAGAACACCGAGGCCGCGCACGGCTCGGCGCTGGGCGACGACGAGGTCGCGGCCACCAAGCGCGTCCTCGGCTTCGACCCGGCCAAGACCTTCGAGGTCGCCGACGAGGTTCTCGCGCACACCCGGGCACTGGGTGAGCGGGGCCGGCAGGCCAAGGCCGAGTGGGAGAAGTCGTTCCAGGAGTGGCGCGGCAACCAGCCGGAGCGCGCGGCCGAGTTCGACCGCATCGCCGCGGGTGAGCTGCCCAAGGGCTGGGAGGAGAAGATCCCGGTCTTCGAGGCGGGCAAGGGCGTCGCCACGCGTGCCGCGTCCGGCAAGGTGCTGCAGGCGCTCGGTGCTGTCGTCCCGGAGCTGTGGGGCGGCTCGGCCGACCTGGCCGGCTCGAACAACACGACGATCGACAAGACGAGTTCGTTCCTGCCGGCGGACAACCCGCTGCCGGAGGCGAGCCCGTACGGCCGCACGATCCACTTCGGCATCCGCGAGCACTCCATGGCCGCGGAGATGAACGGCATCGCGCTGCACGGAAACACGCGTATCTACGGCGGTACGTTCCTCGTGTTCTCCGACTACATGCGCAACGCCGTGCGCCTGTCGGCCCTGATGCACCTGCCGGTGACGTACGTGTGGACGCACGACTCCATCGGTCTGGGCGAGGACGGCCCGACCCATCAGCCCATCGAGCACCTGGCTTCGCTGCGCGCCATCCCGGGTCTGAACGTGGTCCGCCCGGCCGACGCCAACGAGACCGCGATCGCGTGGCGCGAGATCCTCAAGCGCTACACCAAGGTCTTCGGCAAGGGCGCCCCGCACGGTCTGGCGCTGACCCGCCAGGGCGTGCCGACGTACGAGCCCAACGAGGACGCGGCCAAGGGCGGTTACGTCCTGTCGGAGGCCTCCGGCGGGACTCCCGAGGTGATCCTGATCGCCACCGGTTCCGAGGTGCACGTCGCCGTGGAGGCGCGCGAGCAGCTCGAAGCCGACGGCGTGCCGACGCGCGTCGTGTCCATGCCGTCCGTGGAGTGGTTCGAGGAGCAGGACCAGGGGTACCGGGACAGCGTCCTGCCGCCGGCGGTGAAGGCGCGTGTCGCGGTCGAGGCCGGTATCGGTCTCACCTGGCACAAGTACGTGGGCGACTCGGGTCGCATCGTTTCCCTGGAGCACTTCGGTGCTTCGGCCGACGCCAAGGTGCTCTTCCGCGAGTTCGGCTTCACTGCCGAGAACGTGGCCGCCAAGGCCCGGGAATCCATCGCCGCCGCCCAGCGCTGACGCTCATATACGACACGTAGGAGATGTAATTCCATGACAGACGCACTCAAGCGCCTCTCCGAAGAAGGCGTGGCGATCTGGCTGGACGACCTGTCGCGCAAGCGGATCACGTCCGGCAATCTCGCCGAGCTGATCGACCAGCAGCACGTCGTGGGCGTCACCACCAACCCGTCCATCTTCCAGAAGGCGATCTCCGAAGGCGACGGCTACGACCTGCAGGTCTCCGACCTCGCCTTCCGCAAGGTCACCGTCGAAGAGGCCATCCGCATGATCACGACGGCGGACGTCCGTGACGCCGCCGACATCCTGCGCCCGGTCTTCGACGCCACCGGCGGCCAGGACGGCCGCGTGTCGATCGAGGTCGACCCGCGCCTGGCCCACAACACCAAGGCGACGGTCGCCGAGGCCAAGCAGCTCGCCTGGCTGGTGGACCGCCCCAACACCCTCATCAAGATCCCGGCCACCCGTGCCGGCATCCCGGCGATCACCGAGGTCATCGGCCTCGGCATCAGCGTCAACGTCACGCTGATCTTCTCGCTGGAGCGCTACCGAGAGGTCATGGACGCGTTCCTCGCGGGCCTGGAGAAGGCAAAGGAGCGCGGTCTGGACCTCTCGAAGATCCACTCCGTGGCGTCCTTCTTCGTGTCCCGCGTGGACACCGAGATCGACAAGCGGATCGACGCGCTCGGCACCGACGAGGCCAAGGCCGCCCGCGGCAAGGCCGGCGTCGCCAACGCGCGCCTGGCTTACCAGGCCTACGAGGAGGTCTTCTCCTCGGGCCGCTGGAGCACGCTGGAGAGCGCCGGCGCCAACAAGCAGCGTCCGCTGTGGGCGTCGACCGGCGTCAAGGACCCGGCGTACAAGAAGACCATGTACGTCGAGGAACTGGTCGCGCCGAACACGGTGAACACCATGCCGGAGGCGACCCTGTTCGCCACCGAGGAGCAGGGCGAGATCCGCGGCAACGCCATCGCCGGTACGTACGAGCAGGCCCGCGCCGAGCTCGACGCGGTCGAGAAGCTCGGGATCGGGTACGACGAGGTGGTCGAGCTCCTGGAGAAGGAGGGCGTCGAGAAGTTCGAGGCGTCCTGGAACGACCTGCTCAAGTCGACCGAGGCGGAGCTTCAGCGTCTCGCCCCTTCGGAGGGCTGAACCCTTGGCGCCTATCTCCGGTTCCGGAGCGAACCCGCTCCGTGACCCCGCCGACCGACGGCTCCCGCGCATCGCGGGGCCGTCGGGCCTGGTCATCTTCGGCGTCACGGGCGATTTGTCACGAAAGAAGCTCATGCCCGCCGTGTACGACCTCGCGAACCGGGGTCTGCTGCCGCCGGGCTTCTCGCTGGTCGGTTTCGCCCGGCGGGAGTGGCAGCACGAGGACTTCGCGCAGGAGGTCCACGACGCCGTGAAGGAGCACGCGCGGACACCGTTCCGTGAGGAGGTCTGGCAGCAGCTCATCCAGGGGATGCGCTTCGTCCAGGGCACCTTCGACGACGACGACGCGTTCGAGCGGCTGCGCGGCACCATCGAGGAACTGGACAAGGCGCAGGGCACGGGCGGCAACTTCGCCTTCTACCTCTCCGTGCCGCCGTCCGCCTTCCCGGTGGTCATCCAGCAGCTCAAGAAGCACGGCCTGGCCGATCAGTCGGGCGGATCCTGGCGGCGCGCGGTCATCGAGAAGCCCTTCGGCCACGACCTGAAGTCGGCCGAGGAGCTCAACACGACCGTCGAGGAGGTCTTCGCCCCCGACCAGGTCTTCCGCATCGACCACTACCTCGGCAAGGAGACCGTCCAGAACATCCTGGCGCTCCGTTTCGCCAACACGATGTTCGAGCCGATCTGGAACCGGTCGTTCGTGGACCACGTACAGATCACCATGGCCGAGGACATCGGCATCGGCGGCCGGGCCGGCTACTACGACGGCATCGGCGCCGCCCGTGACGTGATCCAGAACCACCTGCTCCAGCTGATGGCGCTGACCGCCATGGAGGAGCCGTCCTCGTTCGACGCGGACGCGCTCGCCGCCGAGAAGACCAAGGTGCTCGGCGCGGTGAAGCTGCCGAAGGACCTCGGCGCGGACACCGTCCGCGGGCAGTACGCGGCCGGCTGGCAGGGTGGCGAGAAGGTCATCGGCTACCTCGAAGAGGACGGCATCGACCACAAGTCGAAGACCGACACGTACGCCGCGATCAAGGTGGAGATCGACAACCGCCGCTGGGCGGGTGTCCCCTTCTACCTGCGCACCGGCAAGCGGCTGGGCCGCCGGGTCACCGAGATCGCGGTGGTCTTCCAGCGGGCTCCGCACTCCCCCTTCGACCACACGGCGACGGAGGAGCTCGGCAAGAACGCGATCGTCATCCGCGTCCAGCCCGACGAGGGCGTCACGGTCCGCTTCGGCTCCAAGGTGCCCGGCACCTCGATGGAGATCCGGGACGTCTCCATGGACTTCGCGTACGGCGAGTCGTTCACGGAGTCCAGCCCGGAGGCGTACGAGCGGCTCATCCTGGACGTGCTGCTCGGCGACTCGAACCTCTTCCCGCGCACCGAGGAGGTCGAGCTGTCCTGGAAGATCCTCGACCCGATCGAGGAGTACTGGGACAAGCACGGCAAGCCCGCCCAGTACGAGGCCGGTACCTGGGGCCCCGTGGAGGCGGACGAGATGCTCGAGCGAGACGGACGGAGCTGGCGCCGGCCATGAAGATAGACCTCACGGACACCACGGCCAGCAAGATCAACAAGGCGCTGGTGCAGGGCCGCCGGGCCATCGGCACACCGGCCGTCGGCATGGTGCTCACGCTGGTCATCGTCACGGACGAGGAGAACGCGTACGACGCCCTGAAGGCCGCCAACGACGCCTCGCACGAGCACCCCTCGCGCACGCTCGTGGTCGTCAAGCGCGTCTCGCGTTCGCCCCGCGACCGTACGCAGTCCCGGCTGGACGCCGAGGTACGGGTCGGCGCGGACGCCGGCACCGGCGAGACGGTCGTCCTGCGGCTGTACGGCGATGTCGTCAGCCACGCCCAGTCGGTCGTCCTGCCGCTGCTGCTGCCGGACGCCCCGGTGGTGGTCTGGTGGCCGGTCAACGCGCCGCTCGACCCGGCGAAGGACCCGCTGGGCGCCCTGGCTCAGCGCCGGGTCACCGACACCTACGCCTCCGAGCAGCCGGTACGGGAGCTCGGTGCCCGCGCCGACGCCTACACCCCCGGCGACACCGACCTGTCCTGGACCCGGATCACGCCCTGGCGTTCGATGCTGGCGGCGGCTCTGGACCAGGTCACCTGCGAGGTCGAGACCGTCGAGGTGGAGGGCGAGGAGTTCAACCCGAGCTGCGAGCTGCTGGCCATGTGGCTCGCGGACCGGCTGGACGTCCCGGTGAAGCGTTCGCTGTCGTCGGGGCCCGGCCTGACCGCGGTCCGGATGAACACCGACGGCGGCCCGATCGTCCTCGACCGCGCCGACGGTGCTCTCGCCACGCTCTCCATCCAGGGCCAGCCGGACCGTGCGGTGGCGCTCAAGCGCCGCGACACGGCCGAGCTGATCGCGGAGGAGCTGCGACGGCTGGACCCGGACGACACGTACGCGTCCGCGCTGCGGTTCGGGGTGGAGCGGCTGAACACCTCGAACGGGACGCATGGGCAGCACGGGGCGCACGGGTCGCACGGCAAGGCTGCCGAGACGCCCGAACCGGAGCCGGCCGCTCAGGCGGCGGACACCCCCGCGGAGGGACCGGTGGCCAAAGGAGCCGAAGGAGCCGACGGACCCGAAGGAGCCAAAGGAGAAGGCGCCGACGCGATCCCTACTCCCCTTGAAGCGGCTGCGAAAGCACCCGCGAAGGAAGCGGCGGCACAGGCCCCGGTGAGGAAGGCGGCGGCGAAGTGAGCACACCGCAGCTGGTCGTGCACCACGACAAGGAGCTGATGGCGCAGGCCGCCGCGGCCCGCCTGATCACGAAGATCGTGGACGCGCAGGCCTCGCGCGGTGCGGCGTCCGTGGTCCTCACGGGCGGCCGCAACGGCAACGGCCTGCTCGCCGCCCTGGCCGCCGCACCGGCCCGGGACGCCATCGACTGGGGCCGCCTCGACCTGTGGTGGGGCGACGAACGGTTCCTCCCGGAGGGCGACCCGGACCGCAATGTCACGCAGGCCCGCGAGGCCCTGCTGGACTCGGTGCCGCTGGACCCGAAGCGCGTGCACGCCATGCCCGCGTCGGACGGCCCGTACGGCGCCGACGCGGACGCCGCGGCAGCGGGGTACGCCGAGGAGCTGGCCCGTGCGGCGGGCCCGGAGAACCACGGTGCCGTCCCGACCTTCGACGTCCTGATGCTGGGCGTGGGCCCGGACACCCATGTGGCGTCCCTGTTCCCCGAGCTCCCGGCCGTCCGGGAGACCGAGCGCACGGTCGTCGGCGTCCACGGTGCCCCGAAGCCCCCGCCGACCCGTGTCACCCTCACCCTCCCGGCGATCCGCGCGGCCCGCGAGGTCTGGCTCCTGGCAGCGGGCGAGGACAAGGCCGAGGCCGTGGCGATCGGCCTCTCGGGCGCGGGCGAGATCCAGGCCCCGGTGGCGGGTGCGCAGGGCAGGCAGCGCACCCTGTGGCTGCTGGACTCCGCGGCGGCCTCACAGCTGCCGCGGTCGCTGTATCCGCCGGCGTCGTCGTGAGCTGAGGGCGGCGGAGGCTTTCCCGCCCCCGCCGCCCTGGCGCTCCCCCTCCGCCGTGAGCCGGGGACCTGCTTCACCGAACACCAGCGGCGCCGCCCCAGCGTCTCTCACTCACTGCCGGCCGCGCAGCTCCCGGTACGTGCTGACCAGGGCCTTGGTGGAGGCGTCCAGGCCGGGTACCTCCGCGCCCTCCGTCAGAGCGGGTTCCACACGCCTGGCGAGGACCTTGCCGAGTTCGACGCCCCACTGGTCGAACGAGTCGATGTTCCAGATCGCGCCCTGCACGAACACCTTGTGCTCGTAGAGGGCGATGAGCTGGCCGAGCACCGACGGGGTCAGCTCGCGCGCGAGGATGGTGGTCGTGGGGTGGTTGCCCTTGAACGTCTTGTGGGGCACCAGCTCCTCGGGCACCCCCTCCGCGCGCACCTCTTCGGGCGTCTTGCCGAAGGCCAGCGCCTGGGTCTGGGCGAAGAAGTTGGCCATCAACAGGTCGTGCTGCGCCTTGAGTTCGTCGCTCAGCTCGTCGACCGGGCGGGCGAAACCGATGAAGTCCGCCGGAATCAGCTTGGTGCCCTGGTGGATGAGTTGGTAGTAGGCGTGCTGCCCGTTGGTGCCGGGCGTGCCCCACACCACCGGCCCGGTCTGCCAGTCGACGCTCTCGCCGTCACGGTCCACCGACTTGCCGTTGGACTCCATGTCCAGCTGCTGCAGGTACGCGGTGAACTTCGACAGGTAGTGGCTGTACGGCAGCACGGCGTGCACCCAACAGGCCCAGCAGCAACGGCACGTTGGCCTCGGCGGGCGCCGTGCGGAAGTGCTCGTCGACGATCCGGAAACCGTCGAGCATCTCCCGGAAACGGTCCGGGCCGATGGCGATCATCAGGGACAGACCGATCGCCGAGTCGTCCTTCTCGGAGTTGGTCGACAGCGCCACGAAGTGCCGTGCGACCGCGTCCTGCCCTGCCTTCAGCTCGGTGAGCAGCCACGCGCGGGCCGAGGTCGCGTTGGTGATCGTCTCGATCGTGGTGAAGGTCTTGGAAGCGATGACGAACAGCGTCTCGGCCGCGTCCAGGTCGCGGGTGGCCTCGTGCAGGTCGGCCCCGTCCACGTTCGACACGAAGCGGACCGTGAGATCGCGGTCGGTGTATGCGCGCAGCACCTCGTAGGCCATCGCCGGGCCCAGGTCCGAGCCGCCGATACCGATGTTGACCACGTTCTTGATGCGCTTGCCGGTGTGGCCGGTCCAGGCGCCGGAGCGGACGCGCTCGGCGAAGCCGGCCATCTTGTCGAGGACGGCGTGCACCGCCGGCACGACGTTCTCTCCGTCGACCTCGACCACCGCGTCACGCGGGGCGCGCAGCGCGGTGTGCAGCACGGCCCGGTTCTCGGTCGTGTTGATCTTCTCGCCGCGGAACATGGCGTCCCGCAGGCCGAAGACGTCGGTGGCGGCGGCCAGCTCGCGCAGCAGCCGCAGCGTCTCGTCGGTCACGAGGTGCTTGGAGTGGTCGACGTACAGGTCGCCGACCCGCAGGGTGTGTCCGCTGCCGCGGCCGGGGTCGGCGGCGAACAGCTCACGCAGCCGCACCTCCCCGAGATCGTCGCGGTGCTTCGCCAGAGCGGTCCACTCGGGCGTCCGGTTGAGCCTCTTACGGCCGTCTGCGTTCATGTCCGGAGTTCAGCCTTCTTTCGTACGTCTGCCTGTACCGCTGTCCCGCCGCCGTCCCAACCTAGTTGATCAGCGCGGGGCGGAAGCTGTCGTGGCGTCGTCGTCGGGGGCGACCACAGATACGTTCACCGTGAGCGCGGGTATCAGCGAGGCGACGGACAGGACGAAGAAGGCGGCTGCGAACAGGGCCGGGGTGTTCAGCCCCCAGGCGGTGGCCACCGCACCGCCGAGCAGCGCCCCGAGAGGGGCTCCGGCGACCGCCAGGGTGCGGAAGGCCGCGCTGACCCGGCCCAGCATCTCCGCGGGGGCGCGCTCCTGCATCAGCGTTCTGGTGTTGACGTTCCACACCATGCCCATGAACCCGAAGACGGCCATGGCACCGGCCAGCGTGACCAGGCTGCGCACCGACCCCATCACCACCAGCGCGCCGATCTGCACCGTCCCGGCGAGCAGCACCGCGCGCACCCGCCCGAGCCGGGCCACGAGCCGGCCGCTCGCCGCTCCCCCGGTCAGCCCGCCGACCGTGTACGCCGTCAGGGCTGCCGCGTATCCCGCCGTACCGGCGCCCAGCCAGCCGGTCACCAGGAGCACCAGGCCGGCGATGAGGGCGCCCACGCCGACGTTGCACAGCGCGGTGGCGGCGCACAGCCCGCGCAGGGCCCTGTCCCGTCCCAGGACGCGCAGTCCCTCGGCGATCTCGCGGCGCAGGGTGCTGCCGGCCGGTCTCGGTTTCCGCTCGGGCAGGGTGGTGCGCAGTGAGGCGACCAGGGCGGCGGCGACCAGGAAGGTGACCGCGTCCGCCGCGAAGGGCAGGGCGGCGCCGCCCCACAGCAGCACCGGCACCAGAGGCGCGCCCAGCAGGCCACCCGCGATCTGCTGGCCGGTCATGAGCCGCGCGTTCGCACTGCCCAGCGCCCTGCGGTGCACCAGGGTGGGCAGCAGGGCGGTGGAGGCGTTGTCGAAGAGGGTCTGCAGGGTGGTCAGGGCGAAGGCCAGCGCGATCAGCAGGCCGATCGAGGCGTGTCCGAGGGCGACGGCCACCGCGAAACAGGCGACCAGCAGCCCTCGTACCCCGTCCACCGCTCCCATCGCGCGCCGCTGGTCCACGCGGTCAGCGACGGCGCCGCCGAGCAGCCCGAAGACGAGCCAGGGCAGATAGCCGCAGGCGGTGACCGCGGCGACCAGCAGGGGCCGGTCCGTCAGTGTCGCGGCGAGCAGGGGCAGTGCGGAGTTCCGCAGCGCGTCACCGAGGCTGGAGAGCACGGCGGCGCTCCACAGCCGCCCGAATCCCCCATGCCACGCCGGCGCACGCCCGTCCACCGCGTCGACTGTCGCCACAACTCCCCCTCACGGTTCGCCCGATGCACAAACCGTAGAGGGCACCACTGACAATCGGTCCGCGGCCGGACGGCCGCCGGGTACGAAACAGCCCCGGCCGGGCATCCCTCGGATACCCGGCCGGCTCTCAATCCCTAGATTTCGCCCCGCAGTTTGGCGAGCGCCTCGGCGAGGATCGCCTCGCCGTCCGCGTCGCTGCGCCGCTCCCGCACGTAGGCGAGGTGCGTCTTGTAGGGCTCGGTGCGCGGCGGGTCCGGGGGGTTGTCCCGGTCCTGGCCTGCTGGAAAGCCGCAGCGCGGGCAGTCCCAGGTTTCGGGGACCTGCGCGTCGCTGGCGAAGCTGGGCACCGTTTCGTGCCCGTTGGAGCACCAGAAGGAGATGCGCAGCCGGGGCGCGGACTCGCCCCGCTCGGCCTCGCCCATCGGCCCCGCCCCGACCCGGCTTCCTCGGATCGCGTTGCCACTTGCCACGGTCGTAACTCCCTGCGTGATGGTGCCGCAAAGCGAGTCGGCGTTTCGCTTCACTGCGAGCGCCTCAGTCTACGTAAGGCCCAACGCGCGTCCAGTGGTTGGAGTTACCACCCCCATACACAGACGCAAGCCCCATGATAGGCCGCGCTCAGCTGCGCGTACCGAACATGGGGCGTTACGTGCGGAATGGACGTGCCGCGTGTGCGACGCTGATCAGTTGTTCACCTTCATCAGGATGCCGAGCACCACGATGCACGCGAACCACAGCAGACCGACCACGACGGTGATGCGGTCCAGGTTGCGCTCGGCGACCGAGGAGCCACCGACGGACGACTGCATGCCGCCACCGAACATGTCGGAGAGGCCGCCGCCCTTGCCCTTGTGCATCAGCACCAGCAGCATCATCAGCAGGCTGAAGACGATCAGGGCGATCGAGAACCCCATAACCACGGCTGGACCAACTTCCTCGGATTCTGATGGACTGCGGGGTCCAGCGAAGACTGCTGGACCCCGCAAGAGTACGACGTATCGCCGCTACCGCATACTCACTGGTCGCGGAACCGCACGATCTTGACGAACTCGTCGGCGTCCAGCGACGCGCCGCCGACCAGGGCGCCGTCGATGTCGGCCTTCGCCATGATCTCGGCGACGTTGCCGGCCTTCACGGAGCCGCCGTACTGGATGCGCACCTGGTCGGCCAGCTCCTGCGTGTAGAGCTCGGCGACCTTGCCGCGGATGGCCGCGCAGACCTCCTGGGCGTCGTCGGCGCCGCAGACCTTGCCGGTGCCGATGGCCCACACGGGCTCGTAGGCGATCACGATCGACTCGGCCTGCTCGGCCGGGAGATCCTTCAGACCGCCCTCGACCTGGGCGAGGGTGTGGGTGACGTGGTTGCCCGCCTCGCGGACGTC
Organism: Streptomyces cellulosae; assembly: GCF_000721105.1. GTDB lineage: Bacteria > Actinomycetota > Actinomycetes > Streptomycetales > Streptomycetaceae > Streptomyces > Streptomyces cellulosae_A. The sequence goes on from NZ_JOEV01000031.1 coordinate 87,296, forward strand.
CAGCTCCTCCCCGACGCACAGGATCGGGGTCAGGCCGTGCTTGTAGGCGACCTTGACCTTGGCGTTGATCAGCTCGTCGGTCTCGTTGTGGTACTGCCGACGCTCGGAGTGGCCGATCGCCACGTACGTGCACTTCAGCTTGGCCAGCATCGAACCGGAGATCTCGCCGGTGTAGGCGCCGCCGTCATGCGCCGAGATGTCCTGGGCGCCGTACTTGATCTTGAGCTTGTCGCCGTCGACCAGGGTCTGCACGGAGCGCAGGTCGGTGAAGGGCGGCAGGACGGCGACCTCCACGGCGTCGTAGTCCTTGTCGGCGAGCGCGAAGGCGAGCTTCTGGACGTGGGCGATGGCCTCGAGGTGGTTGAGGTTCATCTTCCAGTTGCCCGCCATCAGCGGCGTGCGCCCCGAAGAGGTGGATGGAGCCATTGAGGTCAGTCCTCCAGTGCGGCGAGGCCGGGGAGCGTCTTGCCCTCGAGGTATTCGAGGGAGGCGCCGCCACCGGTCGAGATGTGGCCGAATGCGTTCTCGTCGAAGCCCAGGATGCGGACGGCCGCGGCGGAGTCGCCGCCGCCGACGACCGTGAAGCCCGGGGAGTCGAGGAGGGCCTGGGCGACCGCCTTGGTGCCCTCGGCGTAGTCGGGGTGCTCGAAGACGCCCATGGGGCCGTTCCAGAAGACGGTGGCGGCGTCGGTGAGCTTCGAGGCGTACAGCTTGCGGGACTCCGGACCGATGTCCAGGCCCATCTGGTCGGCCGGGATCGCGTCCGCGGCGACGGCGGTGGGGTTCGCCGGCGCCTTGGTCTTCAGGTCGGGGAACTCGGGACCGACCAGCGCGTCGACGGGCAGCACCAGCTCAACGCCGGTCTTCTCGGCGCGCTCGACGTACTCCAGGACCGCCGGGATCTGGTCCTCCTGGAGGAGGGACTTGCCGATCTCGTAGCCCTTGGCCTTGAGGAACGTGTAGGCCATGCCGCCACCGATCAGGATGCGGTCGGCCTTGCCGAGCAGCTGGTCGATGACGGCGAGCTTGTCGGAGACCTTGGCGCCGCCGAGCGCGACCACGTAGGGGCGCTTGACGTCCTCGGTGAGCTTCTTCAGGACGGCGACCTCGGTGGCGATGAGGTAGCCGGCGGCGTGCGGCAGACGGGCCGGGAGGTCGAACACGGAGGCGTGCTTGCGGTGGACCGCGCCGAAGCCGTCGCCCACGTACAGGTCGACGAGTTCGGCGAGCTGGTCCGCGAAGGCGCCGCGCTCGGCGTCGTCCTTGCTGGTCTCGCCGGCGTTGAAGCGCAGGTTCTCGATGACGGCGACCTGGCCGTCGGCGAGGCCGGCGACCGTGGACCTGGCGGACTCGCCGACCGTGTCGGTCGCGAACGCCACGCCGGTACCGAGGAGTTCACCGAGGCGCGAGGCGGCCGGAGCGAGCGAGAAGGCCGGGTCCGGGGCCCCCTTGGGGCGACCCAGGTGCGAGGCGACGACCACCCGGGCGCCCGCGTCGGCGAGGGCCTTGACGGTGGGCAGCACGGCACGGATGCGGCCGTCGTCGGTGATGGTGCCGCTGTCCAGCGGCACGTTCAGGTCGGCGCGGACGAAGACCCGCTTGCCGGCCACGCCTTCGGCGAGAAGTTCGTCGATCGTCTTCATGGAGGGAACTCCTGGAGAGGGCTCGTGATGCTCGTGATCCTGAGAGGGCTGATGTGTACGTGAGTCAGGGCTCGGGCAGCGCGTTGCGCGCCGCCCGAGCCCTGACCTCACACCGAAGTGCCTGCTCTGTTGATCAGAGCTGGTTGCCGACGAAGACCGTCAGGTCGACGAGGCGGTTGGAGTAGCCCCACTCGTTGTCGTACCAGCCGAGGATCTTCACCGAGTTGCCCTCCTGGACCATGGTCAGGGAGGAGTCGAAGGTGCAGGAGGCCGGGTCGCCGACGATGTCCGAGGAGACGATCGGGTCCTCGGTGTAGGACAGGTAGCCCTTCAGGTCGCCGTCGTCGGCGGCCTTCTTGAACGCGGCGTTGACCTCGTCCTTGGTGACCTCGCGCTGCAGCGTCACGACCAGGTCGGTGGCCGAGCCGGTCGGGACCGGGACGCGCATCGCGATGCCGTCCAGCTTGCCCTTGAGCTGCGGGAGGACCAGCGCGGTGGCCTTGGCGGCACCCGTGGTGGTCGGGATGATGTTCTCGGCGGCGGCGCGGGCGCGGCGCAGGTCCGAGTGCGGGAAGTCCAGGATGCGCTGGTCGTTCGTGTACGCGTGCACCGTCGTCATCAGGCCCTTGACGATGCCGAAGTTCTCGTCGAGAACCTTGGCCATCGGCGCCACACAGTTGGTGGTGCAGGAGGCGTTGGAGATGACGTGGTGGTTCGCCGGGTCGTACTTGTCCTGGTTGACGCCCATCACGATGGTGATGTCCTCTTCCTTGGCCGGAGCCGAGATGAGGACCTTCTTCGCGCCGCCGGCGATGTGCTTCTCGGCGTCGGCCTTCTTCGTGAAGATGCCGGTCGACTCGATGACGATGTCGACGCCGAGCTCACCCCACGGGATGTCGGCGGGGTTGCGCTCGGACAGCACCTTGATGGTGTGGCCGTCGACGGTGATGGTGTCGGCGGTGTGCGACACCTCGGCCTTGAGGCGGCCCAGGATGGTGTCGTACTTCAGCAGGTGAGCGGTGGTCGCGGTGTCACCCAGGTCGTTGACAGCCACGATCTCGATGTCCGCACCCTGCTCCAGCAGCGCGCGGAAGTAGTTACGACCGATGCGGCCAAAGCCGTTGATGCCTACGCGGATCGTCACGAAACCGATCTCCTCGTTGGTACGCCGGGTTCGAATCCGGCGAGCTGTATGGGATGTCCCCGACCGCCTCCGACCCTACCTCCCTGTGGCTCGCGTGGTGACATCGAGATGCCTCATACACGGCGAGGCGGCCCGTACCCGCCAGTAGGGGTACGGACCGCCCGGGCCCGGAGGCCCGATCACCCGATGTGGTTGCGAGGAGTCACGCCTGGTTGACCACGGACGTCACCCTCCCCTCACAGTTCGCTCACTCGCCTTCGGTCACTCGTCGATCACCTCGTCGGTCACTCGTCGAGCGCCGCGAGCGCCTTCTTCAGGAGAGCCGTCCGGTCGGCCGCCGAGGTGACGTGCTCAAGACCGAAGCCCAGCAGCACGGTGTCGTCCGTGGTGATCGCTCCGTACGTCTGGAACAGGGTGCCGGTGCGCGTCCAGTCCTTGAGGACGGCCGGGCTGCCCGGGGGCGGCCCGGCGACCTTCCAGGCACCCAGCGACGTCTCGAAGCCCTCGGTCTCGGTGGCCGTGCCGCCGACGACCAGCGAGGCGTCGTCCGCGAGGACGCCATGGCCGCCGCTGCCGGGGTCGGTGACGTAGCTGATGGAGATCTCGACCGACTTTCCGGCATAGGCGCTCAGGTCGAAGTTCACCTGCTGCCAGCCGTTGGAGGCGCCGGTGAGGGCGTTCCACGCGCCGGTGGTGCCGGTGGCGGCGCATCCCGTGGTCGACACGGTCAGGTAGTGCTCGAGCTGCGGGTGCTCGCCCACGTAGTACCCGGCGGAGCAGTCCTCCGGCACGGTGGTGCGGGTGGCGCCGCCCGTCTCGGGGAGCGTGGTCCAGTCGTCGGCACCGGTGGTGTGGGCCTCGACGATCGCGTTGTCGTAGCCCGGCTCGGTGTCCCACAGCAGCCGGGTGCGCAGGCCGGGCTTGTCGGCCGCGCTCACGCCCGTGAGGTCCACGGTGCGGGTGAGCCGCTTGTAGGCGTCGTCGGTGTGCACGGCGGCCGCCATGGAGGAGCCCGCGTAGGGCCCGTACGGGTTGACGGTGCCGGCGAACTGGCCCGCGCCGGCACTCGCGAACTGGGGATACCTGTCGGCGGGCAGTTCGTCGGAGGTCACGCCGAAGGTCCCGGCCCCGTCCAGCGGGTTGCCGGCCGCGGGGCCGAGCGCGCCCGTGAAGCCGCCCAGCTTGCCGGAGCCGGTGAAACCGGTGGCCCCCGGGGTCGACGTACGGGAGTAGGCGCCCAGGTAGTACTGGCTGAAGTCGTTCGAAGGGGTGCCGTCGGCGAGGGCCACGCTGCCGCCGGCCTGCTCGCCGGCCTCGAGCAGCTTGCCGCCCTCGTTGAGGAAGGCGCGCAGCTCCAGCTGGGTGGCGATGCCGGGGACGCCCGCCCCGGTGTAGTGGACGACGGTGTCGAAGTGGCTCAGCACGCCGAGCGCGTCGGGCGCGCCCTGGGTGGCGACGTCCCAGACGACCGCCTTGCGGCCGGCGGCCTTCAGCGCGCCGGCGTAGGTCTGCGCCTGCGTGGCGGCCGCGCCCTCCTCCGCGACGACGAGGACGTCCGCGCGGGGCCGTTGCGCGACGGTGTAGGTGAAGTGCTCGCTGGAGACCTTCTTGCCGCTCTTCGTCTCTCCGGTGAACCACACCTCGACCTTGTCGCCCGGGTCGCCGTCCTGGACCTTGGCGCGGTACTCGTCGAAGTAGAGGTTGTCCTCACCGCCGTAGGTCTCGCCGCCCTTCCAGGGGCGCAGTGTCCGGTCGTGGGTACGGCCGTTGACGCGGTACTTGAGTTCCTTGCCGCGCAGCGCCTTCCGGGCGACGACGGAGACCTCCTGGTCGGCACCGCGCGCGTACGACGTGGAGAACGGGGCCGTGGTGAAGTCGGCGGCGCTGCGGCCGACCGACGACTTCGGCTGGTCGGGGTGGGCTGCGCTCTCGGCGACGGAGAGCGCGAACGGGATGTTCTTCTCGAACTCCTGCTGGATCAGCTTCTCGTCGTCCGGGAAGTTGAAGACCGACTGGCAGTCGGCCGCGTTCCAGGCGTCCTTGGGGTCGAGGTCCGACGCGGTCTCACAGGTCGACATCTCGGGGGTGAACATCGCGGTGCCGTTGACGTTGGCCGCGTGGCCGTCCGCCTCGCCGTTGGTGGTGTACAGCTCCGAGGAGACCTGCGGGTGGTAGCCGGGGATCGCGGAGTTGTCGGGGGTACCGGCGAGCGCCTTGTAGGCAACGTCGTCGGGGGTGTCCGTGGCCACCTGCCAGCCGACTCCGTAGAGGAGGAGCTCGGCGGCGGAGTGGTAGTTGATGCCGTACGTGAACCCGATCCGCTTCTCGAAGACGTCCAGCGCCCTGGTCTCGGGCTCGGAGCCGGGGGCGGCGCCGCGGTAGGTCTGGCTGGTGGGGTTGGGGGACGAGCCCTCGTCGTCGTAGCCCCATTTATAGGGGAAGTTGCGGTTGAGGTCGACGCCGTCACCGGTGCTGATGGCTCCGTCGCCGTTGACGTCCCGCAGGTTCTTGCGCCACAGGCGGGTGTCGGAGTTCTGGAAGGTGTAGTCGTAGCCGTCGGGGTTGGCCGACAGCACGAACCACAGCTCGGTCGAGTCGACGAGCTTCTTGATGCGCTTGTCCGTCTTGTAGTTGTCCACGTAGTGGTGCATCAGCCGGCGGGTCATCTCCGGCGTGATCCACTCGCGCGCGTGCTGGTTGGACACGTACAGGACGGAGGGCTTGGAGCCGTCCTTGGACTTCTTCGCGCCCTTGGTCAGTTTGAGCGCGAGAATGTCCTGGCCGCCCACCGTCTTGCCGATGGAGACGACCTTGGTGAGGTCGGGGTTCTGCCTGCCGGTCCTGAGGATCTCCTCCTCCAGGCCGCCCCTGCCGCTGTACGGGCGGAACACACCCTCGGCCGCGGCCTCGACGCGCTTCTCGGCCTTGGCGGACAGCTTGTGCTCGGTGAGGCCGACGCCCTGGTCCTGGAGCGTGTCGGCCTGCTGGTCGGTGAGGTAGACCTCGACGGTGGCCTCGCCCTTCTCGGGCACCTGCTCACCGAGCTCGTGGCCGTCCTGACCGGCCGCCAGCAGCAGGGGTACCTGCTGCTGGGTGACCTCGGCCCGGAAGACCTTGACCTCGTTGGGGTCGGGAGAGCCGGGGCTTTCCGCGGCCTGCGCGAGCGGTGCGATGCCCGCACCGCCCAGCACAAGCGCGCCAACAGCGAGGATCGGTCTCGCTTTTCTCATGAACCCCCCTAGCGTGGGTCCGCCACAGCAGCGAACTGATGCCAGGCTCATGACAGTTCATGATCGAGTCAAGGGCGCCACAACGACACGCAAAAGCCGGTGCCGTTCACCCAAGTGGGCGTCGGCACCGGCGCAATGAGGGACCTTCAGATGCTCCGGCCCGTCCCGCTCGTCCGGCTCATCCGACAAGGTTGTCGGCGAGCTCCTCGCTGAGGTTGGCGTCCGTGCCCGGGATGCCGAGGTCGGAGGCGCGTTTGTCGGCCATCGCCAGCAGCCGGCGGATACGGCCGGCCACCGCGTCCTTGGTCAGCGGCGGGTCGGCGAGCGCGCCCAGCTCCTCCAGGGAGGCCTGCTTGTGGTCCATGCGCAGCCGGCCGGCGGCAGCCAGGTGCTCGGGCACGTCGTCGCCGAGGATCTCCAGGGCACGCTGCACCCGGGCGCCGGCTGCGACGGCCGCGCGTGCGGAGCGGCGCAGGTTGGCGTCGTCGAAGTTGGCGAGACGGTTCGCCGTGGCGCGCACCTCGCGGCGCATCCGGCGCTCCTCCCAGGCCAGCACCGACTCGTGGGCGCCGAGACGAGTCAGCAGGGCGCCGATCGCGTCACCGTCACGGACGACCACGCGGTCCACCCCGCGCACCTCGCGGGCCTTCGCCGCGATCGACAGCCGACGGGCGGCTCCGACCAGGGCGAGCGCGGCCTCGGGGCCCGGGCAGGTCACTTCCAGGGAGGAGGAACGGCCGGGTTCGGTGAGCGAGCCGTGCGCCAGGAAGGCCCCGCGCCAGGCCGCCTCCGCGTCGCAGGTGGCCCCCGAGACCACCTGCGGCGGCAGACCCCGGATCGGGCGCCCCCGGCCGTCCACCAGGCCGGTCTGCCGGGCCAGCTGGTCACCGCCGGCGACGACCCGGACGACGTAACGCGAGCCGCGGCGCAGTCCGCCAGGTGCCATCACGATCAGCTCGGAACTGTGGCCGAAGATCTCCAGGATGTCCCGCTTGAGACGGCGGGCCGCCATCGCGGTGTCCAGCTCCGCCTCGATCACGATGCGCCCGCTCACCAGGTGGAGGCCGCCGGCGAACCGCAGAAGGGCGGAGACCTCCGCCTTCCTGCAGCAGGTCCGGGTGACGGGGAGCCGGGAGATCTCGTCCTTCACCGCTGCCGTCATCGCCATGGGCCGATCCTTCCATGCATCCGAAAAATACGGTCGTACGCGGCGGCCAGAAGCTCCGGGTCATGCCTTGGGCTCCCGTCTGTCCGGGCCACCGGGGCCAGCTCGACCGCGGCTCCGAGCCGCTTGGCGGCCTCGGTGAGCACTTCGCGATCAGGCACGGCGGCCTCGTCGGCCAGCACCACGTCCAGGGCGAGTTTAGGGGCGTGTCGTCCCAAAACCTCCACATGACGCTGCGGGGAGAAGCCCTCGGTTTCTCCGGGTTGCGGCGCGAGGTTCAGGGAGAGTACCCGGCGGGCCTTCGTCTGCGTGAGCGCGTCCAGGAGCTCGGGCACCAGCAGGTGCGGGATGACCGACGAGAACCAGGAGCCGGGGCCCAGGACCACCCAGTCCGCGTCGAGGACGGCCTCCACCGCCTCCGGGACCGCGGGCGGGTCGTGCGGAACGAGGTGCACGGACTGCACCTCGCCGGGGGTGAGGGCGACGGTGGCCTGTCCCCGTACGGTGTCGACCGCCTCGGGCCGCTCCGGGTCGTGGCCCTTGACCAGGGCCTGCAGTTCCAGCGGTACGGCGGACATGGGCAGCACCCGCCCGTGTGCGCCGAGCAGCCTGCCGACCAGGTCGAGGGCCTGGACATGGTCGCCGAGCTGCTCCCACAGGGCGACGATCAGCAGGTTGCCGACCGCGTGTTCGTGCAGGTCGCCCTGGGACTGGAAGCGGTGCTGGATGACCCGGGCCCAGGTCTGGCCCCAGTCGTCGTCGCCGCACAGCGCGGCCAGCGCCTTGCGTAGGTCTCCGGGTGGCAGCACCCCCAGCTCGTCACGCAGGCGTCCGCTGGAGCCGCCGTCGTCCGCCACGGTGACGACGGCGGTGAGGTCGCCGGTGATCCGGCGCAGTGCGGCGAGTGAGGCGGACAGGCCCATGCCGCCGCCGAGTGCGACCACCTTGGGCTGGGCGCCCCGGCGGCGCGGCTTGGCGCCGCGCGCCTCGACGGGCCTGCTCGCCCTGCCCTCCGGGACGGCCCGGCGCAGCCCACTCAGCCGCGGAGTACGTACCGTCATTCCCGTCCCATGTCCCGGTGCACGACCACCGTCTCCACGCCCTCGGCCGCGAGTCGCGCGGCGAGCTTCTCCGAAGTGGCGACCGAGCGGTGCTTGCCGCCCGTGCAGCCGATGGCGATCGTCACGTACCGCTTGCCCTCACGGCGGTAGCCGGCCGCGATGAGCCGGAGCAGTTCGGCGTAGCGGTCGAGGAACTCCTTGGCGCCGGGCTGGTTGAAGACGTACGCCGACACCTCCTCGTTCAGGCCGGTGAAGGGGCGCAGTTCCGGGACCCAGTGCGGGTTGGGGAGGAAGCGCATGTCCGCGACCAGGTCGGCGTCGACCGGGAGGCCGTACTTGAAGCCGAAGGACATGACGGTGGCCCGAAGCTCGGGCTCCTCCTCGCCGGCGAACCGGGCGTCCATCTTGGCGCGCAGTTCGTGCACGTTGAGGCTGGAGGTGTCGATCACCAGGTCGGCGTCGCCGCGCAGCTCGCGCAGCAGTTCGCGCTCGGCGGCGATGCCGTCGACGATGCGGCCGTCGCCCTGGAGCGGGTGCGGGCGGCGCACCGACTCGAAGCGGCGCACCAAGGCCTCGTCCGACGACTCCAGGAAGACGATCCGCCGGGTGACGTTCCTGCTGTCGAGGTCGGCGAGGGACTCGCGGAGGTTGTCGAAGAAGCGGCGGCCGCGGACGTCGACGACGACCGCGATCCGCGCCACGTTGCCCTGGGAGCGGGCTCCGAGCTCCACCATGGTGGGGATCAGGGCCGGCGGCAGGTTGTCGACGACGAACCAGCCGAGGTCCTCCAGACACTTGGCGGCCGTCGAGCGCCCGGCCCCGGACATGCCGGAGATGATCACCAGCTCGGGGATGGCCGCGTCCGGGACCGCGGCCGTCTCGTTGGGCGTGCCCGTACTCACCTGTGCTCCGTCTCCGGCCTGGCCTTGTTGCCCGTCGTGCTCGTTCACATTCATGTCTCCTGCCCCCGTCGTTCGTCCGGGGCGCCCATCGTCACGGGCTCCCCACTGGAACCCATGGTGCCGGGTTCCTCTTCCATGATCTCGCCAGTCGCCGTGTTCACGGCCGGCGTGGCGGGAGCCGACTGGGCGAGGGCGACGGCGATCGTCTCGGCCGTCTTGCGGCCTATGCCGGGGACCTCGCAGATCTGGTCGATGGTGGCGGACCGCAGTTTCTTCAACGAACCGAAATGCTTCAGCAGTGCCTGCTTGCGCGTGTCCCCGAGCCCCGGGACGTCGTCCAGCGGGCTCGACCGGAAACGCTTGGCCCTCTTGGTCCGCTGGTAGGTGATCGCGAACCGGTGGGCCTCGTCACGGACGCGTTGCAGCAGGTAGAGGCCCTCGCTGGTACGGGGCAGGACCACCGGGTCGTCCTCGCCGGGCAGCCAGACCTCCTCCAGGCGCTTGGCGAGGCCGCAGACAGCGATGTCGTCGATGCCGAGCTCGTCCAGGGCCCTCTTGGCGGCGGCCACCTGCGGCTGGCCGCCGTCGACGACGACGAGCTGGGGCGGGTAGGCGAAGCGCTTGGGGCGCCCGTCGTCGTCCTTGAGACCGTCGCCGAGGCCGTTGGTGAGGCCCTCGGTGGCACCGTCGGTGGGGCCCGCGTCGCCGTCGGTCCACTCGCCCGTCTTCTCCTTCTCCGCGAGGTAGCGCCGGAAGCGGCGGGTGATCACCTCGTGCATGGAGCGGACGTCGTCCTGGCCCTCGAAGCCCTTGATCTGGAAGCGGCGGTACTCGCTCTTGCGCTGCAGGCCGTCCTCGAAGACGACCATGGAGGCCACGACGTCGTCGCCCTGGAGGTGCGAGATGTCGTAGCACTCGATGCGCAGGGGGGCGCTGTCCAGGTCGAGGGCCTCGGCGATCTCCTCCAGGGCACGCGAGCGGGTGGTCAGGTCGGAGGCGCGCTTGGTCTTGTGCAGGGCGAGCGCCTGGAGGGCGTTGCGCTGCACGGTCTCCATGAGGGCCTTCTTGTCGCCGCGCTGCGGTATGCGCAGCGAGACGTTCGACCCGCGCCGCTCGCTGAGCCACTCCTGGACGGGCTCCACGGGGTCGGGCAGGGCAGGGACGAGGACCTCCTTGGGGACCGCGTCACCCTTCTCCTCGCCGTAGAGCTGCTGGAGGGCGTGTTCGACGAGGGCGCCGGTGGTGATCTCCTCGACCTTGTCGGTGACCCAGCCGCGCTGGCCGCGCACGCGTCCGCCGCGGACGTGGAAGATCTGCACGGCCGCTTCCAGCTCGTCCTCGGCGACCGCGATCAGGTCGGCGTCGGTCGCGTCGGCGAGCACGACCGCGTTCTTCTCCATGGCCCTCTTCAGGGCCTCGATGTCGTCGCGCAGGCGAGCCGCCCGCTCGTACTCCATCTCCTCGGCCGCCTCCATCATCTGCTTCTCCAGGCGGCGCAGATAGGTGCCGGTGCGGCCGGCCACGAAGTCGCAGAACTCCTCGGCCAGTTCGCGGTGCTCCTCGGCGGAGACCCGCTCGACGCAGGGTGCGGAGCACTTGCCGATGTAACCGAGCAGGCAGGGACGGCCGGTGCGGGCGGCGTTCTTGAAGACGCCGGCCGAACAGGTGCGCACGGGGAAGACGCGCAGGAGGAGGTCGACGGTGTCGCGGATCGCCCAGGCGTGTCCGTACGGCCCGAAGTAGCGCACGCCCTTCTTCTTGTGACCGCGCATAACCTGAACACGCGGGAACTCCTCGTTCATCGTCACCGCGAGGTACGGGTAGCTCTTGTCGTCGCGGTACTTGACGTTGAAGCGGGGGTCGAACTCCTTGATCCAGGAGTACTCCAGCTGCAGCGCCTCGACTTCCGTGGACACCACCGTCCATTCCACGGACGCGGCCGTGGTGACCATGGTGCGGGTGCGGGGGTGCAGGCCCGCCAGATCCTGGAAGTAGTTCGCCAGGCGCTGGCGCAGGCTTTTCGCCTTTCCGACGTAGATCACCCGGCGGTGCTCGTCTCGGAACCTGTAGACCCCGGGAGAGTCCGGGATCTGTCCCGGCCGGGGGCGGTAGCTGGAGGGATCGGCCATGTCTCACACCCTACTGGCGGGGGCTGACAGTGCGGCGTCCGTGAGTTCCCGGCTGCGCTGCGTGCACGAGAAGGTTCGTTCCGCGACGGGTCCGTCGCGGATTGCGGCCGGCCGCGGCGCACCGGGCGGTCCTCACCTCGACGCGCTCCCACGACCACCACGCCCTCCGAGTGAGCTCGAAGTCGGCCATGAGCCCACCAGGGATCGACATCAGGTGTTGTCGGGACTTGGTCAACACGCTTCAATGCGGGGGAACTGCGGGCCCTGAACGACGGCGTACGGATGTGAAGACCCCCGTCGGCACAGTGGTACCGGCACGTCCACGCACGGTCTGACCAGCCGTCGTGCCCCTTCACAGAAAGGCCTCTGCATGCCGCACGCCACTCAGCACGCGGACATCGCCGGCGGCGTCACCGCGGAACTGGACTCGGCCCTGCGTGGCGGCCCCTTCCACGTCGCCCTGCGCGCCGCGATCGCCGCCCGCGGACTGCCGCTGCAGCGGGTGCAGCACCACCTGTCACGCCACGGGGTCAAGGTCGGCGTCACCAGCCTGAGTTACTGGCAGCAAGGCGCCCGGCGCCCCCAGCGTCCGGAGTCACTGCGGGCCGTGCGGGCGCTGGAGGAGATCCTCCAGCTGCCGGAGGAGTCACTGATCCGGCTGCTCGCCCGGCCCGACGAGGGCCCCGCCGCGCAGCGGCCCGCGGCCCGTTCCTACCGCTCCCTGATGGCCGCCTCGGACGTGCTGGAGCACCTGCTGGCCGACCTGGGTGCGCCGCTGGACGGCGGGCTGCACACCCTCGGGCACCACGAACGGATCCGCATCGGGGCGCGTCGCGAACTCGCGGCGCGGGAGTCGCACCACATCGTCCGCGCCCACCGGGACGGCGTCGACCGCTTCGTGGCCGTCCACCACGGCGACCCCGGGTGTGCACCCGAGCGCATGACCGTCCAGGCCCTGGAAAACTGCCGTACCGGACGGATCCGTTCGCACCACGACACCGGTGTGCTCGTGACCGAGCTGCTCTTCGACGCCCGGCTGCGGGCCGGCGACACCTTCCTGTTCCGCTACGGCGTCGAGGACGGCACGGCGGGCGTGTCGCGGGAGTACGTCCGCGGTCCGGGGCCCGCGGGCGGCCAGTACGCGCTCCAGGTGCGGTTCGACGAGAACGCCCTGCCCGTGCGCTGCCACCGGTTCACCCAGCACTCGGCGGCGGCGCCGCGCGCCGGCCGCCAGGAACTGGCACTCACCGGGAGACACCACTCGGTGCACCTGGTCGAGCCGCGGGTGCGGTCGGGGATCGTGGGGATCGCCTGGGACTGGGAGTGAGCCGGGCGCCCGGACCGTGGGTGAGTTCCATCCACGGTGAGTGATTCTCCCGAACCCTGGGCGGCCTGCCTGGAGCGTGAGGTGGACGGTGACGCGGCGTAAACGATTGCGCAAACGTTTACGTGGGCCGCCGAATCGGATACGTTCCCGTCCGGAAGGCCCGCGCGGCCCGAGAGGAGAACCTGATGCCGACCATGGCCGACGTCGCCCGCAGCGCCGGTGTGTCGGTGGCGACCGTCTCGCACGTCCTCAACGACACCCGGCCGGTGCTGCCCCACACCCGCCAGGCCGTACTGGATGCCATCGAGGAGCTCGGCTACACGCCCAACACGCTCGCCCGCTCCCTGGTGACCTCGCGGACGCGGTCCATCGGCCTCGCGGTGTCGGCGATCAGCAACCCCTACTTCACCGAGATCCTCCAGGGCGTCGAGGCCGGCGCCCTGGAGCACGGCTACAGCCTGCTCATCGCCGATCCGCACGACGATCCGGAGCACGAACGCAAGGTCGCCCAGCTCCTGCACGAGCGGCGGGTGGACGGCATGATCGTCGCGCCCTCCGCGGACCCGCGCGAGCTGGTCGCCTATCTGGGCCGTCATGACGTGCCGGCCGTGTTCCTGGACCGGGTGGTCGACTCCCCTGAGGACGGCACTCCGCGCTTCGACCAGGTCTGCGCCGACAGCGCCGAGCCGACGGCCGAACTGGTCACCCATCTCGCCGGTCTCGGCCACCGCCGGATCGCCCTGGTCGCGGGCCGGCCCGGGCTGAGCACGACCGGCGAGCGGATCACCGGCTACCGCCACGGCCTCGCCGCCGCCGGACTCCCCTACGACGAACGTCTGGTGGTCCACGGCGACTCGGAGTCGGCCGGCGGGCAACGCGCCACGGCTGCCCTGCTCTCCCTCGCCGCGCCACCCACCGCACTCGTCACCGCCAACAACACGATGACGCTCGGTGCCCTGCGCGCGCTGCGTGAGCGTGGCCTGTCCGTGCCCGGCGACATCGCGCTGTGCTGCTTCGACGACTTCGCCTGGGCCGACCTGTTCACTCCCCGGCTCACCGCCATCGCCCAGCCCAGCAAGGAGATCGGCGCGCAGGCGGTCCGGGTGCTCCTGGAACGTCTGGCCGCGCCGGGGCGGCCCGCCCGGACCGTACGGCTGGCCTGCACCTTCGTCCACCGCACGTCATGCGGCTGCACCGGTGAGCCGGAGCGGCACGGGCAGCGCAGGCGACCTCTGCGGTCCGGGGGAGCCGCACCGTCGTCGCAGGCCCCGCCGCAGTCCCAGTAAGCCCTGCCCTCCGCGCAGCCCCAACGCAGCCCCAACCCCCTCGCAACCCGAGAGAGGAACCGTCTCGTGATCGTCGTCGCCGGTGAAGCCCTGATCGACCTGGTACCGCAGGGCACAGGCGCCCTCGCGAGCCTGCAGCCGGCGCTCGGCGGCGGCCCCTACAACACGGCCGTGGCCCTCGGCCGGCTCGGCTCCCCCACAGCCTTCTGCTCCCGCGTCTCCGAGGACGCCTTCGGGGAGGCCCTGCTCGACGGTCTGCGTCGGGCGGGGGTGGACGTGTCGGACGTACAGCGCGGCACCGAGCCGACCACCCTCGCCGTCGCCACGATCGACGCGCACGGGTCGGCCGCCTACTCCTTCTACGTCGACGGCACCGCCGACCGGCTGTTCACCGCGCCCGCGGGACTTCCCGAGGGAACCCGGGCGGTGTCCTTCGGCACCTGCTCCCTGGTTCTGGAGCCGGGGGCGAGCGCCTACGAGGACCTGATGCGGACGGCGGCCGCGCAGGGCGTGTTCACCGCGCTCGATCCGAACATCCGGGCCGGGCTGATCCCCGACGCGGACGCCTACCGGGCCCGGTTCAAGAGCTGGCTGCCGTCGGTGTCGCTGCTCAAACTCTCCGAGGAGGACGCCCTGTGGCTGGGCGGCACCCCGCGCGAGTGGCTGGCCTCCGGGCCCTCGGCCGTCGTGATCACCCAGGGCGGCGACGGACTGACCGTCTTCACCCGCGACGGGGCGGTGCACTCCGTGCCGGGCGAGAAGGTCGACGTCGTGGACACGATCGGCGCGGGCGACACCGTGAACGCGGCCCTGCTGCACGGTCTCCTGGCCAGGGACGCCCTGTCCCCGCAAGCGCTCGTCGCCCTGGGCCCCGACGGCTGGACCCAGCTGCTTCGCTTCGCGGCCCGGGCGGCGGCGATCACCTGCTCCCGAGCCGGGGCGGAGCCGCCGTACGCCCACGAGCTGGAGAGCTGAGAGGGCTCACAGGGCTGACACAGGGCTGAGAGACGGCAGCGGAGACGGGCGGCGCCCCGCGGGAGTTCCCGCGGGGCGCCGCTGTGGCTGGTCCGGTCCGGACGTGCCGTGCGCCGACCGGCGCTGACAGGGCGCCGGCCTGCGTGTTCCGCTCGGCTCAGGCTTGGGCGGCCCGCGTCGTCTTCTTCGCGGCCGCCTTGGTGGCCGCGTTGGCGGCCGTCTTCGTGGCGGCGGTCTTCTTGGCGGCCGCGTTGTCGACCGTCTTGGTGGCGGTCTTCCTGGCGGTGGTCTTGGCCGCCACGGTGGCCTTCCTGGCGGCGGACTTCTTGCGCGCCGCAGGTACGGACGCGTCGCTGATCCGGTCCGCTGCGAGGACCTCCCGCAGGAACTTGCCGGTGTGGCTGGCCGGGACGCCGGCGATCTGCTCCGGGGTGCCCTCGGCGACGACGAGACCGCCGCCGGCGCCGCCCTCGGGGCCCATGTCGACGACCCAGTCGGCCGTCTTGATCACGTCGAGGTTGTGCTCGATGACGATGACCGTGTTGCCCTTGTCGACCAGGCCGGAGAGGACCGTCAGCAGCTTGCTGATGTCCTCGAAGTGCAGACCGGTGGTCGGCTCGTCCAGGACGTAGACCGTGCGCCCGGTGGAGCGCTTCTGCAGCTCGCTGGCGAGCTTGACGCGCTGGGCCTCGCCGCCGGACAGGGTGGTCGCGGCCTGGCCGAGACGGACGTAGCCGAGACCGACGTCCTTCAGCGTGTTGAGGTGGCGGGCGATCGCGGGGACGGCCTCGAAGAACTCCGTCGCCTCCTCGATCGGCATGTTCAGGACCTCGGAGATGGACTTGCCCTTGTAGTGGACCTCCAGGGTCTCCCGGTTGTACCGGGCACCGTGGCAGACCTCGCACGGGACGTACACGTCCGGGAGGAAGTTCATCTCGATCTTGATGGTGCCGTCGCCCGCGCAGTTCTCGCAGCGGCCACCCTTGACGTTGAAGGAGAAGCGGCCGGGCATGTAGCCGCGGACCTTCGCCTCGGTGGTCTCGGCGAACAGCTTGCGGATGTGGTCGAAGACGCCGGTGTACGTCGCCGGGTTCGAGCGCGGGGTGCGGCCGATCGGCGACTGGTCGACGTGGACGACCTTGTCGACGAGGTCGTCGCCGTCAACGCGCGTGTGCCGCCCCGGTACGTTCCGGGCGCCGTTGAGCTCGCGGGCCAGGTGCGTGTACAGGATGTCGTTGACCAGCGTCGACTTGCCCGAGCCGGACACGCCCGTGACCGCGGTGAACACGCCCAGCGGGAAGGAGACGTCGATGTCCTGGAGGTTGTTCTCGCGGGCGCCGTGCACCGTGAGCTGCCGGGACGGGTCGAGCGGACGCCGGATGTCGGGCACCGGGATCGACTTCTTGCCGGACAGGTACTGCCCGGTCTGCGACTCGGCGTTGGCCAGCAGCTCCTTCAGGTGGCCGCTGTGCACGACCTTGCCGCCGTGCTCGCCCGCGCCGGGGCCGATGTCGACGATCCAGTCGGCGACCTTGATGGTGTCCTCGTCGTGCTCGACGACGATGAGCGTGTTGCCCATGTCGCGCAGCCGGACCAGGGTCTCGATGAGCCGGTGGTTGTCGCGCTGGTGCAGGCCGATGGACGGCTCGTCGAGCACGTACAGCACGCCGACCAGACCGGAGCCGATCTGGGTGGCCAGGCGGATGCGCTGGGCCTCGCCACCGGAGAGCGTGCCGGCCGCGCGGTTGAGCGAGAGGTAGTCGAGGCCGACGTCGACCAGGAACCGCAGCCGCTCGTTGACCTCCTTCAGGACTCGCTCGGCGATCTTCTTGTCCCGGGCGTTGAGCTTCAGCTCGCCCAGGAACTCCGCACAGTCGCTGATGGACATCGCGGAGACCTCGGCGATGGACTTCCCCATGACCGTGACCGCGAGAACGAGCGGCTTGAGGCGCGTGCCCTCACAGGTGGGGCAGGGCACCTCGCGCATGTAGCCCTCGAAGCGCTCACGGCTGGCGTCGCTCTCGGCCTCGCCGTGCCGGCGCTTGACGAAGGGGACGGCGCCTTCGAAGGGTGTCGTGTAGACCCGCTCGCGGCCGTACCGGTTGCGGTAGCGGACCTCGATCTGGGTCTTGTGGCCGTACAGCAGGGCCTTCCTGGCGCGCTGCGGCAGGCCCGCGAAAGGGATGTCCGTGCGGAAGCCGAGGGCGTCCGCGAGGGCGCCGATCAGGCGGCCGAAGTAGTCCTTGGTGTGGCCGTGCGACCAGGGGTGGATGGCGCCCTCGTCGAGGGACTTGTCCTCGTCCGGGACGATCAGCTCGGCGTCGACCTCCATGCGCGTGCCGATGCCGCTGCACTCGGGGCAGGCACCGAAGGGCGAGTTGAAGGAGAAGGAGCGGGGCTCCAGTTCCTCGAAGGACAGGTCGTCGTACGGGCAGTACAGGTGCTCCGAGAACATGCGCTCGCGCTCGGGGTCGTCCTCGGGGAGGTCGACGAAGTCGAGCACCACCATGCCGCCGGAGAGGCCGAGGGCGGTCTCGACCGAGTCGGTGAGGCGGCGCTTGGCGGAGTCCTTCACCGTGAGGCGGTCGATGACCACCTCGATGGTGTGCTTCTCCTGCTTCTTCAGCGCGGGCGGGTTGGAGAGCTGGACGGTCTCGCCGTCCACCCGAGCACGGCTGTATCCCTTGGTCTGGAGGTCGGCGAAGAGGTCGACGAACTCGCCCTTGCGCTCGCGCACCAGCGGCGACAGCACCTGGAAGCGGCTCCCCTCCGGCAGCTCCAGGACCCGGTCGACGATGGCCTGCGGCGACTGGCGCGAGATCGGGCGGCCGCACTCGGGGCAGTGCGGCTTGCCGATGCGGGCGAAGAGCAGCCGCAGATAGTCGTAGACCTCGGTGATGGTGCCGACCGTCGAGCGCGGGTTGCGCGAGGTCGACTTCTGGTCGATGGAGACCGCGGGCGACAGGCCCTCGATGAAGTCGACGTCCGGCTTGTCCATCTGGCCGAGGAACTGGCGGGCGTACGAGGAGAGCGACTCCACATAGCGCCGCTGGCCCTCGGCGAAGATGGTGTCGAAGGCCAGGGAGGACTTGCCCGACCCGGACAGGCCCGTGAAGACGATGAGCGAGTCGCGAGGCAGGTCGAGCGAGACGTTCTTCAGGTTGTGCTCGCGCGCGCCACGGACGATGAGACGGTCGGCCACGCCGGTCCGCACCTTTCTTGAGAGAAGTGACAGGGGCGAGGCCCCCGTATTTTCTCAGACTAGGGGGAGCCACTGACAACGCCGGTCGGATTCCCGGATGCATAACAATCCCCGGCTCTCCAGCATGCCCGACGCCACACTCGACCCTATAGCACGCACATTCGATTTACGGCACCCGTTCACCACCTTCACCCAAAGGTGTGGCGCGGCTAATGTCAGCCCCATGATGGATCATGCTCATGATCTGGCGTCTGTACGGGACGCGACCGAGCGGCTGCTCACCGCAGTCGCCGAACTGGACAACGCGTCGGTGGCCGAGCCGTCACGACTCCCCCGCTGGACCCGGGGCCACGTCCTGGCCCATCTCTCCCGGAACGCCGACGCCCTCGTGAACGTCCTGCAGGGGCGTCCGATGTACGCCTCCCCCGAGGCCCGGGACGGCGACATTGAGCGGGACGCCCCGCGCCCCCTCGACGTGCAGCTCGCCGACCTGCGGGACAGCGCGGCCCGCTTCCAGGAGGCCGGGGCCGTGCCGGCGGACTGGTCGCGCACGGTCGAGCTGCGGGGCGGGGTCACCGACTCGGCGTCCCGGGTGCCGTTCCGGCGGTGGATCGAGTTGGAACTGCATCACGTGGACCTCGGCATCGGATACGAACTGGAGGATCTCCCGGAGGAGTTCACCCAGCGCGAGACCGAGTTCCTGACCGAGCGGTTCACCGGGCATCCCGATGTGCCCCCGACGCATCTGACGGACGGCACGCGCGCGTGGAGCACGGGTCGCCGGGAGACGAGTACCCCCGAGATCACCGTCACCGGTTCCGCCCCCGAGCTGCTCGGCTGGCTCTGCGGCCGCCGCGACGGCTCCGGTCTGACCGTGACCGCCGGCCCGCTGCCGGTGCTCCCTCCGCTGTAGCACTCGGCCGGGCTCGGGACCGCTCCCCCGCTATAGGCTGGCCGCCATGACGTACAGCGGACAGGTGACGGTCGGCGGCCCGGCGGACGTGCACGAGCTCAAGGACCTGATGATCACGAAGATCGCCGTCGGACCGATGGACAACAACGCCTATCTGCTGCGCTGCCGGGCCACGGACGAGCAATTGCTGATCGACGCGGCCAACGACGCGCACACGCTGCTCGGCACGATCGGTGAGGACGGCATCGCCTCCGTCGTCACCACGCACCAGCACGGCGACCACTGGCAGGCGCTCGCCGAGATCGTCGCGGTCACACGGGCGCGGACGTACGCCGGCCGCGACGACGCCGACGGCATCCCCGTGCCGACCGACGTCCTGGTGGACGACGGCGACACCATCCGCGTGGGGCGCGTGGAACTCACCGCGCGCCACCTGGTCGGACACACGCCCGGTTCGATCGCCCTCGTCTACGACGACCCGCACGGGCATCCGCACGTGTTCACCGGCGACTGCCTCTTCCCCGGCGGTGTGGGCAACACCCGCAAGGACCCGAAGGCGTTCGCCAGCCTGATCCACGACGTCGAGACGAAGATCTTCGACGCGCTCCCGGACGAGACCTGGGTCTACCCGGGGCATGGCGACGACACGACGCTGGGCGCGGAGCGCCCTCATCTGCCGGAGTGGCACGCCCGCGGGTGGTGAGTGTGGCGCTGAGCGTCGGCGGTGCGGCGGCCCGAGCGGCAGGTGGGCGCGAGGTGGTGCGTGCGGGCATCGGCCCATAAGACGCACGCCCCGCGCACGCGCCCCGTGTGAACCGTTCACACGCGCCGGTGTCACGCGCGCGCTCCCCGCGTACCTTGTTGCGCAGTCAACTGGAAGCAGCCCCGCACAGGATGACGGCTCCTGCGCGGTACGGGCCGCCGGTCTTTCGATCCCCGCCCTCGACCGGCGGCCCCGGCGTCCCTCCTGCCACGTGTTCACAAGAACGCAACACGGTTCCCAGTATGCGGACAATTCCCGTTGTGACCTCGACAAACGGGACGGTCGGCTGTCAATCTCCCGCCATGCATCCTGCCCCGCGCGTGCTCCACCGCGCCGTCGCCGCCGCGACCATAGCCCTGCTCGCCACCGCCGTCGGCTGTGCTCCGCAGCCGGAGGAGAAGGCCACCGGCGCCGCTTCGGCGTCGGCCGGGGCGACCTGCGCCAAGGGCAAGCTGGCCACCAAGTCCTCCGGCAAGCTGACCGTCGCCACCGACGAGCCCGCGTACGAGCCGTGGTTCAAGGACGGCAAGCCGGCCAACGGCAAGGGCTTCGAGTCGGCGGTCGCGTACGCCGTGGCGAAGCAGCTCGGCTATGACAGGAGTGCCGTCGTCTGGCAGAGCGTCCCCTTCAACAAGGCCTTCGCGCCCGGTGAGAAAACGTTCGACTTCGACATCAACCAGGTGTCGATCAGCGAGGAGCGCAAGAAGGCCGTCGACTTCTCGTCCGGCTACTACGACGTGCGCCAGGCGGTCATCGCGCTCAAGGGCACCAAGGCCGCGAAGGCGACGAGCATCGCGGACCTGAAGGGTCTCAAGCTGGGCGCACAGGTCGGCACGACCAGCCTCGACTACATCGACGACCTGGTGAAGCCGACGCGGCAGGCCGCCGTCTACGCCAAGAACGACCAGGCCAAGTCCGCGCTGAAGAACGGCCAGGTCGACGCCATCGTCACCGACCTGCCGACCGCGTTCTACATCACCGCGGCCGAGGTGACGGACGCCAAGATCGTGGGTCAGTTCGAGAACCAGGGCGGCACTCCGGAGCAGTTCGGGCTCGTGCTCGACAAAGGCAGCGCGCTCACCTCGTGCGTGACGGACGCCGTGGACGCCCTGCGCAAGGACGGCACCCTGGCGAAGCTGGACAAGCAGTGGCTGTCCGAGGCCGTCGACGCCCCGGTGCTCAAGTGACGCTCGCCAAGGAGGAGTCCGGTCAGGAGGGCGCCGACGGCAACGGCGACATGACGGCCGGCGGCGGCGGATACACCCCGTCGCAGCGCCGGATCGAACGCGAGGCCTACAAGCGCGCCCGCTCCCGCCGCGCCACGGCCATCGCCGCCCTCTCCACCCTGGCCACCGGTGCCGTCCTCTATCTGGTCGTCGTCAACGCGCCCGGCTGGCAGCGCACCAAGGAGACGTTCTTCAACGGGCAGTACGCGCGCGAGGCGCTGCCCAAGGTCCTCGAAGGGCTGTGGCTCAACGTCCGGCTGCTGCTGATCTGCGGCGTCGCCGTGCTGATCCTCGGCATGCTCATCGCCATCGCCCGCACCCTGCGCGGCCCGGTCTTCTTCCCCCTGCGGGTCCTGGCCGCCGCCTACACCGACTTCTTCCGCGGACTGCCGCTCATCATCAACCTGATGATCGTGGTCCTCGGTGTCCCCGCGCTACGGCTGCAGGGCGTGACCGTCGACCCGGTGCTGCTGGGCGGCACGGCGCTCACCCTCACGTACTCGGCCTACGTCGCCGAGGTGTTCCGCGCCGGCATCGAGTCCGTCCACCCCTCCCAGCGCGCCGCGGCCCGCTCGCTCGGCCTCAACAACCGGCAGGCGCTGCGGTACGTCGTCCTGCCGCAGGCCGTGCGCCGCCAGGTGCCTCCCCTGCTGAACGACCTGGTGTCGCTGCAGAAGGACACCGGACTCGTGTCGATCGGCGGCGCGATCGACGCCGTACGGGCCGCGGACATCATCGTGGGCCGCAGCCTCAACTACACGCCGTACATCGTCGCGGGCCTGGTCTTCGTGGCGCTGACGATCCCGATGACACGGTTCACGGACTGGGTGACGGCCCGGATGGACCGGCGCCGGGCCCAGGGAGGAACGCTGTGAGCGAGACACCCGTGCTGCGGATGCGGTCCGTCCGCAAGACCTTCGGCGACTCGGTCGTGCTGCGGGACGTCGATCTGGAGGTCGCCCCGCACACCGTGACCGCGCTGATCGGTGCCTCCGGGTCCGGCAAGTCCACGCTGCTCAGGTGCGCGAACCTCCTGGAGGAGATCGACGACGGCGCGATCTGGCTGGACGACGAGGAGATCACCCACCCGCGCGCGGACCAGGACGCGGTACGCCGCCGTATCGGCGTGGTCTTCCAGGCGTACAACCTCTTCCCGCACATGACGGTGCTGGACAACATCACGCTCGCTCCGCGCCGGGTGCACGGGGTCTCCCGCGCGGACGCCGAGGCCCGCGCGCATGAGCTGCTGGAGCGGCTCGGGCTGGGGGGCAGGGCGGGCGAGTACCCGGACCGGCTCAGCGGCGGTCAGCAGCAGCGCGTGGCGATCGTGCGCGCCCTGGCCGCACGCCCCCGGCTGCTGCTGCTCGACGAGATCACGGCCGCGCTCGATCCGGAGCTCGTGGGTGAGGTCCTCGCCGTCGTCCGCGATCTGAAGGCCGACGGCATGACGATGGTGCTGGCCACGCACGAGATGGGTTTCGCCCGCGACGTCGCCGACCAGGTGTGCTTCCTGGACTCGGGGGTGGTGCTGGAACGCGGCACCGCCGAGCAGATCTTCGGCGACCCGCGGCACGAACGTACGCAGCGCTTCCTGCGGCGGATCGTGGAGGCGGGGCGGTTGTGAGGAGCCGTTCGGCGCGTCCGGAAACGTAAACGCTTACGCGTTCCCCTGCCCCGCCCCCGTCAGCGTCGCGACCCGCTCGACCCCGAAGGCGTACCCCTGCACCCCGCACCCGGCGATGACGCCGTCGGCGCGCAGGGAGACGTACGAGTGGTGCCGGAAGGACTCGCGCTGGTGGATGTTGGAGATGTGGACCTCCACCACCGGAAGTCCGTCACAGGTGTTGAGCGCGTCCAGGATCGCCACCGAGGTGTGCGAGTAGGCGCCGGGGTTGATCACGATCCCGCAGTGATGGAGCCGCGCCTCGTGGATCCAGTCGACCAACTCGCCCTCGTGGTTGGACTGCCGGAAGTCCACCGTGCCGCCATGCGCCGCCGCCGCCTTGGCGCACAGGGCCTCGACGTCGGCGAGGGTGTCGGAGCCGTAGATCTCCGGCTGGCGCTGGCCGAGCAAATTCAGGTTGGGGCCGTTGAGGATCATGATCGGGGCGTTGGCCAGGGTACGGGGCACGGTTCCTCCGGTCCGTTCGGGGCGGGGCGATCCATCGGGGACCGCTGCTCGGACCCGGTTTATCACGGTGCGCGCGGGGGGCCACGGCTCGTACCCTCACCGGATGACGCCACCCGCCTGTCCCGCCAAGCCCTCCGCCGGCGACCGCATTGCCGTGGTCTCGCCCGCCGCCGGCCTGCCCGGCCTCTTCCCGCGCCCCTACGAGCTGGGCCTCGAGCGGCTGCGCAAGGAGTACGGACTCGAACCCGTCGAGTACCCGGCGACCCGCTCGATGGACTCGACACCGCGGGAACGGGCCGACGACCTCCACGCGGCCTTCGCCGATCCGGACATCAAGGCGGTGGTCGCCTCCATCGGCGGCGACGACCAGATCACCGTACTGCCACTGCTGGACCGGGAGTTGATCCGGGCGAACCCGAAGCCTTTCTTCGGAATGAGCGACAACACCAACCTGCTCGCGTACTTGTACAACACCGGGATCGTCGGCTATTACGGGGCGTCCGTGATGGTCGAGCTGGGCCGGCCCGGTGCCATGCACCCGCAGACCGCCGAGTCCCTGCGGGCGGCGCTCTTCACCACGGGTGCTTACGAGTTGAAGCCGGCCGAGCACTGGACCGACGTCCACCGCGACTGGGCGGACCCCGCGACCTTCGACGGTGAACCGCAGACCCGCCCCGGCACCGGATGGACCTGGCTGAACGCCGGCCGCGTAATCGAGGGGCGCAGTTGGGGCGGCTGTCTGGAGATCGTCGGCGGGCTGCTGATGGCGGACCGGGAGATCTCCCACGACCTGTCGGTGTACGACGGCGGAGTGCTGTTCCTGGAGACCTCGGAGGAGCTGCCGAGCGGCGAGGAGGTCTTCCGCACGCTGCGCGCGATGGGCGAGCGCGGGCTGCTCCAGCGCTTCTCCGCCCTCCTGATGGGCCGCCCGAAGGCCTGGTCCTTCGAGCACCCCAACAGCCCTGAAGAGGCCGCGCGTTACGCCGCCGACCAGCGCGAGGCCGTACTGCGCGCCACGCGCGCGTACACCCCCGGCATCACGATCGTCTTCGACGTCGACTTCGGGCACACCGATCCACAACTCGTCATCCCCTACGGCGGCACGGTGCGCGTCGACGGTCCCTCCCGGCGCATCACCGTCACCTACTGACGCGGGCCGCGACCCCGTGCGCCCCCGTAACCGGCGATCACCGTGGGTAGTTGAAGCGGCATGCACGACGTACGCTCCGTAAGGGCACCCTCCATGCTGCGGCTCGCGGCCGCCTCGCTCGCCGGGACGGCCATCGAGTTCTACGACTTCTTCGTCTACGGGACCGCGGCGGCGCTGGTCCTGGGGCCGCTGTTCTTCCCGACGTTCTCGCCGGTGGCGGGGACACTGGCCGCCTTCGGGACCTTCGGCGTGGGGTTCGTCGCGCGCCCGCTCGGCTCGGTGCTGTTCGGGCACATCGGGGACCGCCACGGGCGTCGGCCGGTCCTGGTCGCCTCACTGCTGTTGACGGGCGCCTCCACGGTGGCGGTCGGCTGTGTCCCGACGTACGACACGATCGGCGTGACCGCTCCGGTGCTGCTGCTGGTGCTGCGTTTTCTGCAGGGGCTGGGACTGGGCGGGGAATGGGGCGGGGCAGTGCTGCTGACCGCGGAGCACGCACCCGCCGAGCGGCGCGGCCTGTGGTCCAGCTTCCCGCAGGTGGGCCCCGCACTGGGCTTCCTGCTCGCCAACGGTGTGGTGCTGGCACTGTCGTCGACGCTGTCCGAGGCGCAGTTCGCCCAGTGGGGCTGGCGGGTGCCGTTCTGGGCGGCAGGGGTGCTGGCCGTGGCCGGGCTGTGGCTGCGGTCCTCGCTCACCGAGAGCCCCGGTTTCCTCGACCTCGACGACCACGCGCGCATGCCTTTCGTCGAGGTGGTGCGCGGCCACTGGCGACTCGTCCTGCTGACGGCCGGCGCGCTCTCGGTCGGATACGCGATCTTCTACGCCGTCACGACCTGGTCCCTCGCCTACGCGACGGAACGCCTCGGCGTCAGCCGTACCGTCACGCTGACCTGCATCATGGCCGCGGTGCTGGTGAAGGGCTCGCTCACGCCGGTGGCGGCGCTGCTCGGCGACCGCTACGGGCGGCGGCCCCTGTGCCTGGCCGGATGCGCGGCGGCCGCTGTGTGGATGTTCCCGATGGTCGCGCTCCTCGCGACCGGTGAGCCGTTGCCGATGTTCCTCGGTTTCCTGGGGGCGATGCTCGCGTTCATCACGATGTTCGCCGTGATCGCCGCGTATCTGCCGGAGTTGTACGAGCCCCGGGTGCGCTGCACGGGCGCCGCGGTCGGCTACAACCTCGGCGGGGTGGTCGGCGGCGCGCTCACGCCGATCGTCGCGACGGCGCTGGTCGAGCAGGGCGGACGGGTGCCGTGGGGCGTGGGGGCGTATCTGACGGGGGTCGCGCTGCTGAGCCTGGGGTGCTTCGCGCTGCTCCCGGAGACGCGGCCGGTACCGGCGGTGGCACATCCGGTACAACCCGTACAACCGGCACCGGAGACGGCCACGGACTGAGCGCGGGTGCGTAAGCGATTACGCAGGCGTTTACGCACCGGCCAGGGGGTGATCGCCAGCTTCAGACAGGCGGCGAACACCGCGAGATGCACGCCGCCCCGGAGTGGGGTGGCACGACCCGGCACCAGGGTCGGGGAGTTCACCACCGCGGACAGCGGTGCCAGCACCATGTGAGTGGCGCCCGGGCCGAGTTCGAGAGGGCTGGTGAGCCGGCGGATGCCAGGGCGACCGCGGGGACGGTCAGGCCGATGCCGGCCATCGCCGAGCCGGAGACCGGGTTGAGGCCGGCCCGCACCCCGTCGCGGCGGGCGCAGCTCAGTGCGGCGACGGTGTCGGGCAGCGGCACCAGCAAGGCGGTGATCACTACGACGACGGGGGGCAGATCGGCCGCCTCGACCGGGCTCGATGGTCGGTGAGACGCCCTCTGCCAGGCCGGCCACGCCGACCGGGGCCGGCCCGAGTGGCGCGATCCGCCAGGCGCTGGTCCGTTTCCGCGAGCAGTTCTTCACATCGCACCGGGAGCGGTGCTCGGCAATGCGCCGCGCACCGCTCCCGGGTGGTTGTTCGTACGTCCGACGCGATCAGGCCTCGATGCTGTCCTTCGGAGCGCCTTCGTTCTGCGCCTGCGCCGCCTCGGCCGCCTGCTTCTTGGATGCCCTCAGGCTGGTGATCGTGGTGACGATCAGGACGGAGCAGATCACGCCGAGGGAGACCGGGATGCTGATCTCCGGGACGTGGACCCCGGACTCGTGCAGTGCGTGCAGGACCAGCTTGACGCCGATGAAGCCCAGGATGATCGACAGACCGTAGCTGAGGTGGACCAGCTTCCGCAGCAGCCCGCCGATGAGGAAGTACAGCTGCCGCAGGCCCATCAGGGCGAACGCGTTGGCGGTGAAGACGATGTACGGATCCTGGGTCAGGCCGAAGATCGCGGGAATCGAGTCGAGCGCGAAGAGCACGTCGGTGGTGCCGATCGCGAGCATCACGACCAGCATCGGGGTCATGACCCGCTTGCCGTTCTCCTGGATCCACAGCTTGGTGCCGTGGTACCGGTCGGCCACACCGAAGCGCTGCTCCACCGCCTTCAGCAGCTTGTTCTCCTCGAACTCCTCGTCCTCCTCGTCGGCCCGGGCCTCCTGGATGAGCTTCCAGGCGGTCCAGATCAGGAAGGCGCCGAAGAGATAGAACACCCACGCGAAGCTGGCGAGGATGGCGGCGCCCGCGGCGATGAAGATGGCCCGCAGGACCAGGGCTATGAGGACACCGATGAGGAGCACGCGCTGCTGGTACTGCGAGGGCACCGCGAACTTCGCCATGATCAGGACGAAGACGAAGAGGTTGTCGACGCTGAGCGACTTCTCGGTGATGAAGCCCGCGAAGAACTCTCCGGACGGCTGTCCGCCGCCGAAGATCAGTAGGCCGAGCCCGAAGAGGCCGGCCAGGGCGATCCAGACGACGGTCCAGATCCCCGCTTCCTTGATGGACACGTCGTGCGGCTTGCGGCCGATGAAGAAGTCGACCGCGATGAGGGCGGCAAGGCCCACGATCGTCAGGACCCACAGGGTCAGGGAAACATTCACTGCGCCTCCGGCAATACGTAACGGCAAGTAACCAGCGTCGTCGCGCTGCCGGAGGTCTCTTCCACCCAGGGTGGGCCGACGCCCCGGGATCTTCCCAGATCCGTATTGACGGGTACGCCGCAGTCGACAGGGAGTACTCCCCTCCGTGAGAAAAACGGTACCCCAATCACCAAGGAAAGGTAAAGCGATTGGCAAAAGAAAGGTCAAAATTCCTGATCAGGCGGCTTTACGTGTGCTTGGTGCGGGCCCTCGCGACGTCGGCAAGCACCTGTTGGAGCACCTGACTTCCGGGCGGGACGAGGGCGGGTTCGTACGTCCAGGCGTGCCCCACCCAGGGGTCGGCGAGGTGGTCGTCCGGCACCGGAGTGAGGCGCAGCAGGGAGCGCCACAGCGGATCCAGCAACGGACCGTAAGCGGTGGCCTCCTCCCGGTCCGCGACCATCATCAGGTGGACGCCGACAGCGGGACCCTCGTCGGCGAGGTAGCGCAACTGGTTCACGGCACGGTCGTCGAAGCCGTGCGGGAAGTCGTTGACGATCAGCAGTTGCTCGGCGGTGTCGAGGTCGGGCGGGAGCGAGTCGGCGACGCCGCCGCGTATCGCCATCTGCACCAGGTCGACGCGCTGGGTCAGCCGGGTCAGGGTGTCCGCGACGCCCGCCGCTCCGATCGCGGGCGGCGCCGCGAGGACACCGGCCTGCATCAGCGGAACGAGTGCCTGCGCACCGGCACCCGCGGGGTCGATGACGTGTACGGCGAACTCACCCGTGGGGTGGACCGCGAGCAGCCGCGCCGCGTGCGCCACCGCGGTCTCCATCGCGAGGCGCCGCAGGTCGCTGGCGTCGGTGAACGAGCCGTCGAGCGATCCGGCGGCTCCGCTGTCGATCCACAGCCCCCGTTCGAGCGGCAGCCGGACCAGCATCGGTATGCGCAGATCGGCGGCCTCGGGGAGATGGAGGTCGCCGACGCGCAGCGCCATGGGGATCTCCATCGGCACGCGATAGGCCTGCCACACGGGGTTGTCCCAGCGCGCGTAGGCGGGCGGCAGTGCGGGTTCGACGACCTCGGCCTCGGCTGCGAGTTGGGCGAGGTCCCGGTCAAGGGCCGCCCTGGCCTGGTCGACGAGCTGGGCCTGCCTGGCACGTGCGGCCTCCCGCGCGGCGTCGCCCTGCCCGCCGATCCGGCTGCGCGGGTCGGACAGGACCTGGTCGAGTTCCTTCTCCATGCGCGCGTCGGCGAAGTCGACCGCACTGCGGTAGGCGGCCATGGCCCGGGCCAGGTCCTCGAACATGCCCCACACCTGGTTGTAGAGCCGCTCCTCCAGCGACCAGCCGGTCGCGTCGCCCGCGACTGGCGTCGCGGACTGCCCGGGTTGAGCCGCGGGCGCGGCAGGCGGGGGTGGCGGCGGGGCAGCGTTCTGCCGACGCGGGTGGCTGTAGTCGATCGGGCCACCGGAGGCGGTGGGGCCGGAGGGCTGGGTGACAGAGGAAGAGTCGTGTGCCCGGGGGACGGCTGAGGGGTCGTCGGTGGCGGGGTGCACGTCGTACGGGGAGGCGGGCTGTGGCGACGCACCGGACACCGGTGTTCCCTGAGGGGCGTAGGGAGAGGTGGGTTGCTGCGGTGCGCCGGGGTCCGGGGCGGCGTACGGCGACATCGGCTGTGGTGGTACGGGACCGGGGGTGCCCTGGGATGCCGGGCCGCCCTGGTCGGCGCCGGGTGCCGATGCGGTCGTCCGCCGGGAGCTGTCGGCGTCCGCCGGGCGCGGCAGGGCCTGGACCGAGCGGGCCAGGCCCTGGGCGATCGCTTCGTTGATGCCGCTCGCGAGGGGGTGGGCCTGGGCCAGACCCTGGTCGGTGAGGAGTTCGGCAAGGCCGCCCGCGTATCCCTGGCCGACCGCCCGCACCTTCCAGGCGCCCTGCCGGCGGTAGAGCTCCAGGGCGACGACGGCCGACTCGGCGTCCAGACCCATGATCGTGTAGCTGGCGATCTCGGTGCCGTCCAGGCCGGTCACCGCGACGAACGGGGCGGCGACGGCGCCGAAGCGGACGGGGCCCCCGATGCCCGGTGCGGGCAGGGCGAGCAGCACGCTGACCCGCTGCACGGCCTCGGACATGGCGCCGAGATCGACGGCGAGGCGATGGTCGGCGGCCGCCTGCCGGGAGACCTCCAGCCCCGGCAGGGTGGGGGCTCCCGGATGGGCTACCCACTCCACGCCGGGCACCTTGCCGCGCTCGTCGCCGAGGGTGGCTGCCGCCACGACCGGCGTACCGGCCGAGACCCGGATCTCCAGACGGACCTGGGAGAGCGGGTGGTTCTGCCCCCGCACCAGCTCGGCCGTCATCGCCTTCGTCCCCCCCCTGTGTGTCCGCTGTGTCGTGTCAGGCGCCGCCCGCGGGCTACAGGTGCGGCAGGATCGCCGGCATCAGGTCCTGGAAGGTGCGGCCGTTGGCCGGGGTGCCGAGGGCCGTCATCGTCCAGCCCGAGCCCGTGCGGTGCACCTTGGCCATGATCTGGGCCGTGTACGCGCCACCGCCCGCGAGCGTGTACCGGGCCAGTTCCTGGCCGTTGGTCTCGTCGACCAGACGGCAGAACGCGTTCTGCACTTCCTGGAAGGTCTGGCCCGTGAACGAGTTCACGGTGAAGACGATCTGGTCGATGTGGACCGGCACCCGCGACAGGTCGACGAGGATCGACTCGTCGTCGCCGCCCTGCCCGACACCGCCGACGAGGTTGTCGCCGGTGTGCCGCACCGAGCCGTCGTCGCTCACCAGATGGCGGAAGAACACGACGTCGAGCGGCTGCTTGTCCGCGAACAGGACCGCTGAGGCGTCCAGGTCGATCTCCCGGGTGCGGGAGCCGAAGAGGCCGCGCCGGGGAGCCGCCTGCCAGCCGAGCCCCATGCGCACCGCGGTGAGGCTGCCCCCGTCGTTCTTCTGCAGGCTGATGGCCTGACCCTTGGTCAGATTCACGCCGCCGCCGGGCGCGCCGCCCTTGGATACGTCCACCACGCGCTGGTCCCCTCTCGTGTTTCCCCTGTTGCCGCGGGATCCGCGGATGCCCAGAACCCTACGCAGGGCCACTGACAGTGACGCACCCTGTTCGCGCTTTGTGTCGGTCTTGCAACACAGCCCGTACGCACAGCTGACGCGTACGCACAGCTGACACGGCTCTCCGCGGAACGGTCAGGCCAGTCCGGCCTCCTTCATCTGGCGCAGCTCCTTCTTCATCTCGGAGACCTCGTCGCGCAGTCGGGCCGCGATCTCGAACTGGAGGTCCGCGGCCGCGGCGCGCATGCGCTCGGTCATCTCCTCGATCTGCTCGGCGAGTTCGGCCGCGGGACGGTCGGTCGGGACCGTGGCCGTGGTCTTGCCCCTGCCTGCCTTCGCGCCCTTGGCCGCCTTGTTGCCGAGGGCGGGCACGGGGGCCTTGGCGCCCTTGCCGTCCTTCAGCTTGCGGTAGCCGGAGCCGAGCAGCTGCTCCGTGTCGATGTCCTCGCGGGCGATCTGCGCCACGATGTCGTTGATCTTCTTGCGGAGCGGCTGGGGGTCGAGGCCCCGCTCCGTGTTGTACGCGACCTGCTTCTCCCGGCGACGGTTGGTCTCCTCGATGGCCTTCTCCATCGCCGGGGTGATCTTGTCGGCGTACATGTGGACCTGACCGGAGACATTGCGCGCCGCGCGTCCGATGGTCTGGATGAGAGAGGTGCCGGAGCGCAGGAAGCCCTCCTTGTCGGCGTCGAGGATCGCCACCAGGGAGACCTCGGGCAGGTCGAGGCCCTCCCGGAGGAGGTTGATGCCGACGAGGACATCGAACTCGCCGGAGCGCAGCTCGCGCAGCAGTTCCACACGGCGCAGGGTGTCCACGTCGCTGTGCAGATAGCGCACCTGGATGCCGAGTTCCAGGAAGTAGTCGGTGAGGTCCTCGGCCATCTTCTTGGTGAGCGTGGTGACCAGGACCCGCTCGTCCTTCTCGGTCCGCTTGCGGATCTCGTGCACCAGGTCGTCGATCTGGCCCTCGGTGGGCTTGACGACGACCTCCGGGTCGATGAGGCCGGTCGGGCGGATGATCTGCTCGACGACGCCGTCGCCGCGGGAGAGCTCGTACTTGCCGGGGGTGGCCGACAGGTAGACGGTCTGCCCGATGCGCTCCTGGAACTCCTCCCACTTCAGGGGCCGGTTGTCCAGGGCGGAGGGAAGGCGGAAGCCGTGGTCGACGAGGGTGCGCTTGCGGGAGGCGTCGCCCTCGTACATCGCGCCGATCTGCGGGACGGTGACATGGGACTCGTCGATGACGAGCAGGAAGTCGTCCGGGAAGTAGTCCAGCAGGGTGTTCGGCGGGGAGCCGGGCAGGCGGCCGTCGAAGTGCATCGAGTAGTTCTCCACGCCGGAGCAGGAGCCGATCTGGCGGAGCATCTCGATGTCGTACGTCGTACGCATCCGCAGGCGTTGGGCCTCCAGGAGCTTGCCCTGCTTCTCCAGCTCGGCGAGGCGCTCCCCCAGCTCCTTCTCGATGTCGTTGACGGCCCGTTCCATCCGCTCGGGGCCCGCGACGTAGTGGGAGGCCGGGAAGATGTACAGCTGCTGGTCGTCGCTGATGATCTCGCCGGTGACCGGGTGGAGGGTGGACAGCGCCTCGATCTCGTCGCCGAACATCTCGATGCGGACGGCGAGCTCCTCGTAGACCGGGAAGATCTCGATGGTGTCGCCGCGGACCCGGAAGGTGCCGCGGGTGAAAGCGAGGTCGTTGCGGGTGTACTGGATGTCGACGAAGCGGCGCAGCAGCTGGTCCCGGTCGAGTTCGTCACCGACCCTGAGGGGGACCATCCGGTCCACGTACTCCTGCGGCGTACCGAGGCCGTAGATGCAGGAGACCGAGGCGACCACGACGACGTCACGACGGGTGAGCAGCGAGTTGGTCGCGGAGTGGCGCAGCCGCTCGACCTCCTCGTTGATCGACGAGTCCTTCTCGATGTAGGTGTCCGACTGCGGGACGTAGGCCTCGGGCTGGTAGTAGTCGTAGTACGAGACGAAGTACTCGACCGCGTTGTTCGGCAGCAGCTCGCGGAACTCGTTCGCCAGCTGGGCCGCCAGCGTCTTGTTCGGCGCCATCACCAGGGTGGGGCGTTGGAGCTTCTCGATCATCCACGCGGTGGTGGCGGACTTGCCGGTGCCGGTCGCGCCGAGCAGTACGACGTCCTTCTCACCGGCCTCGATGCGCCGGGCCAGGTCGGCGATGGCCGCCGGCTGGTCGCCGCTGGGCTGGTAGGAACTGACGACCTCGAAAGGCGCCACCGTACGTTCGATGTGGGAAACGGGCCGCATGTCATCCACCGTACGACTCCCCACTGACAACGCGGCCCGATCAGCGGTTTCGGGGAGAGGCGGGGTCTCCGGGGTGGCTCGGGGCCGGGGGGATCGGCTCGGACGGGCGAGACGGTTCTGGGGCAGGGCGCATGCCGGAGCAAGGCGCGTCCAGGGCGGGGCGAGTCGAGCCCGGAACGGGCCGTACCGGTGCAAGGCAGGCAGGAGCGACGCCGGGCAGCTGGCGGTAGGGGCGGGGACGGCCGCAGGTCGTGAACCGTGAGCCGCAAGCCGCAAGCCGCAAGCCGCAAGGGAGGATCGCAAGGCTTGCGGGGCGCGGCGCTCAGGGCGCGGGGCGGGCTTCCGAGGCGGGCAGGCCTCCTGCGGCTTCGGGAAAGCCGCGGGGGGCTGTCAGTGGTTTTGGGGGGTGTGGGAGCTGTGCTCTGCGTGGCGGCGGGTACGGAGGGCGGGGCGGCGGGAGGTGGCGTGGGAGACGAGTTCACGCGCGGGGACGCCCGGCTTGTGCTCTGCGGGGGTCCAGGCGGGCTTACCCATGACCATCAGCGGGTCGAACAGCACGACGACGCCCGCGAGCAGCAGGAAGGCGAGCGGGCCGATCATCATGGGCGCCAGCAGGGAGGCCGGGGAGTCCCCGGAGGACGGGGACGCCGTGCCGTGGAGATGGACGCGGAGGGCGGCCATGCCTGTGTAGTGCATACCGGTGACGGCGAGCCCCATGATCAGGCTTGCGCCCACACTCCACCTGAACCCCCTGACCTGCCCGGCGGCCCACAACGCGGCGGTGGCGGCGGCGACGGCTATGACGACCGAGCCGGCCACGGTGGCCGTGTTGTACTCCAGCTTGCCGTTGAAGCGCATGCCGGCCATGCCCAGGTAGTGCATGGTGGCGATCCCCAGGCCGGTGATGGCGCCTCCCGTCATCAGAGCCGTGCCGCGCGACCCCTTGTAACCGACGATGAAGATGCCGATGCCCACCATGACGATGGCGACGCCCAGGCTGGCAAAGGTGATGGCCTTGTCGTAGTGGATCGGCGCCTGTTTGACCTTGAAGCCCATCATCGCGATGAAGTGCATGGTCCATATGCCGGAGCCAATCGCGGCCGAGCCCAGGGCGAGCCACCCGGGTCGCCAGGAGTCGCCGACGAGCATGGACCGAGTGGTGCAGCGCAGCCCCAGTGCGCCGCCCAGGCAGGCCATGAGGTAGGCCACCACCGGTGTGACGAGTCCGTAGCTGAATCCGTCGACCGTGCCTTGCATGCGCGGCTGCCCTTCCGCCTACTTACATCCCGGTATTTCCCGAAGTGCACCCCTTCCCAGAACCGCTCGAGCGGTCAGGGCTGAGGCAGAGAGTATGACCCCCACCGGAATGGTCGAACGATTCTCCGGCAAAGAAACACGTCCTTGCCCCAGTTGTGCTGTATCGGTGAGCGGCCATGGCGCAACGCCGTTCAAGTTGTGGTCATTCCGCACTCCTCCGCCGTTGACCCTCTGCTGTCAGAGCTGAGCTCTCTGTGAGAGCTCGACGCGCGGAGTGCGCATGTACGCGCGCGCAGTTGCCGCCACATGGTTCGGTCCCGCCCACGCGGGCGCGCGCGTGCCGACGCTCCGGCAGCCCCTGCACCGCGGCGAGCTGCACCACCAGAAGCTGCTCCTGGAGATCAAGAACCCGGAACTGTATCCGGCCATCGAGAAGCAGACACTGAAGTCCCTGAGCAACGAAGGGGTGCGGGCCGTCGACACCTCGGTGACCGACTGATCTGAACTCCGGCTCCGGCTCCGGCGTCGACGGCATCATCACCGACAGCCCGACGTGGTGCGCGACGCGCTTCCGGCAGTCTGAGCCCCGTCGGGAGGCGGGGGCCGCGTTCGTCACTCTCCGGGCGTTGTCAGTGGTGGGTTCTACGGTGGGTCACATGGACAGCGATGGACAGTACGAGCAGCAGGTCGTGTGGACCGTCCTCGCCACCAACATCGGTCCGCTGCTGCTGGCCGCGACCGGCGACGGCCTGGTCAACGTCGTCTTCCACGCCACGGACGCGGTGCGCGACACGGCGCTCGGCCGGCTCGGGTCCCGGCTGGGACGTGAGCCGGTCGAGGCACCCGACTCCCCGATGCTGGCCGAGGCGATACGCCAGATGAAGGCGTATTTCGCGGGTGAGCGGCACGCCTTCGATCTTCCCCTGGACTGGTCGCTGATCTCCGGTTTCAACCGGCAGGTGCTGCGCGAGCTCGCCGCCGGCGTGCCGTACGGCTCGGTCGTCGGGTACGGCGATCTGGCCGGCCGGGTCGGCCAGCCGGGCGCCGCACAGGCGGTGGGGGTGGCGATGGGCGCCAATCCGCTGCCGGTCGTCGTGCCCTGTCATCGAGTCGTCGAGAGCGACGGCGGCATCGGCGGTTTCGGGGGCGGCCTGGAGACCAAGCGGAAGTTGCTCGCTCTGGAGGGGGTCCTGCCCGAGCCGCTGTTCTGAGCCCTCGAACACCTTCTCCCGCGGCCGGGATGCGTGACCCCTTCGGGCGGCTAGTCGTAGTGCCGGGCCTCGAAGATGTTGCCGTCCGGGTCGCGGAAGTAGAAGCTGCGGCGGGCCATTCCACGGGCGCCGAAAGAGTCGTGGGAGATGTCCGAGACGGGGACCGACTGTTCCTCCAGGCGGTCGCGCAGGGTCTGGAAGTCGTCGCCGGGCATGGCCAGACAGACGTGGTTGACGGGGTGCCCGGAGCTCTCAGCGGCGCCGGGGACCATCTCCATGCGCTCCGCCGTGGAGAGCGGCATGAGGTCGAGGATGGTCTCGTCGTTGAGCCGTACGGAGGGGAACGGGGCCGACCCCGCGGCGAAGTCGGTGAGCCTCACGGGTTCCATGCCGACCGTCTTCTTGTAGAAGTCCGCCGAGGCCAGGGGGTCCCGCACCCAGAGGACGACATGGTCGAGACGTGTGGTGTTGTCCGTCATGCGGCCCAGGCTGGTGGTGTCTTCCACAACCCGCAAGTGTTTGACCGGACGTACCGCCCGCCAGAGATGAGGGAAGACCGACCGACAGGAGGCAGGCTCGTGGTGCTGGTGCTGTCCGAAGAAGTGCGGGACGCGATCGACGCGCGTCGACCCGTGGTGGCCCTGGAGTCCACGATCATCGCGCACGGGCTGCCGCGCCCGCGGAATCTCCAGGTGGCGCTGGAGCTGGAGGACGTCGTACGGCGGGAGGGTGCCGTCCCCGCCACGATCGCCGTACTGGACGGCAGGCCCCATGTCGGTCTGGACAAGGAGCAGTTGGAGCGGGTCGCGAACGAGGACGGCATCCGCAAGCTGGGCCATCGTGACCTGCCGCTCGCGGTGGCCTCCGGGGCGAGCGGCGCGACCACGGTGTCGGCGACCGCGCTGCTGGCGGCTCTGGCGGGTGTGCGGGTGTTCGCGACGGGTGGGCTCGGCGGGGTGCACCGGGAGTGGACGGTGACTCAGGACGAGTCGGCCGACCTCGGCCTGCTGGCGTGCACGCGGATCACCGTGGTGTGTGCGGGCGTGAAGTCCATCCTCGACGTGCCGGCGACGCTGCAGCGCCTGGAGACCCTGGGCGTCGCGGTGGCCGGATACGACACAGACCGCTTCCCCGGCTTCTACCTGTCCGACTCGGGACACCCGGTGGAGTGGACACTGGACTCCCCGGGGCAGGTGGCGGACGTGATGAGAGCCCAGGACGCGCTCGACGGGCCCGGATCGGCCTTGATCGTCGCCAACCCCGTGCCCGAGGCCGAGCAACTCGATCCCGAGTTGCACGCGCGCGTGCTCGCCGACGCGCTGCA
Source organism: Streptomyces cellulosae (assembly GCF_000721105.1). Classification (GTDB taxonomy): domain Bacteria; phylum Actinomycetota; class Actinomycetes; order Streptomycetales; family Streptomycetaceae; genus Streptomyces; species Streptomyces cellulosae_A. Next base: position 123,625 of record NZ_JOEV01000031.1, read on the forward strand.
GGCGTGCGAGGCGGAGGGGATCTCCGGTCAGGCGGTCACCCCGTTCCTGCTCGACTACCTGGTCCGGCACACCGACGGAGCCTCGCTGAGCGCCAATCTGGCGGCGGTACGCGGCAACGTACGGCTGGCGGGCCGGATCGCGGCGGCCTGGGCCGTGGCGTGACCACGGAGCGGCCCGGGCCGGGTGCGGCTGACGCGGCGGATCGGGGGCGAGCCGGCGGTTCGGGCGGTGCACTGCTCGTCGCCGGGGACGTCATCACGGACGTCGTCGCCCGGCATCGGGGGCCGCTCGCCGCGGGTACGGACACCGCCGCGACGATCCGGACGGTGCCGGGCGGGGCGGGGGCCAACGTGGCCTGCTGGGCTGCTCACAGCGACCTCGTGGAAGTGCGGCTGCTGGGGCGGGTCGGCGCGGACTCGGTCGCCTGGCACGAGCGGGAGCTGGTCGCCTGTGGCGTACGACCCAGGCTCGTCGTCGATCCACAGGCGCCGACCGGGACGGTGATCTGCCTCGTCGACACGGGGGCGGCCGCCGAGCGGACATTCCTCACGGACAGCGGGGCGTCGTTGCGGTTGGCACCGGAGGACTGGTCGGACGCGCTGCTCGACGGGGTGGCTCGCCTGCACCTGTCCGGCTACCTGCTGTTCTCCGAGCCGAGCCGCGCGTTCGTGACCGTGGCGTTGGAGGCGGCACGCGCGCGTGGAGTGCCGGTGAGCCTCGATCCGGCTTCGGCCGGGTTCCTGGTGGCGTTGGGCACGGACCGTTTCCTGGCACTCATCCAGGGCGTGGACGTGTTGCTGCCCAGCCGGGACGAGGCGTGTCTGCTCACGGGGTCGACCGACGCGGCCGACGCGGCGGCCGAACTGAGCCGCCGTGTTCCCCTGGTGATCGCCAAGCAGGGCGTGGAAGGTGCGTTGGTGGCCCGGTCCGGCACCGTGATCGCCCGCGTCCCCGCCGTACCGGCGACACCCCGGGACACCACCGGCGCCGGCGATGCCTTCACCGGCGCCTTCCTCGCCGCCCTGCTCACCGGTGTCCCACCCGAGGACGCGGCGGCGGACGGGTGCCGTGCGGGGGCGCTGGCGGTGGAGCGGGTGGGGGGCCGTCCACCCCGAGGCGACTCTCGCAAGCCGACGCAGGCACCGGCGGCCGACGGAGGAGGGCCGCCGGTGGCGCACCGGGCGTGAGTCGCCGCGGGTCGGTCCCCGGTCTGTCGGGCGACACCGCCCGCTCACACCGTCTGGGGGAGCGCGCAGGCCCGGGCTCGCGTCGGCCGGCACCGGCCGGTCCGCCTACCCGCCGTACCCGCCGTACCCGGCCCCAGGGCCGGTTCGCCGTACCGCCGAAATCCACGTCGCCGCTGGCCGCTGTCCGCTGTCCGCTCGCCGCTGAACACCCGGCGATCGGCGATCGGCGACCAGCCTCATTCCCCCGCCCACCTACTCCTTCCGACCCCATGCAGAGATCATCGGGGCCGTGGCGAGGTCCATGCCACCGGCGGCGACGTTCGCGAGGTGACGGTCGATGTCCTGATCCGTGGCGTAGCCCTCGGCGACGAGTTGGTCACGGATCTGGCGGATCGTGGCGGACTCCAGGTCGGCGCCGGCAGGTGAGCTGACCGGGAAGTACGCGTCGGCTTCCACCCGGCGCAGACCGGCCTCACGGAGCAGACGGGGCAGCTTGCGCCCGTAGGAGAGGTCGGCGCCCCGCTCGGCGAGCAGGCGGCGGAAGCCCTTGCGCAGCCGGTTCGCGAGCTGCTGCTCGGGGCCGTGCTCGTCGGGGCACAGCAGCGGCTGGAGGGCGGGATCGGCGTCCTCCAGCAGGAGGCGTCCGCCGGGGCGCAGGGCCTTGACCATGGACCGCAACGCCCTTTCCCGGTCCGGCACATGAACGAGGACGAGCCGGGCGTGCACCAGGTCGAACCCCTCCCCCGGCGGCTCCTCGGCACCGACGTCGTGCACCCGCACCTCCACCGGAGGCCGGGCGGCCGCGGCGACCCGTGAGGTGTCGATGTCGGTGGCGAGGACCCGTCCGGTCGGGCCGACCTTCTTGGCCAGCCAGGACACGACAGAGGTGCCGCCGGCTCCGACCTCCCAGCAACGCCAGCCGGGTCCGATGCCGAATCCGTCCAGATGCCGGAAGGTCGTGGGGTCGAAGAGGGAGGCGAAGGCGTCGAAACGTTCCCCCGCCTCGGACTGGCGGTTGTCGAGGAGATACCGGTCGGATCGCGTCATGCCGCGATCATCCCAGTTGCCTGGCTTGTCCGGAGGGGTCGACGCGACGGGACGAGATGGAGGAGATGCCGACACCAGCCCTCCGGGGGGCGACAAAGCCGTTGTCCACAGCCGGGAACCAAGCGGAACGCGCTGTTCCCACAGGCTTACCCGCCGCTCACGTCGAGCTGGCAAACTGGCCGGCCAAGGCGCGGGAATGCGGCGCGAGGGGGATCCAGGCGAGGAGATCCAGATGTCGATGGCAGGGAATCTGCGGAAAGTCACCAGCTTCGGCAGGGCGGGCGGCCTTCGCAAGGTGGCTCGGCTGGCCCGGCGGCGCCCCCGCGTCGACCTGAGCCATCCGGCCCGCTCTCCGCTGGGCTCCTCGGTGGTGAACTGCGTGGCATACAAGGAGGGTTTGCGGGTCCCGGCCGGCAGTGACGTGGTCGACGCGGTGGAGCGGGTGCGCAAGAGTCGTGACGGTTTCGTCTGGCTCGGCCTGCACGAGCCGACGGACCGGGAGTTCGCCGGCATCGCCGAGCTCTTCGACCTGCACCCCCTGGCGGTCGAGGACGCGGTCGAGGCCCATCAGCTCCCGAAGCTGGAGCGCTACGGCGAAACGCTGTTCGCGGTGTTCAAGACGGTCTGCTACGTCGAGCACGAGGAGCTCACGGCGACCAGCGAGGTGGTCGACACCGGCGAGATCATGGTGTTCGTCGGCCAGGACTTCGTCATCACGGTCCGCCATGGACGGCACGGCTCGCTGGGGCCGTTGCGCGAGGAGCTGGAGTCCGTTCCCCAGCAACTCGCCAAGGGCCCGGCCGCGGTGCTGCACGCGATCGCGGACCATGTGGTCGACGACTACCTGGTCGTCACCGACGCGATGCAGGAGGACATCGACCAGGTCGAGACGGCGGTCTTCGCGGACAACGGCGCCCGGATCGACCCCGGGCGCATTTATCAGCTCAAGCGCGAGCTCCTGGAGCTGAAGCGGGCCGTCGTTCCGCTCGGGCGTCCGCTCGAAGAGCTGGCCACCCGGCCGATCCGGGTGGTCGATCCGGAGATACAGGCCTACTTCCGCGATGTCTCCGACCATCTGCTGCGTGCAAAGGAGCAGATCGCCGCCTTCGATGAACTGCTGAACTCCATCCTCCAGGCGCATCTCGCACAGGTGACGGTCGCGCAGAACGAGGACATGAGGAAGATCACGGCCTGGGCCGCGGTGATCGCCGTACCGACCATGGTGTGCGGGGTGTACGGCATGAACTTCGACCACATGCCGGAGCTGCACTGGCGATACGGCTACGGCCTGATCATCGGCGTGATATCCGTGGCCTGCCTGGTGCTGTACCGCGGCTTCCGGCGCAACGGCTGGCTCTGACCGGTTCCCGCTCGCAGCACTGAGAGCCTGGAGGTGGAGTCGGTGACGGAGGCACGGGCTCAGTGGCGGTCGGTTGTCCGGGCGTAGACGCTCTCGGCCCAGGTCGCGATCTGGTCGTCGGGCAGGTGCCGGGCCAGGTCGGCCTCGCTGATCATGCCGACGAGGCGCTTGTTCTCGATGACAGGCAGCCTGCGGATCTGGTGTTCCTGCATCTCGTGCAGCACCTCGCTGACATCGGCGCCGGCATCGATCCAGCGCGGGGTGCCGTGGGCCATCTCGCCCGCGGTGACCTTGGCCGGGTCGTGGCCCATGGCGACACAACCGATGACGATGTCGCGGTCGGTGAGGATCCCGCACAGCCGTTCGTTCTCGTCGCTGATGGGCAGAGCCCCGACGTTCAGGTCGCGCATCAGCTGGGCGGCACGGTCCAGGGTTTCGTGGGCGGGGATCCACTGGGCGCCACGGTGCATGATGTCCGCTGCGGTGGTCATGGTTACCTCCCGGTGCCGGGTGGCCGGCGCGGAGCGGGTGGCCCCGCATGTCCCGTCGCCCTACATTCTCGCGGCGCCGCCGGGCCGACGCACCCGGAGCGCGCTCAGGCCCAGAAGCCCACGATCTTCCGTGGAATGACGCGGATAGGGGTGTCGTGGCGGAGGTGGCGCGCCCTCTGGCGTCTGTCAGTGGAGGAGCAGAGCTCGGTGTCGTCTTCGCGATATCCAGACCACGATTGATCCCACCACCGCGTTCCGCGGGGCGCCGTCCGCGCCGAGGGCGGCGACGCCGGCGAAGTTCCTGCCATCGAGAAGGGCGCGGACCGAGTCGTCGAAGGTGACGGAATCCCTGGAGGAGAAGGTCATGGGGCCAGAGCAGTTGACGGAGCGCGCATAAAGAAGGGGGTTGATCGATCAGCGGGACGTGGCCGGGGATCAGCCGTTCCACGCCGGGTGACGGGGATCGTCGGCACGTACCAGGACGTCGGCCGCGCCGGCCGGGTCGGTCTCGTCCTCGTAGCGCTCGAACGCGGGGAGGGTCCAGTGCTCGGACTCGGGGGTACGACGGCGCAGGGCGCCCGGTGAGAGGAGGACATGGAGGGTCAGGTCGAAGGGGAACCAGTGGCGCAGCAGGAAGGGGCCGTGCAGCAACAGGAAACCGCCGGGCGGTAGTTGGAGGTAGGGGCTGCGGGTGGCACGGTCGGTGGCCGGGTCCCACAGATCGGGCAGGACGCGGCCGTCACCGCCGGGTTCGAGGGGACCGAAGACCTCGCGCCACAGGGCGCCCGTGTCGAACCAGCCGTCGTAGTAGGCGTCCAGGTCCTGGTGCCCGTACTCCAGGCGGAGGGAGGCGGGACGCAGGAAGCCGTGCGCGTCGACGACGAGCGAGGGCCGGCCGCGTATGCGCAGGGCCTCCGAGACGCGTTCGGCGAGGTCTCCGGGACGGGCGGCCGGGGCACCGTCGAAGGCGATACGGGGCCAGGGGCCGCCGTCGGCCGGTTTCAGGTCGATCAGTCGTTCGGCGAGGAGGTCGCCGAGCCGGTCCCAGGTGATCGCTTCGAGTCGCACACGGCCATGATGCGTCAGGCAGCGGTCAGGGCGCGTCGCGCTCGTGAGCCCGGCGGGCAGCGACCAGGCGTGGCAGATGGCGTTCGCTCCAGGTGCGGGCGGCGTCGAGGAGGGGGATCAGGGTGCGGCCGAGAGGGGTGAGGGCGTATTCGACACGGGGCGGGTTCTCGTCGTACGCGGTACGGGTGAGGAGGCCGTCGCGTTCCATCGCACGCAGGGTCTCGCTGAGGACCTTGGGGGTGACGGACCTGAGCGGGGCACGGAGTTCGGTGAAGCGTCGCGGGCCGCCCTGCAGGCACCGGATCACCATGCCCGTCCATTTGTCGCCCACGCGGAAGGGCATCACGGAGGAAGGGCAGGCCGGGTCGAACATGTCGGGGTCCAGAGGAGGGGGCAGGGTGCCGTCCGTGAGGTCGGTCATCGGTCGAGGGTAGCGCCGATACCGTTGAAGTAACCGGGCCTTCGGCGCCTAACGTCCAGGTCGAGCCGTGAAGAGCGGTTCTGGACAGGGAGGTCGGACATGGGTGACACGGGTCGCGTCGTCGTCTTCGGAGCCGGTGGACGGGCCGGGCGCGCGGTGACGGCGGAGGCGCGCGGGCGGGGGCTCGCGGTGACAGCCGTGGTCCGGGACCCGCGCCGGTACCCAGATCTCGGAATGACGGGTGGGGCCGGCGGGGCCAGCGGGACCGGCGTGACAGGTGAGACGGAGGTGATCGGCATGACAGGTGGAACCGGCGTGACGCTTGTACGGGGTGACGTCGTCGATCGCGCGCGGGTTGCCGAGGTCGCCGCCGGAGCGGTGGCAGCGGTGCACGCCGTCTCTCCGTTCCGTGGGCCCGAGCAGGGCTTCGACGCGCTCGACCCGGACTTCTTCGTCAGGGCGGCGGACGCGCTGCTGGGCGGGCTCGCCGACGCGGGAGTGGAACGCCTCGTCGCGATCGGGCTGTTCGCGAACCTGCTCGGGGCGGACGGGCGGCCGGTGATGGACGACCCCGAGGCGTTCCCTCCCCAGATCCGGCCCTTCGCTCTCGCGCACACGGCAGGGCTGCGACGCTTGCTGGAGGCGGGCGACGGTCCGGTCGACTGGGTGATGCTCACCCCGGGCGGTGGGCTGGAGGAGCACGCTCCGCGCAACGGGCGGTACCGGTTCGGCGGTGAGCGCGTGCCCGACGGTGCCGGTACGGCCGGGCCGCCCGGGTTGTCGTATGCCGATCTCGCGGTGGCTGTGCTCGACGAGATCGAGAGGCCGACCAGGCATCGGGCACGGGTGTCGGTGTTTGATCCGGGCGCGCTCGTTCCCGACGTGGTCGATCCCGACGTGGTCGATCCCCCGACGCAAATGGACTCTGCCTGAACCCTGCGGGGGAATGAACCCTTTATGGCGCGCCTCGCAACTCCCCCGTTCCGGACCGCACTTCTGGTCATCCAGCCTGTGCGGAGACGGCACTGCGCGGAGTGCCGGGGCGGGCCGCTGTCGATGGTCGTCGTCGAGGATGGGGCGGCTCGGTGCCTCGACTGTGTCGATCTGGGACACCTGGTGTTCCTGCCGCGGGGCGACACCGCGTTGACCCGCCGGTCGCGGGAGGAGAGCGCGTTGTCGGCGGTGGTCATGCGGTTCAACCGGCGCAACGGACGGTACGAGCGGCAGGGCGTCCTCGTCGAGGAGGCGGGGCTCGCGCGGGCCGAGGCGCGGTGTCTGGCCGACGCGGAGGCTCGGCGGCGACGCCGGGTGCGGGACGCAGCACGGCGGGCGACGGAGGATCTGCGGTTCACGGCTGCCTTCGCGGCGGAGATACGTCGGCTGTTTCCCGGCTGCCCCGAGGCGCGGGCCCGGGACATCGCCGCGCACGCCTCGGTGCGGGGCAGCGGGCGCGTCGGGCGGAGTGCGGCGGGGCGCGCGTTGTCCGAGGGGGCGGTGACGTCGGCGGTCGTGGCGTCCGTACGGCATGTGGACACGCCCTACGACCAGTTGCTGATGAGTGGGGTGGCCAGGCAGGAGGCCCGACGGCGGATCGCGGGAGCTGTGGAGACGGTGCTGGGTGGCTGGCGGGAGGCGGGGGTGGAGGGGGAGGTGGAGGTGGAGGTGGAGTAGCCCCCGTTGGTCAGGGTGGGCCGACGTTCGTGGGACGCGTGGGGTTCGGGTTCGGGTGGGTTCGGATGAGCCGGGGTCGTCGGCGGACCGGACGCTCGCTTATGGGTGTGCGGGGCTCGGCCATGGTGGGACTGGGTGTCCGGGGATTCACTGGTGGGGACGGTGGGTGCCGGGCTGGGGCTCGGCTCGTTGTGGGAGTGGGAGGCGACGTGATCGAGGGGGCCTACTTACTGATCATTTCAGAATGACTTGCGGAGCCGTCGAAGGCAGATGATGCTGCAGGCGAGTTCGAGTAGTCCCTGGTGGAGGTCGGCTCGTTGCTCGTAGCGGACACGGAGTCGTTTGAACTGATGGAGCCAGGCGAAGGTCCGCTCGACGACCCAGCGGGTGCGGCCAAGGCCGGAACCGTGGGCGACGCCGCGTCGGGCGATCAGGGGTCTGATGCCGCGTTTCCGCAGCAGGTGGCGGTACCTGTCGTAGTCGTAGCCCCGGTCGGCGAAGGGCCGTTTGGGTCGGTTGCGGGGACGTCCGCGCACCCCTCGGATGCGGGGTATCGCGTCCAGCAGGGGGATCAACTGTGTGACGTCGTGCCGGTTCCCGCCGGTCAGGGAGACGGCCAGGGGCGTGCCGTGACGGTCGACGATCACATGGTGCTTGGAGCCCGGGCGACCGCGGTCGACAGGTGAAGGGCCGACGTGAGCCCCCCTTTGAGGGCCCTGATGTGGGAGCCGTCGATGGCCGTATCGTCCATGTCCAGCAGGCCGGTTGCCCGCAGCTCGGCTAGGAGTGCCTCATGAAGGCGAGGCCAGACGCCAGCCTCGGTCCAGTCCCGCAGCCGACGCCAGGAGGTTACCCCCGAGCAGCCGACGACCTGGACTGGGACGTCGCACCAGGCCACTCCCTTGCGTAGCACGTACACGATGCCCGCCAGCGCAACCCGGTCCGGCACAGGCAGCCGTCCGGGATGACGGTGGCGTCGGGGCGGCCGCTCTGGCAGGAGTGGAGCGATTCGCTCCCATAGGTCGTCGGAGACAAGATCGATAGACACCAGCCGGACCCTGCCCAGAAGGACCTTCACCCACCAGCCGACACGCCGATCTCACCTGAAGTGCTCATCGGCCCTCTTCCGGCGCTGACCGCCGGTCGGCGAGGCGATCCTGGTCGGCGGCGTTGCCGGCGCGAGCCTCGGTGCGGTGACCCCGTGCCAGGTAGTCGCGGACGATCAACTCGACGGCGTCTTGCGGGCTCCTGGTACCGGCCAGCAGCATGACCTCGATGGCCAGATCGCTGTCCAGGCTGATGGTGACCTTCGCCATGACACCTCCTGAAGGGTTCCTCACGGAGCCTATCCAAGCGGTTAACGGTCGGCGATGGGTAGGTTGCTGGACCTGGGAAAGAGGGACGGGGCCGGAAAACCGACCGGTCGCGAACGGCTCATTCTGTAACGAGCTGTTAGTGCTGGCCGTGGTGGGTGTGGTGGGGACCGGACTGGTGGCCGGGGCGTTCTGCGCCTTCTCGGCCTTCGTGATGCGGGCGCTCGCCGCGCTGCCGCCCGCGCAGGGGGTCGCCGCGATGAACTCGATCAATGTGTTCGCGGTGCGGCCGGCGTTCATGATCGTGTTCACCGGGTCGGCCGTCGTGTGCGTGGTGATCGCGGTGGTGACGTTGGTGGTGTGGCCGGACGAAGGGACGGTCGAGCTGCTGGTGGGCAGCGTGCTGTATCTGTTCGGCGTGTTCGGGCTGACCCTGGTGGCCAACGTGCCGCGCAACAACGCGCTGGCCAGGCTGGATCCGGGCGCCCGGGAGGCGGCCGCGTACTGGCCGACGTACGTGCGCGAGTGGTCGGTGTGGAACCACGCCCGATCGGTAGCCTCGGCCGCGGCGACCGTGGCCTGCGTGCTGGCCCTGACCTGATCGCGGGCCGGCAACCGGCTGAGCGGGGCCCCGTGTCGGCCTGCGAGAAAGCGCTGTCGGACGTCTGCGCACGTGCCCGATGAGACGTATCGTGGGCCGAAAGAAGCAAAAGAAGTAAAAGAAGTACCAGAAGAAATGCTGAGATCAGCATCGACATAGGTACTGCAACTGACTCAAGTGATCAAAGAAGCGCCGGAACATGCCGCCCGATGACGCACGGCCACGTCGGACGCGCAGGCGTCGCACGCGTGAGCAAGGAAGACGTTCATGGCCGATCCCAAGGGATTCATGACCACGCCCCGCCAGGACTGGCCGCGTCGACCGGTCGAGGAGCGGGTCCGGGACTGGGACGAGGTGTACGTCCCCGGCGCGCTGCTGCCCATCATCAGCAGGCAGGCCGACCGATGCATGGACTGCGGTATCCCCTTCTGTCACGACGCCTGTCCGCTCGGCAACCTGATCCCCGAGTGGAACGACCTGGTCTCCCGGGAGGACTGGCGGGCGGCCGCCGACCGGCTGCACGCCACCAACAACTTCCCCGAGTTCACCGGGCGGTTGTGCCCGGCGCCCTGCGAGGCGGGGTGCGTGCTCGCGATCAACCAGCCGGCGGTCACCATCAAGAACGTCGAGGTGGCCATCGCCGACCGGTCCTGGGAACTCGGGTTCACGCCGCCGCGGCCACCGGAGCGACTGTCGGGGCGAACGGTCGCGGTGATCGGCTCGGGGCCCACCGGCCTCGCCGCGGCGCAGCAGTTGACCCGGGCTGGGCACACGGTCGCGGTGTACGAGAAGGACGACCGGCTCGGCGGGCTGATGCGGTACGGCATCCCCGAGTTCAAGATGGAGAAGCACCACCTGGAGCGGCGGATCGAGCAGATGCGGGCGGAGGGGACGAAGTTCCGTACGTCGACCGCCGTCGGACGGGACATCGGCGCCGCGGAACTGCGTTCGCGCTACGACGCCGTGGTGATCGCCACCGGAGCGACGGCCTGGCGCGAACTGGACGTGCCGGGGCGGGAGTTGACCGGCGTGCACCAGGCGATGGAGTATCTGCCGCTCGCCAACCGGGTGCGCGAGGGCGACCTGGAGGTCTCGCCCCTGTCCGCGGTTGGGAAGCACGTCGTCATCGTCGGCGGCGGGGACACAGGGGCCGACTGTCTGGGGACGGCGGTGCGGGAAGGGGCCGCGTCCGTCACGCAGTTGGACATCTACGCCCAGCCCGGCGCCGAGCGCGACGAGGACGTCGAGCCGTGGCCGACGTATCCGAAGATCTACCGGCTGTCGGCCGCGCACGAGGAGGCGCGGGACCTGCGGACGGCGCCGGCGGCGAACGCGGACGCGCGGCTGTTCGCGGCGTCCACGCTCCGCTTCACCGGGGACAGCGACGGGCGGGTGCGGTCACTGCATCTGGTCGAGGTGGACGCGCGGCGGCAGCCGGTGTCGGACAGCGCACGCCGCCTGCCCGCCGACCTCGTGCTGCTCGCGCTCGGTTTCTCGGGCCCGGACCAGGAGGACGGGCTGATCGGGCAGTTGGGGCTGGAACTGGAGCCGCGCGGGACGATCACGCGGGACGCGGATTTCGCCACGAACGTCCCTGGCGTGTTCGCGGCGGGGGACGCGGCGCGTGGGCAGTCGCTGATCGTGTGGGCGATCGCGGAGGGGCGGGCGGTGGCGGCCGCCGTCGACCGCCACCTGACGGGCAGTTCGCAACTGCCGGCCCCAATCGGACCGTACGACCGACCCATGACGGTGTAGTTCGACCCATGCCGGTGTATCCGACCCATGCCGGTGTGTAGCCCGACCCATGCCGGTATGTAGCCCGACCCATGCCGGTGTGTAGCCCGACCCATGCCGGCGTATCCGACCCATGCCGGCGCAGACCGCCCCTTGGCCGTACACACCGGCCGCCGGCCCGGTCCCGGCGGCGAACTCGGCACCTGCCGGACCGTGCCCTAGCGGCGTTCGTCCGTCCCCGCCACCTTCGCCGTCGACAGTGCAACCCGGTTCCACGTGTTGATGGTGAAAATCAGGGCCAGCACGTGGGCCAGTTCCTCTTCGTCGAAGAGAGTGGCCGCGTGGGCGTAGACGTCGTCGGGGACGCCTGCGTCAGCCACCAGGGTCACCGCTTCCGTCAGGGCGAGGGCCGCCTGCTCCTTCTCGGTGAAGAAGTGGCGGGCCTCCCGCCAGACGGCGACCATGTGGAGCCGGTCCTCGCTCTCGCCGGCCTTGCGGGCGTCGTTGGTGTGCATGTGCAGGCAGTACGCGCAGTGGTTGAGGAGCGAGGCACGGATCTGGATCAGTTCGACGAGTGCCGGGTCGAGGCCCTCCCGGGCGGCGGCGTCGAAGCCGATCAGGGCTCGGAAGACCTTCGGGGCGGACTTCGCGAAGTCCAGGCGGTAGCTCCGCTCGGCGGCCGGCTCCGTGTGCGTCGTCGTAGGCGCCGTGTGCGTCGTCGTAGGCGCTCTGTGCGTCGTCGTAGGCGCCGTGTGCGTCGTCGTGTACGTCGTCATGTGCATCAACCTACGACCCAGAAAGACCATGTGTATGGTGCATTTCCATGGATGAATCGTGGGTCAATTCCGCGGAGGGGATCGGCGCCAACCTGCATCTGGAACTGTCCGGTCCAGGCAGTGGACGGGCCGCGCTGATCCGGGCGCTGCGCGACGCCGTGCGCGGCGGACGGCTCGCCCCCGGCACCCGGCTGCCGCCGTACCGTTCGCTCGCCGCCGACCTCGGGGTCGCCCGCAACACGGTGGCCGACGCCTACGCCGAACTCGTCGCGGAGGGCTGGCTGACCGCCCGGCAGGGGTCGGGCACCAGCGTCGCCGAACGCGCCGAGGCGCTGCGACACGCCGTACGAGCGCCTCGTACGACACCTCCACGCGCGCGTGGACCGCGGCACGATCTGCGGCAGGGCACTCCGGACGCGTCGGCGTTCCCGCGTTCGGCCTGGCTGACCTCCTACCGGCGTGCCCTCCAGCAGGCCCCCAACGAGGTGTTCGGGCCGGGTGACCCGGCCGGGCGCGTCGAGCTGCGGGAGGCGCTGGCGGAGTACCTGGCACGCGCGCGCGGGGTGCTCACCGAGCCGGGCCGGATCGTCGTCTGCTCCGGTTTCGCGCATGCGCTGCGGCTGCTCTTCGCAGGGGGAGTGCTGCGCGGTCCGCTGGCCGTGGAGGCGTACGGGCTGGGCTTCCACCGGGAACTGCTGCGTGCCGCCGGGGTACGGACCGTGCCGCTCCCCCTCGACGAGCACGGAGCCCGGGTCGACCGGTTGGGGCACGAGCGGGCCGTACTGCTCACGCCCGCACACCAGTTCCCGACCGGCGGGCCGCTGGATCCCGGGCGCCGGGCCGCGGTTGTCGACTGGGCACGCGCGCGTGGGGCGGTGGTCCTGGAGGACGACTACGACGGGGAGTTCCGTTATGACCGTAAACCGGTCGGTGCCGTCCAGGGCCTCGATCCCGAGCGTGTGATCTTCATGGGCTCGGTCAGCAAGAGTCTGTCGCCGGCGGTGCGACTGGGCTGGATGGTGCTGCCGGAGCGGTACGTCGAGGGCGTGCTCGCGGTCAAGGGCGAGCGCGAGGCCTGGGCGAGCGTGCTGGACCAGCTGAGCCTCGCCGACTTCATCTCCCGCGGGTCCTACGACCGTCATGTACGGCGCATGCGGCAGCGGTACCGCAGCCGCCGGAACCGGCTCGTCGCGGCGCTCGCCACGCACGCGCCGCACGTCGAGGTCACCGGGGTGGCCGCCGGGCTGCACGCGGTGCTCAGGCTGCCGCCGGGCACCGAGCGGTCCGCGGTCAAGGCCGCTGCCCGGCAGGGCGTCGCCCTGGACGGCCTCGCCGGGTTCCGGCACCCGGAGACCGACATGCCGGCGGACGAGGGCCTGGTCGTGGGATACGCGACGCCCCCGGAGCACGCCTACGGGGCTGCGCTGGACGCTCTGTGCGGGGTGCTCCCGCCGCAGGTCACCGCTTGCGACCCACAGCGCCGTAGCCCGGAATGACCCCGTCGTCCTGGCCGGGGACCGGCTCGCCCAGCTCGGGGTGCCACAACTGCGGTACCTCGACGCCGGGTTCGACGAGTTCCAGGCCGTCGAAGAAGCGGGCGAACTCCTCGCGGGAGCGCAGCGCGAGGGTGACGCCGGCCGCCTTGAGCTTGTCGGTGGCCGCCTGCGACTCCTCGGGCGTGAAGTCGGCGGTCGCGTGGCTGACCATCAGGTAGCTGCCGGAGGGCAGTTCGGACAGCAGCCGGGCGACCAGCTCGTGCGCGCCGTCCTCGTCGGAGACGAAGTGCAGCAGCGCGATGAGTGAGAGCGCGACCGGCCGGTCGAAGTCCAGGATCTTCCGTGCGCCTTCGAGGATGGCGTCCGGATCCCGCACGTCGGCCTGCAGGTACTCGGTGACTCCTTCGTCCGTGCCGCGCAGCAGGGCCTCCGCGTGGGCGAGGACGATCGGGTCGTTGTCGCAGTAGACGACCCGCGCGTCGGGGGCGACCTGCTGGGCGACCTGGTGGAGGTTCGGTTCGGTGGGGATGCCGGTGCCGACGTCCAGGAACTGGCGGACGCCGTGTTCGGCGAGCCAGCGTGTGGCCCGGTGCATGAACGCCCGGTTGACCCTGGCCATCACCGGCACCCTCGGGTCGAGGGCCAGCATCTGCCGGCCCATGGCCTCGTCGACCGGGTAGTTGTCCTTGCCGCCGAGATACCAGTCGTACATCCGGGCGGGGTGGGGCTTGCTGGTGTCGATCTCAACCATTAATCCAGTACCCATCAATGTTCAGCAATCCAGCAGCGACAGAACGCAGTTGAGCGAGAGTCAGACAGCAATGGTCACGACAGCAGGAAGTCCGCCTCCCCCGCCTTCGCGCCCTCGATGAACGCGGTCATCTCGTCCGTGGTGTAGATCAGCGCCGGTCCGTCCGGGTCGGTGGACTGGCGGACGGCGATCCGGCCGTCGGCGAGCTTCATCGCCTCCAGGCAGTTGCCGCCGTTGCCGCCGCTCCAGGGCTTGTGCCAGCCCTCGCTTCCCAAGTCCCGCGCGGGCATGCCGTTGTAGACCCGTTTGCGCGGCCTGATGCGATCCATTCACAGCTCCTTGCGGAGATCCCGGAGGATCTCCTTCGTGCGATGTGCAGTAGCGGCCTGCGCCGCCATGCGGTCCATGACCTCGAGGTGGGTCGCCACCTCTTGCCGCGCGTCCAGGTAGACGGCGCCGGTCAGGTACTCGCTGTAGACCATGTCCGGGAGTTCCGGCACGGCGAATCGGAAGAGCACGAAGGGGCCGTACGTGCCCGGGTGCGGCCCGTTGGCGAACGGGGCGACCTGCAGGGTGACGTTGGGCAGCTTCGTCGCGTCGAGCAGCTTGTCGATCTGGGCACGCATCACCTCCGGGCCGCCGACGGGGCGGCGCAGCACGGTCTCGTCCATCACGACCCACAACCGGGGTGCGTCCTGACGGGTGAGCAGATCCTGTCGTTGCATGCGCAGATCGACATGGGCGTCGATGTCGTCGGGGCTCGTCTGCCCGATGGCACCGGACTTCAGCACGCCACGGGCGTAGTCATCGGTCTGCAGCAGACCAGGCACGAAGTGCGGCTCGTACTGCCGGATGAGGGCGGCCGCCCCCTCCAGGCTGACGTGCATCGAGAACCAGCCCGGCAGGACGTCGTGGAACCGCTGCCACCAGCCGGGTCTGTTCGCCTCTTCGGCCAGTTGCACGAAGCCCTCGGCCTCGTGGTCGGTGATTCCGTAGGCCTTCAGCAGCAGTTGGAGGTACGGGATCTTGAGGGCGACCTCGGCCATCTCCATGCGGCGGACCGTGGCGGGGGCGACGCGGAGGATGCGGGCGGCCTCCTCGCGCTTGAGTCCCGCACGTTCCCGCAGGTCAAGGAGGCGCCGCCCGAGGACTACCTGGCCGACCGTCGGCGCGGACCGCGGTTCGCTCACCGTCCACCTCCACAAAGTCCCTGATCCGACGGCCTCGAGGGCTCGGGCCGGTCAACCGAAGCGAGCTGACTGGGCATGACCGAACATGCTGACAGCCCTGCGGCGCCATTCGAAGACCTATTCGAAGATCTGTACGGGATGCGTACGGATCTTCGCTGATCTCAAGTGGCGCCGCTCGACGTGCTGTTGCGAAGCAGTGTGCCACGGCCCTTCACGGCGTCACACGGCACTCTGCATTTTTCAGAGTGACACTTGCCAAGTGTTCACGGCGGGGCGATAGTGGCAAGCGTGATTCCGCCCGCGCCCTTAGGAACAGACGCTGCCGCAGGCCGCACCTTCGGCCTCGGTGCCGATGGGGGTCCCCCTGCTCGAGCTCGTTCGAGAGTGGAGGAATGGGTGAGCCCTGACACGGCCACCGCCGAGCGCCGGTTCCGTTTCGAGCTGGCCGCCCATCCGGGTTCTCCCGCGCAGGCCAGACGCCTCACACGGGCGCGGCTGACCGGTTGGTCCGTCTGCGAGGACACTTGTGACTCGGCGGCCCTGGTGGTCTCCGAGCTGGTCACCAACGCCATCGTGCACACCGCGAGCCGCCGTGTCGTGTGCGAGCTGCACGACGGTGAGGACCTGGTGCGGATAGCCGTACGGGACGAAGGGTGCGCACCGGGCGAGCCCCAGCCGTCGCCCCAGGGGCCCGAGGAGGAGCACGGGCGGGGGCTGATTCTCGTCGACGCCCTCTGCCACGCCTGGGGAGCCCACGAGCACGGCCTGGGCCTGCTGGTCTGGGCGGAACTGCCCCGTCAGGCCGACGCCCCACGCGACGACACCGCCCCCAGCAACGACCTGGGCTGGGGCGCCCGCCCGAAACCCGGACCGTCCACCCACTCAGGGAGCGCGACGGCGCAGACGCACGCCTCCGGGACGGGAGCCGGAATTCACCCCGGTACGGGAGCAGAGATACGCCCGGGCACGGGAGCAGGGATACACCCCGGTACGGGATCCGGGATCAGTGCCGTCACGGGAACGGGGCTACCTCCCGGTACGGGAGCAGAGATGCACCCCGGCGCGGGAGCGGGAATGCACCCCGGTACGGGAGCAGAGATACACCTCGCTACGGGATCCGGGATCAGCCCCGTCACGGGAACGGGGCTACCTCCCGGTACGGGAGCGGAGATACACCCCGGCGCGGGAGCCGGAATGCACCCCGGCACACACGCCGGGACGCGCTTCGGCGCAAGGACCGAGGCCCGGCCCCCGCACGAGACCGCGGCCTCGACCAGCTTGGGTGTGGAGCCACGGCGTGGCACCACACCCGGTGTCGGTGTCGGTGTCGGTGCCGGTACCGACACCGGGGGCGCGGCAGGAGCCCGGCATCGCGGGACGAGGCCTGGATGGGCGTAGACGGGGATCGCACAGGCGTAGACGGGAGCCGGATGGGCATGGCCGGGGGCCGGATGGGCGTAGGGGCCGGTTCCGGCGCCGGTCAGGTGCTGAGCCTGGACACGTTGGTCCGCCTGGGACGCGGGCGGCGTGCCCCGGGTCCGACCCGGCGACTGTCCGTCCCCGAGGGCATGACCGCCCCGCTGGGCTACGACGCGGTGGCGGTGCCCGCACGGTTCGGCCCCCTGTTGATGCCGCGGCTGCCGCGGGTCGGGTGTGTCTACGCCGATGAGGCGCACTGGTGGTGGATCGTTCCGTCCGACTCCGACTACGCGCTGGAGTGGCCCGCCCCGGCGCAGTACGCCGGCGGAGCAGTCGTCCCGGACGCTCCCGACGTCCCGGATCTGATCCACCGGCCGGAGGGGACCATTCCGTACACCCCGCCGATACCGCTGTACCTGGCCCTGTGCCGGCTGACGGGGACGACGCCGACCTGGTCGAGGCCGGTCAGCGCGTAGGCCCCACGACCGCTCGGTGTGCCCCCGGGCACCGGCGCGTATCCCCACCCCAGGACGCCATCCCCTACCCCCGACCCACATGCCCGCGCATCCGCAGGAGTGCGCCCGCGCGCTCCGAGCGCCATGAGATGCGCCCTGCCCCCCGAGGAGTCGGCGCCGCGATAGTGGCCGTTCGTCCGGGATCGGGGAGGCCGACGGTGGGGAAGAGGCGCGACGCGGAGCGGGACGGCGCGAGCGAACCAGAGGTGTCCGAGTCGGAGCGGCTGCTGTTCGGCGGCCCGCTGCGCTACGACATGGGCTGGAACTCTCACGCGGACGCGTTCCTGGAGCTGAACTTCCGGGCCATGGTGACCCGTCTCCCGTCGCTGCTCACGGCCAGTTTCCAGCTCGCCTGGCAGGCCGACCGCCGGGCCGCCCGCACCGTCCTGGCCGCCGAGGTGGGCCGTGGTCTGGCCCAGGCCGTGAGCCTCCTCGCCGTCAACAGCGTGCTGGGCCGGCTGATCGGCGGCGGCACCCTGGAGGACCGGTTGCGCGGCGCCGTCCCCGCCCTGGTCGTGATGGCCGCCGTGATGCTGGTCGGGGCGCTCCTGCGGGCCGCGTCGACGTACGCCACCGGGCGGCTGGAACCCAAAGTGGAGCGGGTGGCGACCGAGCGTTATCTGGAGCGGGCGGCGGCCGTGGAGCTGGCCGCGATCGAGGACCACGCCTTCCACAAACTGCTGGACACCGCGCAGTACGGCGCCGCGTCCGCCCGGCGGATGATCTCGTACGCGGCACGCGTGGTGAACGCGATGATCTCGCTGATCGCGGCGGCGGGCGTGCTGACGGTGCTGCATCCGGCGCTGCTGCCGCTGCTGGTGACGATGACTCTGCCGAGCGCCTGGAGCGCGCTGACGACGGCGCGCCGCCGCTACGAGTCGTTCCACGCCTGGGTGCAGCACGCGCGCGCGGGCCGGCTGCTCGGCGCCCTGCTGATCGAACCCGAGGCGGCCCCGGAGATCCGGGTGCACGGGGTGGGTCCGTTCCTGCTGCGGCACTTCCGCGCGATGTCGGAGACGGCGGAGGTGGAGCAGGCCCGGCTGGCCCGCCTGGCGGCCCGCACGGGACTGATCGCGGCGGGCTGGACGGGTCTGGCGACGGCGGCGACGTACGCGACGCTGGGCGGGCTGCTGCTGGCGGGTGCGATGGCGCTGTCGGTGGCGGGAACGGCCGTGATCGCCATCCGTACCGGTTCGCAGAGCCTCGACACGCTGGTGGTGGAGGTGAACGCGTTGCATGAGGAGGCACTGTTCGTCGGCGACCTCCAACGGCTGTACGTCGAGGCGGCCGGACGGGCGATCCCGGTGGGCGGGGCCGCCCTGCCGGCCGATCCGCACGAGATCCGGTTCGAGAACGTCTCCTTCACCTACCCGGGTGACGCGACCCGTCCGGCGCTCGCCGACGTGACGCTCACCGTCCCGCTCGGCAAGATCGTCGCGTTGGTCGGCGAGAACGGCTCCGGCAAGACGACCCTGGTGAAAGTGCTGGCCGGGCTGTACGCGCCCGATCGCGGCCGGGTCCTGTGGGACGGCGTCGACGCGGCCACCGCGGACCGGCGGCTGCTCGCCGAACGGATCGCGATGGTCGCCCAGGACTTCAAGCGGTGGCCGTTCACCGCCCGCGTGAACGTGGCGGTCGGCCGTTCCTCGGAGCCGCCCACCGACGAGCGGGTCACGGAGGCGGTCGCGGAGGCCGGGGCCGAGGAGGTGGTCGGGAATCTGCCGCGTGGCCTGGACACTCTGCTGGCCCGCAACTTCAGCGGCGGGCACGAGCTGTCCGGTGGCCAGTGGCAGCGGCTGGGGATCGCCCGGGCCGCCTACCGGCGCGGGCGGATCCTGATCGTGGACGAGCCGACGGCCGCCCTGGACGCCCGGGCCGAGCTGGAGGTCTTCGAGAAGATCCGCGCCCTGGCCGGCTCAGGTCAGACGGTGATCCTCATCACCCACCGGCTGGCGTCCGTCCGCCACGCGGACCTGGTGCATGTCCTGGACCAGGGCCGGCTGGTGGAGTCCGGCACACCGGACGAGCTGCTGGCGACGGGCGGGGTGTACGCGGAGCTGTACTCGCTCCAGGCGGAGCAGTTCACGAAGGGGGTTCAGGCCGGGGCCCGGACAGGGGTGCAAGCGAAAAGTCAGAAGGAGGTTCCGGAGGGGATTCCCACGCGGGCACCCGCCCCCACGGCACAGGTACCCGCCCCGAAGGGAGGCTGACCTCAGGCGACAGCGTCGGCCGCCGCCTCTCCACCGCGCACGATCACCAGGAACGTGTCCGTCGCGAGGTCCATCACGACCTCGGCCGGCAGTCCTTCAAGCCGCCGCGCGTGCGCGAACTCCTCCGCCGGCCACGAGCCTCGCGGCCCACCTGCGGGAAAGCGTTCGAGCACTGTTCGCCCGTTCACCACCCTGCACCTCCAGAAAGCGTCGTACTTGTAGGAGTTAACGCCTTCCGGGGGCCGATCGCCTCGTTCAGTTGCGGGACTGAGACCTAGTTGACACGGATTCAGCGCGGAGTGTGAGGATTCGGTTACCCAACGGTCACTTCTGCTACCGATCGTGTCATTCATCGTACTCATCGTGATACTGAATGCGCTCGCTGTCCGTCGGCGTGCCGAAGGCGCAGGTCCCCGCCCCGTCGCCTCACATCCGCCACCGCACCCACCTCCGACGTTCAGGTGTCGTAGTCCTGGATGCGCCTGCCGTGGCTCCGGTCGACGAGCGCGGGCAACCGCTCCCCGAGCTCCGCGACCACCGAGGGGACGTCGATCGTCAGCAGCTCGCGGTCGCGCATCAGGATCCGCCCGTCGACGATCGTCGTCCGTACGTTACGACGCCCTGTCCGGCGCGCTGAACGGAACCGCGCATCCCGTCGGGGCTCAGACGGCGAGCGGGATGTCGGGTGACCGCGGTCCGACCAGTTCCCGGTGCCCGGCGAGTTCGTCGAGCAGGGCGGCCAGGCGCTCGGCGTGCTCGGGCGTGAGCCGGCCCGTGTCGTCGAGTTGCACGGCACAGGCGGTGGTGGTGTCGACGAGCTGTTCCAGGGTGTCGGCCGCCTGGTCCGCGCCCTCGGCGTGCCGGGCGAGCGCGGGGAGTTCGGCGGCGGCGAGGGCGATGGAGCTACGGGCCTCGGCGAGCGTGCGGTAGGCCTCCCGGCGGAGGGTCCAGCGGACGGCACGGCTGTCAGCACCGGTGACGGACGCGCCACGGGCTGCGATGGCGCGTGCGGCGTGGAGGTCGGCGCCCGTGGCGGCGCGCAGGAGGTGAGGGCCGGATGCGTGCGGGAGACGGGGACCGGACCGCCGTAGGCCGCGGGCGTCCAGATCTCGTACGGCGTGGGTGTCGAGATCCCGTACGGCAGGCGCCTCGGACTCCCCCACGGCGTGCACGTCGGACTCGCGCAGGACGTGCGCGAGGTACGCCTGCGCGGCGCCGCCCGCCGCCGCGAGCCGTGCCCGCACCCCGCCGGCCCGCTGTCCCGGCATCGGCAGGTGCCCCACGATCAGCACGATCGCGCAGGCCAGCAGCGTCTCCCCGATCCGGCCGGCGGAGGCCTGCGGTTCCCCGCCCACCATGACCAGCGCGAGCACGAGAACGGTGACGACGGCGGTCTGCGCGGCGAAGTGCCGGGTGGCGACGGGGATCAGGGCTCCGCTGACGGCGACCAGCGCGATGAGCCCCTCCGGCCGGGGCAGCACCGCGGCGAACCCGGCGAAGACAAGAGCCCCGAGGACGGTCCCGGCGGCACGGCACAGGACGCGTGAGGCAAGCGGCCCCAGGTCGGGCTTGACGAGGAAGACGGCGGTGGCGGGCAGCCAGTACCAGTGCTCGTGCTCCCCGTACCAGCGCGCCTGGTGGAGGGCCTGGGCGACGCCGACGCCGGCCCCGAAGCAGAGGGCGACCCGTAGCCCGTACTCCCGTCCGCCGGCCCCGAACACCGTACGGAGCAAGGACCTGGGGGTACGCCTGCGGGTGTGCAGGTCGGCGCCCTTGCCCCGGTCGAAGGCCTCGGCGGCGTGCAGCAGGGCGTCGTCGAGGGCGCGCAGGCCGGGGGCCGACCGGGAGGGCGCGGGCAGCGGCCCGGTGTGGGTGTTGTCGCGTACGGCGGCGGCGAGGCGCCGGGGGCCTTCGGAGGCCCGCCCGGAGACGTTCTCGCCGGCCCAGGCGAGCGCGGTCGCCGCCTCCGCGAGCGGCAGCGCGGCGGCGTACTGCCCGTGCAGCCGCCGTTCGGCTCCTGAACTGGCGTACCGGCGCAGGCGCGGCCCGGCGAGCGCGTCCTGGGCGTGGTCGAGGGCGGCGGTGAGCGCGGCGCGCCGGGCGGTGGCCTCCGGCGTGCCCGCGGCGTCGAGCAGTTCCGCCACGGCGTCGTAGACCGCGGCGACGGCCGCCCGCTCTCCGTCGAACCGGAAGTCCCCGGCGAGGGAGCCGGGCGTGGGCAGGACCAGCCGCAGTCCTAGGAGCCATCCGGCGCCCACGAGGAAGGCCAGCGCCCGCTGCCATCCCGGTTCGGGCAATGGCATCCCGGCCCCGATGGCGGAGGCGACCAGCAACTGTGTCCCGGCCCCGGAGGCCACGGGCCCCACGGCACTCACGCCTCCGGCGACCAGCCCGACGAGCGTGAGCAGCAGGGTCAGGAGTACGGCCCCCACATGCGCCCCCGCGTACGTCCCGACGAGCAGCCCCACGGCCCCCGCGAAGGCGGGCACCCCGATCCTGCGCACCGAGGCCCGCCGGCTGCCGGGCCGGTCGTTGATCCCGGCCAGCATGGCCGCGATGGCCGCGACGACCCCCAGGGACGTACGCCCGGCCAGCACGGCCACGAGCAGCACCGGCCCGGCGGACAACGCCCCTCGCCCGACCGCGTTCCAGGGCACGGGCCCGCGTTGGGCGCGCAGAGCATGGGCGAGCCAGGGTGGAGGTGTCGGAGCGGCGGGTCGCGACATGGGGCTCCTGTCGTCGGTACGAGACGGGGTGAGCCTTCGGGCGACGGTGGCCGGGCTGCGGACTGCGGGCCGGATGGGTGCGGCCCGTGTGTTCTCCACGGTAGGTCGCGGTCTTGGAGGGAGTGGAACAGCAACGTTTCGGCGGTGTGACGGTTGACGGCAGACCGGTTTTCTTTATGAACGCAATGCCGCGAGCGGCGGGGCGCTCCGGCATCTACCGCGAGACGAACCGCACGGGTTCGGCCGCCTGGTGGCGCCAGAATCACACGGTGAACAACTACGCAGGGCAGAAACCCACCAGCCACGCCGCCGCGAACTGGCTTGAATGGCTGGACGGGAAGGCGTGGGCGCGCCCCTCGTATGCGTGGCCGTCGCCATGCTCGTAGACCTGCGCCAGACCTACCGCGGCAAACGCACCGTGCCGGGCGTACTGCTCACTTCTGAACGTGCCGACGGGGACAGCCTGGGAGCCCTGCTCCGATACGCGGCCTGGCGTCCGCCATGGAGCCTTCGGATCGCGCTGCGCCATGTCAGACTGCGGCGCTCCTTGCTGTACGCCACCGCCGCCGTCCGGTACGAGCCCGCGGGGCCCGCCGACACAGAGATCGGCCGTGGCCTGCCTCGGGTACAGCGGGCAGGGATGGAGAGACAGGGCACCGGCTGTTCCGGAGGGGTGAGGGGACCGTGAGCCGGAGCCCGCCCAGTCATCTCGGGGGCGGCAAGGGCCGTCCCCACGTCCGCTTCTTCGGGACCGGCTTCGCGTAGCTCCCCGCCCGGCTCGTCGTCAGCCCCAGCTGGACCAGGGACTCCGCGAGCTTCACCGCCGCGGCCACGCCGTCGACGACCGGAAGGCCCAGCTTGTCGCCCACCGTCCGCTGCAGCCCTGTCATGCCGGCACAGCCGAGCACCAGGACCTCCGCACCGGCCGCGCACACCCTCTCGGCCGCGGCAAGGAACGCCGCCTCGGTACGGGCCGCGTCCCCGAGGTCCAGGACGCTCAGTCCGGTGCCGACGACGGCGGCGCAGTTGCGTCCCACGCCGGCCAGTTCCAGGCTGTCCTCGATCTGGCCGCAGGACCGTTCCAACGTGGTGACGACGCCGTAGCGGCGTCCGAGCAGGCAGGCCAGATGGGCGGCTGCCTCGGTGATGTCGACGACCGGTACGTCCACCAGCTCCCGGACGCCCTCACGCCCGTGCTCCCCGAAACCGGCCATGACGACGGCGTCGTACGGCGGGCCCTCGTAGGTGCGCAGCAGGTCGATGACCGCCGCCGCCGAGAGGTAGCTGTCGAGCCAGCCCTCCGCGGACTCGGGCCCCCAGGCCGGGGTCAGTCCGGTCACGGTGGTGCCCGGGCCTGCCGCGGCCCGGGCACCTCGTACGATCTCCTCGGTCATCTCCTGCGTGGTGTTGCAGTTGGTGACGACGATCCGCACGCTTCTCAGGCCTCCATGGTCTTAGGGGTGGTGGGGGTGCTGGGGGTGCTGGGGGTGCTCGCGCTCTTCTCCGACATGGCCACCACGTCCGCCGCCCGGTCGGCGCGGCACAGCGCCATGTACAGTCCGGCGGCCAGGGCCGTGCCGATGAACCAGGAGTACGGCGCGACGTCACTGAAGGTCTTCACCAGAGCGAGCACCGCGGCGACCGCTGCCGACGGCAGGAAGGCCCACAGCGCCTTGGGGTTGACGCCCTTGCGGTAGTGGTAGCGGGAACCGGGCTGGGCGTTGAACAGTTCGTCGACGTCGACCTGGCCGCGCTTGACCCAGTAGTAGTCGACCATGATCACGCCGAACAGCGGGCCGAGGAAGGCGCCGAGGCCGCCGAGGAAGTAGTTGACGACGGTGGGGTTGGAGAAGAGGTTCCACGGGGTCACCAGCAGGGCGACGACGGTGCTGATCATGCCGCCGACCTTGAAGGTGATCTTCTGCGGCCAGACGTTGGCCAGGTCGTACGCCGGCGAGACGAAGTTGGCGACGATGTTGACGCCCATCGTGGCGATGGCGAAGGTCAGCGCGCCCAGCACCAGTACCCAGGTGTTGCCGATCTCGGCGACGAGGTAGGCGGGGTCGGTGATCTCCTTGCCGAACACCTCATAGGCACCGGCGGTGACGATGACCGACACGATCACGAAGGCCGTCGAGTTGACCGGCAGTCCCCAGAAGTTGCCGCGCCGGACGGTCTTGTAGCCGGGGGCGAAGCGGGAGAAGTCGCAGAAGTTGAGCATCAGGGTGCCGTAGGTGGCGAGAATCAGACCCACCGCGCCGAACCACTGCCGCCACTGCTCGCCGACGGAGACCGGGTGCGGGGTGCTGGTGAGCGAGATGGTCCAGCCGGCCTTGGCGAGGATCCACACGGCCAGCGCGATCATCACGACCCAGATGGCCGGGCCGCAGAAGTCCTGGAACTTCCGGATGGACTCCATGCCCTGGCTCATGATCGCCGCCTGGACCAGCCACAGCGCCACGAACGACACCCAGCCCAGCGCGTCGAGCCCGAGGAACGAGTGGTGTGTCCAGGACTCCAGGCCCGGCCAGGCCGCCAGCAGCATCACATTGACGGCGACGGAGGCGAGGTAGGTCTGGATGCCGTACCACATGATCGCGATGACGGCCCTGATCAGGGCGGGGATGTTGGCGCCCCAGACACCGAAGGAGATCCGGCTGACGACCGGGAAGGGGACGCCGGTGCGCTGTCCGATGCGGCCCATCATGTTCATCCCGATGTAGATGATCACGAAGCCGACCAGCAGGGACGTGAAGATCTGCCAGACGTTCATGCCGAGGAAGAGCAGACCGGCGGCGAACGTGTAGTTGCCGAGGTTGTGGACGTCGGACATCCACATGGCGAAGAGGTCGAAGACCTTCCAGTTGCGCTTGCCCGCGGGCGCGAGGTCTTCGTTGATGAGCCGCGGATCGGGGACGAACGCTGCTGTGCCGGTGGCTTCGGCAGAGTCGGCGAGGGACACGGGGCCTCCATGGGCGAGGGGACTGCGGAGGACTGCTTACGGGGGACGTCGGCGTACGGGCGGGAACTGCTTACGGGCCCGGAGCACTGCGCGAGGCGAGATGTTTGGTATACCAAACTGCCGACATAGTCCTCCCGTCAACGGCTCCGGCCGATGTCGTCGTCGTTAACGCTCCGTAAAACACCCCTGGAGTCGGCGAAGATGGGCGCATGAGCTCCATGACGAAGATCGAGCCCCTCGGCGCGGTGCGCGAACGTGTACTGGCCACGCTGCGCCAGGAGATCATCGCGGGCCGCCTCGGCCCCGGCGACCGGCTGGTCGAACGGGAGCTCGCCGACCGCTTCGGGGTCTCCCGGGTGCCCGTCCGTGAGGCGATCCGCGCCCTGGTCGCCGAGGGCTTCGTCCACTTCGAGACGCCGCGCCGCACGGTCGTACGGCGTCTCGCCCCGGCCGACGTCAGGGAACTCTTCGAACTGCGCGAGGCGCTGGAGGTGTACGCGGCCGGGCTGGCCGCGGCCCGGGCGACACCCGAGGATCTGGCCGAGGTCGAGGAACTCCTCGAACAGGCCACCACCGCGACCGAGGCGGAGGACGCGGAGGCGATCACCGACATCAACAGCCGGCTGCACGACCGCATCGTGGCCATGGCGGGCAACGGCCTGCTCATCGCCTCACTCGAACCGGTCGCCGGCCGCCTGCGCTGGATGACCCGACGCAACGAGGAATGGCCCCAACTCCTGGTGGAGCACCGCGAGTTGTACGAGGCGATCGCCTCCGGCGACCCGGACCGGGCCCGCGCGCACGCGCTGACGCACGTACGGACCAACTACCGGTCGACGGTACGGCAGCTCTTCGGGGAAGCCGGAGAAACCGGGAAAGCCAGAGAAACCGGGGAAACCGGGGAATTGGGACTGCCTTAGCGCTGGGCGTACTTGTCGGTCGCCGCCACCAGCGCCTCGGCGACTCCGGGGGCCCCGGCGTCATGCCCGGCCTCGTCGACGACCGTCAGCTCGCTGCCGGGCCAGGCGTGGTGGAGCCGCCAGACGGTGCCGAGGAGGTTGCCGAGGTCGAGGCTGCCCTGCACGAGGGTGCCGGGAATGTCCTTGAGCAGGTGCGAGTCACGCAGGACGACGCCCGCGTCGTTGCCCTCGCCCAGGAAGGAGTCGTTGCCCCAGTAGTGCGTGACGGTCCGCGCGAAGCCCAGGCGGAACTCGGCGTCCTCGAACCGCTGTACGGAACGCGGCGGCGCCGGAATGATCGCCGTCTCCCAGTCCGTCCAGGCCCGTGCCGCCCTCTTCCGCACCGCCTGATCGGGTGCCTCGAGAAGCCTGTTGTACGCCGCCGCGAGATTGCCGCCCCGCTCGTCCTCCGGCAGCTCGGCGAGGAACCGAGCGAAGGCCTCGGGGAAGATCTTCCCTAGCCCCCTGGTCAGCAAGGCCACTTCGGCGTTCGATCCGGTGGCGACGCAGGTGAGGACCAACTCCGTCACCACTCCAGGGCATGTCTGCGCGTACCGCAGCCCCAGCACCGAGCCCCACGACCCGCCCCACACCAGCCACCGCTCGATCCCCAGGTGCTGCCGCAGCAACTCCAGGTCGGCAATGAGATGAGCGGTCGTGTTCACGCTCATGTCGGTGTCGTACGCACTCGCCCGCGGCGTCGAACGCCCGCACCCGCGCTGGTCGAGCAGCACGATCCGGTACGCGGCCGGGTCGAAGAGCCGCCGGAAGTACGGGGCGCAGCCCGACCCCGGGCCGCCGTGCAGCACGACCGCGGGCTTGCCGTGCGGATTCCCGCAGGTCTCCCAGTAGACGCGATTGCCGTCGCCGACGTCGAGCATGCCGTGGTCGTACGGTTCGATCTCCGGGTGAAGAGGCATCCGGAGACCCTAACGTTCGTACCATGAGGCCCTCACCTCATTTTCGGAGACCCGCCGCCTGCGCCGCCCTACCCAGCGCCTCCCGCAGCATCTCGGGGGTGAGCCGGCCGGTGAAGGTGTTGCGCTGGCTGACGTGGAAGCAGCCGAAGAGGTCGAGCCCGTCGAGCGGGACGTGCGCGCCGTGCGCGAAGGCGGGACGCGGCCGGGGCACCGCCCAGCCCGCCTCGGCGAACGCCGGCAGCGCAGCCTGCCAGCCGAACGCGCCGAGGACGACCACCGCCCGCAGCGTGGGACGCAACAGGTTCAGCTCCTGGACGAGCCAGGGCCGGCAGGTGTCCCGTTCCGCGGGGGTGGGCTTGTTGGCGGGCGGGGCGCAGTGCACGGGCGAGGTGACCCGCACGCCGTACAGTTCCAGACCGTCGTCGGCGGAGACCGCGGTGGGCTGGGAGGCGAGACCCACGTCGTACAGCGCCTGGTAGAGCACGTCGCCTGAGCGGTCGCCGGTGAACATCCGCCCGGTGCGGTTGCCGCCGTGCGCGGCCGGGGCGAGGCCGACGATCAGCAGCCGGGCGTCCGGCGGACCGAAGCCGGGCACCGGCCGGCCCCAGTACGTCCAGTCGGCGAAGGCCGCGCGCTTGGTACGGGCCACCTCCTCCCGCCAGCCGACCAGCCGCGGACAGGCCCGGCACCCGGCGATCCGCTCGTCCAGCCCGGCGAGCCCGACGTGTCCGCCAGGCTCACCTGGCCTGCCCGGCTCGTCGGATCCGGTACCGCCTGTGGGGTTCATGTCTCCACGGTACGAAAGGGCGGGCATCCGCCTTCCCACGCGTTCCGACTCCTGGCCGGTCGTTCCCCGCGTGCCGCCTCCTGCCCGGTGCCGGACAACCCGCCCGACCCGCCCGGCGCCGAGTACTAAGGTCGGAGGCATGGCTGAGGAACGTGCGGACGACAAGACGGGCGGGAGCGGGACCGGGAGCACCGTCGGGAGCGGGAGTACCGGCGGGAGCCAGAGCAGCCCGGCGCCCGGGACCGGGACCGTCAACCCGAAAGTCCTTGATCCGAAGGCCGTCGACCCGAAGGCCGTCGACCCGGAAGTCGCGGCTGCCGTGGCCGCAGCCGAGGCGGCCGGGCCGAAGAGCGGGGAAACCGTGCGCCTCGACAGCTGGATCTGGGCGGTCCGTCTGGTCAAGACGCGTTCCATGGGAGCCACCGCCTGCCGGGGCGGCCATGTCCGGGTCAACGGCGAGCGCGTGAAACCCGCCTACTCCGTGCGCGTCGGCGACGAGGTGCGCCTGCGGCAGGAGAACCGGGAGCGGATCGTCATCGTCAAGCGCCTGATCCGTAAGCGGGTCGGCGCCCCGGTGGCCGTTCAGTGCTACGTCGACAACAGCCCGCCGCCCCCGCCCCGCGAGGCCGTGGCCCCGGCCGGCATCCGCGACCGCGGGACGGGCCGCCCCACCAAGCGCGACCGGCGCGAGCTGGAACGCCTGCGGGGGCTGCTGGAAGGCGGCCACCCCGAGGGCCGCTGAGCTCGGACACCCAGGCACCCAGGCACCCGCACCCGCCCGACCACGACCGTGACCGTGACCGTGACGACGGCGATGACGGTGGTGTCCGGGCTCGGAGCCGTGCCCGGACACCACCGCCACCGCCGTCACCACCGCCGTACGGTCCTCGCACGGCCGCGGATCGAGGAGGTCACTCTCCTCACGCCCTCCGCGTCACCAGCCGCAGCAACTCCAGCAACCGCGTGTTGCTGTCCCGTCGCGCCCACGCGATGAGGGTGAGCGGCACGATCAGGATCAGCGGTGTCGCCGCGTTCTCCCCGTTGAAGTAGGTGAGCGTGACGACGAACGCGCCCACCATCAGCCCGCTCAGCGCCATCGCGGCGACCGACTGCAGCACCGGGATCAACAGGGCGACGCCACCGGCCAGTTCCAGGACCCCGATGGTGTACATCCCCGTGCTGCCCCAGCCCATCTGGTCGAAGCCCTCGACGGCCGAGGGGTGTGCGATCAGCTTGGGCAGTGCGCTCGCGATGACGTAGAAGAGGGCGAGCACCACCTGCAGGCCGCGCAGGGCGATCCTGGCGCGGCGACCACGGGCGGTCGCGGACTCGGCGACGACAGTGCGGGAGGAATCGGCGGACGGAGCAGCGGCGGAGGCCGTGACGGGGACGGTGGTCTCGGACATGAGATTCTCCTGGGGGAAGCGGTCCATGCAGTTGTTGCAGGGGTAGACCGACCCACCCTCCAAAACTCATCGCCGTACGGCACGCACCCAGATCCGGTCCTCCGTCAGGTACTTGTCCACCTCCAGGCCTGCCTCCGCCAGTGCCTGCTCGAACTGTTCCTTCGTCAGCGGGCGGGCCCGGAAGGTCTGGGTCCAGGTCGCGTCCGGGTACTCGTACTCCGCACGGACCGAGTTGACCCCGTCGCCCACCGGCTGCGACGACACGATCCGTATGGTGAGGCCGCTGGGGTCGACCCGCTCGCGGGGCACGTTGGAGTGGTAGTCCTCGCCCTCACGTTGGATGAGGACGCAGCCGCCCGGCGTGACATGCCTCGCGCAGGTGCGCAGCAGTTCCTGCCGCACCCGGACGTCTCCGGAGTGCACCAGGAACGACGCGAGCAGCACCACGTCGAAGGTCTCCCCCAGGTCGAGGTCCTCGATCCGGGTGCATATCGTGCGCGCGCCGCGGACGCGCTCCAGCATCTCCGGGGACTCGTCCACCGCCGTGACCGTGAAGCCCCGCTCCAGCAGTGGATGGGTCATGCGCCCGACGCCGCAGCCCAGTTCCAGGATGCGTGCCCCCGCGGGGACGGCTGCCGCGATGATGTCCGGCTCGGGTCCCAGCGACAGCCGTGAGTAGAGCTCGACCGCGCAGCCGTCCGGCGTGATGGCCCCGGGCCCCGTCCCCTTGTGTCCCGCCCGCATTTTCAGCTCCATGCCCGTCCAACGGCCCGCCCCAGCATGCCAGTTCCGCACTCGCACACGTTCACCCGTGTGAGTGACGAGTGGTGAACGGCGGCCCGGCAGGGCCGTGACGGCTCACCACGCGAACCACCCATGCCCGACGTACCAATGTCCGCCCGCCCGCAGATGATCACCCACCGCCCGCTCCACGGCCGTACGCCGCGGCAGGGTGTCGATCGGCTGGTCCGGGTTCCCGAACACGAATCGGACCGGCTCCGTGTCCGCGGGCTCCGTGTCCTCGCGGGCGATCCGGAAGCGCTCCTGGAACCGGACGATGTGGGAGTCCTCGGGCAGGTACCGCTTCAGCTGCGGGTCGAGCAGCCAGGAGTGGCAGAGCGCGGCCCGGTACTTCTCCTCCGGGTAGTGCCGCGCGAAGAACTCGCCGGCCAGCGCCAGCGAGCGGTCGCAGGCGGCCGCTGACAGCGGACCGAGGAAGTCGGGGATGTGGAGGTTCAGACAGGGCGTGCCCGGGGTCGCGTCCAGCCCGGCGGAGGCCATCATCCGCCCCGTACGCTCGCCGTGCCGCGTGCGCTCGAACTGGAGCCGTCCCAGCTGGTAGAGCTCGCCCCGGAAGTGGTGGGTGAGCCAGCGCGGGGCGTTCACGCCGGGCAGACCGTATCGCCTGCGGTGCAGGGCCATGTTCCGGCCGAGGTCGGCGAGGGTGCGCCGGGAGACGTCGTCGGGGATGCCCCGCTCGCGGTGGTGGGCGCGGGTGTGGGGCAGCGCCGCCACGAACACGTACGCGGGGAAGCAGCGCTGCAGGGGACCCGACGCCCAGTCGAGCTCGGGCAGGTCGACCCCGGCGCCGACCTCTCCCATGTCCCGGACGAGTTCCTCGACCGACGCCTCGAGGAAGCGCAGCAGTTCCGGGTCGTCCGTGACTCTTCGACCCATCCGGACGAGTTCGCTGATGTCCTCGTGCGGTACGGCCAGGTCCAGCAGCACCTCGGCCAGCTCATCGGTGTCCGGAAGCACGCGGTGACCCCCTGTTCCGACCTCGTGGGTGAGCATCCGTTCCGAAGGGTACTTTGCAGACAGGAGTAGTGATCCGGATGCGTACAGGCAGTGAGCCGACGACCGCACGCAGTGCACTGCGGGCGCGGATGTGGCTGAGCGTGTGGGGTGTGGTCTGGGCGATCTTCGGTACGGCCGCGTTCGCGCTGGCCGGCCGTACCGGGTGGGCGATCGCCTGCGGGGTGCTGTGGCTGGTGATCACCGTCGACCTGATCCTGATCCTCCGGCACATCCGCCAGGGCCCGCACTACCAGCCGGGCCCGGATGTCCCTCCGTACCGGCCCCCGGAGAACCGTCACCGCTGACGGCCGGACCGACCGCTCTCCTGGACACCCGCTCTACGAGTCGCCCCGGCCGGTCTCGCCGCCCGCGCCCGACGCCACCCTCACGATTCGAAGCGTGCCGCCCTCAGGAACTCCGGCTTCGGGTCCAGCGCCGCCGCCAGCCTGAAGTGGCGCCGTGCCTCGTCGGGCCGGCCCTGACGCTCGTAGGTCCGGGCGAGTGCGAAGTGCGCGAACGCGTTGTCCGGTTCGCGCTCCAGCACGATGGTGAACTCCAGCTCGGCGGGCCTGAGCTGCGCGGCGGCGAAGAAGGAACGCGCGCGCAGCAGTCTGGCCGCGGTGTTCTCGGGGTGCGCGGCGATCACCGAGTCAAGCAGCTTCACCGCGCCTCGCGGGTCCCGTGCGGCGAGCAACTGCTCGGCGGCACGGAAGTCGATGACATGCGTCTCCGGAGTACGTCCGGTCGATCCGCTGGTCTCGGGCACGGCAAAGTCCTTCCCTCACTGCAAGGGTTCAACGCCCGGACCGGGAGCCGCTATTCCTGGGGAGTCTGCGACGCGTGTGCCCTGCGTATCAGGTCGGCCCATACCTCGCCCACCCGTTGCCGCAGGTCGTCCAGGGGTACGTCGTTGTCGATGACGATGTCCGCGATCTCCAGACGCTTCTCGCGCGTCGCCTGGGCGGCCATCCGCGCGCGGGCGTTCTCCTCGGTCATGCCGCGCAGCCGGACGAGGCGGTCGAGCTGGGTCTCGGGGCTCGCGTCGACGACGACCACGACGTCGTACAGCGACGCGAGGCCGTTCTCCGTGAGCAGCGGGACGTCGTGGACGACGACGGCGTCCTCGGCGGCCGCCTGTTCCAGCTCGCGGGAGCGGGCGCCCACCAGAGGGTGGACGATCGAGTTCAGGACGGCGAGCTTCTCGGGGTCGGCGAAGACGATCGCACCGAGTCCGGGCCGGTCCAGGCTGCCGTCGGCGGCGAGGACATCCGTCCCGAAGGCCTCGACGACGGAGGCCAGCCCGGGCGTCCCCGGCGCGACGACCTCGCGCGCGATGCGGTCGGCGTCGATCAGCACGGCACCGCGCTCCACGAGCAGCCGTGACACCTCGCTCTTGCCGACGCCGATCCCGCCGGTCAGACCCACCTTCAGCATGAGCCGAAGCTTAGGGCCTGCCACTGACATCGCACCCGCCGGGAGCCGAAGGGCCTGCCGCCGACATCTCGCGGCCGGCTCACGCCGCCGGGAGCCCAAGCCCCTAGCCGTCGCCCTCCCGCTCCGCCAGGAACTTCTCGAACTCGCGGCCGATCTCGTCCGCCGAGGGGATCTCCACGGGCTCGGCGAGCATGTTGCCGCGGGTCTCGGCGCCCGCGGCGGCGTCGTACTGGTGCTCGAGGCCCTGGACGAGGGCGACGAGCTCCTCGTCGCCCTCCTGGATCTGGCGGTCGATCTCGGTCTGTGTGCGGTGGGCGTCCGTGCGCAGGGCGTGCGCGATGCCCGGGAGGACCAGGCCGGTCGCCCCCGTGATGGCCTCCAGGACGGTCAGTGCCGCGTCCGGGTACGGGGAGCGGGCGATGTAGTGCGGCACGTGCGCGGCGACGCCCAGGACGTCGTGTCCGGCCTCCATGAGGCGGTACTCGACGAGGGACTCGGCGCTGCCGGGCACCTGTGCCTCCTCGAAGGGGCTGCGGTGGCCGGGGACGAGTTCCGTGCGGTTGCCGTGCGGGGTGAGGCCCACCGGGCGGGTGTGCGGGACGCCCATGGGGATGCCGTGGAAACTCACCGACAGCCGGACGCCGAGCCGCTCCACGATCTGCTGGACGGCCGCGGCGAAGCGTTCCCACTCCACGTCCGGCTCGGGTCCGGACAGCAGCAGGAAGGGCGCCCCGGTGGCGTCCTGGACCAGCCGTACGTCGATGGTGGGCTCCTCGTACGCGGCCCAGCTGTCACGCTTGAACGTCAGCAGCGGGCGCCTGGCGCGGTAGTCGACGAGCCGGTCGTGGTCGAATCGGGCGACGACCTGGTGGGGCAGCGAGTCGAGGAGCCGGTCGACGATCTGGTCGCCGGTCTCGCCCGCGTCGATGTATCCGTCGAAGTGGTAGAGCATGACAAGGCCGGCCGATTCCTGTGCGAGCGCCATGTCGACGACAGCCAGGCCCTTCGGCTCCCATGCGTACAAACCCTGCGGATCAAGCACTGTGACCGCTCCTCCTCGTGTTCGTACTGCACAACGCGCTGCAGGACGTGGGCATTCCCACCCACGCCCCTGATCAGGCCCCTTTTACGGGCCTTTCATGCGCCGCGTGGTGGGCTTTCGTGCCCCACGCCGACGTCTCAGGAGGAGAGCACGCGCGCGTGGAGGGCCGTGACCGCCCTGCGGGCCGGCGTGAAGCCCCGTGGTGCCAGGCATCGGTGCGGTACCGCTCGGGCCCGGTCATGCCGGCGGACTCGTTGTAGAGGTACGCGTCCTCGTTGACGTCGGTGAACACCTGAAGGGGGACACTGAGTTCGCGTGGTCGAGGGTGACCATCCACCGGGGATGCGTGCGGGGCCGGCGTTCATGTAGTGCCCGTCGGCGAAGCGGGCGGTCTGCCGGGTGCCGTGGAGGTCGGTCGTGCGGTCGCCGGCGCGCACGGCGAAGTCGCGCCCGCCGATGCGGTCCCGGGCCTCCAGGACCGTACAGGCGTAGCCCGCCTTGCCGAGTTGGCAGGCGGTGGTCAGACCGGCGATGCCCCCACCGACGACGACCTTGGCGGCGGCTCGTCCGTGAACGTGAAGTCGCCGGTGCTCACGGCCGGAAGGACGTTGGCGCTGGGCGGCCTGGGCGGTGGGTGCCGGCCCGAGGGCCCCCATGGCGCCGGCGCCCCCGGTGAGCCCGACGTCGCGCAGGAACGAACGCCGACTGGTACCGGGGAGGGAGCGAGGAACGCACTGAGGGCCCGCATCCCAGGGGATACGGGCCCTCAGTTCAAGAGCTACTGCTCAGTGGGCGTTCAGCTCTGCCCACCCGCCAGCTTCTCGCGCAGCGCGGCAAGCGCCTCGTCCGACGCGAGGGCACCGGAGGTGTCCGCACCCTCGGAGGAGTACGAACCGCCGCCGCCACCACCGGACGCGGCCGGAGCCGCACCCGCCGTGTCGCCACCCTCGGCGGCAGCCGCAGCGTCCGCCTCGCGGGACTTGATGACCTGCTGCTGGTGCTGCTCGAAGCGGGTCTGCGCCTCGGCGTACTGGTGCTCCCAGGCCTCGCGCTGGGTCTCGTACCCCTCGAGCCAGTCGTTGGTCTCGGGGTCGAAGCCCTCGGGGTAGATGTAGTTGCCCTGGTCGTCGTACGACGCGGCCATGCCGTACAGCGTCGGGTCGAACTCGACCGAGGCCGGGTCGGCACCGAAGGCCTCGTTGGCCTGCTTCAGCGAGAGGCTGATGCGACGGCGCTCGAGGTCGATGTCGATGACCTTGACGAAGATCTCGTCGTTGACCTGGACGACCTGCTCCGGGATCTCCACGTGGCGCTCCGCCAGCTCGGAGATGTGGACCAGACCCTCGATGCCCTCGTCCACGCGGACGAACGCACCGAACGGAACCAGCTTCGTGACCTTGCCGGGCACGACCTGGCCGATCTGGTGGGTGCGGGCGAACTGCTGCCACGGGTCTTCCTGGGTCGCCTTCAGCGACAGGGAGACGCGCTCGCGGTCCATGTCGACGTCGAGGACCTCGACCGTGACCTCCTGGCCGACCTCGACCACCTCGGAGGGGTGGTCGATGTGCTTCCAGGACAGCTCGGAGACGTGGACCAGACCGTCGACGCCACCCAGGTCCACGAAGGCACCGAAGTTGACGATCGAGGAGACCACACCGGAACGGACCTGACCCTTCTGGAGGGTCGTGAGGAACGTCTGGCGGACCTCGGACTGGGTCTGCTCCAGCCAGGCACGGCGGGACAGGACCACGTTGTTGCGGTTCTTGTCCAGCTCGATGATCTTGGCCTCGAGCTCCTTGCCCACGTAGGGCTGGAGGTCGCGAACGCGGCGCATCTCGACCAAGGAGGCCGGGAGGAAGCCACGGAGGCCGATGTCGAGGATGAGACCACCCTTGACGACCTCGATGACGGTACCGGTGACGATGCCGTCCTCTTCCTTGATCTTCTCGATGGTGCCCCAGGCGCGCTCGTACTGGGCGCGCTTCTTCGAGAGGATCAGGCGGCCTTCCTTGTCCTCCTTCTGGAGAACAAGGGCTTCGATCTCGTCGCCGACCTTGACGACCTCGTTCGGGTCGACGTCGTGCTTGATCGAGAGTTCGCGGCTCGGGATGACACCTTCGGTCTTGTAACCGATGTCGAGCAGGACCTCGTCCCGGTCGACCTTCACGATGACGCCGTCGACGATGTCGCCGTCGTTGAAGTACTTGATCGTCTCGTCGATCGCGGCGAGGAAGGCTTCCTCGTTACCGATGTCGTTGACCGCTACCTGCGGAGTGGTAGTGGTGGTCTCGGTGCTGCTCGTCATGTGGGAAAGGGCTCCGGTACGGACAGTGAGTCGTAGGTACTGCTTACGCCGGGAGCCTGTTTCGCTCTGCAGAAGCCGGACAGCCAAGGAAGCGCCCCACCAGATACTGGTGATGGCGCCTCGACAACCGAGGGGACATACAACAGATGCGAGCGCAGCCTGCTACGTCTGAGGAGCGCAGGCCCGCAGCGCAACTTGTAGCATACGGGGGCAGCCAGGCAGGGTCAATGCGCGAAGGCGCACACCCGGGGCGGATCGCCGCATACCCGGCACAAAACCTGTCTCACGAGGCCACGCGGGGCGGATGACGTCCCACAGGTGCCGCACCGTCGGCGGGTCGGCGGGTTCGGACGGCAGCAGGCCGAACAGACGGAAGCAGCCGGAAACCAGACGGAAGAGGCCGCAGATCAGTACGAGGGAGCCGATCATCCAAGAGTCCGAAACGACCGAGCCGGTAGCCACCCGGCGCGCGGCCGATGTCACGGAGAGTTCCCGGGCCAACCGGGGCTGGTGGGACCGCAACGCGGACGACTACCAGGTCGAGCACGGCACGTTCCTCGGGGACGACCGTTTCGTGTGGGGCCCCGAGGGTCTGGACGAGGTCGAGGCCGAGCTCCTCGGCCCGCCGGAGGAGCTCAAGGGCAGACACGTCCTGGAGATCGGCGCCGGCGCGGCCCAGTGCGCGCGCTGGCTGGCCGCGCAGGGGGCCCGTCCGGTCGCCCTGGACATCTCCCACCGCCAGCTCCAGCACGCGCTGCGGATCGGCGGCGCCTTCCCCCTGGTGTGCGCCGACGCGGGCGCGCTGCCCTTCGCGGACGGTTCCTTCGACCTGGCGTGCTCGGCGTACGGGGCGCTGCCGTTCGTCGCCGACCCAGTGCGGGTCCTGAGGGAGATGCACCGGGTGCTGCGTCCCGGCGGCCGTTTCGTCTTCTCGGTGACGCACCCGATCCGCTGGGCCTTTCCGGACGAGCCCGGCCCGGAGGGGCTGTCGGTGGCGGCCTCGTACTTCGACCGCACGCCCTACGTCGAGCAGGACGAGGAGGGGCGCGCGGTCTACGTCGAGCACCACCGCACGATCGGTGACCGGGTGAGGGACGTGGTGGCCGGGGGTTTCCGCCTCGTCGACCTGGTCGAGCCGGAGTGGCCGGCCTGGAACACGTCCGAGTGGGGCGGCTGGTCCCCGTTGCGCGGGAACCTCATTCCGGGCACGGCGATCTTCGTGTGCGAGCGGGACTGAGACAGCCCCGTGCGCGCGCGTGCGAGGGAATTGTGAACGCACGCGCACGTGAGGGCTTTTCCGCGGGCGTACGACACTAGGGGGCGTGATCCGTTACGACGCCCTGGACGCCCTTCCCGTACGCGGCGCGCTGCCCGCCCTGGACGACGCCCTGGACGGGAACGGCACCGCCGTCCTCGTCGCGCCGCCCGGTACCGGCAAGACGACCCTCGTACCGCTCGCGCTGGCCGGGCTGCTGGGAGAAGGGCCGGCGCGGCGGGTGCTGGTGGCCGAGCCGCGGCGGATCGCGGCGCGGGCGGCGGCACGGCGGATGGCGTGGCTGCTGGGCGAGAAGGTCGGTGAAAGCGTCGGCTTCACCGTGCGCGGGGAGCGGCTGGTCGGGCGCCACGCGCGCGTGGAGGTCGTCACCACCGGTGTGCTGCTGCAACGGGTGCAGCGGGATCCGGAGCTGGCCGGCGTCGACGTGGTGGTGCTGGACGAGTGCCACGAGAGGCATCTGGACGCGGACACGGCGGCGGCGTTCCTGTGGGACGTGCGCGAGACCCTGCGGCCCGAGCTGCGGCTGGTGGCCGCGTCCGCGACGACCGACGCGGACGGCTGGGCGCGGCTGCTGGGCGGGGCACCGGTGGTCGAGGCGGCGGGGGTGACGTATCCGGTGGAGGTGGTGTGGGCGCCGCCGGTGCGTCCGGTACGGCCACCGCACGGGACGCGGGTGGACCCGGCGCTGCTCACGCATGTGGCGGCGGTGGTGCGGCGGGCGCTGGCCGAACGCTCCGGAGACGTGCTGTGCTTCCTGCCCGGCGTGGGCGAGATCGCGCGGGTCGCCGGGCAGCTGGGCGCGCTCGGGGCTTTCGGGGAGGTCGACGTGCTCCAGGTGCACGGGCGGGCGCCGGCGGCCGTGCAGGACGCGGTGCTCGCGCCCGCGCAGCGGCGCCGGGTGGTGCTCGCGACCTCCGTGGCCGAGTCGTCGCTGACGGTTCCCGGGGTAAGGGTGGTCGTCGACTCGGGGCTGGCGCGGGAGCCGCGGGTCGATCACGCGCGCGGGCTGAGCGCCTTGACGACGGTACGGGCGTCGCAGGCGGCCGGACGGCAGCGAGCGGGCCGGGCCGGGCGGGAGGCGCCGGGGACCGTGTACCGGTGCTGGGCGGAGGCGGAGGACGCCCGCCTGCCGCGTTTCCCGGCCCCGGAGATCAAAGTGGCCGACCTGACCGCGTTCGCGCTGCAGGCGGCCTGCTGGGGCGATCCGGACGCCTCCGGGCTGGCACTGCTCGATCCGCCGCCGGGCGGGGCGATGGCGGCGGCGCGCTCGGTGCTGACGGCGGTCGGGGCGGTGGACTCCGCCGGCCGGGCCACGGAACGGGGTCTTCGGCTGGCCCGGCTGGGCCTGCATCCCCGGCTGGGGCGGGCATTGGCGGACGCGGCGCCGGTGGTGGGCGCCGAGCGGGCCGCCGAGGTGGTCGCTCTGCTGAGTGAGGAGCCGCCCCGGGAGTACGGGGACGATCTGGCGGCTGCTGTGCGGGCCGCTCGGCGCGGGGGTGACGGCTACGGGGCACGGTGGCGTGCGGAGGTGCGGCGACTGCGGGCCGCCGCGGCCGAGTTCGCGCGGCCGCCCGGTCATGGCCCCCTTCCACGGGACGCCGGCGGGCGGTCCGCCGGCGCCACGGAGGAAAGGGTCGCCGGGCTCGTCGCCGCTCTTGCCTTCCCCGAGCGAATCGCCAAGCGGGTCACCGAGGCGGACGGCGGTTCCTACCTCATGGTCTCCGGTACGCGCGCCGAGGTCGGTCAGGGCACCGGGTTGGGCGGTGCTCCCTGGATCGCGATCGCGGTTGCCGATCGGCCCGTGGGCACGGGGCACGCGCGCGTGCGGCTCGGGGCCGTGGTCGACGAGGAGACCGCCCGGGGTGCGGCCGGCACGCTGGCCGAGGAGCGGGACGAAGTGCACTGGGCCGAGGGGGACGTGGTGGCGCGGCGCGTGGAGCGGCTGGGGGCGGTCGAGCTGGCGGTCCGGCCGCTCAGGAACGCGGACGCCGCTGTCGTACGGGAGGCGCTTGTCGAAGGGCTGCGGCAGGAAGGGCTCGGGTTGCTGCGGTGGTCGTCCGAGGCCGTCGTCCTGCGGCAGCGGCTCGCCTTTGTGCGGCTGCATCTCGGGGAGCCGTGGCCCGATGTGTCGGACGACGCGCTGTACGCGCGCGTGGACGAGTGGCTGGAGCCGGAGCTGGGCAGGGCGCGGCGGCGGGCCGATCTCGCGCGGATCGACGCCGGGCAGGCGCTCACGCGGCTGCTGCCCTGGGCCTCCGGGGACGCCGCGCGGCTCGACGAGCTCGCCCCGGAGCGGATCGCCGTACCGAGTGGGTCCCGGATCCGGATCGGCTACGACCGTCCCGAACAGCCCGTTCTGGCGGTGAAGTTGCAGGAGATGTTCGGCCTGCAGGAGTCGCCCCGGGTGGCCGGGGTGCCGCTGCTGGTCCATCTCCTGTCTCCCGCCGGGCGGCCGGCCGCCGTCACCGCCGACCTCGCCTCCTTCTGGAAGGACGGCTACAAGGGCGTACGGGCGGAGCTGCGCGGCCGGTATCCGAAGCATCCATGGCCCGAGGACCCGGCGTCCGCCGAGCCGACGCGGTACACCAACGCCCGGCTCAGGCGGTGACCGGTTCGGGTTGTGAGGTCTCGGCGGGTGCCGGGTCGCCCGGGTGGCGGCCGCGGGCCTCCAGGTACAGCGAGAGCGCCAGGAGCAGGACGCCGAGGATCAGGAAGCCCCAGGGCAGGTACGAGGTCAGCAGCAGGACCAGCGTGCGGTTGGACTTGACCAGGTCGACGGTGTGCTCGATGTAGTCCTCGCGCATCTTCACGTGACCGGCGAACGCCGTCACCTTCTCCCGCCCGCCGAGCAGGCTGCCGCCGCGCAGTTCCTCCTTGTGGATCTCCTCGCCGTAGACGGGGGCGCCGGTCAGCGGTTCGACCCAGAACCTGCGGACCGTCGTGTACCAGCGGGTGGTGCCGGTCTTGGCGATCTGCTCGGGGGTGATGCCGGCGACGGGCATGGCCTTGGGGAAGGGCACCTTGGTCCAGGGGACGGTCTGCTCGAAGTAGTAGACCTCGACCCCCCGGAAGTGCTGGGTGCCCTTGTAGTGGATGGGCGCGGTGACACGGGCCTGCGCGTCGAAGTACTCGTAGTTGCGTTTCTCCGTCAAGAACGGCCACTTGAACTCGATGCCCTCCCGTTTGACCGGGTCGCCGTCGACCGACTCGCCGGTGGCGTGGACGGGTTCCTGGGTGTGGGCGTCGAAGATGTACCGCTCGGGGATCTTGGACACCATCGCGCCGTCGGGTCCCTGCACGTAGGACAGGCCGTCCCAGACGACGACGTCCTTGCCCGCCGTCTTCTCGATCTGCTCGGAGGCCTCCACGTTGCCCCGGAGCGTCTGCACGATGGTGACCTTGGAGACCTTCTTCGCCTTCATTCCGTCGTTGTAGTCGAGGAGGGTGGCGTCCTTCGCCTCCAGGACCATGTCCTGGTACTGGTTCGCCGGGATCTTCGCGAGGCGCGGGAAGGCGTACCAGCGCAGCAGCGGGGACAGCGCCGCGAAGAACACGGCGAGGGCGAGCAGGATCAGACTTGCCTTGCGGCGCATCTCGGTCTCCCTCCCGAGTCGTTACGGGTGTGCGGGCACCGTCGTCAGCAGCGGTTTCGGGGACGTGGTGCCGGTGGGCGCACCCATGGCCGTGATCGTGAGGACCAGGGCGAACGCGACGGCGAGACCGGTCGCGGCGGCGATCAGAGCACGCATGCCTGCCTCCCGGCGAGTTGGAACTGATACATCGTCAGGTCCGGCACCGTAGCAACGCGCGGGTGAGATGAGAACACGTCGCACACACAACGGCGGCGCCCCTCCGAGGAGGAGCGCCGCCGTGGTCGTGCGCAGGGACCCTGGTCGCGGGAAGGACCGCGCGGGGATGCGGGCTATGCGCTGGGGCTCGCCGAACCGCTGTCCGGCGCCGACGGGGTCGGTGACGGTGTTTCGGCCGCCGCGACGGTCAGCGGGACGTTGACCGAGGCGCCGCCGGCGGTGGTGACGCGGAGCATGTACGTGCCGGCGGTGTCGTCGGCGTACAGCTTCGGCAGCTTCAGCAGGCCGTTCGCGTCCGTCTGCAGGCCCGTGAGAGTGCGTACGGTCTTGCCGTCCGCGTCCTTGAAGTAGGGGCCCTTGTCGTTCTCGGTCGGGTCCAGCGCCGACTTGATCAGGGTGGCGGTGACCGCGACCTTGTCGGCGACCTGGCCCTGGTAGGTGGCCTTCACCTCGACCTGGTCGGCGAACTCGCCGTCGGGGGTGCAGGTCAGCGCGGTGTCGCTGGTGCGGGTGAGGGCATCGGCGGTGCGCTCGGTGACGGTGGCCTTGTAGTCGAGGCTCTTGACCGTGCGGCCGACGACGGTGACGCGGACGGTGAAGTCGCCCGTCTTCTCACCCGCCTTCAGCGCGGGCGCGACGGCCACGCCGGTGCTGTTGGTGACGATCGTGGCCACGCTCTCGCCGCCGGTGAAGGTGGTGTCGGTGGTGCCGACGATGGTGAAGCGGATCCGGACCTTGGCGACGGCCTCGCCGCTCTTGGTCTCGGCCCGGGCACTGACCTTCTGGGCGAACGCGTCGCCCGCCTGCGCGGTGAGCTTGGCGGTGCCCGGGTCCTCCAGGTGGTCCACCGTGTCGGTGGCGGTCGGGGGGGTGGCGGGCGGCGGGCTCGGCGGGGTCGTGGACGGCGGGGTCGTGGACGGCGGGGTGGTGGACGGCGGGGTCGTCGTGGGCGGCTTGGGGCTCTGGGAGCCCGCGCCGGAGTTGCCCGGCTTGTTCGGTCGGGCCGTGGCCGGCGCCCCGGGGTTCGCCGTCCCGGTGGTGCCGTCGCTTCGGTTGCCGGGCAGGCTGCCCGTGCCGTCGGGGACCTCGTGCGTGCCCTTGCGGTAGTAATCCAGCCAGGTCAGGACCGTGTTCAGGTAGTCCTGCGAGTTGTTGTAGCTGAGGATCGCGCTGCTCAGTCCGGCGTTCGTGGACAGGTCCCAGCTGTTGCGGCACAGGTAGTGGCCGGCCGCGAGCGCGGCGTCGTAGACGTTGTTGGGGTCCTTCGCGCCGTCGCCGTTGCCGTCGCGGCCCGCCCACGCCCAGGTCGACGGGATGAACTGCATGGGGCCGACGGCCTGGTCGAACTCGCTGTTGCCGTCGTAGGCGCCGTTGTCGGTGTCCTTGATCAGCGCGAAGCCGTTGCCGTCGAGCTGCGGGCCGAGGATCTTGGAGAACGTGGTGCCGTTCGCGTCGACCTGGCCGCCGCGGGCCTGGCCCGACTCGACCCTGCCGATCGCGGCGAGG
This sequence comes from Streptomyces cellulosae, assembly GCF_000721105.1. Lineage (GTDB taxonomy): Bacteria > Actinomycetota > Actinomycetes > Streptomycetales > Streptomycetaceae > Streptomyces > Streptomyces cellulosae_A. The sequence continues at coordinate 165,805 of NZ_JOEV01000031.1, forward strand.
AGTTCCCAGGGCAGGTTGCAGCCCGGCTTGGACGACTGCAGTGCGGTCGCGGCCTTCTTGTAGGCGTCGAGGACGGTCGCCGGGATGCCCGCCTCCGTATCGCCCTGGGCGGCGCCGGTCGGCCCGAAGGTCGGCGCGGGGCTCGGGGTGTTGAGCGGCGGCAGGTCCGTGTAGTACGGCGAGTTGCCGGTCGCGCCGCCCTTTTCGGCGCCGGCTTCGGCTGCGGTGTCGGCGCCGCTGGTGACCGGTCTGTTCTCGTCGGCCGTCACCCCCGGAGCCTGAGAGGCGGACAGGGCCGCGACCGCGGCCGCGGCCACGGCGGTGGTTGCCGCTCCTTTGCACAGCCTCCTGCCGAATTGCGCCGCCATAGAGTGAACCCCTCCCGTGGACGCCCGAACGCCCGTGTGTCGGTAACCTTCGCCCGTTGTGACGGTCGACCCACCCCGGTGGTTGCCCCCGCGGCGAGCCTCGTTTTCTGTTCACGTGTTCGACCCCGGGCTCCCTGGCCCGGCGACCCAAGCGACCCTATGACAACTTCCTTTGCGCAGACACCCGTTCGTGCCCGATTTTCACCGATTGGCCACGTGGGCTTGTGTCCTCGGTCGCCATGCGTCCTCTCCCGCGTACTGTGCTTCCCTGATCAACGGGCCTTTCGGTCCTGCCAACACCTGTTGTGGGAGCGTCGTTGCCGTTCACTTTGAGCCATGCGGCCGCCGTCCTGCCCGCCGTGCGCGCTGACGGGAGCGGCCGGGGCCGGCTGGTTCCGGCGGTACTCGTGGCGGGTTCCTTCGCACCCGACATGACCTACTACGCGGCGAGTGTCGTGTCCGGGGCGATGGAGTTCGGCGCCGTGACCCACTCCTTCCCGGGCGTCTTCACGATCGACGTGCTGGTCGCCTGGGCGCTGGTCGGGCTGTGGCTGCTGGTGCGCGAACCGCTGGTGGCGCTGCTGCCCCCGGCCCGCCAGGTCCGGGTGGCGGCGCTCCTGCGCTGCGGGGCGCCACGCGCGCGTGTACGGCCGTCCTCCGTGCTGTGGTGGTACGTCTCCGCCGCGCTCGGTGCGCTGACCCACGTCGTGTGGGACGCGTTCACCCACCTCGACCGGTGGGGGATGCGGCTGTTTCCCGTCCTGGGCCGGGAGGTGGCGGGCTCTCCCTTGTACTGGTACCTCCAGTACGGCGGTTCAGCGGTCGCCGCGGTCGTCATCGCGGTGTTCGTGGTGCACGCGCTGCGGCGGACACCGGGGACGGCCCCGGTGGTGGGGGTCGCGGTGCTGTCGGGACGGGACCGGTGGTGGGCCCTGGCCGTGATCGGCGGCTGTGCGACGGTCGCGGCGGTGGAGCGGACGACGCGGTGGTGGGAGTACTGGGGGGCCACCGCGAAGTCCTGGGAAGTGATTCCAGCGCTGTGCTTCGGAGCGGGCGCGGGGCTTGTCCTCGGCCTGCTCCTGTACGCCGTCGGGGTCAGGGCGTGGCGTCCCGCCCCGGTGGCCGACCGTACGGCGGCGGCTGGGGAGCGGAGCGGCCGGGCCGCCCGTTGACGGCGGTGAACACCGTGATCGTGGGCAGCGGGCGGGACCGTGGCAGCAGCGTGAGCGCCAGACCGAGGTAACGGCGCCCCAGCCCGGCCCACAGCCGCCACACGGGCGCCTCTCGACCGTGCCCTCCGGCGTCCCGGTCGCGTTCGACGAACCGGTACCGCAGCGCTGCGGCGGCACGACGCACGGTCTGCGCGAGATGCGCGGCGATGCGGACGGAACCGGGGGCGGATCCGGGGGCGGATCCGGGGACAAGTCCGGTGGCGGCGGTCCTGCGCAGGCCGGTCGCCGGGCTCGGCGCGGTCATCCGGCGCAGGGCGGTCACCAGGCCGGTGGGGACGCGGGCGGTGCTTGCGGCGGCCGAGAGGGCCGGGACCGGTGGGAGCGGCGGTGACGGGGCCGATGCGGCGCGTGCCCGTACCTGCGCCTGGGTCCGTCCCTGGGCCCTTCGGCGGTGAAGCATGCGTATACCCATGCCCGCATCCTGGCGGGAAGCGGCACCCGCAGGCGCCCTCGCGGGGGCCACGCGGGTGATGGGGGTGGGGCCCTGCCCCAGGGAGGCCCTACGGAGGGCTGCCTTGCTGTGGGCTGCCTCACGGGGCAGCCGCCCTACGGGGCCTGCCCTCCCGGACCGGGGAATGTGGGCCTGCCTGCCAGGCGAGGGAACCAGCGCCGAGGTGAAGCGGTGGCGGGCCGGTGTCATGCTGGGCTCGGATGGGCGGGGCGCGGTCGGGTGCCGGCCCGCGTTCTCCGGCGTGTCGCCGCGCCTCCCTGCCCGCTCCCCCGCTCCCGGCCTCGATCCGACGGCCCCCCTCCGCCGCCTCAGCGGCACAACTGCACGAACGCCACGGCCCCCCTCCGCCGCCTCAGCGGCACAACTGCGCGCACGCCACGGCCCCGCTCAACCGCCGGAGGCTAGTGCGCCGCCGACTCCCAGTCCGCTCCCGAGCCCACCGAGACCCCCAGCGGGACCCTGAGGTCGACCGCTTCGGACATTTCACGGCGGACCAGTTCCTCCGTGGCCGCGCGTTCGCCGGGGGCGATCTCCAGGACGATTTCGTCGTGGACCTGGAGGAGCATGCGGGACTTGAGATCCGCCTCGCGCAGGGCCCGGTCCACGTTCAGCATGGCGATCTTGACGATGTCCGCGGCCGTGCCCTGGATGGGCGCGTTGAGGGCCATCCGCTCGGCCGCCTCACGGCGCTGACGGTTGTCGCTGTTGAGGTCGGGCAGGTAGCGGCGACGCCCGAAGAGCGTGGCCGTGTAGCCCGTCGCCCGCGCCTCGTCGACCGCGCGGCGCAGATAGTCCCGTACGCCGCCGAACCGTTCGAAGTAGGCGTCCATCAGGGCACGCGCCTCGGCCGCCTCGATGTTCAGCTGCTGGGACAGGCCGAAGGCCGACAGGCCGTACGCGAGGCCGTACGACATCGCCTTGATCTTCCTGCGCATCTCCGCGTCCACCGCCGTCTGCTCCACCGCGAACACCTGCGCGGCGGCCGTCGTGTGCAGGTCCTCGCCGGAGGTGAACGCCTCGATGAGGCCGGCGTCCTCGGACAGGTGGGCCATCACGCGCAGTTCGATCTGGCTGTAGTCGGCCGTCATCAGCGACTCGAAGCCCTCGCCGACGACGAAGCCGCGGCGGATGGCCCGGCCCTCGTCCGTGCGGACCGGGATGTTCTGCAGGTTCGGGTCGGTGGAGGAGAGCCGGCCGGTCGCGGCGACCGTCTGGTTGAACGTGGTGTGGATACGGCCGTCCGTCGCGACCGTCTTGATCAGGCCCTCGACGGTGACCCGCAGCTTGGCCTGCTCACGGTGCCGGAGCATGATCACCGGCAGTTCGTTGTCCGTCTGGGTGGCCAGCCAGGCGAGTGCGTCGGCGTCGGTGGTGTACCCGGTCTTGGTGCGCTTGGTCTTCGGCAGGGCCAGCTCGCCGAAGAGGACCTCCTGAAGCTGCTTGGGCGAGCCGAGGTTGAACTCGTGCCCAGCCGCAGCGTGCGCCTCCTTCACGGCCTGCTGGACGGCGCCCGCGAACATCTGTTCCATGGCCTCCAGGTGGGGCCGGTCGGCGGCGATGCCGTGCCGCTCCATCCTGGCCAGCAGGGCGGAGGTGGGCAGCTCCATGTCACGCAGGAGGTCTGCCGCGCCGACTTCCTGGAGACGAGTCCCGAAGGCCTCGCCCAGGTCGAGGACGGCGCGGGCCTGGATCATCAGGACCTCGGCCTCGGCGCCGTCGTCGGCACCGAAGGCCAGCTGGCCGTCGGCCGCGGCGGCGGGCGCCAGCTCGCGGTGCAGGTACTCCATGGACAGCGCGTCCAGGTCGAAGGAACGGCGGCCCGGCTTGACCAGGTAGGCGGCCAGTGCCGTGTCCATGGTGACGCCGGCGATGCTCCAGCCGTGCTCGGCGAAGACCCGCATCGCGCCCTTGGCGTTGTGGAGGACCTTGGGCCGGCCGGCGTCGGCCAGCCAGGCGGCGAACGCCGTCTCGTCGGCCTCGTCCAGCTGGGACGGGTCGAACCACGCCGCCGCTCCCCCGGCCGCGGCGAGCGCGATCTCGGCGACCGAGCCGGTGCCCAGCGCCCAGGTGTCGACCGTGGCCATGCCGAGGACCTCCCCGGCGTGCTCGGAGAGCCAAGGGGCCACTTCGCCGGTGCCGAGCACGGTGCCGTCCAGCTCCACGCCGTCCGCGAGGACCGGGGTCGACTCGGCCTCCTCGGCGCCGGGGTCGACCGCGAAGAGCCGCTCCCGCAGTGAGGGGTTGCGGATCTCCAGGGTGTCCAGGACCATCGCGACGGTCTTGCGGTCGTACGCCGCGCGCTCCAGGTCGGCGACCGTCTTCGGCAGCTCCACCCGCCGCTCCAGCTCGGTCAGCCGCCGGTTGAGCTTGACGGACTCCAGGTGGTCGCGGAGGTTCTGCCCCGCCTTGCCCTTGACCTCGTCGACCCGCTCCACGAGGTCCGCGAACGAGCCGAACTGGTTGATCCACTTCGCGGCCGTCTTCTCACCGACGCCGGGGATGCCCGGCAGGTTGTCGGACGGGTCGCCGCGCAGCGCCGCGAAGTCCGGGTACTGCGCCGGCGTCAGCCCGTACTTCTCGAACACCTTCTCCGGAGTGAACCGGGTCAGCTCGGAGACGCCCTTCGTCGGATACAGCACCGTCGTGTGCTCGCTGACCAGCTGGAAGGAGTCCCGGTCACCGGTGACGATCAGCACCTCGAAGCCCTCGGCCTCGGCCTGCGTGGCCAGGGTGGCGATGATGTCGTCCGCCTCGAAGCCGTCGACGGCGAAGCGCTGCGCGTGCATCGCGTCGAGCAGCTCGCCGATCAGCTCGACCTGACCCTTGAACTCGTCCGGGGTCTTGGAGCGGTTGGCCTTGTACTCCGTGAACTCCGCGGAGCGCCAGGTCTTGCGGGAGACGTCGAAGGCCACCGCGAAGTGCGTGGGCGCCTCGTCGCGCAGGGTGTTGGCCAGCATCGACGCGAAGCCGTAGATCGCGTTCGTCGGCTGGCCGGTCGCGGTCGTGAAGTTCTCCGCGGGCAGCGCGAAGAACGCGCGGTAGGCCAGCGAGTGCCCGTCCATGAGCATCAGACGGGGGCGCGCGCCGTCGGCGGTCTTGTCGGTCTTCTTCGATGCTTTTTCTGCCACGTCCCCGATCCTGCCACGCCCCACTGACAGTCGGGACCGCCCGGGGCCCGGACCCCACCGGCAGCCCCGGGACCGGCTCCAGGACCGGCCCCACTGACAGTCGGGACCGCCCCGGGACCCGGACCCCACCGGCAGCCCCGGGACCGGCCCCAGGACCACACCCCCTTCCGTGCGGGCAGTGCCCCCGCCCCTTCCCGGCCCGCCCCGCCCCGCCCCGCCCCGCCCCGGCC
>NZ_JOEV01000032.1 GCF_000721105.1 Streptomyces cellulosae
AGACGAGGTCGCTCAGCGGGTCGCAGAACTGCTCGGGGAGGGCCCGCCGGCGTGAGGCCGCGACCGGCGCAACCGCCATTCTGAAACGATCACTAAGGCTGTCCCGAACTGTAAAGAGGGGTGAGGCCGGGTTGAGACTGCGTCGCGGTCTGCTGCGGCCGCCCAGCGATGGATGTGTGGGTCGGGATGGGCTCGGGCGAGACGGCTGCCGTCGTGCTGCAGAGCAGGCAGTCGCCAGTGCCACCCGGTCGTCCGAACGGGGCTGCCCCGCAGTCCCCGAACTCGGCAGGAATCGCGAACAACACAGCCCACTCGGCGTCCGAAAGCTCATGAAGACGTACCACGACAAGCGTGATCCCTCATCGCTCACTCACCTTTGAAGACGACCCTGGCCGTGACCCTCTGGCATGCCGTCATGGACGAACTGGCCGAACAGCATCCACCACTGAGGGAGGGCAACACCTCGCTGAGGACGAAGGGCAAGGCCATCATCGGCGCGGCCGCTCTTGTGCCGGCAGGCGTTCTGCGTGCCGGTTGTGGACGATGATCCTGACGCGCATCGTCTTGTCACAGCCCTTGTATCCCTGCCTGACATGCCACCGTCGGGGTTGTTGCCGGCGTCGTCGTGGCGGACGTCCGGGACGAGAGGGTTCAGCAAGGCCGACGAGCAGCTCACGGTCACCTGGTACGACGACGTCCGAGGCGCTGGGTGGGGGATGTGAAAGCCCCGGCTGGACGGGGGAGACCAGCCGGGGCCGTCGGGCGGTGGCGTGCGGAGGGCGGTCGCCTCTCGGCGGAAGGCTCCATGGGGCTTCAGCAGATGAACGGTCAACCGTCTCGGGTTGTTCCCGCCCGAGTCCGGGCAGCCGGTGTGAGGTGGGGAACATCCATGCCGGGGGTCAGTTGAGGCAGTCGGCGACCAGGGTGGCGAATTCGTCCGGGGTGGCCAGGCGGATACCGAGGTCCTCGGCCTTGGCTCGCTTGGATCCCGCGCCGTCTCCGGCGACGACGAGGGTGGTCTTCTTGGAGACGCTGGAGGAGGAGCGGCCGCCGGCTTGTTCGATGAGCTCGTTCATCTGGGTGCGGCTGAGGTTCTCCAGAGGGCCGGTCATCGCGCCGGTGACCACCACCGTCATCCCCGCCAGCGGCCCGCCGACGGGCTCCTGGTTCGCTGCGGCGCTGTCTGCGACGGTTTCCGCCGGAGCGGGAGGGGTGGCGCCGGGTTCGGTCATGTTCACCCCGGCCGCGGCGAGTTTGTCGATGAGCGGGGCGAGTTCGGCGAGTTCGGCGACGATGGACGGCGCCTTCTCCGTGCCGATGCCCTCGACCTGCTGCATCAACGTGGCGTCGGCGGTGCGGATGTTGTCCATGGTGGCGAAGTGACGGGCGATCCGGCGGGACATGGAGCGGCCGGTGCCGCGGACCCCGAGCGCGCAGAGCACCCGTGACAGCGGCTGGTCCTTGGCCGCGGCCAGTGCGGCGAGGAGGTTGTCGGTGCTGGTCTCTCCCATCCGTTCCAGGCTCAGGAGCTGTTCGCGGGTGAGGGTGAACAGGTCGGCGAGATCGGCGACCAGGCCGGCGTCGACGAGTTGGACGACGCGGGTCGCGCCGAGGCCTTCGATGTCGAGCTGGTCGCGGCCGGCGGCGTAGGAGAGGGCGGCGACCAGGTGGCAGTTGCGGCCGTTGTTGCAGCGCCAGCGCTGCTGGGTGGTGTCGATGTCGGCCCCGCAGCGCGGGCACATCTCGGGGAAGGCGATGGGCTGTTCGTCGCCGCTGCGCAGGTGGGCGACGGGGGCCTCGATGCGGGGGATGACGTCACCGGCGCGGTGGACCATGACGTGGTCGCCCAGGCGCAGGTCACGGCGGATGATGTCGGCCGGGTTGTGGAGGGTGGCGTAGGTGATGGTCGCGCCGTCGATCTCGACCGGTTCCAGGACGGCGCGCGGGGCGATGATGCCGGTGCGGCCCACGTTCCACTCCACCTGAAGCAGGCGGGTGATCTTTTCCACGGCGGGCAGCTTGTAGGCGATCGCCCAGCGTGGAGCGCGGGAGCCTGATCCGGCGGCCTGCTGGTCGGCCGCGAGGTCGGCCTTGATGACGACTCCGTCGATCCCGAACGGCAACTGGGCGCGCAGCGCGGCGATCTCCCGGACGCGGGCGAGGACCTGTTCGACGGTGTCGGCGGTGATGCCGGGCGCGGCGGTCGTTGCGGTGGTGTTCACCCCGTACGCGGCGGTCTGGGCCATGAGGTCGCTGTGCGCGAGTTCGCCCAGCTGTTCCGCCAGCGCGGTCTCGGTGCGTGCGGTGGGAAGGAGTCCGTAGCCGAAAAAGGTCATCGGCACGGTGTAGGCGCGCTCCCGGGCGCGCAGGCTGCCGGCCGCAGCGCCGCGTGGGTTGGCGAACGACTGCCCGCCATGGGCGGTGCGCACCTCGTTGGCGTACTCGAACTGGGCGGTGGTCATCAGTACTTCACCGCGGACCTCTACGGTGACCGGCTCGGCCAACTGCTCGGGCAGGCCCTCGATGGTGCCGATCGCGTGTGAGACGTCCTCTCCGGACGTTCCGTCGCCACGGGTGATCAGCTGTCTGAGGCGGCCGCGGCTGTAGCGGGCGGCGACCGCGAGCCCGTCCAGTTTCGGCTCGACACTGAAACGGGTCACGTCGCGGCCGATCCTGCGGGACAGCGAGGCGGTCCAGGCGGTGAACTCGTCGGGGGAGAAGACGTTGTCCAGGCTCAGCATCACCACCGTGTGCGGGACATCTCCGACTGCGGCGCCTGCGGCGACTTTGCCGGTGGGGGAGTCGGGCAGCACCTCATCAGGGTGATCGTGCTCCCACGCTGCGATCCCGCGCACCAGCCGGTCGTAGGTGTCGTCGTCCAGCGGAGAGGCACCATCCCCGTAGTAGGCGGCAGCGGCCGTCGCCACGGTCTCGACTGCGTGGGCGTAGGCGGCGGCATCCACGATCTGAGCGGTTGGTGTCGTCATGCCCGTCATCCTGCCTGTCACCACTGACAACGGCCCCGAACGCGGACGGGGCCTGGACCGTGAGCTGGACAGGGGACAGTGGCCAGGCAAGTGAAGACGAGCGCGCCGGACTCGTCGGCGTACGCACTGGTGATGAAGTCGGCGAGGTGGCTGCCGGTGTCGGAGTCGAGGACCAGGAGCCAGACGGCGTCGGCAGCTGACCGCCTGACCGCCTGACCGCCGAGAGGCTCTGGCTGATCAGCCGACCAGCCAGAGCCTCCCCGGGCGGTCAGTAGTCCCGGTCACCGGGACACAGTGGAATGCCCAGTACTGGCGCAGGTGCGGGCCGAGCGGGACGAACTTGCCGTCGCCGAACGTGTTCTTGCGCGGGTGAGCGAGCAGCTCGCCGACGAGCGCGCCTCGGCCGCGCCAGCACCCGGGCAGGTGGGCGGCGGCCGGTGAGGCTGATCCCGCATCGCACGCCGGATTTCGAACGCAGCAACTGCCAGGCGTAGCGGGTCGCGGTGGGCCGGTGGTCGCCTCGGGCCAGGTGGGCCAGAGAAGGTCGACGGTCTCCGCCCACCTGCTGGTGCGCCGCTCGCACTGCAGGTAGGGCCGCGCGTAGGCGCTGTAGGGCTGCCACATGGCCTGAGTGGGATCGCGATGGGCGACGGGCTGTTCCGCCTGACCGAGCGGCTGGACGTCCGAGGATCGGGCTCTTGATCCAGGTGTTCTTGTCGGCCTCCACCGCGGCCGCCTTCCGCATGCGGCGCACCGGGCTGACCGGCGGTCCAGGGCACGGATCGCGCTGTAGGTGATCTACCAGGCCGGGTGGTAGCCCTTGCTTCGCAAGAGTTCGGACAGCCGGGGCTGGGAGTGGTCGGAGCGACTGACGAGGGCGTCCAGGGTCTGGCTGCTCTCGACGAGTCGGCTGCGGACCGGCTCCAGGGCGTTCAGCGGGCGGCGCGCGGGTCACAGGCGCATGACGATCAGGGCGATGTCGTCGCGGGCGCCGCTGCTGACGCCGAGGTTGGCGAGCAAGGCGTCAGCCAGACGTTCGGGGTTGTGGCGGGCATGGCGGGCGAGCGTGTCGGTGAGGCGTTGCAGGCCGGCATCGATGTCCTCGCCGCGGCGTTCGATGAGGCCGTCGGTGTAGAGCACGAAGGTGTCGCCAGGTGTGTAGGGCAGGTCGGCCTGGAGGCGGGGGACGGGTTTGGGGCGTGCCCCCAGCGGTGGGTCGGTGGCCTGGTCGAGAAGATCGCAGGTGCCGTCCGGGTGGAGCAGGACGGGCGGCGGGTGCCCGGCGCTGCTGTACATGATGCGGCGAGCGTGGGTGTCGACGACGGCTTGGACGACGGTGGTGGCCAGCGCACCCTCGACATAGCGTGCGTACAGCCCCAGGACGTCCAGGGCTCTCGCGGGCTCTTCGACGGCCCGGACGGAGGCGGACAGCGCGCTGCGGAGCATGCCCATGACGGCGGCGGCCTCCAGGCCGTGGCCGACGACGTCGCCTACCGCGACGGCGAATCTGTTCTCGGGCAGGTCGACCACCTCGTACCAGTCGCCGCACACGTTAAGTGATCCGGCGGCGGGCAGGTAGCGCACCACGGTGTCCCGATGCCGGGCCAAATGGGGTGAATGGAGCATGGCCTCCTGCAAGGTGACAGCGACCTGGCGCTCCCGGGCGTGGGCTTGGCGCAGTTCCTCGTTCAGTCGATGGAGCTCGCGCGCCCGTGCGTACAGTTCGACCTCCATCGCCTCCACGTCGCTGAGCGCCCCGCCTCGGCGCGGGCGAGGGTGGGAGAGGATGAACGAGGTCACGTCCTCCCCCCGGTGGATGATCCACTCCACGTGCCCATCCGGCCCGAGCACAGGTGTGTTGATCGCGGACCACCAGCGCTCCTCGAACACGCCGGGCCGGTCGGCCACGGGAATGTCGTACTTCATCGGCGCCATCGTGTCCGGCTCCTTCGAGCGCAGGACCCAGTGCAGGGAGGCGTGAAGATTCCGCACCCCGTCCGCATCCGGGTCCGCCGGATTCTCAGGGAACGCATCGAAGAGGTACCGCCCGAGCAGATCCTCCCGAGTACGGCCGGTCACGCGGCAGGCTGCCTCATTGACGTCCGCGAGCACCAGATCCGGGCCCAGCACCATGCAGGGGCTGGGGGTGACCGCGAAAAGTGCCTGGTAGTCGATCCCCGGCCTCGCCACCCGATGCGGCCGGGCATTCTCAGCAGGGCTGCTCTCGTCCCTCACTCTTACGTTCTACCGTTCGCCGGCGTCCTCGGCACCTGGACACATCACCTGCCCTCGCCCCGTGAACCTCCGCCATGTGCGCTCCTGACGACGGACTACAGGGACCGTAAGTGCGCTGCCGCATCCGCGCCGGACGGTTGCCCGCCAACTCTGCCGATCAGCTCGCCGACTCAAGCGCCACAACAGGTCGTGTGATCACTCGGGCCGACTCGCCGACTTCGTGATCATCTGGAATCGCGCTCCTGTTTTCGGCGGCGACGGCGGCACCGAGAGAGCGCCCGTTCCGCCGGTCGCACGCCGCTGACCAGCTCGCCGGCCCTCCCTCCGACCCTCGTCACGTCGGCGGATGTCGCCGAGGTCCACCGGCTCCTCGAGGCCAGGGGCACCCATGGGAAGACCGTGCTCGCTGTCGCGGGGCAGGGAGCCGAGCCAGTCGTCCCTGTCACGCGTCCGAAAGGACTTTCGGGACTGCCGCGCGTCCGGGAGTCCTCACCGGTTCGCCCCCTGCGCCGAGGTGCCCAGCCGTTCGGCAGCTCTCCGAGCAGCTTCCACGTGCGCCGTCGGTCCGCCTCGCCGCCCAAGTCCGTCGCGGTGAACACGACCTCCGGCGCGTCGGCCTCGCAATAGCGCCGCACTTCGGCGGCGACGGTCTTCTCGTCGCCGATCACGGCCAGGTCGGCGGCCCGGGTGGCGCCGGAGAGGCCGATGATGCGCTGGTAGGAGGGAAACCGTTCGTAGAACGCGAGGGTTTCGGTCACCGTCTTCCGTACCGCCTCGACGTCGGCGGTGACCGCGCCGGGCACGAACGCGACGATCCTAGGTGTCGGGCGGCCTGCCGATGCGGTCGCGGCGGTGACGGCCGGGATGACGTGCTCGGCGAGGGCGCGCGGGCCGGCCACGAGCGGAAGAATGCCGTCGGCGAGTTCGCCCGAAACGCGCAGCGCCCGCGGCGCCATGGCGGCGACCAGGAACGGCACCGGCGGTTCGTTGCCGGGTACCGTCGCCGGCGGCGGTGTGGTTGTGGCGGTCAGCAGAGCTCGCCGTGAAAGTCGGCGCTGCCCGTCTCCACGAGGAGGCGCAGGGCGATGAGGAACTCGCGGAGCCGCGCGACGGGGTGCTCGTACGGGACGCCGAAGCCTGTCTCGGTCAGGTGCTTGGTGCCGAGTGCGAGCCCGAGGTGGTAGCGGCCACCGGTGACGGCCTGGGCGGGCTGGGCCTGGCCGGAGACGAGCAGCGGACGTCGGCCGAACACAGGGATCGCGGCGGTCCCCGGGCACCTCGCGGCCCACGATCGCGGCGAGCGAGGGGGAGTCGTACGTGAAGGTCTGCCCGAACCACGCGGAGTGCAGGCCGGCCTCGTGGGTCTCTCGCGCGAGCTGCACCGTGGAGTCGATCCGGGTCTGGAGAGGGAGTGCCACACCTCGGCTCGGACCCCTCCTGCCGTCGACGGGTATCCCCGCCCGGAAGTCAAGTTGGGCGAGCTGCTTCCGCTGCACCTTGTAGGTGAAGCCGCCCAGCTGCCCCGTGTGCTCCCAGGCCAGGTGGTAGGTGACCGGCAGGCCCTCGTCGTCCTGGCGTCTCCAGTCGTCGGCGTACAGGGCGGACGCTTCATCCTCGGGCACCTTGGGTCCGAGCAGCCCGAAGCGTGCGCCCGCGAAGGTCGGCGGCAGGTACTCGCGTATGCCCTTGCTGGGCCCTCGCCCCGCTTGTAGCTGACAGTGGCCTTGGCTTCGATGTTCTCGGCCGCCGCGTCTCGCCGGCGGCCCAACAGTTCGTGCTCCGGCCCACCACCGGGGAGGGCTGGCCGGCAGGATCACCGGCCGGTTCGGCCTGGGCGGCGCCGACCGGGCCACCCGCCAGCAGAGGGGCAGTCCGGTGCAGGTCGTTACTTCGATTCCAGTCGTCCCAGAGGGTGGGAATCACCGGCGAGGGCGGCCTGTGTCTTTTCCCAGTCGGTGTGGTCGGTACCGGTGATGTGGCGCAGGTAGGCGAGGGTGACCTGCTGGACGAGGGCAACGCGGCCGGGATTCTCGTCGGTGGTCTCTGCGGCCTCGTAGCCGGAGATGCCACCGAGGAAGTGCCGGCCACCGTAGACCGTCAGGAGGCTCTTGTTGCTGCGGCTGAGGGTGTACGGGTCGGTCGTCCAGGACGGTCCCCGGGTGGAGAGCGGGAGTTCGTCCTTGTCGCCGGCGACCACGAGTCCGGGTGCGGTGATGTGGGAGAAGTCCTGGTCGCGCAGCCAGGGAAGGTGCTCGTGTGCGAAGGGGGTCAGTTCGTCGCCGCCCTTGCCCGCTGTGGCCAGTTGGATGCTGGCCATGACCCGGGGGTCGGACATGTCCTGCGCGGTTCCGGTCTGGGGGTCAGTGACGCGCAGACCCACGAGGACGCCCGCGGTCTGGCCGCCGAAGGAGTGTCCGGCTGCGACGATACGACTGTGGTCCACCCGGCCGGTCAGGCCGGGCACGGATGCCTCCAGGGTGTCGAGTTCGTCGAGGATGCGCTTCATGTCCTGCACACGGTAGCGCCACAGGTGGGGCTTGCGGGGATCGTCCGCGGCGACGTCGAGGCGCTTGGAGTCCAGGTGAGTGGCCTGGACCACCACGAAGCCATGGGAGGCCCAGTGGTCGACCAGCGGTGCGTAGCCGTCCAGGTCCGAGCCGAATCCGTGCGCGAACAGCACGATCGGCAGATTGGTGTCGGTGACCGGTGCGGAGACGCGTACGTGCAGGTCCGCGCCGCGCTGCGGCGCGGGCAGCACGACCGGTTTGACCGACACGGTCGGGGTGGAAGCGGGGCCGGTGAGGCCGGTCGACCTGTAGGTGGTCATGCGTGGCTTCTTCCAGGTGCGGTGGGTGTGGTGGGGTCGGGCTGCTCTCAGGGGGAAGCTGCGTTCGGCGTTGAGTGGCCGAGTGTGCTGCTGCCTTGCTCGTCCATGGGGACACTGCTGACGAAAGTGCGAGTGCCGCCGGAGTCAGCACCGCACTTGCTGCGGATGCGCCGTAGTGGAGTCGGCACCGAACATCGCGATCGGCCCGGATACGTCCAAGGCTGCCTGGAGCATGCGGTGGATGTAGGCGCCGTGGGCGGGGACGGCGAGGTTGCCAGCGAGGTGGCACAGGACGCGGCGCTGCAGGTGCGTGGCGGCGGAGTTGAGCAGGTCGGGGTGACGGTCGCAAGTGCCGGCCAGGATGAGACGGAGCGTGGCGAAGGCCGGCTTCCGGAACAGCATCGCCCCGACGTGACCGAGGCGGGTGACTGCGCCTCCAACTCGGCGGCCGCCGCGTGCGGATAGGACATGGGTAACGTGGCGAAGGCCGCGAAGCGGTCGGGATGACGGGGGGCGGCGCCCGCAAGCACGTCGTTGGCCTCCCGCGCCGGCGCGACGGCCGTCTTCGCCGACAGAGGCTGGGTGCCCGGTGTCGTGTGGGAGAAGACCTCCATGTCCACACCGCTGGCATCCATCCGCGCCAGGCGCTCCTCACCGACATCGAGCAGACACAGATTGGCCAGCCCCGACTGCTCATCTTGTTGACGGTCTCGTCGTCGCCCCACCTCAGCAAGGCGTTGCGCAGTTCGGGAGTCCAGGCGTGTTCCTCGACGACGATCACCCGCCGCAGCTGGGTGTTGTCCCCGCTCATATCGTCGCGCTCTTTCGGTCGGGCCCTTGGGCGTCAGGAGACGACCCTTGGGCGTCAGGAGACGAACTGAAGAAGGTTCTCCGGTGGGGCGCACGTCAGTTACGCTAAAACCTCACGTTGACGTCAGAGGCAAGTTGCATCATGAACGTCACACAGGAGAAGGATGCGCGTCGGAGAACTCGCCGCCCGGACCGGCGTCAGTGTCCGGGCCCTGCGTTACTACGAGGAGCAGAATCTGCTCAGCGCCGAGCGCAGCCCCAGCGGCCAGCGCCACTACCAGGAGAGCGCGGTCGACCGGGTCCAGCTGATCCAGCAGCTGTACGCCGCCGGGCTGTCCAGCAAGACAATCGTCGAGCTCATGCCGTGCGTCATCGACGGCCAGGCCACTCCCGCCCTGCTCAAGCGGTTGGCCGCGGAGCGCGAGCATGTCGACCAGCGCGTCACCGAGCTCACGCGGGCCCGGGACCGGCTCGACTCGGTCATCACCGCCGCCACCGGCAACATGATCACCGGCACGCCCTGCCGGGCAGGAAACAATCGCCTAGCCTAGCTGAGGAACACCGATGGGGCCCGTCGATGACGGGCCCCATCGTCATGGAGCTGGTGACGTCAGCTACGAATACGCGACCCATCAACACGCGAGCTCACCAGTCCCGAGGCCGTCATCCGGCTCAACCCCACCTCGTCGATGGTGGTGATCCCGCGCGTCGGCGGCCACCGTGAGGCAGAGGCAGGAGACGGTCCTGCGGCCATCGACCAGAACAGTGCAGGCACCGCATTGCCCCTGGCCCACCGATGCGTTCCGGATCTGCGCGAACAGCTGACCATCACTCCAGCCGCTGACCGTCGACTGTCCGGCAGGCAGACGAATCAGGTGGTGTGTCCGAGGACGGGGCGATGCCGAGTCGTGCGGGCGGCGGGCACCCCGGCGCCGAGCCGCTTGAGTTTGATGACGGGGAGGCGGTGGTTGACCGCGACGGCTGTGGTCGTGCCTTCGTCATCCCGCCATCTCAGCAGCGCACTGCGGTCGTCCACCGAGCCGGCGAGGACTTCGGGGGTCCCGGTGAGCGGCAGTTCGCCGCTGATCTTGATGTCGAGTCCGGACTGCTCGGTCCAGAAGTACGGGTCCGGTCGGTAGGGCCGGGCCGACGCGCCGTGCAGCAGGCCGGCCGCGGCTGCCCGGCCCTGCTCAACGGCGTTGGTCCAGTGCGGAGTTCGGCGTCCCTGCCGGGACACGACGTCCCCGGCGGCGACCACGCCGGGAGCGACACGGCAGCACGCGTCGGCGACGAGGCCTCCGGCGGCGTCGAGGGGCAGGCCAGAGTCCTTCAGCCAGTCGGTGTTCGGTACGTCTCCGACCGCGCACACGATCACGTCGGTCTCGAGGACCCGCTCGCCACAGCGCACGCGGTGTTCGCCCAGGACGTCGACGCCGTCCGGCGCGACCCGGACACGTATGCCGTGATCCCGCGCGGCCGCGACGGCGAGATCGGCCAGCCATGGTCCGAGGAGCCTTAGCAACGGCGTGACGAGGTCGACCACCGTGACGTCCAGGCCCAGGGCGCGGCAGGTCGTGGCGATCTCCATGCCGAGGAAGCCGCCGCCCAGCACGATGGCGTTGCGGGCGCCGGCTAGCCGGGAGGCGAGGGCCGAGGCGTCATCCAGGGTGCGCACCACCAGATCGTCGCCGCCGGTCAGGCGACGGGCCCGGGCGCCGGTGGCGACGACCAGCCCGTCGTACGGCACCTGCGTGCCGTCGGTCAGCGTCACCGCACGGCCGCGGATGTCCAGCTGCGCGGCCCGTGCCCCGGTGCGGAAGTCGATGTCCTCGCCGGGAGGGGGAAGCAGGGCTGATTCCGCAGGTTCCCGGCCGGCGAGGACGCCCTTGGACAGCGGGACCCGCGAGTAGGGCGGGTGAGGCTCGTCGGACAGGACGGTCACCTGTCCGTCGAACCCCTCTGTCCGCAGGCTCTCCGCTGCCGTCAGCGCTGCGATGGACCCGCCGACCACGACGATTCGCTTCACGACTGGACCTTCAGGGCCGCGACGGGGCAGACCCGTACGGCAGCGGCGACGGCGCTCTCGTGCTCCGGGGCCACCTCCTCGTGGGTCAGGTGCAGTTCGCCCTCGTTGTCGAGCCGGAATACGTCGGGTGCGGTCTGCTCACACAGTCCGTGACCCTCGCAACGGTCGAAGTCCACCACGATCCTCGACATGTCACTTCCCTTCCGCGCGTACCGTGACGGGGAGCGAGGCCAGGCCGCGGATCACGTTGTTGAGCTTGCGGACCGGCTCGCCCGCGAGCTCGATCGACGACGTGCGCCGCACCAGCGCGCCGAGTACCGCCTGCGCCTCCAGGCGGGCCAGCCCCTGGCCGGCGCAGCCGTGGACGCCGTAGCCGAAGCCGACGTGGTCGACCGGGTTGCGGCGGACGAGGAACTCCTCGGGACGCTCCCACTTGCGTTCGTCCCGGTTGGCCGAGGCCCAGGACAGCAGGACTTTGGTGTCGGCGGGGATGGTGATGCCCTCGATGTCCACCGGCTGGGTGGTGCGCCGGAAGAAGCCCTGTGCGGGGGATTCCAGCCGCAGTGACTCCTCGAACGCCGGTCCGAGGAGTGCCGGTTCCGCGCGCACCTCCTGATACGCCTCGGGATGCCGGGCGAAGAGGAGGATCGTGTTGCCGATGCCGTTGATGGTGGTGTCCATGCTCGCGACCACGTACGCGGACAACAGCGGCACCACGGAGGCCGGTTCGATTTCTCCCCGGTCCGCGGCCTGGTGGACGGCGGCGGCCCAGCCGTCCGGGCGGAGGTTCTCCGGCACCATCACCGTGTTCAGATACTCGAACATTTGGCCGATGAAGGGAAGGGACGCCTGGGCGCGGGCGTTGAACGGGCCGAAGGTGTTGAACGCCGCGTCCGCGAACGACAGCAGCGGGCCCCTCGCTTCCTCGGTGAGCCCGATCAGGTCGGCGACCACGGTCACGGGGAACACCGCGGCAAGATCCGCTACGGCATCGAAATCACCCTTGGCCACGGCGCCGGCGACGAGGTCGTCCGCGAGGTCGGCGATCCGGGTGCGGAGCTTGGCCAGGGCCTTGGGGGCGAGCTTGTCGGACAGCACCGCCCGAAGCCGGGTGTGGTCCGGCGGATCGCTGGCCAGCACGCTTCCCTTCATCGGGGCGTTGAACTGGTCCTCGTAGCCGACACCCTGCGCCGACGAGAAACGTTCGTGGTCGGCCAGAGCCGCGCGGACGGAGTCGTAGCGGGGAACGACCCAGGCATCGTAGGTGGTCAGCCGTACCGCAGGGCCGGCTTCCCGGAGCTGGCGGAGAGCCGGGTACGGGTCGCGCAACACCTCGTCGGAGAACAGGTCGACGTCGGAGGTGGGCACAGGCAGGGTCGCATGCGTCACAGCGGACTCTCCTTTGGGTGTTGTCGAGCCTGCGGCCCGGTGAGTGTGGTTCTCGCATCCCCAAGAGGGGTAAACCGTAGTGTGCACTACGGTTAGCGGGAAGCATCCGACTCACGGTGGGGCGCTGTCAATGGTTGCGCCGAGGTTTCCACGGCGTATCGGCAAGCCGGATGCCGGCGATTCACGGAGAGAATGGCGGGGTGACAGCCACGGACAGGAACAACGAGCTCGCGATACGTCCACCGCGACAGGAACGGACCCGGCAGGCATGGACACGGATCCTCGACGCGGGTGCCGCGATCATCGAGGAGGGCGGGTACGAGGCTTTCACCATCGCGGCCGTATGCGAGCGCGCCAAGGTCGCCCCACGGGCCATCTACGACCGTACAACCAGCAAAGACGCCCTCTTCCTCGCCGTCTACGAGCACGGTCTCAGCCGCATCCGCGCCGACGAGGAGGTCTTCGACCGCGAGGAGCGCTGGGCCGGCCTCGACGCGCGCACCCTGGTGGCCGAGGCCGTCGCCGAATTCGCCGGGATCTTCGAGCGCCACGCGGCGTTCCTCAAACCGATGGTGCTGCTCAGCGGCGCCCACTCGGAGGTCTACCGCCGGGCCCGTGCCTACACCGCGCAGATGGCGGACCGGTTCACCGCTGTGGTCCTCGGCGCCGCGCACGAGATCACACACCCCGATCCCGAAACGGCCGTACGCCTCTGCTTCAGCACGGTCTTCGCCTCTCTCATGATGCGGGTCGGCTACGGCCCGGACTTTGCCGCTCCCGCCGCCGACCCCGACGCCTTCGTCCGACACCTCACCCAGACAGCGGTGCGGTACCTGTTCGACGGCGAGTGAGTCGCCCGGCGGCGGCGCGGGTGCGCCACCTGCCAAGTCCGGCGGGACGGCACGCACACTGCGGTGCCCTCGACATGAAGCGGACGCTCGCCATTGCCTTGACACCTCGCGTTCTCGGTACTCGGGCGGAGGCTGTCGGCAGTCTCGGGCGGGGGAGCGGGCGCTGCGCTCTCGGTGAGGGTCCGGGTGATATCCGGTCCCCCAGCAGGCAGGCCCGCCATGGTCGCCCAGTTCGCCTCCACCGACTGCCGGGCCTGCCCGTCAAGGACGCAGTGCACCTCCTCCCGGAGGGTCAGCCGGATACTCACCCTGCGGCCGAAAGAGCTGCACGAGATCCAGACTGCCGCCCGCGCCGAGCAGAAGATCCAGACCTGGCGGGACAAGTACAAACTGCCCGCCTGGGTCGAGGGCACGATCAACCAGGCCCTGGACATGACGGGAATCCGCCGCGCCCGCTACCGAGGACTGGCCAAGGTCCGCCTCCAGCACCTCTTCCCGCCACCGCCCCGAACGTCATCCGCCTCGACGCCTACTGGAGCACCACCCTGCTCAGCAGGCTCCGGACCAGCAGACTCGAACGCGGGATACCGTGGAGGGAGATCTGCTGCGCAAGGCGTTCAGCCCTTGGCAGATGGTGTGGAAACGCCATCGCAGGTGGACGGCCGACGGGTGCGTCGGTAGCCCGTGCCCCGGGAGGCGATAAGCCACCCGCGCCGACGTACCGCTTACACAACTGGCCACTGACCGCCTACGCACAAGGGTGCGGGTGCCGTGAGAAGACGCCGTGCGTGTGGACAGCGCGCGGGATGCGGGGGAGGAGCACCGAGGGGTCGTCGCCCGGGTAGAGGTGCAGGGTCCGCCAGCTGTGGATGCGGTCCATGTACGCGGCGGCGGCCCCGACGATGTCCGCCCACCGGTGGTGTCCCAGGACGACGGACCTGTCCGGGTAAAGGCTGTCATCGATCGGAGCTCCGATGCCTGCGACGTACAGCCCGCCGTAGGTGATGAACCCGTTGTCGGCCGCGTCCTCGCCGCTGGGGGTCCAGATGCCTTCAGCAGGAACAGTCGTGCCGTCGCCGGCTTCGCTGGTCTCGATCTCGTACAGGGCCGTGGTCACCATGGAGCACTCACGTCCTCGAGGAGGGCCGTCAGGAGCTCGCCGGCGACGCCTGACCGGCGTGCTCCAGCAGCCGAGGCAGCGTGCCCACGCTCCCGCCGCAGGGGTGGCGCACTGAACGGTTAGTCAAGCTGTGGGCCGGTTGCCGGAACAGCTGCCGGCAACCGGCCCGCCCCGATCGGCAGGGACTAACGCTGTAAGTTCAGGTTCAGCAAGGCCGTGAGAGCGTTGACCTCCTGCTTCAGTGCCTTCTTGCCTGCTCTGCTGATGGAGATCCACGTTCGCGGCCTTCGGCCTTCGTAGCCTTTGCGGACCGAGACCAGATCGTGGCGGGCGAGGATCTCGATGTGCTTGCCGAGATTGCCGTCGGTGAGCTGCAGCCTCGCCTTCAGATAGGCGAAGTCCGCCTGATGGACCTCTGCGAGGACCACGAGCAGTCCGAGCCGGGTCCGCTGATGGACGACGTCGTCCAAGTGCACGGCGGCCGAGACGTCGGGAGTCTGCTGAACCTTTGGTACATCCTCCTCGCGGCTCACGCAGCCAGCCTCCGCTCCCGCCACATGGCGGCCAGTCCACCGGCCAACAGGAGCAGTCCAGCCGCTCCAGTGATGATCGTCGGCGCGCCCTCAAAATAACCCGACTGCGGCTGGAACCAGCCCAGGTCGTACGCCGCGCGGTACAGCAGGTTCTCCAGCGTGGCTGTGAACGTCCCCAGCACCCCGATGACAGCGAAGAGCACCGCGAAAGCCCCGAGGTAGGCGTTGCGCTGCCGCACTGCCAACACCAGCAAGCCGATCCCGATGACCGGCAACTGGACAGCGGCCAGCGGGAGCACCAAGGCGAAGACCCCAAGCAAGATCCAGCCAGTCTTCGCGTAAGGCGCGTCACCTGAGCCGACACCAACACGAACCAGCCGGCGCCGATACCACCAAGCCACCAGCAGAAAACCCATCGGGGCGACGATCGACCAGTACAGCAGGCTCAGCAACGACAACTGCCCCGCAAGGGGGACGTACCCGAGCGTTAGCGCACCGAAGGCCAGCAACGGCACAGACGACGATCTTCGTTCCCCTCGCGCCATCCGGCGGAGGCGTTCCACCTCAGTCAAGACACCACCGGGCTCGGCAGCTGTTCCCATCACGTCCACCCGCTTCCAAGAGCGACCTGGACCAGAGAGTACTCTCCGATACAGAGTTCCTAGATCGGTCGAATGGCCATTTTCTAGTCAAGGGCAGGTCCCCGGGCTACGTGGAAGGCATAGCCGCATGACATGGTCCTTGCCCGAGCCGATGCTCATCGTGGCCTTGGAAAACCCTGACTTGCCCGCTGGGTGGGCCGCGGAGAAAAAGATCCGGACTCAGCGGTCGTCATGAGCGCAGGCTATGGGACTGCCCCGACAAGCAACCCCTGGCTTTGCGCACCGAACCGTGTTCGCCCGGACAGCTCCTAGGACGGGTGGTCCGTCGGCTGTTGGACGCATCGGAGCCGCCCGTACCCGGACCGCCCAGGCGGTTCTCCTGATCATGCTCGTCCACGGCGTCCTTGTCCGAATGGCCCGCAACCCCGGGCACGGTGGGGACCTGGAAGGAGTGGCGGCTCAGCGCGTTGATGCGGTGGCGGACGAACGGGGGACAGACGGGCGATGGCCCTCGCCGTGGAGGCGGTGTCGAACAGCACGAGCGCGTTCAGGACCAGGCCGATGGTGCCGATCTGGTCCTCCACACCCTCCTGGTAGCGCTGAATGGAGCCGGAAGAGGAACTCGCTGCTTCCGGTCATCAACACTTCGCCCAGAACGCGGTCAGCGCGCCGGCCCCGCGCGCTGGGTCCTGGGTCATCCACCAGTGGCCGAGCCCCTCCAGGGTGCCGACGCGAGCGCCCGCGCGACGGGCCGCACGCCGGCGTTGCAGGTCGGTGCCACCATGTGGTCCCCGGTGGCGATCAGCGCCAGGCCGGGCCGCTGCGAGGCCTGCTCCAGGTGATGGCCGAGCTCGGCCATCACCGGTTGTGCGGCGGAGCGGTAGAGCGCGAGGACCGCCCGGCCCATCGTCTCGTTCTGCGCCGTGGCGACCTGCTCGGCCACCGGCCTGCTCATGCCGCGCTCGACGAGCGAGGCGGTGCGCGTCTCGACGGCTGCGCCGAACCGCTCGGCGACGTCGGTTTCTCCGTCTCCAGGGGTCTGCCAACGCTGGGCCAGCTCATGCCAGAGGTAGTCCCGGTCGAATATCCCGACGACGTCGCTCGTCCAGCTGCGCAGCAGGTCCGGTCGGCTGACGGCGACATTCACCACGTGTGCGCCGCCCCAGTCGTGACCGACCAGGTCGACGGGTTCCCCGATCTCCTCCAGTGCTCCGATCAGCCAGTCGCGGTATTCGTCGACCGTCGCGCCGAACCCGTCGGGCAGGGGCGCGCCGAATCCGGGTGGCGAGAGGCAGATCAGCCCGGCCCGCGGCGAACCGGCGCGGTCGAGCTCCGCGAGCAACGGGTCCCATACGGCCGCCGTTTCGGGATTGCCATGGACGAATACGGCCGGCACCGCGCTCACGCCCCCATCCGTGAGGTCGGTTGCAGAACCGCCTCGACGAGCGCCTCGCTGCGCAGATGGGTCACCGCGCGGTACTCGGGGTCACGGATCATGTCAACGAACGCCTGACGGTTCGGGTAGCGCACCAGCGCCACCATGTCCCAGGCCTGCCCGTCCTCGGCGACCAGCGCACGCCCGCCGGTGCCCAGGTACTCCACCTGCAGCCCGTAGCGCGCGTTGATCCCCGCGCCGAGCGCATCGGCGTAGCGCTGATAGCTCTCCCTGCCGCCGTCCGGGCGGAAACGCAGGAGGTTCAGCATCACCACGGGACCGCCCGGGTCCTCCGCGAGCAGGACGTCCAAGTCGCGGTCTTCGATCTCGATCATTCAAGGCTCCAGGTCAGGAGGTTGTCGGGAGACGCCACACTCACATACTTGTCGGTTGACACGCAAGTTTTTTGTTAGGGTGCCCGCATGGCCACCACTCGCCGCACCCAGCAAGAACGCCGGGTCCATGCCGAAGCCGCACTGCTGAACGCCGCCGCCGAACTGGTTGTCGAGCACGGGGTGCGGTCGCTGACACTGGCGCGGGTGGGGGAACGGGCCGGCTACAGCCGCGGGATCGTCACCCACCACTTCGGATCCAAGCAGGCCCTGCTCGAGCGGCTGGCCCGCTCGACCCAAGCAGGCTTCGTGCCCGGGCTCGCGGACCTCCCGCCCGGACTCGACCGGCTCCTGCGACTCATCGACGGGTACGTCGGCGCCCTCGGGGACGCCGGAACGATGCACCGGGCCTTCCTGCTCCTGTGGGCCGAAGCAGCCACCGCCTCCGAGCTGGCACCGATCTTCCGCGAGCGCGACGAGGCATTCCGCCGCGACCTGCGCGACGATGTCGCCGCCGCGATCACCGACGGCGACGTACGTCCGGACACCGAGCCCGACGATGTCGCCGTCGCGGTCGTCGGACAACTGCGCGGCATCGGACTGCAACGCCTCCTCGACCCCCCTGCCGTCGACACCGCACGGCTGCGCCACACCGTCACCGATCACTGGCGCCAGGCACTGCGCGTCCCATAGATGTGGGAGGGGGCGAGGGGCATCCATGTCAGACACCCAGGTGATCGGCGGGCTCGACGCGTTGGGGTACCGGCGGCTGTCCCACGTCGACCAGATGTATCCGCGGCCGGCGACCTACCGGGCCGCGAACGCCGCCCTGATCCAGGCCCAGGCGGCGACCGGTCTCGCCAGTGAGTGGGCCGGCGGCCCGGTCGCCTCGGTCGACGGGATGCGGTTCGTGGTGCCGCTGTGGTCGGTGCCGGCCTGGTCCTCAACGGTCCTGTTCATCACCCGCTACATGGACGCCGCCGTCACTCAACTCCACGCCGACGGCTTGACGTTCGGCAGGCGGACGTGGCCCTCCTTTCGCCGTTCGTGCGGTACGCCGTCACCATGCTCGGCCGGTGTTCCTTCCAGCTCCCCGACCTGCCCGACGGCCTGCGGCCCCTGCGGGACCCGGACGCCGACGACGAAAGGTAAGTCGATCGGGCTCCGGGCGCGTTGGTGCTTTGGTGCTGAGGCTCAGGAACGGTCACGGGTTTCGTGTCACCGGTGTGCGCGGAAGAACTCGGTGAGGTCATGTGCGAGGAGTTCGGGTTCTTCGTGGGCGGCGAAGTGTCCGCCACGGGGCATGCGCGTGTACCTCGTGATGTTGTACGTGCGCTCTGCCCAGCTGCGGGGCGGCTGGGTGAGGTCGGCCGGGAACACAGCGAGGGCCGTGGGCACGTTGACCCGCTCCACCCGCCTCGTCAGCCGCTGGGCGTATTCGTAGTACGGCCGGAAGGAGGTCGAGATGGTGCCGGTGAACCAGTAGAGCGACGCCTGCGTGAGGAGGAAGTCGTCGCTGAACCGGGACGACAGGTCGCCCCCGCAGTCGCTCCACGCGCGGTACTTTTCGACGATCCAGGCGAGCAGCCCGGTCGGTGAGTCGGCCAGACCGTAGCTCAGAGTGAGAGGACGGGTGCTCTGTTCGTGCAGGTACCCGCCCTCTTCCGCGGACCACACCGCGACGGCATCGAGGTACTCCTGCTCCTCGGTTGTGACACCGGCCTTGTCGTAGGAGACCGGGCCGGCGATCGCCATCAGATGGATGCCCACCACGGCCTCGGGGTGAGCTTCGCCGAGCCGGGAGGTGATGCCGGCACCCAGGTCGCCGCCGTGCGCGGCGTAGCGTTCGAAGCCGAGTTCGTCGTGCATGAGGCGGTGCCAGATCTCATGTGTCTGCGGCGGCTCGGCGAGCGAGGGCCGCTGAGGAGAGAAGGCGAATCCGGGCAACGAGGGGACGACGACGGTGAACGCGTCGGCGGCGTCACCGCCGTACCGCGACGGCGTGGCCAGCCGGCGGGCCAGGGTGGTCAGTTCGAGGAAGGAACTGGGCCACCCGTTGGTCAGGACGATCGGCAGGGCCCCGGGGTGTTCGCCGTCGAAGCGGAGATAGTGGACGGGGGTTCCGTCGATATCCGCCAGATGGGACGGCAGAGCGTTGATGGTGGCTTCGTGGGCACGCCAGTCGTACTCGGAGGCCCAGTAGGTGACGAGGCGTCGCAGTTCGCCGGATTCGGTGCCCACCTCCCAGCCTGTGGCGGGCCAGGGCGTCGGCCAGCGTGTGTTGAGCAGCCGTGAGCGCAGCTCGTTCAGCTCGGTCTCGGGGACGGCGAGGACGGGCGCGTGATGGGTCATGGGGGTCTCCAAGGTTTCGTTCTCACAGGACAGCGGTGCGTCCCTGGGTGTCGGAGCCGCTGCGTGCGGTTGTCGGACCGGCGCGGCGAGCCGCTTCGCCCAGCCCGGACCGCGGGTCGTCGTACCCGCGCTCATCACACCAGCCCGAGCCACGAGAGCACCGACGCACCCCGGGCGTTCCAGGGCTTCACCACGGGCTGCCCCACAGCAGTCCAGGCGCCTCACCGATCTCAAGGAAGACGTCGGTCGCCGCGCGGACGGTCCGGACCTTCCCGGCGGGCAGTTGTACGACGGCGGGCATCGCCTCCTCCTTACGCAGATGACGGGGCAGCTTCGCATACGGCCTGGCGGCCGTTCCCACAGGTCGCAGTCAGCCGCCCCGCAGATGAAAGAACCGTTGTCCGCGGATGACTTCAGAGTGCGGCGGTTGCACCGATGCGTCACCCGCTCACCAGGGACGACGAGGGCTTGGCGCACGATCCGACGTGGATGTTTCTCAACTCCCGCGTCCCTGAGAGCTGGGACGAAGGAGGTGGGACGAAGTCGACCGTTGACGGTGGCCGCAACACTTCGTCCCGCAGCTGGAGCCGGTCTGGACGCCGGTACTCCCGCGGGACATGAGCGCCCCGCGGCCTCGTGCCGTGGCAGGCGACTTTCACCGTCGGCTCCGCCATCGCCCCGCGAGCGTCGGCCACCTCGGGGCGGTGCGAGGGACGTCAACCGCAACGACGACGCCGATCCCGTTCCCGGAGGTGGACCACGTCCCGGCGGCGCTGAAGGGACGGTGACTCCCGAGAGGCGACTCAGCCCGCAGCGGCCGGGGACGGCCGGGCAGTGGGTCGGTCCGGCCGTACGGAGAAGGCGGTGTTGCCCGCCACGGCCACGATCGCGTCGTCGACGAGCAGCACGCTCGGCGTGGTGTCCTCCACCGAGCCTCCGGGATTGTCCAGCGCGGTCGTGTGCCATTTCGGTGCGCCGGTGTCGCGGTCCAGCGCCAGCAGTCGGCCGTAGCGGTTGATGAAGTACAGGTCGCCGTACGTCCTGGACGCCACCGGTGCCGACAGGTTCTCGCCGTCCGTCGACTTCTGCCAGAGCCGCTTGCCGTTGGCCGCCCGCACGGCGGTGACCGTTCCGTTGGGTCGTACGAAGTACACGACCCCGCCGATGAGGTTGGCGCTGCCGCGGGTCGTGGCCGGCAGTGGTATCCGCTGGACGGCACCGCTTCTCGGGTCGACGCTCAACAACTGCTTGTACGGCTCGTCCTCTCCGCTGTCGGAAACGTACTCCACGTCCTGCGGCACCAGCAGCAGCGTCCGTCCGCCGACGACGCCGAGCGGCTGCGTCCCGGCGGGCAGCGTCGCGATCTCGTGGCGCGTGCCGTCGGCAGGGTCGAGTCGCAGGAGGCTGACCGAGCCCCTGGCGGGGTCCTCCGGTGTGCACAGGCCGTACGGGGCGCCGTCCAGCACCCCCGGTATGCAGGTGTTCCCGGCAGATGCCTGTGCCGGCGCCGTCCACAGTTCCCTGCCCGCCTCGTCGTAGGCGACGAACTTCTTCGCGTCCTTCGACATCGCCAGCACCCCACGGCTGAACAGGTACGCCGGACGGTCGTCGCTGACGAGGTGTGACCAGCGCCGTTGCCTCGTGTCGGCGTCCAGGGCGACCAGCCGCCGGGTCAGATAGGTGGCGTTCTCGTAGATCGCGTCGGGCGGCTTCTCATACACGTAGACCAGCCCGTTCCGGACACCGACGGGCCGTGACGTCTGCGGGCTGGTCCCGTACCGCCACAGGACGCGGCCGGTGGCAGCGTCGATCCTGGCGACCGTGAAGCCCGTTCCGGCGCAGTACAAGGCGGCTGCGTCCGGCACACACCCATACGCGAGGTCGTCCACCGGTTCGCCCTTGACGGCGACGCTCAGGCTCGCCCGCCATGGCTTCCAGCCGGCTGGAAGTTCCGGAGCGGACGGGCCGGCGGAGTCGGACGCGGTGGGCGGTTCGGAAGCCGTCAGCCGGTGTGGCCCCCATTTCACTACTGTGAGGATCAGTCCGGTCACAGTCATGGCCGCGGCGAGGCTGACGAGGATGCGCCGTCCTCGCCGGCCGTGACCGGTACGGCTGTTGTGTGTTTCCCCCGTTCTCCGGGCGGCCGCACGGCGTGGGACGGTGTGCGGAGGGGCTGCCCGGTGGAGGGATCCGGCCCGGTCGGTGGCTCCCGGCGTCATGGTCGGGTCGGAGGCTCCCGGCGCCGTGGGCGCGGCGGTGGCCGGCAGCGCGTGGAGCATCCGGTGCAGTTCGGCCAGTTCGGGCCGGGCGGCCGGGTCCTTGTCCAGGCAGCGCTCGACGATGCTTCTCAGTGGCTCCTGTACGCCGTCCAGGGCCGGTGCCTCGTACATCACCTGATAGCCCGTCGTGTACGGGCTGCCGCCGTCGAAGGGGCGATTGCCGGTGGCCGCGTACACCAGCAGCGAACCCAGCGAGAACACGTCGGAGGCGCCGGTGACGTCCCGGGGCGCCGCGAACTGTTCCGGGGACATGAACGGCGGGGTGCCGATCAGCCGTCCGGTCACGGTGAGGACCTCGTTGTCGACGGCGCGCGAGATGCCGAAGTCGATGACACGCGGACCGTCCTCGGCCATCAGGACGTTGCTGGGTTTCAGGTCCCGGTGCACGACACCCGCCCGGTGGATGTCCTGCAGCGCCTCGACGAGCCCCAGCGCGAGCTTGCGCAGGTCCTGCCCGACCAACGGTCCGTCTCTGGTCACGACTTCGGCCAGCGTGCGACCCTGCACGTACAGTGTCGCCATCCACGGCAGTTCAGCGTCCGGATCGGCGTCCACGACGGGGGCGGTGAACGCCCCGCTCACCCGGCGCGCCGCCGCGACCTCCTGCCGGAAGCGGGTCCGGAACTCCTCGTCCAGGGCGTACTGCGCGTGCACGACCTTGACCGCGACCTGCCGCCCCGAGGCCGAGCGTCCCAGATACACGACGCCCATGCCGCCGCTGCCGAGCCGGCGCTCCAGCGCATAGCCGCCTATGGACTCCGCGTCGGCGGGGCTCAGCGACATCGCCGGTCACCTTCCTCTGTCCCTGCCGCGAACGGCCGTTGAGGGACATCAGACTAGTACGCCAACGGTTGTCCGACGTGACCGCCCGGCTGTCTCACACGGCCCTTCCGGCGCCCCTGGTACCGCAACGCGTGATCCCACACACGCGACCTGAGGCCCGAACAGTACCCCGCGGCCGGCTGAGCGGTGCCGGTCGCGTTCCCGGCCCCCGGTGGCGGTGGGGTGGAGCCGTGGCGGTGGATGCCGACGTACGCCGGGAAGGTTGCCCGGTCCGACTCAGCGGGTGACGTCCATGCGGTGCGTGCCGATGACCGACAGCAGCCGTAGCGCCTCCTCGGAGGGCGAGCCCGGGTCCACGGTGTGGATCTCCACCTGCTGGTCGCAGTCGGTGTAGCGGGCGGCGGTGGCACGCAGGTGCTGCGCCGAGACGCGGGCGAACACCTCCGCGTCCGATACCCCGTACAGCCGCCGCCCCTGGGGGTGAGGCCCGAGGAAGACCCGGCGGACAGGGGCGCGGGAATGTGGCCCGGGGTGCGGTGTTCTCCTCGAACGCCCCGCTTCCTCAGCGTATTTCCCGCTCGGCGAAGGTTCGGAAGCTGCACGGCGGGCGGCCGGTGAGGCGCTGGACGGTGTCGGTGGTGCGGTGCTCGGCTCCCTCGGCGATGGCGCGGTCCATGCCGGCGAGCAGCTCGGCGAACTCGGCGGGCATCCCGGTGGCCAGGCGGTCACGCATCTGATCGTAGGTCAGCTGCCGGTGGGTGACGCTCCTGCCCGTGACCTCGGTGAGGACGGCGGCGATGTCGCCGTAACTCAGGGCCTGCGGTCCGGTGATGACCAGGTCGGTGTTGGGGGCCTGGGCGGTGGTCAGGGCGTGTACGGCGACCGCGGCGATGTCGTCGGCGTCCACGAAGCCGACACGGCCCTCGCCGGTGGCGGTCAGCAGGGTCCCGTCGGTACGGATGCTCTCCGCGTGCGGGTGGTCGCCGGTGAAGTTCTGCATGAACCACGAGGGCCGAAGGACCGCCCATGCGTCGAACAGGCCGGGGAGGGCCTGGTGGACCTGCCCGACGGCCGGACCTCCGACGGGGATCGCCGATGCGCTGAGCAGCACCGCGCGGTGCAGCCCGGCCGCGCGCCCCTGCCTGAGGAAGGGCAGCATGACGGCGGCCGGTTCACTGGAGCCGAGTGGCGGGATGAGATAGGCGCGGTCCACGCCGTCCAGGGCTTCGTCGAACGTCGTGGGATCGTTCCAGTCGAATCGGACGGCCTGAGCGCCGTCCACGTCGGTGGCGCGTCGGCTGGCGGCCCTGACGCGGTGCCCGGCTGTCACGAGCCGGGAGACGACGCGGCTGCCGGTGGTGCCGGTGGCTCCGATGACCAGGGTCGTGGCAGGTGCACTCATCGGCTGCTCCTCGTGAAGTCGCTCATGGAGTCCTGAAGGACCACGAGCGGGTTCCAGTAGTCGCGGTAGCGGGTGATCCGTCCGTCCTCGACGGTCACCACGGCGATGTACGTCATGTCGTAGGGGCTTCCGGTTGCCACCAGCAGGCCCACCGCGCGCATCTCGACGACGATGGTCTGCGTGGCGGTGGTCTGGTGTATCTCCACGTGAGGGAAGTCGTGGAGGTCGATGTGGTCGGGGTAGGCGCGCATGTAGTCGGCGATCGCGGCTTTGCCTTCCAGCCGCTTGGGCCAGCCGTCGGGGGCGAACGGGAACTCGAAGACCCCCTGGTCGTCCCAGAGGTCGATCCAGGCGGCGATGTTCTTGTCCAGCAGCAGTTTCAGGCCGTGGCGGTACAGGTCCGCCGGTGCCGTGTTCGTGGTCATGGGTGACTCCGTCCCGTACGATGCGGACCGTGGGTCCGTTTCGTTTTGACAATACGGACCCGGGGTCCGTTTTGCAATCGTGGGAGGAAGTCGCATGTCCGAACGCAGGCCACGCAAGGATGCGGTACGCAACCGGGCTGCCGTCCTCGCGGCGGCCGACAGACTCTTCGCCCGCTGTGAGAGCCCGGAGACCGTCACCATGGCCGACATCGCGGAAGCGGCCGGCGTCGGCAAAGGGACGCTCTTCCGCGCCTTCGGCGATCGCACCGGCCTGATCCAGGCGCTGTACGCGGAACGGCTCGAACCGGTCAGGAACGCCGTCGAAGAGGGTCCGCCGCCGCTCGGCCCCGCCGCCCCGCCGCTGGAGCGCGTGCCCGCCCTGCTCGACGCGCTCCTGTGCTTCAAGCTGGACAACCGTCACCTCGCCCTGGCTCTGGAGGAGACCGGCAGCGACAGCCCTTACCAGGCCGCCCACTACGAACGGTGGCACAGCACGCTGCAAGCCGTACTGGAACGGATCCCCGGTCTCACGGACAGCGCTTTCACCGCTCACGCGCTGCTGGCCGCCACCCGTGCCGACCTCGTCGAACACCTCGTCGGCCACCAGCACCTGCCCCGGGAACAACTGCGGGCACACCTCGCGGCGTTCACCGCCAGAATCCTTCAGCCGAGCACGGCATCGGACTGAGCGCGCAGGACTGATCAGGCTGAGGGTGGTGCTGGGCATGCTCCGGAACTGGGCAGCTGCCCGACGAGCGGCCTGAGCCCTTGCGCGATCCCGCCGGGTGCCGCCCTCGGTGATCGTGAGCTCATGTGGGGGCTTCCGTCTGGTCGCCGGTGAGCAGTCCGAGGTTCGGGTAGTACGTGCGCTGGTTGGACCCGATCATCTCGCTGGGAAGGGTGACCCCGGCCGGTTCCCGGGCGAGGGCGGCGAACGCGCGGGAGGACGTGACGGGTGTGCCTTCGCTTTGGCACCACCTCCTGTACGCGGCGCGGAGGCGGGTCTGTTCGGCGCGCAGGCCGGGGCCGAGGACACCGCATTCGTCGAAGAACCGGCCGGTGTGGTCCTCGGTTTCGGCGTAGGCGGTGGTGGCGAGGCGGACGCGTTCGGGGCCGGTGAGGTCACGGTCGCCGGTGAGGTAGCACCGGGCGCCTTCGATGAGCCGGCCCAGGATGCCGGGGCCTTCTTCGGCGAGAAGGACGTCGGCCAGTTTGTCGATCTTGGGGTCGTCGAGGACGACGCCAGGTCGAACGGGGATCAGACGTATGCGGCGCCATAACGCGAGCCACCTGCGGAGTCGGCGCGTAGGTGCGGCCGCTCTTTTTCAGCTCTGCGTTCAGGCTGAGGCGAGAGGTCCGGAGTCGCCCGTGACCGTGATGTGGCTTCGGGTCGCGAAGCGGGTGGCCATCTCCGTTGCTCTCCCACTCCTCACCGTAAGGAGATCACCGCTGGCCACGCTGGTACCGCTGCGCCACCCCGATGGCACATCGGGGCCATTGATGTGCGAGATGTCCGTGTAGAGACTCCTGGCACAAGTGGTGGGCTGACCTGGTCAGAGGTCGGTGTCGTGCACGAGGCCGCTGGGTAGCGGGACGCGGTCAGCTGCCTCGTCGCACGCGATAAACCCGGCGACGTCGGCGAACATCACCGGGATACTGGTCGCCCATGGATGAGGTCAAAGTCGTCGTCGCCCATTCCGAGCGCGCGACTCTGCGCGTCGGCGACGTGTTCCTGAAGGTGGACGCCGATCAGGCGCGCATCGATGTCGAGGTCGAGGCAATGTCCCTCGCGCCGGTCCCGACCCCGAAGGTCCTGTGGCGCAAGCCGTCCGTGCTCGCGACCGCCGCACTCCCGGGGACGACGCTTGGGCGCCTCGGCGGGCCGTCGACCGGGGCGTCGGCGGCGTGGGCCGCGGCGGGCGCCGCCATCCGGAAGCTGCACGACGCGCCGTTGCCGTCCCGGCCGGGCCGGGCCGGCCGGAGCATCGTCGCGCTGGCGGCGGAACTCGACGACGAGTGCGAGTTGCTCGTGACGAACGGCGTCCTGCCCGCCGACCTGGTCACCCGCAACCGCCAGGTCGCCGAGGCCGCGCTCCGGCCGTGGAATCCGGCGTTCACACACGGCGACCTGCAGATCGATCACGTCTTCGTCGACGGCGACGAGGTCACGGGCATCATCGACTGGTCCGA
Organism: Streptomyces cellulosae; assembly: GCF_000721105.1. Classification (GTDB taxonomy): domain Bacteria; phylum Actinomycetota; class Actinomycetes; order Streptomycetales; family Streptomycetaceae; genus Streptomyces; species Streptomyces cellulosae_A. Next base: position 26,579 of record NZ_JOEV01000032.1, read on the forward strand.
GGCGGGCCAGGGTGACGCCCTGTACGACCTCGCCACCTTCACGCTCGGACACGAGGAACACCTCGACGACGTCATCGCCGGCTATGGCACCGACATCGACCTCGACGTGATCCACGCGTGGTGGTCGTTGCGAAGCCTGCTGATAGTTCGCTGGCTGATCGAGCACGGCTTCGACCCGTTCGCGCCGGGCTGTGAGGTCGACGTGCTGAGATCGCGGATGTGAGGCTGCGATCGATCCCGGGAAACAGCACATCCTCAACTGTCTTGCTCGCCACAGCAAGAAACACCCTGGTGAAACGATGCCGCGCTCCCGCCGCTGACCTGGGGGTTCACGGATCTGCGGCCAGAGCCGTTTTCAAAGTGCCATCACCGACCAACTGGAGGACCCCAAAACGAAGGTGGGGAGGCGGTGTTGCGGTGAAGAATGGCAGCCATGACGAACGAGGGCTCCTCCATCGACCCGGCCAAGCCCAGCATCGCCCGCGTCTACGACTATCTGCTGGGCGGCAAGGACAACTACGCCGTGGACCGTGAGATCGGCGACGTGTTCAAGCGCGACCTGCCCGGTTCGGTGGCCATCGCCTTCGCCAACCGCGCGGCCCTGACGCGGGCGGTCAGGGAGATCGCGAAGACCACCGGCATCCGGCAGTTCATCGACCTGGGCAGTGGCCTGCCGACCGCGGACAACGTCCACCAGGTCGCGCAACGGCACGCCCCCGAGTCCCGGGTCGTCTACGTCGACATCGACCCCCAAGTGTTGGTCCACGGCCGCGCATTGCTGGAGAACAACGACCGGACCCGCGTCGTCGCGGTCGATGTGCGCAACCCCGAAGGCATCCGCACTCACCCCGACACCATCGAAATCATCGACTTCGCCCGACCCGTCGCCGTCATCCTCAGCGCCATCCTCCACCACGTCAACGATGACGAGGACCCTGTCGGCATCGTCCGATACTGGCGCGACCACGTCCCCTCCGGGAGCTACTTCTTCATCAGCCACTTCCGCTCTGGCAACAACCCGGAGACCGCGGAGGCCGAGAAGGTCCTCCAGCAGACGTTCGGCCGCGGCCGGTGGCGCACGGACGCGGAAATCGCCTCCCTGCTGGACGGCCTGGAAATCCTCGACCCCGGGATCGTCCCCGCGTCCCTGTGGCGTCCCGACGAAACCCGCAACGCGTGGGACAGGGGCGAAAGACGAGAGCTCACGGTCTGGGAACACCTCATCGCCGCCGGACTGGCCCGGAAAGCCTAGAGGTGATCCCCAGATGGCGATCGCCGGACGGTGGCGCCTCTGGCCGCCGGATCGCCGGGCAGATGCAGCGCCTCGGTATCGACGCCGGCAACTGAGCGGATCCGTGGCCAGGTGGACGCTCTGCGCCGAAGGCGTGGTGCCGGGCACGTAGCCGCCGCCGATCAGGACGTGGGCGAGCAGCGTGTGCAACTGGAACGTGTCCCCGATGCGTACCTCGAACCCGGTCCCGGTGGGCCTGTGCAGCACACAAGGGGATCGTCGTCCAGAACCGCCAGCGCGTAGGCCAGGCATTTGAGGTCGTGCGGCTCCAGGGCCGCAAGATTGCGGCAGGCGGGGCGGATCGCCGATGCGTGCCGGCGGCGCACCTCGGCGCTGCGGCACAGTACGGCCAGCGCGGGCGGCTGCCACTCATCGGCCGAGCACCAGGCCAGTGCTAGCCGCGTGGCCTCGTACACGTCGCAGTTCGAGGCGGGCCAGCAGCCATCGTCAATGATCTTCTCGGCCGGCTCCGGCAGTTCGTCCTCAGCCGCGCCGGTGGCGGTCCAGCGGCGGGCGAATTCCACGGCGCCGAGCAGGACTTGATGGACGCTGCCGAGGACCGGCTCGGCGCAGGCCGCCGGATCGGCCCCGCGCTCGACGCAGAAGCCGGCCGCCATCCGCCAGCATCGGCCGCGGGCCGGTAGGCGGGAAGGCGGGAAGCAGCGCCGCCAACCGTGGCCCTGCCAGAAGGAGTTCAGCGTCGGACGCCGACTGCACACCGTTCATCACGGCGGTGAAGGCACGCCCGGTGCGGTCGCCATCGCGAGCGCCCACCGCCGCCTCCAGCTCGGACACGGTGGCGGCGAAGCCTGAAGCCTCCCGCTTCCTGTTGAAGATCACCAGCACACCTCAGGCCCGAGATCTGTGCGGCGTCAGTGCCTGTTCCTGATGCGGCCATGCCATGACGGCATGGGTGGATACTGGGTTCGTTGCGCGCGCCCGTCACCCGTGCTTGGCTCGCCTGATGAACTTTCTGTTGACGGCGAGTGGCCTGCGCAACGAGACACTGCGGGATGCGCTGCGGGACATGCTGGGAAAGCCGTTCGGATCGGCGAACATCGTGTACGTTCCCACTGCATCAGTCGCCGAGCCCGGGGACCATGGGTGGTTCGTCGAGGACATGAACCGGCTGCACGGCCTCGGCTGGCGGGAGTTCGACGTCCTGGAGCTGAACGGCCTGCCCCGGCACATGGTGCTCGACCGGCTGCGCCACGCCGACGTCATCTATGTCGGGGGCGGCAGCCACTACCACCTCGCGCGCAGCATCACCGGGAACGGCCTGACAGACGGCTTCCTGGAGGCGCTGGAGAGCCGGGTCTATGTGGGATTCAGCGCCGGATCAATGGTCTTCAGCCGCAATCTCACCGGACACTCCGCCGACGTCATCGGGGACACCACGGACCTCCACGTGCTCGGCGCGACGACCGTGGAGCCGCCGTTCGGCCTCTTCGACTGGTATCTCAAGCCCCACCTGTACTCGCCGGACTTCCCCGAGCGGGACGACGCCTGGGCTGATCGCATCGCTGCGCGGGCGGACTTCCCGATCTACTTCATCGATGACGAGACGGCCGTTCGCGTCAGGGACGGCAAGGTGGATGTCATTTCTGAAGGCCGGTGGCGGTTCCATCCGTGACTCAACGCGTGGTGGGTCCCGGGCGTCTACCCGGTGCGTGGCGGGCAGAGCCCCAGACAGGAGCACCGCCCGGCTGTGACAAGCCCGATACTGTGGTTTTCTCGCATCATCTCGGCCGCTTGGCTGGCGCTGTACGCCTCCATCGACCCCGGTCTCCTGCTGGTCTGTTGTCCCCTCGTGTCCGAGCTGGGACTCCAGGGCCTCATCGCACGCCGCTGTCGCACAGCTCCGCGCTGAGGGCCACGATCTGAAGGATGAGGACGTGGCCCGGCTCTCTCCGCGCAAGGACCGGCACATCAACTTTCTGGGCCGCTACCAGTCCGACATCGTCGCCGGCGGGTCACGGCAGTGGCTTGCGCCCACTGCCGTGACCCGGACGCGACCGAAGACTTGGACGACGAGGAGCAAGCCCACAACGGGAGCACAGTCCCGCGCATTCACCCGCCAAATCCGTGTGCCTGGACCGTGTTTGAGCTCGCGAGTCCCGCACGAAGTGGTACGCCTCGACGCTCAGTGCTCGCCGGTCACTCGCGCAGATTGGACTTTCGGCAGTGGTCGGACGGCGCCCGAGGTCCGTACCGTCACTTCCGTGGAGAGCACAATGATCAACCCCGAGACTGGGACTGGAACCGCTGTTTTACGGCGAGCACTTGATCCTGGAACCATTCTCACCGCGGCTACCGCGGTGGCCGCCGGCCTGAGCGTGATGAACCTCTGGTGGGCTGTCCCGACTGCCATCGTCGCGTTCCTGGCAGGACGACGGCCTGGACGGACGGCGCCGACAGCGCTCGCCCTGGTCGCGATTCTCGCGGCCACTGTGGTGGCCTTGTCCGTCGTTCCTGCTTGGCTCCCCCTCGCCAGCCGCTTTGTGACAGTGGTGGTTGCAGCCACGATGCTGCCCTGGTTCGCCGGCCGGTTCTGGTGCCAGTATCAGCAGCTTGTCCGGGCCGGGTGGGAGCGCGCCGATCAGCTGCGCCGCGAGCAGCAACTGATCGCTGATCAAGCCCGGCTGCGCGAGCGGGCACGTATCGCCCAGGACATGCACGACGTACTGGGCCATGACCTCAGCCTGATCGCCCTGTCGGCCGGCGCACTCAAACTCGCCCCGGACCTTGAAGCCCACCACCAAAGGGCCGCAGGGGACATCCGAGCCAGAGCCGCGGCCGCGGTGGAGCGTCTCGGCGAGGTGATCGGTGTCCTGCGGGAGGACACCGACACAACGCCGACGGACCTCAACAACTCCAGCCTCACTAGTCTGACCTCCGAGGCTTCTGCGGCCGGCCTCGCGGTGGAGTTGCGCATCGACGGCGAGCCGGACGACCTGCCGCCCGTAGTGAAACGGGCGGCTCACCGGGTCGTGCAGGAAGCTCTGACCAACGTTGCCAAGCACGCGTCCGGCGCGACCGCGACTGTCCACGTGACGCATACGGCAACAGAAACACAGGTCGTCGTGGAGAACGGCCCGCCATCGTCTGCGGCCAACCAGCGGCCCCGGCCTCGGAGCGGAGGACGTGGCCTTATCGGTCTCGAAGAACGTATACGGATGACCGGCGGTTCGTTCGACCACGGCCCGCGCGACGGAGGCTACGCAGTCGTCGCGCGTATCCCGCACACTCTCTCGCCGCCGCTGCAGCAGCTCTCGCCCTCAGCCTCTCGCGGTGACGAGTTGCCGCAGGAACACCGCCGCGCTCGGCGCCGGGTCGGCCGGACCCTGGTCGCCGCGGTCATGGTGCCCCTCGTGACGGGAGCTTTGCTGAGCGGAGCCCTCACGGGCTGGGAGATGCTGTCGGCGTCACAGTCGGTCCTGGACCCACGCGACTATGCCCGCCTAAATGTGGGGCAAGATCGTTCCGAGGTGGAGCGTTTCCTGCCGGACCGGCAGACGAACCATCGACCGCTGACTGCCGAGCCGACGGGAAACGGCACAACGTGCGAGTACTACGCAATGACGGCCGACCGGTTCGACGACCGGTCCGGCGACGCCTACCAGCTCTGCTTCCGGAAGGACACCCTGGTGTCCCTGGACACGATCACCCCGTGAGCGCTCGATGATCCGGGTGCTGATCGCCGACGACGAGCCGATGATCCGCGCAGGGGTACGCGCCGTTCTTGCCACGGATCCGGACATCGAAGTCGTCGCCGAGGCCGTCGACGGGCACGATGCCGTTGAACTGGTCCAACGCCATCGTCCCGCGGTGGCCGTACTCGATATCCGCATGCCGGGAATCAATGGCATCGACGCCGCAGCGGAAATCCGCAACACAGTGCCGTCCACGAGCATCATCATGCTGACGACCTTCGGTGAGGACGACTACATCCTCAAGGCGCTCGGCGGTGGTGCAGCAGGCTTCCTGATCAAGTCGGGTGAGCCAGAGGAACTGATCACCGGAGTCCGTGCGGTGGCCGAAGGCGCCGCCTACCTGTCACCGAAAGTCGCGGCCCGGGTCATCGCGCACCTCGCCGCGACGGGCGCGGGCACCCTGGCCGGTCGGCGATCCGCCGCCCGCCACCGGGTCGCCGCCCTCACCGCCCGGGAAAGGGAGGTACTGGCCTTCCTCGGAAGCGGCCTGTCCAACGGGCAGATCGCCCGGCGGCTCCATGTGGTGGAGGGAACGGTCAAAGCCCACGTGAGTTCCATCCTGGCGAGGCTGGGCGTCGACAACCGGGCCGCTGCCGCGGTCGTGGCCCACGAAGCCGGGATCATTCCGCCTCAGCCTTCCCAGCCGTGATGCCATCCCCTGGGCAAGGGGCATGAACGCAAGCAGCACCGCCGCCACGACAGCGCCGCCGAGCGTCGCACCGGCGAGCACATCGTGCGGGTAATGAACCCCCACCAGTACACGCAGCAGCGCAGCAGCCCCGGCCAGCGGCAGCGTGATCGCGGCGAGGCGGGGCCGCAGCAAGGCGAGACCGACGGCCACCCCGGCGGCCAGGGTGGCGTGGTTGCTCGGGAACGACCAGTCCCCCGCTCCGGGGCATTCCGCGACAGATTCGGCGCCTGCGCGTAACACACGGCAAGGACGCTCCTCGTCCACGACGAGCTTCACCGCTTCGCTCACCGCATAGGCCGCCACGGTGCCGAGACCGGTCAGGACGGATCCACCGATCCCTCGTGTGTCTTTGCGGCGGATTGCCGTCCACCACATCCAGACCAGCAACATTCCGAGGATCACCAAAGTGCCCTCTGTGGCCCCTTCCAGGAGAGGGCCCAGCCACGACGGCGCATCCGCCACCGCACCGGTCAGCGACCGGTACGCGGAGGCCGAAGCTCCACCCGTGACCTCGACAGCACCAGCCTTGCCCAGCCCACCGGGGGACAGCCAAGTGACGACTCCTGCTCCCACGCCCAAGACGGCCAACGCGCCGAGCAGCCGACCGGCTCGGACTTTCATTCGTGGTTCTCGTTCCATGAGGCCCGAACGTAGAAGGGGGAGCAGCCGGAAACCCGAGCCGAACGGCAACACCGGACCTTGACGATCGTCAGGGTTGACAGCTACGGGCACCCTCGTTCCGCGTCACACGGACATCCTGACCTTCAACAAACCTTCGTCTTCTGAAGATCACTCTGCGGGCCGCCAGGACACCACCACCCGGGCGGCCGACTCGTCCTCCACGTCTTCGCCGCCCTCGCGGAGTTCATCCGCGAACTCATCGTCATCGGCACCAAGGAGGGGCTGGCCGCGGCCCGCGTTCGCGGTCGGATCGGCAGACGCCCAAGCGTCGCCACCGAGGAAGTGGTCCGTGCGGCCCGCGACCTGCCTATTGGTCACGGCCCTGATTGATGCTGGAGGCCGAGGTGTCTCAGTCTCTCCAGTTCGCGTAATCGCCCATCTCTACGTCGTCGCACAGGGTCTCCCAGAACCCGTTGTGGGCGAGTGCGGTGTCATCAAGGGTGGTGACGAGCTCGCGCAGCTCGTCCGCCGCCACCTGGAATCTCTCCTCCTCACCTTCCTCGTGGAACGGGAAGCGGGCGATCGTGGCCGCGACGCACTCGTGGAAGATCCCAAGGTCTCTGTTCACGTGATTGGCGGTTGCGGACTCGGGCGTGGGGACGTGCACCACGCGACGCGACGCCACGTCGATGCCGAGGCGTCCGAACAGGCCGCTGGTCCCGAAGACGACCAACCCGCTCTCACCGATCCCGTCCAGGAGCGCCGCATCGCTCAGCGGTTGGTACTCGTAACCGATCACCCCTGCCGGGATGCCCATCTGTCGCAGATCGCCGGCGATCTCGTCGGGTATGTCTGCTGAGCAGCCGATGCACACGAGGGCGTACTGGGGCGACGGCAATGGCGGCAGATCCCGAATCACGCGGACATCATCCTCGCACTCCGGCCGATGCGGGAAGCCACGAGCTTGGTCTGTCGCCGCCAACCGGCAAGCTGACAGCACGTATTCACGTTCAGTAGCAGGGTTCGTTCGGAGTCCACGTAACGCGTCGCGGTTGTCGCGTGGAGCACGCTGCTGTTGCCAGCGGTGAGACCGTCAGGCGGTGTGCTGGTACGCCGGGTAGGTGATGTACCCGGCGTCGCCGCCCTGGTAGAAGGTGTTCTCGTCGGCGGGCGCGACAGGCAGGCCTGAGCGCAGGCGTTCGACCAGGTCGGGGTTGGCGAGGAAGCCGCGGCCGAAGGCGATCAGGTCGGCGCCCAGGCCCAGCCAGTGGTTCGCCTCCGCCGGCCCGGTCTGCTTCAGGCCGCCGGGTATGGTCGGGTTGACGATGAGGGTGCCCGGCCAGGTTTTGCGCAGTTGGAGGAGAAGTTCCTCGTCGGTGGTGGCCTCCAGGTGCACATAGGCGAGGTCGAGGCGGGCCAGCTCCGTCAGCAGAGCGGTGTTCAGTTCGGCCGCGTCGTCCTCGGTCACACCCCAGATACCGCCGCCGGGCGACAGGCGGATGCCGGTACGGGCGGCGCCCACGGCCTCGACGGTGGCGGCGGCTGCCTCGACGGCGAAACGGATCCGGTTGGTGATCGAGCCGCCGTAGCGGTCGTCGCGCAGGTTGGCGTTGGATGACAGGAACTGGGAGATCAGGTAGCCGTTGGCGCCGTGCAGTTCGACCCCGTCGAAGCCCGCGTCGACTGCGCGGCGGGCGGCATGTGCGTAGGAGTGGACGTGCTCGGGGACCTCGTCGGTCTCCAGCGCCCGCGGCATGGGTATCGGCTGCGGACCGCTCGGGGTGAACACGCTGCCCTCGGCGGGCACGGCCGACGGACCGACTGGTTGGAGGCCGGTGGTCTCGTGGTGCGAGACCCGGCCGCCGTGCATGATCTGGGCGAAGATACGCCCGCCACCGGCGTGGACCGCGTCGGTCACCTGCCGCCAGGAATCCGTCTGCTCGTCGGTATGCAGGCCGGGCGTGCCCGGATTGGACTGCCCGACCCGGCTGGGCTGGACGCCCTCCGTGATGATCAGGCCGGCCGTGGCGCGCTGCGCATAATAGGTGGCCATTGAGGGGGTGGCCAGACCGCCGGCGGCGGCACGGACGCGGCTCATGGGGGCCATGACGGTCCGGTTGGGCAGCGTGAACCCGCCGAGGCGGTAACTGCTGAACAAGGACGGCATGTCGGTTCTCCTCGCGTACACATGTGCTCCGGTTGCCGAAGCGCATGGGTACGCTAAAACCTGACACCAGTGTCAGAGGCAAGCGGATCACACCGCGGATCCGTGCGGGGCACACCACAGGACCCGCGGTGCTGACCATTGCGGGAGGCAGTCATGCGGATCGGGGAACTCGCGGCACGCGCCGCAGTGAGTGTGCGGTCATTGCGCTACTACGAGCAGCAGGGACTGCTCACCAGCGTCCGCACGCCGAGCGGACAACGGCAGTACACGGAACACGATGTGGACCGGGTTCGCTTCATCCAAGGTCTGTACGCGGCCAACCTTTCCAGCACCACCATCGCCGAACTCATGCCGTGCCGCGACGCCCCGAGCATGCACAACTCCGACGCCACGTTGGAGCGGATGGCCCGCGAACGCGAGCGGATCACGGCGCAGATCGACGATCTCCTGCGGGCCCGGGACACCCTCGACAGGATGGTGGCCGTGGCCCGGTCCCACCGCGAGTCCCTGCTGGACCAGTCCCAGTCGCGGACGAATCAGCGGTGACCCAGAACTCCACGCCGCCAGGAGTGGTCCACTCCCTGACCCAGACGACATAGTCACCCTGCCGTTCCAGCAGCACACTGCGGCCGGGGAAGTCCCTTCGGAAGCGTCCTGTGATGAGAACCAGCAGAGCTGTCCGCACCTCGCCCTGCACCCATTGGGCGCGTTGCTCACCGCTGGGCCCCGCGTCCGGGATCAGTCCGGGCACACGGGTCGGCGTCGTTCACCGCGACTCGCCGACCAACCCCTGCGCGGCCGCCTCCGCTCCGTCGGTGCAGAGCCGGCTTCCCAGGGCCTTCGCGCGCGCTCGGGTCTCGGTGGGGACACAGCAGTGATGAGCGCGATGCCCAGAGATTGCATCTGTTCGGCAGTTGCTGCGATCACTTGCGAAGTCGAGAACGGTACTCGCCCGGGGCCATGCCTCGGGCACGTCGGAAGGCCCGGCTGAAAGCGTGCGGAGAGCCGTATCCGACCGCACCGGATATCGACTCGACCGGCTCATCGGTATCGCGGAGCCGGACTGACGCCAGGTCCATGCGCCACTGCTCCACGTACGCGCCCGGCGTCTGTCCGAGGGCGGACCGGAAGTGCCTGGACAGCGTCGCCCGGGAGACGCTCGTCGCGGCGGCCAGGGTCTGCGTGGTCCAGGGGTGTTCCGGTCGGGCGTGGACACATGCCAGGGCGTCGCGCACGACCGGATCACGCATCGCGCCCAGCCATGAGCTGGACTGCTCCTCCGGGTGGCGGGCCAGCCAGGCGCGTACGAACTGGACGAGCAGAAGGTCGACGATGCTGTTGACGGCGGCGGTGGCGCCGATCTGCGGCTGTGCGAGCTCCGCCGTGAGAAGTTCGACGGTCCTTCTGAGCTGTGCGTTCTCCCAGGCTGCGACGTGCATCGGGCGGGCAAGGGAGGTGAGCACCGGTGTGCTGACCTCCGGGTCCTGCTCATAGTGCAGAGTGATCACTTCCGTCTGCGCCGGTGCCGAACCGAGTTGGAGGGCGTTTCCATCGGCAATGGCCTGAATCGCCGCCTTCTGGTCGCAGGTTCCCATCGTCACGCTGGAGCCGCTGGCTATACCGTGTGCGGTGCCCGGCGACAACAGGACGGCGTCTCCGGCCTGTACCTTCAGGGGTTTCTCGCCTGTGACGTGGAGCCACATCGTGCCGCGGGACACCACGTGCAGTGCCGCTCCTGGATAGGAGTCCAGCCACTGGCCCCAGGTTCCTCCGGCCTTGAGCATGACCCCGAGCGCCCCACGGGCACCCGAAACACGCAAGACCTCCGCCAGCACGTCCATGGGCCCATTCTCGTCCATCGCCGCGAACCGACCACCGGCGGGCGACGGCGCATGTGTTCTCGTCGAGGGCTTCATTCCACGTCAAGAACGATCTTTCCGTGCACCGTCCGGGCGAACAGCGCCCGGACGGCGTCGTCCACGTCCTTCCAGACGCCTCGCAGTCCGACCGGTACCGCAAGTCTTCCGGCGGCTACGAGGTCCAGCAGATCCGTCAGCTCCTCGCTGGGCGGCGTCGTGTCGCCGTAGGTGGCGATGATGCGGGGTTCGCCGAAGCCGAACAAGGCCCCTGAGGGGAACGTGGTGTCCTGGCCCGAGGTGATACCGACCAGGTGGATGGTGCCGCCCTCGGCGAGGGAACTCCACGCTCGGGCTGTCAGCGGCCCGCCGACCGTGTCCAGGACGAGATCGAACCGGTCCTCGGTCTCGGCCAGGTCGGTCAGGACATCGTCGGCCCCGAGTTCGCGAAGTCCGGCGGCCCGGTCCGGCGAACCGACGAGTGCCGTCACCCGGGCGCCCGCCAGCACCGCCAGCTGGACGGCGAAGTGCCCCACGCCCCCGCTGGCGCCGGTGACCAGGACGTTGCGCGCCAGCAGGGAACGCTTGCGCAGCACCCGGAGTGCGGTGACCCCGGCGACCCCCAGTGCGGCGGCAGCGGCCAGGTCCACGCCCTCGGGGACGGTGCCGAGCCAGGCAGGGCCGACCGCTACCCGCTCCGCCCAGGCGTAGGGAGCCATTCCCAGTGCGACGCGCGCACCTTCAGGCGGTCCCGAGCCGTCGGATGCGGCGCGCACCACGACGCCGGCCGCGTCGTGACCGTGCACAGCGCCGGCCGGCCACTCGTGCGCGTACTTCAGCTCGCCAAAATTGAGACCGATGTGCCGTATTTCCACCAACGCCTCGCCAGTGGATGGCACGGGCTCGTCGACATCGGCGAACCGAATGGGTCCGGCCTCGCTGTGATCGACCACAAGGGCGCGCATAGGGTGTGCTTCCTTCTCTCGTCGATGCGCCTGAACACTCGGCGCGTCAGCGGATCGAGTGCGCGAATGCCGCACTGCCGCCTTCCTGAAACCCTACGCACGACCAGGACAGACGCCAGTGCCGTGAGAATCAATCAGTTGACGATCTGTGTCAGTGCGACTCGCGGTGCGTGCCTACTGCGCACCCAATCCGCCGCACACATCGTGGGCCTGGCGCAGGGCGGCGGCCTCCAGCTGCTCCAGGGCGTCCGCAACGTCCCGGCCGTCCTCGGTGAGGTTCTCCTCGACGAAGCGGATGATGGCCCGGGCGATGCCCGGCACCGACGGCGGGCACAGGTCGTCGCACGGGTCGTCCTCAGCGCGCAGCGTGGTTGTGGGGAAGGAGCGTCCGAGTTCCTCCGGGAGCGAAGGAGTTCGTGCTCGCCCTCGTCGGCGCTTGGCACGCGGTGAACGGGGTGACGATGCGCTCAGCGACGTCTGTGAGCAGCTTGCGCAGCCGCGGCTCGACATTCGCGAACATGCCAGCTGTTTCGGTGTCACCTTCCTGAAGCGAAGGGACGCAGCGGGAGGCGGTCATCATCGCGTCCGGGGACATCGGGGGAGCGGTGCAGCGGCGGGCGGCGAACGGGCCGGTGCTGGCCTTCGGGCGGGGCGGCGCCCGCCACGCCCGCGCCGCGAAGCGCTTACACGTCGTTTTCTTTTGCTTGATCATTCGTTGAGCCGTACATGACGGATCTGATGGAGCGGTTGGTGCCGGATGAGTTATGGATGTTGTCCCGGCGTGTGGTTGCGCCGACGGAGGTCATACGTCCGCAGGGCGGCGGCCGGCGGCGGACGGGTGACCGCGAATGCCTGGCGTCGATCATCTTCGTAGCCACCTCGGGGTGCATCTGGCGGCAATTGCCCCCGGTGTTCGGCCCGGCCTGGCCCACGGTCTACCGACGTTTCGCCCGGTGGAGCCAGGACCGGGTCTGGGCCCGGCTGTACCACGCTCGATCGCCGCCCACCGCTCGTCCTCGTCCAGGACCGACGCGAGGATGCGGTGAACCGTGAACGACACGCCCTCCTTGCGCCTCGCCTTCGGCCACCGGTTGGCCGTGTAACGCCAGTCCTCCGCCGTCCGGCGTTCGACGCCGATGTCGTGCGCGAACATCTGCAACGACTCCGTGACGGTGAACAGGACCTCCGTGACGTTCGGCATCGACTCCACCCTGCCCTTCCTCCGCGCCAAGCAAGCCGAAGCTGCACGCCTCGCCAAGAGGCCCTTCACCGACCTCGGCATCCCACGCCCCCGTTCAGAGGAGACGCAGTGATCCGCAAAGAACCCCGGCCCCCCTGCGAGGTACACAGACCTCGCGGGCGCCGCATCAGCCGGTCGTTCTCGACGGTGCCCAGCTGGTCGACCACGTCACCGTGGCTTCAATCAGGACGTGAGCTGCCTGCATACCTCGGCAGCCAGCCCGTCAGCGACATCGAGCACGGTGGACAGTACGTCCGGGGTCGTGCCCCGCATGGCGAACAGCTCGTGAGCCCGCGCTGCGAAGTCCGCTGGAGCAGCCGGGAGTTCTCCCGCAGCCCGAACCGCTCCCTTTTCGTTCAACACCCAGCAGCCCGCGTGAGCATGCAGACCGTGCACGAGAAGCCCAACCGCGCGGAAGAGGCAGCCGGCGACATAGAAGGCGTCACCGCGAGCCGCTCCCTTGCGGGCGCCGGCCAGGATGAACGGAGCCTCCCACTGCGCGTTCGCGATCAGCGCCTCGCGCAACGGCTCCGGATAACGGCGAGTCTCCTGCTGCAGGGCCTGCAGCTCACTGCCGGGATCAGCGAGAATTCGCCCAACGGCCACCTCGCCGACATACGCGTGGGAGTACACCCCAAGCGGGTGACCGGCCTGAACGCCCACCTCGAAACGCCCAGCCCGGCACTCTTCCCAGATCCGGTGCACGCGGTTCAGATCGCGGTAGATCCAGTCGACACGGCAGCCGTCAACGGTCAGCCATGCCCCACCGTCCACCCACGGCCCCCAGCCGCCCGGCTCCGTCACTTCAACCTGCACACCAGTCAGCTCAGACGCAAGGAGACGCAAGGCAGCAGTATCCAGCGACGGCCGGTAGTACAAGCCGAGATCAAAATCAGAGTCGGGATGATGCGTTCGTCTCGCTCGGCTCCCGCCCAGACACACGCCGACCACTCCGCCGACGTCGGTCAACCGATCCGCAATCTCCATCAAGCGATCCACAGCCCAGAGTCTGCAGAACCAGATCACTCACTGCGACCGCTTTTCTCAGCACCCTCAGCCCTCAGGCCCACACCTCCGAGTGAAGTGCGCCCGGCTCTCGTTCCACCAGGTTCGGCACTCGTGGACATCGCAAGTGACCTTTCCGTGCTTGTGCTTGTGCTCGTGGGCCCCTTGTCAGGTCAAGGGGGGCCACCGTCTTCCAACGGGTGCGCGGCGACGGACGCACCTCGCCACCTGCCTACCGGCGTCAACTCGGCCCGGAGCGACACGCCGGACAGGGCCTACTTCTTGAGGCCGAGGCCGTGCGGTGCCGGGCCGAACAGCATTTCGCCCATCAGGCCGGTCGTGTCGATGATGACCTTGCCGTCGGCGTCCGGGTACGCGATGCGCTGGGTCCGGTGATCGGGGGCGACGAAGTACACGTGGGGGCTGACGCCCTGGTCGCCCTGCGCGGTCCGGAACCAGTGCCCGGCAGCCAGCGCCATGGTCTCGACGGCCGTCAGGACCCCCATGCCCCTCACCACATGCAGGATCAGTGTGTGCCACGACGGCACGGCGACTATCACGCCGTATCCGGGCGGGGCTCCGTGCACCTGCCCGACCAGCCAGTCCAGTACAGCCACCCGGGAGGCGACGAAGGGGTCGTTACCCGAGAGGGTCACCAACTCTGTGTCCTCACGGGCCGCGTCGCAAGCCTCGCGCACCACCCGCAACCCATCGAGGTTCTCCACGTTGTGCATCGCCCGTAACCACACCGCCTCGGTGCCGCCGAGTTCGTTCATGGACGACACGGGCACGAAGTCGAGCCGGCCCCCGGTGAACAGGGCCGTCGCCATGACCAGACCAGGCAGGGCGGCGGGCGCGCCTTCGGCGACGCCGGGCGGGAGCCGGTCGGGTGGCATGACGAACGGCCTTAGCGAGTCCAGTTCACCGCGGCCGAAGCTCATCTCCCGCTGCTCGCCCGGCTCGGGCTGCTTGCCCTTCTTACTGAAAAGACCCATGAGTCGCAGCGTAACCAAGGGAGTCGGGACCGGTGCCGATATCGCGAGGTCCGGTCGTCCGTGAGCCGCAGATCGCCGCATCGACTACATCATGCTCCGCTGCGGCCCCCACGGGCCCACGCTGCGCGTCACCTCCTGCCAGCGCGTCCTGGCAGGCCCGGTGAACGGCTTGTACACAAGCGATCACTACGGTCTGGCCGCCGACCGGTCCCTTCCTGACCACACGCCAGGTCAGTTGAGGTGCCCTCCCCAGCAGCGGAACCCTGGCCTACCAGCCGACTGAGCCTCAACGGGGCTTTTGATGCCCAGCCTGAATCCGGTGCGTCTCCGCCGTTGACGGGGCCCGAGCCGCGCGCCGCCGCGACCCGGTGTCGCGCTGTGCAGGCTGACCTTTGCTATTGCTGTGATCGTGAAGGTTCGCCGGGTGCTGAGTGCTCGCTCCTGGGTTGTGGTCACGACGATGAGCTCGGTCGCGGGTATCTCAGTGGCCTGCTGTCGCGGCGAACCGACAGTCCGGTCCCCCTTCTTGCGGCGGCGCACTCTCGCGATGCGCCCGACGTTCCTGACGTCGTCCCGCGCGCGAGCGTTTCATCCGGCACGACACGGACACGCGCGAGTGAGGCGTTGCCGGTACGGCACCGTCACCTGTTCTGTCTTAAGTCGCAAAGCGGAGGAGCCGACCATGCCGGAAGGAAAAGCAACGGACCGCACACCCGCCGAGCGGACGCCCATGCCGCAGGAAGAGGCGGAGATCTCACCGCCTTTCCGCTTCCAGCGTCAGCAACGCCCCGGCATCGAAGCGGAGATGGAAGTACGACCGCGGTACCTCGCCCCCAACTACGGCGGTTCCGGGAAACTCGACGGCAAGGTCGCGCTCATCACGGGAGGCGACTCGGGGATCGGCCGCTCGGTGGCCGTCCTCTACGCCCGGGAGGGTGCCGACGTGGCCATCGTCTACCTCCCCGAGGAAGAACGTGACGCCGCCGAGACCCGAGAAGCGGTGGAGAAGGAGGGACGTAGCTGCCTGCTGCTGCCGGGCGATCTGTGCGATCCGTCCTTCTGCACCGAAGTCGTCGAGCGGACGGTGGCGGAACTGGGCGGCCTCAACGTGCTGGTGAGCAACGCCGCCTACCTCAACAGCCAGAACGACCTGTCCGAGCTGACCGCCGAGGATTTCGACCGTGTCTTCAAGACGAACGTCTACGCCTATTTCTATCTGGTGATGGCGTCATTGCCGCATCTCTCCCATGGAGACGCTGTCATCGCCACCGCGTCCGAGGAGGCGCTCAAGGGGAGCGAGATAATGATGGACTACGCGGCCTCGAAGGCCGCCATGGTCGCCTTCACCAAGTCCATTGCCTCCCATCTGGCCCAGCGAGGCGTTCGCGCCAACGTCGTCTCACCTGGACCCACGTGGACCGTGCTCAATGTCGCGGGCCAGCGTTTTCCCGACGACTACCTGACGAATCTGGGCAGCTCGGCCCCCATGGGCCGGGTCGCTCAGCCTGAAGAAGTAGCGCCGGCTTACGTCTATCTGGCGTCCGATGCCGACTCCAGTTTCACGGTGGGAGAAGTGATCGCCGTCACCGGCGGGCTGACCGACACCCGGTGAGGCTTTCGGCGGCAGCTGCGCCGGCGTGGCCCTGGGCCTGACAGTGGATGTAGCCGTCCGCTGTCAGGGTTCGGGACGTGAGCCAGTGCGGCGGGCTGTGCCGGCAAGCGGCTCTTCCATGAGAGTGCGTCAACCGGGCCGCGCAGGATGGGTGATCGCAGAGTGGTGAGCGCCTCAGTGGTTCTCCGTGGCCAACCAGCCCGCCAGAATCCGGCGAGCAGTCCGGTGCGGGTGGTCAGGCGTCCGGCGTCCAGGGCGCGGCCGGCCTGGGCTGGACCCTGGCGGCGGTGGCGGCGAGGACGGAGACGGCGGCCACGGTGCCGAGTCCTGCCGCGGCTCCCGAGACGGGAAGGAAGCCCACGCCCACGGAGAGCGCGGCGGTGGCGGCGGCGAGAGCGGCGGTCGGGGCGAGGAAGGAGCGGTCGGTCAGGCGGCGGGCGAGGTCGGCGATGGTCTGCCGCGTGCGGGGCAGCGGCGGTACGGCGGGTACGGCGAGCGCGGCCCACACGGCGATGACGGCCGCGCACATGGACATCACGGTGAACAGCAGGCACAGGCCGCCCGCCCAGACCAGGACGCCGCCGAGGAGGGAGCCGAGGGTGTAGCCGTCGGACTTGTAGAAGCTGTAACTGCCGAACGCGCGGCCCCGCTTGGCCGGCGGGTTGAGGCGGCCTTGATCTTCACCTTGACCCAGGCATGGCCGCTGCTGTTGCCGTCGCGGACGCCGTCGACGTTGCACTCGAACTCCCGGCCCGCCTCGACGGGGATGGAAGCGGGGCAGCTGACATCGTCGATCAGTACCCATTCGGCGACGGAGGTGTCAGACGGGTAGCGATGGCGACGGGAGCCAGTGGGCATGGCGGGCTCGGCAAGGTGATCGATAGTGGATGGGGACTATTTGGCGGGCCGGGCGAGGATGGCGCGGACGCCGGTGACCTGCTGCGCGCGCTGGTGCTGCGGCCGGAATCGGTCAAGAAGGCCTGACCGCCGATACGGCGGTGACGGTCACGGTGTCGTCACACTCGGCGAACTGCCCGTCGTCCAGGGCCACCTGGTGCGCCCCGGACCCCGGCAGCCCGACGACCATCGTGGGATACACCACGGGCGCCGAACCGGACACGCAGTACCCGTCGGCCTCTCCCTGAACCTGCACGAACGTCAGCTTCACCCATGCCTTGCCGCCGGAGGCCACCTTCACCGGCGCTGCGACTCCGGTCGGCTTTGACGGTGAGCGGTACGTTCATCTCGGGAGAGCCGTTCCCGGCGCCGGCCACCGTGGGGTGCCCCTTGAGGACGCACGTCCGTCCGGACACGTTGGTGAACTCGACGACGGCCGCCCCGGTCCCCGTACCGGCCGGCCGCACGGCGGCCTGACGGGCGGTCGCCTTCAGACTGCCCGCGGAACAGGTCGCCGCCGAACCGCCCGGAGCAGGTGCGGACGACGGAGGTGCGGAGGCGGCGGGCGAGGAGGCGGAGGGCGTGGAGGAACCGGAGGCGGAGTTGCCGGGCGTGGAGGAGGAGGCCGCTGAGCTGACGGCCCCGGACGGGGTGACGCCGCCGTCTTGGGTGTCCGCACCGCTCCCACCGGGCTGACATCCCGCCACCGTCAGCGCCGCCGAAGCCACGACGACCGCCAGCGCCGAACCGCGCATTCCGTTCACGTACCGCATGCTGTCCCCCGATTCACAGTTGTCCGAAGCACGGCTGCTCGCCGCCCTCGTCGAACCAGACAGAACCGTGGAGCCGGCAGTTCTCCCGCACTCCGACCTGTGACCCACCGGTGACGAAATCCGGCCACAACCACCGTGAAGCGCCCCGGCAGACCGAGCTCCTGACCCGCGCCTCCAGGCCGAGGGCCGTCGTTCTTGCGCACCGGACATCTCGCGGGTCGGGGGGAGCGGTCCAGCGGTGTAGGGGGGATCAAGCGTCAGTAGGTCCGATCGGGTGAGAGGTCGCCCAGAGGGTGAATCGGGTTACTCCATACGCAGGGCTCCCTGTCACTGCCCGTTTCCTACGGTCCTCGCATGACCGTTCAACTCATCCCGCCGCGCCCGGGCCGGAGTTCTCAACCGAACTGCCAACCACGGAGGCATGTGCCAGTCGGACCCTCTTGCTCTCCACCCTTTTCCTCAATCCCCGCGTCGCGACGCTTCGTTGAAGACGTCAACGCGGGACGTGGCGTTTAGCCGGAGGCGCTCAGCAGGGAGCGGTGACGTTGCCGCAGTAGATCCAGCCGTAGAAGTCGTGGGGCGTGCCGTTGCCAGCCGTGTACCTGACGTAGTACCAGCGGTTACCGGCACTGTTATATGCGTAGTGGCTCCAGTACACCCAGGAGCCAGGGTCCCTCCGTATGACCACGTCGCACGAGGCCGCGTAGCACTCCCTGATCGGGGCAGAGTTCGGCGTGGTGGTGCGGGTCCACGCGGCAGCAGAGACGTCGCCGGCGGGACTGGGGCTGCTCTTGTCGTCTACTGCGGACGCGGCAGGGGCCGCGGCGGTGAAGCCCATGGTCAGTGCGGCCACACTCATGGCAGCTGTAGTGATCTTTGCGCGGAATATCATGATTTTTTCCCCTCGCAGGCAACGGGCATGGACGCGGCCATAGTCGGGGGCGGAGGTCCACTTCGGTAAGGCCTCAGTGCTGCGGGGAAAGAGAGGGCTCCTGTTACCGGTGGAGCCCCTCACCGCATCCAACCTCTTCAACGGAAACAGAACTACTTCGCCCGGTAATCGAAACTGTCTTCCGTGGATGATTCTCTGCGGAAAGTCGGGATCGGCAGTCGGGTGCCCCCGCTCGCGGGACAGGCTCCCCACCTCCCGCAGGTGCTTTCGCCTCCGCCTCGGCCAGAGCGGCGCCCGGGTGCTCCTGCTCGTTGCCGGCATGAGTGACGAAAGGCCACGTCGTTCTCACGCCGCCCACCATGGGCCATGCGTCCACCCGGGCGTCGACCGTACACACCGGGGTGCCGGCGCCCGCTCTCCGGGTGTGCTGCGGTGGTGGACACCATCCGGGCCGAGGCGACAGGAACGCAGGAGAAGGCAGGGGCGGGATGGTGGCGCGGACGCCGCCGGGGGTCGGGCGCTCGCCGTGTCGCGCCTCGACACCGCTGCCACGCCGCGAGCCCGGGCACGCGGCGATATGCCTCCCGGAGACACATCGAGATGGCCGACCCGGAACTGGTCATCAGCGGCGAGTTCAGGGAACGCGGGCGCACCGGCATGTGCGCCGCTCCACCCGGCGCACCGGCCGGTTCGAGTACCGCGCCGTCCTGCCCGGCGAGATCAACGCCGAAAGGGCCGAGGCGACGCTGAGCGAAGGCGTGCTGAGCATCCAGGTGGCCAAGGCCGAAGCGGCCAAGCCCCGCCACATCGAGATAACGGCCGGACAGGAGAGCGGCACCTCGTCCGTCGCGGGCGGCCGGGAGACCGACACTTCGTCAGCCGAAGGCTAGGTCGCCCGCAGCCCTGGAGCCGTTCAGGTCGGTTCCAGGGCTGCTCGGGCAGGGGAAATCACCCCTGCGGCGGCAGATGCCCGCCTGTTCGGCTCACGGAGCGGTGCGGGTTTCGGCAGCGGACATGACCTCCTGGCGCTGGCGGTGGAGCCGCTCGTACTCCAGGACCTGGCGGGCGACGCTGGCGGGGACGTTCCGTAGCTGGGTGGTGATCTTGTCGGGGTTCATGGCGTCGTAGCCGTCCCAGGGTTCACTGCTGCGCAGCTGCTCGATGGTGTCCAGGACCGGGGGCCGGTTGGCGTGGGTGCGTTCGTATCCCTGGATGACCGTCAGGTCCGACTGGGACAGCGGGCGCAGCTGCCGCTTGATGTCGTCGACGCTGAGCTGGCTGAAGCGGGGGATCGGCAACTCTGATTCCCGTGTCACCGTTCCCTGGACCTCTTCGGCCATGCGGGTCGCGCTGGGCATGTCCCGCGCGGCACCCGTGGCCGCGTCCCTGGCGCGCCGGCCGCCGGTGTGCGCGACGCCCTGCGCCCGGGCGGCGGCACTCCGCACGGCGCGCGTGGCCGCGTCGGTCCAGCCGCCGCCGTTCTCCTGGATGAAGCCGTTGGCCGCGGCCGCCACGGCCCGCGCGTTCTGGGCGACACTGTCCTGCAGTCTTTCGAGTAGTTCTTCGTCGTGGCCGCGCAGTGCGGCGAGCAGGTCGGCGGTGGCCTGGTCGCGGGCCTCTTCGGCGATGCTCTGGCCGGCCCGGCAAGCCGCCAGCGCCCGGGCGGTGACCGCGTACTCGTCCTGGGCGTTCCTCAACAGCCGCCGCTCGTCGTTCGGCCGCCGGCCGCGCAGCAGCTCCGTCAGGAGTGTGGATCCGATGCTCAGCGGGAGCATGACGGTGCGTACGGCGCTGCGGGAGATGGACCGCGCCATATTCACGGTGTCCCCGACGAGCCCGTTGCGGGGCTGTAGTTCGCGCACGTGGTGCTCGATGCGCTGAAGGCTGTCCTGGACATCGTCCACCTGGCGCTCGAGCATCTGCCGGTACGGGCCGGGCGGCGTGATCGTCACATCCGCCCTGAACCGGTCGACGACCGCTTCATGCGCCTGGCGGGCATCCTCCAGCGCCGGTACGAGCGCGTCCGTCATCACTGCCATGGGGTGCTCCCTGGGGGTGTGGGGTCAGGCGGCCGGACAGAGGGCCGCGCCGAGGCAATCGGCTGCCCGGCCGGGCCTCCTGCGGTTGGGCAGCCAATGACCATCTTGTGGGGCCCGGAGCGAGATCGCCGGGAGGCTGGGCCCATTGTCAATGGACTACCGTCCCCGGGCTTGCCCGAGCCTCCCGACGCCTACGCGCACCAGGCCTAGCTGCCGTATCAGAGGCACGATGACTGGCACCAACCTCGTTGCCTGTCTCAAGGAGCTGGACTGCAACGCCCACCCCTCCGGCCGGAGCGGCGAAACGGAGAACACAGCCTCTTCCCGTCGCGAGCACGGTCACCAGCGTGAAGGCGATCAGCTGCCGGGCACGTAGCCCGCGTCACCCGACGCCGCCGGCGTTGAACGCGGCGGCCAGGGGCAGCGCCTCGCCCACCGCGACGGAGTCGCCCATGAAGAGCACCTCGGACAGGCTCGGCCCGGCGGCCTGTGACCGACCCACGATCTTCGGCTTGGGACCGTCAGCGGCGAAGATGAGGTTCGAACCCACCATCACCGCATACCAGCCCGAGCGGTACGACCGTGGCCGCCGCAGCGCTCTACAACGAGATCGTGGCCGCCGAGGTCTGCGAGGCGCTGGGGCTGGCAACCGAACCGCGCACCGTCACCCCGGGGCGCCGACCGGTCATGGAGATTGCCGGGGTGCCGCGCGAGCTGATCCGCTGGACCTCCCGGCGCAGCGCCCAGATCGCCGCCTGCCTGGCAGAGCTGGAGCACGAGTACGTGACCGCCGTCGACGACGACGGCGAGCCGAAGTTCCTGCCCGTGGTGTCCGAGCGGGCCCGCGCCAAACTGAACGGGATCGCCGCGAAGATGACGCGCCCGCCGAAGCAGAGGGCCCGGCCCCTCGCGCAGCTGCGCCGGGAGTGGAAGGCGAGCGCGATCCGCGCCTCCAAGGTGGCCGTCGACGTCATCAACTCCCTCCTCGAGTACGCCCGTGCCGCGGCTGCGGCGATCCGGGCACGGGTGTCGCCGTCGTGGTCGACGTCGCCCTGGCGGCCGTCGACGTCGCCGCGACGGTGTTCGTGATGAACGACGGCGGCCGGTTTCACCGCCGGCACCTGCTCGCCGAAGCCCGCCGCCACCACGCCCTCGTCCTGCGCGGCTGCCGCCGCGACCCCGGCCTGGACCACAGAATCGTGGCCGCCGCCATCTCCACGTACTGCTTGGACATCAGCGAACCGAAGACGGTGCGCGGCCTGGAGGCTGGCTACCGCCTCTACACCGCCCGGCGAGCACTGTCCGGCCTCACCGCCCGCCGTCGCCCACCAACTCCCGCACCCGACCCGGACCAGCAACCCCGGCCGATCCCGGCGAGCCAGCTGCGCCCCGGTCCTCGGGCCAGGATGCGGGGGAGTGGGAGGTACCCCGCATCCCGCTGCGGTACGAGCGAGCCGTCCTCGCCGGCGCGGTGGTGCGGGAGAAGCTGCGCACTACCACCGCCACCCGCGTGCGGGGCCGGGCGTACGACGTCGTCGCGCACCAGCAGGCGGCGATGCCCGGGCAGCTGCTCGCGTACCCGGCCGCCGACCCCGAACGGGACGACCAGGAGCCGGAGGCCGGACGCCGGGAGGCGGTCGACCTGACGGCGCTGAGGGCCTTGAGGGAGTCGCGCACGGACGTGGAAGCCCTCGATCTCACGGACGAGCGGCTGCGCCACCTCCAGGACGCGTTCTCCAAGGCGGCCGACGCCTCCCGCACCCGCGCGGACCGCTATGCCGAACAGGACGATGCCCATGGAGCGCAACCGGTGCGCCAGGACGACCAGCGGGCGCACCGCCCGCAGGAGCCCGGACAGCACCGAGGCCGGGAGGCCGGCCACTGAGTGGACCCGATTCCGCGTACCAGATGCCGTGGTGCGCACTGACGATGCCCGGCATCCCACTCCACCGAGTGGAGTCCACCCGCCGGGAGTGGACGCCATCGACGGGGGCGATGCCGTGCATCCACCCGGTGCGCACCCGCCGCGTTTCTCCTTGACCACGGCCCGTGTCAAGGAGAAACGCGCCGCCCTCAACCGGACCGCTCCACGGGCTACGACGAAATGCGGTTCGCGAGGTGACGGAATGCCTCTCGGCCGCTGACGCCCTGCCACGCCGGGGCGGCGGCGTCAGCGGCCGCCCTGCGGCCGCGACCTCCGCGCCGCCAGGAACACCAGCGCGCCGCCCGCCACCAGCAGGACGGCGGCGCCCGCCCGCAGCAGGACTCCGTCCGCGCCCGTGGCGGCGAGCCCGCCGCCAGGCGTCGTCCCGCTCCTGGTTCCCGCCCCGGAGCCGGACGGGCTCGCGGTGGCCGTGGCCGACGGGGACGCGGAGGCGCTGGGCGACGGGCTGGACGTCGCCGAGCCGGTGGCCTTCACCGCGATCGCCGCGGTGTCGTTCGCCCCGTCGTCGTCACGATTGGGGTACTCAGGGTTCTCCACCGCCCGCATGCTGCCCCGCGCGTCGGGGACGACCCGGTCGATCCGCACCGTGAACTCCTGGGTCACGGAGTCGCCCGGCCGGAAGTCCGTGCTGCCGATGTCGCAGGTGTAGCTCTTCGCGCCGGCCTTGCCCGGTGTGCAGTTCCACAGCGGGCCGGGGTCGCCCTGCTCGCCGGGGCCGGGGGCGCCGGTGATGGTGGTGCCGGCGGGTGGGGTCACCACGAACGTGCCGGAGTTGTCGGCGTCCATCCACCGGAAGTCCATCCGGCCCGGCCCGTTGTTCCGCACGCCCACGGTGATGCTCACCGTCTCGCCGACCTTGCCCTCGACCGTGTCACCGAGCGCCTGGTAGTCGGCGTGCTGGGTGGTGGCAAAGATGCCGTACCCGGAGCCGGTGAATCCGGAGCCGGAGGCGACGGACTTCAGGCCGAGCGGCGCGCCGGTGCCGGTCCCGGGGAAGTCGGACGGGTCGAAGGAGTCGGGCGCGGTACCGCCGACCGGCCACACGACGTAGGTGTTGTAGCCGTACATCGTGTCCTTGGAGGCGGTGTAGCGCAGCGGCGCGTCCGTCGCGTAGGCCGCGCCGGGCGCGACCGGGGTGTCGAACCGGCACCAGGCGCCGAGGTCGGGCTGGTCCGAGTAGTGGCAGTTGGAGTGGTCACGGGCGAGAGAGACGCCTTCCGAGTCCTGCACCAGCAGCAGGACGCCCTTGTCGGCGGGGGCTGTGCCGGTGTTGGCGAAGGCCGGGGTGCGCTCGAAGACGGCGCCGGGCGCGATGCCCTTCAGCGCCGGGTAGGGTCGGGGGACGAGCTTCGGCCCGCCGACCAGGATGTCCGTCTTCCCCGTCACGGTGGCCGCGTCGGAGGCGGTGGCGGTGTAGGTGATGGCACCGGTGTCGCCCGCCTTGGAGGCTGCGGTGGGCTTCAGGAAGAACGGGTCGATCGACTCCCTGCCCGACAGCGGGCCCACGTCGCACCTCACCTTCAGGGTGCCGGTGCTCACGCAGTCCCCCGTGACCACCATCGTCGCCTTCCCGGCGAGGGACGACGCGTCGACCGCGACCGAGACGTCATGGGCGTCCCCGCCCGAGGCGGTGATGCCGAGGTCCAGGTTCGGGCCCTCGCCCTCGGTGGGGAGGTAGTAGTTCTCCTGGGCGTCCAGGACGAGCGTCGTTCCGGCGGCGTTCGCGGCCGGGGTTGCAACCGCCATAACGGCGGCCGCGAAAGCGGCGGCCGCGAAAGCGGCGGCCGCCGCTGTCCGCCATGTTCTACGTATCGTCAGCACACTACGGGGACACGCCAGAACACCGGAAGGTTGCGCCCGAGCGTCCGTCAGCCGGCGGACGGGCCACGGGTCACATCCATGACCTGCTCAGCCGTCCGCACGCTGATGGCCGCGTAGGTCTCAACCGAGAGCGCTTGTCGATGGGTTCCGGTATCACTCTTCGTCCGAAGACCGCAGGAATGTCGGTGAGAAGTAGGAGCACACTGCCGTGGTGCGGGCTCTTTATGACCACGTGCGGAGGCAGCACGGCCCGTGGCAGGATGACGGCATGTTGATCCGAAAGGCCGATGCCACGTAGGCGTCCGAAGGGGCTGCGCGCGAAGCGTTGGCGGCCCAGAAGAGGGAATCCGGTTCGCCGGGTCCGCGGTGTGTCTGCGGCGACTCGCGTAGCGATCCAGAAGCTGGAAGACGACCGACTATGGCCAGGGGCCGTGGCTGCTGCCCTGGCCGAGTGCCAGAGGTATCTGAAACAGCCAGGGCGCGTGCTGCCGGATCCGGTGATGGCCTGTGAGTGCTGTGATGCTCTCGTGGCGCGAGACCGCCTGGAGGACGTGCTGCTGTGGCTTCCCCGCGGTGCTCGGGCAGACCTTGGCAGGCTCGTCTCCAGGCTCGATTCCGAATTCGACCGCGCACCGTCAAACACCTCGCCGAGCTGCTCAGGCGCCATCTGAAGGCGATTCGGTCCCGATGGCGGATCCTGCCGCCAGGGAAGATCGCGGTCATCGTCCTGGCCGTACTGCGCCAAGACCAGCGCCTGGCCGACATGGCCGGCGGCAACAACGTGTCGGAGTCCACCGTCCGCCGCTGGCGCGACGAGCTGATCGGACTGCTCGCCGCCCAGGCGCCGCGCCTGGACCGCGCCCTGAAGAAGATCGCCAAGCAGGGCGGGGAGGTCGTCTTGATCGACGGCACCCTCATTCGTACCAGGCGCCGCACAGGGAAGGCCGACCGGCGGAACTATTCCGGCAAGCATCGCAGCCATGGCCTGCATTTTCTCGCCCTGACCGACGAGAAGGGTCGCCTGAACTGGATATCCGCCGCCCGGCCCGGCCGCACGCACGACAACACTGCAGCCCGCCACGACCACATCCTGGCCCACCTGCGCGCCGCCGGCCTTGGGGCGCTGGCCGACCTTGGCTTCCGCGGCCTGGACAACGACATCCGCGACCCCGTGATCGTCACCGGCTACGCCGCCAGCCGCACCCACAAGCTCACCCCGGGCCAGTAGGAAGCCAACCGAGTTCTCGCCATCGGACGTGCACCGGTTGAGCACGGCTTCGCCCACCTCAAGAACTGGCGGATCCTCACCAAACTCCGTACCGATCCCGCCCGCGCCACCCAACTCCTGCGCGCTCTGCTGGTCCTGACGAATCTCGAAGTCAACCGCTGACGAATGATCTTCTCCGCGGACTCCCGCCCACGACCAGCACGAGTACCCCGAGGACCGATCACACCAGCCCCTTGACCTGCAATTTCAAGTTGGCAGGAGCTCAGTGCGAGGAACGGCAGGTGTTGTGGTGGGCGATGTCGAGGATGAAGCGCTCGGGGCGGTGCAGCTGCTTCGTCGTGTAGGAGGGCTTGCTGTCGAACGCGGCCCCGAAGGTGACGACGCCCTCGAAGTCGCCGGTCAGTGCGAAGCCCTTGAGCTTCGGCAGATTCAGCTTGATCAGGCGCGGGCCTTTGTAGACGTTCCTGCCCGCGTTGTTGTGGGCTGCGGCTGGGGAGAGCTTGATCTCCAGGAAGTGCTTCCCGGCCAGCGGGACCTTCTTCCCCGAGCTGTCGTAGCGGAGTTCCTTGACACGCGTGACGGTGGTTTGCGGCAGTTTGCCCTTCACATCGATGACGACCCGGTCGAAGGAGCAGTGACCGGCGATTCTGGCGTTGACCACGAGACTCGTGGACGGTGCCGGGGATGCGGCGGCGGCAGAGGTCGACACCGCGGTGCCGGCCAGGAGGAGTGCGCTCGCGGTGATGGCCATGAGGCGATGGCGGGTGTACATGACGCCCCCCTATCAGACGTCGGGGACTGGTGGTCACAGTATGAGACATATGTGAGGGTCGTACGGTTGCACGCTTTGGCGAATGATTCTCATGTACTGAAGTGCGATCGCCGACCTCGACGGTCGCCGGCATAGCCGCGGTCAGCCCAGACCCGGATGATCTGCGGCTGGGTGAGGCGCAGCCGCCAGAACACGTCGCGGGCGGCGTCGCGGTCCAACCCTTCCAGGACGGCGCGCACATCCTGGGGCTTCTGCGGCATCGCCACCAGATACGAGAAAACCGCCACTTCCTACGAAGCGGCGGTCAAACTCGCGTCATTCCTGTTCTGGGAAAGATCCGTTTTCGAAGACGATCCCTAGAAGAGGCCCTCGTAGCCCTGCCAGCTGGTGGCGATGCGCGTGCGCGCCCCGAACGATCCCTTGCCGTCGCCGTTGTTGCGCCACACGTTCCCCGCGCTGTCCCGCGAGACCAGGTCGGCCTTCCCGTCGCCGGTGATGTCGCCGACGCCGACGATCACGTTGTAGGAGCCGCCCCAGTTGGAGAAGACCTTCGCCCGGGCGCCGAACGTGCCGTTGCCGGTGCCGTAGTACCGGTACAGGTTGTTCGCCGTGTCCTGCGCCAGCAGGTCACCGATGCCGTCGCCGTTCAGATCCCCGGCCCCGAGGACCTTCTTGTACGTCTTCCAGTTGGCGTAGAGCTTCACCCGGGCCGACAACGTGCCCGCGCTGGTGCCCTTGTAGAGGTACACGGTCCCGGTGGAAGCGTTCCGTGCGATCAGGTCGGGGCGGCCGTCCTTGTTGACGTCACCGGGCGCGGTCAGCACGTCGTACTGGTTCCAGCCGGACGTGCCCAGCGAGGTGTACGGCGTCGACGTCTTCAGCGCGGCGCCGCACCCCGGCTTGTAGGCGCGCAGGGCGCCGCTGCTCAGCCGCACCAGGACGTCGTTGCAGCGGTCCTCGCTGAGGTCGCCGAACGGCACCGCCTTGACCGAGGTCGCCCAGCCGCTGCCGCTCACCTTCCCCGAGAACGTGCCCTTGCCCGTACCTTGCTGGAACGTGAGCGCGCCGGAGGAGTCGAGGGTGAGCAAGTCCGCGAGGCCGTCCCGGCCCGCGTGATCGCGCCGCACGGGAGCGGCGAGAGTCCCGGCCGTCATCAGATGGATGCGTTCGCCGGCATCCACGAAAGCCACACGGCCACTGTCAGGATCCAGGGTCCAGCGGACCCGTCGGTCCGAGGTACTGCCCTCGGGCATGAGGTTTGTGGTCGCAGGAAGATCGGCCAGGTCGGAAGTGACCGCCTGCCCGGAGCGGACGGCGGTGCGCACCAGCTTGCCCCGCTGATTGTCATGGCGGACCAGGAACCCGTCGGCCAGCAGCGCATCCCCCACGGGCACTGACACCGACCGGCCGCGGGAGCGGTCGAACACACCGGCCTTCTGCTGCGCGGCGCACGCCCAGTAGATGAAATGGCCGTTGACCTGCAGCTCGCTGGGCACGCACGCCGAGCCGACGTTGACGTCGACCGCCGCGGCCGTCGAGCCGAGGCGGCTCATCGACAGGTGCCCGGCGGTGGACGTCGTGGTCCACAGCTGTCCATCCCACAGGGTGGCGGCTACGGCCGTGCGCGTCGACATGACCTTGGACTGCGTCCAGTCGACGAGGAAATGCTTCTTGTTCGGGCCGCCCGAGAGCAGCGCGTACCGTCCCTCCGTGGCGCTCACCTCACCGTAGAAGCCGTCAACGGTCAGCGTCTGGACCTCACCGGCGGGCGTACGGCGGTGTACCTGCTGGGAGTTGTCCGAGTCGGAGTAGACGACGGATCCGTCGCCCGCGCCGAACAGCCGCACACAGCTGTACACGAAAATGCACGGCTTGACCGCTCCGCCGGCCTGTCGGACGGGCCC
Source organism: Streptomyces cellulosae (assembly GCF_000721105.1). Classification (GTDB taxonomy): domain Bacteria; phylum Actinomycetota; class Actinomycetes; order Streptomycetales; family Streptomycetaceae; genus Streptomyces; species Streptomyces cellulosae_A. Next base: position 55,006 of record NZ_JOEV01000032.1, read on the forward strand.
CACCTGGGGGACCGCGTCGGCCGACACGGTGCGTGTGTTGAACATGACGTCGTAGGACGGGGGCGCGGTCTGGTCGGTCCAGGAAAGGGTGCCGCCCGCCAGTGACAGCCCGTCGATGGGGGCGGGCACCGGCGGCAGGTCCATCAGCTCATCGGTGACGATCTGTCCGTCCGGCGCCTCGAAGATCCGTTGCACGCCCCAGTGCGCCTTGTCGGGACCGCCCGCCACGACGGCAGATCCGTCCGCCGATGCGTGGACCCAGCCGTCCATCTGCGGGAGCAGCGTGCGCCATTCGCCCGCGTCGGTGAGGGGCCGGGTGAGCACGGCACGGGTCTCATCGCCATAGGTGGTCACCACGACGTTGTCACCGACGACCGCGAAGTCGGTCTTCCCCTCGGTGCCCTGGGCCGGAACGATGATCACCGGTCCGTCCAGCGCGTCGCGACGCAGCAGCCGCGCACCAGTTCCCGGGTACCACCAGCCGACGTAGTCCTCGCTCAGGACGGGCAGCCGGGCCGAGTTCGCGTTGTAGGGGGCGAACACCTTGGTCCAGGTCCCGTCGCGGACGTCGACGAGCACGAGCTGGTTGAGGAACACCGCGGGGTCCTCGGTCGGAACGCGGTAGCGCAGCAGCAGCGAGCGGTCGTCCCGCGCGCTCGTCGCGAGGAGCTTGGCGTCGGCGGGCCAGCCGGTCACCTTGGTGTCCGCGGTAGCGCCCCCGGCCGCCCGCTTCAGCAGGTGCAGTTCACGTACGTTCGCGGCATTGCCCAGGTAGGCGACCACGACGCCCTCACCGGCCGGACCCGCGTAGGCCATTCCGGTCGGGACCGTCACCGTGCCCCGGTCCTCGCCGGAGCCGATCACGCGAAACCGCACGACGTGTCGGCCCTCGGTGTCGGTCGACACGGTGAAGGTGGTGTCCGACTGGGCGAGCCCATTGAGCTGCTCAGTGCCGGCGAACTCCGTCACCGCTCGGGTCTTGCGCGTCGAGTAGTCAATCCACAGCCAGCCGCTGGATCCCTCGGGATTCGACAGCACACCCGTGTCGCCGAAGCCAATGAACACCGGATTACGCGTGGCGCTACGGTCCGCGGCGGGGAGCACGACCTCGCCCACTGCGACGACCTGGTCCGCCCTGACGGCCACCGCCGTCCCCGCCGGCACTGCGCCCGGAGTACCGGCGGCGAGGGCGACGGTCACGGCCAGGGCCGCACCCCTTCTGCCAAACAGACAGCGCCGCACGACCTTGCTACCCCCCACGGAACCCCCGGCCCCTCGCCCTGGCAGCTGTAACCCGACAGGTCCGCCAGTGTGTGATTGAAATGTGCATGCCCTGAGCGGGCGACGGGAGCTTATCAGTGCACACCAGCGGGGTCGCCGGGATTACCGGGGCGGCAGAAGGGCCCGCGCGACTCAGTCGTACAGGCCCCTGATCTCACCTCATTTGACTTCATCCACGGGCCTTCGGCGTCGGGCAACGCGGAGGCCTGGATCTGCTGAAGAGCTCGCGTGAACACGCCGTCCAGCGCATAGCGACGGAAGCGGGTGTAGACGGTTGCCATGGGCCGTAACGTTCCGGAAGGTCACGCCAGGAGATCCCGGTCCGGATCTTGTAGACCATCCCTTTGATGACCTGCCGGTCCGGCACCCGCGGCCGGCCCGTCGCAGCCCGCCGTATCAGCGGAACGAGCAACTCCCACTCCTGATCGGCGAGTTCATGACGGCGTTTCACCTCACCGTGATCCACCACCCGATGATCTTTGAAGACGGACCCTAGGAGCGCAGGAAGCCCCGTCGGGGCAGGGTGACCAAATGGGGCCCTGGCCCGACGGAGCTCGGTCGGCCGGGCGGCGGGTTACCCGCGCCAGGCAGGGGCCGGTGCCGGTGCCGTGTGCGGCGCTCTCCGGCTCAGCCGAAGTTCACGTCGCTGCACCACATGTAGGCCTGGTCGAGGTGAGAGGCCTGCCAGATCACGAACAGGATGTGGTGTCCGGTGTAGCCGGAGGTCTGGACGGGGAACGTGATGTCCTGCGCCGGGGCGAAGCGGCCGGTCTGCGTGATGAAGTCGAGATTGCTCCAGCCCAGGGTCTGGGTCTTGGGGTTGAAGCCCTGCTTGCTCACGTAGACCTTGAAGTAGTCGGCACCGTGGGACGCCTGGTCGTACAGGTGGACCGAGAAGTTGTTGCCGACGGTCGTGGTCTTCCACTGCCCGGGCTTGTTCAGGCTGGCGTTCCTCGAGAGGTTGTTGCTGCAGAGCGTCCCGTCGGGGGTCCGCGCCTGGAACTGGCCACCGAGGCCGTCGCGGAGCGCGCTCATCCAGTTCCACATGGTGTCGGGGTTGGCCTGGAAGGCCTGCCAACACATGGGGTCTTCGGTCTGCATGGCCGGATTCGTGTGGTTGCTGCCCCAGGTCTTCCAGCACTGGTACGCGCGGGAGGCGGGGCCGACGACGGTGCCGTGAGCCTGGGCGGGGGCCGACCAGGCGAGTGCGCCGACAACCACGGCGAACAGCATGACGAGAGCCTGGAGAGGCCTACGGAGGGACGACCGCGAACGCCCGGCTAACTGACTCTGTTTGAGCATGTGGGGGGACTCCTTCCAGTTTGCAAGGCTGTAGTGGGAGCGCTCCCAACGGTAGGTCTTCTGCGTGAGATGTCAACGAAACAAACGGAGTTGATTACAGGGGTGGGCGGCGAGCAGGGAATTGCCGTGAGCCGGGAGTCAGAACCGTTCCCGGGACCGGACAGCAAGGGTGCGGCCGGGACTGGTGTGCGGGACGATGCCAGGAAGGGGCATTCGCAGCATGGCAACGGGACCTGGTTCGTTCTGGCGTGAGGGCTGTCCGGTTGGTTCCCCGGCGTGCAGGAGGTGCTGATCAGCTGGTCAGGGCGGGGTGACGGGGTTTCAGGTTCATTCGTTCGGCCGTTGCCGGGTCGGCATAGTGCTTCTCCTCGAATTCGGTCGGGCTGAGGTAGCCGAGCCGCTTCTGGATGCGCCGGGAGTTGTAGAAGAGCCATGCTCAAGACCTAAGAGCAGTGCACGGTGACGGGTGACCCCTACTCAAGACCTGGAGCTGGACTCCTCTCCACAGGCACAGGGCCCCGTCACCGTGCATCTGCCGGAGTACGTCGCACGGCTCCACGATGACGTCATGATCGTGACCTGAGCCGTCCGTACGGCCACCTCTCCCTCATCACCCGAGCTCCTTCCAGAGACCGGGGACCGTGCGGGGGGGGCTGGGGCTGCGAACTGCTCATCGGATGTCGGGCCACCGAGCCCTCCTATTAGGTCGCGGCGCGCCCCGCGCAGGCTCACACGCTGGTTCGAGAACGAAGAGGAGGGAGATTGAAGTTGACGATCACCTGCGGGATCGACTGGGCGGAAGACCACCACGACGTGCCGCTGGTCGACGAGACGGGAAAGCTGGTCGCCAAGCAGCGCATCAAGGACGACGCGGACGGTTTCCGCCGGCTGCTTGCCCAGCTCGCTGACGCCGGTGACTGTGCTGAAGCCCCGATACCGGTCGCGGTGGAGACCGCCCGCGGCCTGGTGTTCGCCTGCCTGCGCACCACCGGCCGGAAGGTGTACTCGATCAACCCGATGGCGGTGGCACGCTACCGCGAGCGGCACCGCAGCGCCCGGGCGAAGTCCGACCACGCCGACGCGATGACGCTGGCAAACATCCTGCGGACCGACGCCGACATGCACCGGCCACTGCCCGCCGACTCCGAACTGGTCCGGGCGATCGCCGTCCTCGCCCGCGCCCAGCAGGACACGGTAGGGAACCGTGCCCAGCTCAACAACCAGCTGCGCTCGCACCTCAAGCGGTACTACCCGGCTGCCCTCGCGGCGTTCGCCGTCCGCGGCGTGGGCCTGGACTCCCGGGAGGCCCGCGCGGTCCTCGCCGCGGCACCGGACCCGCACACCGCCGCCCGCTTGACCCGTGCCCAGCTGCGGGCCGCTCTGCGCAGATCCGGACGGCAGCGGAACATCGAGGTATGGGTGGAACGGCTGCGCACCGTTTTCACCGGCGACTACCTGCATCAGCCGCCGCTCGTCGAGCAGGCGATGGGGCGGCAAACCCTCGCGCCGGTAGCCCAGTTGGATGCTGGCCGGGCGGCCGACGACCTCGGCGAGGCCGCGGCCGAGGCGTTCGCCGGGCATCCGGACGCTGAAATCCTGGGCAGCTTCCCCGGGATCGGGCCGCTCACCGGCGCCCGCGTCCTGGCCGAGATCGGCGACGACCGCACGCGCTTCGCCGACGCCCGCGCCCTGAAGGCGTATGCCGGCTCTGCGCCGGTCACCATCGCCAGCGGCAAGAGCCACCTCGTGCGCCACCGCCGGGTGAAGAACCAGCGCCTGGCCGCCGCCGGCTACGTATGGATCTTCGGTGCACTGCCTCCCTGCAGGTCAAGACCGAATACGACCGACGCCGGGACCTCGGGGACCGGCACACCGCCGCCATGCGCAACGTCTTCAACCGTTTCCTGGGATGCCTCCACCACTGCCTGCAGACCGGGCAGAAATTCGATCCCGGCAAGGCGTTCCCCGCCGCGTCCACGGCGCCGGTGACGCTCGCGGCTTGACTTCTTACCAAGCTCGGATGTCTGTGGATCGAGCTCGGGGAGCACGCAAAGGGCGTACTTTCCCGAGGGATCGACTGATGCTCATCGAGTAGGCCGGTGTTCGCAGCACCGGTCGGGAAGGCACGCCCGTGCTCAGCCGAGTCAACGACGACGGCACCACCGCCAACGGCTCCTCCTTGATCGACGAGATCGTCCGGGACGGCGCGAGGCGGATGCTCGCGGCGGCCCTGGAGGCCGAAGTCAAGGCCTAAACAGCTGAGTTGGCCGGCCAGCGCGACGAGACCGGCTGCCGGCTCGTGGTCCGTAACGGCTACCACCAGCCCAGGAAGGTCACCACCGCGGCTGGGGTGGTCGAGGTCAAGGCCCTCCGGGTAAAGGACAAGCGCGTCGACGAGGCCACCGGCGAGCGCAAGCGGTTCTCCTCCGCGATCCTCACGCCGTGGCGCCGCAACTCCCCGAAGATCAGCGAGGTACTGCCCTTGCTCTACCTGCACGGCCTGTCCTCCGGCGACTTCGTGCCGGCACTGGAACACTTCCTTGGGTCGGCGGCCGGGCTCTCGCCAGCCACCGACACCCGCCTCACTCAGCAGTGGCAGGCCGACCATGCCGCGTTCATGGACCGCGACCTGTCTGAGGTCGACTACGTGTACGTGTGGGCCGACGGCGTCCATCTCAACGTCGCCAGGAGGAGGCCAAAGCCTGCGTCCTGGTGCTCATCGGGATCCGCGCAGACGGCTCCAAGGAACTGGTCGCGCTCAAGGACGGCTACCGCGAGTCCGCCGAGTCCTGGGCCGACCTAATGCGTGATTGCGCCCGCCGGGGTATGCGCGCCCCGGTGCTCGCGGTCGGCGACGACGCCCTGGGCTACTGGAAAGCCCCGGCCGAGGTGCTCCCCTACACCGCGGCCAGCTCCTCGCGGCGGCCTTTGAACGCCCTGGCCATGTGTGCCGAGGCGTTGTCCAAGACGACGGTGCAGGGACGGGCGCGCTTCCAGCCCGCGGGCGGTTCCTCCAGTCCCGCATCCCCGCCGGGCCCTGCCCCACCGACAGGGCGCCCAGTACGTTCACGCGCCGGCCCTTCTTGTCCTCGCGTGGCACCACGGTCTGTTGCCCTGCCCGGGACCAGGTGTATCCGGTGGGCATGGTCGGGGCGAAGCCGCTCTCGTCGAGGAAGTACACGTCGCTTACGCCGTGTTCGCCGCCCGCGCAGCCGGCACATCACCGAGATACCGCTCAGTCGCTCCCGTACGCGCGCAGGAAGGCGTCCACGGCCGCATCCGCCATGCCGCGCAGCTCGGCGGCGGGGACGCTACGGGTACCCAGCCGGGAGCGGGACTCCAAGGGGCCGGTGAGCAGGGCGAAGAAGTGTTCGGCGGCTTGCTCGGGGTCGCATGGGCGCAGGCGGCCGGCGAGCGAGAGGCGGGCCAGCCGATCGGCGAGTGCCGCACGGGGGCGGTGCGCGGTGCGCTCCTGCACGGTCTCGATCAGGTCGGGGAATCGTGCCACCTGGGCGTAGGTCAACCAGCGCAGCGCACGGGCGCGTTCGCCGCAGCAGATCCGCAGCAGCCGCTGGGCCAGGTCCGCAAACGCCACACGCACGTCATCGTCCGGGGCCCGATCGCGCAGCCGCTCGACGACCGCGAGGTTCTCCGCCATCAGGATATCGGCCGCTGCATCGATGGTGTGGCGGAAGAGGGTCTCCTTGTCGTTCAGGTGGCTGTAGACGGTCGGCTTGGCCACGCGTGCCTCCTGCGCGATCTCCTGGACGCATGCCTGCTCGTATCCGCGCCGTGCGAAGACGGCGAACGCGGCGTCCAGGATCGCCTGCCGCTTGTCGACACGCCCGCGCGAGACGCCACCGGCCCCGCTTGACGCTACTGAACCCATGGGTTCATCCTAAGTCCATTACCGATAAGGAAGATTTTCTGAACTGACAGGTTCAATCGATGGAGCGGGAACCCATGATTGTTCACACGCTGCGCTTCGCCTTCAAGGACGGGACGACCGAGGAGCGGAAGGCCCAGGTGCTCGCGCTGATGCGGCGAACCGGGGCCGTCGAGTCGGTGTCGTTCGCAACAGTCGGGCAGAACCTGGGCGATCCCGCCGAGGGCCTCACCCACGCCTACTGCGTGGGCATCGAGAACCTGGCGGCCCTCGAGCGGTACATGCACGACCCGGTTCACCTGGCGGGAGATCCCGAGATCATCCCGCATCTGGCCAAGATCTCCGTCGGCCCCGACCTCTCCGACGACATGGCTCCGGAGCTGGCCGGCGAGATCATGGCGCTGCACGAGAGGAAGGCCGCCATGTATCCGGAGTGGGCCGCCCAGCTCGAACCGCTCCTTGAAATACAAGTCGCCTCGGGGGCGTCCGATCGTTCATGACCGGACCGGGCCGCCGCCCCCGCGAATCCGACTCATGGGCCGCCGGCCGTGCGGGAGGGCCGACAGCCCGTTTCAGTGCAGCCCGCGCGAGCGCACCTTCCCCACGGGCCTAGCCACCTGAGGCGGCAAGGTCGTCACGATCTGCGTGGCCGCATTCCACCTCGTCCAGCATGGGACTTACCTACGCGCGCTTTTAGCCGTCCGACACCGGCCGCGGTATCCCCGCGTCCACACGGCCGCCTCGGAGCCGAACCCTCGCTCGACTGAGGAGCCGGCCGCTGTGTCCGGGATGGCTACGCGGTCGCGCCTGCTGCCACCGGTGTGCTGTCGGTCCAGCTGCTGCCGCGCGAGCACGCCTGCAGCGCACAGCGTCCCGTACTTCGTCACCGCGCTGCGCACTACGGTTATCTCCGGTCTATGTGGCCTGGTTGCAGTTCAGGGCTTCGCTGCTGTGTGAGGGACGTTACGACGGTCCCGCTTCAAATAGGGTGACGGTGTGTCTCAGAGTCCTGATCAGCCACTTCTGCCGTCTCGTCATCAAGTGGGCAGCCTCCGTGACTTCCTCCATGGAAGGACGTACTCGGCTGCCTCAGTCACCATCCGGCTCGACGGTGCACCGTCTCACGCTGCGGGCTTGCCTCTGGATGACGTGAGCAAGGTCTCGAATGCCCTGTATGAGGTTGTCGACGGTCTCGCCAGGCGGGTGCTGGACGCGGTTTCTTCCGGGCAGAAGAACGCTGAGGCGCGTGACGCATGGGTCGCGCTCTTGCTGATCGCCCAGAACTGGCGGGACTCACCTGCTCTGCCGGCAGACCTGAAGACCGTGGTTGATGAGGCTCTTCCACTCTGTTAGGCGCTGGTACCGGGTGGATCGTCACCAGCCGAACTCGTCAGGTCACGGCTCCTGGTGTCCAGCTGCGCGGAGTCTGGCAGCGGCTTCAGCGAGTGTGTCGTAGTAGCCGGGTCGAGCCAGGAGGACCGAGCTGAAGTAGTAGCCCTGTTCTTCGTCAGGTTCGTCGTCCGCTTCGAAGGGTCGCCAGAAGCTGAGAAGAAGGTCTGGTGCGATGAAGGAGGCCGGGTCGTCCTCGGCCTCGGTGATCGTGGCGAGCCCGCGCAGCAGGGTGACCACCTCGGCAGCGCGTGAACGCGGGCTTGTTGCCGCAGCTGGCCGTTCTCGGTTCTGAGTCGTTTGATCTCTTGTCGGGCGAGAAGCAGGTCGGTGTGCTCGCTGGCGGTAGAGACTCGCCGTCCGCTCTGCTGGTCCTGGTGGCCCTGCGCGGCCAGGCGGGCCCGTGCCTGGTCCATGGGTTCGCGCAGGCCGGCGGCATAGACGAGCCAGCTGGAGACACCGGCCTCGCGGGCGACTGTGGCAAGGGTGATGCGCCTGTTGTCGCGGAGCATGTCCTGGACGGCCTTGAGGACGCGTCCGCGTTTGTCGGCACTGTCCCGCTGACGTGCGGCTCTGAGGACCTCAGCGGGTGTCCTGGAGGAATTCGCGGACGTCTCAGCAGGCATCTGGGGTTTCCTTGCGGATCACGGTCAGTGGCAGCAGCTTGTGGTCCCGGGTCGCCCTGACCTTCCGAAGGACGGCGCTGGCCTCCTCGATCTCCTCTCGTTCGTCCTGGGGACGGCTGCCGAGCCGGTCGCGCATCGTGTCGGCGACGGTCGTGAACGCGGTGATCTGGTCGGCGAGATTGCGGACCACGAAGTCGTCGGCGTCCATGGCCCTGGCGGTCTCGCGGTCGGCCCGCAGGTCGTTGACGTGCTCCTCGATCGCTGGCAGGTAGGACGGGTCGGGGCGATAGAAGCCGCAGCCGGCGCACTGGAAACGGATCGCGCATGCCTTGCCGCCGGCCTTGACGTTGCTGGGCTCGCGGCAGTTGCCGAACGGAACGGCGACCGACTGGGCCTCGTAGCCGGTCGTCCTGGTGAGCGGCGCCGGACGGCTGGAACGGTCGATGGTGTGCCTCCGCATGGTCGTGATCGCTTCGCGTATCAGCTTCAGGGACACCTCGTAGTACGACATCGTCGTGACGATCGACCGGTGGTCCATGAGCTCTTTCAGCACGTCAACCGGGACGCCGGCGTCAGCGTGACGCTGGGCATAGGCATGCCGGAACGCATAGGGGAAGATCAGCGAGCGGTCGAACGGCAGCCTGTTTCCGTGCTCGTCCAGTTCATCGCTCAGCAACACCGGAATCGCCGCGACCCACTCCCGCATCGCGGCGGCCAGGCTGGCCCCCATGTGCGCGATCCCGCTGCGGTCGGTAATCGACGGGAACAGGTACTTCCGGCTGCGGGAGGGAACCGCCAACTGACGTCAACGGGCCTGCCAGGTCCTGATCACCGCAGAGGTCTCGCGTGTGATGGGCAGCTTGCGGCCGTAGCGGCGCTCGTTGACGTTGTCCCAGATGAGGGGTTCTCGTCTCGCCAAGGTCATCGAAGCGAAGCGGGAGGACCGCCGGCTGCCGGAGGTGGCGGAGCCGGCCGAGCATGCAGGTGAGGTGCTGGACCTGATGGCTGCCCTGCGGGAGTCGGTGTCAAAGGCGAAGACGGCCCGCGGTGAGGGCGATGTGCGCGAGTCGGAGAAGACCCAGGCCAAGAAGACGGCGAGGAAGCCTGCCCGGAAGCCGCGGTCCGCCTAGGGCGCGTATCGGGTCGTGATCAGCAGAGCCGTGACGACTCGCCATGACGCAACGGCGGCTCGATCTGCGGCCGGGGCATGGCCAAGAAAAACGATGTTGCCCCCGCCTGCAATGGTCAGTAAGGTCGGTCGGGTGACTGCCGGGTCGGCCATGGGCCACGCACGAGTGAGGTTCCCGGCCTCGGCGTGAGCACGAGGCGGGCAAGAGGCCCGCCCACTTCTCCGCGTCTTAGCTCCCGGCGCCCGCCTACGGCGCCCCATTCCAGCGGATCCCAAGACCGGAGACACACCACTTATGTCCTATGACCAGCAGTACCCGCATGTATCCGCGCTGCCGACGGCCGGCGTCCAGCTGAACCACACTGCCATCTACGCAAGCGACCGGCACCTGTCTGCCGAGTTCCTCGCCGCGGTCCTGGGCTTGAAGGTCGGCGCCCCGTTTGGGCCGTTCCTGCCCGTCGACCTTGGCAACGGCGTGACGCTCGACTACTACGAGAAGAGGGACGAGCCGATCCAGTCGCAGCACTACGCCTTCCTCGTCCCTGACGAGCAGTTCGACGCCGTTATCACCCGTCTTGAGGTGGTCGGGGTCACCTACTACGCCGACCCCAGCCACACCGAACCCGGTCAGATCAACCGTCTATTCGGTGGGCGCGGCGCCTACTTCGACGACCCGGACGGTCACAACATGGAGGTCATGACTCGGCCTTACATCCGCCCTTAGGGCGCGACAGGGCTGTGATCAAGGGGTGCCTCGGGTGAAATCTTTGATCCAGATCATCGAGGCGCGCAGGTGCAGTCCGGCGAGGTAGCTGTCCGGGGTCTTGTCGTATCGGGTGGCAATGCCCCGCCACGACTTGAGCTTGTTGATCAGGTGCTCGACCGTGTTTCTCTCCTTGTAGAGGTCGGCGTCGTGACTGGCGGGCCGGTCGCCCCTGGAGCCCTTCTTCTTCCGGTTGGCGGCCTGGTCCGACTTCTCCGGGATGACTGCCTTGATGGGGCGTTTGCGCAGGTGGGCTCGGTTGCCACGGGACGAATAGGCCTTGTCCCCGGCGACCGCGTCCGGCCGGGTGCGGGGGCGGCCGACAGGAGCGCGGACACGGATCCTTCCCAGCACTGGGATGAACTGCGGACTGTCAGCGGCTTGTCCAGCGGTCAGGACGAACGCCACAGGGCGGCACTTGCGGTCAGCGGCGAGGTGGACCTTGCTGGTCTGCCCGCCCCTGGAACGTCCGAGAAGGGCGGCCTTCAGTCGGAGCTTTTGCCGACGCCGGATGCGTCGTCGCTCGTCCCGCTCGGGATCGGCTTCGGCGTCCTGCCCGCTTTGCTCTTCGCGGCCGCCCCCTTTGACCCGGCTTTTCTCTTCCTCGGCGGCAGCCTCCTCCAGCGCGGTGATGACGTCCTGGTCCAGGTGCACCCCGGCGGCGTCGTGGTGGGCCCGCGCGGTGGTGGAGTCGATGCTGACCAGGGACAGGTCCACCTCGCCCCGCCTCGCAGTCTCCGCGATCAGCCCTTCCACCAGGGCCTCGAACACACCCGCGTCACGCCACTGCCGGAAGCGGTTGGAAACGGTCGACCAGGCACCGAACGCCTGCGGCATCTCCCGCCGCTGCCCGCCTGTCTTGAACCGCCAGATCACACCCTCGAACTGCTGCCGCAGCCGCTGGGGGTACGGCCCGTACTCGCCGATCGGCAGGTAGGGGCCGATGAACTCCCACTCCGTATCTGTCAGTTGCACTTGCGTCATGCAAAACGATCTACGGATCGGGCTACGCCGCGAAGGCAAATCCCACAGATTGATCACGACTCGATACGCGCCCCAGTAGTGCTTGGTCAGGTTCGTAGTGGTGTGGGTATGTCGCGGTGGCAGGTGGGGCAGGCGCGGGTCCAGAGGGCGAGGAGTGTCTGTAGCTCGCGGACGACCTGGTAGAGGCCCAGGCCGCGCCGCGTCTTTTGGGGCCCGGGCCAGTCGTTGCAGGGTGCAGAAGTCGTGCGCGACGGAGACGAGGGTGACGTGGTGGTGCCATCCTTTCCAGGTTCGGCCCCAGTTGGCCGGCATCTCGCGGTGAAGACTGGCCCCCGTGCGGCCAAACACCGAGGGACACGCGTGCTGAGGGGCTCGTCCACGACCGTGGTCGAGCCCCTCAGCATGGCCATTCGTCAGGCCGCCGGTATCTCGGCGCTGGCCGTGAGGACCGCGCGGCCGAGGATGTGGCTGGCGATGTTGAAGCCGAGGAAGGCCGGGGTGGCCTCGGCTGGGACGCCGATGGACTCGACGTCGAGAGCGTGCACCACGATGAAGTAGCGGTGCGGGCCGTGCCCGGCGGGCGGGGCGGCGCCGATGAAACGGGCGGCGCGGGCGTCGTTGGGCAGCTGGAAGGCGCCCTCGGGCAGACCCGAGCCGGTGTCGTCGCCCGCTCCCTCGGGCAGTTCGGTCACGCCGGCCGGGATGTCGGCCACCGCCCAGTGCCAGAAGCCGGAGCCGGTGGGGGCGTCGGGGTCGTACACCGTGACGGCGTAGCTCTTGGTGCCCTCGGGGGCGCCGCTCCAGGACAGTTGTGGGGAGACGTCCTTGCCGCCGGGCACGCCGAGGGCGCCGGAGTACTGCTCGGCGGGCCAAGCGGCGCCATCGGCGACGGTGGTGCTGGTGACCGTGAAGGTAGCCGCTTCCGGAAGGCGGGCGAAGGGGTCGTTGGCACTCATCGTGTCGTTGCCTTTCGAAGTGTTAAGGGGTCAGCGCCGGGCGGTGGCTGTGATACGGCCGTAGCCCAGGATGTGGCTGCTCTGGGTGAAGGCGGCCGGAGTGTGGGTGTGCCCGCTGGACGGCCTCGGTGGCGGCGGCCTTGTCCGTCGCGTCCAGGGGCAGCGGAAGAATCGCCTCGCCGTGGGCGGCGACCAGGTCCTTCAGGAATCGGTGTTGCGGGCGGTGGCCGCGACCTTGTCGCCGCGCTCCAGGGCCGCCTCGGCGAGCTGGCAGCCGAAACCGCACGAGGAACCGGCGATGAACCAGATCTTGCTCATGGGAACACTCCTGCTCGAAACGAGGCGTTATGGAGAGACGATAGCTCAGTACGAGACTCAGTCTCAAGATGAGCTTTCGTGTATTCTTCACGCGTGACTGACTCCTCCGGTACTCCCACCCGCTCCGCGGTCAAACCCGGGCTGCGCGAGCGCATGCGCGCCACGGTCCGGGCGGAAGTGACGCAGGTAGCGCTCAGGCTCTTCATCGAGCAGGGATTCGACCGGACGACCGTCGATCAGATCGCCGCCGAGGCCGGGCTGTCGCGCGCCAGCCTGTTCCGGCACTTCGGAACGAAGGAGGACATCGTTCTGGTCGACCTGGAGGAGATCGGCCGCCAGATCACCGACGCGCTCGCCGCCCGGCCCGACGAGGAGCGGCCGTGGGAGGCGCTGCGCCGGGCCTTCGACGTGCTGACGCGGATGAACGAGGCGGAACCCGATCAGACGCTGAGTTATCTGCGGATGCTCCAGGACACGCCCTCACTGCGCGCCCGGCACTTCGAGAAGCAGTTGCGCTGGCAGGAAATGATGGCCCCGGAGATCGCCCGGCGACTCGGGGCCAGTCCTGACCGGCCGGAGGATCCCAGGCCAAGTGCATTGGTCGCGGCCGCCCTCGCCTGCCTCGACGCGGCTTCGACGGGGTGGGTGGCCTGTGCGGGAGCAGTCCCACTGACCGTGCTGCTCGACCGCGCAATGGGCGCATTCACTGACTAGCTACTGAACTTGAACTCGTGATGTCGGGTTCCTCGCGGGCTGACGGGCTTCAGATGTGGGCCCTGACTTGCTGGACTGGATGTCCGAGTGCGTGCCCGATGGCAGTCAGTTCCTCGTCGCTGAACCAGGCGCGCTCGGGGTTCCAGATGGCGATCTCGAATCGAGCAAAGCCACAGGGCCAGTCGTAGTCCAGTGCGTCCAGCGACACTACCTCGAAGCTCTGATCCGCAAGCCGGGCGCCTTTCCCGGTGCGACCGCGCTGGAACAGGCCCGCTCCGCGGGCAAGTTCACCCCCGTCCACGACGCGTGGTGGACGGCGGCGGTCAAGGCCCACGGCGACGCCGAGGGCACCCGGGCCCTGATCGAGGTGCTGCTGCTGGGCCGGCACATCGCGCACGAGCACCTCGTCGCGGGCCTCGCGACTGCTCTGCGGGCGGGGGCCCGCGGTCCCCGACGAACCAGAACTGGCGGCTCTAGTTGTCGACGCGGCCAGCCGCGCCGGGAAGGGCCCTCGTGCTGAGCTTCGCCGGGCTGCTCGGCTACCTCGGCGTCAACTCCCGCGGCCTCGCGGTCGGTCTGAACCTGGTCCTCGGTGGGCGCTGGAGTCCGGGCGTGCCGCCGTATCTGGCCATCCGCCACATCCTCGACATCGCGACCTCGGTGGAATCGGCCGTCGCCGCGCTGCGCTCGCTGCCCTTCGCCAGCTCCCGCACGATCGTGCTCGCCGATGCCACCGAGACCGCCTGCGTGGAGGTCATCGGCGGCGAGCACCGGGTCATGACGGCGCCGGAGTCGGTGCACACCAACCATTTCCTCGCCCCGGACTTCACGAGCCGGGACGAGCTGAACGTCTTCGCACACAACTCCTCGCTGCGCCGGTTTCAGGCGGCCGAGGCCGGTCTGCGGGACCTGCCTGCCGACGCGGATCCCGATGAGCACTTCGCGGTGCTGTCGCAAACTCCGATCTGCGTCGCCGACGACGGGGACATCCGCCGGGAGCGCACCGTCACCGCCGTCGTCCTCGACGCGAAGAACGGAGCGCTGCATCTGCGGCCGGGTGATCCCCGGCTGTCGAGAACCCGTTCCTTCGCCCTCGGATCCGTTTCACCGTCTGATCCGTCTCACCGTCTCGGCCTGGAGGTCAAGCCCGTGGAAGACCTGCCCATCCGTGCGATGCCGGATGACCTGGCCCGTGTGAACCTGGGGGATCCGCAGACGTTCGCGGACTACGACCTGAGCAGTTACTGGCGCACCCTGCGGGCGACCCGGCCGCTCTACCGGCATCCGGCGGTCGGGGACAGTCCCGGCTTCTGGGTGCTCAGCCGGTACGACGACATCGTCGCGCTCTACCGGGACAACGTCACCTTCACCTCGGAGCGCGGCAACGTCCTGATCACACTGCTCGGCGAAAGTGACTCGGCGGCCGGCCTGATGGTCCCGGTGACCGACGGGCAGCGGCACGAGGAGTTGCGCAATGTGCTGTTGAAGGCGTTCTCGCCGCGCGTCCTGAGCCGGATCGGCGAGCAGGTACGCCGGAACGCCCGGTCACGGCTGGCGGTGGCGGTCGACCGCGGCGCTTGCGATTTCGCGCTGGACGTCGCGAGCAAGATTCCCATGATCACGATCTGCGACCTGCTCGGCGTGCCGAGCCAGGACCAGGAGTACATGCTCACCTTTACCAAGTCCGCGATCAGTTCGGACGACCAGCCGGAGTACTCCGCCGCGGCCGACGACGCCCGCAACGAGATCCTTCAGTACTTCCTCGGCATGGTCGAAGAACGCCGTGTCGCGCCGCAGAACGACGTGGTCAGCGTGCTGGCCGGCGGCACGGTCGACGGCGAATTCCTCAGTGAGGACGAGATCGTCCTCAACTGCTACAGCCTGATCCTCGGCGGGGACGCGACCGCCCGCCTCACGATGATTGACTCCGTGCACAGCTTCGGCGCCAATCCGGACCAGTGGGCGGCGTTCAAGCGGGGTGACGTGTCCGTCAAGCAGGCGACCGAAGAGGCACTGCGCTGAGCCTTACCCACCATGCACTTCGGCCGCACCGCGGTACGGGACACGGAGATCCACGGCACCCCGATCAAGGCGGGTGACGTGCTGACGGTGTGGAACGTCTCAGGAAACCGCGACGAGCGCGTCTTCGCCGACCCGGACCGGTTCCTCATCGGCCGGTCGCCGAACAAGCACATCGCGTTCGGGCACGGTCCGCACTACTGCATCGGCGCGTACCTGGCGAGGCTGGAGATCTCCCAGGTGCTGCTCGCGCTCCGCGACCTCACCACCGGGTTGCGAGATCGCCGGGCCGGTTCGCCGTATCTACTCCAACCTCCTCACCGGGATCAGCAGCCTGCCGGTACGTATAACCGGTGTCGGCAGATGTGGAGGAATTGGTGCTCTGAACCGGAGGGACACGCTCAGGCGCCGCTTGCTGGCCCGGCCGGCGGTCCGCCGCCGAGGCGACCGGCACGAGGAGAAGGAAGCAGATACCGGCGAGCGCGAAGAGAACTGTCAGCAGCGTTTCACCCGTGACGCCGACGAGAAGTGCGAAGGCCAGGACGCGCACGGCGAGCAACCGCAGCAGCCGTGCCACGTCGGATGGCGAGGTGTCCACGTCGTCTCTCCTCGTTTCGTCATTCTGGGTCATTCGGGGTCAGGAGTGTTCCTTGGTACGTCGTTGAAGATCCCGCCGGACCAGGCCGCCGAAGCCCGGTGCGGTGCCGAGGTCGCTGTCACCATCCTCGTGGCGCACCACCCAGTGGTCGAGGTCGAGGGCGGTTTCCAGCGGCTCCCTGGCCATGTGGACCCGCAGGCGGCTCGCCTCCTCGGCGGCTCCACCCGAGCGAGTCCCCTTGGGGGAGAGCAGTTCTTCCCGGAAGGCGGCCTCGGACATCGCGAAACGCACCCGCGTGGTGTGGGGAGGCACGCCCAGGATGCTCCCGATGAGCTGCCAGTCGGCGCCAGCCATGCGCTCGAATAGGGCGGCGGCTTCGAGCAACCGCTGCGCGACGGCGAGGACCCGGGCCGCGTCGGCCAGCACGGCGCCCGGCGCACGGGTGGTGCCGTCGGGGTTCAGCTCATGCTCGCCGATCGACGAATCGCCGGTGGCCAGGTGCTGCCCAGACAGCCGTCCAGGTGCTGTCCGTACTCGCGTGCAGAGCCAGGCGCGGCCCCGGCGTGAGCAAATCTCGCCAGCACCTCCTCGGTCGCCCACCCTCAGTCTGGCGATTTCTTGATCGCGCCTGGCGGGCACCGTGGCCCAGCGTCGGGATCGGGCGGTGCCCGGTCGGGTCATGCTTGGGTGAGCACGATCTTCTTACCGCCGGTCCGTCCGGTAACCACCCGGGCGAACGCAGTCGGCCCCTCGCTCAGCGGCAGGGGTTGCGGTGCGAGTTTCAAGGTTCCCGCGGCGGCCTGCGCGGCCAGCTGGACAAGCTGCGCGGCGTTGGGCTCGACGTAGAGGTCCCAAGTCGTGATGCCCCGTTCCTCCGCAGGCGCGTCCGAGGTCAGGGAGCACAGCCGGCCGCCGTCCCGCACCAAAGGCAGGGCGGCGTCCGCCGTGCCTTTGGCCATGGTGAGGGCGGCGTCGAACCCGCCGCGTACCTTGGCTGACCAGTTCGGGTCGTGGTAGTCGACGACCTCCCTCGCTCCCAGACCGAGCAGGCGCTCTGTGGCGGCAGCAGACGCGGTCGCGGTCACCTCGATGCCCTTGGCCGCGGCGAGCTGGACGGCCAGGGCTCCGGTGGCCCCGCCTCCGTTGGTGATCAGGAGCCGCTGTTCTCGGCTGAGGTCCAGCTTCTCCAGGGCCTGCCACGCGGTGAGTCCGTTGACCGGCAGCGCCGCCGCATGCACGGCGTCCAGCTCGGGTGGGCAGGCTGCCGCGTGATCCGCGTTGATCAGGACGCGTTCGGCCCAGAAGCCGCTTCCCCCGGGCAGCGGGGCCTCGTGTGTGAGCACCCGGTCGCCCACGGCAAACCCGGTGGCACCCGCGCCGACGGCCAGCACCTTGCCCGCGCCCTCCACGCCCAGTGCCGCCGGGGGGCGCAGCCCCACGTCCCAGCTACCGCCGTTGAGGAGTTCGTCCCACGGGCCGACCCCGGCTGCCTCAACCGCAACCAGGATCTGACCGCGCCCGGGAGATGACGGTTCGGGCAACTCCAGCAGGGCGACTTCCTTCTCGGCCCCGGACACTCCGCACGCCTTCACAGCTGATCGTTGTCCTCTCACTCAGTCCGGCCAACCGCAAGGTACGGGCCGGAACCCAATGCAGGCCCCAGTGTCGACCTCAGGATCCCCTACAGAGGTCTCTCCTGGTCTCAGCCGCATTCGTGTCGAGCCATGCAGCAGTCCCAGCCCCTTGCTGCGCACGTCGCGGGGAGAGACTCCGTGGTGCGCGGTTTAGGGTCACTGTGTGGCACATACCTTCGAGGAACTCGTGGAGAAGCAACGCGCCGCCGACCAGGCGCACGCGACCGTACAAGCCCTGCGCGGCCAAGGCGATCCGCCTGCTTACGAGGCCGCGTGGCAGGCATGGCGCGACCTTGCCCAAGACGTGCAGGCCGCGGTCACCATGCATGCGAAAGAGGAGGGCGCGATGCGGGCCGGCGTGGAGCTTGGGGTGAAGAGGGCGGTCCGGTACGCCGGATAGCGGGCACGCGGTGGCCGCGCCTGGCTGGGGCGTTGGCTATCCGCCGCCCGGTCAGCGCGTCGACAGACGGTACTCGTCTCTGCATCCCTTCGCCGGTCCTGCGGGAGGGCGGCATCCGGTCGGTGATCACGCGTGAGGAGCCGGACACCATCACCAGGACCGGCGGGCGTCCGCTTTGCGCATACAAGTCGCACTGGGCCAGTTCGCCGGTCCGGTAAACCGTGCGCGAGACCGGATCGGTGGGACATAGGCCGGCCGCTCCCGGATCCGATCCTTGAGGATGGTCATGCCCCTCTCCCAGCCGATCCGCTCGGCGATCACCGAACACGCCGGCGCGCTCGACCGACGTCACCTGCTCACGCCGTCGGCGGCTGCACCAGCCGTGCCGCCGTCCGCGTCGAACCCGGCTCGCCAGCCGGCCAGGGCATGGTGGATGCGGCGGTGTCACCCGCAGTCGTTGCGGTTGATCTTCAGGCTGCGGGTCTGGTCGTTGAGGTTGTAACCGCGCAGCTCGTGGATGGAGCCGCCGCTCTTGGTGACGCAGACCCAGTGTCCGGCGTAGTTACTTTTTTCGTAGACGCGGGCGGTGCGTTCGGAGTTGTTGCGGATGGAGCTGCCGCGGTCGCGGATGGCGGAGGGCAGGTCCTTGACGCTGCCGTCGACGGCCGTTTCACCCAGGGCTGGCCGCCGAAGTTGATTCGGGGTAGATGCAGACGTAGCCGTCCGGGCAGTCGATGCCAGCGGCTCGCCCGGGGCGGGGAGTGGCATCGGCGGTGGGAGCGGTCATCAGCAGCGGAACGAGGACGGCGGCTGCCGCCAGGACCATGCGTGTGCAAGTCGTCATCACGAGCACACATGTAGCAGCGCTGAGCCGCCGACACGCCCGGAGCGGGTGGCCGGCCACTCGTCCGATAACCCCGCTCCCCCCGTACGGCCGACCCCGCCTCACCTGCCCGGCGGGCGCCCGTATCCGTCAAAACGCCGACGGCCGCCAGTCGAACCCCGAGGTTGGGTGGGTGGTGAGGGAGCCCAACTCTGTCTTCAGGAAGTTGGGTTCGGCTCCCTCGTCGCATGGGGGCAGCCGATCCCTTGGGATCGATCGCCGGTCGGGTCCAACTATTGCGTGGGCGGCCGTTGAGTTCGGCGGCGACGGTGTCGAGGTCCTCGCGGGTGTGGACGGACAGGACGCTGCCTTTGGGGAGATCTCCCGGTTGATCGTTGAGGGGCTGCGGCCCAGCTCGGCTGCGATGGCCCGGACGGTGGCCTTCTCGCGCAGCCGGTCGGCGATGTGAATGCGGTCCGCCTCGCCCAGGTAGCGCGAGGGAGCGGGCTGGCCCGTTTCAACGGACGGCGGCACCACCGCGTTGATCGGTGGTGCCGCCTTGTTCCTGCCCGAGGCGCCGCGTCCGTTCCGCCATCGCTTGCCCGTCCGGACGTTGATGCCGATGACTGCGGCAGCCTCGGAGTAGCCCATTCCTTGATCCATAAGCCGGAAGTATGCCTCCCGCTCCTGGACCAGCTTCCCGGGTCCCTGCGGCCTCCGGTCCTCCCGGATCTTGAAGTCCATTGCCACCCCTGAACTGGGGGTGTTGCAACGACCACCAGGCCCGATCGAGCTGAACGATTGCCCCTCGCGCCAGCGTCTCCAGATCTCATCCTGCTGAGCCGGCGAAAATCCGTAGTCACGCACCTGTGCCTCCACGATCACGTGATCATCCGTGGGTGGTGCGTTGATCACTTGAGGGTGCCATCGTTTGCCGACACTCAGGCGGTGGTGCCGGCGACCACGTCGACGGCGTGGCGCCGGTGTGCTGCGAAGAGGTCGAGGGCGGTGTTGGTGTCCCGGGCGCGCAGTGCGGTGACGAGTCCGTGGTGCTCGCGCGGGATGCAGTCGAGGTAGCCGGCGGTGCTGCGGCTGATCCGGGTCAGCAGGAACAGGTGGACCTGGCAGCGTATGCCGTCCCAGGCGTCGGCGAGGCGCTGGTGCCCTGCGGCGGCGAACACCGCGTCGTGGAAGGCGATGTCCAGGCGCACCATCTCGTGCACATCGCCGGCCCGCTCCATCATGTCGGCCGTCTTCGCGATGGACGCGAGGTCCTCGTCCGAGGCGTGGGCGATCACCTGGCGGACGGCGAGGTCCTCCAGCGCGCCGCGCAGGCTGTCGAGCTCAGCCACGTCCTCGGCGGACAGCGTCGTCACCGTCGTGCCCCGGTGCCACGCACAGTGCACCAGGCCCTCGCGCTCCAGAAGCCGCAGCGCCTCGCGCACCGGGCCACGGCTGACGCCCAGCTCGCCGGACAGCTCCACCTCGCGCAGCTGCTCGCCCGGGGCGTAGGCCCCGTTGAAGATGGCCTCGCGGATACGGTCCGCAACCTCGTCGGCCAGACCTCGGCGGCGAGCCGGGGCCACCTTGCCCTGATCACTCATGCCCGAATTACACCTCTCCACCAATGACCGGATGTTAACATTCGGACGTTGTCGTGATGTCAACATTAGGACAAGCCGAGCAGGATCGCCCACGGGCCGCTCCGCTCCCCGGCAGGAAGGCAGTGCCATGACCGTTCTCGACTCCCCGATCCCCCGCTTCCACCTGGCCGTGCCGGTCGACGACCTGGCTACCGCGTGCCGCTTCTACGGCGACGTCCTGGGCCTGGAGCAGGGCCGCAGCGCGGACACGTGGGTGGACTGGAATCTGCACGGCCATCAGTTCGTCACGCACCTCGCGCCGAAGCGCGCGCAGCGCATACACAACCCGGTCGACGGCCACGACGTACCCGTGCCGCACTTCGGTCTGATTCTGACGGTTGAGGCCTTCCAGGGGTTTGCCGAGCGGCTGCGGGCGGCGGGCACCGAGTTCGTCATCGAGCCGTACGTGCGTTTCGCGGGCCAGAAGGGCGAGCAGTGGACGATGTTCCTCCTCGACCCGGCCGGCAACGCGCTGGAGTTCAAGGCGTTCGCCGACGACTCGCAGGTGTTCGCCGCCTGACCGGCGGCCGGCACCACCCACCCCCACAGGCGAAAGACGGGACGAGCTCATGAAGGTGTTCCAGATCGGCGCCGCCGGAGGAGTCGGCCGCCGCCTCACTCAACTCCTCACCGCACGCGGTGACTTTGTGACCGGCATGCACCGTGGGCCCGCTCAGGGTGAGACGGTGCGGGCGGCCGGCGGGACTCCGGTGGTCGGTGATCTCATCGCCGACTCAGTCGAGGATCTGGCCGGAAAGATGCGCGGCCATGACGCCGTGGTCTTTTCGGCCGGCGCACATGGCACCGGTCAGGACAAGACGACCTTGATCGACGGCCGTGGCCTTCAAAAGGCCGCCGATGCGGCCGCGCTGGCCGGGGCGGCGCGGTTCGTCCTCGTCTCGGTGTTCCCCGACGCGCTGCGCGACGGGACACGTAGTGAGGGCTTCGAGCACTACATCAAGGTCAAGAAAACCGCCGACGTCTATCTGACGCGCACCGATCTGGACTGGCTGATCGTCCGTCCCGGAACCCTTCTGGACACCCCCGGCACCGGCCGGGTCACCGCTGGTCCCGCCGTCGAGTACGGCGACGTGCACCGCGACGACGTCGCCGCGTTCCTCGACGCCGCCCTGCACGCGCCTGCCCTCAGCCGCGTGATCGTCGAACTCACCTCCGGTGACACCCCCGTCACGGACGCCGTCACCCGCCTCGCGGCCGCCTGAGCCACCCCCGCACCTCAACCACAGCACCATCAGCAAGGAGGAGCACCATGACCGCCATCGATTCCTACAACCACGACGTCTCCGAATGAGAAGGAGTTCGGCTTCGCCCAGGCCATCAAGGTCGGCGACACGATCTACGTCTCCGGGCAGCTCTCGCACGACGAGCAGGGCAACTTCCTCTACCCGGGCGACTTCGACGCCCAGCTGAAGCAGTCCTACGCAAACTTCGAGAAGGTGCTCGCCCACTACGGCGCCACCCGCAACCAGGTCGTCTCCGAGACCCAGTTCATCGTGGACCTGCCGCGGTACAGCATGGCGATGGCCGCGGCGAACCTGGCCTACTTCGGTGACCACCGCCCCACCAGCTCCACCATCGGCGTCGCGTCACTGTTCTTCCCCGGGCCAGCTCATCGAGGTCAACTTCGTCCTCGACACCCGCCTGCCGGCCTGATCATGAAGGTCGTGATCGCCGGAGGGCACGGCAAGATCGCCCTTCTCCTGGAGCAGCTGCTGTCCCGGCGCGTCGATGCGGTCACCGGCCTCGTCGCAACCCGGCCCAGGCCGAGGCGTTGGAGAGGCCGGGGCCCAGGCCCGGCTCGTGGATCTGGGGAAGACCACCGGCGACGAGGTCGCCTGGCAGCTGACGGGTGCCGACGTGGTGGTTTTCGCCGCCGGGACGGGTCCCGGGAGTTCGGTGGGCCGTAAAGACAGCGTGGACCGCGACGCGGCGATCCTGCTGGCGGACGCCACCGAGAGCGCCAGAGTCGGACGCTACCTGCTGCTCTCCGCCATGGGCGCCGATCTGAGGGCCATCGACGACGAGAGCCTCGACCCGGTCTTCCGTACCTGTCTGCGGGCCAAGCTCGCGGCCGAGAACGCGATGCGGTCCCGGTCCGCGCTCCGGGCAACGAACGTCCGCCCCGGTCTGCTCAACCACACCCCCGGCACCGGCCGGGTCACGCTCGCCGAGCGGGTCCGGTCCCCATCTCCCGGGCCGATGCCGCCGCCGTCCTGCTGACGCTGCTCGACGAACCGCGCCTGACCGGCCGGACCGTCGAGGTCATCGGCGGCGACACCCCTCTCGCGGATGCCGTGGCGGCCCACGCCGCCCATTGAACTGCCCGTTCCGCCTCTCGACTCTGACTCACTCCCGCGGCGCACATCGAACTCGCCGAGGTCCACTGCATCGTCCATGAGCCCAGGCTGTCAGTTCGCACCAGAAACCCGTCCTGCCCCCGGTCCTCTGTCGCGGACCAGGTCGTGAGGATCTGCGGGTGAGTGCGCGGTCGGTGGAACGCTGGCGGCGGGCCGGGGGGGAGGAGGGGGAGGCCCTGCGCTCGGCAGGGCCTGCGAACTTCTCCGACCGTCACCGATGCCCAGTTCCTGGTGATCGAGGAGGAACTCGGCAAGTGGCTCACCACCATCCGCCTCCCGCCGTATGCACCCGACTTCAACCCCGTCGAGGTCATCTGGCCACTCGTGCGCAGAGCAATGGCCAACTCAGGCGCCCTGGGCCGCGTGGACTCGCTGCCCTTCGACGAAGGTCTCAAGGACGCGGGTGGCGGCGATCTCCTCGGGCGGACCCGCGAACGGGTCACGGTCGAGGACGACGAGATCGGCCGACTTGCCGACGGTGATGCTGCCGGTGATGTCGTCGAGGTGGTTCACGTAGGCGCTGCCCGCCGTGTACGCGGCGATGGCGGCGCCCAGGTCGAGGCGCTGCTCCGGAAGGAAGGCCGGCGTGCCCTCGGGGGCGCCGGGGGCGATCCGGTTGACGGCGACATGGAGGGCCTGGAGCGGGTCGGGACTGCTGACCGGCCAGTCGCTACCGGCGGCCAGGGTCGCGCCGGCGCGCAGCAGATCACCGAAGGGGTACTGCCGTGCGCCGCGTTCCGTACCCAGGAAGGGCAGGGTCAGTTCGTCCATCTGCGGTTCGTGGGCGGCCCACAGCATTTGCAGGTTGGTGCTCGCGCCGAGTGCGCGCAAGCGCGGAATGTCGTGCGGATGCACGACCTGGAGATGCGCCAGATGGTGACGTGTGTCGCGCCACCCGTTGGCCGTGCGGGCGGCCTCCACGGCATCGAGCGCCTCGCGCACCGCGCGGTCGCCGAGCGCGTGGAAGTGGACCTGGAAGCCGGACGCGTCGAGTTCGGTGACGTACTTCCTCAGCTCTCCCGGCTCGACGAAGCTGATGCCGCTGTTGTCCGAGGCGCAGCCGCAGCCGGTCAGATAGGGGTCGAGCATCGCGGCGGTGTGGTTCTCCGCGATGCCGTCCTGCATGACCTTCACGGTGGTCGCGCGGAACCGGTCCCGGTTCAACTCCTCGCGGCGGGCGATGAGTTCGGGGATCTGTTCGGCGCCGCGCTCGCGGTCCCACCACAGAGCGCCGACGACACGGGCGGTGAGCAGGCCCCGGTCGACAGCGGCCACATAGGCGGGCGCCGGGTCGGTCATGTTGGCGTACGCGCCGATGATGGCGTCCTGCCAGGCGGTGACGCCATAGGAGTGCAGGACGGCCTGGGCACGGAGCAGTGCGGCGAGTTGTTCCTCCGGCGTGGGATCGGGAACGAGCCTTCCCACGAGGTGGACGGCTCCCTCCTGGAGCATGCCGGTCGGGTTGCCGTCGGCGTCGCGCTCGATACGGCCGTCGGTGGGATCGGGCGTACGGGCGTCGATGCCCGCGCGCTCCAGGGCCCGGGTGTTGACCCAGGCGCCGTGGTGGTCGCGGTTGGGCAGGAAGACGGGCCGGTCCGGGACGATCGCGTCGAGAGCCGCGGCGCTGGGAGCGCCGTCGGGGAACGCCTCCAGGGACCAGCCACCGCCGGTGATCCACTCGGCGTCCGGGTGCCGGCCGGCGTACGCCTTGATCCTGCGCAGGTATTCGGCCGGGTCGACTGTGTCGGCGAGGTGGCACAGGCCGAGTTCGAGGCCCGCGCCCTGCGGGTGGACGTGGGCGTCCTGGAAGCCGGGCAGCAGCAGTTTGCCGGCGAGGTCGACGACCTCGGTGCGCGGGCCGATCAGTTCGTGCACCTCGGCGTGGCCGACGGCGGCGATCCGCCCGCCGCGCACGGCCACGGCGGTGGCGCGGCTGCGTGCGGGATCGACGGTGTGCACGGGGCCGCCCGTGAGGACGAGATCGGCCGGCCCCGTGACCTGGGGATGCGACATGGGAAGGAACTCCATGGGGGGTGGTCAGACCGTTGTACGGTCCATCGGAAGGGTGAGGGACTCGGCGTCGGTGCCGCGCCCCGTCGTGAAGTACGGCGAGTGCCTCACGTACTTGGCCACGGCGGCCATGCCCAGGCCGGCGAGCACGATCGCGGCGGGCAGCGAGAACATGAACCAGCCGTTGTCCGGGCTGAGTTCGAAGTGGTCGCTCATGGTCAGGTACGAGTATCCGAGGTAGCCGCCCAGGCCGAGCAGGATCAGGCCGGACACGGCGGGCACGCCGATGGCGAGCAGCGCCTCCCGTGCACCTTCCTGACGTGCGGAGCGGAAGCGTACGGCGCAGGCGAGCGCGGTGAGGCCGTAGTAGAGGGCGACGATCAGGCCGATGGCGTTGACGGCGGCCAGCAGCATCTCGCTCAGCTTGGGAAGCGCGATGGCGAGCAGGGCGATCACGCCGGCGATGGACATCACGACGACGGTGCCGGCGGCGGGGGTGCCGTAGCGGGGGTGGATCCGGGTCCACACCGGTCCCATCGTGCGGTCGCGGCTCATGGCGAACAGGCCGCGCGCCGTGGGGATCAGGGTGGCCTGGACGGAGGCGACGGCGGAGAACATCAGCGCGACCAGGGGGAGGGTAGCCCAGGGTTCGGCGGCCAGTTTCTCGCCGAGGTACGGGAGGGCCTGGGGGCCGTTGCGGACGAGTTCGGCCAGGCTCATCTCCCGCTGGAAGGCGACCGAGGCGAAGAGGAACAGACCGAGCATCGCGAAGAGGGCGATGAGGCCTCCGCGGGCCGCGTCGCCCGGGCTCTTCGTCTCCTCGTTGACGCTGAAGGCCGCGTCCCAGCCCCAGAAGAAGAAGACCGCGAGGACCATGCCCTGGGCGAAGGCGGTGCCGCTGGAGATCTCGAAGGGGTTGAACCAGGACAGGGACACTGCGTGGTCACCGGTGATCAGGGCCCAGCCGCAGAAGGCCAGCAGCACGGCGTACTCGAAGATCAGGAGGGCGAACTGGAAGCGGGTGGCGGCCCGCACCCCGGTGACGGCCAGGGCGGTGAGGGCGAGGAGGATCACCAGTCCGACCGCCGTGGTGACACCGGTGGACGTCGGATCGAGGTCAATGCCGGCGAGGCTGCGCAGGCCCGCCTTGTTGGCGAAGATCAGCACGACCGAGCCCATGATCGCGCTGGTGTAGGCGCAGAAGATGACCGACCCGACCAGGGTGACCCAGCCGGTCAGGAAGCCGGGCCAGGGGCCGAGGGCCTTGCCGACCCAGACGTAGCCGTTGCCGCAGTTCGGTTCCGAGCGGTTCAGGCGGGCGTAGGCGGTGGCGATGCCAAGGACCGGCAGGAAGGCCAGGAGCAGGAGTGCCGGGGCCTGGAGGCCCACGATGGTCGCGATCGTGCCCATGCCGATGGCGATGCTGGTGGTGGCCGCGGTGCTGGACGCGGCGATGGCTACGCCGTCGACGACGCCGAGGGAACGGCGCAGAGCCGAGCCCGGCGCGGAGGGCAGGGGAGGTGCGGACGACATGGAGGGCTCCTCGGGGACGGCAGACGGGAAGAGCCGCGCGGTGAGGTGATGGAACCGCTGACGTCCACATTGGGTCAACCCTGTTGACGTAAGGCGTCGGGGGTCGTTCACTGTGCGTGCCTCGTCGACCTGGAGAGAGGAACCCGGTCATGTCCACCCGTGTCCCGCAGGAGCGCCGACGTCGGCGGCCCACCCGCTCCGGGGTCCTGCTGTCCGAGGACCTGATCGTGGAGACCGCCCTGCGGCTGATCGGCGAGCATGGTCCCGAAGCGCTGAGTGTGCGCCGGCTCGGCGCGGCGCTGGGCTGCGACCCGACGGCTCTTTACCGCTATTTCCACGGCACCGACGACCTGGTGCTCGCCATCGCGGATCGGATCATCGGCGACGCGATGGCGGGGTTCGTCCCCGGGGCCGACTGGGTGGTCTCGTTGCGCGAGATGGCCCTGCGCGTCCGCGCCGGGTACCTCGCCCATCCGCGGGCGGCGGCCATGGCGGCGCACCGGGTGACCGGGCGCAAGAGCGAGATCCAGGCGGTGGAGACGGGGATCGGCCTGCTGCTGTCCGCGGGCTTCGAGCCGGCCGCCGCCGCACGGCTCTACCTGGCCTTCATCGACACCGTCCTCAGCCACGCGGCCACCGACGCGGCGTTCCTGGCGCTCCCGCTGCAGCAGCGCCAGGCCGACCACCGGGCGTGGTCGAACGTCTACCAGGACCTGGACCCGGTGGCGTATCCGGCGCTCACCGCAGTCCGCCCCGCGTTGCCCGGTATGGCGGACAGTTCCTTCGAGGAGGCGGTGGACCTCCTGCTGGAGGCACTGGCGGCCCGCGCCCCGACACGCTGAGCGTCCACGATGCGTCGCCGCCGACCGCTGACGTGTCTGCGCCTGCGACAGGAACAGCAGTTCGTCGCCGGGATGAGTTGTCCGTCCCTTCGGTGGGTCGGCGGTTGGCTGGAGAGGCTGGACGGTGGCAACGACAAGATCCTGGCGCACCGAGTGCCGGGTCACCGTCCTCCCCCAGCGCCAGGCCAGCGGCCCTTCGCCTTGTCGGTGGGGCAATGCCGACCGATTCGCTGGCAGTGGGGCTGTGTGGGTGGATGGGTCCCTCGTGCACGGCTGCCTGCGGTTGAGCGGGAAACCGACCGCCGACCTGTTCCACTCGGCCGTAGGCACCGCAGGTCAGATGCTCGCGCTGCTGGCACAGGACAGAACGCAGGGAACCTTGACCGGGCTGCGAGTCGGTGACACCGAAGTCTGAGCGGTGGACGACATCGAGGGCGTCAAGGGGTGTGAGCGCGCTGACAGCCCACGACCACCCGGCTGCCCGAGGCCGTGTTCCGCGGGACAGGTAGGTTTGCGGCACCGTCCAAGGAGATGCACGATGCCCGAGCGCCGCGGAGTTCTGTTCGTGACCGACCTCGCCTACCAGGCCCGGGGGCGACGCTACTGCGACGAGGACATCTTCCTGACCTCCCGACTGCGCGACGGCTTCGACGTCGCCCTGTGCCACCCGCTGGATGCCGCCGCGCTGATGGACGCCTTCGACGTGGTCGTGGTCCGCAACAGCGGGCCCGTGCTGCACCACCAGAAGGAGTACGACGCCTTCCGGGAGCAGGCCGTGGACCGTGGCATCAAGGTCTACAACCCGCTGTCCGGCCGGGGCGACATGGCCGGCAAGCAGTACCTGCTGGACCTGACCGCTGCCGGATACCCGGTCATCCCCACCATCGACCGGACCGAGGACCTGCACCTGCTGCCCGAGGCAGGCCAGTACGTGGTCAAGCCGAAAGCGGGCGCGGACTCCATCGGCCTGACCTTCGTGCCCCGAGAGCAGCTGAGCGGCCTCGTCTACGGTGACATCCTGGTCCAGCCGCGCATCGACTTCCGCTACGAGGTGTCCTTCTACTACGTCGACGACGCCTTCCAGTACGCCCTTCACGCCCCCGATCCCGAGCGGCGCTGGGTCCTTGAGCCCTACCAGCCCACCGAGGCCGACCTGGCCTTTGCTCGGCGCTTCATCGACTGGAACACCCTCGACCACGGCATCCAGCGCGTGGACGCCTGCCGCACCCGGGAAGGCGGGCTGCTTCTCGTGGAGCTGGAGGATCTCAACCCGTACCTGTCCCTGGACCTGGTCTCCGACCGGACCCGTGAGTCGTTCGTGGCGAGCATGACGGCATCCCTCCACCGGTTCCTGGACGTTCAGCCCCGCGTCTGAAGTGGCATAGGAGCCCTCAAGAGCGATCGCTCAGACTTCGATGGCACGCGCTCAAGATTCGTTGTCACAGGACACCCTGACCGCCACGGCCGACTCGCTCCGCAAACGGGCTGGGGCCAGCCGGAAGGCGTGACCAGCGCGCCGATCGTCGCGCATCGGCCCTCCCTCTCGGGCGGCCGGAGGGTCACCGTGCACAGCGGCGGCCGGGACGAGATCCTCGGCACCGCCTACAGCGACCACGACCTGGTCGTGTTCCTCGAAGACGCCGACGTCGCCGACCCCGTCCTCGACGACCCGCAGTGGGTGGAATGGCGCGGCGGCCCCGCCCACGAGTTCGGCGCAGCCCGACGTCCGCCGGCAGCAGCCGGACAGGGCCAACCTGCCCGGCTGCGGTGGGCTATTCCCAGGGCCGCGGCCGGAAGCTCGGGCTCGACCCGGTGGGTGGGTGGGTCTGCCACCCGCGGGAACACGGTGGTCGGCCGCGCCTCTCCGCGTTGCCCGGACGTTCGCGGCGCGTCGGTGCCACTGCACACCGGACGATGGGGGATGGGTGATAGGTGGGGCCTGTGACCGGGGGTCACCGGTGGGACGAATGACATGAGACCGGCCCGGGGGTGAACCAGATTGGAAATAATCGGCTGATGATCCGGACGTTTCAGGCCAGTGATCTTCCTACCCGGCCCGGTGCGACCGGAACCCGCACGGCAGTGCGGTCGGGGCGTCACCGCGGAACGAGTGGTCCGCGGTGACGCCCCGGGTGTCAGCGCACGGCGTGACTGCCGGGTGCGTGCCCGACAGCGGTCACGACGCCGGCGGCCGCGGTGCCGGATACGACTCCGCAGGTTTTCCCGTTGAGGGTGAAGCTCTTCGGTGCGGGGTTGCTGCCGCTGTAGGCGGCGTTGAAGCCGATCGTGGTGGAGGCGCCGGTGGGCAGAGCCGCGTTCCAGCCGGTGTCTTTGACGGTGACCGCCGCGGCGTTCTGCGACCAGGTGCCGTTCCAGCCCTGGGTGATCTTCTGGTTGCCGGTGAAGGAGAAGCCGAGCTGCCAGCCGTTGACCGGGGCGCCCTGGTTGGTGATCTTGATGTCTCCGGTGAAGCCGCTGCCCCAGTCGGTGCTCACGCTGTAGCCGACGGTGCAGCCGGTGGGGGGCGCGCTCGCGGTGGTCAGCGTTACCGGGGCCGACGCCGGCGAGCTGCGGCCGGCGGTGTCCTTGGCCACGACCCGGAAGGTGTACGCGGTGGCCGGGCTCAGTCCGGTGATCGTGGCGGTGGTGGCCGGGGCGTTCACCGTGGCGATCGGGGCGGACCCGGCGGGGTCGCCGGAGAACACCTCGTAGGACGCCACCGGGGCGGACCCGGCGGTGGAGGCGGCCCAGGTCAGGGTCGCCCGGTCGGCGCCGACCGCGGAGGCCGCCGGAGTGCCGGGGGCGGAAGGCGGCGTGGCGGCGGTCGAACCGGCCGGGATGACGTACTCGGTGATCGAGTACGCCGGGAAGGTCCCGGTGAAGGCACCGCCCGACAGCGGCTGGTCGGCGGCGTGCTGAACCTTGGTCAGGTCGGTCTGGCCGTAACGGTAGACCTGCGCAGTGGCGGGCAGGGCGGTGCGGCCGGTGACGGAGACCGGTGCGGTCAGGTCGCCGGTGGTCTTGTTGATCACCATGATCGTCGTCGCGTGGTCGGAGCTGCGCTCGGCAGCGTAGACCGAGAGTGTGTCCTGGTCGGCGCTGGCGGCCTGGACGGCGGTGTCGCCGAAGGTGCCGCCGCTGCCGTCGTAGTTGAGGAACATCCGGAAGGCGTAGGCACCGGGGTCGGTCGCCTTCGGTGGTGACCACAAGGTGGCCAGGTCCAGGCCCTCGCGTCCGAAGATGCCCAGGACGTCGGCCTGCGCCAGAGCGCCGTTGATGTGGTTCAGCGCACCCCAGTTGTACTCGGTGACGGCCAGCTTGGTACCCGGGTAGTTCTGGTCGACCAGCGAGCGCATCCGGGGGATGAACTGGATGGGCTGGTTGATCCAGCTCTCGTCGACGTAGGACGGGTCCCACAGCTGCCTGGTGGAGCGCAGCCGCAGCGCCTGGGTCGTGGCGTCACCGGCGTCGGCCAGCGCCACCCCCGTCTGCTGCGGGTAGATGTGCTCGTCGAAGTAGTCCAGGATCCGACGGCCGTGGGCTTGGTCGTACGCCTTCATCTGCTGCAGGTACCAGGGGGCGAACTGCACGCCGCCGTGCGCCGCCCGGTCCGGCGGGTCCGACCAGCAGTTGCCGCCCTGCTTGTTGCAGACGTCCTGGTCGAGGCCCGAGTAGATCAGGGAGTTGAAGCCCCAGCCGACCGGGCCGAGGGTCTGTGCGCCGGCGTCGGCGTCCTTGATGGCGGCGCCGGTGGCGTAGGTGCTGTCCCGTAATTCGTCGTAGCTCGCGCCGGTCGGGTGCACGTCCCGGTGGGTGGCGTGCCACAGGTCGGGTTCGTTGTCGAGGTTGTAGAAGCGCACTCCGCCGTTGCCGGCCTTGCCGTGGGCACCGTCGAGGTACTGCACCCAGCCCTTGGTGAAGTCCGCGCCGATGGGGATGCTGGTCTCCGCCGGGTTGTTCCCGGTGATGTCGGTGCCGTCGGGCTTCTTGCCGTTGCCGCAGTCGGGCCGCCACTGGGCGTCGCTGCCCTGCTGGGGACCGTACTTGGCGATGCTGAAGCCGCAGGAGTCGTCGCGGGCCGCCGTCGTCCGACCGATCAGCGGCACGGTGAGCACCGAGTCGGTGCCGGTCCTGCGGTTCTGTTCGACGAACTTGTCGGCCTCGGACCCGGCGGGCAGAGCCGCCGGGTCGTTGTTGTAGTGCAGGTTCTCGAAGTACCAGTCGGAACCCGCGTTGTAGGCGTCGAGTTTGTAGTTGTACCGCGTCGTGGCGTTGCCGCCCCAGCGGCTGAGCGGCAGGCGCAGTTCCTGGGCCAGCGCCTCGTCGGCGAAGTTCATGCCGTAGATGTGCGGATCGATGGCATGCCGTCCGGTGGTGGCGTCCACGCTGATCGCCGGACCCGCGGCGTCGGTGGCGGCGACCGCGCGGGCGCGGGCGGCCTGGTCGGCTTCCGGTCGGGCCACGCCCGCTTGCGCGGGACCGGCCAGGCCGGCGCTGGTCACCAGCAGGGACAGCGCCGCGAGAGCGGCTCTCGGTGCTGTACGCATGGTCTCCTTCTCAACGGCCATGCGGCGCTCGCCCGTTGGTCGCACGTCGCACGTGGACGTGCGACGACGTACCCGGCGATGGCACCGAGCGGGAGAACACCGAACGGCCTGACGTGGGGGATGGCTCGCGGTGGGTGCGGCGGTGCGGTCGTGCCTGGTGCGTCGTGGTCCGGCGCAACAGCGAGGTGCGATGTACGCGCGGGCGCGTGGCTGTGTGAGCACGGACCCTGGCGAGTGGGAGCGCTCCCACTTCTCGCCGGACGGGTCCGCCGATCCTCTTATTTGCCGGACGGGAGCGGTACGAAGATCGACCGGTATGGGTCCCGCGCGGCCCGCGGTCGAGCCGGGCCAGGTATGAACCACACCGATCCGAAACGTTCTCATCACTGGGTGATGATTTCTGCTCCGGGACTCTAGGGTCGACGTACGAGGGGCGTCAAGAAGCCGTGCACCCCGGGATGGGGCGAGGAGGTCGCGGACGAGGCTCTGTGCGGCGGGCGGCGGGAGGACGGCTCCGAAAATTTCGGACCGGCGGCCGTAGAAAGACTTTGTCCATGAACACGACCGGCGAGGCTCGCCCGTCCGGTGCCTCGGCCGCCGGACCGCTGACCGTCGCACAGTTCGCCGAGCCGGCCCGGACCTCGATGGCCATGGTCTCCAAAGTCGTCAACGGGCGGACCGATGTCGCCGGCGAGACCCGGGCCGGCCGCCCTTCGGCAGACGGGGCTCAGCACCTGGTCCGCAAGACCCAACGATCACAGGAGCCACAACTTCCATGAACGCGATCACGAGACACTAGGGCCTGTTGCGAAAGTGGATCTTGGTCGTAGATGATCACGTCCTGTGAGGCGTGGTGACCTGACGAACAGCCAGTGGGCCCGGCTGGAGCCGA
>NZ_JOEV01000033.1 GCF_000721105.1 Streptomyces cellulosae
GACTTTTGGCACGCTGTTGAGTTCTCAAGGAACGGACGCTTCCTTTGTACTCACCCGAGAGACTCTCTCGTGGCTTTCCTCCGGGCGCTTCCCTTCGGTGTTCCAAACTCTATCAGTGTTTTCCGGCCCTCTGACCACCGTCCTGCAGGCATGCAGAAAATGGCCCCGAGATAGGATCTGACAAGTTGGGTGCCGCCGGACGAGGACGCAAGATTGCGCCGCTCAGCCCCGAGCAGGAGTACGACTGTACACCGGGCCGCGAGGCAGGAGCAAATCTCTAGCAGGTATGGTCTAGACCACCAGCCGTGCGGTCGCGCGGAACCGGTACTACATGTGACATACGCTGCTGAACAGTGCGCCGTCCGGGACAGGCAGAGACGGCGCATACGGATCTCCACCCCTGGGAGGCTTCCCATGACCACCGTGCAGTCCCCGCTTGCCGGACGCGCCATCGGACTGGCCGCAGTGCCTGATCCGGTCTTCTCCGGGGCCATGGTCGGCCCGGGTACGGCCATCGATCCTGTGCGGGAGCCCTCCGAGGCTGTGTCGCCCGTGGACGGCGTCATCGTTTCGCTGCACCCGCACGCCTTCGTCGTTGTCGACGAGCAGGGACATGGTGTGCTCACCCACCTCGGCATCGACACGGTGCAGCTCAACGGCGAGGGCTTCGAGCTGCTCGTGAACAAGGGCGACACCGTTACGCGCGGTCAGAGTGTGGTGCGCTGGAACCCGGCCGCGGTGGAGGCCGCCGGCAAGTCTCCCGTCTGCCCGGTCGTGGCGCTCGAAGCGACGGCCGAGGCGCTCGCCGAGCTCCGTGAGGACGGCGATGTGAAGACAGGCGACCGTCTCTTCATCTGGAAGTGACACCGTGCCGTCGTAGAGCGGCAAGCAGGGACAACCACCGCGGCGGCGGGGCCCGCCGCACTATCGGAGACGGGTGAGATGGAGACAACGCTGCGAGGCGTCGGTGTGAGCCACGGTGTGGCGATCGGCGAGGTTCGGCACATGGGAACGGCGGTGCTGGAACCGCCTGCCAAGCAGATTCCGGCAGAAGACGCGGAGCGTGAACAGGGGCGCGCCCGCAAGGCCGTGGAAGCTGTGGCGGCCGACCTGATGGCGCGCGGCAATCTGGCGGGAGGCGAAGCCCAGGCGGTGCTCGAGGCGCAGGCCATGATGGCCCAGGACCCCGAGCTGATGGCGGACGTGGAACGCCGCATTGCGGTGGGGAGCACGGCCGAGCGTGCGGTGTACGACGCCTTCGCCGCCTACCGCGCCCTGCTGGCCGGTGCCGGTGAGTACCTCGCCGGGCGCGTGGCCGACCTCGATGACGTGCGGAATCGTATCGTCGCCCGGTTGCTGGGGGTGCCGATGCCGGGTGTGCCGGACAGTGACGAGCCGTACGTCCTTATCGCGCGCGACCTCGCGCCTGCCGACACGGCGTTGCTGGACCCCGCTCTGGTGCTCGGTTTCGTCACCGAGGAGGGCGGGCCGACCAGCCACAGCGCGATTCTGGCTCGGGCGCTCGGGGTGCCCGCCGTGGTGGCGCTTCCCGGTGCCGGGGAGCTGGCCGAGGGCACGGTGATCGCCGTGGACGGCAGCACCGGTGAGATATTCGTGAACCCCAGCGAGGAGAAGAAGGCGCTGATGGCGGCCGAGGCCGCCGAGCGCAAGGCCGCACTGTCCGCTTCCACGGGGCCCGGTGCCACGTCCGACGGTCACAAGGTGCCGCTGCTGGCCAATGTGGGCGGTCCGGCCGATGTGGCCGCGGCGGTCGAGGCCGGGGCGGAGGGCGTCGGTCTGTTCCGTACCGAATTCCTGTTCCTCGACGACAGCAAGAACGCTCCGTCGGAGGAGAAGCAGGTCGAGGCCTACCGGCAGGTCCTCGAGGCATTCCCGGAGGGGCGTGTCGTCGTGCGGGTGCTGGACGCCGGTGCGGACAAACCGCTGGACTTCCTCTCCCCTGGCGACGAGCCGAACCCGGCGCTGGGCGTACGTGGGCTGCGGACGCTGCTCGACCATCCGGAGGTGCTGCGCACCCAGCTGACGGCGCTGGCGAAGGCTGCCGAGGGGCTGCCGGTCTATCTGGAAGTCATGGCTCCGATGGTCGCCGACCGCGCTGACGCCAAGGCGTTCGCCGACGCGTGCCGTGAGGCGGGGCTGCGGGCGAAGTTCGGTGCCATGGTGGAAATCCCGTCGGCCGCACTGCGGGCACGCTCGGTGCTGCAGGAGGTCGAGTTCCTTTCGCTGGGGACCAACGACCTCGCGCAGTACACCTTCGCCGCGGACCGTCAGGTCGGGGCGGTGTCCCGGCTGCAGGATCCGTGGCAGCCCGCGCTGCTCGACCTGGTCGCGTTGTCCGCCGAGGCGGCCAAGGCCGAGGGCAAGAGCTGTGGTGTCTGCGGTGAGGCCGCCTCCGACCCGCTGCTCGCGTGTGTGCTGACCGGTCTCGGGGTCACCTCGCTTTCCATGGGTGCGGCTTCGATTCCTTATGTCCGGGCGACGCTGGCGAAGTACACGCTGGCGCAGTGTGAGCGGGCCGCGTCGGCCGCGCGGGCGACGGACAGTGCCGAGGAGGCGCGCCAAGCTGCTCAGGCGGTGCTGTCCGGCGAGTAGCCGGGACGAAGCCGCCGTCAGCTGTCCCTGAGGGGCGCCCCCGGGTGGGGCGCCCCTCAGGCGTTCAGTGGTGGTGTCCCGTCGTCTGTCCGGTGTCGCCGAGGTCGGGCGGGGCGCAGTAGTCGACGTCCGACTCCGGAGAGATGAGGTCGCCGGAGTCGATGTCGGTGCAGTAGGCGTCGAAGACCTCACCGGCTGTGAGGGGTTCGAGGCCTTCGCCGCGCAGGCGCCAGCCGTAAACGCGGTCCGGAGCACCCGGTGCGCTGGTGCGCATGACGAGTCCACCGGGACTGTGGGTGGCGAGGCCGAGAGCCAGGACGGTGGTGAACTCCAGGGCTTCGGCCTCGTCGAGTTGGGTGGCGCCGTCAGGGTTCTCGTCGGCGTGGAGCACGGAGACGAGGGCCTCCGGGGTGCCCGTGACACTGCAGACGAGGTGCCGGTTTCCCGGATCGGCGGTGTCGAGGATGCGGACGAGTAGACGTGAGGCGCGGAGGAAGGCCCCGCGTCCGATGTCCTCGCCACAGGATGCGCACGAGCCGAGATGGGCCAGGAGTGTGCTCGCGTACTCCCAGGTGGCTTGTCGTACTGCTTCGTCCACGAGGGCTGGTACGAGTTCGGTCAGCGGCCGGCCGTCGTACGGGATGGTCGGGCCGGTGCCGGCGAGTTCCGCTGTGAAGCGGGTACGGCTCGACGGGATGTCGGGGTCCAGACCTGCCTCCGCGCAGAATTCGGCGTACTCCTGCGGGTCGAAGAGGGCGACGGTGGTGTGGCTGCCCTGGGCGGCACGGGACTTGAGGAGGTCCTCGACCTGCTTCAGATAGGTCGCGTGATCGTCGAAGGTGAAGGTGCGGTAGCGCCGCATCGCGCGGAAGTCGTGCTCGTCGGTGAGCAGGCCGATGGTGCCGGCGATTTCGCGGCGCAGAACGCGTCGCATGGTCTGGTGGTCGGTGTGCGCCATTTTTCCCCCTGTGCACGGTCGATCAATGCTCACTCACAGTAACCGGGGGCACTGACAATGGGTCCCTGCCAGGGGGTCTCGGACGTTCCGGCCGCGGGATCATGCAGGTCGCAGCGATGACGGCGCCGTATTCGGTCCGGTGCCGATGGGACTGGTGCCGACAGACGCAGTGACGGCGAGTGGTCCGATGCTGGGGCGGGCGGGTTGGCGACACCGTGGACGCGGAAGTAGGAGGCCAGGGCTGGGTCCGGGGGCGAGGAGCAGGGCGTACGCCTTCGCCTCTCCAAGCCCCCGGACGGCTGTCAGGCTCGCTTGCGGGCCAGGTCCTCGTAGAAGTGGAGCAGGTCGAGGTCGTCGATGGAGCCCGGGTTGACCGCCCGCTCCAGCGGGGTGCCCTGGAGGAGGCGCTTGACGGGGACCTCGATGCGCTTTCCGGTGAGAGTGTGCGGGATGCCGGGCACTTCGATGACCTCGTCGGGGACATGCCGGGGGGAGAGCTGTTCGCGGATGGTCTGCCTGATGCGCTTCAGGAGGGCCTCGTCGAGGGTGACTCCGGGGGCGAGGTGCACGAACAGGGGCATCCAGTAGCCGCCGTCGGGTTGTTCGATGCCGATGACGAGGGATTCCTTGATCTCGGGGAGACGCTCGACCGCTTCGTAGATGTCGGCCGAACCCATGCGCACGCCCTGGCGGTTGAGCGTCGAGTCGGAACGGCCGTGGATGACGACCGAGCCGCGTGAGGTGACGGTGATCCAGTCGCCGTGGCGCCAGACTCCGGGATAGGTGTCGAAGTAACTGTCGTGGTAGCGGCTGCCGTCGGGGTCGTTCCAGAAGTGGATCGGCATGGAGGGCATGGGGTTGGTGACCACCAGTTCGCCGACTTCGTCGATGAGGGCGTTGCCGCTGGGGTCCCAGGACTGCAGGTCCGTGCCCAGGCAGGGTGCCTGGAGTTCGCCGATGTGGACCGGGAGGGTCGGTACGGCTCCCGCGAAGCAGGAGCACACGTCCGTGCCGCCACTGACGGACGCGATCCACAGGTCGTCGCGGACCTCGTCGTGGAGCCAGCGGAATCCGTCGGGCGGCAGGGGGGATCCTGTGGTGGCGACGCACTGCAGCGCGGAGAGGTCGTACTCGCGGCCGGGGCGCAGACCGGCCTTGCGGCAGGCCATGACATAGGCGGCGGAGGTGCCGTAGAGGGTGGCTCCCGTGCGTTCGGCGATC
Organism: Streptomyces cellulosae; assembly: GCF_000721105.1. Taxonomy (GTDB): domain Bacteria; phylum Actinomycetota; class Actinomycetes; order Streptomycetales; family Streptomycetaceae; genus Streptomyces; species Streptomyces cellulosae_A. The sequence goes on from NZ_JOEV01000033.1 coordinate 4,793, forward strand.
CGCCACTGGGCGCCGGTGTCCGGGTAGCCGGGGCTGCCGTCGTAGAGCACGATCGTGGCGCCCGTGAGGAGGCCGGAGGCGAGGAAGTTCCACATCATCCAGCCGGTGGACGTGTACCAGAAGAAGCGGTCCTCGGGCCCGAGGTCGCAGTGCAGGCCGAGCTGTTTGAGGTGCTCGACGAGGATGCCGCCCTGGGACTGGACGATCGCCTTGGGAAGGCCGGTGGTGCCCGAGGAGTAGAGCACCCACAGGGGGTGGTCGAAGGGCACCTGCTCGAAGACGGGCTCGGTGTCGGTGCTCGTGAGGGCCGACCACTCCAGGGCGCCTTCGGGGGCCTCGGTGCCGAGGACGGGGATGTGGACGACCGCGCGCAGGGTGGGCAGTTCGCGGCGGAGTTCGGCGACGGTGTCGCGGCGGTCGTGCTCCTTGCCGCCGTAGCGGTAGCCGTCGACGGTGAACAGGACGACCGGTTCCACCTGCTGGAAGCGGTCCAGGACGCTGCGGGCGCCGAAGTCGGGGGCGCAGGACGTCCAGACGCCGCCCACGGCGGCCGTGGCGAGCAGGGCGACGACGGCCTGGGGAATGTTCGGTAGGTAGCCGCTGACGCGGTCTCCGGGGTTTACGCCGAGAGCCCGCAGCTCGGCGGCCAGTGAGCCGACCTGGCGGCGCAGCTCGGACCAGGTCACGGGTCGAGGGTCGTGGGTCTCGTCGACATGGAGGAGGGCCGGCTCGTCCGCGCGGGTGGCGTGGGCGCGCAGGGCGTGCTCGGCGTAGTTCAGGGTCGCTCCGGGGAACCACTGGGCACCGGGCATCGCGGGGTCGGCGAGCACGCGCGCGGAGGGGGTCGCGAACCGTACGTCGAACCACTCCGTGACGGCTTTCCAGAACGTCTCCAGCTCGTCGACGGACCAGCGGTGCAGCGCGGGGTAGCCGCCCTCGGCAGGAGCACCGTGGTGTTCGGCTGCCCAGGCCTGGAACCTGGTGATCTGTGCCCCGGCGATGCGTTCCGGAGCGGGCTGCCAGAGCGGCTGGGGGTTCACGGTCGACATGGGCGGCTCCCGGACTCTGCGCGTCGTGTGCGTCGTCCGCGCACGGGCTGGGGTGTGCGCGTGACGCGGCTGACACGGACGATGCCATCTGATCGATTCCTACACCAGGGTGTGCCCCACATAGTCCGTGTCGTGAAGATGTGGTCCCAGCACGGGTGAACGGAAGTTGAACGACACCCATATCGGGGCGGGTCAATGGCAGGCTGAGCAGCATGGACGGTCGTGACCTGGTGCGTTCGGTGAAGGCGGTCGGTTCTGCGGGGGCGGCCCAGGGGTTGCGTACCGTACGGGCCGCGTGGCGCAGGAGGCGTACCGATGCCGACGGGCTGCCGCCGCGGGGGGCCGAAAGGGCGCGGGTTCCCGGGCCGGTGCAGGCCGTGGAGCCCGGGCCCGGGGGCGGTGTGGTCCGATTCAGCCGCTCCGAGCTGCGGATCACCGTGGCGGTGAACGGAGCGGTGTTCTGGGGCTGGGACGGGGCAACTCCGGAGCCGTCGTACGCCCTCGCGGGCCGCTGCCCCGAGCCCGATCCGCGGGCGGTGCTGGAACCGGACAAGGACGGAGGCTGGCGGGTGGTGGCCGAGCGCGTGACGGTCGCCGTCTCGCGGCACGGCGCGATCGAGGTGCTCACGCCCGGCGGTGTGCGGCTGCGCCGGGATCTGCCGCCGCGGTGGTGGGAGCCCGCGGGCGGCGGTTCGGCGCGCTGGATGCAACGCTCGGAGGTGGCTGCGGACGCGCGGTTCTTCGGACTCGGCGGACGGGCTTCGGGGCCACGGCTGCGGGACGGGACGTATCGGCTGTGGAACACCGACCCACGGCGTTCCTTCGGCCCCGGCGACGATCCGTTGTATCTCACGATGCCGGTACAGGTGGTGGTGGCCGACGCCGCGACCCATCTGGTGTTCCACGACGCCTCGTGGGACGGCACGGTGGTCCTGCGGGAGGGCCAGGAGGGCGCCGGGTCGGGGCACGACCGCAATGGCACCTCCGAGCTATGGATGGACGGCGGTCCGCTGCGCTGCTGGGTGATGGTGGGCACCCCCGCGCGCGTGCTGCTCGCCTGGGCCTCGCTCACCGGGGCGGCCGCGCTGCCGCCCGCCTGGGCGCTCGGTCACCATCACGCCCGGTGGGGCTTCGGCGGCGAGCAGGAGGTGCGGCGGATCGTTTCGGGCTATCTGGAGCGCGATCTGCCGCTCGACGCGGTCCACCTGGACATCGACCACTACGACGCCCACCAGGTGTTCACCGTCGACCCGGAGCGCTTCCCGAAGCTGCCGCGGCTCGCCGAGGATCTGCGGCGGGACGGTATCCGGCTGGTGTCGATCGTCGATCCGGCGGTCAAGGCGGACCCCGGCAACGCCGTGTTCGACAGCGGGACGGCGGAGAACGCGTTCGTGAGGGACGCGGCGGGCCGGCTGGTGCGGGGGGTCGTCTGGGCCGGGGAGTCGGTCCACCCGGACTTCACAGACGCGCGGGTGCGGCAGTGGTGGGGTCGCCTGTACGCGGAGCGGCTCGCCCAGGGGTTCGCGGGCTTCTGGCATGACATGAACGAACCGACCTCGTTCACCGCGTTCGGGGAGTCGACGCTGCCCAGGTCGGCCCGGCACTTTCTGGAGGGGCGGGGCGGCGACCATCGCGAGGCGCACAACGTGTATGCCCTGTGCATGGCCCGGGCCGGATACGAGGGGCTGCGCGATCTGGCTCCCCTGGAGCGGCCTTTCGTGTTCTCGCGCTCCGGGTGGGCGGGCCTGCAGCGCTACGGCGGAGCATGGTCCGGGGACGTCGCCACGGGCTGGCCGGGGCTGCGGGCCTCCCTGTCACTGGTCATGGGTCTCGGGCTGTGCGGAGTGCCGTATTCGGGGCCCGACGTGGGCGGTTTCGACGGGAGTCCGTCGCCCGAGCTGTATCTGCGGTGGTTCCAACTGGGCGCGTATCTACCGCTGTTTCGCACGCATTCGAGTCTGCGGGCGGGGCGCAGGGAGCCGTGGCAGTTCGGTACCGACGTGCTGGAGCACGCGCGCGTGGCACTCGTCGAACGCCGACGGCTGCTGCCGTACTTCGTGACTCTGGCTCATCTGGCCCGGCATACGGGGGCGCCCTATGTGCGGCCGCTGTGGTGGGCGGCGCCCGAGGACCGGGCGCTGCGCGACTGTGAGGACGCGTTCCTGCTGGGGGACCTCCTGCTGGTGGCGCCGGTACTGGGTCCGGGGACGGACCGTCGGACGGTGCGGCTGCCGCGGGGGCACTGGTACGACACGGCCACGGAGCAGGTCCACGAGGGGCCTGGGCAGGTGCTCGTGGACGCTCCTCTCGCGCGTGTCCCGGTGTTCGCGCGCGCGGGCGCCGTCCTTCCGGTGCGCGGGGCGGACGGCGGGCTCGAGTTGGAGGTCTGGGCACCGGCCCGGGGACGGACCGGTGGCGGCATGGTCGTGCGGGACGCGGGCGACGGCTGGGACGAGCCGGAGATCGAGCGCTACGTCGCCCGCTGGGAGGGCCGGCAGGTGGTGGTCGAGCGGGAGGGTGAGGACGGCCTGAGCAAACCGCCTCACCCGGTCCGGATACGTGGGCTCGGGATGAGCTGAGCTCAGAGGTACCGGCCCTCGAACCATGCCCGTACGGCGAGGGTGTGCAGCGGAAAGGCGAGCTCCTCCGGCCTGCGCAGCAGCTGCCAGCCCTCGGTCTCTTCCGTGGCCGCGGAGAGCGGGAGGCCGTCGGCGGGGCGCTCCGGCAGGGTCCCGAACAGCAGGAGGTGTCCGTCGGGTGAGCTCAGCGCGTCGGCGAGCCGTACATCGCGGCTCGCGGCGTCGATGCCGGTCTCTTCCTTGAGCTCACGGACCAGTGCCTGCCGCCAGTCCTCCCGGTCGTTGATGTAGCCACCGGGCAATGCGATGCCCCCGCGCGCGGGCGCGATGGTTCGGGTGATGACCACGAGTGCGGTGCCCTGTGTGTCGTACACGGGCTGGAGGGCCACGGCGACCGGCAGCGGGTTGCGGTAGGCCACGGTGTGGCAGGCCGGGCAGGTGCGGGGCCAGCCGGAGACGCCCTCTCCGTAGGGAGCTCCACAGCTCGAACAGTGGGAACCGGGCGTGGAGTTGTGGGTGGAGTGCTGAGTTTCGGACACGCGGCGGACTGTATCCGATCAACGGAGGGGCGTCTTCCGGGGGTTCTCAGTTATTGCCGGACAGGGATTTCGCGGACACGGGGAAGTCGAAATAGGTGTCGGGATACGGCTCGGGCTTGTAGGTGTAGTGCCACCACTCCTCGGCGAGGTTGACGAAGCCGAGGTCCTCCAGAGTGCTCTTCAGGAGCAGGCGGTTGGCCCGCTGCTCGCCCTGGATGCGCGGGTCGAGGGTGTGGGAGAGGGTGTCGAAGCAGTCGAATCCGGTGCCCATGTCGATGGAGTTGTCCGGGAATCGCTCGCCCTTGGGGGCGTAACAGGGAACCAGACTCTCTCCGGGGACGTAGGGCCTGGTCGGCCTCGCGGGGAGCTTGACGAGGGTGAGGTCCATGGTGGAGCCGCGGCTGTGGCCGGATTTCTCGGCGATGTAACCGTCCTCGAACAGACGGGTCTTGTCGACGTCCGGATAGAACTCGCCCTTCATGTCCTGGTCGTCGAGGTCCTCGGCCCAGCGGACGAAGTGGTCGACGGCCCGCTGCGGCCGGTAGCAGTCGTAGACCTTGAGGCTGTAGCCCTCGAGCAGGAGCTTCTGCTGCGCTTCGTGGAGCGCTTCGGCGGCGGGCCGGGTGAGGATGCACAGAGGCTGCCGGTAGCCGTCGATGCGTTCGCCGACGAAGTTGTGGGGCGTGAAGTAGCGCATCTCCTGGATGATCGTCGCGTCCACGGTTCTCAGGGCCACGAAGTCCGGCGGCGCCTGGGGGTCGGTGCTCGCCCGGGCGGGGGCGGTGGCGGCGGTCACGGCCAGCAGGGTGGCGAACGCGGTGACAAGACCGCGTACCGCGCTGGAGAGTCGTGTCATGTCTCCTGCATCTATCAGGCGCGTGTTCCGTCGGGGAAGCGATCGGATGCAGTTCCCTCGAAACCCCCTCGAAGAGAGGCGCCCGGCGACGGTCTGCCCATGGGGCGTCGCCCGTGGCACACTTCTGACGTACCGTCAGATCTCTTGGTGGGATTTCGTGGTGGGGAGGGACCTTGTCGCGTACAACGACTCCCGTGGTCGCCGGGTGGTTCACCGGCGGCGGGGACGACTTCCGGCTCCTCGGCACCCGCTGCCGGTCCTGCACCTCGGTGTTCTTCCCCCGCGAGGACGTCCACTGCCGCAATCCCGGATGCGCCGGCAGCGAGCTGGAGGAGGTGCCCCTCTCGCGACGGGGGCGCGTCTGGTCCTACACGGACGGACGCTACCGGCCTCCGTCACCCTATGTGACCGATCCGGAACTTCCGTGGGAGCCGTACGCGTTGATCGCTGTGGAGCTGGAGGCAGAGCGCATGGTGGTACTGGGACAGGCGGTTCCCGGGGTCACCGTCGCCGAGCTGGCGGTGGGCATGGAGGTGGAGGTCGTGTCGGGCGTGCTCCATGAGGACGCGGAGACGATCTGGACGACCTGGCAGTGGCGGCCGACGGGGGTGACGGCGTGACGGGAGAGGTGGCGGTGCTCGGCGTGGGCATGCACCCATGGGGCAAGTGGGGGCGTGGCTTCGTGGAGTACGGCGTGGTGGCGGCCCGCGCGGCGCTCGCGGACGCCGGGCTGGACTGGCGGGAGGTCGACTCGATCGTCGGCGCGGACACCGTGCGTGGCGGCTATCCGGGCTATGTCGCCGGGGCGACGTTCGCGAAGGCACTGGGCTGGCAGGGCGCCCGGGTCACGAGTGTGTACGCGGCGTGCGCGTCGGGGGCGCAGGCCATCGACACCGCGCGCGGGCAGATCCTCTCGGGTCTCGCGGACGTGGTGCTCGTGGTGGGGGCCGACGCCGCCCCAAAGGGGTTCTTCCGGCCGGCGGGCGGGGACCGGCCCGACGATCCGGACTGGCTGCGGTTCCGGATCCTGGGGGCGACGAATCCCACGTACTTCGGGCTGTACGCGCGTCGGCGGATGGCCGTGCACGGGGACACCATGGAGGACTTCGCGCAGGTCAAGGTGAAGAACTCCGCCCTGGGCGCGCTGAATCCGTATGCGCGCTACCGCAAGCGGGTCACCGTGGACGAGGTCGCGGGCTCCGCCGTGGTCGCCGATCCGCTGCGGCTGCTCGACATCTGCGCGACGTCGGACGGCGGCGCGGCCGTGGTGCTCTGCAGCATGGAGTTCGCACGCCGGCAGGGGGTGGCGGAGCCGGTGCGCGTCCGGGCCGTGTCCACGGTGACGCCGCGTTACCCCAACACCGTCCTCGACCTGCCGGACATCGCGACGGACTCCGCGGTGGCGGTCGAGCCCGCCGGGGAGACCTTCCGGGCATCCATAGCCCGGGCGGCCTACGAGGAGGCCGGGATCGGGCCGGAGGATCTCTCCCTCGCCGAGGTGTACGACCTGTCCACCGCCCTGGAGTTGCAGTGGTACGAGGACCTCGGGCTGTGCGGAGAGGGCGAGGGCGCGAAGCTGCTGCGGGAGGGTGCGACGACCCTGGGTGGGCGCGTACCCGTCAACACCAGCGGGGGGCTCGCCTCCTTCGGAGAGGCGGTTCCCGCCCAGGCCATCGCGCAGGTCTGCGAACTGACCTGGCAGTTGAGGGGCGCGGCGGGCGACCGGCAGGTCGAGGGTGCGCGGGCGGGGATGACGGCGAACCAGGGGCTGTTCGGGCATGGTTCGGCGGTGGTGGCCGTCCGGTGAGGACGAGAGGGGGCGAGACGGGCCGGGTCCGGGGAAGCTGGAGCCGCAAGCGGCCTCCGTGCTGACGCTCCCTGGTCGCGGGCGGTCGGCCTGTCACGCTGCCCCTGGCCACGGTGCTGTGTGTCCCGGGCGGCGTCACCGATCACCGGGAGGCGGCGAACCCTGCCTGGCACCGCTGAAGCGGACCGCGAAGGCGCCGCCGGGCCCAGTCGGTGCCGGAACACGCGGGACAGCCGGAACACGCGGGACTGCCTGGGCACCGAGATCCGTCGGGGCACCGAGATCCGTCGGGGACCGGGGCTACGACGGCGCGAGCCGCCGGGAAGGCGGGGGCCGAAGGCTACGCCGGCTCGAGCCGCCGGGTGGGGCGCCTGCAGGGTGAAGTGCGGCCAGGGGCTGTTGGGAGTACGCGGCCGGGGCGGCCGAGGGGCCGTGTCCCTCCTCCGCTGTGAGCCCGTCGGCCACGGCGTCCAGAACGGCGAGCGCGCGGCCGTCGAGTCGAGCGGCCTGGGCGGACGGCGGCCCTGCCGAGTCAGGCGGCCGGGGCGGCGGACCGTGCCCCGACACAGACCATGGGGCCGGCGCGTCGGACGTGCACCGTGGGAAGGCGAGGCTCCTGCTCGCCCGCCGCATGGCTCTCAACCGTTGCCGTCGCCGACCTTGACGCTCCGTGGGCGCCGGTGAACACTTCCGGTGTCAGTCGACATCGCCGTACATTCTCGGCGTATTCAGGCACCGCGCCGCGCGGAGCCACCTGAGCCGAGTCCCCTCCCCCCATGGGCGATTCGGCTGCGAAGGCACGCTCGTCGCGGACGCCGGGCGGGGCGCGGGATCCTCCCCGTCCTCGGCGCTTCGTCAAGGTAACCGCACCCTGCACGGAGCCCTGGGGCCCGACCGTCCCGGGCCAGGGCCTAGGAGCCGCCATGAGCAACGGAGACATTTTCGTCGGCGAGGTCATCGGTACCGCGATCCTGATCCTCTTCGGTGCCGGCGTATGCGCCGCCGTCACCCTCAGATACTCCAAGGCGCGGGCCTCGGGGTGGATCGTGATCGCTTTCGGCTGGGGATTCGGGGTGCTGGCCGGTGCGTACACCGCCGCGCCCCTGTCCGGGGGGCAGCTCAACCCGGCCGTGACGCTCGGCATCGCCGTGGACACCGGGGAGTGGGGCAAGGTCTGGGTGTACCTGCTGGGCCAGATGGTCGGCGCCATGCTCGGTGCCGTCCTGTGCTACCTCACGTACTTCGCCCAGTTCCAGGCCAATGTGCGGGAGACGGGCACCACCGAGGGCACGGCGGAGGAGCCGCTGCCGACGCTCGGCATCTTCTCCACCATCCCGGAGATCCGGAACCCGGTCGCCAACCTGATCACCGAGATCGTCGCGACCATCGCGCTCGTCCTGCCGATCCTCGCCTTCGGGCTGACCAAGGGGCTCGGCGAGTCCGGCACGTTGGTGCTGATCGTCTCGCTGCTGGTCGTCGGCATCGGTCTGTCCCTCGGCGGGCCCACCGGTTATGCCATCAACCCGGCGCGGGACCTCGGTCCACGCATCGTCCACACCTTCCTGCCGATCCCGAACAAGGGCACCTCCGACTGGGGATACGCGTGGATCCCGGTCGTCGGCCCGCTGATCGGCGGAGCACTCGCGGGCCTCGTCTACAACGCGGCCTTCTGAGCAGCTTCCCAGCAACTCCTCGCTGCTTCGAGCAGCCTTTCGAGGGCCGTTCGAGCAGCCTTCGAGCAGCCTTCTGAACCCAGCCCAAGGGGTAGCCATGACGGACAACGCCGAGAAGTACGTCGCCGCAATCGACCAGGGCACCACCTCAAGCCGCTGCATCGTCTTCGACCACAACGGCGCGATCGTCGCCGTCGACCAGCGCGAACACCGCCAGATCTTCCCCAAGCCGGGCTGGGTGGAGCACGACGCCACCGAGATCTGGTCCAAGGTCCAGGCGGTGGTCGCCGGCGCGCTCGCCAAGGCGGGGCTGCGCGCCGACCAGCTCAGCGCGCTCGGGATCACCAACCAGCGCGAGACGACGGTCCTGTGGGACCGCGCCACGGGCAAGCCCGTGCACAACGCGATCGTGTGGCAGGACACGCGCACCGCGCAGCTGTGCCACCAGTTGGGCGGCGCCGACGGGCAGGACCGCTTCCGCGAGCAGACCGGGCTGCCGCTGGCCAGCTACTTCTCCGGGCCCAAGGCGGCCTGGCTGCTGGACAACGTGCCCGGCCTCAGGGCCCGTGCCGAGCGCGGCGAGATCGCCTTCGGGACCATCGACTCCTGGCTGATCTGGAACCTCACCGGCGGTACGGACGGCGGGCAGCACGTCACCGACGTGACCAACGCCGGGCGGACCATGCTGATGAACCTGGAGACCCTCCAGTGGGACCGGTCCATCCTGGCCGCGATGAACGTGCCCGAGGCCGTGCTGCCCGAGATCCGGTCGTCAGCCGAGGTGTACGGCACGGCGATCGGCCAGCTCGCCGGCGTCCCGGTCGCCTCCGCGCTGGGCGATCAGCAGGCAGCGGTGTTCGGGCAGGCCTGCTACGACGTGGGCACGGCGAAGAACACGTACGGCACGGGCAGTTTCCTGCTGCTCAACACCGGCAACCGGCCGGTGCCGTCGAAGAGCGGGCTGCTGACGACGATGGGCTACAAGATCGGCAGCGAGGCGCCGGTCTACTGCCTGGAGGGGTCGATCGCCATAACGGGCGCGCTCGTCCAGTGGTTCCGCGATCAGCTCGGCATCATCCGTACCGCCGACGAGATCGAGCCGCTGGCGGCGAGCGTGGAGGACAACGGCGGCGCGTACATCGTGCCCGCGTTCTCCGGTCTCTTCGCGCCGTACTGGCGCTCCGACGCGCGCGGTGTCGTCACCGGCCTCACCCGGTACGTCACGAAGGCACACCTCGCGCGGGCGGTGCTGGAGGCCACCAGCTGGCAGACGCGGGAGGTCGTGGACGCCATGTTCCAGGACTCCGGAGTGCGGATCACCACCCTGAAGGTGGACGGCGGCATGACCAAGAACAACCTGCTCATGCAGCACCAGGCGGACGTGCTGGACGTACCGGTGATCCGGCCGAAGGTCTCCGAGACGACCTGTCTGGGCGCCGCCTACGCGGCCGGGCTCGCCACCGGTGTGTGGAACGACCTCGACGAACTCAAGGCGCACTGGCAGAAGGACGTGGAGTGGACACCGTCCATGGAGGCGTCTGTGCGGGAGAGCGAGTTCCGCAACTGGCGCAAGGCCGTGGAGAAGAGCTTCGGCTGGCTGGAGGGCGGCGAGAACTAGGCGGATCGGGACGGTACTTCAGGTCCACGCGCGCGTGCGACGCGCCCCAGGGCCGCGGCCCGTGACCCGGTCGGCGGGGGTACGGGCCGCGCCCGCGTCACGTCGTGACGGTCTGGCGGTGCGCCGCCGTGTAGGCGATCGCGTGCCGCACGACCCCGATGAGGACCTCCTTGACGGACTCCCGGTCGCGGGCGTCGCAGAGCAGCAGCGGTACGTCGTCGTCGAGGTCCAGTGCCTGGCGTACGTCGTCCGTGGGGTAACGGGCGGCTCCCTCGAAGCAGTTGACGCCGACGACGAAGGGGATGGAACGCCGTTCGAAGTAGTCGACGGCGGCGAAGCAGTCCTCCAGGCGGCGGGTGTCGGCGAGCACGACGGCACCGAGCGCCCCCTCGGACAACTCGTCCCACATGAACCAGAAGCGCTCCTGCCCGGGTGTGCCGAACAGGTACAGCACGAGGTCCTCGCGCAGGGTGATGCGGCCGAAGTCCATGGCCACGGTGGTGGTGTGCTTGCCCGGCACGCCGCTGAGATCGTCGACGGGGCGCCCGGCCTCGGTGAGGCGCTCCTCGGTGCGCAGCGGCCTGATCTCGCTGACCGCGCCGACGAGGGTGGTCTTGCCCACGCCGAAGCCTCCGGCCACCAGGATCTTGAACGTGACGGGCTCGACCGGGGGCTTGCCGCGCTCAGGACGCCCGAAGATCATCGATCTCTTCTCCTGCTTGATGGGGGTGGGGGACGGCGGACCGTAGCCTCCGCCGCCGGGGGTTTCGATGACGAGTACGCGACCGCCGCGTCGGAGTACCGCGGCCGGGTCGTCCGACAGGAGTGTGCGGGTCGGATCATATCGGGAGGGCTGACGCGACGCCCGGTCCGGACCTGGGACTCATCGGTATCGAGGCCGACGCTTGGGACGCCGCAGTGGTTTCATATGGCGCGACGGCTGAGCGAATGATGAGAAAATGACAGGGCCGTGCAGCAAGCGGCAGGGAAATCCGTGCCCTCGAGGAAGAGACGCGCATGCCGAAGGCCCAGTCCACCGCCGACACCAACGAGCCTCCCGCCGCCGCTGAGCCGGGTGGGGCGTCGGGCAAGGTCCAGTCGCTGGAGCGGGCGATCGTCTTGCTCCAGGCGACGGCCGACAGCGCGCCGGACGGCGAGACGGCCGCCGGCCTGGCCGCGCGGTGCGGACTCAACCGCGCCACGGCCTGGCGGCTGCTGTCGACACTGGAGCAGTACGGCCTGGTGGAGCGCAGCCCCGTCACCAACCGCTACACGATCGGTTTCACGGTCGCCCGGATGGCGTCGGCGGCAGGCTTCGACGGCCTGATCCGCCGGGCGCACGGCACCCTGCGCCGGGTCAGCGAGCAGACGGGCGAGACCGCCAACCTCGCGGTGGTGCAGCAGCTCGGGCTGACCTACGTCGACGAGGTGACCCCGCCGGTGGTGCTGGCCGCCCAGTGGCTGGGCCGGCACGTGCCGCTGCACGCCACCTCCACCGGCAAGGCGCTGCTGGCGTGGCTGCCCGAGGAGGAGGCGAAGTCGTTCCTGAGGGGGCCGCTGGAGGCGTACACGGACACCACGATCACGGACTGGACACGTCTGCGGGCGGACCTGGAACAGACGCGGGAGCGCGGTTACAGCGTCTGCGTGGGCGAGATGGAACGCAACCTCTACGGCGTCTCCGCACCGGTGCCCGGCGGACGTGGCCGGCCGTTCGCGGTGGTCAGTATCTGGGGGCCGCAGGACCGGGTGCCGGAGTCACGGTTCTCGGCACTGGGGCCACTGGTGCGCGCGGCGGCCGACGAGATCTCGCAGGCGGCACAGACGCTCTGACGCACCGCCGGCGTGGCATTCGGCGGTCATGTCGCATGGGGCGGCGTTACTCGGGAGCCGCAAGGGCTTCCTTCGGCAGTCGTGCCAGAGGTGCGGCGTTTGGCACACGTACCGCAGGAGTTTCGCGGTGCCTTCGCCCTTGGGGTGTTCACTTGATGCGATGCTCGCCCGCATTATGAAACGAACTCTTGAGATTGACGGCGTCGCGCCGCTACCGTCAGAGGCATCCCGCCCTCCACCTCCGCTCGGAGAGGACCCCGCGCGACCATGAACCATGACGTGATCATCACCTGCGCCCTCACCGGCGCCGGGGACACCGTGGGCAAGAGCCCGCATGTCCCCGTCACCCCCGGACAGATCGCCGCCTCCGCGGTGCAGGCCGCCGAGGCCGGTGCCGCCGCGGTGCACATCCATGTACGCGACCCCGAGACCGGAGCGCCCTCCCGCGACCCGCGGCTGTACCGCGAGGTCGTCGAGCGCATCAAGGAGACCGGGACCGACGTCGTCATCAACCTCACCGCCGGCATGGGAGGTGACCTGGTCATCGACCCGGCGCAGCCGCTCAGGCAGTTGCCGGGCACCGACCTGGTCGGCGGCCTGGAGCGGCTGCCGCACGTGGAGGATCTGCTGCCGGACATCTGCACGCTGGACTGCGGTTCCCTCAACTTCGGTGACGGCTCGAGCCTCTACGTCTCCACGCCCGACATGCTGCGCACCGGCGCCCGGCGCATCCAGGAGCTGGGTGTGCGGCCGGAGTTGGAGATCTTCGACACCGGACATCTGTGGTTCGCCAAGCAACTGCTCGCCGAGGGGCTGCTGGACGACCCGACCGTCTTCCAGTTGTGCATGGGCGTCCCGTGGGGCGCCCCCGCGGACCCCGGAGTGCTGCAGTCGATGGTGCGCATGCTGCCGGAAGGCGCCCAGTGGGCCAGCTTCGCGCTGGGCCGGATGCAGATGCCGTGGGTGGCGCAGTCGATCCTGCTCGGCGGCCATGTGCGGGTCGGCCTGGAGGACAACCTCTATCTGGGCAAGGGCGTCAAGGCGACCAACGGCCAGCTGGTGGAGCGGGCCGTGACGATCGTCGAGGCCCTGGGTGCGCGGGTCGCGACGGCCGATGAGGCGCGCCTCAAGCTCGGCCTCAAACCCCGCGGTTGAGCCGTGGCCCACTCCTCCCCCTCCTCAAGGAGCTCCCGATGACGGACACTTCCGTCCCGGCCACCACGCCGGAAGACGTACGCCGCGTGGCCTGTGTGGGCGCCGGAGTGATCGGCGGCGGCTGGGTCGCCCACTTCCTGGGCCGCGGCTACGAGGTCACCGCCTGGGATCCGGCCCCCGACGCCGAAGCGCGCCTGCGCCGCCTCGTCGACGCCGCATGGCCAGCGCTCGAACAGCTCGGGCTCGCCCCCGGCGCCTCGGCCGACCGCCTCACGGTCACCTCCACGCTCGAAGAGGCCGTGGCGCAGGCCCAGTTCGTGCAGGAAAGCGCCCCGGAGAAGCTCGGCCTGAAGCGCGAACTGCTGGCGAGGCTCGACGCGGCCACACCGTCGGGTGTCGTCATCGCCTCCTCGACCTCGGGCTATCCGATGACCGACATGCAGACCGACGCGGCCTCCCCCGGGCGGCTGATCGTCGGCCATCCCTTCAACCCGCCCTATCTCATCCCCCTCGTGGAGGTGGTCGGCGGGGACCGGACGGACCCGGAGGCCGTGCGCTGGGCCGCCCGGTTCTACGAAGTGGCCGGCAAGTCCGTGATCACCATGGACCGCGAGGTCCCCGGCTTCATCGCCAACCGCCTCCAGGAGGCCCTGTGGCGGGAGGCCCTGCACATGGTCGCCGGCGGTGAGGCGACGGTCCGGGACATCGACCGGTCCATCACCGAGGGCCCGGGCCTGCGTTGGGCGATCATGGGCCCGATGCTCACCTTCGCGCTCGCGGGCGGCGAGGGTGGCATGGCGCACATGCTCGACCACTTCGGGCCGTCCCTGAAGTCGCCGTGGACCCGGCTGGAAGCCCCGGAACTGGACAAGGCGCTCTACGACGCCGTGGTGACCGGCTGCGACGACGCCGCCGACGGCCGTACGATCGCCGATCTGGTCGCCGAACGCGACCGGGGTGTCATCGCCGTACTGCGCGCCACCGGCCGGCTGCCCGGGTCCGGTGCCGGGTGAGTCCGCCCGGCCTGCCGTTGCCGCTGTTTCGCGAGACCGTGCGTCCCGAGTGGATCGACTACAACGGGCACCTGAGCGAGGCGTTCTACGTCCTCGTCTTCGGCTTCGCGACGGACGCGCTGATGGAGCGTACGGGGATGGACTCGGCGTACCGTGCGGGCACCGGCTGCTCGCTGTACACGGTCGAGTCCCACATCCGCTATCTGCGGGACGTGCCGGAGGGCGCCCGGCTCGCCGTACGCACGCGCGTGCTGGGAGCGGCCGGGAAGAAGGCGTGCTTCGCACACGAGATGTACGTCGTCACGGGCGAGCCTCAGGCCGAGCCGGGAGCGGACGCCGCCCCGGTCGCCACCACGGAGCTGCTGGCGCTCCACGTGGACCAGCGGGCGGGCCGGGCGACCGCGTTCCCCGATGCCGTCCGTGAGCGCCTCACGGCGCTGACGGAACCGCCTCCCGGGTGGGCGGGGCGGTCCGTCACAGCGCCCTGAGGCCGTTGATCACATCGCGCAGGATGCTCTCGTCCGGCAGTTCCGCCGGGGGCACGGGCCGGTTCACATGAACGAACTCCGCGTCCACGAGATCGCCGATCAGGACCCGCACCACTCCGATGGGCAGGTCGAGTTCGGCGGACAGTTCGGCGACCGACTGGGGGGCTTCACGGCACAGGTCGACGATGTCCACGTGCTCCGGGGACAGCGAGTGGTCCCCTTCCGGGTCGTCCGCCTGGGCTTCCGTGACGACCACCGCGATGACGTCGAGGCGGTGCTGGGCCGCACTGGTGGTGCGGCCACGCGTCATGGCGTACGGACGGACGACCGGTCCGGCCTCGTCGTCGAACCAGTGACTTCTTCCCTGCCCGTTTCCCTGACCGTCTGTACTCATGTCATCTCACTACCCGCCCAGAGGCAGATCGGTGCGCGGAGCGGCACCCAGATGCACACCGACTCGCTTGACCAGGAGCGTCATCTCGTACGCGACCAGACCCACGTCCGAGTCGGCGTCCGAGAGCACCGCCAGACAGCTGCCGTCGCCGGCGGCCGTGACGAACAGGAAGGCGTCGTCCAGCTCCACCACCGTCTGCCGGACGTTGCCCGCCTCGAAATGGCGGCCCACCCCCTTGGCGAGACTGTGGAATCCGGAGGCGACGGCGGCCAGATGCTCGCTGTCCTCCCGGGTCAGGTCCGCGGAGACTCCGATCGGCAGGCCGTCGCCGGACAGCACGAGGGCTTTGCGGATGCTCGCGACGCGCTCCACCAGATCGTCCAGGAGCCAGTTGAGCTCGCCGGACTTGTCGCCCGCGGTGTGGCCGGTCTCCTTCGGTGCGGTCATCGACCGTCCCCCTTTGTGGTTCGTTGTGGTGCTGTGCCGCTGTGGGCGTCGTCGCCCGCGGCGTTCTCCTCGCGGCCTCGCTGCCAGCCGCGCTGGAGCGAGGCCATCCTGCTGCGTACCTCGTGGGCGTCTCGTTCGTCGAGGCCGGCCCGGTCGTCGGTCCGCGGCTCCGGTCCCTTCTTCAGCTGGGGAGCCAGATTGGCCTGGCGTACCCGGCGGGGCAGGGGAGCCGCACCGGAGCCGGTGTCACCCGGCGCGGAAGCGGGCTCCGGCCGCGCGGAGCCCGGTCCGCGGCCGGGGCCCGCCGGGTCCGGGCCGCGGCCTTGCCCGCCGGAGCCCGCGCCGGGCTGCCGGGCTGCCGGACCTCCGCCGGGACCGGCGGGATCGCGGCGGCCGCGCTGGTCCCGTTGCCCGCTCTGGTCCCGTTGCTCGGGCTGGTCCCGTTGCTTGCGCTGGTCCCGTTGGTCGCGGGAGAGCTCGCCCGGGGAGTTCAGGCTGCTCGGACCGCTCGACGCGATCTCGGTACGGCGGGTGCGCCGGGGAAGCGCTGGTGCCCCGGGCGCCTCGCCGAACTCATGGCTCGTCGAGGCCCATGGTGTCGAGGTCGTCGCCGCCCGGGTGCGCTGCTCGTCGAGGCGGTCGGCCGCACCGGTCGGCCGGCGCTGCGGT
Organism: Streptomyces cellulosae; assembly: GCF_000721105.1. Lineage (GTDB taxonomy): Bacteria > Actinomycetota > Actinomycetes > Streptomycetales > Streptomycetaceae > Streptomyces > Streptomyces cellulosae_A. The sequence continues at coordinate 20,913 of NZ_JOEV01000033.1, forward strand.
CCCGCACCACGCCGACGGGCGGGCAGCTCAGGCGCCGCCTGGGGCCGGACCCGGCTCGGGCCCGTCGAGGGCTCTTCCACCGGTTCCTCGCGTTCGCCGCGTTCGCCGCGTTCCTCGCGGCGCGGGCGCTGCTCGGTGACCGGACGGCCGTGCGAGCTGACCAGCTTGGGGGTCCGACGACCGGGCAGCGGGACCGGGGCGTTCAGGCCGTTGTCCGGGCCGGCCGCGCCCGCGCCCGTGGGTTCGGGCCCGCGGACGTCGTGGGTGTCCTCGTGCTCCTTGGCGTGGCCGCCCACCGCGGTGTCGTCCGTGAGGGCGAGGGAGCGGCGCGGGCGGAACAGTCCCCCGCGTTCGCTGTCCTCGTCGTCGAGGGCGCCCGGGAAGTCGTCGAGGGTGTCCAGGTCGACGGGCGCCTCCAACTCGACCGGACCGTCCAGGAGCGCGGGAGCCGGCCCGGGCAGCTGCGTCCGCGCCGGGGAGAGCGAGGCGCGGCGGGGCTCCTCCCGTTCGGCCTCCTTGGGCTGCAGGGGCCGGTCGAGGCGGAAGCCGATGCCGTTGGTGTCCGGGACGTCGTCCGTCAGCAGGGTGTCCGGGATGAACACGACGGCCGTCGTGCCGCCGTACGGCGACGGCTGCAGGGAGACCCGGACGTGCTGCCGCTGGGCGAGCCGACTGACCACGAACAGACCCAGCCGGTCGGTGTCGGACAGTTCGAACTCGGGGGTTTCCGCGAGCCGCAGGTTGGCGTCCAGCAGCGCGTCGGCCGCCATGCCGAGGCCGCGGTCGTGGATCTCCAGGGTGAATCCGTTGGCGACGCGCTCGCCGACGACCTGGACGGCGGTGTGTGGCGGGGAGAACACCGTGGCGTTCTCCAGGAGTTCGGCGACGAGGTGGGTGAGGTCGGCGACGGCGGGGCCGGTGACGGCGACCCGGGGCAGTCGGCGGACCTCGATGCGCTCGTAGTCCTCGACCTCGGCGACGGCGGCGCGGACCACGTCCATCAGCTGCACCGGCTTGCGCCACTGCCGGGAAGGGGCGGCGCCGGAAAGGATCACCAGGCCCTCGGCGTGCCGGCGCATACGGGTGGTGAGGTGGTCGAGGCGGAACAGGTCGGCGAGTTCGTCGGTGTCCTCGGTCCTGCGTTCCATGGTGTCGAGCAGGGTGAGCTGCTTGTGGAGCAGGACCTGGCTGCGGCGGGCGAGGTTCACGAAGACCTCGGAGACCCCGGCCCGCAACTCGGCCTGCTTGACGGCCGCTTCGACGGCGGCGCGTTGCAGGGTGTTGAGGGCCTGGCCGACGTCCCCGATCTCGTTCCTGTCGTACTCCAGGCGCGGGACCTCGGTCTTCACGTCCACCTGTTCGCCCGCCGAGAGGCGGCGCATGACGCTGGGCAGCCGTACGCCGGACGCCTCGTGGGCCTCCAGGCGCAGCTGCCGCAGGTCACGGATGAGGGTGCGGCCGACACGCACGGACAGGATGAGCGAGGCGATCAGGGCGATCAGGCCGAGGCCTCCGGCGACGGACGCCTTGATGATGACACCCATCGCGCTCGGGCGGACACGGTCCTGATAGCGGTCGTTCGCCTGGTCGTTGAGGGTGGCGAGTTCGTCGAGCACATTGCCGGCGGCCGCGTCCCAGCTCTTGGCGGTGACGGACCCGGGGGTGCCGGTGTCGGACGTGACGACGGCCTGTTCGGCCGACCGCAGGGGAGCGGTGGTGGCGTTCTTCCAGAAACTCTCGTAGCGCTCCCGCTCCGACGAGGGCAGCACCGGCAGGCTGATGTCGTACAGCAGGGTGCGCTGGGCGGCGAGGTCGGAGACGTCTCGGGCCTCCTCGCGGGAGACCTTCCCGACCACCAGGGCGGAACCGAGGAGGGCGTCCTCGCGGGAGAGCAGCTCCCGGGCGCGGGTGATGTTCACCAGGGCGCGGGCCTGCTTGTCCAACTCGACGCTGTCGACGCCGTCGAGGGACGCCAGAAGGGTGTAGCAGGGGTCGACGAGGCGGTTGTACAGGTCGAGGGCCTGGGACCGGGTCACGGTGCCCTCCTCGACGCTGCGCCGCAGCGAGTCGATGCCGTCGAAGGCGTCCAGGACGGCGGTGACGCGTTCGTCGTCGTCCGCGTCCATGCCGTCACGGGCGTCGGGATCCGTCGCGTTCGCGCGGAGCTTGGTGACGGCGTCATCGGTGGCGTCACGGGTGGTGCGCAGCGCCGACAGCGCGTCCGACGCCCGGGGATCGGCGAGGTAGACAAGAGTCTGGCGGCGTTCCTGTTGCAGAACGCGAACGGTGTCCTCGGTGGGGTAGCCGATCTTCTCCACCAGGGACGAGACCTGGAACAGCTGGGCCACTTCCCGGCCCGTGAGTACCGTGGCGAAACCCCAGATCGCGACCAGGGACACCAGCGGCACGAGAAGCAGCGCCACGATCTTCCGGCGGATCGACTTCCCGCGAAAGCGCATGGCCTCCCCCAGCTCGACCCCCTCCGACAGGGGGTACACATGTGCGTCAACAAACGGCGCGAGCCTACTACCGACGCGCACGTAACTCGAAGACCGGTCCGGAAGCCGAACTTCCGCACCGGCGGCAAGACATACGGAGTTGTCCGCTCATTACGGGAGATTGCCTCCTGCCCTCCCTCCGCCGCCGGAGGAACGGACGGGATGGGGTGACTGGCCAGTTGGCCGGATTTTTACGGTCCTTGGGAATCTTGGACGTGTGTTGTTCGTCCTTCTCCATGGGAGTTGGAGGCGGAATCGGCCACAGGAGCCGCATCCCGTAACCGGGCGGCGTAAAACAGCGCATGCCGGGCAGCCACTGGGGAGCCGGGTTTTCGGACGCGGGGCAGGCGGTTTGGCCGGCGGTGGGGAGTGACATGGTGATGGGCACGGCGGAGCGGCACAAAGCGCCGTCGGACGGCGAGGAGAGCGACGTGGTGGCACAACTGACGGCGCGACGGGCCCTCGATGCGCCGGATCGCGACATTCCGACAGACGGACAGAAGACGGCAGGAAAACACGGGGTGACGACAGCCACGCCGGACGGTATGACGGCGTGTGCGGACTCGGCGCCCGCGGCAGCCGACGTCACGTCCAGCAGTCCGAGGAAGACCGCCAGGTCCGGGGAACGCCAGGCGGCCGAGGCACGTGGCGAAACGGCCGAGGGACGGCGGGGAGCTTCCGCCGCGGCCGAAGGACGCGACGTGGCCGAAGAGAAGCCGTACTACCGGCCGTTGTGGGTCGAGGAGCCGGCGCGTCGACGCCGGTTGCCCGATCCGGTGCGGACCTCGGCGGTGCGGGCGGTGATGATCATCGCCGTGACGCTGGTCCAGGCCATGGTCGCCTTCCTGTGCACCATGGCTGGTTCCTGGCTGGCGTTCCCGATGGTGCTGAGCAGTGTGGCGAGCACGGTGGTGGCCACCTGGGGCGCGCTCGACGTCTGGGTGACGCGCCAGGTGTGGAACCAGCGCAACGGCGTGGTGTCCACGCCCAGCAGTACCGCGCGCGCCCTGCGACGCGAGCGGCGCAAGGCCCGTCGACAGGCGCGGGCCACCGAGCGGACGCAGGAGCGGATACGCCGGCGGGAGGGCGCCGGTCAGGTGGCGCACTCCTGACTCAGAGCGCGGCCGGCTGTGCCCGGCTCCGCCCTCGGGCCAGTTCCCGACGTGCGCGCGTGAACGGCCGGGGTCGGTCCACGGAGAGCACCGCGGTCGTACGGCCGTCCCGTTCGTACAGGGCGAGGAAGCCGCCGTCGGCCGGGGCGCCGTCGATGAGTTCGCCCTCGGCGAGGCGGACGGTGTCCCCGTCCCGGCGGCGGCCGGCGAACTGGATGCGCGCACCGTACTGGTCCGACCAGAAGTAGGGCAGCGACCGCGCCGTCTCGACGGTGCGCCCGGCGAGCAGGTTGGCCACGGCGACGCGGGGCTGTTCGGTCGCGGAGGTCCAGTGCTCGGCCCGGCTGCCGCCGACGCGGGCGACGTCGCCGACGGCGACCACCTGCGGCAGCGCCGTCACACAGCCGTCGTCGCACAGCACCCCGTCGTGCAGGGCGAGCGTCGAGCCCACCAGCCAGCCGGTGTTGGGGGTGGCCCCGATGCCGACGATCACGATGTCGGCCGGCAGGGTGCGGCCGTCGGAGAGTTCGACGCCGGTGACGCAGCCGGTGCCGCGCAGCCCGGTCACGCCGGTACCCGTGACCAGGTCCACCCCGCCGCGCCGGTGCAGTGCGGCGCACACGGCGGCCATCTCGGCGCCCAGGTGCGGCACGAGCGGGAGCGGGGCGGCCTCGACGACCGTGACGGTGTGGCCGAGGGCGGCGCAGGAGGAGGCGGTCTCGGCACCGATGAAGCCGCCGCCGATGACGACGACCTGGCGCAGGCCGTCGGCGAGTTCGGCGCGCAGGGCACGGGCGTCGTCGAGGGTGCGCAGGGTGTGGACGCCGACCGGACCACCACCCGGCAGGCGCCGGGCCGAGGCACCGGTGGCGATGACGACGCCGTCGGTGGACACGGTGCGGCCGCCGTCGAGCAGGACGGTGCGGCCGCGCGCGTCCAGACCGCGGGCGCGGGTGCCGAGCAGCCACTCGGCGCCGAGCCCGGTGGTCTCCTCGTCGTCCGCGAGGAGAAGGTGGTCCTCACCGGCGCGGCCGGTGAGGAAGTCCTTGGAGAGGGGAGGCCGGTCATAGGGGCGATGGGGTTCGTCGCCGACGATCACCAGTCGTCCGTCGAAGCCCTGGGCGCGCAGTTCCCGGGCCGCGTACAGACCGGAGAGACTGGCGCCGACGACGGTCACGGTCCTCATGCGGTACGGCTCCTGTCGCTCGGCGGGGTGTGCGGGGCCGCCGTACGGAAGGAAATGCCCCGCGAGGCCGTACGCCACTGGTTCACAGCCTTCATGCGGCGGTCCCCTCCTGCGCGGTGAGGTGGACGTGGACGACACCGTCGTCGACCGTGACACGGTGGGTGCGCACGGACCGCCGGGCCGGGAGGCAGGTCGGCCGCCCCGTACGGAGATCGAATGAAGCGGCGTGCAGCGGGCATTCGACCAGACAGCCTTCCAGCCAGCCCTCCGAGAGCGAGGCGTCCTGGTGGGTGCAGGTGTCGTCGATGGCGTACAGCTGACCGTCGTCGGTGCGGAACACGGCGATGGGCGGTGTCGTCTCCATACGGACGGACTCGCCCTCGGGGAGGTCTTCGAGGCGGCAGACGGGAATCACGGGCCCCCCTCTCGGTCCGGGACACTAGGTCCGGACCTGTGTGGTCCAGGCGGGAACAGGGAGTACGGACCGGTGCGGTCCGCAGTTCGCGGCGTGTTGGGGCGTCACTGGTCCAGCACGTCGAAGTCGAAGCTGTCGGACCGGCGGCGGTCCGCACCGTCCGGCCCCCTTCCGGGCGCAGGACGCTTCGGTAACATGATGTTTCACATGGCGCACGAGCAAGCGCTATGCGCAACAGAATCCGGGCGGGACGACCGTCGCGTCAAGGGTTTCCCGCAGATGCGGCCCGAACCGGGCCCACAGGTGGTGAGAGTTGAGCCATGACCCGCACGCAGAAGCAGGCCGACGGTAGCGAGGAGAAGGCCGCGAACCCGGAGAAGAACGGCAGAGGGGCGGGCAGCGCCGTCCAGTCGGTGGACCGCGCCGTGAGCGTCCTGGAGATCCTCGCCCGGCACGGCGAGGCGGGCGTCACCGAGATCGCCGACGAACTGGACGTGCACAAGTCGACCGCGTTCCGGCTGCTCGGCGTCCTGGAGAACCGCGGCCTGGTGGCCCAGGCCAAGGACCGCGGCAAGTACTACCTGGGGGCCGGTGTACTACGCCTGGCGGGGGCGGCGGCAGTACGGCTGGACATCTCCCAGGAGGGCGTCCCGGTGTGCCGGGAGGTCGCGGACGAGCTGGGCGAGACGGTCAACATCGCGGTCCTGGACGACGACGCGGCGGTCAACATCATGCAGGCCCGCGGCACCGCGTCCGTGACCGCGCAGAACTGGCTGGGCCGGCGCACCCCGCTGCACGCCACCTCCAGCGGCAAGGTGCTCCTGGCGCACATGCCGCCCACCCTGCGCGAGGGGCTGCTCGCCCGCGCGCTGCCGCGCTTCACGGAGCGGACCATCACCGGCGCGTCGGTCCTGCGGGGCGAGCTGGAGGCCGTGGTGGAACAGGGCTACGCCCTCACCATCGAGGAGTTGGAGCTGGGCCTGGCGGCGGCGTCCGCCCCTGTCCGCGCCCACGACGGCAAGGTGATCGCCGCGATCAGCGTGTCGGGGCCGGTGTACCGGCTGAACAGCGACCGTCTGCCGGAGGTCGCCAAGCGCACGGTGGCGGCCGGCGCCGAACTGTCCCGCCGGATGGGATACGGCTTCTGACCGACCCGGGCGCGGACGCGCGACCGAAGGGAATCGCACCACACCGACCGCGGCGCGGGACCGGGATCCCTGGTCCCGCGCCGTCGTGTGTCCGGCAGGTTTCGTCCCACAGGTTCCTTTTGCCAAGGGTTAACTCGCACCCCTTGACGGCCACTCGTCGGCGTTCCCACTATGTTCCCCATAGCGCAACCCATCGTGCATTGCGCAACAGCAGAGGAGCTTGGTTGTGCCCCACGAGGTCCGTGCCGTAGTCGCTGTGAAGAAGGGCGCACCCGTCGAGGTGCAGACGATCGTCGTCCCCGATCCGGGTCCCGGAGAGGTGCTCGTGGCCGTGCAGGCGTGCGGGGTCTGCCACACGGACCTGCACTACCGCGAGGGTGCGATCAACGACGAGTTCCCGTTCCTGCTGGGCCATGAGGCAGCCGGCACGATCGAAGCGGTCGGCGAGGGAGTCACCGACCTGGCACCCGGCGACTACGTGGTGCTGGCGTGGCGCGCCCCGTGCGGTTCCTGCCGTTCCTGTCGCCGGGGCCGCCCCTGGTACTGCTTCGACTCCCGCAACGCCACCCAGCCGATGACCCTGCTGGACGGCACCCCGCTCAGCAACGCCCTCGGCATCGGAGCGTTCGCCGAGAAGACGCTGGTCGCGGCGGGCCAGGCGGTGAAGATCGACCCGGCCGCCCGTCCCGAGGCCGCGGGCCTGATCGGCTGCGGAGTGATGGCGGGCTACGGCGCCGCGGTGAACACCGGCCGCGTCGGCCGCGGCGACTCGGTCGCCGTCATCGGCTGCGGCGGCGTCGGCAACGCGGCCATCGCGGGCGCCTGCCTGAACGGCGCCATGAAGGTCATCGCCGTCGACATCGACGACAAGAAGCTCGACCAGGCGGAGAAGTTCGGCGCCACGCACACCGTCAACTCGCGGGGCACCGACCCCGTGGAGGCGGTCCGCGCACTCACCGACGGCTTCGGCGTGGACATCGCGATCGACGCGGTGGGCCGCCCGGAGACCTTCAAGCAGGCCTTCTACATGCGCGACCACGCGGGCCTGCTGGTCCAGGTCGGCGTGCCCTCCCCCGAGATGAAGGTCGAACTGCCGCTGATCGACGTGTTCTCGCGCGGCGGCGCCATCAAGTCGTCCTGGTACGGCGACTGCCTGCCGAGCCGCGACTTCCCGTTCCTGATCGACCAGTACCTGTACGGGCTGCTGGACCTGAACGCCTTCGTCAGCGAGACCATCGCGCTCGACCAGGTCGAGGAGGCCTTCGCCAAGATGCACCGGGGCGAGGTGCTGCGCTCGGTGGTGGTGCTGTGAACGGCGCGGCGCGGGCGGAGCGAGTGGTCACTTCCGGCACGTTCAACCTCGACGGCGAGACCTTCGACGTCGACAACAACGTCTGGCTGGTCGGTGACGACGACGAGGTGCTGATCGTCGACGCCGCCCACGACTCCCGGGCGGTCCACGAGGCCGTCGCCGGCCGGTACGTCACCGCGATCGTCTGCACCCACGCCCACGACGACCACATCGACGCGGCCGCCGAACTGTCCGTGCTGACCGGTGCGCCCGTACTCCTCCACCCCGACGACTTCGAGCTGTGGTCCCACACGCACCCGGCCCGCAAACCGGACGGCGAGCTCAGCGACGGCCGCGTCCTCACCGTCGCCGGCATCGAGCTCCAGGTCCTGCACACTCCCGGCCACACCTGGGGCAGTTGCTCGCTGTACGCCCCGTTCCTGAACGCCGTGTTCACCGGCGACACCCTCTTCCATGGCGGCCCCGGCGCCACCGGCCGCTCCTACTCGGACCGCCCGGCCATCGAGGCGTCGATCCGCAACCGGCTGCTCACCCTGCCCGGCGACACGGTCGTCCACACCGGGCACGGTCAGGACACGACGATCGCCGCCGAGCGGCCGAACGTCCCCGCTCCCTGAACGACCGTCCCCACTCCCTGAACGACCGTCCCCGCTCCCTGAACGACCGTCCCGGCTCCCGGAACGTTCCCCAGCGCGTTCACCTGCGTCCCCGGCAAGGAGGGGCATGTCCAGCACGCCCGAAACCGGCACGTACGAAACCGGCACGTCCGAACTCAGCCCGCCCGAATCCGGCAGGCCCGGCATGGGCGCGTCCGACACCGTCTCGCCCGAAACCCGTCCCCACGACGCCCCCGCGCACCACCCTCGCTCCCCCCGCGTGGTCGTCATCGGCGCCGGCATCGTCGGCTGCTCCCTCGCCGACGAGCTGACGGCCCGCGGCTGGACCGATGTCACCGTCCTCGAACAGGGCCCGCTGCCCGCCCCCGGCGGTTCCACCTCGCACGCGCCCGGCCTGGTCTTCCAGACCAGCCCGTCCAAGACCCTCGCCGAGTTCGCCAAGTACACGGTCGAGAAGTTCGGCGCCCTGGAAGTGGACGGCGTGGCCTGCTTCAACCAGGTCGGCGGCCTGGAGCTGGCCACCACCCCGGAGCGTCTGGCCGAACTGCACCGCAGGGCCGGTTACGCCGCCGCCTGGGGCATCCGTGGCGAGGTCGTCAGCACCGCCCGCTGCAAGGAACTCTGGCCGCTCATCGACGAGTCGGTGGTCCTCGGCGGCTTCCACACCCCCGACGACGGCCTGGCCCGCGCCCTGCTCGCGGCGCGCGCCCAGATGGACCGGGCCACCGCGAGGGGCGCCCGCTTCCTGGAACGCCACACGGTCACGGGAATCGAGAAGGAAGACGGCCGGATCAAGGCAGTGGTCACCGACCGGGGCACCTTCCCCGCCGACCACGTCGTCTCCGCGGCCGGTTTCTGGGGCCCGGTCATCGGCCGCATGGCGGGGATCGACGTACCGCTGCAACCCCTCGCCCATCAGTACGCGCGGACGAAGCAGCTGCCCGAGCTCCACGACCACCGGGTGGAGGCCACGCGCCCGATCCTCCGCCTCCAGGACCGCGACCTCTACTTCCGCGAGCACACCGACCGCATCGGCATCGGCTCCTACGCCCACACCCCCCTGCCCGTCGACCCGTTCACGGTGCTGCCCTACGACGAGGCCCGCGCGCGGAACCTGGACATGCCCTCCTCCCTTCCGTTCACCGAGAAGGACTGGGCGCCGAGCTGGGACGACTGCCGCTGGCTCATCCCCGCCCTGCGGAACGCCGAGATCGAGGAGGGCTTCAACGGCGTCTTCTCCTTCACCCCGGACGGCATGCCGGTCCTCGGCGAGTCGCGGCAACTGCGCGGCTTCTGGCTGGCCGAGGCCGTGTGGGTCACCCACTCCGCCGGTGTGGCGAAGGCCGTCGCCGAGTGGATGGTCGACGGACGGCCCTCCCTCGACCTGCACGAATGCGACCTGACCCGTTTCGAGGAAGCGCAGCGGTCACCGACGTACATCCGTGAACGCGGCTCGCAGCAGTTCGCCGAGGTGTACGACGTCCTCCACCCGCTCCAGCCGATGGAGCAGCCGCGTCCCCTGCGCGTCAGCCCCTTCCACGCCCGTCAGCAGCAGCTCGGCGCGTACTTCCTGGAGGGCGGCGGCTGGGAGCGCCCGCACTGGTACGAGGCGAACGCCCCCCTCGTGGACGGCGTCCACCTCCCCGAACGCGACGCCTGGTCGGCCCGTTACTGGTCCCCCGTCGCCGCCGCCGAGGCCAAGGCCACCCGCGAAAAAGTCGCCCTCTACGACATGACCCCACTGCGGCGCCTGGAAGTCACCGGCCCCGGAGCCCTCGACTTCCTGGACCGCATGACCACCAACAACCTCCGCAAGAAGCCCGGCGCGGTCACCTACACCCTCCTCCTCGACGAGAGCGGCGGCATCCGCTCCGACCTCACCGTCGCCCGCCTCGCCCCCGACCGCTTCCAGGTCGGCGCCAACTCCCCCGCCGACCTCGACCGGCTCGTCCGGTACGCCCCGGACGACGTCCAGGTCAGGGACATCACCTCCGGCACCTGCTGCGTCGGCGTCTGGGGCCCGCTCGCCCGCGACCTCGTCCAGCCGCTGACCCGCGACGACTTCTCCCACGAGGCCTTCGGCTACTTCCGCGCGAAGGAGACGTTCATCGGGCACGTCCCCGTCACCGCCATGCGCCTGTCGTACGTCGGTGAGCTCGGCTGGGAGCTGTACACCACCGCCGACCTGGGCCTGCGTCTGTGGGACACGCTCTGGGAGGCGGGGCAGGGCCTCGGGGTGGTCGCGGCCGGCCGCTCGGCCTTCAACTCCCTGCGTCTGGAGAAGGGTTACCGGGCCTGGGGCACCGACATGACCGACGAACACAACCCGTTCGAGGCGGGTGTCGGCTTCGCGGTCCGCATGGACAAGGAGTTCGTGGGGCGCGCGGCACTGACCGACGCTCCCCCGACCCGCAAACTCACGCACCTTCTCCTCGACGACCCCGCCGCGGTGGTCCTCGGCAAGGAGCCCGTGTACGTCGACGGCATCCCCGCCGGCTACGTGACCAGCGCCTCGTACGGCTACACGCTGGGCCGCTGCGTCGCGTACGCCTGGCTGCCGGCCGAACTCACCACCGGTACCGGCGTGCACATCGAGTACGTCGGCGAGAAGGTCCCCGCGACCGTCGCCGAAGAGCCGCTGTTCGACCCGAAGATGACCCGCATCCGCCGCTGAGGCACCCCAAGGACGCCCACAGGAGGCCCTCTGTGTCCCCCACCTACGACGTGATCGTCATCGGTCTCGGCGGCATGGGCAGCGCCGCCGCCCACCACCTGTCCGCGCGCGGCGCCCGGGTTCTCGGCCTGGAGAAGTTCGGTCCGGTGCACAACCGCGGCTCCAGCCACGGCGGTTCGCGGATCACCCGGCAGTCGTACTTCGAGGACCCCGCGTACGTCCCGCTGCTGCTGCGCGCCTACGAGCTGTACGAGGAGCTGGAGCGGGCCACCGGCCGGGAGATAGCGATCCTGCCCGGCGGAGTGATGGTCGGCCGCCCCGACTCCCGGACTGTCTCCGGCTCGCTGCTCTCCGCCCAGCAGTGGGACCTGCCGCACGAGATGCTGGACGCCAAGGAGATCCGCCGCCGCTTCCCGACGCTGACGCCGAAGGACGACGAGGTGGCCCTGTACGAGAACAAGGCGGGTCTGCTCCGCCCCGAGAACACCGTCGCCGCCCATCTCCAGCTCGCCACCCGCCAGGGCGCCGACCTGCACTTCGAAGAACCCATGACGCGCTGGGAGCCGTACCGGGACGGCGTGCGCGTTCACACGGCCGAGGACACCTACACCGCGTCCCAGCTGGTGATCTGCCCGGGCGCGTGGGCGCCGCGGCTGCTCACCGACATCGGAGTGCCGTTCACCATCGAACGGCAGGTCATGTACTGGTTCCAGCCCAAGCGGGGAGTCGAGCCCTTCCTGCCCGAGAACCACCCCATCTACATCTGGGAGGACGCGGCCGGCGTCCAGGTGTACGGCTTCCCCTCCATCGACGGCCCCGAACTCGGAGCCAAGGTCGCCTTCTTCCGCAAGGGACAGGTGACCACTCCGGAGACCATCGACCGGACGGTCCACCAGGACGAGATCAAGGCGATGGCCGACCACATGGCCGGGTGCGTCCCGGACCTCCCGGGCGCCTTCCTCAAGGCCGCGACCTGCATGTACTCCACCACCCCCGACGAGCACTTCGTCATCGCCCGCCATCCCGCGCACCCGGAGTCGGTCACCGTGGCCTGCGGGTTCTCCGGGCACGGCTTCAAGTTCGTGCCCGTGGTCGGTGAGATCCTCGCCGACCTCGCCCTGACCGGCAGCACCGAGCACCCCATCGGCCTGTTCGACCCCGCCCGCCTCGCCGCCGCGCCCGTCTGAGGAGCACGCCCGTGACGACGACCCCCGCGCCCGAGAGCCCCGTCTCCGAGACGTCCCTCTCCGACACCCCGGTATCCGAGACCCCGGTGTCCGAGACCTCCGTCTCCGCGGCCCACCAGACCTCCCCCAGCCTGATCGCCACCCTCCCCGGGAACTACTACACCGACCCGGAGATCTTCCGGCAGGAACAGGAGCACCTGTTCGAGTCGATGTGGTTCTGCGCCGTCCGCAGCGCCGACCTGGCCGGACCCGGCGCGTTCCGCACCGTCCAGGTCGGTCGCGAGAACGTCCTCATCACCCGTACCCGCAAGGGCGACCTGCGCGCCTACCTCAACGTCTGCCGGCATCGCGGGGCCCGGCTGTGCATGGAGGAGTCCGGTCAGATCCGGCGCAACCTCCAGTGCCCGTACCACGCGTGGACATACGATCTCGACGGCAAGTTGATCGCCGCACCCAACTTGATCAAGATGCCCGATGTCGACCGGGTCGAGTACGGGTTGATCAAGGTGTCCCTGCGGGAGTGGCTGGGCTACGCCTGGGTGTGCCTTGCCGACGAGCCCCCGTCCTTCGAGGACACCGTCCTGCACGCCGCCGTCGAACGGCTGGGCGATCCCGCCGCGATCGAGCACTACGGCACCGAGCACCTGGCCCTCGGCAAACGGATCGTCTACGACGTGCGGGCGAACTGGAAGCTGATCGTCGAGAACTTCATGGAGTGCTACCACTGCGCGACGATCCATCCGGAACTCACCGACGTCCTCCCCGAGTTCGCCGACGGCTACGCGGCCCAGTACTACGTGGGCCACGGCGCCGAGTTCGGCGAGGAGATCAAGGGGTTCACCGTCGACGGCAGCGAGGGCTTCGCCAGGCTGCCCGCGGTCTCCGCGGACCAGGACCGGCGCTACTACGCCATCACCGTGAAGCCGACGGTGTTCATCAACCTCGTACCGGACCATGTGATCCTGCACCGCATGTTCCCGATGGCCGAGAACCGCACCGTCGTCGAGTGCGACTGGTTGTACGCGCCGGAGGTGGTGGAGTCCGGGGCGGACGTGTCGAAGTCGGTGGAGCTGTTCCACCGGGTCAACGAGCAGGACTTCGAGGCCTGTGAACGGACACAGCCGGCGATGGCGTCGCGGGCGTACCGGAAGGGTGGTGTGCTGGTCCCCAACGAGCACCACATCGGGATCTTCCACGAGTGGCTCGTGGAGAGACTGGGAGGCAGTCATGCCGGACCTGTTCATTGACGGCGCGTGGCGCAGCGCGGTCGACGAGCGCACCCGCGAGATCCGTTGTCCCGCCGACGGCTCCCTGGTGGGAGTCGTGGACGAGGCGGGCGGCAAGGACACCGTGGAGGCGATCGCCGCCGCCCGCCGGGCCTTCGACGAGGGCCCCTGGCCCCGCAGTTCGCCGGGCGAGCGCGGTGACCTGCTCGTGCGGGTCGCCGACCTCCTCGTCCGCGACAAGGACACACTCGCCCGCGCGGAATCCCTGGACACCGGCAAGCGGCTCGTCGAGAGCGAGTACGACATCGACGACATCGCGAACTGCTTCCGTTACTTCGGGCGGCTGGTGGCGAGCGAGACCGGCCGGGTCGTCGAGACCGGGACGGAAGCCGTCGACAGCCGGGTGGTGTACGAGCCTGTCGGCGTCTGCGCGCTGATCACGCCCTGGAACTATCCGCTGCTGCAGACGGCGTGGAAGGTCGCCCCGGCGCTCGCGGCCGGCAACACCTTCGTGCTCAAGCCGAGCGAGCTGACTCCGCACACAGCGATCCACCTCATGCGCCTGCTGACGGAGGCCGGGCTCCCGCCGGGCGCCGGCAACCTGGTCCTCGGCGCCGGTCCGGAGGCGGGCGCCCCGCTGGCCGACCACCCGGACGTGGACCTCGTCTCCTTCACGGGCGGACTCCAGACCGGCCGTGGTCTGATGGCCGCCGCGGCCGGGACGGTGAAGAAGGTCGCGCTCGAACTCGGCGGCAAGAACCCGAACATCGTCTTCGCCGACGCCGACTTCGACACCGCCGTCGACATGGCGCTGACCGCCGTGTTCCTGCACTCCGGGCAGGTCTGTTCGGCCGGGGCGCGGCTGCTGGTCGAGGACTGTCTGCACGACCGGTTCGTCGACGAGGTCGTACGCCGGGCAGCACGGATCCGGCTCGGGGGACCGTTCGACGAGCGCGCGCAGACCGGGCCGTTGATCTCGGCGGCACACCGCGCGAAGGTCGAGGCGTACGTCGCCAAGGGACTGGAGGAGGGGGCGGTGCTGCGCTGCGGGGGCGAGCGTTGCTCCGGGCCGGGCCTCGACGGCGGCTTCTACTACCCGCCCACCGTGCTGGACGAGTGCTCCCCGGGAATGTCGGTGGTCAAGGAGGAGTCCTTCGGGCCGGTGCTCACCGTCGAGCGCTTCACCAGCGAGGACGAGGCGGTGCGCCTCGCCAACGACACGATCTACGGTCTCGCCGGCGCCGTCTGGACGAGCGACGAGGGCAAGGCGGCCCGGGTGGCGGGCCGGCTGCGACTCGGCACGGTGTGGATCAACGACTACCACCCCTATGTCCCGCAGGCGGAGTGGGGCGGCTTCAAGCAGTCCGGTTTCGGGCGCGAACTCGGACCCTCGGGCCTCGCCGAGTACCGGGAGACGAAACACATCTGGCGCAACACGGCCCCGACACCGCAAGGTTGGTTCGCCTGAGTTCGTCTGATCCCACGGGTAACACCCGCGCGCAACCGCCCGGCACAACACCCCCACGTACCCCCTCATCGGTCCCGGCGCCCGCACCGAGCCGCTCGTCTCTCCTCCTCCGGCCCACCAGGAGTCCGCTCATGACGACCACCGAGCAACCAACAGGCCCCCACAGTCACGACGACAGCGAACTCGCCGAGTTCGGATACAAACCCGAACTCAAGCGCACCCTCGGCAATTTCCACACCTTCGCCGCCGGAATCAGCTACATCTCGATCCTCACCGGCACCTTCCAGCTGTTCTACTTCGGCTACGGCAGCGGCGGCCCCGCCTACTGGTGGTCCTGGCCGATGGTGTTCGTCGGCCAGTTCATGGTCGCCCTGTGCTTCGCGGAACTGGCCGCCCGCTATCCCGTCGCGGGCTCCGTCTACAACTGGTCGAAGAAGATCGGCAACCCGCACCTGGGGTGGCTCGCCGGGTGGATGATGTTGATCGCGTCCATCGTGTCCATCTCGGCCGTCGCGCTGGCCTATCAGTTGACGCTTCCGCAGATCTCCTCGGCGTTCCAGTTCATAGGTGACGGCACCGGCAAGTACGACGTGGCGACCAACGCGGTCGTCCTCGCCACCGTGTTGATCCTCTTCACGACCCTGGTGAACGCCTTCGGTGTGAAGCTGATGGCCACCATCAACAGTGCGGGCGTGCTCATCGAGCTGATCGCCACCGTCGTCCTCATCGTGCTGTTCGCCGTCCACGTCACGCGAGGACCGCAGGTGGTGACCGACACGGCGGGCACCGGGGCCGGGCACCAGGCGGGCTACATGGGCGCGTTCCTGGTGGCCTCGCTGGCGTCCGCGTACGTCATGTACGGCTTCGACACGGCCGCCTCGCTCGGCGAGGAGTCCCTCGACCCGTCCCGCAACGCGCCGCGTGCCATCCTCCGCGCCATCGTCGCCTCGTTCATCCTGGGCGGCCTGATCCTGCTGCTCGCGCTGATGAGCGTCTCCAACTTGAAGGGCGACAAGCTGTCCACGGACGGTCTGCAGTACATCGTCCTCGACGTCCTCGGGTCGACGGCCGGCAAGGCGATGCTGTGGTGCGTGGCGATCGCGGTCACCGTCTGCGCGCTGGCCGTCCACACGGCGGCGATCCGCCTCACCTTCGCGATGGCCCGTGACAACAACCTGCCCGCGTCGTCCCGGCTGGCCAAGGTCAGCCCGCGTTTCCAGACCCCGGTGCTGCCCGCGGTGATCATCGGCGTCCTGGCGGTGGCGATCCTCGTCGTCAACATCCGCCAGCCGCAGATCTTCACCGTCGTCACCAGCATCGGCATCATCATGATCTACCTCGCCTACCTCGGTGTCACCGCCCCGATGCTGGTGGCCCGGCTGCGCGGAAAGTGGCAGCCCGCGGGTGACGGCAAGTTCTCGCTGGGCCGCTGGGGGCTGCCCGCGAACATCGTCGCCGTGCTCTGGGGCGCGGCGATGACCGTCAACCTGATCTGGCCGCGGGCCGAGGTCTACAACGCGACCGCTCCGTTCCACTGGTACCTGCGCTGGGGCGCGGTGCTGTTCGTCGCGGTCATCATGGGCGGCGGCTTCGCCTACTACTGGTTCGTCCAGCGGCACCGCACCGGAGTGCTCGCCGAGCACCAGCTGCAGCCCGCGGCCACCACGACTCCCCTCGCCGCCCCCGCGGCCGACTGAAGGAGGCCAACCACTCATGAGCACCGATGAGTTCGACTATGTGGTGGTGGGCGGCGGCACCGCGGGCAACGTGGTGGCGGCCCGTCTGTCCGAGGACCCCTCCGTGACCGTGTGCGTCCTGGAAGCGGGTCCGAGTGACGTCGGCGACGACGACGTACTCAAACTCGAACGCTGGATGGGCCTGTTGGAGTCCGGCTACGACTGGGACTACCCGGTCGAGCCGCAGGCGAGCGGCAACAGCTTCATGCGGCACGCCCGGGCGAGGGTGCTGGGCGGCTGTTCCTCGCACAACTCCTGTATCGCCTTCTGGGCGCCGGCCGAGGACCTCGACGACTGGGCGGCCAAGGGCTGTACCGGCTGGAGCGCCGCCGACCTCTTCCCGCTGTACCGGCGGCTGGAGAACAACGACGCTCCCGGCGACCACCACGGCCGCACCGGCCCGGTGAAGCTGCGCACGCTGAAGAGCGACGACCCGTGCGGCACGGCCCTGCTGGAGGCGTGCGCGCAGGCCGGGATCCCGACGACGCCGTTCAACACGGGCTCGACGGTGGTCCGGGGCGCCAACTGGTTCCAGATCAACTCCGACGAGAACAACATCCGCCAGTCGTCCTCGGTGGCCTACCTCCACCCGGTCCTGGGCAAGAGGCCGAACCTGGACGTGCGCACGGGGGTCCGGGCCAAGAAGCTCGTCCTGGACGGGCGGCGCTGCGTGGGCGCCGAGTACCTGGACCCGGACCTCATCCACACGCGGACGGTACGGGCCCGGCGTGAGGTGATCGTCTCCTGCGGGGCGATCGACTCGCCGAAGCTGCTGATGGTGTCCGGCATCGGACCGGCCGGGCATCTGCGCGAGGTCGGTGTGGAGGTGGTGGTCGACTCGGCGGGCGTGGGCGAGAACCTCCAGGACCACCCCGAGGGCGTCATCATGTGGGACGCCGAGCAGCCGATGACCACCACGTCCAGCCAGTGGTGGGAGGCGGGCATCTTCTACGACACGGAGGAGGGCCTGGACCGGCCCGACCTGATGTTCCACTACGGCTCGGTGCCGTTCGACATGAACACCGCGCGCTGGGGCTACCCCACGTCCGAGAACGCGTTCTGCCTCACGCCCAACGTGACGCGGGCGCGGTCACGGGGGACGGTCCGGCTGCGTACCCGCGACTACCGGGACAAGCCCAAGGTCGACCCGCGCTACTTCACACACGAGCACGACGTGCGGGTGATGACGTACGGCCTGAGGCTCGCCCGGCGGATCGCCGAGCAGCCCGCGCTGAGCGGCTGGGCGGGAGCCGAGCTGGCCCCCGGCCCGGACGTGCGGACCGACGACGAACTGCTCGACTACATCCACAAGACCCACAACACCGTCTACCACCCGTCCTGCACCGTGAAGATGGGCGCGGACGACGACACCTCGGCCCCGCTCGACGCGCGGCTGCGGGTCAAGGGGGTCGAGGGACTCAGGGTCGCCGACGGGTCGGTCATGCCGGACCTCGTCACCGTCAACCCGTGCATCACGACGATGATGATCGGCGAGAAGTGCGCGGACCTGCTGAAGGAGGACGCGTGACGGCTATGCGGGCCGTTTGAACATCCGCGTCGCCGTGATCTCGCTGTGCACCGCTTCACCTTCTCCGGCCGGGGCCTCCTGAGGAAGCCCCGGCCTCAGGTGTTCCTCGACCCTGATGTACTTCAGCCCGGCCCGCAGGTCGGCGTCGTTGCGCATCCGGATGACCAGCGGGAACTCGGCGAGCGCGGTCGTGTCGAACAGGCCGGTGGTGTAGAGGAGCTGGACACCGAGCGCGTCCGACACGGCTCGCTGGAGTTCCAGCAGGTAGGTCGCGTTGGCGCGTCCGATCGGGTTGTCGAGGAACAGCGTGCCGGCGTGCCGGTGCTTGTCGCGGCCCCGGTCGTTCGACCGCAGCGCGGCCATCGTGCAGTACAGGGCGATGGCCGCGGTGAGCAGCTGCCCGCCGGAGAACACGTCACCCATCTGCCCGACGGGCACGCGCTCGGCGCGCAGGACGGCGTCCGGCTTGAGGATCTCGACGGCGACGCCCTTGGGCTGAAGGGCCGCGCCGACCCCGCGCAGCAGCAGGGACATGCCGTCACGTCGCAGGTCGGAGTTCTTCCTGACGGCCGCCCGGGTCGCCTCGTCGATGACCTCGCCGAGCCGTTCGGTGAGCGTGGCCTGGTCGGGCTCCTCGAAGCGGATGCGCAGGAACTCCTGCCCGGACCACTCGCCGAGCCCCTCCGGCAGCCGGGACAGCCGCTGGGCGGACCGGAGCGTGGCGAGCGCCGATTCCACGAGCCCTCTGAGCCGGTCCACGATCGAGTCGCGATTGCGCTCCAGCTGCGCCAACTCGTCGGTCAGGACCCTGAGGCGGGGCGCGAAGGCGTCGGCCCACTTCTGGGCGTGCTCGGGCAGCGCGGAGGCGGGCAGCTCGCGGATCTGCTGCCGGGCGGGGGTGCGGACCTGCTCGTAGCGGGTCGAGTTGGCGTGCCGGACGAGGATGTCGCTCGCCTCGCGTACGGCGGCCTCGGCGGCGGACAGGTCGGCGGCGCAGCCACGCAGGGACCGGCGGGCCTCGGCGGCGGACTGCCGGGCCTCCTCCGGGCTGCCCGGATACGGCTCGTTCTCGTCCTGTTCCTCCTCCGTGACATGCTCGCGCAGCAGGTCGCGGAGCATGGCGGCGATCTCGTCGAAGCCGCCGGCCGCGTCCTCGGCGGCGCGGTGCGCGTCGAGCAGCTCGGTGTGCGCCTCCCGGGCCTGGCTCAACGCCTCGGTGCGGGAGGCCAGTTCGGTGGTCGCCGTACGCAGCAGCGCCTGGGCGTGCTCGGCGTCGCGCGGCTGCTGCTCCTCGGGCAGCTCGGTGTGGGCCTCGCCGTCCTCGGGCGCGTGCCGCTCGGCCTCGCCCCGTAGCCGCCCGAGCTGTTCGCTCGCGCTGGACATCCGGGTCTCCAGGAGCTGCACCAGTTCCTCGGCACGGGCGACGGCGGCCTGCCGGGAGGGTCCGTCGGATCCGTCGGGCGACTGGAGCAGCTGCTCCGCGCGCGTGCGGACCTTGTTGCTCAGCCGGTCCAGCTCGGCCAGGGCGGCACTCTCGTCGCTCTCCGCCCGCGCCTGCTCGGCCCGCAGATCGGCCCCGACGCCGACCTTCTCGTACAGCTGGGAAGCGGCCCGGTAGGCCTCGCGGAGGGCGGGCAGGGACGCCTTCGAAGCGTCCGCGTCATTCTCCGGTACGTCGTCGGGGGCGCCGGCGATCTCGGACCGCTCGGCGCGCAGCGTGCGGGCCGTGCGGCGGGCGTCGTCGGCGGCGCGCTGGGCGGCGCGCCGGTCCTCGTCGGCGGCGCGGGCACGCTCCAGGCAGGTCTGGGCGCGGGCCTCCGACTCGGTCGCCTCGTCGGCGAGTTCGCGCAGTTTGGCCTGCCAGCCGGCCCGCTCACGCAGCCGGAAGGCGAGCCCGGCGAGGGCGTCGGCGGCGCGCCGGGCCTTCTGGGCGGCCTCCTGCCGTTCGTCGCGGACCTGACCCGCTTCGGCGGCGGCTTCGTCGGCCTCGGCCCGTACGGCCCGGGCCTCGGCCAGGTCCGCCTCGGACTCCTCGGCGAACGCGCGCGCGGTCCGGGCGGTCTCCGCCAGCTCCAGGAGCCGTCCGGCCGGGCACCCGGTGCGCCAGGAGGCGAGGCGGGCCGCCAGCTCCCGGTCCTTGCCGAGCCGCGCGGCCAGGTTGCGGATCTCCTCGTCCCGCTCGGTGGCCCGCGCGCGCAGCGTCTGCCGTTCCTCGTCGGCGGCGTGCTCGTCGTGCATGGCGGGGTTCGGGGGTACGAGGAAGACGTCGGTACGGCCGCCGCTGTCCGCGTCAGGCGCGGGAGTGGGGGCGAGGAGGGCGGCGGCTGTACCGACGGCGACCGCGGACCTGGGCAGCAGCGCCGCCTCGTTGAGCGCCTCGCGGGCCCGCGCGTGCGTGGCCGGGTCGGTGATGATCACTCCGTCGACCAGTTCCGGCCGGGCGGCCAGCACGCGCGCGTGGTCGGTGGGGTCCACGGCCTGCGCGAGGTAGCGCCAGCCGGGCAGCGCGGGGATGCCCTGCTCGCCGAGGAACTCCACGGTGGCCAGGACGTCCGGGCCGGGCGGCAGCAGCCCGCCGTCACCGAGGGCGCCGAGGATCCGGGAGTCGTCCGCGGCGGCCGTCCGCAGTTCGAAGAGCTGCCGCTCGGCCGAGGAGACGGCGTCGTCCAGGAGTTCGCGCAGTTCGTCGGCGAACCGGTCCAGGTCCTCGGGGGTGAGTCCCGCCCGGTCGTCGCTGTCGTCGGCGCCCTGGCGGGGCTGCGGCACCACCGACGCACGCGCGGCGCGGCCCCTCAGGCCGAGCAGCTCGGTGAGCCGCTCCTCGCGGGCCAGCGCCTCCGCGAGGCGGCGCTCGGCCTCGTAGGACCGTTCCGCCGCCGTGGCCGCGTCCTCCGCTCGGGCCGCCGTCAGCTCCGCGCGGGTCTCGGCGGCGGCCGCCTCGCGCGCGTGCTCGCCGGCCCGTCGCGAGGCCTCACGGGCGGTGTCCCAGGCGGCGACTGCCGTCTTCTCGGCGTCGCTGGCGGCGAGGGCCGCGCGGGCCGGGTCGGCGTCGGGCGCGCTGTCGTCGAGCCAGCCCGCGCGCACCGCCTCGGCGGTCTCCTGCTCGACCTCGGACAGGCGCTGCCGCAGGTGCCCGATCTCGCTGCGGGCGCGCTGCGCCTCGGTGGCGGCGGAGGTCGAGTCACGGTACGCGGACTCGCCGACCTCCTGCAGAGCGGCGGACCGCTCCTCCTCCTCGTTGGCGAGGGTCTCGGCGCTCTGAGCCGCCGCGTGCAGCGCCCGTACGAGGTCGACGGCGGCCTTGGCGCGGGCGGCCAGGGCGGGGGCCGCGTCCCGCTCGGCCTCCTGGATCGCGGCGGCCACGCGGGCGACCCGGTCGGCGGCGGCACGGTGCCGCAGCACCTGCTCGGCGGCCTGCCAGGCGGAGTGCAGGGTGCGCGCGTCGGCGAGCTCGCGCTTCTGCGCGGCGGCCGTCTTCTCCGCGGCGGCGAGCGCCAACGAGGCGTGCCGATAGGCTAGTTCGGCGGCGATCAGCGCGCTGCGCTCACGGGCCGCCTCGGCGTGCGTGACGGCGGACGCGGCGGCGGTGACCCGCTGGGCGAGGTCGGCGGCGCGCACCCGCTCCTGGGCGCCGCGCGCGGACAGCCGCCGCGCCAGCGTCCGGGTACGGCGCTCGGCGCCGGTGTGGACGTCCCGCGCGCGGGAGCGGGCCTCGGCGGCCTCGACGATCCGCCCGAGCAGGTCGACGGAACCGGCGGTGAAGTCCCGTTCGGCGATCAGCTCGGCGCGCCGCCCCAGCTTGTTGCCGAAACCGCTGACCAGGTCGGCGAGGCCGTCGGTGTCGCGCGTGTCGGTGACGGCGCGCAGCAGCAGGTCGGTGAAGTCGGAGTCCTTCTTGACCGCGAACAGGCCGGCGGCCTCGCCCTCGTCGGCGTTCATCTCCCGCTGGTAGCGGAAGAGTTCGGGGTCGAGACCGAGGTCGCCGAGGTGCTCGATCCACCGGTCGTGGATGTCCTCCCAGTGCACCTCGAGATGCGGATACGCCTTGCCGGCTTCCGTGATGGCGTCCCGGAAGCCCTTCATGGTCCGCCGCCGTCCCTGCGCCCCCGACTGTCCCTCGACGGACTGGCGTACGGCGGTGGACTCGGCGACGGGCAGACTGTCGAGGCTCAGGCCGGGCCCGGGCCGGAAGGAGTACCAGGCCTCGGCGAACTTCCGCGGATCGTTGGAGACCTGACGTCCCCGCCACTCGCTCACCTTGCCGACCACCACGCACTCACCGGTGAGCACGTGCTGCCACTCCAGCGCCACGTGCCCGCAGTCGTCCGCGAGCAGGAACTTGCGCAGCACACCGGAGCTCGCGCCGCCGAGGGTGTTGCGGTGGCCGGGCAGCATCACCGAGAAGATCAGCTTGAGCAGGACGGACTTGCCGCCGCCGTTCTCCAGGAAGAGCACTCCGGCGGGCGCCGGCCGGCGGGGCGGACCGACCGGTTCGTCCTCGAAGAACTCCGCCTGGGTGGGCGCGGGGTCGGGCACGGGCTCGCCCACGCCCCGCAGGTCAAGCACGGTGTCGGCATAGCGCGCACCGGCGGGCCCGATGGAGTAGAGGCGGACCCGGGACAGCTCGTACATGGCGGACTCTCGTAAGTCTTCGGCAGAAGGGAGGTTCAGGACTCAGGACTGGGAAGGCGCGTGGAACGGCAACCCGGCATCGGCCACCAGCTCCAGGTCGTCGGTGTCCTCGGGCGGCAGCAGCGTCGGCGTCCCGTCGGTCACCGGCACGACACCCAGCTCGAGGAGCTCGGCCATCGCGGCACTGCCCGCCATGTCCCGCACCTGAAGCTGGTAGCGGGCCGTGGTCCGGTACGTGCCGCCGTTGTCGTCCCCGGTCCGCTGCAGGAACCCGGAGTCGGTCAGGAACGCGACGGCCTTGCCGACGATGCCGGTCGTCGAACCGGCGAGCCGGCGCGCGTCCTTGGTCGCACCGGCCGCACTGCGTCTCGCCCAGATCCGCCAGGCGGCCTCCAGCCCGGGCGCGTCGGTCGCCGGGTCCGTGTTCTCGCCCTGCGCCTCGGCGCGCTCCTCAAGACGCCGGCACGCCTGCCGCACGAACGCGTCGACGCCGTTGACCGAGACCCGCCCGATGTACCCGTCGTCGGCCAGGTCCTCCGGCCGCGGAAACGCCATGGCGGCGACCGCGAGATGCGCCAGCCCGTGCAGGAACCGGTCCCCTCCGTCGGCTGACGTGCGGCGCGCGTAGTCACCCATCCGCACGGCGAACACCGAGTCCTCGGCGGCCGTCACCGCCATTCCCGCGCGCGGGGACACCTCCAGCACGACCAGCCCCAGCCCGGCGGCCACGGCGTCGGCGAGCCGCGCGAAGGGCGGATCCTCGCGGTAGCGCCGCAGCAGTTCCGTGTACTCCTGGTCACGGGCGGGCTGCACCTTGGGCTGCAGCCCGAAGGCGACGAGCCGCGCCGCGTCGGCGGCGTCGGCGGGGGTGACCGGCGCCGTCGCCGAAGGGGCGGGAGCCTCCGTGTCACTCCACTCGACGTGCTCACTCACGACTGCAACTCCTCGGACTTGAACACAGGGCGGGGGACCGGCCACCCGGAAGACAACCTCACGCCGCCTCCGTCCGATCCGCCGCCATTCCCGCCGAATCCAACAGCGCGGTCCCCACTATGAGATCGGCTCCGCCGAACTCGGGATCATCGAGCTCCGCACCGTCATCCACCGCGAACAACAGCTTCTCCTCCCCCTGCCGATAGGCCGTACCGACCGGCGGACTGGCCGCGTGCACCGCCAACAAGGCGACGAGATACGGCAGATCGGGGTCCAGACGCCGGGCCTGAGCAAGCAGCCCCGAAAGCCGCCGCGGCGCATCCGCCGGCAGGTCGAGCAACTCCATCGCCGCAGCGAGCTGCTCCTCGCTGAACCGGCTGTCGTCCGGCGTCGCGATGAGATCCGGTTCCGGCATCTCCGCCCCCAGGTGCTCCCGCTCCATGGGCGGCGTCAGCAGTATGTCGACGAGGTCGCCCAGCCGCACCGACACCGGCGTACGCAACCCGGTCCCGTGCGAGAAGAACGCATCCGTGACCCGGGCCGCCTGCTCCAGGGGCAGCGGCAGAACCGGCGCGACCAGCTGCCCGTACAGATCGATCCCGGACGTCGTCATCGGCGTGGCGAAGGCCTGCCGGTCCTGTTCCGCCCGGAACAGCGGGCCGGCCTCCAGCAGTCGGGACTGCAGCTGGGTGTGCCGGCGGATGCAGTCCTTCACGATGTCCACCAACTCGGCGGCTCGCCTCTTCTGTTCGGGATCCTCGGACTCGTCACGCGCTTTGCGGATGTTCGTGAGGATCGCGTTCTCGTGGCGGTAGCGGTCGGCAACGTGGTCGAGGGCCTCGGCGATCATGTCGGGCACGGTGTTGAGCCAGTCCACAGCGCGGACGTTGCGCCGGGTGGCGTCCAGGGCCCGGCGCAGGGTCTCCGAGTACTGGACCGTGCGATACCGGGCCTGTTCGGCGGCCAGTTGGGCGTCGGCGAGGCGGCCCCGGCTGATCAGCACCTCCAGCTTGACCTCGGCGGCGATCTGGGCACTGGTGACATCCGTGTCGAGGGCGCCGACCAGGACGTTGACCGCCTCGTCCGTCGTACGGAGATACACCGACCCGCCGGGGCCCGGCACTTCCTCGATCAGCTTGAAGTCGTAGTCACGTCGGACGTAGGTGCCGTCCGGCGCGAAGGTGCCGTAGACCGCCCGGAAGCCGCGGTCGACACTGCCGACGTTGATCAGGTTCTCCAGGACCCAGCGGGCCACGCGTTCGTGCTCGCCGACGGGCCGCTGCGGGGCCTGGGCGGCGATGCGGGGGATGAGCCGGGCCACGATCTGATCGTGGTCGGCGCCCGTGTCGAAGTCCATGTTCAGGGTGACCAGGTCGATGGCCGCCAGGGCGACCTCCGCCATGCCGTACACCGAGTACTCGCCGGCGAGGTTGGCCTTGCGGGCGTCGAGGTCGTGCAGCGGCGCGGTGCAGGCGAGCGCGCGCAGCCGCCGCGCCAGTCCCTCGTCGGCGGCCGGGCCCGGTGCGGGGCGCGGCCCCGCGCTGAGCTGGGGCGGAACACTGTCCGTCGATGCAGGCGAAGTCACGCTGCACAGACTAGGTCCTCGGTCTGACAACGACCCAAACGGCGCGGATCGACCCGGCGGCCGGCCGGACGACCACCGGTTGTCCTCCGGGTGCGGGCCGGTGGGTGCCTGTCGCGCCCACGATGGGGTCCCCCGCTCGAGCGAAGCCGAGGTTGAGGGAGGAGCCGTACATCGCCACCGCCCGCCCCTAGCGGCCGCCCTCCTCGTTCACCCGCCGCCGGTACACCTCGACCACCCGCCCCAACGAGTCGTCCAGGTACACCGCGAGCAGTTTCTCCGCCTCCCGCTTGTCCCCCGCCTGGAGCGCCTCGAGGATCTGCCGGTTGCGCGCGAGGTACGGCTCGTGCAGCCGGCGCGGCTCGTCCACCAGGTGGAAGGCGAGGCGCAGTTCGGCGAAGACGCTGCGCATCAACTCGTCGGTGCGGCCGCTTCCGGCGAGCGCCACCACCTCGCGGTGGAAGTGGATGTTGGCCGTGCCCAGCGTTTTCCAGTCACCTTCCCGCGCCGCCCGCTGCCCTTCCGCCACGGCTTGGGCGAGGCCGTCCAGGCCGTACGGCGGCTCACCGAGACCTCGTACGACCGCGCACTCGACCAGAGCGCGGGTGCGGTAGATGTCCTCGACGTCCTCGACGGTCAGCACCCGGACGAAGACACCCCGGTTCAGCTCGTGGACGAGCAGGCGCTCGTGGGTGAGGAGCCGGAACGCCTCCCGCAACGTGTTGCGGGAGACGCCGAGCGCGCCGCCGATGCTGTCCTCCGACAAGCGGGTCCCGGGCGGGAAGTACCCCTCGGCGATACGGCTCCTGAGGATGTCCGAGACCCGTTCGGCGGTACTGGTGCGGCCCAGGAGGGCGCGGTCGTCGGCCAGTGGGGCCAGTTGCTCTGCCATGCCGGGAATTCAATCGCAGATACAAGAACGAAACAACGAGGGTATTGAAGGATCGTTCAACGATCCTCTATCTTGCTACGAACGGCGCTGTCCCGCTCACGACGGCGCACCACCTTCCGCACGGCCCGGCTCACTCCGCACGCACCCTCCGACCTCCCTCTGCGAGGTGCTCATGAGCACGACCCCTCCACCCCAGGCCCTGACCACGGACCCGCACACCGCATCGCACGAACCGCCCGCCGACGACGGGGCCTTCGCCTGGCTGCGGGCGCTCGGTCCGCGCGGCCGCCGCGCCTTCGCCGGCGCGTTCGGCGGCTATGCCCTGGACTCGTACGACTACTTCACGCTGCCGCTGAGCATGGTCGCGCTGGCCGCGTACTTCGGCCTGGACAGCGGTCAGACCGGCCTGTTCACGACCGTCACGCTCGCGGCGTCGGGCATCGGCGGCGCCCTCGCGGGCGTGCTGGCTGACCGCGTCGGCCGGGTCAGGGCGCTGATGATCACTGTGATCACGTACGCGGTCTTCACCGTCGCCTGCGGCTTCGCGCCCAACTTCGAGTCGCTGCTGGCCTTCCGCGCCCTCCAGGGCCTCGGATTCGGCGGCGAGTGGGCGGTCGGCGCGATCCTGGTCGCCGAATACGCCAGCACCAAGCACCGCGGCCGCACGCTGGGCGCGATCCAGAGCTCCTGGGCCGTGGGCTGGGCGATGGCCGCGGTCGTGTACACGGTGGTCTTCTCGGTCTTCGACGACAGCCTGGCCTGGCGCATCATGTTCTGGACCGGCGCGCTGCCCGCGCTGCTCGTCATCTGGGTGCGGCGCCGGGTGCAGGACGCGCCGGAGGCGGTCGCGGTACGGGAGAAGAACGCCGGGAAGGGCTCCTTCAAGGCGATCTTCAAGCCCGACCTGCTGCGCACGACGATCTTCGCGGGCCTGCTCTCCACCGGCGTCCAGGGCGGCTACTACACGCTGGCCACCTGGGTGCCGACGTACCTCAAGAGCGATCGCGGTCTGTCTGTCGTCAACACCGGCGGCTACCTGACGTTCCTGATCTCGGGAGCCTTCCTCGGCTACCTCACCGGCGGCTACCTCACCGACAAGCTCGGCCGGCGCCGCAACATCTGGCTCTTCGCCCTCCTGTCGGCCGTCAGCATCGTGGCGTACGGGAACATCCCCAGCGGCTCCAACACCCTGCTCCTGGTGCTCGGGTTCCCCCTCGGGTTCTGCATGTCGGCGATCTTCAGCGGCTTCGGGTCCTACCTGAGCGAGCTGTACCCGACGGCGGTGCGCGGCGCCGGGCAGGGTTTCACCTACAACGCCGGCCGCGCCGTCGGTGCCGTCTTCCCCACCACGGTGGGCTTCCTGGCCGACAGTTGGGGTGTGGGCGGTGCGCTGATCTTCGGCGCGATCGGGTACGGCATCGCCGCCCTGGCCCTGCTGGGGCTGCCGGAGACGCGCGGAAAGGAGCTCGCGTGAACCGCACGGAAGGCCACCCCGTGATCGACCGCCCGCTCACCCTCGTCGACGAGCACGCGCACGCGTGGAGCCCGCAGGAGGCCCGGACCCGCTTCCGGGCGGGGCTCACGGGCCCCACCGCCGGAGTGGCGGCCGGCCACACCCAGGTCAACCTGATCTCGGTGCCCGCCGACTGGGCGTACGACATGCTGCTGTTCTGCCAGCGCAACCCCAAGCCGTGCCCGGTGCTCGACGTCACGGACGCCGGCTCCTGGTCGACGGTCCTCGCGGACGGCGCCGATCTGCGCACCGACCTGCCGCGCTACCGGGTGTGGCAGGACGGGGAGCTGGTGGACGAGCCGACGGACGTGCGCGCGCACTGGCGCGGTGACCTGGTGTCCTTCCTGATCGGCTGCAGCTTCACCTTCGAGTGGGCGCTGGCCGGGGCGGGCGTCCCGATCCGGCATATCGAGCAGGGCCGCAACGTTCCCATGTATGTGACCAGTCGCGCGTGCCGTCCCGCCGGGCGGCTGCACGGTCCTCTGGTGGTGTCCATGCGTCCGGTGCCGCCGCGGCATCTGGCGGCCGCCATCAGGGAGAGCAGTCTGCTCCCGGCGGTGCACGGCAGCCCCGTGCACTGCGGTGATCCCTCGGGGCTCGGCATCGCCGACCTCGGCCGGCCCGACTTCGGGGATCCGGTGGACGCCGGACCGGACGACATCCCGGTGTTCTGGGCCTGCGGGGTGACCCCCCAGGCCGCGGTGATGGCCTCCCGCCCGCCGTTCGCCATCACCCACGCGCCGGGCCAGATGTTCCTCACCGACGCCCGCGACGAGCAGTACCGCGTGGCCTGAGCAGGAGAGACCAAGGATGACCTCGATCGATCTCAACGCCGACCTCGGTGAGGGCTTCGGCCGCTGGCGGCTGACCGACGACGAACAACTGCTGACCGTCGTCACCAGCGCCAACGTGGCCTGCGGTTTCCACGCCGGGGACCCGGCCACCATGCGGCGTGTGTGCGCCCTGGCGGCCGAGCGGGGGGTGCGGATCGGCGCCCAGGTCTCCTACCGGGACCTGGCGGGGTTCGGGCGGCGCGCGATGGACGTGCCGCCCGCCGAGCTGGCGGCCGAGGTGGCCTACCAGATCGGCGCCCTGGAGGTGTTCGCGCGCGCGGCGGGCTCGCGCGTGTCGTACGTCAAGCCGCACGGCGCGCTCTACAACCGGGTGGTGCACGACGAGGTGCAGGCCGGCGCGGTCGTGGACGGCGTGCTCCTCGCCGATCCCACGCTGCCCGTGCTCGGCCTGCCCGGATCGCGCCTGCTGCAACTGGCCGACAAGGCGGGCCTGCCGCCCGTCACGGAGGCGTTCGCGGACCGCGCGTACACCGACCACGGCACGCTCGTGCCACGCGGCCGGAGCGGCGCCGTGCTCTGCGACCCCGAGGCTGTCGTGGAACGGTCCCTGGACCTGGCCCGCTCCGGCCAGGTCACCGCCCAGTCCGGGGCACGCATCGCGGTACGCGCGCGTTCCCTGTGCCTGCACGGGGACACACCCGGCGCGGTGGATCTGGCCCGCCGGGTCCGGGAGCGCCTGGAGACGTCGGGCGTCCGGGTGGAGGCCTTCGTATGAGGACCCTGCTCGTCGGCGACGACGCCCTGCTCGTCGAGGTGGCCTCGGGTGAGGAGGCACAGGCCCTGCACGCCGAGCTGGTGCGGCGCCGCGCGGAGGGGTCGCTGCCGGTCCGCGAGATCGTTCCCGCGGCCCGTACGGTCCTCCTCGACGGTCTCGACGACCCTGCCCGCCTGGCCTCCGAACTGTCCGCCGCCGAGGTCCCGCCCGCTCCCCCACGCGCGCGGGACGTCATCGAACTGCCGGTGCGCTACGACGGCCCCGACCTCGCCGATGTCGCCGCCCTCTGGGGCGTCGCGGAGCAGGAGGTGGCCCGGATCCACGCGGCCACCGAATTCACCGTCGCCTTCTGCGGTTTCGCCCCCGGCTTCGGCTATCTCACCGGACTGCCGACCCGCTACGACATCCCGCGCCGGGCCACTCCGCGCACGGCCGTCCCGGCGGGTTCGGTGGGGCTGGCGGGCCCGTACACGGGCGTCTACCCCCGCTCCTCTCCCGGCGGCTGGCAGCTGATCGGCACCACGGACGCCGTGCTGTGGGACCACACGCGGGTACCGGCCGCGCTGCTGTCCCCGGGCACGCGCGTGCGGTTCGTTCCGGTGGGGCGGTCATGACGGACCGCGCGCTCGCCGTCGTCCGCGCCGGAGCCCTCACGACAGTCCAGGACCGGGGCCGCCCCGGTCACGCCCACCTCGGCGTGCCGCGCTCCGGCGCGCTGGACGGACCGGCGGCGGCGCTCGTCAACCGTCTGGTCGGCAACCGCCCCGAGGCCGCCGTCCTGGAGACCACCCTCAACGGCTGCACGCTCCGGCCCCGCTCGGAGGTCACCGTGGCTGTGGCGGGCGCGCCCTGCCCGGTCACCCTGGACGGCCGCCCCGTCGCCTGGGGCGCCCCGGTGCGGGTGCCCGCGGGCTCTCTCCTGGACGTCGGAACGGCCGTCTCCGGAGTACGCGGCTACGTGGGCGTGTCCGGCGGCCTCGCCGTCGAGGCGGTGCTCGGCAGCCGCTCCACGGACCTGCTGTCGGGCCTCGGGCCGCCTCCGCTCACGGACGGCGCGGTACTGCCCCTGGGCACTCCGGGAAGGCCCCACGCGCGCGTGGACGTCGCTCCGCAACCGGCGCCCCCGGCCGAACTCGTCCTGCGCGTGACCCTGGGTCCGCGCGACGACTGGTTCACGCCGGACGCCGTGCGGGCCTTCACCGCCCGCACCTACCGGGTGTCCTCCGCGAGCAACCGCATCGGGCTGCGCACCGAAGGACCCGCCCTCGAGCGGACCCTGACCGGCGAGCTCCCCAGCGAGGGCATGGTGCTGGGCGCCGTCCAGGTCCCACCCGACGGAAGGCCCCTGGTATTCCTCGCCGACCACCCGACCACCGGGGGCTACCCGGTGATCGCGGTCGTCCACGCCGCCGACCTGCCAGCCACCGCACAGGCAGTTCCCGGCACGCCCGTGCGGTTCGTGGCCGTACGCCGCCGCTGACCGTTCCTGAAGACTGAGCAGGAGCCCGAAGCGCTCCGCACGCGCGCGTGCGGCCTCCCAGCGCTCCTCCACGTGCCGGGCGAGCAGCAGTTCCACGGCGTCCGCGAAGGCGCCCCCGTGGTCCGCGGCGACCGCCCCGGCGGAACCGATCACCTCGGGCAGCACGGACGAGGCGCTGACGACCACGGGCGTGCCGCAGGCCATCGCCTCCAGGGCGGCGAGCCCGGACGTCTCGGCGGGCCCAGGCGCCAGGCACACGTCGGCGGACGCCTGGAGCGCGCCCAGCTCCCCGCGGTCGGCGACGTGTCCGAGGAACGTCACCGGCAACCCGGTTCCCGGCCCGCTGTTCCAGCTGTGGGCGTCGGCCCCGGGCCCGGAACCGGCGACGGTGGCCGGCGCGACGACGAGCGGAGAGTGACCGCGATCCACGAGGTGCCGGACGGTCTGGAGCGCGCAGTGGGCCACACCGTTCACATCGGGGGGAAAGGATTCGGTCACGATGACGACACGCATACCCGTGTTGTCTCCGGGGTGGACGTGGCCGCGTCAACGTGGATCTTTCCGGACGAGGAACGGTCCATGAGCGTTGCGCGGCACACCCGAGCAGGTCAGGCCCCGTCCATGCCTGGCCGGCCCGCGCGTCGCCCCACGTTCACCCAGCGGGTGCGCTGGTACCCGGACAGTTCACGGGTGGGCGCACCTGAGCCAGATGCGATCAGGATCGGACGTATCCGAAAGACCGGCGTTCACATGGCGGTCGCGTCCGGTCCGATTCGGCTGCGGACGGCGGTCTGGACCTCGGCCTCCTCGGCCGGGTCGGCGGCGAGCCGGCGCAGCCGCTCGACGACCCGGGCGTCACCGGTCTCGGCGTGCCGGGCGGCGATCTCCCGGGTGCTCTCCTCGCAGTCCCACAGGCACTCGACGGCGAAGCCGGTGGCGAAGGAGGGGTCGGTGGCGGCGAGGGCACGGGCGGCCCGGCCGCGCAGATGAGACGAGGCGGTCTCACGGTAGACATGGCGCAGCACGGGGGCCGCGCAGGCGATGCCGAGCCGTCCGGTGCCGTCAACGAGGGTCCACAGGGTCGGCGCGTCGGGTCCTTCGCCCCGTACGGCCTCCCGGAGGGCGGCGAGGACGAGTTCGCTGTCCTGGGCCCCGCCCCGGCAGGAGAGCATCCGGCCGGCGGCGGCGCCCAGGGGATCGGGCCGGTGGGCCCAGCCGCGCGCCCGCTCGACGGCGGCGACACTGCGCATGCGTTCGAAGGCGTCCACGGCGGCGTCCACGACGACGGAGGTGCCGGTGATCACCGCCACCTCGATCAGGTCGAGGGCCTCGGGATCGTTGCTGTCGGCGAGATAGCGCAGGGCGGTACAGCGGGCGCCGTCGGTGCCGTCCTGGGCGGCCCGGACGATCTCCGGCCGGTCCTCGGGTCCCGCCACGGCCACCAGACAGCGGGCGGCGGGCACATGGAGGGCCGCGCCGCGTTCCATTCCCTGCTGGGCCCACTCGAAGACGGCCCGCACGCTCCATCCCGGGCGGGGCCCGCTCGGTCGCATCTGCCGTTGCCAGCGGTCGAAGCAGCCGGTCTCCTGGGCGGCACGCACGCGCGTGGCGATCGATTCGCGCGGGTCGTCCGCCCACAACCGCCAGGGCCGGGGCTCGAAGGAGTCCCGCACGACGGCGGCCAGCTCGGCCTCGCCCTCGGCGTCGGTCGCGAACCGCGCCAGGACGGGCGCCGCCAGGGCACGCAGCCCGGCGTCGTCGTCGCGCAGCGCCAGTTCGTCCAGGGCCCAGGCCCAGTTGGAGCCGGAGGCGGCGTACCTGCGCAGCAGCGCGAGCGCGTCCCGCCGGCCGTACGAGGCGAGATGACCGAGGACCGCGAGGGCCAGCCCGGTGCGCGATTCCTCGGTGTCGAGTACGTCCTCGACGTCGAAGAGGTGGGCCTCGATCTCGTCCAGCTCGCCGTTCAGGTCGAGGAAGAGACGGGCGTAGTAGAGGGAGCGGTTCTCCACCTGCCAGTCGTGGCGGGGATCGCGCAGCACGCAGTGGTTCAGCGCCGCGAGCGCTTCGGCGCGCGGTGCGGTGAGCGCGTGCAGTGTGCCGTCGCCGCGGCCCCGCTGGAGCAGGCCGAGCAGCGTACCGCTGGGCGCTATGACCGGATCGAACATGGGAAACAGCCTCACATCAAGCGTCGACGCAACCGGGGACGTGCATTACCTGGCCGCGTGACAACACGTCGGGGCGCCCGCCGTTTCCTGCTTGCTGTAAGCCATCTTCCTCTGCCTCTCGTCGGTGGCCCATACGGACCGTGTCACGGTCCGCGCGGTGTGGCGTCATCCGCCCAGCCATCACGTCCGTCAACCACGAGGTCATGATGACTCGGCAGTTCCATCCGCCGCGACCGAAATTTCGGCGGCCCGTTACCGCCTCCCCCGTTCTGTGTGTCCGCCCTGGTCAGGGCAGGGTTCAGTGTGCGCCGAACAAATCGAGCAGCTGCGTCTTGCCGAACATCCGGGCCGTGTCGACGGCGGACGGAGTGCCCGACGCGGGATCGGCACCGGCCTCCAGAAGAGCCTTGATCACTTCTTCCTCGCCCTTGAAGACGGCCCCGGCCAGCGGGGTCTGCCCCCGGTCGTTGATCCGATCGGCCTCGGCGCCCCGGGCGAGCAGGGCGCGTACGGCGTCGGCGTGGCCGTGGTACGCGGCGAGCATCACCAGGGAGTCGCCGCGGTCGTTGGTCAGGTTGGCCGGTACGCCCGCGTCCACGTACGCCACGAGCTCCTCGGTCTGCCCCCTCCGGGCCAGATCGAAGATCTTGGTCGCGAGCTCCACGACCTCGGGGTCGGGGGCTTCACTCATCGGCCGGACCGCCTCTCCATGCAACCGTTCAGGTGAATCGCCAGGGTACTGGCTCGCGCCGCACATGACCCGCGTTGCCGGAGGTAAGGATCACCGCGGACCCGGCCGGCCAGGAGAGTCCGGCTCAGCCGGCCCAGGACGACTCCGCCACCTGGGGGAAATCAACCGGTATTCACTCAGTTGCACCTTTTATCGTATAGATACATGCTGTGATCCTGGAAGTACTCATGGTGACTGTCCCGTGACTGTCCCCACGAACCAGGAGAGCCCAAATGATCCTGTCCATCTCAGGTGTGGTCCTGCTCGGCATCATCGTCTTCCTCTTCTTCCGCAAGGACGGCCTCAAGGCCTCACACGCCCTGGTCTCGGTGCTGTTCGGCTTCTATCTCGCGAGCACGGCCATCGCTCCGAGCATCAAGGCCGGCGGCGAGAGCCTCGCGAGCCTCCTCGGCGGAATCAAGTTCTGACGCCCCCACGACCGTACGCACCATGTCCGTACGCACCATCAGGAGACAGCAGTGGCCCGGCGCCCCCTCCCCCGCATCCTGAGCACAGGCAGCGCGCAGATCGCCCGGAGCCGGGAGCTGGCCCGGACGGCGGCCGACAGCGCCACCGACGTCCTCCACCCGCTGATCACGATCACCCGCGGGCTGCGCCGGCTGGCATCGGCCGGATGGCGCAGGTGGGCCGAGACTCCCAAGGACAAGCGCGGGCCGCTGCTGTTCCTGGTGGCATCGGTGATCCTGGTGGTGGCCCTCGTCCCGTACGGCCCGCTGCTCGCCGTCATCACACTGATGGCGGCGGCAGCCTGGCAGGGCCGCGACGGCGGGGAGCCGGAACAGGAGGGCCCCGACGAGTCGCAGACCCAACGACTCCAGTCGCTGTACGAGGCTCTCGTGCCGTACTTCTCGACCGCCGAGGACCCGGCACCGCTGTACGCGCACGGCGGCGAGTGGGAGAAGGTCTTCCCCGCGTACGAGTTCGACGAGACGGGCCGCACGACCCACCTCGTGATCCGCTACCCGGCGTACTTCACCGACGGCGAGGCGGAGTCCCGCGCCCGCATCGAGCAGTTGCTGCACGCCAAGTCGGGCCGCGGCCGCGAATACCACTTCGCCTGGGACGAGGAGGGCAACCACCTCACGGTCACCGCCCTGCCCCCGCTGCCCACCGACATCGCCGCCCAGCGATTCGTCACCGCACCCGGCGAGACGGTGCTCGGCTTCACCGACCCCTCCGAGGTCCGGCGCACACTCCCCCTCACCTACGGTGAACAGCAGCGCGATGTCCCCCCGGTCGTCTGGCGCACCGGCACCCGCTCCACCGAGCCGCACCTGCTGGTCGTGGGACAGCCGGGCAGCGGCACCTCCACCCTGCTCCGCTCGATCGCCCTGCAGGCTTTGCGGTACGGCGACGTGGTGATCGTCGAGGGCGGCGGCACCGGTGAGTACGCCTGCCTCACAGGCCGGGACGGCGTCCTCGCGGTGGAGTGCGGACTGGCCGGGACGCTGGCCAGCCTGGAGTGGGCGGCGACGGAGACGGAGCGGCGCCTGATCGCCGCGAACCGAGCCCGCCAGGCGGGTGATCCGCCGCCGGACGACACCAGACGGCCCCTCTGGCTCCTGCTGGACCGTCCGAGCGCGTTCGCCCACATCGCCGCCGCCGACGGCCGCAAGGAGCCGCAGTCCCTCCTCCAGGTCCCTCTCCGGCACGGCCGCGCGGCGAACGTCACGGTGGTCGTCGCGGAGCAGTTCGACACCGCGGACAGCCTGAGCGACGCGGTACGCCAGCACACGCGCGCGCGGGTCGTGCTCGGCCCGGCCACCGGCCGGCAGCTGGAGACGGTCCTGGGCATGCGCCCGCCCACCACCCCGGTCACCCACGTCCCACCCGGCCGCGGCTACGCCCGCCTCGGGACGGGCCCGGTCCACCGCCTCCAGGTCCCGTCCACCCCGGACCCGGACGACGAGGCCACCAGCGACACGGACCGCCAGGCGGTACTGGCGTTGCTGCCCCCCAGAACGACACCGGCGGACGGGGAGAACCTGCCGGGGGCGGAAACGGCGCAGAAGGCGGCGGCGGACGTGGAAGCGGCGGAGGCGGCTCCTGCGGGGGCGGTGCTGAGCGAGGCTGTACCAGTGGAGACGGTTCCTACCAAGGCGGTCACGACGAACGTGGTTCCAGCGGAGGCGGCGACGACGGAAGCAGTGGGGGCGGAGACTTCGT
Source organism: Streptomyces cellulosae (assembly GCF_000721105.1). Taxonomy (GTDB): domain Bacteria; phylum Actinomycetota; class Actinomycetes; order Streptomycetales; family Streptomycetaceae; genus Streptomyces; species Streptomyces cellulosae_A. The sequence goes on from NZ_JOEV01000033.1 coordinate 56,703, forward strand.
AGTCGCCGTCGCCGGAGCGGGGGGGGGCAGCCCCGCCGCTGGCGCGCCCGCTCTCCAGCGGCCGCCGAGAGTGAGGGGAGGGTGGGCGCAACGGCACCCCTGCCGGCGCGGGCGAGCGAACTCGTCTGGGTCTTCCTCGGCGAGATGTTCCCGAACAAGCTCACCAGCCCCCACGAACCCCCTTCACACCCGGCCCCGGCCCCCGCGTCCACCCCGCTCCACCCGTCCCAGCTACGCGACAAACGTACGAGGTGCCTCCCCACCCCCGGACCCCCCGCTCTCGACCAACCGCGCCGCCGCGGCCAACCGCACCGCCGCCTCCTCGGCCACCGCGCCCCCCACGGTGAACGGCAACCGCACATACCCCTCGAAGGCCCCGTCGACCCCGAAGCGGGGCCCGGACGGGACCCTCACCCCGACCCGCTCCCCCACCTCCGCGAGCCGCGATCCGGACAGACCGCCCGCCCGCACCCACAGCGTCAGCCCGCCCTGCGGCACCTCGAACTCCCACGCCGGAAGCTCTCTGCGCACCGCGGCCACCAGCGCGTCCCGGTTGTCCCGCGCCTGCTCCCGCCGCACCTCCACGGCCTTCGCCCAGCCCCCCGTGCTGAACAGCCAGTTCACCGCCAGCTGCTCCAGCACCGGGGTGCCCAGATCGGCGTACGCCCGCGCGGCGACCAGGCTGCGGATGACATCCGGTGCCGCCCGCACCCACCCGATCCGCATCCCCGCCCAGAACGCCTTACTGGCCGACCCGACGGTGATCACCGTGGACCCGGCCGGGTCGAAGGCACACACGGCCCGCGGCATCGCCCCCGCGATCTCCTCGTCCAGCCACAGCTCGCTCATCGTCTCGTCGGCGACCAGCACCGTCCCCGCCGACCGCGCCGCCTCCACCAGCCGCCGCCGTTGGTCCTCGTCGGCGAGCGCGCCCGTCGGGTTGTGGAAGTCGGCGACGACATACGCCAGCCGGGGCGCCGCGTCCCGCAGCACCTGCCGCCAGCGGTCCATGTCCCATCCGGTCAGCCCCTCGGCCATGGCGACGGGCACCAGCCGGGCGCCCGCCTCCCGCATCAGCTGGAGGATGTTGGCGTAGGACGGCGACTCGACGGCGATCCGTTCGCCCCGCCCCGCGAACAGATGGCAGATCGCGTCGATGGCGCCCATCGCTCCGGTCGTCACCATGATCTGCTCGGGCATCGTGGGGATCCCGCGCGCGGTGTACCGCTCGGCGATCATCGCGCGCAGGGCGGGCAGCCCCGCCGGATAGTCCCCGTGCGTGTGGGCGTACGGCGGCAGCTCCTCGAGGGCCCCTTGCACGGCGCGGGTCAGCCACGGCTCCGGCGCCGGCAGCGCCGCGCAACCCAGGTCGATCATCGAGCCGAGGGCCTCCGGCGGGAGGGGTTCCAGGCCGCGGGCGGGCAGCGGGTTGCCTGCCGGTACCGCCGTCCAACTGCCGGACCCGCGCCGGGACTCCAGGAACCCTTCGGTGCGCAGGGCCTCGTACGCGGCGGCGACCGTCGTACGGCTGACGGACAGGGCCAGGGCCAGTTCGCGTTCGGCGGGCAGCCGGGCGGCCACCGGCACGCGCCCTTCGAGGACCAGCAGGCGGATGCCGTCGGCCAGCGCGCGGTAGGCCGGCGGGCGGCGGGTACCGGGGCCGGCCGGCCGGTCCTGCTGGGAGTTGAGCAGCCGGGCCAACTGCACCGCACCCATCGCCGAAGTCCACTGCGCCATCGAATTCAGTCCACCTTCCCCGAATTGGCCATGGATGAGGCTTCCACCCACGCCACAGGGTGTCACAAGTCAGGCCACTACCACCACAGGAGGACCTCTTGTCCACGACCAGCCCGGGCCGCTTCGGGCGACGACTGATCCAGCTGTACGTCGGTCTCGCCCTGTACGGGGTGAGTTCCGCCCTCCTGGTCGATGCGGGGCTGGGCCTGGAACCCTGGGGCGTTCTGCACCAGGGCCTGGCCGAGCTCACCGGCCGGTCGATCGGGGTCGTCTCGATCGTCGTCGGCGCGGTCGTGCTGCTCCTGTGGATCCCCCTGCGCCAGCGCCCCGGACTGGGCACGGTCTCGAACGTCTTCGTGGTCGGTCTCGCGATGGACGGCACGCTCGCCCTGATCACCGAGGCGCACACCCTCGTCGTACGGATCCCCCTCCTCCTCGGCGGCATCCTGCTCAACGGCGTGGCCACCGGCCTCTACATCGCCGCCCGCTTCGGCCCCGGCCCCCGGGACGGGCTGATGACCGGCCTGCACCGGCGCACCGGCCGCTCGATCCGCCTGATGCGCACCGCCGTGGAGGTGGCGGTCGTCGTGACCGGCTTCGCCCTGGGCGGCACCCTCGGCGTCGGCACCCTGCTGTACGCGGTGGCGATCGGCCCGCTCGCCCAGCTCTTCCTGCGCGTCTTCGCCGTCCCCTCGGCATCCGGAGGCAGCCCGGTCGTTGCCACCGGGCCACCACAGGAGGCGATACTGCGACCGTGACCTCCCGGATACGGCACCCCTACCTCGACCATCCCGGCCCCATACCCTTCGCCCACCGCGGTGGAGCGGCCGGCGGCCTGGAGAACACCGCCCTGCAGTTCCGGCGCGCGGTGGAGGCGGGCTACCGCTACCTGGAGACCGACGTCCACGCCACGGTCGACGGCAGGCTCGTCGCGTTCCACGACGCGACCCTGGACCGGATCACGGACGGCGCGGGCCAGATCGCGGACCTGCCGTGGAAGGACGTACGCCACGCGCGCGTGGCGGGCAAGGAACCGGTTCCCCTCTTCGAGGAGCTCCTGGAGACCTTCCCCGAGGCGCGCTGGAACGTCGACGTCAAGGCGGAGCCCGCCCTCCTCCCCTTCCTGGAGCTGGTCGAGCGCACCGACTCCTGGGACCGGATCTGCCTCGGCTCCTTCGAGGAGGGTCGCGTGGTCCGTGCCCAGCGGCTGGCCGGTCCGCGTCTGGCCACGTCGTACGGCACCCGTGGGGTGCTCGGACTGCGGCTGCGGTCCTGGGGGCTGCCGGCCCGGGTGCGCCGGTCGGCGGTGGCCGCGCAGGTGCCCGAGGCGCACTCCGGTGTCCAGGTGGTGGACCACCGCTTCCTGCGCACCGCCCACTCCCTCGGGCTCCAGGTGCACGTGTGGACGGTCAACGACCCCGAGCGCATGCACCGGCTCCTGGACCTGGGAGTGGATGGCATCATGACCGATCACATCGACACACTGCGCAAGGTCATGGAGGACCGGGGCGTCTGGGTCTGACACCCGGGGCCGCCCTTCCCGCCGCCCTCGCGCGGGACCTTCACGGGGAAGCGAGGGGCACGGGTGGGCACCGACACCGTGCGGACGGAAGCGGCCGGCGAGCGGCGGCGCGAACAGCGCGGCTGGTACTTCTACGACTGGGCGTGCTCGGTCTACTCGACGAGCGTGCTCACCGTGTTCCTGGGCCCGTATCTGACGTCGGTGGCCGAGGAGGCGGCGGACGCGGACGGCTTCGTCCATCCCCTGGGGATCCCGGTGCGCGCCGGGTCGTTCTTCGCGTACTCGGTGTCCCTGTCGGTGATCGTGGCCGTGCTGGTGATGCCCCTGGTGGGCGCGGCCGCCGACCGCACCGGCCGCAAGAAGCCCCTCCTCGCGGCAGCCGCCTACACCGGGGCCGCCGCCACGGCGGCCATGTTCTTCCTCGACGGCGACCGCTATCTGCTCGGCGGCCTCCTGCTGGTGGTGGCGAACGCGGCGCAGTCCGTGGCGATGATGCTCTACAACTCCTACCTGCCGCAGATCGCACCGCCCGAGGAGCGTGACGCGGTCTCCTCGCGGGGCTGGGCCTTCGGCTACGCGGCGGGCTCCCTGGTACTGGTCGCGAACCTCGTCCTCTACACCGGCCACGAGTCCTTCGGCCTCTCGGAGAGCGCGGCGGTCCGCGTCTGCCTGGGCTCCGCCGGCCTGTGGTGGGGCGCCTTCGCGCTCATCCCCCTACGACGCCTGCGCGACCGCCGCTCCGAGCAGAAGCCCACCGGCGAACCCACGGCTCCCGGCTTCCGCCAGCTCGCCGCGACCGTCCGCCACATGCGCCGGCACCCGCTGACGCTCGCCTTCCTGCTGGCGTACCTCGTCTACAACGACGGCATCCAGACCGTGATCTCCCAGGCGTCGATCTACGGTTCCGAGGAACTCGGCCTCGGGCAGTCGACGCTCATCGGCGCGGTCCTGCTGGTCCAGGTGCTGGCGGTGGCAGGAGCCCTGGGCATGGGCCGGCTGGCACGGACCTACGGCGCCAAGCGCACGATCCTGGGCTCGCTGGTGGCCTGGACGGTGACCCTGGCCGCCGGTTATCACCTCCCGGCCGGGGCTCCGGCGTGGTTCTTCGTCCTCGCCGCCGGGATCGGGCTCGTGCTCGGCGGCAGCCAGGCGCTGTCCCGGTCCCTGTTCTCGCATCTGGTCCCGCCCGGCAAGGAGGCCGAGTACTTCTCGGCGTACGAGATGAGCGACCGCGGCATGAGCTGGCTCGGGCCCCTTCTGTTCGGGCTCACCTACCAGCTCACGGGCAGCTATCGGGACGCGATCATCTCGCTGGTGGCCTTCTTCGTCATCGGGTTCGTGCTGCTCGCACGGGTTCCGGTGCGGCAGGCGATCGCCGACGCGGGCAACCCGGTTCCGGAGAGGATTTAGCGTTCAACACGAAAGCGCTGTAGTGTACGCGTTTGGCCTGCCAGGCGTACCGTTACTGCGCGTCAAAGATGCCGAACGCTAGGTGACATCTGCTTGCAGATGTGACAAACCGGGCGCTGGTGGGTACAACAAGGGGCGGCTACGACGGCGACGCATTGCCCGGGACGGGACCCGGAACGGGAATCTTTACCGCCGACCGGACGTTGACCGGATGACGACGACAGCGACACCTGTCCTGTGGGCGACAAGCCCGGGAGGCACGATTCATGAGTGAGCGAGCTCTTCGCGGCACGCGCCTCGTGGTGACCAGCTACGAGACGGACCGCGGTATCGACCTGGCCCCGCGCCAGGCCGTGGAGTACGCATGCGAGAAGGGGCACCGTTTCGAGATGCCCTTCTCGGTCGAGGCGGAGATTCCGCCGGAGTGGGAGTGCAAGGTCTGCGGGGCCCAGGCACTCCTGGTCGACGGCGACGGCCCTGAAGAGAAGAAGGCCAAGCCTGCGCGTACGCACTGGGACATGTTGATGGAGCGGCGCACCCGCGAGGAACTCGAAGAGGTCCTCGCGGAGCGCCTGGCCGTTCTGCGCTCCGGCGCGATGAACATTGCAGTTCATCCGAGGGACAGCCGAAAGTCGGCGTAACCCTCCACGGGTTGGGCGCAACACAACGCACGCAACACAACGCACGAAAGACCGCGGGCGCCGTACTCCACGTACGGCGCCTGCGGTCTTTCGTGCCGTAGGAGTACCTCCGGACGCACGGCGCGGACACTCCGGATGGTCTGCAAGCGTGCACCCGGGCGCGTATGCCGCCGGGCGCCCGGGCCGAGGGTCAGCGCTTCGGGACCGGCAGCGCGTCCGGTCCGGTCAGCGCGTCAGCGGCGGGCGCGGGTCCTGGTGGGCGTCGCCCGGCTCGTCCCGGATGACCTCCCCCTGGACCACCTTGCCGTCGGGCTGGCGCATGCGGGCCTGCTGGAAGGCGTCGCCCAGGGTTCCCGGCGCGGCCGAGCGGAGCTTGCGCTCGACGGTGCGCTCGGCATAACGGCTGAGGGCCTTCTGGACCGGCGGGACCAGCAGGAGCAGACCCACCGCGTCCGAGATCAGGCCGGGGATCATCAGAAGCAGACCGCCCAGCATCATCAGGCCGTTGCCGCCCCCGTTCGACGAGTCCGACGGGGCCCCGCCGCGCTGGAGCGCCTCATTCAGGTTCTGGAAGGCACGTCGGCCCGCCCGCTTGATGACCACCGAGCCGAGCACGAATCCGGCGACCAGCAGCAGGAACACCGTGAATCCGCTCGCCGCGCCCGCCACCACGGTCAGCAACCAGATCTCCAGCACGAGCCAGGCGGCGACGCCCAGGGGCAGGAAGGTGCGCAGCCGGGAGCGCCGGGGCCGGGCGGGGTACGGGGAGGTCGAAGCGCCAGTCGTCATGCCTCCAGTGTGCCTGGGACCGGCTCAGCGCGGGATAAGGGGATGATCAGCCGTACCCGTGGGGTTGCGGGCCCGTCGTGGCGCTACGACCCCGAGGGCTTCGTCCGGCCCACGATCTTGCCGACACGCTCCCCCACGCCCCAGGTGGTGACCCGCCACAGGGCCTCCACCAGGATGTCCCGGCTCATCTTGGAGTCACCGAGTTCACGCTCGACGAAGGTGATGGGGACCTCGACGACGTGGTAGCCGGCCCGGACCGCGCGGCGGGCCAGGTCGACCTGGAAGCAGTACCCCTGCGAGGCGACCTCGTCGAGGCCGAGGCCCTCCAGTGTCTCGCGACGGAAGGCGCGGTAGCCGCCGGTGATGTCGCGCAGCGGCAGGTCCAGGGCGAGGCGGGAGTAGAGGCTGCCGCCGCGGGAGATGAACTCGCGCGACTTCGGCCAGTTCACGACCCGGCCTCCCGGCACCCAGCGGGAGCCGAGGACCAGGTCGGCGCCCTTCAGGGCGGTCAGCAGGCGGGGCAGTTCCTCGGGCTGATGGGATCCGTCGGCGTCCATCTCGACCAGGACGCCGTACCCGTTGTCCAGGCCCCAGCGGAAACCCGCGAGGTAGGCGGCGCCGAGGCCCTCCTTGCCCTTGCGGTGCAGGACCTGGACGTGGTCGTCGGCGGCGGCCAGTTCGTCGGCGAACTTGCCGGTGCCGTCCGGGCTGTTGTCGTCGGCCACGAGCACGTGCGCCTCAGGGACCGCCTTGCGCACCCGGCCGACGATCCTCTTGATGTTCTCGGCCTCGTTGTAGGTCGGGATGATCACCAAGGCCGTGCCGAGCGGGCCGAACTGTCTCCCCCGGTCCTGTGCCACGAGGGTCCCGTCACCGTCGTTCACTGCTGCCCCTTCATGTCCGTCCGCAGAGGTCCACCATAGTGGCCGCCGCCTGCGATGACGTGACAGGACGTTCGAATGGTGGTGTCGTTTCCACATAAGCGGGGTAAGAGATCGTCTTTTGTGCGCGGTGCGTGCCGGATCGGGGGCTGTGCGTGCTGCGGATGGGGGCCCGGCGCCCTTCGGGCCGACCTGGGACCCGCTGGCTGCGGGTCGACCGAAAGCCGTTGTCTACTGAGCGCCCGGGCCCCACCCGGGTCACACCTCCCCGACCGGGCGGAACATTCCCTCGCCGTGGCGCGGGCGCTGAGCCTGGTTCCCAGTGGCGGTGCCCCGGTGCGGGACACCGTCCCTGACCCAGCGGCGCCACGACGCGTGCGCGGACGTTCTGCGGTCGGGCGTCCGGTGGTGGACTCGGCCGAACCTACCGGCCCGCTGCGGTCGGCTGTCAACAGCCGTTCGACCTGCGGGTCTTCCGTCAATGCCCAGGTCAGCGCCGCGGCGGAGCAGGTCGCGCCCCGGCGCGTCGGCGGCCGATCGGGGGTGTGCCGCTCCTGGAGATCACTCGCTCGGCCGCACGAACACCGTCCGGCCGCCGACCACGGTGCGCAGACAGAGCGGGAGCTCACGGCCCGGAGTCAGGTCAGGCAGGCCGGGGGTGCCGGAGCGGGGGTCGGTCGACCAGCGGGCCACCCGGTCGTCCGGAGCCTGGACGACCAGTTCCTCGGTGCGCCACACGGCGTAGTCCGCAGGTGCGCCCGGCACCAGGACGCCCGCGTCGTCCCGTCCGACGGCCCGCCAGCCGCCCCGCGTGTGGGCGGTGAACGCGGCGCGCACCGAGACGCGGTGCTCGGGGGTGCGGTGGAAGGCTGCCGCGCGGACCGTACCCCAGGGGTCCAGGGGTGTGACCGGGCTGTCCGAGCCGAAGGCGAGCGGGACACCGGCCCGCAGCAGGGCCGCGAAGGGATTCAGCGTGCGGGCCCGTTCGGCGCCCAGGCGCTGGGCGTACATGCCGTCGTCGCCGCCCCACAGCGCGTCGAAGGCGGGCTGGACGGAGGCGGTGAGGCCGAGTTCGGCGAAGGCGGCGATCGTCTCCGGTGTGAGCATCTCGGCATGCTCGACGCGGTGCCGGGCGGCCCGGACGCGGGCGAGGCCGACCTTCTCCGCGGCGGCGCGGACGCCCTCGACGACGGCGGTCACGGCGGCGTCCCCGATGGCGTGGAAGCCCGCCTGGAGGCCCGCCTCGGTGCACGCCACGACGTGGGCGGCCACGGCGGCCGCGTCCAGATAGGCGGTGCCGGTGTGGCCGGCGTCGGTGTACGGCTCGTGCACACAGGCGGTGTGCGAGCCGAGGGCGCCGTCGACGAACAGATCACCGGCCGCGCCGATCGCGCCGAGTTCCCGCGCCTTGTCGATGTCGCGCTCGGCCCAGTAGCCGACGACCCGGGGGCCGGCCTCCTCGGCAGCGAGCTTCAGCAGCCCGGTGAAGTCGTCCTCGGAGGAGATGTCCGGCCCTGCGCACTCGTGAACGGTGCCGATGCCGAGGGAGGCGGCGCGTGCGAGGGCCGCGCGCTGGGCCTCGGCGCGCTGCCGCGGCGTGACGGCGGCGAAGGCGGTGGCGCGTACGGCGTGATGGGCGTCGGCGGTGAGCGGGCCGTCCACCACGCCGAGGCCGGGGGTCAGACCGAGCAGGGCCGTCGTGACGACCGCCGAGTGCACGTCGATCCGGCTGAGGTAGAGGGGACGGCCGCCGGTCGCCTCGTCGAGCTCGGCGCGCGTCGGCGCCCGGCCGCCCGGCCAGCGGGAAGCGTCCCAGCCGTGGCCGAGCAGCACCCGGTCGGCCGGGCGGGCGGTGGCGAAGTCCCGCACCAGGGCGAGGGCCGCGTCCAGGGAGGGGGCGCCGGACAGATCGAGTCCGGTGAGGGCGAGGCCGGTGGCCGTGGTGTGGACGTGGGCGTCGGTGAACGCGGGGGTGACGAGGGCGCCGTCGAGGTCGACCACCTCGTCGACGCCGTCCGCGAAGGCGTCGGCGGCGCCCTCCGAGCCGACCCAGGCGACGTGTCCTCGCTCCACGACCATCGCGGTCGCGAACGGGTCGGCGGGGCTGTGGACCTCGCCGCGACGCAGGAGGACGGTCTTCGGCTCGGGGGTGCGCTCACTCATGGGGAACAGTCTCGCGCCTCACCTCGGCGGCCCCGAACGCAGGGCGGTCAGATCCGCGGCGGCCGTGCCTCGTACGGCGTCGACAGCACGACTGTCGTCCGCGTCGACACCCCCGCCAACGAGCGCAGCCGCGCGAGCAGTTCCTCGAGTTCGTGCGGGGTGGCCACGCGCACCTTGAGGATGTAGTTCTCGTCGCCGGCGACACTGTGGCAGGCCTCGATCTCGGGGACGCCGGCGAGGCGTTCCGCGATGTCGTCGGGGGCGCTCGGGTCGAACGGTTTCACCGAGATGAACGCGGTCATCGGCAGCCCGACGGCCTCCGGGTCGACCACCGCGGCGTACCCGCGGATCACGCCCCGCTGTTCCAGCCGGCGCACCCGCTGGTGCACGGCCGACGTGGACAGGCCAGTGGCCTTGCCCAGGTCTGTGTAGCTCATCCGCCCGTCCTTGACGAGCAGCTGCACGATTTGCCGGTCGAGCTCCTCCATGGCGCAAGAACCTACAGTGCTCCTGATCTCCTCGGATACCTGAGCGGCGCAGGTCATACCCGGTTCGTGATGTGGCCGAGAGCGGTCCGTGAGGCTCCTGGCGGACAAAACGAACGCCCCGGGCACCTGCGGGCGGCATGTGACGAACACCACACCCACCGAACAGGCTCCGTGATGGTCTCGTGATTACCGCCGAGACGGGACGGGAAGTGCTTGCTGTGGTCGAGGCCGCAGTGCCTTTCACGGCCCAGCCCGAGGGGGAGAACCCAATGCAGAGTCTTAAGCGCCCTGGTCGTACCGCGTCCAAGCGGCCGCAGTTGATGATCGAGCCCGAGCCGGAGGGCGTCGATCCCGACGCCCTCGACGACGAACTCGACGCCTACGACACCTTCGAGATGTACCGGGTGATCTGCCCGGACTGCGCGCAGCCCATCGCGCTGCTGGCGGACGAGGAGATCCTGCCGGAGCACGCGCTGTGCGCCTCGCCGTGGAACCCGTTCGGGCTGACGGTCTGTGCCGGCACGGGCCGCCGGGCGTCCGACGCCAAGCCGGCCGACGAGTCGGTGGAGCCCCAGGAGCAGCACACGGCCCTCCTGTTGACGCTCCCTCAGGGCCTCGACTGGCGCAAGCAGCCCTTCTCGCACGTCGGCGGCCCCGGCTCGCGCCCCATCCGGGTGCCCGTGATGCGGCGCCACGCCGCCTGAGCGACGCCCTCGCTTTCACCCCGTGACCGGTCCGCGCCGCGGCTCGCAGCCGCCGTGGCGCGGTTCGGTTGGTCTGAGCGGTGTTCTGACGGGCGCCCGGCGGGGACGACCGGACTCCCACGGCACCCCGATCCTCCGGATCGGAGTCCCACGCCACCCCGATCCGGACGTCCGTGAACGCACGCCCGATTCCGGCGACCGGTGACCTGTCCACCGGGATCCGCGTTGCCCTGGTATGACCCCCACCTCTTCAGCGACCGGGCGTCAACGCCGACTCTTCGTTCCCGCCCCCGTGTCCCGGGGGCGCGGCGAATCGGTTCCGCCGGCCCCGCCACCGGTTCAGGACCCGCCCATCTACCGCGATCTGCTGCGCACCTGGGCCGACCGCGGTCGCACCCTGCCGGGGCGCCACGACCCGGAGTGGGTCCGGCTGGCGGCGCCCCAGGTGACGGCGGGGCAGTTCAGCGGCTCTCGGGACCCGCTAGGTGACGGGCGATGACCATCCGCTGGATCTGGTTGGTGCCCTCGACGATCTGCAGCACCTTGGCCTCGCGCATGTACCGCTCGGCCGGGAAGTCGGCGGTGTAGCCGTACCCGCCCAGGGCCTGGACGGCGTCGGTGGTCACCCGCATCGCGGTGTCCGTGCAGTGCAGCTTGGCCATGGCGGCCTGCTTGGCGAACGGCCGCCCCGCGTCCCGCAGCCGCGCCGCCGACAGGTACAGCGCCCGCCCGGCCTCGATCTGGGTCGCCATGTCGGCGAGCATGAAGCGCAGCCCCTGGAAGTCGGCGATCGGCCGCCCGAACTGCCGCCTTCCGGTCGCGTACGCCACCGCCTCGTCCAGTGCCGCCTGGGCCAGTCCGATCGCGCAGGCCGCGATCCCGAGCCGCCCGGAGTCGAGTGCGGCCAGGGCGATCGCGAAGCCCTGACCCTCCTCGCCGAGTCGCCGGTCGTCGGACACCCGCACCTCGTCGAAGTGGACCTGAGCGGTCGGCGAACCCTTCATGCCCATCTTCTTCTCGGGCGGCGCCGCGCTCAGTCCCTCCGCGTCGCCCGGGACCAGGAACGCGGTGATCCCGCGCGGGCCCTCCTCGCCGGTACGCGCCATGACCGTGTAGAAGTCGGCGACTCCGCCGTGCGTGATCCAGGCCTTGGTCCCGGTGATCGCCCACTCTCCCCCGCCGTCCCGCACGGCCTTCGTGCGCAGTGAGGCCGCGTCCGACCCCGAGGAGGGCTCGGACAGGCAGTACGCGCCCAGCAGACCGCCGCCGAGCATCGCGGGCAGGTGCTCGACCTGCTGTTCCTTGCTGCCGTAGGCGGCGAGCGCGTAGGAGGCGAGGGTGTGCACGCTCACGCCGAGGCCGACGGTGAGGCGGGCCGCGGCGAGCTCCTCGAGGACCTGGAGGTAGACCTCGTACGGCTGGTCGCCGCCGCCGTATTCGGAGTCGTAGGGCAGGCCGAGCAGTCCGGATGCGGAGAGCAGGGTGAAGACCTCGCGCGGAAAGCGTCCGGCGTCCTCCTCCTCGGCCGCCTTCGGGGCGATCTCGTGCTGCGCGATGTCGCGGACGAGCGAGATCAGATCCCGGGCCTCGTCCGTGGGCAGTTGCCGGTCCACCGGCTGCGGGGCGCGGTCGGGCATGGCGACGCTCTCCTCCCTGTCGGGCGCGGGCGGACGGGCCCTTCGGGTGGGGGCGGCGCCGCCGGGGTCTCACTGGATGCCGGCCGATGCTCGCACTCCCGGGTCGCGGAAGCTGCTGACCAGCGGCTGTGCGCTGTGAGTATGCCCGATCGGACGCACCCCGTCACCGGTTAACGACCGCTTACTTGAAGAAATCGTAGTCCACTCGCCTCCACCAAATTGGTACGAACCATTGACGTATTGGTCTAGTCCTCTTAGCGTTTCGCCTCAACGCTTCTCCGCGTTCATGCCAATCGGCGTGCGATCCCCTCCCTGTCCCCCGCGAGGAGACACCCGATGCACACCCCGCTCCACTCCCGCGCCCGGTTCCGGGCCCTTCTGTCCGCCTCGTGCTGCGCCGCACTCGGCGCCGCCCTGCTCGCCGGTGCGGGCACCGCCACCGCCACCGCCGGCCCCGCCGAGGACCCCTCGGCCGGCCCGGCCGGCTCGAAGGTGGTCGGCTACTTCACCGACTGGGGCATCTACGACCGGCAGTACTACGTCAAGAACATCGAGACCTCCGGCTCCGCCGACAAGCTCACCCACATCAACTACGCCTTCGGCAATGTCACCGACGGCAAGTGCGCCCTCGGCGACTCCTGGGCGGACACCGACAAGCCGTTCACCGCCGAGCAGTCCGTGGACGGTGTCGCCGACACCGCGGACCAGCCGCTGAGCGGCAACTTCAACCAGCTGCGCAAGCTGAAGAAGCTCCACCCGGGCCTCAAGGTCCTCTGGTCGTTCGGCGGCTGGACCTGGTCCGGCGGTTTCGGCGAGGCGGCCAAGGACCCGGCGGCCTTCGCCCAGTCCTGCTACGACCTGGTCGAGAACTCGAAGTGGGCGGATGTCTTCGACGGCATCGACATCGACTGGGAGTACCCGAACGCCTGCGGTCTGACCTGCGACACGAGCGGCCGGGAGGGTTTCCGGGACGTGCTGGCCGCACTGCGCGCCAAGTTCGGCAAGCGGGAGCTGATCACCGCGGCGATCACGGCCGACGCCACGAGCGGCGGCAAGATCGACGCGGCGGACTACGGGGGCGCGGCACGGTACGTCAACTGGTACAACCCCATGACGTACGACTACTTCGGCGCCTGGGACGCCACCGGCCCGACGGCGCCACACTCCCCGCTGACGTCCTACCCGGGCATTCCGAAGGAGGGCTACGACACCGCCGCCACCATCGCCAAGCTCCGGGGCCTGGGCATCCCGTCCTCGAAGCTGCTGCTCGGCATCGGCTTCTACGGGCGCGGCTGGACCGGCGTCACACAGGCGAAGCCGGGCGGTACGGCCACCGGCCCGGCGGCGGGCACGTACGAGGCCGGCAACGAGGACTACAAGGTGCTCAGGACCACGTGCCCGCCGACCGGGACCGTGGGCGGCACCGCGTACGCCAAGTGCGGCAGCGACTGGTGGAGTTACGACACCCCGAAGACGATCAAGGGGAAGATGAAGTACAAGGACGCGCAGGGTCTGGGCGGCACGTTCTTCTGGGAGCTGAGCGGGGACACCTCGGACGGTGAGCTGATCAAGTCGATCAACTGACCGGTCCGACCGCGGACTTGGGGCGGGGGACCACGAGCCTCCGCCCCAAGGCTCTGTCCGGCGTCCGGCTCAGACGCCGTCCCGGCGGGCCTGTTTCGGGGCAGGGTAGGCCGGGTCGAGCTCCTCGATCGCGCGCATCGCACCGCCGAGCGTCTTCACCAGCAGTTCACTCATCGTCTCGCGGGACAGCTGGGGGCGGTCGATCCAGTCGAGGGCGGCGCCCTCCACACTGCACAGCCAGGCGAGCAGTCCCATGCGGGGCAACGGGGCGATGTCGCTGCGGCCGTACGCCCCTTCCGCGATGGTCGCGACGATCGCCTCGCGCACCCCGTCCCGGATCGCGTGCACCTCGGTGTCGAAGCCGACGCCGCCGCTGACGATCGTGCGGTACGCGGCCTGGTTGTGCTCGGCGTAGCGCAGATAGCTGTCGATGGTGCGGTGGACGCGGTCCACCGGCTCCAGTTCGAGGCCGCTCGCCGCGTAGGTGACCAGGTCGGCGACGGAGTCCTGGATGATCGCCAGGTAGTAGCCGCGCTTCGACTGGAAGTAGTAGTAGATCAGCCCCTTGGCGACATGCGCCTGGCGGGCGATGTCGTCCATGGAGAGCGCGTCGTACGACGTGTCGGCGAACAGCTTCCGCCCGATGGTGATGAGTTCGGCACGGCGTGCGACGGAGCGTTCGGTGCCGCGTGCCCGTGGGCGGGCGACGTCGCTCTGTTGACTAATATTCAATTTCGACCCTGGTCTCAACGGGCGGCGGGACACCCGCAGTATGGCAGGTCGGTATGGCTCAGCTCACAGCAGGCCGAGCTGAGTGACGAGCATCGCGATCACCAGGACGAGGGTCCATCCCAGGACATGCTCGAGGATCTTCGGGCCGTCTTCCCGGGGGCCGCCGGTACGGGCGCGGGCGGCGGTGGCTGCTGCTGAGGTCATGGCGTCTCGCTGGGCTCGGCTGGGCGGTGGACTCCCCCCGGAGTTCCGTCCACCTTGCCACCGTTTGCGGCCGACGCGGCCGAGACGTTGGTCACAGGGCCCCGGTCCTCCGGGGCCCTGTGCGGAAGCGTCAGCGCACGCCCACCGCCGCAAGCGCCGCCCGCTGGCGCGCACTCGGACGGGCCGGGAAGTACAGGTAGCAGACGCCGCCGGTGCCGGAGACGACCTTGCCGGAGGCGTTGTACCGCTTGGTCCTGAGCCAGACGTTCTCCCACTCGCGCCGCGGGTAGACGCGCCGCACCGCCTCGTTGTCGGGCGCGGCCGGGTCGTTGGCGATCACATCGCCGTCGCCGGTGAAGCCGATGACGGTCATCAGGTGGCCGGCGGTGCCGTACCCCGCCCCGGTGAGCTCCTCCTTCAGGAACGACTGGGACGTCATGGCCGGGATGCCCGCCGCGATCAGCGTCTCCAGGTCGGTGAGGGAACCGAGCCGGGTGACCACGCCCTGGAGGTCCTTGAAGGTGGCGGCGTAGGCGGCGTTGAAGGGCCAGTTGCCGCAGCCGGCGTACTGGTGGTCGTAGGTGAAGCGAGCCGCGTGACAGACCTGTGGGTCGGCGTACGACGGGTCGACCCAGGACAGCTGCCCGGTGGTGAGCCGGCCGCCCCAGTACTCGATGATCATCTGCGAGGAGGTGGGACTGCACCAGGCCTCGCCGCCGTTGTCGTACTCCGGGTACTGGCCCTTGTGGATCTCCTGCGAGTAGCGCGGGACGATCAGTTCCCCGGTCGCGCCCGGCGTGGAGGCCGCGACGGTGAAGCGGTCGGGGACGTCGGAGCCCATCGCGCCGAGCCGCCAGACGGTGGGCGTGGCCTTCGTGCCGGGCCTGCGGTAGAGGGTGAGACGGAGTCGGTACGAGGACAGGCGCAGGCCGGTGGCCGGGGCGTCGATCGCGAAGGTGTCCGTCCAGACGCTGCTTCTGCCGTCGCTCTGGCCGTCGACCGAGGTCCGCCTGATGTCCTGGTCACCGGCCGCCCAGCGGCCCATCACGTACCAGGGGGTGTCGGTGCCGTCGGAGTACGTCCCCTTCAGTTCGACCTGGAGCCAGGTGCCGGCCGGGGTGTGCGCGTTCCAGGACGCGATCACCTCGGTGGCGGGGACGGCGAGGACGTGCGCGGGGGACGTCCAGGTCCCGTATTCCCAGGCGGCGGTCGTGCCGGTGTGCGGGTCGGTGTAGTCGGCGGTGCCCGCGGGGGCGGCGACCACCAGGCCCGGGCGGGCGCCCGCGACCGCACGGGTGCCGTGGGCGGTGCCGCCGCGCCAGTCGGCGTACGTGGTCCAGGCGCGGTTGTCGACGGGGCGGGCCGGAGCCTGCGCGGGGGTGGCCGGGCCGGCCGCGGACTCGGCGGCGGCCGCAGGACCCGCGCCGCCGGCAACGGTGGCCGCGACCGCGGCGGCCAGGACGGTTCTGCGGGACGGATGTTCGGATCTGATCATGGGCGGGACGACCCCCGGGTGTCCGAGTCGGGCGGATCCAGTGCACGGTGGTGCGCCCACTATGGAGCAGGGGGGATGCCCCTGCCAGCACTTCGGCCCGCGTCGCGGTCACCAATATTGGTCTTGTCCACTGGCACACCGGCCGGCGCCGACGATCAGCCGGGGAGGCCGCGTAGCCTGGCAGTTCAGCATCCCCGTCCGCCTCCCGCACCGATCCAGGAACCGTCATCCACGAACTCGCCGCCCGGCTGCGCCGCCTGCCACCGTCCTGCGGCCCGGTCCGTCTGATCGGGATCGACGGGCACGCCGGTTCCGGCAAGTCCACGTTCGCCGGGCGGTTGGCCCGCGCGCTCGCCGGTGCGCCGGTACTGCGACTCGACGACATCGCCCACCACGAAGGTCTGTTCGACTGGACGGAGCGTCTGCAGGCCGAGGTGATCGCGCCGCTGAGCCGCGGCGAGGCCGCGCACTACACCCCCTACGACTGGCACACCCGCCGCTTCGGACCGCCCCGCCCGTTGCCGACCGCCCCGGTGGTCCTCGTCGAGGGTGTCGGCGCCGGCCGCCGCGCACTGCGCCCGCACCTGGCCCATCTGCTGTGGATGGAGGTGCCGCGTGAGGAGGCGTGGGCGCGGGGACAGGCCCGGGACGGGGAGGAACAGCGGGAGTTCTGGGCCGGATGGGTCCAGGCGGAACGACAGCACTTCAGCGAGGATCCCTCCCGGCCCTTCGCCGACCTCCTCGTGCACCAGCGCGAGAAGGGATATGAGCTGCTTCCCGGGCCTGCTGGGACGGTTGGACCGGACCAGTCCATCACGTACGGTGACGGATCATCCGCAGTGTGCTGAACCTGTGAAGGGCCTTGTCGAACAAGTTGCCTGAGTGTCTCAACTCGGCTTGACCGAGGGGCCGGACAGGACTTACGTTCTCAATGTGCGGCCATTCGGCGCCGCCCACAGACGCGAAGCCCCCGGTTGTTCCCCCGTGATCGGGGGCTTCGTTCTGCCCTGAAGGTTACTTTTCGGGCGCCACGCGACAGGAACCGCTCACCCTGGGTCACCGAGCGGAATGCGCGTATCTGCTCCCACCTCGGCAAACGGCCCATGCGGCACCCTTCGGTGAGCGACACCCCCGCGGGTACGATGCCTTCGGTGCGACCCGCGGACGGCTGCTCTGCGCACCGTTGCAACTCAAGTCCGCGGCACAGCGGTTGGACCAAGGCGGCCGACGGGCACCGGCCCGCCGGCGAACCAAACGGGGGCACGGTTTGTGGGGGACGTGATGGATTTCGGCACGCGGGGCCCCGAGGCTCCGGCCGACCTCGCCTGGCTGCGAGGCGTGGACGCCTACACGATGGGGGCCTATCCACAGGCGGAGGAGGAGTTCCGCACCGCGGTGCGGAACGATCCCGGGATGGCCGACGGCTGGCTCGGACTGCACGCGCTGCGCGTCGACACGACGACCGCGCTGCTGCGGATGTTCCGGCACCGGGACCGCTTCGGCGAACAGCGCACCCGGCATCGCCGCACCCTCAACTCCTGGTACTGGCTGGGCTGGTGGGTGCAACCAGTGCTGGAGAGCCCGCGTGATCTGCTGCTCGCGCACGCCTCGCACTGGCTGGACGGACGGCACGTCCCGGAACTCGACCGGGCCCTCGCGGGCCTGCCACCGGTGGACACCGACCCCCAGGTCCGGTTCCTGCACGCCTGCCGTGCCTACCTCGTCAAGGACTGGGAACAGTTGGTCCGGCACACCGACCCGCTGATCAACGACCCCCTGCTCGGCATCGAAGCCGGTCTGTTCGGCGGCATGGCCCGGGTCCGGCTGGAGATGTACGGGCAGGCCGAACCGCTGCTGTCGGCGGCGCTGATGCGCTGCCGCAGCGAGCAACCGCAGCGCAAGGAGCTGCGCTACTGGCTGGCCCGCGCCCATGAGGGCACGGGCCGCTCCGCCGCCGCCCTCCCGCTCTACCGGGCCGTGCACCGCGTCGACCCCGCCTTCATGGACACCTCGGCCCGGCTCGCCGCGATCTCCGAGGGCGACGGGTACGACGAGTCCGCCGACCTCGCGGCGATCACGCTCACCGGGGCCGGGCAGGACATGATGGACAGCCCCGACGGCCCCGACCTGCTCCTCGGCACCGAGGGCCGTGAGCTGAAGCTGACGGAGCCGGATCTGCCGGCCTCCGCCGCGCTGTCGTCGGTGACCGACCCGGCGGTGCGCGAGAAGCTCGTGTCCTCGCCGTCGCTGCCCGCCGGGCCGACCGATCCGGCGTTGCTCGAAGAGGCGCTCGCCGAGCTGGAGCGCATGGTGGGCCTGGAGCCGGTGAAGCGCCAAGTGAAGGCACTGTCCGCGCAGTTGAACATGGCCCGGCTGCGCTCCGGGCAGGGTCTGCCGGTCCAGCCGCCGAAGCGGCACTTCGTCTTCTCCGGCCCGTCCGGCACCGGCAAGACCACGGTGGCCCGCATCCTCGGCCGGGTCTTCTACGCCCTCGGACTGCTCGGCGGTGACCATCTGGTGGAGGCGCAGCGGGCGGACCTGGTCGGCGAGTACCTCGGTCAGACGGCGGTGAAGGCCAACGAGCTGATCGACTCCGCGCTCGGTGGGGTCCTGTTCGTCGACGAGGCGTACTCGCTGTCCAACTCCGGATACGGCAAGGGCGACGCGTACGGCGACGAGGCGTTGCAGGTGCTGCTGAAGCGGGCCGAGGACAACCGGGACCACCTCGTGGTGATCCTGGCCGGCTATCCGGAGGGCATGGACCGGCTGCTGGCCGCCAACCCGGGACTGTCGTCCCGCTTCACCACCCGCGTCGACTTTCCCTCCTACCGTCCCCTCGAACTCACCTCCATCGGCGAGGTGCTGGCCGAGGAGAACGGTGACGTGTGGGACGAGGAGGCGCTGGACGAGCTGCGTTCCATCGCCGGGCACGTGGTCGACCAGGGGTGGATCGACGAGTTGGGCAACGGGCGGTTCCTGCGCACGCTGTACGAGAAGAGCTGTGCGTATCGGGATCTTCGGCTGTCGACGTATCCGGCGATGCTGACGCGGGACGACTTGTCGACTCTTCGGCTTCCCGACCTGATGCAGGCGTACGGAGAGGTGCTGTCGGGGCGGGGGCCGCAGGATCCGTCGGCGATGTGAGAGCCGCTCGCTGGGCTTGACGCCGGGTGGGGTCACTCGCCGGCATCGGCGGGCGCCTCCCCCTCCCCCCTTGGCTTCGCTCGGCTGAAGCCCTCCGTCACCCCGCCGCACGACTGCCCGCGACTGCCAGAGCGCGCACGGGATACGCGCCCCCCTACCCCGTGGGCGCCACCCCGACCGCCCGCAGCCACAGCACCGCGCACACCACCGCCGAGTGGGCGCCGCCCCAGCGAGCCAATCACCCGCGACCGCGGCCGCGGGCGCGCGAACGCCGCAACCGGGTGGCGGCCGCGCAGGGTACGCGCCGGTGGGCGCCGCCCCGGCGAGCCGATCTCCCACGCCCGCGGCCGCGGGCGCGCGAAGCCGCAACCGGCCAGGGGCCGCGCAGGATACGCGCCCCCTACCCCGTGGGCGCCACCCCGACCGCCCGCAGCCACAGCACCGCGCACACCGCCGCCGAGTGGGCGCCGCCCCAGCGACCCGATCTCCCACGGTCACGGCTGCGGGCGCGAACGCCGCAACCTGGTAGGGGCCGTCCAAGCGGCACGACTGCCCGTGACCGCGAGTGCCCGTGTCGGGTGGGCGCAGGACACCGGAGCACCAGGAGATGTGGGGGTGCGTCGTCGGCGCCCCCGCGTCAGCCGGCCAGTGCTTCCTCCTGGGCGCCGCTTGCCCTTGGTTCCGTCACCCGCACCTCCGGGACCTCCCGGTGGGCGGGGTCCCGGACCTCGCCCACCAGCAGTTCCAGTACGTCCTCCAGTGCGACCAGGCCCAGTACCCTGCCGGACGCGTCCGCCACCTGGGCGAGATGGGTCGCGGCCCGGCGCATCACCGTGAGCGCGTCGTCCAGCGGGAGTTCGGACCTGAGAGTCGTCATCGGCCGCCACACCTGCTGCGGTACCGCCCGTTCGGAGTCCTCCAGGTCGAGGACGTCCTTCACATGGAGATAGCCCATGAAAGCGCCGTTCTCCGCAGCGACCGGGAAGCGGGAGTACCCGGTGCGGGCGGTGAGCTCGACGATCTGGCCCGGGGTGACCGAGGGGCTTACCGTGACCAGTGACTCGCGGCCCAGCAGGACGTCCGTCACCGGGCGGGAGCCCAGCTCCAGGGCGTCCTCCAGACGTTCCTGCTCCTCGGGGTCGAGCAGGCCGGCCTGGCCGGAGTCCTCCACCAGGCGGTTGAGCTGTTCGCTGGTGAAGACGGCCTCGACCTCGTCCTTGGGCTCGACGTGGAAGAGCCTCAGGATCGCCTGGGCGCAGGCGCCGAGGGCGACGGTGATCGGCCTGCACACGCGGGCGAAGGCGACCAGGCCGGGGCTGAGCCACAGCGCGGCCTTCTCCGGGGCCGCCATCGCGAGGTTCTTCGGGACCATCTCGCCGATGACGAGGTGGAAGAAGACGACCGCGACGAGCGCGATGACGTAGCCGAGGGGGTGGATCATGCCGTGCGGCAGGTGGATCCACTCGAACACCGGCTCCAGCAGATGCGCGACCGTCGGTTCGGCCACCGCGCCCAGGGTCAGCGAGCAGACGGTGATGCCGAACTGCGCGGCCGCCATCATCTGCGGCAGCCGTTCCAGGCCGTACAGGACCTGCCGGGCGCGGGTGGTGCCGAGCGGTTCGATCTGGCTGCGGCGGACGGAGACGAGCGCGAACTCGGCACCGACGAAGAAGCCGTTGGCGAGCACGAGCAGCGCGGCGAACAGGAGCTGGAGCACGCTCATCGGACGGCCTCCATGACGTTCACCGCGGGGGTCGTCCGGACCAGGCGCACCCGCTCCGCCCGGTAGTGCCCGACCTGGCGCACGGTCAGCCGCCAGCCGGGCAGTTCGGCCCTGTCGCCGACGGCCGGGATCCGGCCGAGCAGATCGGCGACCAGGCCGGCGACGGTCTCGTACGGCCCCTCGGGCACGTCGAGGCCGATGCGCTGCAGGATGTCGACCCGGCAGCTGCCGTCGGCCTCCCAGGCGAGCCTGCCGTCCTCCGCCGGGACCGCCGCGAGTTCCGGCAGGTCCTGCCCGTCGTGCTCGTCGCGGACCTCGCCGACGATCTCCTCGACGATGTCCTCCAGTGTGACCACGCCGGCCGTGCCGCCGTACTCGTCGACGACGACGGCGATGGGCTGCTCGCTGCGCAACTGAGTGAGCAGCGGCTGCACGGGAAGCGTCTCGGGCACGAGCAGCGCCGGACGGGCGATCCGTCCCACAGGGGTGTGCAGACGCTCCCGTACGGGCACCGCGAGCGCGTCCTTGAGGTGCACCATGCCGACGATTTCGTCGATCTTCTCCCGGTAGACGGGGAAGCGGGACAGGCCGGTGGCGCGGGTCAGGTTGACCACGTCCTCGGCGGTCGCCGACGACTGCAGCGCGCTGACCTTCACGCGCGGGGTCATCACGTGCTGCGCGGTCAGCTCGGCCAGCGACAGCGTCCGTACGAAGAGGTCCGCGGTGTCCTGTTCCAGAGCGCCGGCCTGCGCCGAGTGCCGGGCCAGGGAGACCAGCTCGCCGGGGGTGCGGGCGGAGGCCAGCTCCTCGGCGGGCTCGACGCCCAGGGTGCGGACCAGCCGGTTGGCGACCGCGTTCAGCGTGGCGATCACCGGGTGGAACAGCCGGGCGAAGGCGTGTTGCGGGCCGGCGACGAACCGCGCGACCTGCATGGGCTTGGAGACCGCCCAGTTCTTGGGCACGAGTTCGCCGATCACCATCTGCACGGCCGAAGCCAGCAGCATGCCGACGACCACGGCGACACCGGAGACACCGCCCTCGGGGAGGCCGGTCGCGGAAATGGGACCGCGCAGCAGCTCGGCGAGCGCCGGTTCGGCGAGCATGCCGACGACGAGGGAGGTGATGGTGATGCCGAGCTGGGTGCCGGAGAGCTGGAAGGACAGCTGCTTGAGGGACTCGACGACCGTACGGGCCCGTCGGTCACCCTCGGCGGCGGCCTTCTCGGCGTCCGTCGGTTCGACCGTCACCAGGCCGAACTCGGCCGCCACGAAGAATCCGTTGGCGAGAATCAGCAGGAACGCCGCTCCGAGGAGCAGCAGGGGGATGGTCATGATGCCGCCGCCTCCGCGTATACACGGACCGCGAGGTCGCAGTCCGCGGTATGTCGGCAGGGGGCGGCGCAGGTACTACAGGACGATCCGTCCATCGCCGGAGAGGGTCACTCCTCGCGTAGCAGGAATCCCTGGGCGCCGGGCGGCGCGCAGGGGCGGAGGCGCAGCGAATACGCCTCCGCCACCAGATTAATCAAGACATCCGCCACTGCGGCAGGGTGGAAGGCCCCGAGTCAGCCCTGATCTTCGTCGGGGCCGGTCGTGGGGCGGGCCGTGGAGCGCGCCTCGGCGAGCGCTCGCAGGGCGCGGGCATCGGCGATGGCCTGCTGTTTCGCGATGCCCGGCTGGATGCCGAGCGCGGGCAGGCTGGTGCCGTCGCTGAGGTTGAGGAACACCCAGGGGTCGCCGGGGCGGAGGTTCACCTGGATGATCTCGGCCCAGTCCAGACGGCGCCTGCCGGCGATGTTGACGACGGTGACGCCGGACTCGTCGGCGACGACTTTCGGCCGGGACAGCAGGAACAGCACGCCGGCCAGGAGCGCGGCCGTGACCACGAAGCTGAGGCGTTCGCCGGGGCTGAGATGCTCCAGCAGGAGCGCGATCGTCGTGATGACCACGAAAATCGCGACGCCGGCGGTCAGCAGGACGGCGCGGGTGCGGTTCGGCCGGAAGGTGACGGGGAGCGGAGGCAGGTCCGACATGGGTCTGTGGCTCTCGTGCGGCTCTCGTGCGGCTTCTCAGAGACGACAGGCGTGGATGGCCGTCGTCAGGATGGCCCGGGCGCCGATGTCGTACAGGTCGTCCATGATCCGCTGTGCTTCCTTCGCGGGGACCATCGCGCGGACGGCGACCCAGCCTTCGTTGTGGAGCGGGGAGACGGTCGGGGACTCCAGGCCCGGCGTGAGGGCGACGGCCTTCTCGAGCTGCTCGACCCGGCAGTCGTAGTCCATCATCACGTACGTCCGGGCGACCAGCACGCCCTGGAGGCGGCGCAGGAACTGCTGCACCTTCGACTCGACGCTGTCGTCGGCCTCCGCTCCGATGCGGCGGATCACGACGGCCTCGGACTTCATGATCGGCTCGCCGATGACCTCCAGGCCCGCGTTGCGCAGGCTGGTACCGGTCTCGACGACGTCCGCGATGACCTCGGCGACTCCCAGCTCGATGGCGGTCTCCACGGCGCCGTCGAGGTGGACGACGGAGGCGTCGATGCCGTGGTCGGCGAGGTGCCCCGCGACGATCCCCTCGTAGGAGGTGGCGACCGTCATACCGGTCAGGTCCTTCACCCCGTTCGCCGTGCCCGGCTTGGTGGCGTACCGGAACGTGGAGCGGGCGAAGCCGAGGGGGAGGATCTCCTCGGCCTTGGCGGCGGAGTCGATCAGCAGGTCACGGCCGGTGATGCCGATGTCGAGCTTGCCGGAGGAGACGTAGATCGCGATGTCGCGGGGGCGGAGGTAGAAGAACTCGACCTCGTTCTCCGGGTCGACGATCCGCAGTTCCTTGGACTCGCGGCGCTGCTGGTAGCCGGCCTCATGCAGCATCTCCGCCGCAGGTCCTGACAGGGAACCCTTGTTGGGGACGGCGATGCGCAGCATGAGGTCGGCTTCCTTTGCGTGGTGGTGGGCGGGAACGGGTGCGGCTTACAGGTGGGCGTAGACGTCGTCCAGGGAGATGCCGCGGGCGACCATCATCACCTGGACGTGGTACAGCAGCTGCGAGATCTCCTCGGCTGCCGCTTCCTTGCCCTCGTACTCGGCGGCCATCCAGACTTCGGCGGCTTCCTCGACGACCTTCTTGCCGATGGCGTGCACACCCTTGCCGACCAGCTCTGCGGTGCGGGAGGTGGCGGGATCGCCGTTGGCGGCCTTGTGCTGGAGCTCGGTGAAGAGCTCCTCGAACGTCTTATTGGACATGGTGGCGCCCACTCTACGCGGTGTGTCGCAGCCCTCAGCGCCACGGTTCGGATACTGAGCGGAGGGTGGCCGCAGTCGCCACCGCGGCCGTCACCGCCTCGTGTCCCTTGTCCTCGTGGGAGCCCTCCAGGCCGGCCCGGTCCAGGGCCTGTTCCTCGGTGTCGCAGGTGAGGAGGCCGAAGCCGACGGGGACGCCGGTGTCGACCGAGACCTGGGTCAGGCCCTGGGTGACGCCCTGGCACACGTACTCGAAGTGGGGGGTGCCGCCACGGATGACGACACCGAGGGCGACGATCGCGTCGTAGCCGCGGCCCGCGAGGACCTTGGCGACGACCGGGAGCTCCCAGCTGCCGGGGACCCGAAGCAGGGTCGGCTCGTCGATCCCCAGGTCGTGCAGGGCGCGCAGGGCGCCGTCCACCAGACCGTCCATCACCTTCTCGTGCCACTGTGCCGCGATGACGGCGACCCGCAGGTCCCCGACATTGCGTACGGACAGTTCCGGTGCACCCTTGCCGCTCACGTCTCTCCTTGTTTGTCTTGCTCACTGGTTGCCGCAGGTGGAGACGGGGGTCGTCTCCAGCCAGGGCAGGTCGTGCCCCATCCGGTCCCGCTTGGTGCGCAGGTAGCGGAGGTTGTGCTCGCCCGCCTGTACCGGCATCGGCTCGCGGCCGGTGACCTTGAGGCCGTGGCGGACGAGCGCGTCGGTCTTGTCGGGGTTGTTGGTCATCAGGCGCACGCTGCGGACACCCAGGTCCTCGAGGATCTGCGCGCCGGCGCCGTAGTCCCGGGCGTCGGCGGGCAGGCCGAGTTCCAGGTTGGCGTCGAGGGTGTCGTGCCCCTGCTCCTGGAGCTCGTAGGCGCGCAGCTTCGACAGCAGGCCGATGCCGCGTCCCTCGTGGCCGCGCAGGTAGACCACCACTCCCCTGCCCTCGTTCTGGATGCGTTCCAGGGAGGCGTCGAGCTGGGGGCCGCAGTCGCAGCGGGCGGAGCCGAAGATGTCGCCGGTCAGGCACTCGGAGTGGACGCGGACCAGGACGTCCTCGCCGTCGCCGATCTCACCGTGCACCAGGGCGACATGCTCGACGCCGTCGACGGTGGAGCGGTAGCCGTACGCCGTGAACTCGCCGTGCCGGGTGGGCAGGCGGGTCTCGGCCTCGCGGCGGACGGTGGGCTCGGAGCTGCGGCGGTAGGCGATCAGGTCCTCGATGGAGATGATCGTCAGGCCGTGCTTGCGGGCGAAGGGGACCAGTTCGGGCAGCCGGAGCATACGGCCGTCCTCTCCGGCGATCTCGACGATGGCGCCGGCCGGGCGCAGACCCGCGAGGCGGGCCAGGTCGACGGCGGCCTCGGTGTGGCCGTCGCGGGCCAGGACGCCGCCGGACTTGGCGCGCAGCGGGAAGATGTGGCCGGGGCGGACCAGGTCCGAGGGCTCGGCCGTACCGCTCGCGAGGAGTTGGAGCGTGGTGGCGCGGTCGGAGGCCGAGATCCCGGTGCTCACACCGTGGGCGGCCGTGGCGTCCACGGAGACCGTGAACGCCGTCTTCATCGACTCGGTGTTGTCCTGGACCATCTGCGGCAGTCGGAGCCGGTCGAGTTCCTCGCCCTCCATGGGGGCGCAGATCAGACCGCGGCACTCGCTCATCATGAAGGCGACGATCTCCGGGGTCACCTTCTCGGCGGCCACGACGAGGTCGCCCTCGTTCTCCCGGTCCTCGTCGTCGACGACCACGATCGGGCGGCCGGCCGCGATGTCCGCGACGGCCTGCTCGATGGGGTCGAGCGCGAAGTCCTCGAAACCGTCGGTGCTGTACAGGATCGGTGCCGCCGTCATGCCGGCGCTCCTTCCAGGACGGGCTGCGAGTCCTTGCGGGTGCGCAGCCACCAGTCGCGCATGCCCCACAGGACGAGTGCGCCGTAGATGACGTAGACGAAGCCGGAGAAGGCGTAGCCGTTGGCGAAGTTGAGGGGGACGCCGACGAGGTCGACGAGGAGCCAGGCGAACCAGAACTCGACCATGGTGCGCGCCTGGGCGTACATGGCGACGATGGTGCCGACGAAGATGTAGGCGTCCGGCCAGGGGTCCCAGGACAGGCTCGGGTAGGCCTTGAACAGCAGGGCCACCGCGATCGTGCCGACGGCGGCGGCGCCGGCCATGGCCGCGCGCTCGCGCCAGGTGGCGAAGCGCGGGGTGATCTGGCCGTCCTCGGACCGGTCCTTGTTGCGGTTCCACTGCCACCAGCCGTACAGGGCGACGGCCATGACGACGGCCTGCTTGCCGGCGCTGCCGGTCAGATGGCCGAAGAAGGCTCCGAAGAGGACGAGGCCGGACAGGAACTGCACCGGCCAGGTCCACAGGGAGCGGCGCCAGCCGAGGGCGAGGGTGATCAGGCCGAGGATGTTGCCGATCATGTCCGACCACAGGATGTGCTGACCGAAGAGGACGAACGCCTCGGAGTTCAGCCCGTTCACTCGCCAGCCCCCTGACGGGTCATCAGCCGCTCGACGTACTTGGCGATGACGTCGACCTCGAGGTTGACCGGGTCGCCGGGCTGCTTGTGGCCGAGCGTGGTCAGGTCGAGGGTGGTGGGGATGAGGCTGACGGTGAAGAAGTCCGGCCCGGCGTCGACGACGGTGAGGCTGATGCCGTCGACGGTGATGGAGCCCTTCTCCACGACGTAGCGCGTGAGGTCCGCGGGGAGTGAGATCTTGACGATCTCCCAGTTCTCGGACGGCTTGCGCTCCAGGACCGTGCCCGTGCCGTCGACGTGGCCCTGGACGATGTGACCGCCGAGGCGGGCGCCCACGGCCATGGGGCGTTCGAGGTTGACCCGGGAGCCGACGGTCAGGGCGCCGAGGCTGGAGCGCTTCAGGGTCTCCGCCATGACGTCCGCGGTGAATTCGTCGCCGCCGTGCTCGACGACCGTGAGACAGACGCCGTTGACGGCGATGGAGTCGCCGTGCTGTGCGCCCTCCGTGACGACGGGGCCACGAAGACGGAAGCGGGAGGCGTCGTCGAGGATTTCGACGGCGGTGACCTCACCCAGCTCTTCGACGATTCCGGTGAACACTTCCCGGGTCCTCCTGCCACATCGGGGCACGGACTCCGGGGCTGTCGACGAACGACAGAGTGTACGAGCAGGAACACCGGGGCGACGCCGGACGCACCCGTCCCGAAGGACGAGCCGATACGGCGGCGCGCACGAATGCCCGCCCGCCGCGCACTGCCTCCCATCCGGACTTTAACCGTCGGTCCAGGAATTTCACCTGGTCAACCGGCCGCTGGAAGCGACCGGGTCGCGGACTGTAACCGCCGGTTCGGACTTTCACCGACCCCGGAGTGCGCTGCTTCTGGTACAGGGCAAGTGTGCCACGCCTTGTCGAGCTCCATACGGGTGAACGATGTGGGTTGCCTCACAGAGCGTACCGGGAATGTAACCGGCTTCGAGGATGGTCCGTACCTATTGACCGGTTGGTCTAGTCCTCTTAGGGTCTGCGTACGGTCCGGCGACGGTGACGACGGCCCTTGCCCGCCGCCGGACCTCCAGGCCCGGGGCCTTACACCTCCGCCGTCTGCGGTCGCCCGCCGCGGACCGTCAACTGGCTTGGGGGCGCGAACAGTTCGTCCTGCGCCCGGTCCCGCGCCGTGAGCAGCGCCCCGCGCAGCACCGCGCCGCCGCCGAGGGCACTGGAACGCACCTCCGTCGGCAGCGGGGACAGCCGGGCGAGACGGTCCTGCACGCGCCGGGCCAGCACATGGCCGCCCGCACGGCCGACCTCACCGGCGAGCACCACACAGCCCGGGTCCAGTACGGAGACCACTGCTGCGACGCCGAGGGCGACCCGGTCCGCGAGGACGTCGAGGAAGCGGTCGGCACCGGCGACCGGGTGCGGGTGCCAGTGCGGGTGCGGGTGCGGGTGCGAGTGGGGGGTGGCGAGGGCTTCGGGGCGGACCCGGTCGCCGTCGGCGTCGGCGTCGGCGTCGGCGTCGGCGTCGGCAGGGGTGCGGCGGTGCGTGTGAATCGCCGTCGGCATCCCGCCGGCTGCGGCCCGGCCCTCCGCGACCGCCTGGCCCGCGGCTGCGCCCTCTCTCGCGGCGATCCTGCTCACGGCGGCCTCATCCGCCGCCTCCCAGGCCCCCGTTGAGACCCCCGACGCCTCACCGCCCGCAGCCTGACCCGCCGTCGAGACCCCCGCCGTCCCGCCCCCCCCGCCCCGG
>NZ_JOEV01000034.1 GCF_000721105.1 Streptomyces cellulosae
GGGCAGGGGGGCAGGGGGCGGCGGGGGTGTGGACATCGGCCCGGACTCCGAAGTGGGTGCGGACGCGGGTGCGGGGTGCGTGTCCATCACCGGGGGCGGACCGAACACCCCCGTGGGGGGCGCGACCGTTCCGGGGGCCGGGGCCGGGGCTTGGGCTGAGGTCCGGGGCGGCTCCGACAGCGCCCGCAGCCTGAACGTCGGTGCGGCCTCGTCACCGGCCGACTCCCCGTCCTCGGGCACGGCCCGCATCGGGAACGTGGACACCGCGTCCCGCACCGGCTCCTCCACCGCCCGCAGCAGATGCGTCGACTCCTCCCGCTGCGCCCACCGAGGCCGTACGGCATCGGAGACGGCGGGAGTTCCGGGCCGCGCGGGTGCGTCGGATCGTACGGATGTCTCGGGGCTGTCGGCCGGTACGGATGTCTCGAGCCCGTCGGCCGGTACGGCACCCTCCGCCGGCAGCGGATCCTCGGCCGGCGCGGGCCACGCAAGGCTCCCGGGAAAGTCGGCCGACGCGTGCGCTGCGTGGGGGCCGGGCTCGCTGGGCGTGGGCGCCGGCCAGTCGGGCTGTCCTGGTGTGGGCGGCGCGACCGCGGGTGGCTCGGGCCAGATGGGCGGCTGCCCCGAGGGCGAGGCCGGCACCGACGACCCCGGCTCCGCCGGCACCCCCGTCCCCCCCGACAAGCCCGTCTCCCCCGTCTCCCCCGGCGGAGCCATCCGTACCGGCTCCCCCCGGAAGGCGCTGGAGCCGTTCGGGCTGACGCTGAGGGGGACGACGTAGCCGATGCGGGTGTCGTGGATGGTGGCGTGGACTTCCTGGGCGGTGGTGAGGGCGATGCGGTGAAGATGCTTCAGGACGGTCTGCTGGATCTCCTCGCCGGGAGTCGCGACGATCCGGACGCCGTCGACGGAGGCACTGCCCGGCCCGGCGTCGCCGGGGACGTGGACCTCGACCGGCGCGGCGGGTTCGGCCGGGCGCTCGGCTCGTTGGTGGTCACGCTTGTTGTCACGGCTGAGTCGAGACATCGTTCCCTCACTCGGATGCGTCGGAGCGTCGCCGGACGAGGCGTGCGGGTCCCATGGTGCCCCTTCCCGCCGTCGGGCTTCGTCGTCTGCGTCAGGATCCGGTCGTACAAGATCCGTCGTACACGTACTGTCGAGTCTCTCCGCTCGCCCGCGGTTCTCACGTCACCGGGACGTCACAGGCACGTTCCAGGAACTCACGCCTGTTCCGAACAGTGTCCCGGATGCCATGAGCGTCGGCGGGTAGGAGGCGGTCGACCAGGGAGGAACGCGCGGATGGGGACGGGCATGGCGACGGGGACTGGGACGGGGACGGGCATGGCGACGGGCACGGGGACGGGCATGCCGACCGACGGACCGCTCGGGCCGGAGATCTGGCTCCGCGGCCCGGTACCGCCGGAACTCGCCCAGCCCTCCGTACCTTCCGCCCCTTCCGGGCCCTCCGCCACCCCCCGGCGCCACTCCTTCGTCGGCGTCCACGGCGGCGCCGGCACCACCACCCTCGCCACCGTCTACGGCGCCCATGACGGCGGACGCAGCTGGCCCGGCCCCGCCGAGCCGAGGTCGATCCTGCTCGTCGCCCGTACCCACGCGTCCGGACTGGACGCCGTCCTGCACGCCCTGGAACTCTTCCGGTACGGCGGCGCCCCGCCCGGTCTCGACCTCGACGGGGTCGTCCTGGTCGCCGACGCGCCCGGACGGCTGCCCCGCCCGCTCACCCAGCGGATCAAGATGATCGAGTCGGCGATCGACGTGTACCGCGTGCCCTGGGTCAACGCCTGGCGCCTGGGCGACCTGAGCGGGTCCCGACCCCGTGAGAGCGAGGCCCTGGCCCGTTTGACCGCTGTCACACCATGACCCCCGCCCCATGACCACCGCCGACGCCGCCCCATGACCGACCGCCGTCACAGTCCCCTTACCGGCCTCCGCGGTTCCTCCCCGGCCGACTTCGGCTTCCTCTCCTCCCTTTCCTCCCTCTCCGCCGAGCAGATCGCCTCCGCCGTACGGGCGCGTGCGCTCCGGGCGGTCGACGTGGTCGCCGTGGCGCTGGCACGGATACGGCGGGTCGAGCCGACCCTGTGCGCGTTCGCCGAGGTGTGGGAGGAGGAGGCGCTGCGCTGGGCACGTGCCGTGGACGAGCGGGTCGGCGCGGGCGAGGCTCCGCCGCTGGCCGGGGTACCGATCGGAGTGAAGGGGCGGCATGGGCTGCGGACGGCGGCCCCGTTGCTCGCGGCCGGGTGTGTGGCGGTGGGCGCCACCGCCGTGCCCGGCCCCGGAACCCCCTGGCAGACCTGGGGACTTGGCGCGTACGGCCGTACCGTCAATCCCTGGCGGGCCGACCGCACTCCGGGGGGCTCCTCGGCCGGGTCGGCTGCGGCGGTCGCGGCGGGGTTGGTGCCGTTGGCGACCGGGAGCGACGGTGCGGGGTCGGTGCGGATCCCGGCCGCCTGGTGCGGTGTGCTCGGGCTGAAGGTCACGAACGGGCGGTTGCCGACGGCCGACCGTACGGGGCTCACGGCGCCCGGTGTCCTCGTCCGGACCGCGTCGGACGCGGCGGCGTACTGGCGCGTGATGACGGGAGGCACGGACGATCCGCGGGTCTGTCCCACGCCCACCGACACCCCGCCTGCCACCGACACTCCGCCTGCCACCGGCACCCCGCCTGCCACCGGCACCCCGAGGTCCACCGACACTCCGCCCACCACCGTCACCCCGACGTCCATCGACGCCCCGCCTGCCACCGGCACCCCGCCGCCCGAACAGCCACCGGGATCCGTACCGCCCTCGCCGCCGGCCCCGGGCAGGCCTCCTCCCGCCATCGCCCTCTGGTCCCCCGACCTCGGCTTCGCCGATCCCGACCCGGACATCGTGGCGATCGCCCACGCGGCGGCCGTACGGCTCGCGGGCCGCGGTGCCGTACGCCTCCTGCCGACCCGCGTCCCCCACTTCCGCCTCGAAGACCCCGCACCCGCCTGGCTCGCGCTCCGCACGCCCGGCGCCGATCCCGCCGTCGCCCATCGTGTCCGGGCCGGGAACGACCTGCGCCTCGACGCCCTCTTCGCCGGCGCTGACCTGCTTCTGACACCGACGACCCCCAGCCCACCGCATGGTCACGAAGGCCCCGGCGAGCGCTACTCCACCGCTTTGACCTGGGCGTTCAATCTGAGCGGGCATCCTGCGATCAGCGTCCCGGCGGGGTTCGGGGCCGATGGCTGTCCGGTCGGGCTCCAACTGGTGGCGGCGCGCGGGCGAGAGGAGCTGTTGCTGCGGACGCTCGACGGGACAGCGGTCGATTGCCCTCCTTGAATGCGTATGCATATGATGCACGCGCACTCTATAAGCGTACGCCGTTGATCATTTGGGGGAGTCATGGCCCGCCGCTTCCTGTTCGTCCTGGGCAGCAGCCGCAGTGAGAGCAACACCGAGATGCTGGCCCGCCGGGCCGCCGAGCAGCTTCCGGCGGACGTCGAGCAGCAATGGATCAGCCTCGCCGAGCATCCCGTTCCCGACTTCGTGGACCTGCGGCATGACAGCGACCACACCCGCCCCACCGAGGGCAACCTGGCGCTGCTGCTCGACGCCACGCTCGCGGCGACGGACCTCGTGATCGCGTCCCCGCTGTACTGGTATTCGGTCTCCGCCTCCACCAAGCGCTACCTGGACCACTGGTCGGGCTGGCTGCGCACCCCCGGCCTCGACTTCAAGGCCACCCTGGCCGGGCGCACCCTCTGGGGCGTCACCGCGCTCGCACACCGGGAGGGCGAAGTCGCCGACCCGCTGGTCGGCACACTCAACAACTCGGCCGCGTACATGGGGATGAGGTTCGGCGGAGTGCTGCTCGGCAACGGCAGCAAGCCCGGGGACGTGCTGAGGGACACCGAGGCGCTCACCCGCGCGAAGACGTTCTTCGCAACGAAGGCACCCCTCGCACGCTTCCCGTACGACACCGAGTGAGCCCCCGGTCGAGGAGACCCGGGGCAGGCGGAGCTAGGTCGTGATGTCCTTCGTCGTGAACCGTGCCCAGGCCGCCGCGCCGAAGACCGCCGCGTACAGGGCCTGGAGGCCGAGGTTCTTCGTCAGGTCGTCCCAGTAGACCGGGTCGCGCATGAGGTCGGCGAAGGACAGCCAGTAGTGGGAGAAGAAGTACGGCTGGAGAGCGTGCAGTTGGGGGATCTGGTCGAGGATCTGGACGGTGATCAGCAGGCCCACCGTGGTCGCCATCGCCGCGATGCCGCTGTTGGTCAGGGTGGAGACGAACAGGCCCAGGGCCGCCATGCCGATCAGTGACGCGGCGACGACCAGGGCGATCAGCAGGGCCCGCCCGAGGCCGTCGGCGAAGCTGATACGGGTGCCGGAGATCGTGGTCAGGTCGCCGAGCGGGAACAGCAGCGCGCCGACGCTGAGGGCGGAGACCGCGACCACCAGGGTGGCCACCAGGCAGAACGTCATGACCGTCGCGTACTTGGTGAGCAGCAGGCGGCTGCGGCCCGCCGGGGCGACCAGGAGGTAGCGCAGGGTGCCCGTGCCTGCCTCGCCGGCGATCGCGTCGCCCGCGATGACGCCGATGGCCATCGGCAGGAAGAACGGGAGCGTCGCGGCGAGCGCGGTGAAGACCAGGAACAGGCCGTTGTTGGTGATCTGCGAGATGAACGCCGGGCCGCCTCCGCCGGGGCCGGCCGACGAGCCGTCGCCGGTCTCCACCTTCACGGCGATCCCGACCAGGATCGGCACGGCCGCCAGCACACCCAGCAGGGCGAGCGTGCGCCAGCGCCGGAAGGTGGTCAGGACTTCGTTGCGGAACAGGCCGAAGGTCCACATCATGCTCGGGGTGCGGGCGGCCGGTGTCTGTCGTACCGCCTCAGCCTGCGACATCGAAGCCCTCCCCCGTCAGTGCCACGAACGCGTCCTCCAGTGAGGCCCGTTCGACGCCGAAGCCGCGGACGCGGACGCCCGCCGTCACCAGCGCCGCGTTCAGGTCGGCCAGGTCACGGTCGGGTGGTTCGGCGCTCACCCGGTCGTCCGCGATGACCACGTCCGAGGCTCCCTGTTCCTTCAGCACCCGGGCCGCCTCCGCCGCGTCCGGTGTCGTCACGACCAGCCGTCCTCGGGTGCCCGCCGCGAGGTCGGCCACCGGGCCCTGGGTGATCAGGCGGCCCTGGGCCATGACGGCCGCGTGGGTGCAGACCTGCTCGATCTCGTCGAGGAGGTGGGAGGAGAGGAACACGGTGGTGCCGTCGGAGGCCAACTCGCGGATGAGAGAGCGGATCTCGCGCATGCCCTGCGGGTCGAGGCCGTTGGTCGGCTCGTCGAGGACCAGCAGCTTGCGCGGCTGGAGCAGTGCGGACGCGAGGCCCAGGCGCTGTTTCATGCCCAGCGAGTACGCCTTCGCCTTCTTGCCCGCTGCGGCCGCGAGGCCCACCCGGTCCAGCGCGGCCGCGACGCGGGTGCTCCGGGTGCGGGGGTCGGCGGTCGGGTCGGCGGCGTCGTACCGCACGAGGTTCTGGCGGCCGGAGAGGAAGCCGTACAGGGCCGGGCCCTCGATGAGCGCGCCCACCTGCGGGAGGACGGCCCGCGAGGAGCGCGGCATGGGGCGACCCAGGACCCGGGCCGCCCCTGAAGTGGGCTCGATGAGGCCCATCAGCATGCGGATGGTGGTGGTCTTGCCGGAGCCGTTCGGACCGAGGAAGCCGAAGACGCTGCCCGCCGGGACGGTCAGGTCGAGACCGTCGACGGCGAGCTGTCCGCCGCGGTAGCGCTTGGTGAGCGCGCGGGTGTGGATGACGCTGTCCTCCGCGCCCTCCACACCGTGCGGAGCCGGTTCGGACTCCCGTTCGGACTCCGGTTCCGTGGCGGACGGCTCGCCCATCGGCTCCCTCAATTCGTCGTACTCGTTCGTACCCGGGTACTCATTCGTACCCGCGTACTCGTTCGTACCCGCGTACTCGTTCGTACCCGCCGTACTCGCCCGTCCTGTCCCGGTGGCCGCCTACTTCCCCGCGTCGGCCGCCTTCACCAGGGCGTCCT
Source organism: Streptomyces cellulosae (assembly GCF_000721105.1). GTDB lineage: Bacteria > Actinomycetota > Actinomycetes > Streptomycetales > Streptomycetaceae > Streptomyces > Streptomyces cellulosae_A. Next base: position 6,049 of record NZ_JOEV01000034.1, read on the forward strand.
TGGTGACCGCGCCGACGTAGACCTTGCCGTCGTCCGTCATCAGGGCGTTGACCAGGCGGGTCGAGAACACCGTGCCCGAGCCGAAGTCGCCCTTGACCTTGTCGCCGAGCGAGCCGAGGAAGCCGCCGAGGTCGCCGCCTGCCTCGGAGCCCGAGGGCATGCCCTGACCTCCCGTGTCGAAGGTGGCGATGGAGTTCCAGCCCTTGCCGATGACCTTGAGACCGTCGAGCTCCTTGCCGAGGTCCTCCTCGGGCTTGGCGCCCGCCGGGTCGTGCCGCGGGCCCTTCTCGACGTCCGCGCCCTCCCGGTCCTTGCCCTCGGAGACCTTCGCACCCTTGGGCGGGGTGAAGTCGAAGGTGGAGGCGGCCGGCTTGCCGAAGCCGACCTGGGTGAAGCCGGCGTCCACGACGGCGGCGCCGCCGCTGGCCGGGGTCAGCGTGAACTTCAGCGGCAGCCCGGTCTTCGAGTCGACGGCCACGGTGATCTGGCCAACGGTGGAGCCGGAGTCCTTGGGCTTGATGACGAGGCGGTAGGCGTCGCGGCCCGCGACCTGCGCGGTGCCGTCGACGGTCACGGAGGTGGTGTCGTCGACCGACTTCAGGGCCTCTTCGGCGAGGTCCTTGGGCGTGGCCGGGACGTCCTGCTCCTTCCGCTCCTTTCCGGCCGCCGCGCCGTCGGGGGCGGTCGAGTGGTAGACCTCGTTGGACTTGCTGTCGTAGCCCCAGACGTCCTTGCCGTTGTGGATGACGCTGTATTCGGCGGCGTTCTCCAGCAGCGACAGCTTCTGCTTGTCGGGGCCGTCCGCCGCGACGCGCAGCGTGTGCGTGCCGGTGACGAGTTCGGTGAGCTTGGACGAGGGGTCGGCGGAGGAACCGCCGTCGCCCGACTCCATGCCCGAAGCCAGGCTGTTCTCCAGACCGCCGAGATCGGGCAGTCCGAGGTCCGTGGTGATCTTCACCGTTCCGGACAGCTGCTGTACGTCCGACGCGGCGATCTTCTCGATGAGTTCCTGGGCGCTGATCTTCGGTAGGTCGGGGTCGCCGGAGTCGGCGAGCGCGGGGACGAGCCCGATGGTCGCCGCCGCCACCCCCACCACCGCGACCGGCACGACGTACCGCGCGGCTTTGCGCCGGCGGGCCGCGCGCAGCTCGTCGGCGTCCGTGGCGGTCGTGCTGTCGTCTGATGCGAACGGTGCCATGTGTGCCTTACCTCCGTCGTCGGCGGCGGCTGTCCCACTCTCGTACGTCCACCCGTAGCCGCCATTCTCACCCGAATCGGTGAGGAGTGGTGTTTTCCGTTGTGACCATCTGACCAAATTCACCGGGATGAATCGTCAGCCCCCGGACTCAACTCCATGTACACCTGCGGTATGACACACGGAGGCGGCGCCTCCCCCGACCCGTAGGGGTTCGGAGGAGACGCCGCCTTCTGTGCGGGCGGAGACACGGCGTTGCGTGCCGGTGGAGACACGGCGTTGGGTGCGGGTGGATCAGCCCTGCAGGAACACGTAGTCCGCGTGGTACGGCACGCCGACGACGGCGCCCGGCGCGCAGGAGCCGGCCGGGGCGACGCCGCCGACGGTGTTCAGCCGCAGGATCTCCGAGGTGCCGGCGAGCAGACCGTGGTGCCGGCCGGACTGGGTGGCCTTGAGGTCGAGCTCGGGGATGTTCCCGTCCCCGTTCGGCGTCCTGGCGAGGACGGCTCCGGTGACCGCGCTGCCGTCGGGCGCGATCCACTGCGGTGTTCCGGAGTTGGGCTGGACGAACGAGTGCGCGATGCCGCCACCGAGAGCGGCGCGGACGTCCCGCTGGGCGAAGGCGTACCCGCCGCCCTCGACCGGCTTGCACTCGTAGATCTGCTTGCCCTTGATCACGGACGCCTGGACGTTGTCGAGGGCGTCCCGGAAGTCGAAGGCGGCGACGGTGACCTTGTGGAGCTGGCCGCGGAGGGCGCCGCCCGGGAACTCGGCGGTGTGCAGGTTGGCGTAGAACGAGGCGGGGTCGTTCTTGAGGGCGTCGAGCAGTGCCGCGTCCTTGACCTCGACGGTCCCGGTGAGGGTACGGCCCTTGCCGGGGCCCTTGCCGTGGCCCTTCAGGAGTTTCGTGAAGTCGACCTTGATGCCGCCGTTGGTGCCCTTGGCGCCCTGGTGGAGGTGGAGGGCGGTGGGCTTGCTGGTACCGGACCACTCGACGGCGACGGATACCTTGTCGCCCGTCACCTTGACGAACTGGAGCGCGGCGCCGTCCTGGTCACCGACGGCCGGGCCGCCCTGGACCGGTACCTCGTTGGCACCCCTGAGGCTGGCGGCGAGGACAGTGCCGCCCGTCTCTCCGGCCGCGGCGGCGGGTACCGCCGCGGAGGCGACACCGCCTGCGGCGGCCACCGCGACGGCGGCGGCGACCAGGCCCCTACAGCGGGTCAGGCTGTGACGGCGTGCCGGGTCAGGGCGTCTCAGTGTCTTACGGCGTGTTGAGAACGTCGTGTTCATGCCCACGATTCTGTTGTCTCCCCGCAGTGCGGCTGAGCAGCTGGCACCCCTGCGCCAGCCTTTGGCGGGGATACGGACCGATCGCAGCCCGGACTCAATCCCGGCATGTGATGTGAGTCACATGAGAGGCGGGGGTGGGATCCGGCAGGTCAGCCCGCCCGGTGGACCACCGCGTCGCACATCTCCATGAGGGCCACCTTCGCGTCGCACTCCCGCAGGGGGGCCAGCGCGGAGCGGGCGTCCTCGGCGTAGCGGACCGTGTCGCGGCGGGCCTGCTCCAGCGCCGGGTGGACCCGCAGGCCCGCCAGGGCCTCGGCGTGCCGGGTGTCGTCGGTGAGGTCGGAGTCCAGGAGCTCGCACAGCGCGATGTCCTCGGCCAGGCCCAGCCGGGCCGCCCGCTCGCGCAGCCGCAGCACCGGCAGGGTCGGGATGCCCTCGCGCAGGTCGGTGCCCGGGGTCTTGCCGGACTCGTGGGAGTCGGAGGCGATGTCCAGGACGTCGTCCGCGAGCTGGAAGGCGACGCCCAGCCGCTCGCCGTACTGCGTCAGCACGTCGACCACCGTCTCGTCGGCACCCGACATCATCGCGCCGAACCGGCACGCCACCGCCACCAGCGAGCCCGTCTTGCCGCCCAGGACGTCGAGATAGTGCTCGACCGGGTCGCGTCCGTCCTGCGGTCCCGCGGTCTCCAGGATCTGGCCGGTGACCAGCCGTTCGAACGCCTCCGCCTGGACCCGGACCGCCTCGGGCCCGAGGTCGGCCAGGATGTGCGAGGCGCGGGCGAAGAGAAAGTCACCCGTGAGGACGGCGACCGAGTTGCCCCAGCGAGCGTTGGCGCTGTCCACGCCGCGCCGCACCTCGGCCTCGTCCATGACGTCGTCGTGGTAGAGCGTCGCCAGGTGGGTCAGCTCGACGACCACCGCCGACGGCACGATTCCGGGTGCATAGGGATCCCCGAACTGGGCGGCGAGCATCACCAGCAGTGGCCGAAAACGCTTTCCGCCCGCCCGCACCAGATGCTGGGCGGCCTCCGTGATGAAGGGAACCTCGCTCTTGGTGGCTTCGAGCAGTCCCTCCTCGACAGCCGACAATCCGGCCTGGACATCGGCTTCCAGAGCCTGGTCCCGCACGCTCAGCCCGAACGGCCCGACGACGGTCACGAGGGATCTCCTGTCTGCTGGTGCCTTCTGGCGATTACACGGTTTGTCGATAGGTCGCTGCCCTCACTCAAGTCAGCGTATCCGGTCACCTTTCGATCGCCGATAGCGCCTGCCCGTCCAGCCCGGGCGGTATCGGATCACTCCCAGTATGTTTTTGATCATTTGATATCACCTGATATCCACCGACTTACACGGAAGAAGTTGAGCGTGTCCCGAACCACCCTCGACGTCACTCCCCGCAGTCCCCCGCCGCCCGAGGACGATCACGCCTTCTTCGGCCGGCCCGGGGGCCCGCTCACCCTCTCCGGTCTCGAGGTCTGACGTCCTTCCCCATGAGACGACCCGCGAGGACCTCCGCATCCCGTTGTCCGGGGGCACCTCCCACGCTTTCGGCACTCAGGAACCGGTACCCGCTCTCCTCGAATACCTGCCGTACTGCCTCACCGACCGGACCGCGCCCCACGACATTCGGCGACCGAACCGGCCGGCGGGGTCGAGGTGGTCGAGTGGCTCGCGGCGCAGCCCTGGTACGACGGCAAGGCCGGCATGTTCGGCATCTCCTGGGGCGGCTTCCGCTCCCTCCAGTTCGCGACCCTCGCACCCGAGCCGCTCAAGGCAGTCGTCACGGTCTGCTCACCGACGACTGCTATGACAACGACGTGCATCACATGGGAGGTTCCGTCCTCGCGGTGGACATGCACGTCTGGGCGGCCACCATGCTCGCCTTCGTCTCGCGCCCGCCGGACCCGCGGTACGCCGACGAGGGCCGGCGGGACATGGGGCTCACGCGGCTCGAAGAGGTCGAACCCTTCATCCACACCTGGCTCTCGGCTTCCTCCAGGAGACCCTGCGCTGGCGAAACCACCGACTCAAGGGCGTCGACTCCGGCGCGATACGCGAGCCGCCGGACCAGCGGGAGGAGGACGCGCGGTCGGTGTGCTTCGCGCGAAGTGGGAGAGGAGACCTGGGTGTTGGAGTGGCCGTGGGTACGGCTGAGGCTGACCGGCGAGGTGCCGCGCGGCCAGGTGGGCGCCCGGGTCTGCGACGTCGCCCCGGACGGCTCCTCCCTTCCTGGTCACCCGGGGCGTGCTGAACCTGTCGGCGCGTCAGGGGCGGGACGGGCCTCGTTGCGTGGGAGCCGGGAGCCACGCAGGACGTGGAGTTCGAGCTGAACGGCATCGGTCACGCCTTCCCGGCTGGACACCGCATCCGGCTCGCGGTCTCCTCCGCGTACTGGCCGTGGATCTGGCCGCAGCCCGAGTCGGCGGCGGGCTACACCCTGGACCCGGCGGGCAGTGTGCTGGAACCCCCGGTACGGGAAAGGGAATCGGAGCCGAGCATCTCGTTCGAGGAGCCCGAGCAGTCGGAGCCGCTGAGGGTGAGCCTCCCCGCGACGCTGGACGAGCCGCGTCCGGAACGGCTGGTCGTACGGGATGCGGCCAAGGGTGAGTGGCGGCTGGAGGTCGATCCGCGCTACGGCGGCACCCGCGTGTATCCCGACGGACTGGAGTTCACCGAGGACGCGCGGGAGACGTACACGATCAACGAGACGGACCCCTGTCGGCGCGGGCCCGCTCGGACTGGTCGGTCCGGCCGCACCGGCCGGAGCTCGGCTGGGAGACCACGGTCCGTACCCACTCGGAGCTCGCCTGTGACGAAACGGACCTTCTGACCTCGAACGAGGTGGTCTGCACGGAGGGCGGCGAAGCGGTCTTCCACCGCAGCTGGGAGAAGCGGATCCCACGCGCCGCCGGTTGACTACGAGTTGGGCTCAATGCCCCATTTGCCTCGCTTGTGAACAGCCGTGACTTGGGTCACGTGCAGCCACTCGCGCCTCCCCTCCCGGGCACTCATGTTTCTCCTTTCCCTTTGCGCCAGTTGAGTCTTGGCAACAGCAAAGGATCAAGCACCCCATACGCCTCAGACCAAGGTCAAAAGGTGTGATGGGTGAATCCGGTACTTGTTTCGGACATGTGCTCTCGCATACGTTCCCGGCCTGTCGGGCGGACGCCGAATCCTGCCGCCGCCCATGGAGACACCCATCGACGAACACCGCACGGCAGGAGCGGGGGACCCAGGTAAGTCGCCGTTCCGGACGTCTCAGGACATTCCGGAACGGCTTGGGGTTAAGTCGCGCCACCTCACGGCGGCGTGACCGGGCACCTCCCAGCCCGCACCCGACAGCTCACCTCGCAGGCGCCGGAGAGGAAGCAAGGCCATGGCCGCACGAGGTAAGCACAACCGTTCCAGAACCAGCCCGTTCACCCGAGGCGTCGTCGCAGCCGCGACGGGCGTCGTCGCTCTCGCCGTCCCGCTGCTGGGCGCGACCGAAGCGAGCGCCGCACAGCCGACCCAGGCTCCCGCCGCGCTGACCGTGGCACCGCAGGTCAGGTCCGTCACGTACACCACGGCCCACGGCGACACGCTCTACGACATCGCGAACAAGTACGGCACTCCCGGCGGCTGGCACCAGCTCTACAAGGACAACCGCAAGGCCATCGGCGCCAACCCCGGGCTGATCCACGCGGGTCTCAAGCTGAACGTCAAGACGACGAAGAAGGCGAGCGCGCCCGCCTCGAAGGCCGCCACGAAGGCCGCCCCGGCCGTCGCCAAGGCCACCCCGGCCGCCCTCAAGACCTACGCGAACAACCTCGACGGCTGGATCCGCGAGTCGCTGGACATCATGGCGCAGCACGGCATCCCCGGCTCGTACGACGGCATCTACCGCAACGTCATGCGCGAGTCGTCCGGCAACCCGCTGGCCATCAACAACTGGGACTCCAACGCCGCGGCGGGCACCCCGTCCAAGGGCCTGCTCCAGACCATCGACCCGACCTTCCAGGCGTACCACGTCGCCGGCACGTCGTGGGACCCGTACGACCCGGTCGCGAACATCACCGCCGCCTGCAACTACGCGGCCGCGCGGTACGGCTCGATCGACAACGTGAACGGCCCGTACTGAGCCTCGGCACGTACCTGGGTCTCAGCACGTACCTGGGTCTCAGCACGTAGCTGGGTCTCAGCACGTAGCTGAGTCTCAGCGCCGCGGAAACAGTCTTTCGAGGACGACGGCGATGCCGTCGTCCTCGTTCGACAGTGTCACCTCGTCGGCCACGGACTTGAGTTCGGGGTGGGCATTGGCCATCGCGACGCCGTGGGCGGCCCAGTCGAACATGGGAATGTCGTTGGGCATGTCACCGAAGGCGATGGTCCGGTCCGGGCCGAGGCCCAGGTGGTCGGCGGCGAGGGCGAGGCCCGTCGCCTTGGTGATGCCGCATGGCTGGAGTTCGACGGTCCCGGGACCCGACATGGTGACCGTGGCGAGGGAACCCACCACGGAACGCGCCGTGGCCGCCAACTCGTCGTCGGACAGGTAGGGATGGCGCAGCAGCACCTTGCTGATCGGCGCGCACCACAGGTCGTCGCGCCGGCCCACGCGGACGGCGGGCAGCGTCGGGTGGGGCATGAGGTAGCCCGGCTCGATGAGGGTCAGACCGTCGACGCCGTCCTGGTCGACGGCCGCGTACACCTGACCCACCTCGGCCTCGATCTTGCCGAGCGCGGTCTCGGCCAGCTCCCGGTCCAAGGTGACGGACCAGAGCAGACGGTCCGCGCCGGCGTCGTACACCTGCGCGCCCTGCCCGCACACCGCGAGCCCCTCGCTGCCCAGGTCGTCGAGGAGGGGTCGTACTCTGGGCGCCGGCCGGCCGGTGACGACGAGGTGCCGGGCGCCGGCCGCCGCCACCCGCGCGAGCGCGGTGAGTGACCGGTCGGAGAACGTGTCGTCGCCGCGCAGCAGCGTTCCGTCCAGGTCGGTGGCGATGAGTGAATATGCGGTGGGTGCGGCCATGATCAGAGAATACGGATGGAACGCCCCGCCGACTCGACGTGAACCGGACGGCTGCAGCCTTCACATGCGTTGACGCGTGCTCCGGTTACGGCGGCGGTCGCGGTCACGGTCCTGAGACGGTCGCGGTCCTGACGGTCGCGGTCGTCGTGGGGCGCGGTCCTCACGGTCCTCGCGGTCACGGTCTCCGCGGTCACGCGGAGTCGCGTACCACCAGTTCGGTCGGGAGTATCACTCCCGCCGTGTCCTCCCCCGCGATCTGGGCGAGCAGCATGCGGACCATCTCGGCGCTGATGCGGTCGTAGGGCTGACGCATGGTGGTGAGCGCCGGGGTGACGGCGGTGGCCGCGGCCGAGTCGTCGAAGCCTCCGACAGCGATGTCATCGGGAACCGAACGGCCCAACTGGTGCAGGGCGTTGACGACTCCCTGGGCCATGAGGTCGGAGGCGACGAACACCGCGTCCAGGTCGGGGGCCCGGGACAGGAGCCGACGGGCCGCCTCCTCGCCGCCGGCGCGGCGGTAGTCGCCCTCCGCCACCAGTGCCGGGTCGTAGGGCAGGCCGGCCTCGGCGAGCACTTCGCGGTAGCCGGCCAGCCGGTCGGTGCCGCCCGGAGTGTCCAACGGGCCGGTGATCATCCCGATGCGGCGGCGGCCCGCGTCGAGCAGGTGGCGGACCATCTCCCGGGCACCGTCACGGTCGTCGGCCGCCACGTAGCTCACCTTGGACCCGAGGCCCATCGGCTTGCCGCAGGCCACCAACGGCATCCCGGCGGCGCGCAGTTCGGCGGCGACCGGGTCCCCGCTGTGGCTGGAGACCAGCAGCACCCCGTCCACGTGGCCCGAGGTGATGTAGCGGGTCAGCCGGCGCCGGTCGTCGTCTGTCGCGGCGAGCATCAGCAGCAACGGGATGTCGTGCCGGGCGAGATGCTCGGTGCAGCCGCGCAGCAGCACGTTGAAGTTGGGGTCCTCGAAGAACTTCTCCTGCGGTTCCGTGAGCAGGAAGGCCACCGAATCCGAACGGCCCGTACTCAGGCTGCGCGCATGCCGGTTGACCACGTACCCCGTCTTCCTGATGGCGGCCTCCACCGACCGCCGGGCGGCCGGCGAGACGTAGTGGCCGCCGTTCAGGAAGCGGGAGACGGTGCCCCGCGACACGCCCGCCTCCCGCGCCACGTCGTGAATGGTGGGCGGTCTGCGGCGTCCGTTCGCGCTGGTGGTCATGTTCCTCGTTCAGGAAAGGGGTGTTCAGGACTTGATCGAGCCGCTCAGCAGGTCCAGGGACCAGAACCGCTGGATCACCAGGAAGAGCGCGATCAGCGGGACGATCGCGAGCAGGCATCCGGTGATGACCAGGGTGTAGAGCGCCGGCTGCGAGGCGCCCTGGGCGAGCAGCGTGTAGAGCCCGAGGGTGATCGGGAACTTGGTGTCGTCGGCCAGCATCACGTACGGCAGCAGGAAGTTGTTCCAGATGGCGACGAACTGGAAGAGGAACACCGTGATCAGGCCGGGCATCATCATCGGTACGGCGATCCGCGAGAAGATCCGCCACTCGCTCGCGCCGTCCATACGGGCGGCCTCCATGAGTTCGGCGGGCACGGAGGCGGCCGCGTAGATGCGGACCAGGTAGACGCCGTACGGGGAGAGGATCGAGGGCAGCAGCATCGACCAGTACGAGTCGGCCATGCCCATCTTCGACAGCAGCAGGTACTGCGGGACGGCCAGCACGATGCTCGGCACCAGGACGCCGGCCAGGATCACCTTGAAGATGAACTCCCGCCCGCGGAAGGCGTACCGGCCGAGGGCATAGCCGCCGGCGGCGGAGACCGCGGCCGACAGCAGGGCGCCGACACCGGCGTAGAAGACGGAGTTGGCCATCCACTGCCAGTAGATGCCGTCGCGGTAGTCGGTCAGGTCGCCGAGGTTGTCGAGGAAACCGGTGCCGGGGGCGAAGCTGAAGGTGGAGAAGAGCTCCGACCGGTCCTTGGTCGCCGCGATGACCACCCAGGCGATGGGGATCAGGCAGTAGAGCGTGCCGAGGAGCAGCACGAGCGTGGGGACCCAGGCCGTGCGCCGCGCGCGGGCGGTCCTGCCGGTGGCGTCGGCGGTGAGGGTGAGGGGGGTCATGCCCGGTCCTCCCGGGTGTAGCGGTCGGAGATGCGCAGCAGGGTGAAGGAGAGGACGAACGTGGCCAGGGCCAGGACGACCGCGGTGGCGGAGGCACCGTAGATGTCGGACTTCAGGAAGGCACTGTCGTAGATGGCCATCAGCGGGCTCCACGTGCTCTGCAGGTTGTTCGTGAGCGGCTTCAAGGCCATCGGCTCGGTGAAGACCTGCAGGGTGGCGATCACCGAGAAGAAGAAGGTGAGCACCAGCGAGGGCATCACGATCGGGATCTTGATGCGGAGGGCGATCTTGAGGTTGGACGCCCCGTCGATCCGGGCCGCCTCGTAGATGTCCGGCGGGATCGCCCTCAGCGCGGTGTAGATGACGATCATGTTGAAGCCGGTGCCGCCCCAGACCGCGATGTTCGCGAAGGAGAGGTAGAGGTTGCCGCCGTTGAACAGGTCCGGTTGCGGGAGGCCGAACTTGTCCAGCAGGTAGTAGAACGGGCTGACCGTCGGCAGGTAGAGGAAGCCCCACATGAGGGCGGCGATGATGCCGGGCACGGCGTACGGCAGGAAGATCATCAGCCGGGCGAAGGGCGCGCTGCGTGCCTTGGGGGTGTCCAGCATGAGCGCGAAGACCAACGCGAGGCCCAGCATGGTCGGGATGACGATCAGGCCGTAGCCGAAGGCCCGCAGCACGCTGTGGCCGAACTCCGAGTTGTGGAGCACGTCGACGTAGTTGCCGAGGCCGTTCCAGACCTCCGAGCGGGCCCCCTTGCCGAGGCCGATCCCCTTGACCTTGACCTTGTGCAGGCTGAGCCAGATCGCGTACCCGATGGGCACCAGGGTGAAGGCGGCGAAGAGCACCAGTGTGGGAACCAGGAACCAGTACGGTGCGCTGCGGCCACGGCGGCGGGGTCGGCTGGGGCGGACGGACGGGGCGGTGCCGGTGCCGTCCGCCAAGGGCCCGACCTCGACGCGGTCGGAGCCCTTGAGCGGAGCGCTGGTCATGCCTCGGTCACCTCGAAGCCCTGCTTCTTCATGTCGTCGAAGGTCTTCGACTGCATGGTGGCGAGGGCGGAGAGGAACTGGGCCTCCTTCTTCGCCTTGGTGGCGCTGCCGAAGCCGTCCTGGAAGGCGGTGTAGGCGGTCTGGACGTTGGGGCCCCAGGCGGAGGGCGCCGTGGTCGCGGCGATCGTGGCGGCCGTGGAGTAAAAGTCCTTCTGGTTCGAGAAGAACTCGGGCGTCGTCAGGATGTCGACGGACTGGCCCTTCGTGGCGGCCGGGTAGACGGCCGGGTACTTCACCAGGGCGGCCAGCGCCTCCGGGTCCGTGTTGATCCAGCGGGCGAACTTGGCGGCGGCCTCGGCGTGCTTGGAGTCGCTGGAGACACCGGTGGACGAACCGCCCCAGCTGCCGGTTATGTTGTCGCCGGACTTCCACTGCGGCAGCGGAGCCATGCGCCACTTGCCCTTGGTGTCGGGCGCGGAGGAGATCAGCACGCCCGGCGCCCAGACGGCGGAGACCCAGGCCAGGTGGGTGCCCTTGTTCAAAGCCTGGTTCCAGGCCGGGGTGTACATCGGCTGGTTGTCGATGACGCCCTCCTGCACCAGGCCGCCCCAGAACTCGGCGACCTTCTTCGTGCCCGCGTCGTCGATGCCGACGGACCACTTGCCGCCGCCGTCGACGGTCCACCACTTGCCGCCGGCCTGCTGGGCGAGGCCAGCGAACAGACCCGGGTCGTTGGAGGAGAAGGTGGTGAGGTAGGCGTCCGGGACGGCCTTCTTGGCGGCGCGGGCGACCTCGGCGAACTCCGTCCACGTCTTGGGGACGCTGAGTCCGTGCTTCTTGAACAGGTCCTCGCGGTAGTAGAACATCAGCGGCGCGGAGTCCTGCGGCACGCTGTAGACGGCGTCGGTGCCGAGCGTGACCATGTGCCACAGGCCCTCGGAGAACTCGGATTTGACGTCCCCGACGTACTTCGAGATGTCGGCGAGCACGTCGTTGGAGACCAGCGTCGGCAGGGACTGGTACTCGACCTGGATGAGGTCGGGGGCGTTGCCCGCCTTCTTCGCGGTGATCAGCTTGGAGACGATCTCACCGCCGCTGGCCTGCTTCGACACGGTGACCGTGATGTCCGGGTTCTTCTTGTTCCAGATCGCGGCGACCTTCTCCATGTTCGGCGCCCACGACCAGTAGGTCAGCTTGACCGGCCCGCTGCTCTCGCCGGAGTCGTCGTCGGAACCGCCGCAGGCGGCGAGGGTGCTGGTGAGGCCGAGGGCTGCGGCCCCGGCGAGGATGCTTCGCCTGCTGATCTGGTGGCGGTGGATCGACATCTTCATCTCCCCTGACTTGAACCAGCCGGGCTCGGGACGTCCCGCGTACGCGGCAAACCGCCGTGGGGGGAGGTTCTGCGGACGTGACCGAAAGGCTGTGCGCGAGGGCCGCGCGGCTCTGTGATCGTGCACAGTAGAGAATTGTTTCGGTCCCTTGTCAATGGCGGAGGGCTGGGGTTACCTACTTGTTGCTCGCAGATGTCGGGGGGTGCCGGTACTGTGCACGATCACAGAAACCGGGCCGTTGTCGGCAGGTTGATGGGCCGCGGTGTCCTCTCCTGCCGGTGCCGGCCGTCGTAGCCGAAGAAGCCGCATCGGCCGGCACGTCCGGTGTCGTCCGGGAGCCGATTCCAGCCTGACCGTCACTGTGGAGGGACCCTGATATGCGCAGACGCAGTGTTCTGAGCGCCGCCGGAGCGGCCGGAGCCGCCGCGCTCGCCGTTCCCGTACTGGGCGCGGCACCTGCCGTGGCGAGCACCGGGAGGAGTGCCGTGGCGGGGAGTGCGGGGAGTGCCGTGGCGGGGAATGCCGCGGGGAGCGCCGGCAAGCAGCGCGCCTGTCTTGAGATCCGGGGCGTCGACATCTCCTCGCTGCCGAAGAACGAGGACAACGGCGCGGTCTACCGGCGTACCGACGGCCACCGCGACGACCCGGTCCGCATCCTCGCCGCCTCCGGCGTCACCCACGCCCGCCTGAAGGTGTGGGTCGACCCGGCCGACGGCTACAACACCAAGGCGCGCGTCCTCCCGCTGGCCCGGCGCCTGAAGCGGGCCGGCATCGGCATCTGGGTCGACTTCCACTACTCCGACACCTGGGCCGACCCGGCCCACCAGGCCAAGCCCGCCGCCTGGGCCGACCTGGACGTACCGGGACTGACCAGGGCGGTGTACGACCACACCGCCGACGTCCTCGGCGCGCTGCGGCGGCAGGGCACCCCGGCCGACCTGGTGCAGATCGGGAACGAACTCAACGGCGGCATGATCTGGCCCGAGGGCAACTGGGAGCACTGGGACAACCTCGCCGCGTTCCTCAAGGCCGGCCTCAGCGCCGCCCGCGACACCACGCCGCGCATCCGGACGATCCTGCACCTGGCCAACGGCGGCGACAACGGGCTGTACCGCTGGTGGTTCGACAACGCGGTCTCCCGCGGCGTCGACTTCGACATCATCGGGCTCTCGTACTACCCGTTCTGGCACGGGCCGTTGGAGCAGGCCGCCGCCAACATGGCCGACGTGACGGCCCGTTACGGCAAGCCGTGCGTGATCGCCGAGACGGCGTACCCGTTCACGCTGAACAGCGAGGACGCCACCAACGACATCATGAACAGCCCGTCACAGCTGACCGACGGCTTCCCCGCCACCCCGGAGGGCCAGGCGGCCTGGCTGCGCGCGGCGGCCGACCTCGCGGCCGGCGTCCCCAACGGCCAGGGCCTCGGCTACTGCTACTGGGAAGGCACCTGGACCTACCGCGCCGGCAACGGCTGGGACCCGGCGGATCCGACGTCGGGCAACGCCTGGGAGAACCTGGCTCTCTTCGACTTCGAGGACAGGGCCCTGCCGGGGCTGCGGACGCTGGGGCGGTACCGGGGGTAGCCAGTACCGGGGGTAGCCAGGACCGGGGACAGCCGGTGGCGGGGGTAGCCAGGACCGGGGACAGCCGGTGGCAGGGGTAGCCAGTACCGGGGACAGTCGGTGGCGGGGGTGGCCGGTGGCGGGGGTAGCCAGTACCGGGGACAGCCGGTGGCGGGGGTGGCCGGTGGCGGGGGTAGCCAGTACCGGACGTGGCCAAGTCCAGGCGTCACAGGCGTCGGTACCGGGCATGTCCGGTACCAGGCATGTCCGGTACCGAGCGCATTGGCCGGTCGCACGGGTGGGAGTTGACGGCCCTGGTGGAGTGGACTCCACCAGCTATACGGCAGTCGGCTCCCTCGTGGTGCCGGGCGGGCGCCGGGATCGTGGAGGTCACCGAGGCACCCACCTCACAGAGCCACCGACCTCGCCGAAGGGACCACCCCGTGCCCAGGAACCGACGCCGTATCACCACGATCGCCACCGCCGTGGCCGCCGTCACCCTCACCGCCGCCCTCGCCACCGCCTGCGACCCCGACGACGTCGACACCGTCGGCACCTCACTGGACTGCGTCTCCGACGCCGACACGATCACCGACAGCCTCAAAGCCATCCACGAGGCGGGCTGGGACGCGGCGAAGGACCCGACACGGACCGACGAATCGATCGAAACGATCGAAACGATCGAGAAGAACCTCGACGCGATCAACAAAGACACGGACGACAGCAAAGTCGACAAGGCGGTCGACGACCTCAACAAGGCGATCAAGGACTACGACAAGGCCGTCCTGAACGGCGACACCCACCCGGACTCCGGCCGGATCGATGCCGCCGCCGACAGACTGACCGATCTCTGCACGTCGTAAGGCTCGTCACCAGGTCGTGCCCGCGGGCTCCCTGATGGTCGTGTTGATGCGGTTGAACATGTTCGTCAGGGCGATGGTGAGGATGAGCGCCGACAGCTGCTTCTCGTCGAAGTGGTCGGCGACCTCGTCCCACAGCGCGTCCGGTACGGACTCGTGGGAACGGTCCGCGAGGCGCGTGGCCGACTCGGTCAGCTGGAGCGCGGCCCGCTCGGCGTCAGAGAAGTACGGGGCCTCGCGCCAGGCGGCGACGGACGCGATGCGCTCCTCACTCACGCCTGCCTTGCGCAGATTGTGCACATGCCCGTGCACGCAGGCGCTGCACCCGTTGATCTGGCTGGCACGCAGCCCCACGATCTCCGCGATCTCCTGGGACAGACCGCTTTCACCGATCGCCTGGCCGAGGGCGCCGATGCCCTTCATCGCGCCGGAAAGGACGTATGCCGGGTTGGTCATCCGAGCCTGCATGGTGACGCCTCCTGTGTCAGTGTCCAGGTCGACCGGGTCGTCCTGGCCGCTCTGGTCTCGCCTTCACTGCACTGACGGAGCGGAGGCAGGTGTTGTGACAGCCCTGCCGGAAATTCTTCGCGTGCTGTACGCGCTGGGCCGGCGGCCGTCCGAACGCGGTCCAGGAGATCGCGCTCGACCAGCCGCACCAGTACCTCGACGAGATGCCGGTGACAATCACGGACGCGCACGTGCACCACCGGCACGCGCTGCCGCGGCCGGCCGGCTCCCGCGTGGAAACTCCCCGGCCGGCCGTCAGCCGTGCGCCCTGGCCAAGTGCTTCACCAGCCTCGGTGACGCGAACTCCGTCCCGCACACGAACCGCATCACCGGCCCGTACGACGCCGCCGACGGCAGGCCCGTGAAGTACAGGCCGGGCACGGACGACACGAACCCCGCGCCCAGCTTCGGCGTGCCCCGGCTCACCGCGAGCCGGGTGCGCAGTTCAGCGCCGAGGAAGTCCATCGCGGCGAGGTCGACGCGGTAACCGGTGGCCGCGATGACGTGGTCCGCCGACAGCTCTTCGCTACGGCCGGTGTGGCTGAGGACCGTGAGCGCCGGGTGGCCGCCGGCCATGTCCGCGCGCAGTACGCGCTCGACCTCGCTGACCCGCACCGTGCCTTCGAAGCGTTCGCGCAGCCACCACGCGCCGAGCGGGCCGAGGACCCGGCGGACCAGGTAGTGGCGGGCCTTGGACGGAAGGTAGCGGTAGGGGTGGGGGTAGTAGCTGAAGGCCCACAGCGACCAGGCGCGGCCGAACGGCGACTCGGGGCGCAGCTTCGGCTGGTGCCACGGCGGCGCGCCGAACGCGACGCTGCCGCGCCCGCGCGCCACCACCCGCACCCGGGCGCCCGCCTCCGCCGCCAGTACCGCCGTCTCCAGCGCGGACTGGCCCGCGCCGACGACGATCAGCTCCTTGCCCTCGTACCGCGTGAGGTCGTGGTGTTGGGAGCTGTGCGAGACGGGGCCCGTGGGGGTGGGCCCGTCCGCCGCGGCAGCGGCCAGCTCCGGGGGCAGATGGGCGAGGCCGGACAGTCCGGTCGCGACCACGACCGCCCGCGCGGTGAACAACTCGCCCGAGTCCAGCTTCAGTTCGAAGCCCCCTGATGGACTACGGTCCACGGACACCACCCGCACCCGCTCCAGCCCGGGCACCAGCTTCTGCTGGAACCACTCGCCGTACGCGATGAAGGTCTCGACGGGAATGATGTCCTCGTCCGCCACGAGCCGCGGTATGCCCGCCGCCTCGCAGTAGTCGACCAGGGTGTGACCGCGCTGCGGGGCGTCGATGCTCGAGGCCGCAGGGGTCGATTTGAGGAGCATGCCGGCGGGCATGTGGTCACGCCAGCTGACCATGGGCTCGCCGAAGACGCGCACGGGTATGCCACGTGCCCGTAGATGCGCGGCGGTCGACAGGCCGAACGGTCCGGCACCGATGACTGCTACGGGTTGGATCACGAAGTCCCTCCCCAGGACGTCAATGCTTCGCTACGCCACTTCGTCACTACGCCACTTCGTCACTTATTCACTTCGTCACTTCGTCACTTCACGGCCCGTACGGGCAGCTGTTCCTGCTGCGGGCCGACAGGGGAGCCGGCCAGACGTCGGCCGGCTACCTGCCGGCTATCGGCCAGCTCTCGGACGGCTGCCCGAACGGGTACTGCCGCCGCGGCGGTTGGTGCGCCACAGCTGGTAAAGGTGCTTCGCGCCAGGCCGCACGAAGCGCGCGAGCATCGTGAGGAACGGCAGCGGGTCGTCACCCGCGAACCAGGCCAGCTCCGTCCCGCTCGCCCGCGCTGGTGCGTGCGGCGTCGTATAGCCGCTGCGGCGGTAGGCGAGCAGGGCGGGCAGGTCGATGTTCTCCACGATGTACCGGTGACCGGCCCGCTGTTCCCCCTCCGGAACGGTTCGCCCGGTCAGATCCAGATGCATGGCACGCACCACGTCCACCCCCGACTCGCTTTCGAAGAGCCGGAACTGGGCGCCCATGCGCGGGTTGAAGTCGAGGAGTTTGTACTGTCCGTCGCGCCGGTCGAAGCGCAGGTCGAGGTCGATGATTCCGGTGAAGCCGATCTGTTTGATGAAACGCGCGGCGAGGTCCGCGAGTTCCGGATTGTCGACGACGTACGCATGCGCCGTCATTCCCGCGTGCGGCGGCCAGGAGCGGACCTTGACCCCCGTGAAAAGGGCCAGCGGGGTCGAGTTCCGGTCGAAGTACGCGTGCACGATCCAGTCCTCCGCCTGCTCCCTGGGCAGGTACTCCTGGAGGATCACCCCGGGATGCTCGCCCCAGTCGCGGGCCAGGGTCAGCAAGCCCTCGCGGCTGACGATGCGGGTGGTGCCGTTCACGGCCGGCTGTTTGCGCCGCTCGAAGGCCTCGCGGTTCTTGGCCACCACGGGGAAGCGGGCCTTCTCGGCGAAGCCGACGACATCGTCGTACGACTGCGGGAAGGCCGCGGACGGGCTCGGTATCCCGTGCTCCACGCACAGTTCGTGCAGCCCCTGCTTGCTGGCGAGGCGTCGCGGCAGGCCGGGGTCGACCGGCGGGAAGAGGAAACGGCCCGTGAGTTCGCCCTGGTGTTCGGCGATCAGGACGGCGGCCTCCTCGTCGGTGGGGATCAGCAGGGCGGGCCGGCCGATCCGCCGCCCCACCCGCAACAGGCCCTCCACCAGCCGCTCCGGTTCCTCCGTCCCCGTCGTCGGCCACACGAACGCACGTTCCAGGTAGCGGGACGCGGCCGCGGGCGTGTAACGGTCCTCCGTGATCGCGTACATCGGGACGCCGAGGCGGCCCAGACTGCGGATGGCGCCGACGCCGCCGTGGTGCAACGGGTAGTCGCCGAACTTGACGATCAGGCCCGGCACCTCCCGGGCGGCTGAGAACGGCACACTGCCGACGCTCCTGGCCACGGGTCCCCCCACGTGTCCCCCCTACGGACCGGACCCACCCCGCCCGTGTCCCCCAAAGGACGCTAAGCCGGAATTGCCACCTCCGACAAGGAAAATTCGGACATTGCAAACTCTTTAGGCACTGCCCGCAGTGGGCAACTCAGCCGTAACGTGTGGCTCGACCACACGGACCAGACCGACACACAGCGCCCCCTCATCGACCGCACGGTTCGCACGAAAGCGAGGCAGCCCCCCATGCCCCCCTTCGATGTCCCCGAGGGCGATCCCTTCGGCCCGCACAACCTTCCGTACGGCGTCTTCTCGCTCCCCGGCTCGACGGACCGGACTGTAGGCGTCCGGTTGGGTGACCACGTGCTCGACGCGGGTGCCGCGGCCGCGGCCCTGGGTTCCCCGTACGTCTCCCTCCTCGCGCGGCCGTCCCTGAACCCGCTCCTCGCCGCGGGCCGCACCGCGTGGTCGGACGTACGGCGCGCGCTGACGGCGTGGGTGACGGTCCCGTCCCACCAGGAGACGATCGCGGGATTCCTCCACCCGCTGCCCGACGTCACCCTGCACCTCCCCTTCGAGGTCGCGGACTACGTCGACTTCTACGCCTCCGAGCACCACGCCCGGAACGTCGGACGCATCTTCCGCCCGGACGCCGCCGACTCCCTGACCCCCAACTGGAAGCATCTGCCCATCGGTTACCACGGCCGCTCCGGCACGGTGGTGGTCTCGGGCACGGACGTCGTACGGCCGTCCGGGCAGCGCAAGGCCTCGGCCGACCCGGTGCCCGCCTTCGGCCCCTCGATCCGCCTGGACATCGAGGCGGAGGTCGGTTTCGTGGTCGGCGTGCCGACGCCGATGGGACGGCCGGTGGGACTCGCCGACTTCCGCGAGCACGTCTTCGGGCTCTGCCTGCTCAACGACTGGTCGGCACGCGACATCCAGGCCTGGGAGTACGTCCCTCTCGGCCCGTTCCTCGGCAAGTCCTTCGCCACCTCGGTGTCGGCCTGGATCACCCCGCTGGACGCCCTGGAAGCGTCCCGGGTGACCCCGCCGCAGCGCACCCATCCGTTGCTGGAGTACCTGGACGACTCCCTCATCGCCGACGAGCCCGGCGGCTACGACCTGCGCATCTCGGTCGCGATCAACGGCCATGTGGTGTCCGAGCCGCCGTTCTCCACCATGTACTGGACAGCCGCGCAGCAGCTCGCCCACCTGACGGTCAACGGCGCCTCCCTCAGGACCGGCGACCTGTACGGCTCCGGAACGGTGAGCGGCCCCTCCGAGCACGAACGGGGCTCCCTGCTGGAACTGACCTGGAACGGCACCCAGCCCCTCGAACTCCCCGAGGGCAAACGGACGTTCCTGGAGGACGGCGACGTGGTGACCCTGTCGGCCTGGGCGCCTGGGCCGCATGGGGTGCGGGTGGGGCTGGGGGAGGTGGTGGGGCGGGTGGTTGGACAGGGCGCCTGACGGGGTCGGGGTGCCTGGTGGGGTCGGGGTGCCTGGTGGGTTCGGGTGCCTGACGGGGTCGGGTGCCTGACGGGTTCCGGCGGTGCGTCGGGCGGGTTCGGCGGGGCGTCGGGTGAGGCATCGGGCCGGTTTCGGGCGTCGGTCTGAGTCCGGCTGCGCGGCGAATTCGGCCCGAGCGGCCGGGACGAGGGCATGAACGGCCGGGACGGAAGGGGCCGGGGAGGTTTTGCGTGCCCGTTACCCCCTGACTCGGCTGCCCCGCCCCGTCATACTGGCGTTGGGCGGACGCACGTACGAGACGCCGCGAGCGCACACCGCAAGCGCACCCGCAAGCGCCGCCCGCCCAGCCGCACACAGCCCCACAGTCCGACCCGTAGCCGCACCTGTAGCCGCACCCGTAGCCACCCGTGTAGCCGCCCCTTTTCCGACCAGGATCCGGAGCCCGTGGCATGATTTTCAGCCTGCTCCTGCTGAGTGCCGTCGCCCTGACGGCCGCCGTGCCGGTCCCGCGCGCCCTGACCCGGGCCGAGTGGCCCGAACGGGACCCGGTGGTCGCGCTGTGGGTGTGGCAGTGCCTGGTCGCCACGGTCCTGCTGTGCTGTATGACCGCCTTGGTACTGGGCGCCGCGGCCGTCTTCCACACCGTCCGCGACCACGTCTTCGCCCCGGCTCCGCCCGCCGTGACCGCGGCCTACGACCTCTCCGCGGCACCGGCCTGGGCGGTCGCCCTGACACTGCTGCTGGCCTGCGGGGCCGCGTGGACGACCGCGATGCTCGCCCGGGAACTCGTCGAGGCCCGTCGCCGCCGCGGCCAGGCCCGTGCGCACCTGCGTGAACGCGCCCCGGACCTGCCGGCGGGGCTGCCCGCGGCGCGGGGCCCGCTGCTGGTGCTGGAGGACGAGTACCCGGACGCCTGGTGGTTGCCGGGCAGTCCGCCCCAGCTGATCGTCACGACCGGTGCCCTGCACCGGCTGACCGACCACCAGCTCGACGCCGTCCTCACCCACGAACGCGGTCACGCCCGGGCCCGCCACGACTGGCTGCTGCACCTCTCCACCGCGCTGGCCACCGGCTTCCCGCAGGTACCGCTCTTCTCCCACTTCTGCGACCAGACCCATCGCCTGGTCGAACTCGCCGCGGACGACACGGCCTCCCGCCGCTGCGGCCACCTGACAACGGCCCTGGCCCTGATCGAACTCAACCAGCACCGGGGCGTCCTGTCCTGCGCCTCCACCCACCGTCTCCTCGGCGAACGCGTGGACCGCCTCCTCGAACCCCAGCCCCGTCTCGGCCCCCGGCACCGCCTCCTCACCACCACCGCGGCAGCCCTGGTCCCCCTCCTCCCCCTCCTCATTGCCTTCGCCCCGGGCCTGACAGCCCTGACCTGACCCGGCTCCGGGCCAGGGCCCCGCCCAGTTCCGGACGTCTGCCCCGCCCAGTTCCGGACGTCTGCCTCGCCCCGCTCCGGACGTCTGCACGGCCCAGCCACATGCCAACGACCCCCGAGCTGCGGCAGCCGAGATGCGGCAGCCGCCCTGCCCAGCCGCTCCGCCCAGCTGCGGGCCATCGTGCCGCCTGGCGGGCGGGGTCCCCGCTCGAGCGAAGCCGAGAGTGGGGAGGCACCCCGCGGACGCCGGGCGGCACGACCCGCCCCCGGCCGTTACACCCGGCGACGCTGCCAGCCAGCGCCGACCCATCCCAGCGCAAACACCGCCCCACGCCACGAACCCCGGGTGGCACATCTCCCCCCACCTCCAAAGAAACCCCAGTTCAACGGCTCGTTCGGCGGAGCCTCCGGTGGCGCAACACTCCCGCAACACAGCTTTCCCTACCACCTCGCTATGGTTCGATCCATGCCGCCCACCGACCGCATCCGAGACCACGCCGGCCAGGGCGCGACCACCGTCGCCGCCCACCGCACCCGGCGTCGGCTGCGCGCGGACCAGGCCCGGCAACTCGCCGATCTCCTCCGTCACCAACTCCTCACCGACGGTTTCCCGGACGGCACCCTCCCCCACGAGTCCGCCCTCGCCACCGACTACCGCGCCTCCCGCAACACGGTCCGCCAAGCCCTGGACCTGCTCCGCGCGGAAGGCCTGGTCGAACGCCTCCCCGGCGTCGGCACGGTGGTCGTCGCGCAGAAGTACCCGCACGGCCTCGACCACCTGATGGGCCTCGCGGAAACCCTCCGCGAACACGGCCGCGTCACCAACGAGGTCCGCACCATGGGCCCGGCCCCGGCCCCCACCCCCGTAGCCGAACGCCTCCACGTCCCACCCGGCACCGACGTCCTCTACATCGAACGCCTGCGCCGCCTGAACGGCCTCCCCCTCTCCCTCGACCTCACCTACATCCCCCTCGACCTCGGCACCGCCCTGCTCGCCGCCGACCTGGAGAACACCGACGTCTTCCGTCTCCTGGAGGCGATCACCGGACAGCGTCTCGGCCACGCCGAGATCACCCTGGAGGCGGTGAACGCGGACACCCACTCCGCCGCCGTACTCGAAGCCCCTCGCGGCGCGGCCGTCCTCATGCTGGAACGCCTCACACACCTCGCCGACGGCCGCCCCGTCGACCTGGAGTTCATCCGCTTCCGCGGCGACCGCATCACGATGAGCGGCCTGCTGCACCGGTCTCTGTAAGCACCACCTCCTGCTCAACGCCCCTGCCTGCGCACCTTCCTGGAGACAGCCATGCCCTTGGCGCCCCAGCGGGCCGACGTGCCCGTGACCATCGACGAGTCGAAGTGCATCGACGGCTGCACCCTCTGCGTGGACATGTGCCCGCTGGACTCCCTCGCCATCGACGAAAGCAACGGCAAGGCGTACATGCACGTCGACGAGTGCTGGTACTGCGGCCCGTGCGCGGCCCGCTGTCCCACCGGAGCCGTCACGGTCAACATGCCCTACCTCCTCCGGTGAGAGGCCTCCCACTCCCATGAAACACACAGCTGCTGCCACGTCCGCCGTCCTTCTCCTCCTCCCGCTCACGGCCTGCGGCGGCACCGCCGAGGCCGGTGCCGGCTCCACGATCACCGTGACCGTCGGCTACCAGTCCAAGACGATCAACACGGTCACCGCCGGAACCCTCCTTCGCTCCCTCGGTTACTTCGAGAAGCAGCTCGACGCCCTCCACGACGGCCACACCTACAAGGTCGACTGGCAGGACTACGCCACCGGCGCTCCCATCACCGCCCAGATGACCGCCGGGAAGATCGACATCGGCTCGATGGGCGACTTCCCGCTCCTCATCAACGCGGCCCGCGGCAAGCAGCTCGGCAAGCCCACCCGGCTGGTCTCGGTCACCGGCTACAACCTCCGCGGCGGCCTCAACACGATCGTCACCTCCCCGGACTCCAAGCTCGGCTCGCTCGAGGACCTCCGCGGCAAGAAGGTGTCGACGAGCATCGGTTCGGCCGCCGACGGCACCCTCGTGCGCGCCCTGCAACGCGCCGGCCTCGACCCCGACAAGGACATCGAGAAACTCAACCAGCAGCCAGCGGTGGGTGCTTCGGCCCTCGCCGCCGGCAGCACGGACGCGCTCTCGCAGTTCGTCGCCTGGCCCGGCCTGCTCGCCTTCCAGGGCAAGGCGAAAGCCCTGTACGACGGCGCCCAACTGAACCTCCCCACGTTCCACGGCGTCACCGCCCGCGAGGACTTCGCGAAGAAGCGTCCGGCCGTCCTGGAGGCCTTCCTCAAGGCCCAGTCCGAGGCCACCGACTACCTCACCGAACACCCGGTGACCGCCGCCGAGAAGGTCGCCCGGGCCACCAGCCTGCCCGCCGAGGTCGTCTACCTCTACAACGGCGCCCACGGCATCGCCACCTTCGATCCGGCGATCAAGCCCCAGCTCGTCTCCGCCCTGAAGGAGGACGTGTCCGTCCTGAAGTCGGCCAAGCTCACCGGCGACGTGGACGTGGACGCCTTCGTCGACGACCAGTACGTCAGGAAGGCCCTCGGCCCGACGTACACCAAACGCCTCGCCGCGACACCCGCACCCGCCGCGAGCGAGGTCTGGCCCAAGGGCGCGACCACGACCCGTACCTTCAAGTCCCCCGCTGAACTGCTGAGTTACGTCGGCAAGCACCGGTCCGGCATCCGCGCCGCCTACGTCCCCGACGCCACCACGGGCACCCTCTGGTTCGCCGACCAGGCGATCTGGGTGACCGACGGCGACCAGCTCCTCCCCTTCGTCGCCCCGTCCACCGCGCAGTCGTACGTCGCCGAACACGGCGGCGCCCGCGTCATCACATACGCCGACGCACTGGAGCGGGCGTCGTGACCGAGACCGCGCGGCCGCCGGCCGGGAACACACCCCGATATCCGCGCCAGGCCCGCCGCTACGCTCTGCGACTCGTCTCCCTCGCCGCCACCCTCGGCCTCTGGCAGCTGCTGACCAGTCTGAACGTCGACCTGTGGCTGCGCTTCTCGCAGTTCCCCACCGTCGCCGACGTGGCCCGCGCCTTCGCCGACCGGCTCTCCGGCCCCGACTACTGGACGGACCTCACCGACAGCCTCACCCGCATCCTCACCGGCTTCCTCCTCGCCGCCGTCCTGGGCGTGGCGACCGGCGTGCTGGTGGCCCGCTCCCGCCTCGCCGAGGACCTGCTCGGCCCGCTGCTGGAAGTGGTCCGCCCGATCCCGGCGATCGCCCTGGTCCCCGTCGCGATCCTCCTCTTCCCCTCCAACGAACAGGGCATCGTCTTCATCACCTGCACCGCCGCCTTCTTCCCGGTCCTGGTCTCCACCCGGCACGCGGTCCGCGCGCTGACCCCCGTCTGGGAGGAGGCGGTGCTCACCATGGGCGGCGGCCGCTGGCGGATCCTCGGCTCGGTCGTCCTGCCGGGCGCGCTGCCCGGCATCTTCGGCGGCCTGTCGGTCGGTATCGGCGTGTCGTGGATCTGTGTGATCTCCGCCGAGATGATCTCCGGCCAGTACGGCGTCGGCTACCGCACCTGGCAGGACTACACGGTCGTCGACTACCCCGGCGTGTTCGTCGGCATGGTCACCATCGGCATCCTCGGGTGGCTCACCTCCACGGCCGTGGAGCTGCTGGGCCGCCGCCTGACCCGTTGGCTGCCCCGCACGTCGTACGTCCCCGGGGGGCGCGCTCCCCGGGCCCGGGAAGCTCGCCCCGCCTCCGTGACGGCGCGTCCAGAGGCCAAGCAGGAGGTGGCCCATGACCAGCTCGTCTGAGGTCCGCCCGGCGCAGCGAGGGCGGGAGCGGGCCGGTGCCGGGCTCGCCCTGCGCGGGGCCACGCTCGGCCGCCCGGGCGTGCCCGTGCTGGAGGGCGTGGACCTCGAAGTGGTATCCGGCGAGATCCTCTCGGTCGTCGGTCCCTCGGGTTGCGGCAAGTCGACGCTGCTGCGCACCCTCGCGGGGCTGCTGCCTCCACTCGTCGGCACGGCCACCCAGGACGGCAGTCCGCTGACGGGCCCCGCCGCCGACCGCGCTCTGGTCTTCCAGGAGGACGCCCTCCTGCCCTGGCGCACCCTGCGCGCCAACGTCGAGCTCCCGCTCGCCATCAGCGGAGTGCCACGCAACGAACGCCGTGCCCAGGCCGCGTCCTGGCTCGACCGGGTCGGACTCGCCGGCCTCGCCCGGCAGTTGCCGCACCGCGTCTCCGGCGGCCAGCGCCAGCGCGCACAACTTGCCCGCGCCCTCGCCGCGCGCCCGCGCGCCGTCCTGATGGACGAACCGTTCGGCGCCCTCGACGCCCAGACCCGCGCCGGCATGCAGGACCTGCTGGTCGAGGTGCTGCGCGGCACCGGCGCGACCGTCGTCTTCGTCACCCACGACGTGGACGAGGCCCTCTTCCTGGGCGACCGCGTGGCCCTCCTCGGCTCCGGCCGGCTCACCGCCGTGCGCGACATCCCGCGCCCGCGCGACCGAGCGGCGCACGACGACCCGGCACACGTGGCGCTGCGGCGTGACGTCCTGACCTCCCTGAGCATCTGAAAGGCACCCCGGTGGACACCCTCACGGAGATTCCGGCCCTCACCGACGCCGAGGAGCTGACCTGCGACGTCCTCGTCATCGGCGGCGGCACCGCCGGCACCATGGCCGCCCTGACCGCCGCCGAGCACGGCGCGAACGTGCTCCTGCTGGAGAAGGCCCACGTCCGCCACTCCGGCGCCCTCGCCATGGGCATGGACGGCGTCAACAACGCGGTGATCCCGGGCCGCGCCGAACCCGACGACTACGTCGCCGAGATCACCCGCGCCAACGACGGCATCGTCGACCAGTCCACCGTCCGCCAGACCGCCACCCGCGGCTTCGCCATGGTGCAGCGCCTGGAGTCGTACGGCGTGAAGTTCGAGAAGGACGAGCACGGCGACTACGCGGTCCGCCAGGTCCACCGCTCCGGCTCCTACGTGCTGCCGATGCCGGAGGGCAAGGACGTCAAGAAGGTCCTGTACCGGCAGTTGCGGCGGCGCGAGATGCGGGAGCGGATCCGGATCGAGAACCGGGTGATGCCGGTGCGGGTGCTGACGTCCCCGGAGGACGGGCGCGCCGTCGGAGCGGCCGGCTTCAACACCCGTACGGGACAGTTCGTCACCGTCCGCGCGGGCGCGGTCATCCTCGCCACCGGCGCCTGCGGCCGCCTCGGCCTGCCCGCCTCCGGCTACCTGTACGGTACGTACGAGAACCCGACCAACGCGGGCGACGGCTACGCCATGGCCTACCACGCGGGTGCCGAGCTCACCGGCATCGAGTGCTTCCAGATCAATCCGCTGATCAAGGACTACAACGGCCCGGCCTGCGCCTACGTCGCCAACCCGTTCGGCGGCTACCAGGTCAACCGCCACGGCGAACGCTTCGTCGACTCCGACTACTGGTCCGGCCAGATGATGGCCGAGTTCGCGGCGGAGGTGGCCTCCGACCGCGGCCCGGTCTACCTGAAGCTGAGCCACCTCCCGGAGGAGTCGGTCTCGGCGCTGGAGTCGATCCTGCACTCCACCGAGCGCCCCACCCGCGGCACCTTCCACTCTGGCCGCGGGCACGACTACCGCACCCACGACATCGAGATGCACATCTCCGAGATCGGCCTGTGCGGCGGCCACTCTGCCTCGGGAGTCCGCGTCGACGACCACGCCCGCACGACCGTCCCCCGCCTGTACGCCGCCGGCGACCTGGCCTGCGTCCCGCACAACTACATGATCGGCGCGTTCGTCTTCGGCGACCTGGCGGGCGCGGACGCCTCCCAGTACGCGCCGTACGAGGGCGAGCTCTCCCCGGACCAGCTCCGGGAGGCCCACGAGCTGATCTACCGTCCGCTGCACCACCCGGACGGCCCGCCGCAACCCCAGGTCGAGTACAAGCTGCGCCGCTTCGTGAACGACTACGTGGCCCCGCCGAAGTCCGGCGCCCGGCTCTCCCTGGCCGTGGAGGCGTTCGAGCGGATGCGCGCCGACATCGCGGAGATGGGTGCCCGCACCCCGCACGAGCTGATGCGCTGCGCGGAGGTCACCTTCATTCGCGACTGCGCGGAGATGGCCGCCCGCGCCTCCCTGGCCCGCACGGAGTCCCGCTGGGGCCTCTACCACGACCGCCTCGACCACCCTCATCGCGACGACGCGTCCTGGTTCCACCACCTCGATCTGCACAAGTCCCCCTCTGGTGCGATGGAGTTCACGGCCCGTCCCGTGGCTCCCTATCTCGTCCCGATCGAGGAGTTCACCCCGACCGGTGGTCCTTCCCGGCACCTCGGCGAGGTGCACGCCGAGCAGGTGGCGACGGCGGGGGCACGGGAGGTGGCACCGGTGGCCCGGGAACGGACGCCCACCGCGGACACCGGGACCGACCACGCTGTCGCCGTTCCGCAGACCGGCGGGCTCGCCGTCGGGACCGATGCGGCCGCTCATCCCGGAGCCGACGTCCACGCCGGGACCATCGCTGTCACCGAGGCCGACGCCCCGACCTCACCCCGTCTGCTCACCCTCCTCGCCCTTGCCGAGGAGGAGCCCGAACTCGCCTCCCTCCAGCCCTACTTGACCGACCCGGACCCGACCGTCCGCCGGACCGCCGTCACCGTCCTCACGGAGACCGCCCCGCCCGGGACCGGACCGGCCCTCGCCGCGCTCCTGTCCGACACTCACCCCGGCGTGCGCTCCGCAGCGGCCGCCTCACTGCGCGAACTCGTCGAGACTCTGCCGCCGGAGCCGGCCCTCCGCGACCGCCTCGCCGCCGCGGTGTCCGGCGCCGACGCCGTCGTCCGGGCGACCGCCCTGGACGTGTTGCGGGCGCTGCGCCTGGGCCACGCCGACCTGTTCGCGGGCTCCCTGTCGGACTCCGACATCTCCGTCCGCATCGAGGCCGTACGCGCCCTCGTGTCCGTGGACGCCGTCGCCCAGTTGGCCCACGCGGCCACCACCGACCCGTCGCGCGAGGTCCGCGTCCAGATCGCCAAGGCCCTGGCCACGGTGACCACGGGACACCCGACCGACACCCCGGCCACCGACCGCCCGGACACCTCGGCCGGCACCCCCGATTCCGCTCCTGGAGCCGCGGTCCTGGACGCAGCCGAGGTCGTCCCGGCCGTCCAGGTGGCCCTCACGGAGCTGACGAGTGACCCCGACGCCCTGGTGCGCGCCGCCGCCTACAGTGCGCTGGGCACCACCGGCTGCCCACCACCGCTGGCCGCCCGCGCCACGTCCGCCCTGTCCGACCCCGTCTGGCAGGTTCGGGCCGGCGCCGCCACCGCCCTGGCCGCGGCGAACCCCGAAGCGGCCGTCCCCGCCCTGGCCAAGGCCCTGGCCGACCCGAACGCCGATGTCCGCAAGGCCGCCGTCCTGGCCCTGACCCGGCATACGGGCAGCGAGGACGCCCTCGCGGCCCTTGCCACGGCCACCACCGACTCCGACGCGGACGTCAGGGCGTACGCGACCCGGTCTCTCTGAGACCGCCGAAGCGGAAACCGGTGCCGATGCCGCGCCCCACCCGTCTGTCCGGTCCTCCGAGCCCCTATATCCAGTCCTCCGGCTCGGGCTCCGTCTCCGGCCAGTCGTCGAACTGCGAGCCCGGCCCCGCGCCCGAACCGGAGCCCGGCGCGGCACCACCAGCGGACTCCTCGACCCCGGCGCCGGGGTCACCCGCCGCACCCGGAGCGGCCCCGGCTCCGGGAGGGCCGCCCAGCTCGGCCAGCACCCCGATCACGCCCTCCCCGTAGGTCACCAGCTTCTTCTCGCCGACCCCGCTGATCCCGCCGAGCTGCTCCACGGAGGTGGGCCACACCGTCGCGATCTCCCGCAGGGTCGCGTCGTGGAAGATGACGTACGCCGGAACGCCCTGCTCCCGCGCCTGCTCGGCCCGCCACGCCCGCAGCGCCTCGAACGCGGGCAGCAGTTCCTCGGGCAGCTCGGCCGCCGCCGCCTTGGCCTTGCGTTCGCCCCGCCCGGAGCCCGAACCGGACGACCCGGACGCCGACCGCGAGGTCACCGCCTTCTTGGGCTCCTTGCGCAGCGGCACCTCCCGCTCCTGCCGGAGCACTGATCCGCTGGCCTCGGTCAGCACCAGCGTGCCGTAGTCCCCCTCGACCGCGAGCAGCCCCTGGGCCAGCAACTGCCGGACGACGCCGCGCCATTCGCCCTCGGAGAGCTCTTCACCGATGCCGAACACGGACAGCTGGTCGTGGTCGAACTGGATGACCTTCGCGCTGCGCTTGCCCAGCAGGATGTCGACGATCTGCACCGCGCCGAACTTCTGCCCCCGCTCCCGCTGCAGCCGCACCACCGTCGACAGCACCTTCTGAGCGGCGACCGTGCCGTCCCAGGTCTCCGGCGGGACGAGGCAGGTGTCGCAGTTGCCGCAGCCCGTCGGGTCCGGGTCCTGGCCGAAGTAGGCGAGGAGTTGGCCGCGCCGGCACCGGGCCGTCTCGCACAGCGCCAGCATCGAGTCGAGGTGGGCCGCGGCGCGGCGCCGGAACGCCTCGTCGCCCTCGCTCGACTGGATCATCTTGCGCTGCTGTATGACGTCGTTGAGGCCGTACGCCATCCAGGCCGTGGACGGCAGTCCGTCGCGGCCCGCGCGCCCTGTCTCCTGGTAGTAGCCCTCGACCGACTTGGGCAGGTCGAGGTGGGCGACGAAGCGGACGTCCGGCTTGTCGATACCCATGCCGAAGGCGATGGTCGCGACCACGACCAGGCCGTCCTCCCGCAGGAAGCGGGCCTGGTGGGCCGCGCGGGTGCCGGCGTCCAGACCCGCGTGGTAGGGCACCGCCTCGATGCCGTTGCGGGACAGGAACTCGGCGGTCGCGTCGACGGACTTGCGGGAGAGGCAGTACACGATGCCCGCGTCCCCGGGGTGCTCCTCGCGCAGGAAACTCAGCAGCTGTTTCTTGGGGTCGGCCTTCGGCACGATCCGGTACTGGATGTTGGGCCGGTCGAAACTCGCCACGAAATGGCGGGCCGTCGGCATGTCCAGCCGCTGGGTGATCTCCTGGTGCGTCGCGTGTGTGGCCGTCGCCGTCAAAGCGATCCGCGGCACGTCCGGCCAGCGCTGCCCCAGCAGCGACAGGGAGAGGTAGTCGGGGCGGAAGTCGTGGCCCCACTGGGACACGCAGTGTGCCTCGTCGATGGCGAAGACGGCGATCTTGCCGCGCGACAGCAGGTCCAGCGTGGACTGCAGCCGGAGCCGCTCCGGCGCGAGGTAGAGCAGGTCCAGCTCGCCGGCCAGGTACTCGGCCTCCACCACCCGCCGCTCGTCGAAGTCCTGCGTGGAGTTCATGAACCCCGCACGCACCCCGAGCGCCCGCAGCGCGTCCACCTGGTCCTGCATCAGGGCGATGAGCGGTGAGACCACAATTCCCGTACCCGGTCTGACCAGGGACGGAATCTGGTAGCACAGCGACTTGCCGCCGCCGGTCGGCATCAGGACGACGGCGTCCCCGCCGGCCACCACATGCTCGATGACCTCTTCCTGCTCGCCACGGAAGGTCTCGTACCCGAAGACCCGGTTCAGCGTGGCCAGCGCCTCACTGTCCGTCGCCGGCGTCTCGGTGATCCCTGGCATCTCGATGATCCCGCCCGTCCCGCCCATAGCCGTGTCCCCCGTACGTCGTCCCTCGACCACTGCCTCCACGATAGGGGCAGGAACTGACAACGCCGGAGTTATCCACAGGCTGATGACATACCGCCGCTCCCGCCTGCCCCCATGCGAAGGGCCCCGCCTCCCACAACGGGAGCCGAGGCCCTCCTCACCAGCACCGCAGGTCAGCGCACGAATACACCCGCCTGGCTCGCCAGGTCCAGGAAGTACTGCGGCGCCACACCGAGCACCAGCGTCATCGCGACACCCACCCCGATCACCGTGGTCGTCAGGGGCGACGCCACGGCCACCGTCGGGCCCTCGGGCCGCGGCTCACTGAAGAACATCAGCACGATGACGCGGATGTAGAAGAACGCCGCGATCGCGGACGAGATCACACCGACCACGACCAGCGGAGCCGCGCCGCCCTCCGCCGCCGCCTTGAACACGGCGAACTTCCCGGCGAACCCGGAAGTCAGCGGGATACCGGCGAAGGCGAGCAGGAACACCGCGAACACCGCCGCCACCAGCGGTGAACGTCGGCCCAGCCCGGCCCACTTGGACAGGTGGGTCGCCTCGCCGCCCGCGTCGCGGACCAGAGTGACCACCGCGAACGCGCCGATCGTCACGAACGAGTACGCGGCCAGGTAGAACAGGACCGAGGACACCCCGTCGGGTGTGGTCGCGATGACACCCGCCAGGATGAAGCCCGCGTGCGCGATCGACGAGTAGGCCAGCAGCCGCTTGATGTCGGTCTGGGTGATCGCGACGATCGCACCGCCAAGCATGGTGACGATGGCGACGCCCCACATGACCGGCCGCCAGTCCCAGCGCAGGCCGGGCAGGACGACGTACAGGATCCTCAGCAGCGCGCCGAAGGCCGCCACCTTGGTGGCCGCCGCCATGAAACCGGTCACCGGCGTCGGCGCGCCCTGGTAGACGTCGGGCGTCCACATGTGGAACGGCACCGCGCCGACCTTGAACAGCAGGCCCATCACCAGCATCGCGGCGCCGATGAGAAGCAGGACGTCGTTGCCCATGGTGTCCGCGAGCGCCGGGTCGACGGTGGTGACCGTGCCGTCGACGACCTGCGCGATCGTGGCGTACGACATCGAGCCCGCGTAGCCGTACAGCAGGGCGATGCCGAACAGGGTGAACGCGGAGGCGAACGCTCCGAGCAGGAAGTACTTGACCGCGGCTTCCTGCGACATCAGCCGCTTGCGGCGGGCCAGCGCGCACAGCAGGTACAGCGGGAGCGAGAGGACCTCCAGCGCCACGAAGAGTGTCAGCAGGTCGTTGGCCGCCGGGAAGATCAGCATGCCGGCGACGGCGAACAGCAGCAGCGGGAACACCTCGGTGGTGGTGAACCCGGCCTTCACCGCGGCTTTCTCGCTGTCGCTGCCCGGCACGGACGCGGCCTGCGCGGCGAAGGAGTCGACACGGTTGCCGTGCGCCTCCGGATCGAGCCGGCGTTCGGCGAAGGTGAACAGGCCGAGCACGGCCGCCAGCAGGATCGTGCCCTGCAGGAAGAGGGCCGGTCCGTCGACGGCGATCGCGCCCATGGCGGCGATGCCGGCCTTGGTCGTGGCGTATCCGTCCGCGGCGAGCGCGACGACCGCGGCGAACGCGGCGGCCAGCGCGACCACGGACACGAACAGCTGGACGTAGTAACGGGACTTGCGCGGGACGAACGCCTCGACCAGCACCCCGACGATCGCCGCGCCGACGATGATCAGGATGGGGGACAGTTGTCCGTACTCGAACTTCGGCGCGTCGATCTTCGAGATCGGATCGGCCGCTGTTGTCCACAGGCTGTGGACGGCTGTTGCGCTCACTTGGCCGCCTCCACCTCGGGCTGGGGGTCCTTCTTGTGTACGTCGGACATGGTCTGTTTGACCGCCGGGTTCACGATGTCCGTGACGGGCTTCGGGTAGACACCCAGGAAGATCAACAGCACGATCAGCGGAGCTACGACCACCAGCTCGCGCGCCCGCAGGTCCGGCATCGCCGAGACCTCCGGTTTCACCGGGCCGGTCATGGTCCTCTGGTAGAGGATCAGGGTGTAGAGCGCCGCGAGCACGATGCCGAAGGTGGCGATGATCCCGACCAGCGGGTAGCGCGCGAACGTGCCGACCAGCACGAGGAACTCACTCACGAAGGGCGCGAGCCCGGGGAGCGAGAGGGTCGCCAGGCCGCCGATGAGGAAGGTGCCGGCGAGCACCGGGGCGACCTTCTGCACTCCGCCGTAGTCGGCGATGAGCCGCGAGCCGCGCCGCGAGATCAGGAAGCCGGCCACCAGCATCAGGGCAGCCGTCGAGATCCCGTGGTTGACCATGTAGAGCGTCGCCCCGGACTGGCCCTGGCTGGTCATCGCGAAGATGCCCAGGATGATGAACCCGAAGTGCGAGATCGACGCGTAGGCGACCAGCCGCTTGATGTCCCGCTGGCCGACGGCGAGCAGCGCCCCGTAGATGATGCTGATCAGCGCCAGGACGAGGATGACGGGCGTCGCCCACTTGCTCGCCTCCGGGAACAGCTGGAGGCAGAAGCGGAGCATCGCGAAGGTGCCCACCTTGTCGACGACCGCCGTGATGAGCACGGCGACCGGGGCGGTGGCCTCCTGCATGGCGTTGGGCAGCCAGGTGTGCAGCGGCCACAGCGGCGCCTTCACCGCGAAGGCGAAGAAGAAGCCGAGGAACAGCCAGCGTTCGGTGTTGGTGGCCATGTCGAGCGAGCCGTTGGCCCGGGCTTCGGCGATCTCCTGGAGGCTGAAGTTCCCGGCGACCACGTAGAGGCCGATCACCGCGGCCAGCATGATCAGACCGCCGACCAGGTTGTAGAGGAGGAACTTCACCGCCGCGTACGACCGTTGCGTGGACGCCGTCTCCTCGCCGTGCGCGTGAGCCCGGTCCCCGAAGCCGCCGATGAGGAAGTACATCGGGATCAGCATGGCTTCGAAGAAGATGTAGAAGACGAAGACGTCGGTGGCCTCGAAGGAGATGATCACCATCGCCTCGACGGCCAGGATCAGGGCGAAGAAGCCCTGCGTCGGCCGCCAGCGCTTGTTCCCGGTCTCCAGCGGGTCGGCGTCGTGCCAGCCCGCGAGGATGATGAACGGGATCAGCAGCGCCGTCAGCGCGAGAAGCGCGACCGCGATGCCGTCCACACCCAGCTCGTAGCGGACCCCGAAGTCCTTGATCCAGGCATGGGATTCGGTGAGCTGGTAGCGGTCGCCGTCCGGGTCGAAGCGCACCACGACGATGGCGGCGAGCACCAGGGTGGCGAGCGACACGAGCAGTGCCAGCCACTTGGCGGCGGTGCGCCGGGCGGCCGGTACGGCTGCCGTGGCGACCGCCCCGAGGGCCGGGAGCGCCGCCGTCGCTGTCAGCAGGGGAAAGGACATCGGTATCAGACCGCCCTCATCAGCAGGGTCGCGGCGACGAGGACCGCCGCACCGCCGAACATCGAGACCGCGTACGACCGCGCGAAGCCGTTCTGCAGCTTGCGCATCCGCCCGGAGAGGCCGCCCATCGAGGCCGCCGTGCCGTTGACGACACCGTCGACCAGGGTGTGGTCGACGTACACGAGGGAGCGGGTGAGGTGCTCTCCGCCACGGACCAGGACGACGTGGTTGAAGTCGTCCTGGAGCAGGTCGCGCCGGGCGGCCCGGGTGAGCAGCGACCCGCGCGGGGCGACGACCGGGACCGGACGGCGGCCGTACTGGGCCCAGGCGATGGCGACGCCGACGACCAGGACGGCCATCGTGGCCAGGGTGACCGTGAGGGCACTGACCGGCGGGTTGCCCTCCGCGTGCCCGGTGACGGGTTCCAGCCAGTGCAGGAAGCGGTCGCCGATGCTGAAGAACCCGCCCGCGAACACCGACCCGAAGGCCAGCACGATCATCGGGACCGTCATGGACCTGGGCGACTCGTGCGGGTGCGGTTCGGCGTGCTCGCCCTGGTGCTCGGCGGCGGGCTCCGCGCTCGGCGCCTCAGGCGAGCGGGTCGGCTGGTTGCGCCAGCGTTCCTCTCCGAAGAACGTCATCAGCATCACGCGCGTCATGTAGTACGCCGTGATGGCCGCGCCCAGCAGGGCCGCGCCACCGAGGATCCAGCCTTCGGTGCCACCCTTGGCGAAGGCCGCTTCGATGATCTTGTCCTTGGAGAAGAAGCCGGACAGCCCGGGGAAGCCGATGATCGCCAGGTAGCCGAGACCGAACGTGATGAAGGTGATCGGCATGTACTTCCTGAGGCCGCCGTACTTGCGCATGTCGACCTCGTCGTTCATGCCGTGCATGACCGACCCTGCGCCGAGGAAGAGCCCGGCCTTGAAGAAGCCGTGCGTCACCAGGTGCATGATTGCGAAGACGTAGCCGATGGGACCGAGGCCCGCGGCGAGGACCATGTAGCCGATCTGCGACATGGTGGAGCCGGCCAGCGCCTTCTTGATGTCGTCCTTCGCGCAACCGACGATCGCACCGAACAGGAGCGTGACGGCACCGACGATCGTGACCACGAGTTGTGCGTCGGGCGCCGCGTTGAAGAGGGCGCCGGAGCGGACGATCAGGTAGACGCCCGCGGTCACCATCGTGGCGGCGTGGATGAGGGCCGAGACCGGGGTCGGGCCTTCCATCGCGTCGCCGAGCCAGGACTGCAGCGGCACCTGGGCGGACTTGCCGCAGGCGGCGAGCAGCAGCATCAGGGCGATGCCGGTGAGTGTGGCTCCGGAGGCGCCGCCGACGAGCCCCGGCTCCTCATGGGTGCCGAGCACCGGACCGAAGGCGAAGGTGCCGAACGTCGTGAACATCAGCATGATCGCGATCGACAGGCCCATGTCGCCGACGCGGTTGACCAGGAAGGCCTTCTTCGCCGCCGTGGCCGCGCTGGGCTTGTGCTGCCAGAAGCCGATCAGCAGGTAGGAGGCGAGACCGACGCCCTCCCAGCCGACGTAGAGCAGCAGGTAGTTGTCGGCGAGGACGAGCAGCAGCATCGCCGCGAGGAACAGGTTGAGGTAGCCGAAGAAGCGGCGGCGTCGCTCGTCGTGCTCCATGTACCCGACCGAGTACAGGTGGATCAGCGAGCCGACGCCGGTGATCAGCAGCACGAACGTCATCGACAGCTGGTCCAGGCGGAAGGCGACGTCCGCCTGGAAGCCCTCGACCGGCACCCAGCTGAACAGGTGCTGAGTGAGCGTGCGGTGTTCGGCGTTCTTGCCGAGCAGGTCGGCGAAGAGGATCACGCCGAACACGAAGGACGCGGCGGCCAGCGCCGTACCGATCCAGTGGCCGACGGCGTCCAGCCTCCGGCCGCCGCACAACAGGACCGCCGCTCCGAGCAGGGGCGCCGCGATGAGCAGCGCGATCAGGTTATCCACGATTCAGCGACCCCTTACAGCTTCATCAGGCTGGCGTCGTCGACCGAGGCCGAGTGGCGGGAACGGAACAGCGACACGATGATCGCGAGCCCGACCACGACCTCCGCGGCGGCGACGACCATCGTGAAGAAGGCGATGATCTGGCCGTCGAGGTTGCCGTGCATCCGGGAGAAGGCGACGAACGCGAGGTTGCAGGCGTTGAGCATGAGCTCGACGCACATGAACACGACGATCGCGTTGCGTCTGATCAGTACACCCGTGGCGCCGATGGTGAACAACAGGGCGGCGAGGTAGAGGTAGTTGACGGGGTTCACTTCGACGCCTCCTCGGCCCGCTTGAAGGTCGACGGTTCGATCGCGGCCCGCTCCAGGCGTTCCTCGGCTCGCTGTTCCAGCGCCCGCAGGTCGTTGATCGCCTCCTGCGACACGTCACGGATCTGGCCGCGCTCCCGCAGCGTCTTGCTGACGGTGAGGTCGGACGGCGTGCCGTCGGGCAGCAGGCCCGCGATGTCCACGGCGTTGTGCCGGGCGTACACGCCGGGTGCCGGCAGCGGCGGTACGTTCTTGCCCGAGCGCACCCGCTCCTCGGCCATCTCGCGCTGCGTCTTGGGACGCTCGGTGCGCTCGCGGTGGGTGAGCACCATGGCGCCGACGGCGGCCGTGATCAGCAGGGCGCCGGTGATTTCGAAGGCGAAGACGTACTTGGTGAACAGGAGGGCGGCGATGCCCTCCACATTGCCGTTCGCGTTCGCCTGGGTGAGTCCGTCGAACTCCTTGAGCGAGGCGTTGCCGATGCCCGCGAACAGCAGGACACCGAAGCCGAGACCGCACACCAGGGCCAGCCAGCGCTGGCCCTTGATGGTCTCCTTAAGGGAGTCCGCCGCGGTGACGCCGACGAGCATCACCACGAACAGGAACAGCATCATGATCGCGCCGGTGTAGACGACGATCTGGACGACGCCCAGGAAGTAGGCGCCGTTGGCGAGGTAGAAGACCGCCAGGATGATCATGGTGCCGGCGAGACAGAGCGCGCTGTGCACGGCCCTCTTCATGAAGACGGTGCACAGGGCGCCGATCACGGCGACGGTGCCGAGGACCCAGAACTGGAAGGCCTCGCCCGTGGAGGTCGAGTAGGCCGCCAGGGAGGTGGCGGCGAGGTGCGCGGTCATCGGCCGATCACCTTCTTTGACGCTGGTTCGTCCTCGCCGAAGGTGGAGGCGGCCTCCTGGACCACTTCGCCCTTGGAGAGGGCCACTTGGCGCTCGGTGCCGGGCGCGGCCTCCGTCACCAGGCCCCGGTAGTAGTCCTGCTCGTCCGTCCCCGGGTAGATCGCGTGGGGCGTGTCCACCATGCCCTCGTCGAGTCCGGCGAGCAGCTGTTCCTTGGTGTAGATGAGGTTGGCGCGGCTGCTGTCGGCGAGCTCGAACTCGTTGGTCATCGTGAGCGCGCGCGTGGGGCACGCCTCGATGCACAGGCCGCACAGGATGCAGCGGGCGTAGTTGATCTGGTAGACGCGGCCGTACCGCTCGCCCGGCGAGTAGCGCTCCTCGTCGGTGTTGTCGGCGCCCTCCACATAGATGGCGTCGGCGGGGCAGGCCCAGGCGCACAGTTCGCAGCCGACGCACTTCTCCAGGCCGTCCGGATGGCGGTTGAGCTGGTGCCGTCCGTGGAAGCGGGGAGCGGTGGTCTTCTGCTGCTCCGGGTACTGCTCGGTCAGCCGCTTCTTGAACATGGCCTTGAAGGTCACGCCGAAGCCGGCTACCGGGTTCTGGAAGCCGGGCTTCGACTGCCCGGCCTCCTTGGGCTCCTCAGCCATCGGACGCCTCCTTTCCATCCAGAGATCCGTCACTGTGAGTATCGGGCCCACCACTGACAATCAGCTCCCGCTCGCGGCGCGAGCGGCGCCGGGGCACCGGTGGAAGCTCCTGTCCCGGCAGCGGCGGCACGGGGAATCCGCCCGCCATCGGGTCGAACCCGGCCGGTTCCTCGGCGGGCTGTTCCGCCGCCTTCGCCTTGTCGCGGAACACGTCGGCGACGAAGGAGAGCAGCAGCAGGACCAGGACGCCGCCGGCGATGTAGAGGGCGATGTCGGCGAAGTCGTAGTTCTCGTTCCGAAGCGTCCGCACGGTGGCCACGAGCATCAGCCAGACCAGGGAGATCGGGATGAGCACCTTCCAGCCGAGCTTCATCAGCTGGTCGTAGCGGACGCGCGGGAGCGTGCCGCGCAGCCAGATGAAGAAGAACAGCAGCAGCTGCACCTTGATCACGAACCAGAGCATCGGCCACCAGCCGTGGTTCGCGCCCTCCCAGAAGGTGCTGACCGGCCAGGGGGCCCGCCAGCCGCCCAGGAAGAGCGTGGTCGACACGGCCGAGACCGTCACCATGTTCACGTACTCGGCGAGCATGAACATCGCGAACTTGATCGACGAGTACTCGGTGTTGAAGCCGCCGACGAGGTCACCCTCGGACTCCGGCATGTCGAACGGGGCGCGGTTGGTCTCGCCGACCATCGTCACGATGTAGATGAGGAAGGAGACCGGCAGCAGGACGATGTACCAGCGGTCGTGCTGCTGTTCGACGATCGTCGAGGTCGACATGGACCCCGAGTAGAGGAACACCGAGGCGAACGCGGCACCCATGGCGATCTCGTACGAGATCATCTGCGCGCAGGAGCGCAGACCGCCGAGCAGCGGATAGGTGGATCCGGAACTCCAGCCCGCCAGCACGATGCCGTAGATGCCGACCGAGGCGACCGCGAGGATGTAGAGCATCGCGATCGGCAGGTCGGTGAGCTGCATCGTGGTGCGGTGGCCGAAGATCGAGATCTCGTTGCCGGCCGGACCGAAGGGGATCACCGCGATCGCCATGAAGGCCGGGATGGCCGCGACGATCGGCGCGAGGACGTAGACCACCTTGTCCGCGCGTTTGACGATGACGTCTTCCTTGAGCATCAGCTTGATGCCGTCGGCGAGCGACTGGAGCATGCCCCAGGGGCCGTGCCGGTTGGGGCCGATGCGCAACTGCATCCAGGCGACGACCTTGCGCTCCCACACGATGGAGAACAGCACGGTCACCATCAGGAAGGCGAAGCAGAAGACGGCCTTGATGACGACCAGCCACCAGGGGTCACGGCCGAACATCGAGAGGTCTTCCGCGGCGAGGTACGGGCTCATGCCTCCACCTCCTTGGGAGCTTCGGCGGCGAGGTTCGCCGGTCCGATGCGGACGAGGGAACCGGGCCGCGCCCCGGTGTCGGAGGCGACGCCCCCGCCCGCGGAGTTCAACGGGAGCCAGACCACCCGGTCCGGCATATCGGTGATGCGCAGCGGGAACGCGCAGTCTCCGGCGGGGCCGGTCACGGCGAGCAGATCGCCGTCCTTCACACCGGCTTCGGCGGCGGTCGCGGGCGACACGCGCGCGTGGGCCGCGTGCCGCGTCCCGGCGAGCGCCTCGTCCCCCTGCTGGAGGACACCCTGGTCCAGCAGCAGCCGGTGCCCGGCCAGGACGGCCTCTCCGGCGGCGGGTCGCGGCAACGCGGCCGCGACCTCCAGCGGTTCGGTGGCCCGCGGCCCGTCCCAGGCGCCCAGCCGGTCCAGCTCCGCGCGCGTGGTGCGCAGATCCGGCAGACCCAGGTGTACGTCCATGGCGTCGGCCAGCATCTGCAGCACGCGCGCGTCGGTGGGTGCGAGGCGGCGGGTCATCTGGTCGGGCTTGAGGGCGGCCTCGAAGAAGCGCACCCGGCCCTCCCAGTTGAGGAACGTGCCCGCCTTCTCGGCGACCGCGGCCACCGGCAGGACGACGTCCGCGAGTGCGGTGACCTCGCTGGGCCGCAGCTCCAGCGACACCAGGAAGCCGACCTCCTGGAGGGCTTCGCGCGCGCGTGCCGGGTCCGGCAGGTCGTCGACCTCGACGCCCGCGACCACCAGTGCCTGCAGTTCGCCACCGGCGGCGGCCTCCACGATCTGACCCGTGTCGCGTCCGTAGCGGTGCGGGAGCTCTGCCAGGCCCCAGACGGCGGCGACCTCGTCCCGCGCGCGCGGGTCGGTCGCCGGACGTCCGCCCGGCAGCAGCGTGGGCAGCGCACCCGCCTCCAGGGCACCGCGCTCCCCGGCCCGGCGCGGGATCCACACCAGCTGCGCGCCGGTGGCGGACGCCGCCCGCACGGCGGCGGTCAGCCCGCCCGCCACGGCGGCCAGTCGCTCACCCACGACGATCACCGCGCCCTCGGTGCGCAGCGCCTCCGAGGCCCTCGCCCCGTCATCCTCCAGGCCGACCTCGCCGGCGAGCGCGTCCAGCCACTCGGTCTCGGTGCCGGGCGCGGCCGGCAGCAGCGTGCCGCCCGCCTTGTCCAGACCGCGCGTGGCGTGCGTGGCGAGGGAGAACACCTTCTGCCCGTGCCCCCGCCAGGCCTTGCGCAGCCGGAGGAAGACGCCGGGCGCCTCCTCCTCGGCCTCGAAGCCGACCAGCAGGACGGCGGGCGCCTTCTCCAGGGCGGTGTACGTGACGCCCGTACCGTCGAGGTCACGGCCCCGTCCGGCGACCCGGGCGGCGAGGAAGTCGGCCTCCTCGGGGCTGTGCACCCGCGCGCGGAAGTCGATGTCGTTGGTGTCGAGCGCCACGCGCGCGAACTTGCTGTACGCGTAGGCGTCCTCGATGGTGAGCCGGCCGCCGGTCAGGACTCCGGTGCGGCCCCGCGAGGCGAGCAGTCCCTGAGCCGCGATCTGCAGCGCTTCCGGCCAGGACGCCGGGACGAGGTCACCCTCGGGATTGCGCACCAGGGGCGTCTCGAGCCGGTCCCGCTGCTGCGCGTACCGGAACGCGAAGCGGCCCTTGTCGCAGATCCACTCCTCGTTGACCTCGGGGTCGTTGGCCGCGAGCCGGCGCATGACCTTGCCGCGCCGGTGGTCGGTGCGCGTGGCGCAGCCCCCGGAGCAGTGCTCGCACACCGAGGGCGAGGAGATCAGGTCGAAGGGACGGGAGCGGAACCGGTACGCCGCCGAGGTCAGCGCGCCGACCGGGCAGATCTGGATGGTGTTGCCGGAGAAGTACGACTCGAAGGGGTCGCCCTCGCCGGTGCCGACCTGCTGGAGCGCGCCCCGTTCGATCAGCTCGATCATCGGGTCGCCCGCGATCTGGTTGGAGAACCGGGTGCAGCGGGCGCACAGCACGCACCGCTCACGGTCGAGCAGCACCTGTGTGGAGATGGGGACGGGCTTCTCGTAGGTCCGTTTCTTGCCCTCGAAGCGGGACTCCGCGTTGCCGTGCGACATCGCCTGGTTCTGCAGCGGGCACTCGCCGCCCTTGTCGCAGACCGGGCAGTCCAGCGGGTGGTTGATGAGGAGCAGCTCCATCACACCGTGCTGGGCCTTCTCGGCGACCGGCGAGGTGAGGTGGGTCTTCACCACCATCCCGTCGGTGCAGGTGATGGTGCAGGAGGCCATCGGCTTGCGCTGGCCCTCGACCTCGACGATGCACTGGCGGCAGGCGCCGGCCGGGTCGAGGAGGGGGTGGTCGCAGAACCGGGGGATCTCGATGCCGAGTTGCTCGGCTGCCCGGATGACCAGGGTGCCCTTGGGCACGCTGATCTCCACGCCGTCGATCGTCAGCGTCACGAGATCTTCCGGCGGGACCGCCGCCTGTCCCCCACCGGTGGGAGCGTTGGTGGTCACGGTCATGCGTTCACCTCCGTGCGGTCGGCCCAGGCCGTCGACTTGGCCGGGTCGAAGGGGCAGCCGCGGCCCGTGATGTGCTGCTCGTACTCCTCGCGGAAGTACTTGAGCGAGGAGAAGATCGGCGAGGCGGCGCCGTCGCCGAGGGCGCAGAAGGACTTGCCGTTGATGTTGTCGGCGATGTCGTTCAGCTTGTCGAGGTCGGACATGGCGCCCTTGCCGGCCTCGATGTCGCGGAGCAACTGCACCAGCCAGTAGGTCCCTTCGCGGCAGGGCGTGCACTTGCCGCAGGACTCGTGGGCGTAGAACTCGGTCCAGCGGGTGACGGCGCGGACCACGCAGGTCGTCTCGTCGAAGCACTGGAGAGCTTTGGTACCGAGCATGGAACCCGCGGCGCCCACGCCTTCGTAGTCAAGAGGGACGTCGAGGTGCTCGTCGGTGAACATCGGCGTCGAGGAGCCGCCGGGCGTCCAGAACTTCAGCCGGTGCCCCGGCCTCATTCCGCCGCTCATCTCCAGCAACTGGCGGAGTGTGATGCCGAGCGGGGCCTCGTACTGGCCGGGGCTGGCGACATGGCCGCTGAGCGAGTAGAGCGTGAAGCCCGGGGACTTCTCGCTGCCCATCGACCTGAACCACTCTTTTCCTTTGTGCAGGATCGCGGGAACCGACGCGATCGATTCGACGTTATTCACCACAGTCGGGCACGCATAGAGGCCCGCGACGGCAGGAAAGGGGGGACGGAGCCGCGGTTGACCCCGGCGGCCTTCGAGCGAGTCCAGGAGCGCGGTCTCCTCACCGCAGATGTACGCGCCCGCGCCCGCGTGCACGGTGAGTTCAAGGTCGAGCCCGCTGCCCAGGATGTTCTCGCCGAGGTAGCCCGCCGCGTAGGCCTCAGCGACGGCTGCGTGCAACCGCCGCAGCACAGGGACGACTTCACCACGCAGATAGATGAAGGCATGAGACGACCTGATGGCATAACAGGCGATGACAATGCCCTCGATGAGGCTATGCGGGTTCGCGAAGAGGAGCGGGATGTCCTTGCAGGTTCCGGGCTCCGACTCGTCGGCGTTGACAACTAGATAGTGCGGTTTTCCATCCCCCTGGGGAATGAACTGCCATTTCATTCCCGTGGGGAATCCCGCGCCGCCGCGGCCGCGCAGACCGGAGTCCTTGACGTACGCGATCAGGTCGTCCGGCGACATGGCCAGCGCCTTGCGCAGCCCCTCGTATCCCTCGTGCCTTCGGTAGACGTCCAGCGTCCAGGACTTGTCCTCGTCCCAGAAGGCCGACAGCACGGGTGCGAGCAGCTTCTCGGGGCCGGTGTCTTTGAGTTCGGGTGCCAAGGTCATCACTCCCCCTCCTCGGCGGTTGGCCCTGCCGGGTGGGCTGGGTCGGAGGCCGATGTGTCCTGTGGCGCGTCGTGTGAGCTCAGGTGCTCGGTCGGCGACGGTTGGTGGACGGGCCTGTCCTGCCGCTCGTCGTGCGGACCGCCGTCGCGCGGATGGACCACGCGCGCGGGTGCGGCCTCTCCCCTTGCCAGGCGAAGGCCCACCAGCGAGGCGGGTCCCGCGCTGCCGCTCGCCTCGACGGCCCCGGGCCGCTCGTCGGGGAAGCCGGCCAGCATCCGCGCGGTCTCCTTGAAGGTGCACAGCGGCGCCCCGCGCGTGGGCTCGACCGGCCGGCCCGCGCGCAGGTCGTCGACGAGGCGCTTGACGGTGGCCGGGGTCTGGTTGTCGAAGAACTCCCAGTTGACCATCACCACCGGCGCGAAGTCGCAGGCCGCGTTGCACTCGATGTGCTCCAGGGTGACCTTTCCGTCGTCGGTGGTCTCGCCGTTGCCGACGCCCAGGTGCTCCTGGAGCTCCTCGAAGATCGCGTCACCGCCCATCACCGCGCAGAGGGTGTTGGTGCACACGCCCACCTGGTAGTCGCCCGAGGGCTTGCGCCGGTACATGGTGTAGAAGGTGGCGACCGCGGTGACCTCGGCCGTGGTCAGGTTCAGCACGTCCGCGCAGAACTGCATGCCGGTGCGCGTGACATGGCCCTCCTCCGACTGCACGAGATGCAGCAACGGCAGCAGGGCCGAGCGGGAGTCGGGGTAGCGGGCG
Organism: Streptomyces cellulosae; assembly: GCF_000721105.1. Classification (GTDB taxonomy): domain Bacteria; phylum Actinomycetota; class Actinomycetes; order Streptomycetales; family Streptomycetaceae; genus Streptomyces; species Streptomyces cellulosae_A. The sequence goes on from NZ_JOEV01000034.1 coordinate 49,465, forward strand.
ATGATCTCGCGCGCGTCCGTCTCCAGCCGGGCTCGGACGTCGTCCGGGTAGGCGGGCGCGGGCAGTTCGGGCATGCCCAGGCTGACGCCCCGCTCCGAAGAAGAGGTGGTCACCGGTCGACGCCTCCCATCACGGGGTCGATGGACGCGACAGCGACGATGACGTCGGCGACCTGGCCGCCCTCGCACATCGCCGCCATGGCCTGCAGGTTGGTGAAGGACGGGTCGCGGAAGTGGACCCGGTAGGGGCGGGTGCCTCCGTCGGAGACGGCGTGCACCCCGAGCTCGCCCTTGGGTGACTCGACCGCCACGTAGGCCTGTCCCGGCGGCACGCGGAAGCCCTCGGTGACCAGCTTGAAGTGGTGGATCAGGGCCTCCATGGAGGTGCCCATGATCTTCTTGATGTGGTCGAGGGAGTTGCCGAGACCGTCCGGGCCCAGGGCCAGCTGGGCGGGCCAGGCGATCTTCTTGTCCTCGACCATGACCGGGCCGGGCTGCAGCCGGTCCAGGCACTGCTCGACGATCCGCAGGGACTGGCGCATCTCGTCCAGACGGATCAGGAAGCGGCCGTAGGCGTCGCAGGTGTCGGCAGTCGGGATCTCGAAGTCGTACGTCTCGTAGCCGCAGTACGGCTGGGTCTTGCGCAAGTCGTGCGGCAGGCCGGTGGAGCGCAGGATCGGGCCGGTGGCGCCGAGGGCCATGCAGCCGGCCAGGTCGAGGTAGCCGATGTCCTGCATGCGGGCCTTGAAGATGGGGTTCCCGGTGGCGAGCTTGTCGTACTCCGGGAGGTTCTTCTTCATCTTCTTCACGAACTCGCGGATGTGGTCCACCGCGCCGGGCGGCAGGTCCTGCGCGAGTCCGCCGGGGCGGATGTACGCGTGGTTCATCCGCAGGCCCGTGATGAGCTCGTAGATGTCGAGAATCATTTCACGATCACGGAATCCGTAGATCATGATCGTGGTGGCGCCGAGTTCCATACCGCCGGTGGCGATGCACACCAGGTGCGAGGACAGCCGGTTCAGCTCCATGAGGAGCACCCGGATGATCGTGGCCCGGTCGGTGATCTGGTCCTCGATGCCGAGGAGTTTCTCGACGGCGAGGCAGTAGGCGGTCTCGTTGAAGAAGGACGTCAGGTAGTCCATGCGCGTCACGAACGTGGTGCCCTGCGTCCACGTGCGGAACTCGGTGTTCTTCTCGATGCCGGTGTGCAGGTAGCCGATGCCGCAGCGGGCCTCGGTGACCGTCTCACCGTCGATCTCGAGGATCAGGCGGAGCACGCCGTGGGTGGAGGGGTGCTGGGGGCCCATGTTGACGACGATGCGTTCGTCGTCGGCGCGGGCCGCCGACTGGACGACCTCGTCCCAGTCGCCACCGGTGACCGTGTAGACGGTGCCCTCTGTGGTCTCCCTAGGGGAGGCTTGCGAAGTGCTCATGAGTACGACCTCCGCTGGTCCGGAGCCGGGATCTGGGCGCCCTTGTACTCGACGGGGATGCCGCCGAGGGGGTAGTCCTTGCGCTGCGGGTGGCCCTGCCAGTCGTCCGGCATCATGATCCGCGTCAGGGCCGGGTGGCCGTCGAAGACGATCCCGAAGAAGTCGTAGGTCTCGCGCTCGTGCCAGTCGTTGGTCGGATAGACGGAGACCAGGGACGGGATGTGCCGGTCGGTGTCCGGGGCGCTGACTTCGAGGCGGATCAGCCGGTTGTGGGTGATCGAGCGCAGGTGGTAGACGGCGTGCAGCTCGCGGCCCTTGTCGTGCGGGTAGTGGACCCCGCTGACGCCCGTGCACAGCTCGAACCGCAGGGCGGGGTCGTCGCGCAGCGTGCGGGCGACCCGAAGCAGGTGCTCGCGTTCGACGTGGAAGGTGATCTCGTCGCGGTCGACGACCGTCTTCTCGATCGCGTTCTCGGGCAGCAGGCCCTGCTCCTCCAGCGCGCCTTCCAGCTCGTCGGCGACCTCGTCGAACCAGCCGCCGTAGGGACGGCTCGCGGGTCCCGGGAGGCGGACCGAGCGGACCAGGCCGCCGTAGCCGGAGGTGTCGCCGCCGTTGTTGGCGCCGAACATGCCGCGCTGGACGCGGATCTCCTCACCACCCTCGCCGCGCTGGCCGGGGAGGTTGTCGGTGCCGAGGTCCTTTTCGGGGTTCACCCCGTTCGACCCGCCCGTGCCCGTGGTGCCGTTGGCGTCGCTCACCGCAGCAGCCCCTTCATCTCGATCGTCGGCAGGGCCTTGAGCGCCGCCTCCTCCGCCTCACGGGCCGCCTCCTCGGCGTTCACGCCGAGCTTGGAGGACTGGATCTTCTGGTGGAGCTTGAGGATGGCGTCCATCAGCATCTCCGGCCGTGGCGGGCAGCCGGGGAGATAGATGTCGACCGGGACGATGTGGTCGACGCCCTGGACGATGGCGTAGTTGTTGAACATGCCGCCCGAGGAGGCGCAGACCCCCATGGAGATCACCCACTTGGGGTTCGGCATCTGGTCGTAGACCTGCCGCAGCACCGGCGCCATCTTCTGGCTGACCCGGCCCGCGACGATCATGAGGTCCGCCTGGCGGGGCGAACCGCGGAAGACCTCCATGCCGAAGCGCGCCAGGTCGTAACGGCCGGCGCCGGTGGTCATCATCTCGATGGCACAACAGGCGAGGCCGAACGTGGCCGGGAAGACGGACGACTTGCGCACCCAGCCCGCGGCCTGCTCGACGGTGGTCAGCAGGAAGCCGCTCGGCAGCTTTTCTTCGAGTCCCATGGCTAAAGGCCCCTCAGTCCCATTCCAGGCCGCCGCGCCGCCATACGTACGCGTACGCGACGAAGACGGTGAGCACGAAGAGCAGCATCTCGACGAGCCCGAAGACACCCAGGGCGTCGAAGGTGACGGCCCAGGGGTAGAGGAAGACGATCTCGATGTCGAAGACGATGAAGAGCATCGCCGTCAGGTAGTACTTGATGGGGAAGCGCCCGCCGCCGGCCGGCGTGGGGGTCGGCTCGATACCGCACTCGTAGGCCTCGAGCTTGGCCCGGTTGTACCGCTTCGGACCGATCAGCGTGGCCATGACCACGGAGAAGATCGCAAAGCCTGCCCCGAGGGCTCCCAGTACGAGGATGGGCGCATACGCGTTCACCGCTCCTCGCTCCTCTCAGTCGGCACTGACTGCTGGCGATGGCGTCGGACTCACCTCCGTCTCACGCGCCCCACGAACCCCGCCCGTTCCGGCGAAGATCGAGAACATGTGAAGCAGGTCACAAGCCCAACTGATGCGCATCTTATGCCCGGCGGTCTGTGATCTGCGACACGGGGTATTACCCAAGCTTTGTGATCTCCACCACCTAACGAAGGATCATGGAGCAGGATGAGCGGTGATCTTCACACGAGATGCATCCGAGTGATCACAAGAGGTGACATTTCCGCTCGTCAGCGCAGTTCGGGAGCGGCCTCTCCATATCAAGAGGCTTCCCTTGCATGCAAATTGGCGCTGGACGAGAGCGGTTGATAGAGGCCGCGTTCACACCTCAGAACGAGGGGTGGCATGGCTGTGGATGTGTGCACGCGTTCACGAGCGGCTCCCGGGTCGTGACCCGCCCGCAACCGGTCCGTGATCCACGCGCGAGACGCGGCCGCACTTGTGACCGTTGCGTGACCTCCGCCACATCCATGAGAGGCGCATGAGAAGGAGGCTTGGCCACCGACCGCAACAGGTGGTAGGCGCTGGGCAATCCGGACGTATCAGCGAAAGCCCATGATCACAGGCTTGATCACCTGCGTCCGCAATGTCCGTTACGGCGTCAATAAAGGGCGGCGTGCCCGGCATTCAGGGGCCCGATTGAACAACTGTGGCGCACCACACGTTTCTTGAAGGTATGGAGGAGCCCCTGATACCGGTTGTTCTCATGTCCCACACCGCTCACATACGCAGCCACCGGAAACCCCGCCGCAGCGCGTCGAAAATCGCGATGCGGGCCGGAGTTGCCGGTGGCGTCCTCGGCACCCTGGCCGTTGCCGGGGCGTCCGGCGCGGCGAACGCCGCCGAGCCGGTGACGCAGACCCTTGAACTGCCCACCCTGACGGCCGACCTGGGTACCCAGATCGCCGAGTCCGCGGACGCCACCCAGCAGGCCGCGGCGAACTACCAGCTGCAGGCCGAGCGCGACGCGGCCGCCGCAAAGGCCGCGAAGCAGGCCAAGGCGGACCTCGCGGAGGCGAAGCAGAAGGCCGAGGCCAAGAAGAAGGCCGCCCAGGAGGCCGCCCGGCAGGAAGCTGCCGAGCGCGCGACCCGCAGCAGCGAGCGGACCACGCTGTCCGCCTCGGCGTCCACCTCCACCTCCACCTCCACGTCGACCACCGCTCCCGCCAGTGGCAGCGTCGCAACGGTCGTGGCCTTCCTCAAGGCGCAGGTGGGTGACGCCTACGTCATGGGCGGCACCGGCCCCAACGCGTGGGACTGCTCCGGCCTCGTCCAGGCCGCGTTCAAGCAGGTGGGTGTGGACCTGCCGCGCGTCTCGCAGGACCAGTCGATGGCCGGCACCGACGTCTCGCTGTCCAACCTTCAGGTGGGCGACATCCTGTACTGGGGTGGCAAGGGGTCCGCGTACCACGTGGGCGTCTACATCGGCGACGGTCAGTACCTGGACGCCGCCAACCCGTCCAAGGGCGTCGTCATCCAGGATCTGTCCGGCTACCCGGCGTCGGGCGCGGTGCGGGTGCTCTGACACCAGGAACCACCGGAAGACTCCGCACGAGGGGCCGCAGCCGCGGAGGCAGCGGCCCTTCAGCACGCCTCAACGCCCTCTCTGCGCACTCCGGGCCCTGCAGGGTGCCCCGGGTGCCTCGACGCGCCTTCAGTCCCCCTCGGTCCCGCTCGGTCCTCGTCGCCGCATCCGCCACCGCGGTCGTCGCTCGCCTGAAAGGCTTTCTCCTCGGAGCCGGTTCGCCTCAAGGACCGGCCAGCAATCCGATGGGAGACAGCGATGCCGAGCGTTTTCGTCCAGGGGAAGCCCGTGGACTCGTACCCGCCGCTCGCGCCCGAAGCCCGGCGCGGGTCGGTGCGCCGCATCACCGAGACCGGCGAGGAGGTCCTGCACAGGCCCTGCCGGGACGTCACCGAGTTCGGGCCGGACCTCGCCGCGCTCATCGACGACATGTTCCTCACGATGTACGTCGCGGAAGGCGCGGGACTCGCGGCGAACCAAGTGGGCGTCGGTCTGCGACTGTTCGTCTACGACTGCCCCGACGACGACGGTGTCCGACATGTCGGGCACATCGTCAATCCGGTCCTCCAGCCCCTCGATGCGGCCGGCCGGCGGCTGCTCGACGAGGGTGAGGGGTGTCTGTCGGTGCCGGGTGCCGTCATGGACGTACCGCGCCCGGACCGGGCGCTGGTGCGCGGGCAGGACAAGGACGGAAGCCCGCTCGTCATCGAGGGCACGGGGTACTTCGCGCGCTGCCTCGCCCATGAGACGGACCACACCGACGGCCACGTGTACCTGGACCGGCTGTCGAAGCGGGAGCGGAAGGAAGCGCTGCGGCAGGTGGCGGACCGTCGGGAGGACGTGCTCGCCCGCCGGTCCGCCAACGCGGCGGCGCTCACCACCTAGTGCCGCGGCAGGCACCCGTCACGCCCGTCACGCCTTCGGTGCCACCTTGCTGAGCCCGTTGATGATGCGGTCCATCGCGTCGCCGCCCGTCGGGTCGGTCAGGTTGGCGAGCATCTTCAGGGTGAACTTCATCAGGACGGGGTGGGTCAGGCCGCGCTGGGCCGCGATCTTCATGACCTTCGGGTTGCCGATGAGCTTCACGAAGGCGCGGCCCAGCGTGTAGTAGCCGCCGTAGGTGTCCTTCAGGACACGCGGGTAGCGCTGGAGGGCCAGTTCGCGCCCCGCGGGTGTGGAGCGGGCGTGGGCCTGGACGATGACGTCGGCGGCGATCTGGCCGGACTCCATGGCGTAGGCGATGCCCTCGCCGTTGAAGGGGTTCACCAGACCGCCGGCGTCGCCGACCAGCAGCAGACCGCGTGTGTAGTGCGGTTGACGGTTGAAGGCCATGGGGAGGGCCGCGCCGCGGATGGGGCCTGTCATGTTGTCCGGGGTGTAGCCCCAGTCCTCCGGCATCGACGCGCACCAGGCCTTCAACACCTCACGCCAGTCCAGCTCCTTGAAGGAGTCGGAGGTGTTCAGGACACCCAGGCCGACGTTCGACGTGCCGTCGCCCATGCCGAAGATCCAGCCGTAGCCGGGCAGGAGGCGGTCCTCGGCCCCGCGGCGGTCCCAGAGTTCCAGCCAGGACTCCAGGTAGTCGTCCTCGTGGCGCGGGGAAGTGAAGTACGTACGGACCGCGACGCCCATCGGGCGGTCCTCGCGGCGGTGCAGGCCCATCGCCAGGGACAGCCGGGTGGAGTTGCCGTCGGCGGCCACCACCAGGGGCGCGTGGAAGGTGACCTCGCGCTTGTCACCCGTGTCGCCGAGCTTGGCGTTGACGCCGGTGATGCGGCCGGTGCGGTCGTCGACGATGGGCGCGCCCACGTTGCAGCGCTCGTACAGCCGCGCGCCCGCCTTCTGCGCCTGGCGGGCGAGCTGCTCGTCGAAGTCGTCGCGCTTGCGGACGAGGCCGTAGTCCGGGAAGGAGGCGAGATCCGGCCAGTCCAGCTGAAGCCGCACACCTCCGCCGATGATTCTCAGGCCCTTGTTGCGCAGCCAGCCGGCCTCCTCGGAGATGTCGATGCCCATCGCCACGAGCTGCTTGACCGCGCGCGGGGTGAGGCCGTCGCCGCACACCTTCTCGCGCGGGAACTCGGTCTTCTCCAGCAGGAGGACGTCGAGTCCGGCCTTGGCGAGGTGGTACGCGGTGGTGGAGCCGGCTGGCCCGGCGCCGACGACGATCACATCGGCGGTGTTTTCGGAGAGGGGCTCGGTCACGGCGGGATCTCCCCAAGTTCGGAATCTGCGTGCCGACCGGCACTGGACATGGGCAGTCTATTCAGCAGAATTGATCACCCGGCTGAAGGGCTGCCCAGTGAACCGAGCTCTCCCCGTAGTACGGTTGCGCGTCCCGACCGACGAGGACGCCGTGGCCTGGCACCGGGCCTTCGCCCACCCGGACGTCATGGAGTTCCACGGCGGCAGGATCGCGGAACTCTCGGTCTACGAGGAGCTCACCGCCCGCCAGCGGCGGCACGACGCCGAGCGCGGCTTCTGCCTGTGGACCATGCTCGACGAGGCCGGACAGGTCATCGGCTTCACCGGAGCCCAGCCGTGGGAGCAGGCCTGGGGTCCCAAGGGCGAGATCGAGATCGGCTGGCGGCTCGGGCGGGGGTACTGGGGCCGGGGGTACGCGACGGCGGCGGCACGGATCACGCTGGAACGGGTCACGACGGCGGGTGTGCCGAGCGTGGTCGCCATGGTCGACGCGCGCAACACCCGGTCCGTCGCGGTGACCAAGCGGCTGGGCATGCGCCTCGCCGAGGTGTTCCGGACCCCTGCGGCGCCCCAGCGGGAGGGTCACTGCTACCGGCTCGACCTGAAGCAGCAGACGGCCACCGAACATGGGTAGTCACCGAGAGTAGTCGACTGTCACAGAAAGACACTCGCAGCTTCCGGGCGGCACCGGGACGGGGTTACCCTGCCAGTACCGCTGGGGGTGACAGCTGTGCGTATAACACCCAAATCGCCCGGGGCGCGAGTGCCGAAGCTCGTCGGACTGATGGCCATGGACGCCCGCGAGGCAGCTGAGTCGGGCGGCGTTCTGCTCGCCGCTCCCGACCGCCCCGACTTCCCTCGCACCGTCGTCGACTACGTCGTACGGCAGTACCCGCCACCCGGAGCCGAGGTGCCGCGCGGGACCGTGGTCACCGTGTGGTTCGACTTCGGCGAGGGAGAGGGCGGCGGAGGCGCGGGCGTGCACGAACCACGGCTGCCCTGTCCGGGCGGAGGCGGTATACAGCGCGAACTCGACGAGCCGGGAGATCCCTACGCCGTGGCCGGGTTCGGCTCGCTCTGCTGATCGCGGGTCACTGGTCGGCGGTTGACGAGTGGCGAGTGGCGATTGGCGATTGGCGATTGCCGGTCACCGTCAATACCGGCTACCGGTCCGCCGACTACCGACTACCGCCCGCCGGCTACGGGCTACCGGCCTTCGGCTACCGAGTACCGCCCGCCGGCGCTACCGGCCGACGGCTACGGCTGCCGGCCGCCGGCCTTGAATCCCCGGTGCAGTGCCACGATGCCGCCGGTCAGGTTGCGCCAGGCCACTTTCGACCAGCCGGCCTTCTGCAGTCGCTGGGCGAGCGCGCTCTGGTCGGGCCAGGCGCGGATGGACTCGGCGAGGTAGACGTACGCGTCGGGACTCGAGGACACCGCGCGCGCGACCGGCGGCAGGGCACGCATCAGGTACTCGGTGTAGACGGTCCTGAAGGGCGCCCATGTCGGGTGCGAGAACTCGCAGATCACGACCCGGCCGCCGGGCTTGGTCACCCGGTACATCTCCCGCAGGGCGGCGTCGGTGTCCTGCACGTTGCGCAGCCCGAAGGAGATGGTGACGGCGTCGAAGGTGTCGTCTTTGAAGGGCAGCTTCGTCGCGTCGCCCGCGGTGAACGGCAGCCAGGTGTGCTTGCGCTTGCCGACCTGGAGCATGCCGAGCGAGAAGTCGCAGGGGACGACGTACGCGCCGGTGCGGGCGAAGGGCAGTGAGGACGTGGCCGTGCCGGCGGCCAGGTCCAGGACCTTCTGTGCGGGGCGGGCGTCGACGGCCTTGGCGACCTCCTTGCGCCAGACCCGGTCCTGGCCGAGCGAGAGCACGTCGTTCGTCAGGTCGTACCGTTCCGCCACGTCGTCGAACATCGAGGCGACTTCGTGCGGCTGCTTGTTCAGGGAAGCGCGGGTCACGGGCCCATTCTTGCGCACGGGCCCGCCGGGCTCGCCGCACGGGTTCACGGAACAAGCCGCGGTTCCTTCTTCCCGGCCACGTCCTCCACCCATCCGCACAGCAGGACGAACACCGCGATGAGCACCCAGCCGATGCCGAACAGGAACCACTGGCTCTCCAGCGGCAGGTATCTCTCGAACGCCGACACCTTCCAGAACTGGTCGATCAGCGGCACGGCGAGGATCAGCGCGATCTCGTGCCAGAGGTAGATCGTCACGGCCCGCGCGTTGAAGACCGTGACGGTCCGGTCGAGCCGCCGGAAGGTGGTCAGTCCCGCGAAGTCGATCCGGAACCGGGCCTTGGCCCACATCAGGAGCATCACGAAGCCGGCCGACCAGAACGCCTGCGCGAGCGGGATCTCGTCCAGGTCGTAGGTGCCGAACTCGGCCTGGTGGGAGAAGGCGTACCAGCCGCCGTAGCCGATCGCGGCGAGGGAGAGCACGACGACCGCGGCCGGTCTCATCCGCTGGAGCACGCCGTCGCGGTGGGCGAAGCCGAGGATCCAGCAGAAGAGGTACGTCGACAGGTCCCACAGCGCGCTGCCGAGCCGGTTGTCCGGGCCCGACCGGACGAAGGTCAGGACCAGGATCGGGGAGAGGGACAGCAGCAGCACCGGGAGGGGCGCGAGCCGGAAGACCTTCAGCAGGAGCGGGGAGAGGAGGACGAACCACAGGTACGTCCGCAGATACCAGAGGATCTCCCACGCCTGGGCGCCCCACTGGTTGCCCGGCGGATCGCCCAGCGGCACGATCCAGTAGACGATCTGCCAGCCCGGCATCCAGCCGTGGACCAGCATCGCGGTCACCACGAAGAGGCCCCAGAACCAGAACGGGGGCAGGAGCCGGCGCAGGCGGCTCCTCACCACCTGGAGCGCGGGACGTTCCAGGGACTTCGCCATCAGGGTGCCGGCCAGACCGAACATGATCCCCATGGAGGGGAAGACCATGCCGGCCCAGGCCCAGCCGAAGGCGTGATAGGCCACGACGCGGGTCAGGGCCAGGGCCCTGAGGGTGTCGAAGTACCGGTCGCGACCCGCGGCCTCGGGCCGAGGCGGAGCACCGGCCTGCGGCGCCTCGGGCCGCGGCGGAGCACCGGCCTGCGGCGCCTCGGGCCGCGGCGGAGCACCGGCCTGCGGCAGCGGGGCCGTGTCAGCGAGCGGAACCGCTCGCACCGTGTTCTTGCTGTGCGCCCCCATCACCCCACCCCCGCCGGGGTCCCGACCTCGCCGGTCCGCTTGAGTTTCTGCCACCTCAGGCGGCCGCCCGTGAGGGCGGTGATGCAGGAGTGGATGAGGACGAGGTACATCATCTGGCGGTAGGCCAGTTGTTGCAGCGGCATCATCAGCAGGAAGCGGTACTTCTCGCCGTCCAGACGGAAGGCGTACGCCGCGCAGACCAGTTGGACCCCCAGCACCGCGCACCACGCCAGCAGTGCCGCCTTCAGGTCGACGAAGATCATCGAGTAGACGGTGAACACGTCGATGAGCGGGGCGAAGACCGGCGTGACGATCTGGAAGAGGACCACCAGCGGCATGCCGACCCGGCCGAAGCGGCCCGAAGGACCCTTGTCGGTGAGCGATTTGCGGTGCTTCCACAGCGCCTGCATGGTGCCGTAGGACCAGCGGTAGCGCTGGGACCACAGTTGCTTGAGGGAGCCCGGCGCCTCGGTCCAGGCTCGGGCGTGCTCCTGGTAGACGACCCGCCGGCCCGCGCGGTGGATGGCGATGGTGATGTCGGTGTCCTCGGCGAGGGTGTCCTCGCTCATCCCGCCGACCTCGAGCACCGCCTCCCGGCGGAACGCGCCGATCGCGCCCGGGATCGTCGGCATGCAACGCAGCAGGTCGTACATCCGGCGGTCGAGGTTGAAGCCCATCACGTACTCGATGTGCTGCCAGGCGCCGATGACGGTGTCGCGGTTGCCCACTTTGGCGTTGCCGGCGACCGCGCCGACCTCCGGGTCGGCGAAGGGCTGCACGAGCTGCCGTACGGTGTCGGCCTCGAAGACCGTGTCGCCGTCCATCATCACGACGATGTCGTGACTCGCGCCGCGCACCCCGTTGTTGAGGGCGGCCGGCTTGCCCGCGTTCTCCTGGCGGATGACCCGGACGTTCGCCATGCCGAGTGAGTCGGCCGCGCCGCGGGCGATCTCGGAGGTGCCGTCGGTCGAGCCGTCGTCCACGACGATGATCTCGATCGGATGGGTGCTCCGCGCCAGCGACTTCAGGGTGTTGGCGATGCACTCCTTCTCGTTGTACGCCGGGACGATCACGCTCACCGGCCGGGTGACCGGCGGCCCCCAGCTGAACCGGCGCTTGTTGCGCTGTCTGTAGTGGCGGCGGGCGAGGATCAGCATCATCCCGAAGCGGCCCATGACCGCCACGCCCACCACGGCCAGTCCGACCGACAGCGTGGGCACGGTCCACTCGGCGACGGCGACGGCGCCGACGAGCGCCTTGCCCTCGTAGAGGGTGGCGCCGGTGGCCTCGCGGTGCGCGGCCTGGAGCCGGGACGTGGCCGGACCCTGCGCCCCCCGTTGTCCGTTCGGCACGCCCGGGAGCTGTTCACCGGTCGCGCCCTGCTCGGGGCCGGCCGTCCCCGACGCCTGCCGCCGGCTCACGTTCTGCGCCTCGATGACCCCGCTGACGGTGGTGAAGGTGTAGCCCTTCGCCTTCATCTTCTTGATGTACACCGGCAGCGCCTCGACCGTCTGCTCGCGGTCGCCGCCCGCGTCGTGCATGAGCACCGAGGCGCCCGAAGTCCCCGACGGGGTGGCCCACTCGACGATCTTGGAGACGCCCGGCTTCTTCCAGTCGTCACTGTCGGTGTCGACGAAGACGCTGGTGTAGCCGTCCTCGCCGAGCTCCTCGTAGACGGGCCAGCTGTAGTTGTCGACGGCGTCCGTCTTCGAGGAGTACGGCGCCCGGAACAGCGTGGTCGTGATGCCGGCCGCGCCCGCCAGTGCGAGCTGCGTCTGTGTCATCTCGCGCCGGATGCGGGCCTCGCTCTGGTAGGAGAGGTCGACATGGGTGAACGTGTGGACGCCCACCTCGTTGCCCTGCTCGACCATGTCCTCCACGATGTCCGGGTAGCGCGAGACCATCGATCCGACCAGGAAGAACGTGGCCGGGACGTCGTACTGGTCGAGGATCTTCAGGACGTCGGGGGTGTACGTCGGGTTCGGGCCGTCGTCGAAGGTGAGCGCGATCGTCTTCGCCGGGACGGAGACCGTGGTGGCCTGGCCGCCCCGGAAGGTGATGATCGGCCCGCCGTCGAGGATCGTGTCGGGGACCTCGCTGGCGCTCGCTCCGTCGCGCACGCGCTGGTCGCCGCCGACCTCGGCGCGCAGATAGCCGTCCAGCAGCATCACGCTGGTCAGTGCGAGCAGGAGCAGTCCGGCGAGGATGACCCGGGGTTTCTGCAGTGCCGCGGCCTTGCCCGCCGCCCGTTCGATCCGGGTGGGGGCGCGTCGGCGGCGGCGTGGGGGTGTCGTCGTGGTCATGGGTGGCTGCGTTCCGGTCAGTCGGCGACCGTGGTGGCGGACGCGGTCGGTGCGGAGCTGGGCCGGGCGCCGGTCGCGGTGCCCGTGGGCGCAGGGCCGACGGGCCTCGCCGGTGGGGTTCCCGTACGGCCCTGGGGCTGGGCTTCGCCCGAACCAGAGCGCTGGGGACCGCCCTGTCCGCCGGCGAACGGCACCAGCGAGGACGGGTTGACCGAGGTGCCGATGCCCATGAAGGCCATGCCGAGCACGACCGCGTACCCGAGGCAGGCGACACCGACCAGGGTGCCGATCCGGCGCAGCAGCTTCGACCTGCGGCCGGAGTTGTCCACGAACACGGGCCCTTCGGCGGACCCGTTGCCGCGTTTGCGGCGGCGACCGCGCACAGGTGCGGCAGCGGCGCGGTTTTCGATGGCGGGCTCAGAATGCATTCCCCGGATATTAGGGATTCTTCATGTGGCCTAAACTCAGGTTTCCCTGTGAACGCCCCATGAGAAACTCCTCAACCTGTTCCTTTCCTGAGAGATTCCAAGAAACCCTGCGCAAATGGCATGGGAAGGAAAGGAGTTGGATGTCCGGATTGCGTACGTCAAAAGCCCTATTTACCCCTTCTGTCCATGTGGTGTCCGCGTGGTCGCTGTCCGCGCGACGGCCGACCGGACGTGAGACATTTCCGCTCCGGACACGTTGTTCATTCATGTCCGGAGACAGAACTCATGAGAGCGGGTGGATACGCGATGCGGACTCTCCTGAAGCCGGCGGCCGGGCTCACCTGCCTGTTCGCGCTGGCCACCGCGGGGTGCTCCGCGGGATCCGACGGCACGTCGGACACGGCACCCGAGGTGTCCGAAAACGCCGGCTCCTCCCCCAGCGACCCCTCGGATCCCTCGGACGCCTCGGACCCCTCCGGCCGGGAGACGGCCACCGCCTACGCCCCCTACGTCAGTGCCACGGAGGCGTCCGACCTCGACTCCAACGGCTCCCCCACGACGTACCAACTCGCCTTCGTGATCTCCGACGGCGGCGGTTGCACACCGAAGTGGAACGGCACCCACGCGATCGGCGACTCCAAGGTGAAGTCCCGGACATCGCGGCTCACTCAGAGCGGCGCCACGGTCCGTGTCTCCTTCGGCGGGGCGTCCGGCGAGGAGCTGGCGGCGACCTGTGACAGCGCGTCCGAGCTGGCGGCGGCGTACGGCGAGGCACTGGACGCGGCCGGCTCCACCCAGGCCGACTTCGACATCGAGGGCGACGAACTGACCGACGACGACTCGGTCGGCCTGCGCTCCGAGGCGATCGCGCTGCTGCAGAAGGAACGCAGCGACCTCGGCGTCTCCTTCACCCTCCCGGTGATGCCGTCCGGCCTCGACGCCGACAGCCTCGCCCTCCTGGCGTCCGCCAACGAGCACGACGTCCAGGTCTCCACCGTCAACCTCATGACGATGAACTACGGGGAGTCGTACGACGGCGACATGGGCGACTACGCCCTCACCTCGGCGAAGGCCGCGCACACCCAGCTGAAGAAGGTCTTCGGCCTGTCCGACGCGGCCGCCTGGCGGGGCATGGCCCTCACCTCGATGATCGGCGTCAACGACGTCGCGGGGGAGACGTTCACCCTCTCGGACGCTGCCCAGGTCCGCACCTTCGCCGAGGAGAAGAAGCTCGCCTGGGTGTCGATGTGGTCGGCCCTCCGCGACCAGCAGTGCGAGGGCGACGACGCCGTGTCCGACGACGCGGCCACCGACTGCAGCGGGGTGACGCAGAGTCCGGGGGCGTTCGCGCAGGCCTTCGCCGGCTGAGCGTCAGCGGCGGCGGTGCACGAGCCGCCCCGCGCACACCGTGGCGACGCACACGCCGGTCTCGTCGAAGACGGCGAGGTCGGCGCGGCCCGTCGAGCCGATCGAGACCGGGCGCGGGCCGGAGAGGACCAGGACATCGTTGCGTCCGGCGGCGGCCCGGAGTTCCGGCGTTCCGGCGTACTCCTCGAGGACGGCCACCGCACCGAGCTTGAGCACCGCGTGAACGCGTTCACGCGGTGAGGGCGCGTCCGGGAGCGGCCCCTCGTGGACGCGGGCGGGCCCCAGTACGCCGGGCCAGCGCCGTACGCGGGCATCCGGGAACCGTGCCCGGACCTCGGCCAGCGGACCCACCTCGGCGACCCTGACGCCTTCGACGGCCACGGCGCCGTCCTGGATGGGCTCCTGCGTGCCGTCCCAGACGTACCGGACCTCGTCCGCGGCGTGAATCGTCAGCACGCGCGCACTAGTTGGAGGCCAGCAGCTTCAGCTCCGGGTGAGCCGTGCCGCCGTCGATCGCCGTGGACGAGATGTGGGACATCACGCGCTCGTCGACGGGGTCGTTCGCCGGGTCGTCGTGGACGACGATGTGCTCGTACGTCGTGGTCCGCTGGGCCGGGACCCGGCCCGCCTTGCGGATGAGGTCGATGATCTCCATCCGGTTGGAGCGGTGCTTGGCGCCGGCGGAGGAGACCACGTTCTCCTCCAGCATGATCGAGCCGAGGTCGTCCGCGCCGTAGTGCAGGGAGAGCTGACCGACCTCCTTGCCGGTGGTCAGCCACGAGCCCTGGATGTGGGCGATGTTGTCCATGAACAGCCGCGCGATGGCGATCATCCGCAGGTACTCGAAGAGCGTCGCCTGGGTGCGGCCCTTCAGGTGGTTGTTCTCGGGCTGGTAGGTGTACGGGATGAAGGCGCGGAAGCCACCCGTGCGGTCCTGTACGTCCCGGATCATCCGCAGGTGCTCGATGCGCTCGGCGTTGGTCTCGCCGGTCCCCATCAGCATGGTGGACGTCGACTCCACACCCAGCCCGTGTGCGGTCTCCATGATCTCCAGCCAGCGCTCGCCGGACTCCTTCAGCGGGGCGATGGCCTTGCGGGGCCGCTCGGGCAGCAGCTCGGCGCCGGCGCCGGCGAAGGAGTCGAGGCCCGCGGTGTGGATGCGCGAGATGGCCTCTTCCACCGAGACGCCGGAGATCCGGGCCATGTGCTCGACCTCGCTCGCCCCCAGGCTGTGGATGACCAGCTGCGGGAAGGCCTTCTTGATGGCGGAGAAGTGCTCCTCGTAGTACTCGACGCCGTAGTCCGGGTGGTGGCCGCCCTGGAACATGATCTGCGTCCCGCCGAGCTCGACGGTCTCGGCGCACCGCCGCAGGATGTCGTCGAGATCCCGCGTCCAGCCCTTGGCGGTGTCCTTGGGGGCCGCGTAGAAGGCGCAGAACTTGCACGCCGTGACGCACACGTTCGTGTAGTTGATGTTGCGCTCGATGATGTACGTGGCGATGTGCTCGGTGCCCGCGTACCGACGGCGGCGGACGGCGTCGGCGGCGGCGCCGAGCGCGTGCAGCGGGGCGTCGCGGTAGAGGTCGAGTGCCTCCTCAGGGGTGATGCGTCCGCCTGCCGCGGCGCGGTCGAGCACAGACTGGAGGTCGGCCTTCTCGGTCACCGGGGGCGTCCCTTTCGTCAAGGGTTGTGGACGGACCGAACCAGCCTACGCCAGCGTCTCGTCCACGCCGACGTCAGGCCGTGTAGGCCCCGATCAGCAGCCCGAGGTACGCCCCCGCGATCAGGAACGGCCCGAACGGTACGGCCGTCCTGCGTCCCGCGCGGCCCGCGACGACCAGGGCACCGCCGTACAACGCGCCGAGCAGGAATCCGGCGAAGGTGCCGAGGAGCAGAGTCCCCCAGCCGTACCAGCCCAGGACGGCGCCCGCCCCGAGCGCCAGCTTCACATCGCCGAAGCCCATCCCGCCGGGGTTGACGAACCACAGCACGTAATAGCCGGCGCCGAGTGCGAGGGCGCCCAGCGCGGCGGAGGGCCAGTGGCCGCCGTGCTCGGGTACGAGTGTGACCAGCCCGAGCAGGAGCAGCGCGGCGGCGGCGAGCGGCAGGGTCAGCACGTCCGGCAGCCGCCGCACCCGGAAGTCGACGGCGGCCAGCAGCACCCCGACGGGCGCGAGCAGCAGCCAGACTGCGACCTCGGGCCGGGTACCGGTGGCGGCGGCGAGGCCGGCACAGAGGAGGGCGGTGACGAAGGAGAGGAGGGGCGTGCCGGGCCCGTACACGCCCTTCGACGTGCCGGGACCGTACGCGCCCTCCGCCCGGCACTGTCCGCACCGCGCCCGCCCGATCCACCCGCGAACCGGTCCCCGGAGCGGATGTCCGCCCGGGCACCGCTCCCGCCAGTTCTCCTCCTCCTGGACGGAGAAGCGGTAGGCGGCGCGTGGCACCAGCACGCCCGTGGCCGCACCCCACAGCGCGGCGACGGCGATCAGCAAGCCGGTCGTCATCATGAGATCCCTCAGCGTCCTCAGCCGTCCTCAGCCGTCCTCAGCCGTCTTCCGCCGGCCTCAGCCGACCTTGGACAGCCGGGCCTCGGGCCGTCCCGAGCCCTCGCTGTCGGACTGGTACTCGAGATCGTCACCGACCGGCGTGATCCGGACCGTGTGCGCCTCCTGGTCGCACACTCCCCGGTTCCCTCCGGCTCCGACGGCGGACGCGACGATCTGTTTCCTCGTCACCTTCTTCACGGTCAGCACGTCGTCGCAGACGCCCCCGAGCACATCCGTGTTCCGGAGGGTCCCCAGCTCCTCGCCCACGCCAGCCCGGTGGACGGTCAACCGGAAGGTGCCCATCGGAAGCGTGCCGTCGAGGGCGACGGCCTGGCCCTCCCAGGTGCCGAGGTAGGCGGCGGGGACGGCGGTCGGCGCATCGGTGTCCGCGTCGCCGCCCGTGCTCGTCGACGCGCTCGGCGCCGGTGACTGCGCCGTGTCGGAGCCGGAACCGCCCGTGTCGTCCTGGCCGTTGCCCGGCAGCAGGTCGAACAGGAACGCCGAGCCGAGCAGCACCGCGGCCATCGCGCCCGCGATCGCCAGCGCGACCGTGCAGCTCAGGCGGCGCCCCCGCCCCCCGGGCTTGCCCTCGGAGGCCGCCGAGACGGAGACGGAGAGCCTGCTGCCGGGGCGGTCGGAGGGAGCGGAGGTGGGTGCCGTGTCCTGCGAAGACGACTGTGACTGCGGCTGTGATGGGGACTGTGGCTGTGGCCCGCGTGGCCCAGGGACGGCGTCCGACGGTTCCTCCGGAGTGGGCGAACCCGGCGCCCCCATCACCGGCGGCGGCCCGAACACCCCCGACCCGGAGACCGCCACGGCCCGCACGCCTCCGACATCGCCGACAGCCGGACTGCTGAATCCCGCCGGCCCCGAGGGAACTTCCCCGTCCCCCGCCTCCAGGTTCAGCAGCGCTACGGCACTCCGGCTCACCTGCGCCACCAGCGTCCCCGGCAGCCACCCGCCCGCCACCAGCCGGGCCGCGCCCTCGGGAGCCAGTCGCCGGGCCGCCTCCCCGGGGGCGGGCCGTGCGCCCGGGTCCTTGGCCAGGCATGCCTCGACCAGCTCGCGCAGGTCCCCGGAGAGCGTGCCGAGTTCGGGTTCCTCGTGGACGACCTTGTAGAGGAGGGCGGCGGAGGAGTCGCCGGGGAAGGGTGTGGCGCCGGTCGCGGCGTACGCGAGCACCGCGCCGAAGGAGAAGACGTCCGCCGCTCCCGTCGCGCCCTTGCCCAGTATCTGCTCGGGGGCCATGTAGCCGGGTGAGCCGACGGAGACGCCGGTGGAGGTGAGGGAGGCGGTGCCGTCGGTGGCGCGGGCGATGCCGAAGTCGATGAGCAGGGGGCCGTCGAGGGTCAGGAGGATGTTCGAGGGCTTCACGTCCCGGTGCACCAGTCCCAGTTCGTGCACCGCCGCCAGCGCTTCCGCGAGACCCGCGCCCAGCGCTCGTACGGTAGGGGCGGGCAGCGGGCCGCCGTCGGTGACGGCGGCCGACAGGGACGGTCCGGCCGCGTACGCCGTGGCCACCCACGGCACCGCCGCCTCCGGGTCCGCGTCCAGGACGGGGGCGGTCCAGGCCCCGCCGACCCGGCGGGCGGCCTCGACCTCGCGGCGGAAGCGGGCGCGGAACTCCTCGTCCAGCGCGAAGTGCGGGTGCACGATCTTGACGGCGACCGTACGACCGCCGGCGCTGCGGCCGAGGTAGACCCGGCCCATTCCGCCGGAGCCGAGCCGGCCGAGCAGCCGGTAGGGGCCCACGGATGCCGGTTCGTCGACCCCGAGCGGCTGCATGGCGTCCCCTCCCCCGTGCTCCCCCGTATGACCAGCCTCATGAGCAGCCCCGTGACCAGCCCCGTCGACCGGGACCGTCCACGTGCTCCGCATGCCTGGTTGCCTAGCCGGCAGCGTAGTGCGCGGTAGTGCCCCGGATCACGGCTCCAGCAGATCGACCTTCACGTCGGCCGGGAAGCCGGTGGTGGGGCCGACCCGGCGGGCGAACTCCGTGACGGCCTCCAGCTGGGGCCCGCCGAAGCGGAAGTCGAGGGTGGTGAAGTACCGCTCCAGGACCTCCTCGTCGAAGGCCTCCCAGCGGGCCGCCTGCTCGGCGACCTTGCCGACCTCGTCGAGCGAGAGGTTGCGGGAGGCGAGGAAGGCCTCGTGGACCTTGCGGGTGATGACGGGCTCGCGCTCCAGGTAGTCGCGGCGGGCGGCCCAGACCGCGAAGACGAAGGGCAGGCCGGTCCACTCCTTCCAGAGCGAGCCGAGGTCGTGGACCTCCAGGCCGAACCGGGGTCCGTCGAGCAGGTTGGCCCGCAGCGCCGCGTCACCGATGAGTACGGCGGCCTCGGCCTCCTGCATCATCAGGCTCAGGTCGGGTGGGCAGGTGTAGTAGTCGGGGCGGACGCCGTAGCGGTCGGACAGGAGCAGCTGGGCCAGGCGTACGGACGTGCGCGAGGTGGAGCCGAGGGCGACCCGGGCGCCGTCCAGTCGCTCCAGCGGGACCTGCGAGACGATCACGCAGGACATCACCGGGCCGTCGCATCCCACGGCGATGTCCGGGAAGGCGACCAGGTCGTCCGCGTTCTTGAGGAACTCGACGAGGGTGATGGGTCCGATGTCGAGGTCCCCCCGCACCAGCTGCTCGCTGAGCTTCTCCGGGGTGTCCTTGGTGAGCTCGAAGTCGAGGAGGGTGCCGGTTCTCGCGAGCCCCCAGTACAGGGGCAGGCAGTTCAGGAACTGGATGTGGCCGACGCGCGGCCGGGTGCGAGAAATGTCCACATCGCGAGACTAGCCCCCCTGGGGTAGGCTGCCTCCTTCACCCCTGAGGTCAACCACCAATCGATCTTCAAACATTCGGGTGACGTGATCTTGGCCTCTATTGCTTTCGGCTGCCTGCGTGCTAGGCTCGCCGCAAGTTGCAGTTTGGTTTCCCTTGCAGTACAGAGCCTGCGGAGCATGTGACCGCGGGCTCTAGTCGTATTCAGACGTATGCAGTTGTGCGGCATTTTGCTTTCACAGGTTGCAGGGTTCTGGAGCAGGGCAACCCTTTGGGCCCAAGGAGGGCTTATGGCTACCGGAACCGTGAAGTGGTTCAACGCCGAAAAGGGCTTTGGATTCATCGCCCAGGAAGGCGGCGGCCCCGACGTCTTCGTCCACTACTCCGCGATCAACGCGAGCGGCTTCCGCTCGCTGGAGGAGAACCAGCAGGTTTCCTTCGACGTCACGCAGGGCCCGAAGGGTCCGCAGGCGGAGAATGTCACCCCTGTCTGAGTTCAGAGTTCACGAGCCCAAAGCTCTGATCCGGAACCGATAGCAGTACCCAAGGAGCCCCGTGCCGCAAGGCGACGGGGCTCCTGCCTTTCCGGGGCCCTGACGCCTGCCGCCCCGACGCCCGGCCGCCTCTCACGCGTGCTGCATCACCAGGACGAACGTGGTCCCCGGCGCCAGCGCCTCGTACGAATGGGGCACATCCCCGCGATACGTCATGTAATCGCCGGGGCCCAGCTCCACTTCCTCCCCGCGCGGCCCCGCCTTCACCCTTCCCGTGCTCACGATCAGGTGCTCCACCGAGCCCGGGATGTGAGGCTCCGATTCGCGTGCCGGGCCGGGCTCGGCCCGTAGGTGATAAAGGTCACGTCGGGCGCCCGGCGGACTGGCGGACAACAGGGTGGCGGCGAATTCGGCCCGTTCGGACGCCACGGCCGGCCCCTCGCCCGCGCGGATCACCCGAACGGACGGATTCGGCGGCTCGACCAGCGCGCTGAACGGCACACCCAGTGCGACACCCAGCGCCCAGAGCGTCTCCACGCTCGGGTTTCCGCTCGCCGCCTCCAGTTGCGACAGCGTCGACTTCGCGATGCCGGCCCGTTTGGCCAGTTCGGACAGCGACAGCCCGGCGCGGGTGCGTTCGCGGCGCAGGGAGGCGGCGATCCAGTCGAGAGGGAGGCGGGGCGGTGACGGCGGCGGCTGGGACGGGGACGCGGGTGGTGGGGTGTCGGCCATGGTGTTCGCTCCATCGGTACGCTCGTTCGCCTTGACGAACGCGCTGTCTCCTGTCCACTGTAGAGAACATGCGTACGGCAGAGCGAACACCCGAAGGTGCGCGGTACCCGGAGCTGGTCCGGGACGCGTCCCTCGTCTGGCTGGCCAGTGGTGTCGTCGGGGTCTCCTTCGGAGCGATCGCCGTCACCGGCGGGCTGCCGATGTGGGTGCCGGTGGTGATGTCACTCGTGGTGTACGCGGGCTCCGCCCAGTTCAGCGCGGTCGGTGTGCTGCTCGCCGGGGGCGGACCGGTCGCCGCGGCCGCCACCGGGCTGCTGCTCAACACCCGCACGGCGGCCTTCAGCCTCGCCGTCGCGGAGACCGTCGGGCGGGGCCGGCTCGCCCGTCTGCTCGGCGCGCACCTGGTGACCGACGAGACGGTGGCCTTCGCCCTCGCCCAGCCGGATCCGGTACGGCGCCGGGCGGCCTTCTGGATCTCCGGGCTCGGTCTGTTCGCCGTGTGGAACGCGGGGGTCCTGGTCGGTGCGCTGGCCGGCAGCGCGCTGGGCGACACCGGCACGTACGGGCTGGACGCCGCCTTCCCCGCCGTACTCGTCGCCCTGGTGCTCCCCGCACTGCGCGAGGACGCGGCCCTACGACGGTCCGCCCTCCTCGGCTCCGCCCTGGCCCTGGCGGTGACACCGGCCGTACCGGCGGGGTTGCCGGTGCTGGCGGCACTCGCGGGGCTCGCGGTGTACGGCCGCGGCGGCGCCAAGGGGACCGGGAGGGGCCGCGGCGGCGAACGGGCGGACGGGAGGGACACGGCGTGAGTGCGACGGTCGCGATGATCCTGGCGTTGGCGGTCGGGACGTACGCCTTCCGGCTGGTGGGGCCGGTGCTGCACGGCCGGGTCGAACTGCCGGTGCGGGTGCGGGAGTTTCTGTCGGCCGGCGCGGTGGTGCTGCTGGTCGCGCTGCTGGCCACGGGGGCGTGGACCGAGGGCGGCGGCTTCGCGGGGTGGGCGCGGCCGGCCGGGGTGCTGGTGGGGGGCGTGCTCGCCTGGCTGCGGGCGCCGTTCGTGTTCGTCGTACTCGGGGCGGCGGGGGCTACGGCGGTGCTGCGGGCGGCGGGGGTGGCATGACGCATTCTCGATGCTCGTGTCGGTGCCGGCCGCTAGGGTCCCCGCCCATGACCGACACCGACTTCCTGACCGCCACCCGGACCTTCTACGACACCGTGGCCGAGGACTACGCCGCCCAGTTCCGCGACGGGCTCGCGAAGAGACCGCTGGACCTGGCCGTGCTCACCGGGTTCGCCGGACTCGTCGCGGCGAACGGGGCCGACGGCGAGGTGGCGGACCTGGGCTGCGGACCGGGCTGGACGACCGCGCACTTCGCCGCCCTGGGCCTGCCGGTGTTCGGGCTCGACCTGTCGGAGTCGATGGTGGCGATCGCCCGCCGCACGTACCCGCAGCTGCGCTTCGAGCAGGGCTCCATGCTGGAGCTGGATCTTCCCGACGGGGTGCTCTCGGGCGTCGTCTCCTTCTACTCGTCCATCCACACTCCGACGGACCGGTTGCCCGGCCTGTTCGCCGAGTTCCTCCGCGTCCTCGCCCCCGGCGGCCATCTCCTCCTCGCCTTCCAGGTCGGTGACCGGCCCCGGCACCTGGACCGCCCCTACGGCCACCCGGTGTCGCTGGACTTCCGGCGCAGGCGGCCGGAAACCATGACGGACCTGTTGTCGGCGGCCGGCTTCGCCCTCGTCTCCCGGACGGTGCGCGAGGCGGACGCCGACCTGGAGGAGACGGCTCCGCAGGCGTTCCTGATCGCGAGGAAGCCCGCCTAGGATCTAGGTCTGTTGCCCGGCGAGGTCCAGCGCCGCGATGTACCCGAAGGTCATCGCCGGGCCGATCGTCGAGCCCGCGCCCGCGTAGCTGTGGCCCATCACGGCGGCGCTGGCGTTCCCGGCCGCGTACAGGCCGGGGATGACCGAGCCGTCGGGGCGCAGGACGCGGGCCCGGGCGTCGGTGCGCAGGCCGCCCT
This sequence comes from Streptomyces cellulosae, assembly GCF_000721105.1. GTDB lineage: Bacteria > Actinomycetota > Actinomycetes > Streptomycetales > Streptomycetaceae > Streptomyces > Streptomyces cellulosae_A. The sequence continues at coordinate 72,231 of NZ_JOEV01000034.1, forward strand.
TGGTGCCGAGGTCTCCGGGGACGATGCGGAAGGCGTGGTACGGGGGCAGCCACAGCGGCGCGAGGCCGGAGTTCGGGAGGACGGCGGGGTCCGTGTAGTAGTGGTCGTACGCGCTGTCGCCGCGGCCGAAGTCGGTGTCGTCGCCGTTCACCGCGAGGGTGTTGAAGCGGCCGACGGTGGCCCGCAGGGCGGGCCCGGGCACGCCGATCGCGGCGGCCAGGGCGTCCAGGGTCCACTCCTTGTGGGCGGCGCCGGAGGTGTACCAGTCGTCGGGGAACGGGAAGGTCGGCGCCACGTCCTTGAAGAGGTACCGGTTGCGGTAGTTCTGGTCGGTGATCAGCCAGGCCGGGATGTCCGGGTCGGTCGGGTGCCGCTCGTACATGGTGTGGACGACGTCGCTGTAGGGCCCGGCCTCGTTGACGAACCGGCGGCCGGCGGCGTTGACCAGGAGGCCACCGGGGAGCGTGCGCTCGGCGAGGCAGAAGTACGGCTGGCCGGGGAGCGGGACGGCCGGCCCCCACCAGGCGTCGTCCATGAGGGCGAGATCGGCGCCGAGCCGCTGCCCCGCACGGATGCCGTCGCCGGTGTTCTCCTTGGCGCCGACGGTCCAGTCGGTGCCGATGGGCTGCCGCTGGTACTGCGCCCGCATCGCCGCGTTGTGCTCGAAGCCACCCGAGCCGACGACGACCCCGCGGCGGGCGCGGACGAGTCCCGGAGCGCCACCCCGGGTGACCACCGCACCGGCCGCCACGCCGCCCTCGACGTACAGCTCGGTCAACGGGGTGCCGAGCCACACCGGCACCCCGGCGGCCCGCAGGCCCAGGCGCAGTCCCGCCGCCAGCGACTGGCCCATGGTGAGCGGCCGCTGTCCCAGCACGGCGGCCTTGGTGCCCCGGGCCAGACACTCGGCGGCCACGGCGGCGCCCCGCACGCTCACGGCGGTCAGTGCGAGCCACTTGTAGTCGGCGCTGAAGACGACCATTCCGGCGGGGACCTCGAGGTACGGCGGGTTGAGGTGGGCGAGGTCGGCGCCGAGGAGGTTGCCGTCGAGCTGGTCGGGCTCGATGGAGCGGCCGTTCGATAGTCCGCCGGGAAGCTCCGGGTAGTAGTCGCTGTACCCCTCCATCCAGCGGAAGCGCAGCGGGCTGTTGGCCATGACGAAGGAGATCATGGCGGGCCCGTGGGCGAGGAAGGCGCGCTGCCGGTCGAGGGGGACGTCCGCGCCGACGACGGCGGCGAGGTAGGCGGCGGCCTTGGCGGGCGTGTCCGGGACGCCGGCCGCCAGGATCACCGGGTTGTTCGGGATCCAGACCCCGGCACCGGAGCGGGCGGCCGACCCCCCGAAGGTGGCCGCCTTCTCGACCACCACACAGCTCAGCCCCCGTCTGGCCGCCGTGAGCGCGGCGGTCATCCCGGCCGCCCCGGACCCGATGACCACGACGTCGTACGTGCCGAGGAGGGGCAGGTCGGCGGCCCGTGCTCCCTGCTGGACCCCGGCCGCGACGGCGAGCCCGGCCCCGGCGGCCCCCGCGAGCAGGTGCCTTCGGGAAGGACCTCCGCCGCGTCTTTCAGGGGCTTCGACTTGCCTGTCGGCTTGTCTGTCGGTGTCTCCGGTCTCTCCGGTCTCTCCGGTGTCTCCGGTGTCTCCGGTGTCTCCGGTGTCTCCGGTGTCCAAGGTGCCGCTCGCAGGGTTCGCGCTCGAGGTCATGGCCACTCCAGCCCGCCGGGACGAATGAAAGAGATGGGGGACGGGAATGTCGCGCGGGTGTCCTGGGAAGTCAAGAGCCGTGCTGTGGGCACAACATGCTCTGGTTCAAGTCGAGTTGGGGAGCCCGGCCGGCTTCCTCACGCGTACAGCCCCTCCACCTCGTCGGCGAAGTCCCGCATGACGGTGTCCCGGCGCAGTTTCATCGACGGGGTCAGGTGGCCCGCCTCCTCCGTGAAGTCGACCGGGAGGATCGTGAAGCGGCGGATGGACTCCGGGCGGGAGACGAGTGTGTTCGCCTCGTCGACCGCCCGTTGGATCACGGCCTGCAACTCCTCGTCGGTGACCAGGAGTTCCGCCGGGACCGGATGCTTGCCGTTCATCCGGCGCCAGTGGGAGACGCCCGCCATGTCCAGGGTGATCAGGGCGGAGATGTAGGGGCGGCGGTCGCCCAGGACGAGGCACTGGGAGATCAGGGGGTGGGAGCGGAGGTAGTTCTCCAGCGGTGCCGGGGCCACGTTCTTGCCGCCCGCCGTGATGAGGATCTCCTTCTTGCGGCCGGTGATCGTGAGGTAGCCCTCGTTGTCGAGGTGGCCGATGTCGCCGGTGGGGAACCAGCCGTCGGGGGAGGCGGGGATCACTCCGCCGCCGTACGGGTCCCAGTAGCCGCGGAACACCTGGTCCCCGCTGAGCAGGATCTCGCCGTCCGCCGCGATGCGGACCTTGGTGCCGGGCAGCGGCCAGCCGACGGTGTCCAGGCGGGGCTTGAGCGGTGGGGTGACCGTGGCCGCGCCGGTCGACTCGGTGAGGCCGTAGCCCTCGTAGATCTCCATGCCCGCGCCGGCGTAGAACGCGGCGAGGCGGCGGCCGAGAGGGGAGCCCCCGCAGATGATGTGGCGGACTCTGCCGCCCATGGCGTTGCGGATGCGGCGGTAGACGAGTGAGTCGTAGAAGGCGCGGGAGGTCTTGAGGGCGGCGCTGGGGCCGGGGCCGGTGCCGGCCTTGCGGGCCTCCAGCGCCTCGCCGTAACGGATGGCCACGTTCGTCGCGCGGTCGAAGGCGGTCGCCCGGCCGCCGCTCTCCGCCTTGGCGCGTGCGCTGTTGAAGACCTTCTCCAGCATGTAGGGGATGCAGAGGAGGAACGTCGGGCGGAACGTGCTGAGTTCGGCCACCAGGTCTTCCGCCTTCAGGCTGGGCGCGTGGCCCAGCCGGACGCGGGCGCGGACGCACGCGATCGCCACCATGCGGCCGAAGACGTGGGACATGGGGAGGAAGAGCAGGGTGGCGAGTTCCTCGGACGACTTCGACTTGAAGACGGGGTGGAGGAGTTCGATCGCGTTGTCCACCTCGGCGAGGAAGTTGCCGTGGGTGAGGACGCAGCCCTTGGGCCGGCCGGTGGTGCCGGAGGTGTAGACGACGGTGGCGAGGGTGTCCGGGACCAGCATCCCGCGCCGTACGGCGACTTCCTGGTCGGGCACCTGGTCGCCGAGTTCCGCCAGGCGGTCCAGGTGGTCCTTCTCGATGATCCACATGTGACGGAGGTCGGGCAGCCGGTTGAGTTCCGGGCCCAGCGCCGCCGCCTGGCCGGCGTGCTCCGTCACCAGGGCCACCGCGCCGGAGTCCTGGAGGATCCAGCGGGTCTGGAAGACCGAGGAGGTCGGGTAGATCGGCACGGTGACCAGACCGGCGGCCCACGCGGCGAAGTCCAGGAGGGTCCACTCGTAGATCGTCCGTGCCATGACGGCGATACGGTCGCCGGGGACCAGGCCCTCCGCGATCATTCCCTTCGCCAACGCCAGTACCTGGGCGGCGAACTGGGCCGCCGTCACGTGCTCCCACGCACCGTCCTGTGTGCGGCGGCTGAGCACATGGTCCTCGGGGGCCGCGTCCGCGTTGTCGAACGGCAGGTCGGCCAGCGAGCCGTGGGTCGCCGGCGGGGCGAACGGCGGCACGGACACCTCCCGGACCTCTCCGTCCAGCCGCCGAATCTCAGGTTCCACCAACACGGGCGCGCCGTCGTAGTCGTGGCCGGGCGAATAGGAGAGGGACATGGGGCAGCTCCTGAGGCGTGCAGCTCGGTTCCGCTCTGCTGCAAGTGGTACGTGCGGTACGTACCGGGACGTTCACCGGCGGTCGCGACTTACCGGGTTACCGCGGGTTCGCAGGATGATCGTAGGGGGCCCTCGTGGAAGGTTGGTGCGGGTTCGGGGGTGGTACGGGGTCAGGCGTGTGCAACCTCGGGGTTCATGTGAGGGACGTTCACGTTGCCCTGTCAGGGGCCGGTCGGGAGCGGGACAGGGGCGGGACAAGTACGGGACGGGGACGGGACGGGGACCGGGCGGGAGCGGATCAGTCTCGTTCCAGGATCGCCGTGACGCCCTGCCCGCCCGCCGCGCACACGGAGATCAGTCCCCGCCCGCGCGACCCCCGTTCGGCGAGCAGCTTCGCCAGCGTGGCCACGATCCGAGCGCCGGTCGCCGCGAAGGGGTGCCCGGTCGCGAGGGAGGACCCGGCGACGTTCAGGCGGGCCCGGTCCACCGTGCCCAGGCCCCGCTTCTCCCAGGCGGCGAGGGTGGCCAGCACCTGGGACGCGAACGCCTCGTGGATTTCGAGGAGTTCGAAGTCGCCGAGGTCCAGTCCCGCCCGCTCCAGCATGCGCGGGACGGCGTAGGCCGGCGCCATCAGCAGCCCGTCCTCGCCGCCGGCGACATCGCCCCCGACGAAGTCCACGGCCGCCGTCTCGTACGCCGTGAGATATGCCAGCGGCTGCAGTCCGCGCGCCTCGGCCCACTCCTCGCTCGCCAGCAGGACGACCGCCGCCCCGTCCGTCAGCGGCGTCGAATTGCCCGCCGTCATGGTCGGGTCGGCCCCGTCCAGACCGAACACCGGCTTCAGCGCGGCCAGTTTCTCCACCGTCGAGCCGGGGCGCAGGTTCTGGTCGCGGGCCAGGCCCCGGAACGGCACCACCAGGTCCTGGAAGAAGCCACGTTCGTACGCCGCCGCCAGCCGCTGGTGGCTGAGCGCGGCCAGCTCGTCCTGGGCCTCGCGGGTGATGCCCCAGGTCCGTGCGGTCACCGCCGCGTGCTCGCCCATGGACAGGCCGGTGCGCGGTTCGGCGTTGCGCGGGATGTCGGGGACCAGGTGGGACGGGCGTACCCGGGCGAGCGCCTTGACCCGGCCGCCCGGCGACTTCGCCCGCCGTACCTCCAGCAGGATCCGGCGCAGGTCGTCGTTCACGCCCAGCGGCGCGTCGCTGGCGGTGTCCGCGCCGCCCGCGACGGCCGACTCGGTCTGCCCGAGAGCGATCTTGTTGGCGGCGGCGATCACGGCCTGGAGCCCGGTCCCGCATGCCTGCTGGATGTCGTACGCCGGGGTTTGCGCATCCAGCTTCGAGCCGAGCACGGTCTCGCGGGCGAGGTTGAAGTCCCGGCTGTGCTTGAGAACGGCCCCGGCGACGAACTCCCCCACCGCGCCCGGCGCCTCCAGCCCGCACCGCTCGACGAGGCTGTCGAGCGCGGCGGTCAGCATGTCCCGGTTGGAGGCGGTGGCGTACGGCCCGTCGGAGCGGGCGAAGGGGACGCGGGCGCCGGCGACGATCGCCACGCGCCGGGCCACCGGCGGCTTCAGGGGGCTCATCTCGACCTGCTCCTCACCTCTGACGTAACCTCTGACGTAGTATTACCTACGGTAACCTTACTCGTGAGTAAGGACCAGTGGGCTTGGGCAGGAAGAGTCACCGGCGCTGGGAGTTGACATGGCCGACCGCTATCTGAGCTTCACCGGCACCGCGCCCGGCCGCTTCCTCACCCGGCGCCTCGGGCTGCCGCAACCCGCTCCGCTGCGCCGCTGGTCGCCCGAGCACCCCGCCCTCGGCGGCGACCTGCTGCATCTCACCGCGGGCAAGTCCGACCTGGACCTCGCCGCCACCGGCCTCGCCCTCGTCCGTTCCTCCGAGCACCCCGCCGCCGTGCTCCTCGACGCCTCCGGCGTCCGGGACGTCGAGGGCCTCACCGACGTGCACGCGGCCCTGCACCCCGTCGTGCGGTCGGTCGCCGCGGGCGGCCGGGTGGTCGTGCTGGGCGCCCCGCTGGACCCCGCCGACCATCACCAGTCCGCCGCCCAGCAGGCCCTGGAGGGCTTCACGCGCTCGCTGGGCAAGGAGATCGGCCGGGGCAGGACCGTGAACCTCGTCCGGACGGCCGACGCGCTCGCCGCCGAGTCGACCCTGCGCTTCCTGTTCTCCCCCAAGTCGGCCTACGTCAGCGGCCAGGTGACCGAGGTGGGCGCCCGGCAGGTCACCGCGCCGGACGACTGGGACCGCCCCCTGACCGGCCGTACCGCGCTGGTCACCGGGGCCGCGCGCGGGATCGGCGAGGCGGTCGCCGGGACGCTGGCGAGGGACGGGGCGCGGGTCGTCGTACTGGACGTACCGCAGGCGCAGTCGACGGCCCGGCAGGTCGCCGAGCGGCTCGGCGGGACCCCGCTCGCCCTCGACATCACGGCCCCGGACGCCGGTGAACGGATCGCCGCGGCCCTCCCCGACGGCCTGGACGTCCTCGTCCACAACGCGGGCATCACGCGCGACCGGCGGCTGGTCAACATGCCGGCCGAGCGCTGGAGTTCGGTGCTGGAGGTGAACCTGGCGAGCGTGCTGCGGACGACGGACGCGCTGCTGGCGAGCGGGACGATCAGGGCCGGCGGCCGGATCGTGGCCACCGCCTCCATCGCCGGCCTCGCGGGCAACGCGGGCCAGACGAACTACGGGGCGAGCAAGGCGGGCGTGGCCGGCCTGGTCCGCTCCCTCGCACCGCGCGCCCTCGCCGAGCACGGGGTGACGGTCAACGCGGTCGCGCCCGGCTTCATCGAGACGAAGATGACGGCCGCGGTCCCCCTGTTCATCCGTGAGGCGGGCCGCCGGATGAACTCCCTCGCGCAGGGCGGGCTGCCCGTAGACGTCGCCGAGACCATCGCCTGGCTCGCGCATCCGGCCTCCGGCGCGGTGAACGGGCAGGTCGTGCGGGTGTGCGGCCAGAGCCTGCTGGGGGCCTAGTGCCGACCGCGCCGACCACCACCACCCTCACCGCCTCCCCCGGCCTCGCCCCCCTGCTCGCCCGGGGAGCCCTGCTGTCCCCGTTCAAGCGTCTCCGCCCGGACGCCGATTTCCCGCGCACCCGGCTCGTACTGCCCGGTCTGCGGGTCGACCTGTCCCGACTGGCCGCCTACGAGCGGGTGTGCGGCTTCGCGACCGGCGACGACGCGCTGCCGCCGACCTATCCGCACGTCCTCGGCTTCCCGCTGGCCATGCGGCTGATGAGCGCGCGGGACTTCCCCCTGCCGCTGCTCGGGCTGGTCCACACGTCGATCGAGATCACCCGGCGGCGGGCGCTGACCGCGACCGGGGAGTACGAACTCACGGTGTATGTCGACCAGTTGGCGCCGCACCGGCGGGGCGCCGAGGCCGCGGTGGTGACCGAGCTGCGCTCCGGGGACGAGGTGGTGTGGGAGTCGACGAGCACGTATCTGGCCCGGCACCGCACGGACGGCCGTACGACCACGGGCGGTACGACCACGGGCGGTACAACCACGGGCCGTACGACCACGGGCAGTACGACCACGGGCGGTACGACCACGGCGTCCGTGCCCGCGGCCCCCGTGCCCGAACGCGAGCCGTTGCCCGCCGTCGCCGAGTGGCGGCTGGCCGGGGACGTGGGGCGGCGCTACGGCGCGGTCTCCGGTGACCGCAACCCGATCCACCTGTCCCCGCTCACCGCCCGCCTGTTCGGCTTCCGCCGGGCCATCGCGCACGGCATGTGGACGGTGGCCCGCTGCCTGGCCGCACACGGCACCCCGGCGGCCGTGCTGGTACGGGCCGACTTCCGGGCGCCGGTGCTGCTGCCGGGGGCGGTGACGTACGCGGCCCGCGACGGGCTGTTCGAACTGCGCGGCGGTGACGGCCGTACGCATCTGACCGGGGGCGTCTACCCACTCTGCTCCTGAGCGACGGAGCCGGACGGAGATCCCTGAGCCTTTGGCTCGGACACCGGCCCGTGAACCGCGGGCTCGGACACCGGCCCGTGAACCGCGGGCTCGACCGCTGCCCCATGAGCCGCGGGCTCGACCGCTGCCCCATGAGCCGCGGAGTCCGGCGGTGACCAGGGCGTGCCCGCCATCAGGTTGCCCAGGCCCGCCCAGGCGAAGTTCATCAGGGTCGTCGCCGCCTGTCTCGCGGTGATGCCGGGTGTCGCGTTGGCCCAGGCGGCCAGTGACTCGGCGGCGCCGACCAGGGCCTCGGCGAGGCCGGCGACCTCACGTTCGGGCAGGTCGGGGTCCCGGTGCGCCTCCCGGGCGGCGACCACGATCAGCTCGGTCACGAACGTGACGATCTCCTCGCGCATCACGGTGACCTCGGCGGCGAACGGCTCGCCGTGGGTACGGGCCTGGAGGTGCAGGACCGACCAGGCGTCCGGATGGTGCGCGGTGTGCTCGAAGAACGCCCGCAGGCCGTCCCAGAGTTGACGATCGGCCGGCGCGTCGGCGCCTACCCCGGCCCGGACCGCGTCGGTGAGTGCCCGCGCCTCGCGGCGGATGCAGGCGGTGAAGAGGTCTTCCTTGGAGTTCAGGTACAGGTACACCAACGGCTTCGACACGCCCGCCAGTTCGGCGATCTCGTCCATCGACGCGGCCATGTACCCGCGCTGCCCGAAGGTCCGTACGGCGGCGTCCATCATCTGCTGTTCCCGGACCGCCCGCGGCATCCGCTTGCTCTTCACGGCACCCATGTCCGAAGCCTAGTCGGGGAGGGTGCCGGAGCGCGCCGGAGCGCTGCCCGGAGCTCTGCGCCTACCGGGTCTGCGCCTACGAGGTCTGCGGGGCCTGGCCCTGGGCGCCCTGGGCGCGGGCCGTGTCGTCGGCGATGTCCTCCTGGCTGCGGTTCTCCTCCAGGTTGGCCTTCATCCGGTCGACCCGCTGGACGACCTTCACGGAGGCGCGGTCGCGCTCCTTGCGCAGGACGACGAAGCTGATCGGGGCGGAGACCACCATGGCCAGCAGGACGACCCACATGCCGTTGGAGTCGCCGAGGCCGCGCGGGACGAGACCGGAGTAGACGAGGCCCCAGACGACCAAGAGGCACGCCGCGAAGACCCCGAGGCGCATCAGCGTGTAGCGGAGCATCTCAATCCACTCTTCCGGTTGGAACGGTCCTAACGTCCCCAAAGGGACACCGTCCAGTGAAGCACGCCGGGCAGCCGGTCTTGCACGGGGGTGTGCCGCCCGGCAGGGGGCGGGCCACCGCGGCTCAGGTCAGGGGCAGCAGCATGACGATGTCGTCGCGGTCGTCGCCCTCGGCGACGCGTATCGCGCCCGGTATCCGGCCGACCTCCTTGTAGCCGCAGGAACCGTAGAAGTGCTCCAGGCCGAGGCCGCCGCGGCAGGTGAGCCGGATCGCCTCGATGCCGTCGAGGCCGCGGGCCGCGTCCGAGGCGGCGGCCAGCAGGTCGCGGCCGTATCCCTTGCCCTGGTGGCGCGGGTGGACCATCACCGTGTACAGCCACAGCCAGTGGGCCATCAGACGGTGCGTGTTGTGGGTGAGGAAGGCGGCCGCGGCGACCTGTCCCTCCTCGTCGAAGCCGACGAGGAGCCGGGTGCGTCCCTCGCTCATCGCCGCGAAGTGCTTCACCAGCTCCGGCCGGATCGCGTCCCGCGCCACCGGCGCCACGAAACCGACGGCGCCGCCCGCGTTGGTGACGTCGGTCCACAGGTCGAGGAGGCCGTCGCGCAGCTCGGGGGTCACGGCCGGGTCGAGAGTGAAGGTAAGGGGCATATGGCGAGAGTAGTCATTACGTCACGCTCGCCTCAAGTGAGTTTCGGGTCACTTACGTCACCCCAGCGCCCGCGCCGCCACCTTCAGATCGGCGACCAGGCCCTGGTAGGCGCCCTCCCGGTCGTCCGCGCGCAGGACGGCCGACGGATGCACGGTCGGCACCAGCCGTTCCGGGCGCCCGTGGATCTCCTCCTCCAGCACCGTCCCGCGCACCTGGGTGACCCGGAACGACGACCCCAGCAGCGCCTTCCCGGCGGTGGCGCCCAGCACCACGATCAGCTCGGGTTCGACGACGGCCAGCTCGGCGGCGAGCCACGGCCCGCACGCGGTCATCTCGCGCAGGCTCGGCGCCTTGTGGATCCGGCGCTTGCGCGGCTCGGCCTGCGTGAACTTGAAGTGCTTGACGGCGTTGGTGACGTAGGCGTCCGCCGGGTCGAGGCCGGCCTCCTGCAGGGCGCGGTCCAGGAGCTTGCCGGCGGGGCCGACGAACGGCTTGCCCTGCCGGTCCTCCTGGTCACCGGGCTGCTCCCCGACGAGCATCACCCGGGCGTCCGTCGCCCCCGCCCCGAACACGGTCTGGGTGGCGTCCCGGTGCAGGGGGCAGCCCCGGCAGTCGGCGGCGGCCTTCCGCAGGGCGGTCAGGCCACCGCGGTCCGGGACGAAGGGCTCCGCGGTGTAGGCGTCCTCGGGCGCCTTGGTGACAGCCATGCCGGACGGGTACCCACCCGGGCGCTCGGCCTCACGTCACCCGCCGCCCGGCGGCCGCACGTCACACGTCTCCCGGCGGGCCGCACGTCACACGTCTCCCGGGCGGGCCGCAGTCACACGCGCATCGGCTGCGGGGCCTCCCGACGCGCCGGGTCCGGGCCGTCGTACTCGCGGATGATCTCGTACCGCGTGTTCCGCTCGACCGGACGGAACCCGGCGTCGCGGATGAGGTCGAGGAGGTCGTCGCGGGTCAGCTTGTTCGGGGTGCCGTAGTTGTCGGCGTCGTGCGTGATCTTGTACTCGACGACCGAGCCGTCCATGTCGTCGGCGCCGTGCTGGAGGGCCAGTTGGGCCGTCTGGACGCCGTGCATGACCCAGAAGACCTTGACGTGCGGGACGTTGTCGAAGAGCAGCCGGGAGACCGCGAAGGTCTTCAGCGCCTCGGCGCCGGTCGCCATCTGCGTCCGCGCCTGAAGGCGGTTGCGTACCTTGCCGTCCTTCATGTCCACGAAGTCGTGCTGGTAGCGCAGCGGGATGAAGACCTGGAAGCCGCCGGTCTCGTCCTGGAGCTCACGCAGCCGCAGCACGTGGTCCACCCGGTGGCGGGGCTCCTCGATGTGGCCGTAGAGCATGGTGGCGGGGGTCTTCAGACCCTTCTCGTGCGCCAGCCGGTGGATCCGCGACCAGTCCTCCCAGTGGGTGCGGTGGTCCACGATGTGCTGGCGGACCTCCCAGTCGAAGATCTCCGCGCCGCCGCCGGTGAGGGACTCCAGACCGGCGTCGATCAGCTCGTCGAGGATCTCGGAGGCGGACAGACCGCTGATCGTCTCGAAGTGGTGGATCTCCGTCGCCGTGAACGCCTTCAGCGACACGTTCGGCAGCGCGGCCTTCAACTCCCGCAGCGAGCGCGGGTAGTAGCGCCACGGCAGGTTCGGGTGCAGCCCGTTGACGATGTGCAGCTCGGTGAGGTTGTCGCCCTCCATCGCCTTGGCGAGCTTCACCGCCTCCTCGATGCGCATCGTGTACGCGTCCTTCTCGCCCGGCTTGCGCTGGAAGGAGCAGTACGCGCAGGACGCCGTGCACACGTTGGTCATGTTGAGGTGACGGTTGACGTTGAAGTGGACGACGTCACCGTTCTTCCGCGTCCGCACCTCGTGCGCGAGTCCGCCCAGCCAGGCCAGGTCGTCCGACTCGTACAGCGCGATGCCGTCCTCGCGGGTCAGGCGGACACCCGCCCGCACCTTCTCCTCCAGCTCGCGCTTGAGCCCGACGTCCATGCTCATCCCTCTCCTAGACAGACTCCGACAACCGTACGCCCCACCCTTCGGGCGGAAGGTGCCCCCTATACGGCGCTGACACGCGCCTACACCTCTTCGGGAAGCTCCCCGACCCGGTTCTCCCACTTCGTGGAGAGCACGATGGTGGTACGGGTCCGGGACACGCCCCTGGTCCCGCTGAGCCGCCGGATGATCTTCTCCAGGCCGTCCACGTTCGTCGCCCGCACCTTGAGCATGAACGAGTCGTCGCCCGCGATGAACCAGCAGTCCTCGATCTCGGTGAGGTCCTTCAGCCGGCGGGCCACGTCCTCGTGGTCGGCCGCGTCGGAGAGCGAGATGCCGATCAGCGCGATCACGCCGAGGCCGAGCGAGGCCGCGTCGACGGTGGCGCGGTAACCGGTGATGACACCGGCCGCCTCCAGCCGGTTGATGCGGTCGGTGACACTGGGTCCCGACAGACCGACGAGGCGTCCCAGCTCCGCGTAGGAGGCCCGGCCGTTCTCCCTCAGGGCCTGGATGAGCTGCCTGTCCACCGCGTCCATGCGATCGAAGCCTTCCGATGAAGAGTTCCAGAAGTGATGAGAGGTACTGCCAGGTACTGCCGAGTACTGCCGACTGCTCCCGGTCCTGCTCCGGGCGCCCCGCCCTGCTCTAGTGCTGCACCGCACAAGTTCCGCCGATGGCTATCAGGCGGTGAGGTGTTTGTTGATGGCGTCGATGTCGAGGCGGTCATGCGTGGTACGGGTGCCC
>NZ_JOEV01000035.1 GCF_000721105.1 Streptomyces cellulosae
CCCCCCGCACCTCCCGCAGAGCCGCACTCCTCGCCGTCCCCGCCGCCGTCCTGCTCGCCCTGATTCCGAGCACCGCGTCGGCGTACCCCAATCCCGGCCGCGTCACTGGTGACGTCGTCGTCCACGACCCGACGATGATTCGCTCCTCGGCCGGCCGCTACCTGCTGTACGGCACCGGCGGAGGCCTCGGCTACAACAGCTCCACCGACCGGATCGCCTTCACCAACGGCGGCGACGCCTTCGGCACCAAGCCGGGCTGGTGGTCCGCGTACGCCACCGAGGCGTGGGCGCCCGACATCTCGTACCACGGCGGCAAGTACCTGATGTACTACGCCGTCTCCACGTTCGGCTCCAACAAGTCGGCGATCGGTCTGGCGACGTCGAGCACCGGGCTGCCCGGCTCCTGGAGCGACCAGGGCACCGTGTACACCTCGACCACGTCCAGCGACTACAACGCCATCGACCCGAACCTCTTCGTCGACGACGACGGCAAGTGGTGGCTGTCCTTCGGCAGTTGGTGGACCGGGATCAAGATGATCCAGATCAACCCCGCGACCGGGAAGCAGCTGTCCTCCAACACCACCCGGTACTCGATCGCCTCCCGCCCCACCGGGACCAAGGCGGTCGAGGCGCCGTACGTCGTCAAGCGGAACGGCTACTACTACCTCTTCGCCTCGTACGACACCTGCTGCGCCGGCACCAGCTCGACGTACAAGGTGAAGGTCGGCCGCGCCACCGGTGTCACCGGGCCGTACTACGACAAGAACGGCGTCGCGATGACGAACAACGGCGGCACGCCCGTCCTCGAGACGCACGGCAGCGTCATCGGCCCCGGCGGACAGTCGATCATGAACGACTCCGACGGCGACCTGATCGTCTACCACTACTACGACGGCAACGACAACGGCACACCCAAGCTCGGCATCAACCTGCTGAACTGGAGCAGCGGCTGGCCCGTGGCGTACTGACACGGGCCGAGGTCCGTGCGACGGGCTAGCCCGCCTGACCCATCCCCGCCGCGTTCGGCCAGCTCTGTGCGTTGGGCCAGCCGGTGGCGGCGGCGGGGGTGAGGTCGGGTACCGGCGCCGGGCCGGTCATGCCGCGGACCTGCGCTGCGGTGAGGCCGCCGCGGGCCGGGACGCCCGGCGGGGTCGGGCCGGCGGCGGCCGCCGGGACCGGGGTCGGCATCTGGTTCGGCATCTGCATGGGCGCAGGCGTGGGCATCTGAGCCGGCGTCGGCATCTGAGGCGGCGTGGGCATCTGAGGCGGCGTGGGCATCTGAGGCGGCGTGGGCATCTGGGCCGGCATCGGCATCTGGGCCGGGGCCGGCGGGGCGGGCATGCCGAACCGCTGGGGCGCCTGGGCCACCGCCGGCATCGGCACCTGGGCACCGCCGGGCTGAGCCGGCCGGGCCGGCTGGGCGGGCTGGCCGGGCATCCCGGCACCGCCGGCCTGGGCCGCCGCGGGCATCGGCATCCCGGAGCCGATGGACGGAGCCGCGTGCAGCCCCTGGCCACCGGCGCCACCGCCTCCACCGGCCGCCATCGCCTGACCGGCCAGGCCCTGCATACCCGAACCGTTGGTGGCGCCGACCAGCCGGTCCACGGCCGCCGTACCCGAGCTGTAGCTGGTCCCGGTAGCCAGCTCGGGCACGGCGGCTCCCCTCCTGGTCCCGTAGAGCACCTGTTCCAGGCCGGACACCAGGCGACGCACGTCCACCTGGGGGCGCACCACGAGTCTCAGGAAGCGGCTGGAGGAGCCGATCTTGTTGCCGCACTCGCGGACGAGGATCCGGTGCTCGGTGAGCATCCGGTCCCGGACCACGGTGCCTTCGGCGCCGACGGGAAGGCGTACGAAGAGGAAGTTGCCCTGGGACGGATAGACCGTCAGGCCGGGCAGGTTGGCGAGCTGGCCGGCCATGTCCAGGCGGTCCCGGCGGACCTGCTGGAGGCTCTGGGCGTACTCGGAGCCGTGCTCCTTCAGCATGAACACCACATGCTCGGCGAAGGAGTTGAGGTTCCACTTGGGCAGCATGGAGCGGATCCGGCCGGCCAGGGCCGGGTTGGCGACGAGGTAGCCGAACCGTATGCCGTGCAGCCCGAAGTTCTTGCCGAGGCTGCGCAGCACCACCACGTTGGGCCGCAGCATGGCCTCCTGGACGACGCTGGGTTCGACCTCGGCGTCGGCGAACTCCAGGAAGGACTCGTCGATGACGACCAGGTCCAAATCGGCCATCGCGTCCATGAACTGCGTGATGGCGTGCTTGTGCAGGAAGCCGCCGTCGGGGTTGTTCGGGTTGCAGATCACGGCGACGCGGGTGCCGCGGGCGCGGATGAACTCGGCGTACTGGGCGAGGTCCAGGGCGAAGCCGCTGGACTCCTGGAGCGGGAACATGTCGACCCGCTTGCCGGTCTCCATCGGCTGGTCGGTCCAGCGGCCGAAGGTGGGGACGGGGATGGCGAGCGACTCGCGCACCAGCAGGTGGTCGATCCAGGTGATCAGCTCGGTGGAGCCGTTGCCCATCGCCACGCACTGCGGGGGGAGTTGGAGCAGGTTGCACAGCTCGGCCGTGATGGTGTCGGCGCTGCTCGGGTAGTACGTGACGATCTCCCGCAGCCGGCTCGCCATCTCCTCGAACATGGGCGGGGTGGGGAAGTAGGGGTTGCAGGGAATGCAGAAGTCGACCGGACCGGTTCCCTCGCCGCCCTCCCGTGTCAACGCCGCCATCGACGGGCTGTGCGCCGCGGTGCTGCGGAACAGCGAGGTGACGTTGTCAGCCAAGGGAGCCTCCGTATGGGGCGGGCCTGGCGGGGACGACCGGGCCCGTCGTCTTGGGTGGCCCGCGCGGGGGAGCGCGGGCCGCCCTTACATACGGATGCCGGAGTGGCGCCGTTCAACGCGTGTGAAAGGAACGTGACCTATCAACTTCATCCGGCGGACGCGTCGGGACGGCGCCGGCCGGCCTTACGCGCCGAACGTGTGGACCGTCGTCGTCTTGTACGTCTGCCCAGGTCGCAGCAGCGTGGACGGGAACGACGGGTGGTTCGGGGAGTCCGGGAAGTGCTGCGTCTCCAGGCACAGGGCGTCACCCTGGCGGTAGGTGCTGCCGCCGGTGCCGGTCAGGGTGCCGTCGAGGAAGTTGCCGGAGTAGAACTGCAGCCCCGGCTCGACGGTGGCGATCTTCAGGGTGCGCCCGGAGGACGGTTCGCAGAGGGTGGCCACGTGCTCGGGCTTCGCGGTGATGCCCTTGTCGAGGACCCAGTTGTGGTCGTAGCCCTTGGCGAGGACCTGCTGCGGGTGACCGTCCCGGATGTCCCGGCCGATCGCCTTGGCCTTGCGGAAGTCGAAGGGCGTGCCGGAGACCTTCGCCAGCTCGCCGGTCGGGATGAGGCCCGCGTCGGTGGGCGTGTAGCGGCCGGCGGCGATCTTCAGCTCGTGGTTCTCGATGGTGCCGCTGCCCTCGCCGGCCAGGTTCCAGTACACGTGGCTGGTCAGGTTGACGACGGTGGCCTTGGTGGTGGTGGCCTCGTAGTCGATGCGCCAGTCGCCGTGCCGGGTGAGGGTGTACGTCACCTTCACCTTGAGCGTGCCCGGGTAGCCCATCTCGCCGTCGGCGCTCGTGTAGTGCAGGTACAGGCCGACGTCGGAGCCCTTGGTGAACGGCTCGACGTCCCACACCCGCTTGTCGAAGCCCTGGGTGCCGCCGTGCAGGCTGTTGGCGCCGTCGTTGACGGAGAGCTGATAGCTCTTGCCGTCCAGGGTGAACTGGCCCTTTGCTATGCGGTTGCCGTAGCGGCCGATCAGCGCGCCGAAGTACGGGGTCTTGGCGACGTAGTCCTCGATGTTGTCGAAGCCGAGGGAGACGTTGGCGTAGCGGCCCTTGCGGTCCGGGATCTCCAGGGACTGGACGACGCCGCCCCAGGAGAGGACCTTCATCCGCGTGCCGCCGTTCTCCAGCGACCAGCGGTGGACCTTCGTGCCGTCGGCCAGCTTGCCGAAGAGCTCCTTCACCGGCTTCCTGCCTCCTGTGGCGTGCGCGGTGCCACCGACGGTGGCGGTGGTGACACCGGCGGCGGCGGCCCCGGCGATGACGGTACGTCTGCTCAGTTCCACGGGCGGCTCCTCGTGAATGAGGGGAGTTGCCTCCCCCTACTGTGCGGTGCGTAGTCGTACGACAGTTGTGCTGTTCCTGTGCGAAGCCGAGTCCGCAAAAGGCCGGGGCCCCGCCGTCCGGCGGGGCCCCGGTCGTTTCTACGAACCGACCTTGCGCTTGTTCCACACGTCGAATCCGACCGCCAACAACAGGGCCAGGCCCTTGATGACCTGCTGCCAGTCGGTGCCGACGCTGAGGAGGTTCATACCGTTGTTCAGCACACCGAGGACGAGACCACCGATGATCGCGCCGAGGACGGTACCCACACCGCCGCTCATGGACGCGCCACCGATGAACGACGAGGCGATGGCCTCGAGTTCGAAGTTGAGGCCCGCCTTCGGTGAGGCCGCGTTGAGGCGGGCGGCAACGACCATGCCCGCCAGGGCCGCGAGCACGCCCATGTTCAGGAAGACCAGGAAGGTGACCTTCTTGTCCTTGACGCCGGACAGCTTGGCCGCCGGCAGGTTGCCGCCGATCGCGTAGATGTGGCGACCGAAGATGGCGTTGCGCATGACATAGCCGTAACCGACCACCAGGACACCGAGGACGATCAGGATGATCGGCGCGCCCTGGTAGCTGGCGAGCAGCATCGTCACGGCGAGGACCGCCGCCGCGATGGCGACGAGCTTGAGCAGGAAGGCGTTCCTCGGCAGCACGTCCAGCAAGAACTCCTGCTGACGCTTGCGGTCGCGGACCTCCTGGTAGACCACGGAGGCCAGCAGCACGAAGCCCAGCAGCAGCGTGAGGTTGTGGTAGTTGGTGTCCGGGCCGACCTCCGGCAGGAAGCCGTTGCCGAGCTTCTGCAGACCGTCCGGGAACGGGCCGAGGGTCTGGCCCTCCAGGAAGATCTCCGTCAGACCGCGGAAGAGCAGCATGCCTGCCAGGGTCACGATGAAGGACGGTATGCCGAAGTACGCGATCAGGTACCCCTGCACCGCACCGGCCACCGCGCCCAGCACCAGGCACAGCACCAGGGCGACCGGCCACGCCACATGGTGTTCGACCGTCAGCACGGCCGCTGTCGCGCCCACGAACGCCGTCAACGAGCCGACCGACAGGTCGATGTGGCCGGCGATGATCACCAGCATCATGCCGATCGCGAGGATCAGGATGTAGCTGTTCTGCAGCACCAGGTTGGAGACGTTGCGCGGCAGCAGCAGGTCGCCGCCGGTCCACACCTGGAACAGGATCACGAGCAGGGCGAGGGCGATCAGCATGCCGTACTTGCGCATGTTGCGGCGCAGTCCGCCGAACATCAGCTGCAGCAGACCTTCGCCGGTGGCCGATCCGCTCTTGCCGGGCGGCGCGGGCGCCGGGGTCTTGGCGGTCACATCGGTGCTCATCGGGTTACCTCTTTGTCCTTCGTCATCTGACGCATCAACGCTTCCTGCGAGGCCTCGGCCCTCGAGAACTCGCCCGTCAGCCGCCCGGCGGCCATGGTGTAGATGCGGTCGCACATGCCGAGCAGCTCCGGCAGCTCGGAGGAGATGAAGACGACCGCCTTGCCCTCGGCCGCCAGCTGGTCGATGACCGTGTAGATCTCGTACTTGGCGCCCACGTCGATGCCGCGGGTGGGCTCGTCCAGGATCAGCACGTCCGGACCCGCGAAGATCCACTTGCTGAGGACGACCTTCTGCTGGTTGCCCCCGGACAGCTTGCCCACCGGCTCGAAGACGGTCGGCGCCTTGATGTTCATGGACTTGCGGAAGCGTTCGGAGACCTGCCGCTCCTCGTGCTCGTCCACCACGCCCCGCTTGGCCACCTTGTCCAGGGCGGTCAGCGAGATGTTCCGGTTGATGGTGTCGATGAGGTTCAGTCCGTAGTGCTTGCGGTCCTCGGTGACGTACGCGATGCCGTGCTTGATCGCCTCCGCGACGGTCTTCGTACGGATCTCCTTGCCGTCCTTGAGGACCGTGCCGCCCGCGTACCGTCCGTAGGTGCGCCCGAAGACGTTCATCGCGAGCTCCGTGCGGCCGGCGCCCATCAGGCCCGCGATGCCGACGATCTCCCCGCGCCGTACCTGGACGGACACGTCGTCGACCACCTTGCGCTGCTGGTCGACCGGGTGGAACACGGTCCAGTCCCGGATCTCCAGGGCCGGGGCCGCGCCCGCCTCCGCCTCGTGCGGGGTGCGCTCGGGGAAGCGGTGGTCGAGGTCGCGGCCGACCATGCCGCTGATGATCCGGTCCTCGGTCGTCTCCGGCGCCTTCACGTCGAGCGTCTCGATGGAGCGCCCGTCGCGCAGGATCGTCACCGAGTCGGCGACCTTGCGGATCTCGTTCAGCTTGTGGGAGATGATGATCGAGGTGATGCCCTGCTTCTTCAACTCCAGGATGAGATCCAGGAGTTTGCCGCTGTCCTCGTCGTTGAGAGCCGCGGTCGGCTCATCCAGGATGAGCAGCTTCACCTTCTTGGAGAGCGCCTTGGCGATCTCCACGAGCTGCTGCTTGCCCACGCCGATGTCGGTGACGGGGGTCTCCGGGTGGTCGGTGAGACCGACCCGGCGCAGCAGCTCGGTGGCGTGCTTGAGCGTCTCGTTCCAGTTGATGAACCCGCCCTTGGCGTGCTCGTTGCCGAGGAAGATGTTCTCCGCGAGGGAGAGGTACGGCACCAGCGCGAGCTCCTGGTGGATGATGACAATGCCGTGCTGCTCGCTCGCCCGGATGTCCTTGAACTCGCAGACTTCCGACTCGAAGAGGATCTCGCCCTCGTACGTGCCGTGCGGATGGACACCGGAAAGCACCTTCATCAGGGTGGACTTTCCGGCGCCGTTCTCACCGCAGATGGCGTGGACCTCGCCTTGGCGGACGGTCAGGGTGACGTCCGACAGCGCCTTGACGCCGGGAAAGGTCTTGACGATCGAGCGCATTTCCAGGACGGGTCCCGCCATGGTCGTGCCTTCCAATCTTGGGTGCCGAGGGCTTACTTGACCTGGTCAGCCGTGTAGTAGCCGCCGTCGATCAGCACCTTCTGGTAGTTCGACTTGTCGACGCTCACCGGCTGCAGCAGGTAGGCGGGGACGACCTTGGTGCCGTTGTCGTAGCTCTTGGTGTCGTTGATCTCAGGCTTCTTGCCGTTGAGCGCGTCGTCCACCATGTTCGTGGCGACCTCGGCGAGCTTGCGGAGGTCCTTGTAGACCGTCTGCGTCTGCTGACCCGCGATGATCGACTTCACCGAGGCGAGCTCGGCGTCCTGGCCGGTGATGACCGGCAGCGGCTTGCTCGCGGTGCCGTAGCCGTCCGACCTCAGCGCCGAGATGATGCCGATGGAGATGCCGTCGTACGGCGAGAGCACCGCGTCGACCCGGCCGCTCGTGTACTTGGAGGTGAGGATGTCCTCCATGCGCTTCTGAGCGGTGGCGCCGTCCCAGCGCAGGGTGGTGGCCTGGGTGAGCTTGGACTGACCGGACTTGACGACGAGCTTCTTGCTGTCGATGTACGGCTGCAGGACGCTCATCGCGCCGTTGAAGAAGTACCGGGTGTTGTTGTCGTCGTTGGAGCCGGCGAACAGCTCGATGTTGAACGGGCCCTTGCCGCTCTTCAGGCCGAGCTTGTCGACGATGTAGCCGGCCTGCAGCCTGCCGACCTTCTCGTTGTCGAACGACGCGTAGTAGTCGACGTTCTTGGTGCCGAGGATCAGGCGGTCGTAGGAGATCACCGGGATCTTGGCGTCGGCGGCCTGCTGCAGCACGTTGTTCAGCGACTTGTTGTCGATGGCCGCGATGATCAGGCCCTTGACGCCCTGGGTGATCAGGTTCTCGATCTGCGAGACCTGCTGGTCGGGGTCGTCCTCGCCGTAGACGAGCTTGGTCTTGTAGCCCTTGGCCTGGAGGTCCTTGACGACGTTCTTGCCGTCCGAGATCCAGCGTTCGGAGGACTTGGTCGGCATCGCGATGCCGATCGTCCCGCCCTTGGCGCTGCCGGCCTTCTCCTCGCTGCCGCCCTCGCTGTTCTGTCCGCAGGCGGACAGGGTGAGGGCGAGGGAGGCGGAGGCGGCTATGGCGGCCAGTGCGGCTCGACGAGTACGCATGATCATCATCCTTGATGTCGGGACTGCCTCGGTCTGGCGGTGCGGGCCGCATGCGGGGCGCCGTTGGAACTGAGACCGAGGAAGAGGGTGTGTCGGATTGTGTGCGGCTGCGTCGCCTTTTGTGAAGGGGGATTGTCCGGAACGTTATGAGGGCGTTTCGAATCGACGCAGATCACCGGGCAGCCGCGAGCCGAGCGGTGCCATGTCGCCGTCCACTCCGTGCCGTGCCAGCAGGTCCAGGGCGAGCCGTCCGCGCCGCACCCGTTCCCGGGCGCTGTTCAGGGTCAGATCGCGCAGGTGGTGCCCGTACGGGTAGATCCCCGGGGCCTTGGACAGGCCGAACTTCAGGTAGATCGGCGCGCCGCGCCGGATCAGCTCGGCGACCTCGTACATCCGCACATAACCGCCGAGATCGTCGGGTGCCTCGATGTACATGTCCATCGGGGCGCCCGACACCCGCCGGATCTCGGTGAGATGATCGAGCGTCAGGTCGCTGGGCACGTTGACGGAGTCGGCGCCCAGGTTCTCGTAGACCGCGTACGCGGCCGGGTTGACGGGCCCGATGAGGGCGCTCACCTTGAGGGTCGTGTCGGCCGGGATGATGCCGGCCTGCCGCGCCCGGTGCAGCGTCCACAGCACGCCCTCGTCGGCGACGAGGAGGCACTTGACGCCCAGCTCCGTGGCCCGGACGGCGTCCTCGACGCAGCCGGCCACCGCGTCGTGGCCGCGGGCCCGCAGACCCCCGCCGCGCGAGTCGGTCCGGGTCGAGCCGCCGATGTCCCAGGTGCCGCGCGGGCCGGTGAACAGACAGAGCTCGATGTCGCGCTCCGCGGTCGCCTCGACCATCTCCGTGATCTCGGCGTCGGTGAGCATCCACACACCGCTGCCCTGGCTGATCCGGTGGATCGGCACATCCAGGCGCGAGGCCTCCTTGAGGACGACGGCCAGCGCCTCGGGACCCTCGCAGGAGGGGACCTCGGTGCGCCAGCGGCCGCCCTCGGGGAAGGTGTGCGGTGAGGCGTCGGCGGGATCGAGGGCGGGCGCACCCAGGCCGAGGGCGGTGAGCGCCTGCTCACCGGGCCTACGGGCTGCCGTGGTGGAAGCGTCGTTCACAAGTTGTCCTTTGTGTTCGGTATGTCGGACGGAGTTCGCGGCTCGGGATACGGAAGGACGTGGGGGTGTGCCCGGACGGGTGGAGGAGGTGGGGGACACCGGGGCGGAGCGGAAGACGGGGTGGAGACATGGTGGTACGCCGGTCCGGGGGCCGTCAGGTAACCCCCGGACCGGCGTACGTCTAGGGGCGCAGCAGCACCTTTCCGACCTTCGGGTCACCGGACCCGACCAGCTCGATGGCCTGCGGGAACTCGCCCAGCGGCAGCTCGTGCGTGACCAGCGGCAGCGGATCGAGCAGTCCGGCCCCGAAAACCCGCACGGTGTGCGCCCAGGCGTCCGGCGGTGCCCCGAAGACGGTGTGCACCTCCAGCTGCCGTACGACCAGGTCGGTCGGGTCGAGACCCTCGGCGCCCGGCGCGGGGATGCCCGTCAGGACCAGGCGCCCGCCGCGCCTGAGCAGGGAGGCTGCGGTGCGCGCGGCGGACGCGGACCCGGCGGTCTCGATGACGACGTCGAAGTCGTCGGGGAGCGGCTGGTCCTTCGTACGGAAGTCGCTCGCCCCGAACCGCCGCGACAGTGCCTCCCGGTCGCCCCGGGTGCCCACCACCAGCAGCTCGGCCGGGGAGCCGGCCTTCAGGAACTGCACGGCGAACATGCCCAGCGTGCCGGTGCCGACCACGGCCACCCGCTCGCCCGGCAGCGCGTTCGCCTTGATCGCGGCGGCCGCGATGCACGCGGCGGGCTCCAGCAGGGCCGCCGCCGTCAGATCGGCGTCCTCCGGCAGGACGTGCAGGAGACGCGCCGGGAGGGTGAGCGTGGTCGCCATCGCACCCGGCTGGGTGAACCCGGTCTCCTCGTACCCCGCCGTACACAGCGTCGTCTCGCCCGCGTGGCAGCGGTCGCACACCTGGCAGTTGCGGAAGCCCTCCCCGACGACCTTGCGCCCGACCAGGGAGGCGGGCACCCCGGAGCCGACGGCCTCGACCGTCCCGGACCACTCGTGCCCGGGGGTCAGCGGGTAACGCACGTACCCCTCGGGTCGGTTGCCCTGGTACACCTCGCGGTCGCTGCCGCAGATGCCGACGGCGTGCACGCGCACCAGGGCCTCGCCGGCCTCCGGCTGCCGGGGCGCGTGCCCGGTGAGCCGGTGCTCACCGGGTGCCTCGATGACGACGGCGGCGGAAGCGGTCACTTCTTGGCCTTCGGCTTGCGCTGCTCCCAGCCCTCGGCCCACAGGTCGAATCGGGCCTGCTGCTGCGGGAACTCGGCGGCGGCGTCGGTGTCCAGCTCGACACCGAGACCGGGCTTGTCGGACAGGTGGAAGTACCCGTCGATCACCTCGGGCGCCCCCTTGACGACCTTCTTGATCTCCGCGTCCGCGAAGTCGTTGAAGTGCTCCAGGATCTTGAAGTTCGGCGAGGTGAAGCCGACCTGGAGGGAGGCGGCGGTGAGCACCGGGCCGCCGACGTTGTGCGGGGCCACCAGCATGTAGTGCGTCTCGGCGGTCGCGGCCAGCTTCCGGGTCTCCCAGATGCCGCCGATGTGACCGACGTCCGGCTGGATGATGTCGACGGCCTGGCTCTCGAACAGCTCGCGGAACTCGATGCGATCGTGAATCCGCTCACCGGTCGCGACCGGGATGTCCACCTTGGCGGCGACCTTCTCCAGCGCCTTGAGGTTCTCCGGCGGAACGGGCTCCTCCAGCCACGCGGGCTTGAACGGAGCGAGGTCCTTGGCCAGCCGGACGGCGGTGGAGGGGGAGAAGCGGCCGTGCATCTCCAGCATCAGCTCGGCGTCCGGGCCGATCGCGTCCCGCACGGCCTCGATCAGCGAGACGGCGTACAGGCTCTGCTGGTGGTCCAGCTCGAAGTGCCCGGTGCCGAAGGGGTCGATCTTGAGCGCCTTGTAGCCGCGCTCCATGACCCCCTTGGCGGCCTTGTGGTAGGCCTCCGGCGTCCGCTCGGTCGTGTACCAGCCGTTGGCGTACGCCTTGACCTTGTCGGTCACCTTGCCGCCGAGCAGCTGCCAGACCGGCACGCCGAGGGCCTTGCCCTTGATGTCCCAGCAGGCCATCTCGATGACGGCGATACCGGACATCACGATCTCGCCAGCCCGCCCGTAGTCGCCGTACTTCATACGCCGGACGAGGTCTTCCGTGGCGAACGGGTCGGAGCCCAGAATGTGATTGGCCTCGGCCTCCCGCAGATAGCCGATCAGCGCGTCGGTGTGGCCCAACATGCGGGTCTCTCCGACACCCGTGATGCCCTCGTCGGTGTGCACCAGGACGTAGGTCAGGTTGCGCCACGGCGTACCGACCACGTGCGTGCTGATTCCGGTGATGCGCACGGAAGTAACCCTTCGGATGTTCGATATTTCGTCACACGTTCGAAATGCTGGGCAGACAGTAAGGACCGCGCGAGCGGGGTGTCAATGGGTCGAACAGGTAACGGCTTCGACTTTCGGCGACCTTTCGGGAGTCGGAAGTCGGCGGTGTGTGACAGGTCACTCGAGTCACCGCATAGTATGGCCGGTTTCCCACACAACATTCACAGGCGGGCCTGGGAACGTGACAGTCCGGGTCCTTAGTCTTCCCGCGTCATGGACTACTGCCACCCGTGCCGAAGGCACCTCAACGGCGCCCTCGCCTGCCCGGGGTGCGGCGCACCTGCGGGACAGCCCCCCGCGTATCCGCCCGCCGCGTACGAGCCGGAGCCCTACGCGCGGGACGCGTCGGCGCACGAGGCGCCCGGCCGCTCGGACGATCGAGGCGTCCATGGTGGGGGCGGTCATGACATTGAAGGCGGTCATGACGTTCAAGGCGTCCATGACGTTCGGGGCGGTCATGACGTTCGAGGCGTCCATGACGTTCGAGGCGGTCATGACGTTCGAGGCGGTCATGACGTTCGAGGTGGTCATGGCGACCACGCCGCCGAGGGCGGCGAGCCCCAGGGGCGAGCCGCGCGCCGCCGTGAGCAGGGCCTGGGTGGCCGGAGGGGCTCCGGAGGCACGGCTGCCGCACCCGGCGAGAGTCGTCGCGACCGCAAAGCCTCGGCCCACCGGCGGCGCCGCAGGCGCGTGTTGCTGATCACCGTCGGCTTCGCCCTGGCGGCGGGCGGCCTGAGCCTGGCCGAACTCGGCGTGGACGCGCCGGGGTTCTCGTCCCCCCGCGACCCCGCCGTGGCCGGGGGAGAGTCGTCCGAGGTCGACGGGTCTGCGTCGGAGCCGAGCGCGTCCGCGCGGCCGCTGGAGGGCAGGGCGGACGAGGTCGGGGACAGGTCCTCCGCCTCCTCGAGCCCGTCCGCCTCCCCGAGCCGGTCCGCCTCCCCGTCGGCATCGGAGCCCTCGAAAAACGACGAGGCCGCCCGGACCCCGGACGGGGAAGCCCAGCCGGCCACCCGCCCCGGCTCCTCCGGGGCGACCTCCGGACCGACGACCCCGTCGGACTCGGACGCGGACTCCACTCCGACCGCCGGCCCGACCGAGTCCCCGAAGCCGTCGCCATCGGAAACGTGCACGCGCTTCCTGTGGTGGTGTTCGTAGACCTCCGGTCGCGCGGACCGCTCCGCGTCTGATCCCGCCGAGCGTGCGTCCTGTGAGCCGTTGAGCGGGTGGCGGCCGTCCTGGACGGCCGTCCAGGACGGCGCGGCCGACGTCCCGGACCTCCGCACATCGGCCGGCACGGCTTCGGGTTCGGCGCGTTCCCGCCGTACGGGCCGTCGTCGGGGCGCCGATCGGTGCGGGCGCCTCGGTCGCCCACAGGCCTCTGACCAGGGCAGATGTGGCTTGGCCGCAGGTGCGTTACGGAACCGTGACGAGCTTCCGCTGCAGCCCCCTTGACCGCGATGAATTGTTAGCGCTCACAATGACCTCCGCATTCACCAGTCAACATCCGACGCGAACACGGGGGTTATGAGCGTCGTGCCCTTCATGCCCCAACCCCTCTTCTCTCCCCGTGCCGTTGGACTCGCCGGACTCCCGGCGTGAAACCGGCGGCGCGGGACCAGCCATCCGCATCACAGAACTTATCGGCAGGCGAGCGCCAAGGAGGTGCGGCCGTGACCCACACGAAGCTTCGGCCGCCCACCATGGCCGACGTGGCGCGCCTGGCCGGCGTGTCCCACCAGACCGTGTCCCGCGTGCTGGGGAACCACCCCAATGTGCGGGAGGAGACACGGGCCCGGGTGCTGCGGGCGATCGAGGAGATGGGCTATCGCCGCAACTCCTCCGCGCGGGCCCTGGTGACCCGGCGTACCCGGACGCTGGGCGTGGTCGCCTCCGACACCACCCTCTACGGGCCGGCCAGCACGCTGTTCGCGCTCGAGGAGGCGGCGCGTGCCGAGGGCTATATCGTCTCGACGGTCAGTCTGCGCAAACTGACCGTGGAGGAGCTGTCCGAGGCCCTCGACCACCTCAGCGAGGGAGGGGTCGAAGGAGTGGTCGCCATCGCTCCGCAGCGGTCGGCGGTGGACGCTCTGGCCGAACTCCGCCACCCGTTCCCCGTGGTGATCGTGGGCAGCGGGCCGGGAGTGGACATCCCCAGCGTCAGTGTGGACCAGCACCTCGGGGGACGGCTGGCCACCGGTCATCTGCTGGCCGCCGGGCACCGCACGGTCTGGCATCTCGCCGGGCCCGAGGACTGGCAGGAGGCGGCCGACCGGGCCGCCGGCTGGCGGGAGACCCTCGAAGCGGAGGGTCTCGAGCCGCCGATGCTGCTGCGGGGGGACTGGAGTCCGCTGTCGGGCTACCGTGCGGGCCAGGAACTGGCCGGCTGGGTGGGCCGGGGGCTGACCGCGGTCTTCGTCGCCAACGACCAGATGGCGCTGGGAGTGCTGCGGGCCCTGCGTGAGGCGGGGGTCCGAACTCCCCAGGACGTCGCGGTGGTCGGCTTCGACGACATCCCGGAGTCGGAGTTCTTCGCTCCGCCGCTCACCACCGTCCGGCAGGACTTCTCGGCGGTGGGCAGGCGAGGCATCGCACTGCTCCTGGATCTGATCGAGGGCCGGCCCCCCGCCGTCACGTCCCGGATCGCGATCGAACCTCAACTCGTCGTGCGCGCCAGTACGTTCCCGCACACCGCCCAATCGGAGTGCGTACCCCTCTGACCGACCGATCGGACGCACCTGCCCAGCGGTGTGGCCGATATGCCGAACGATGATCGACAGGCTGGACGCAGTGTGGCCGGTCCCATCGAGTACCAGCAGGTCCGTACCTGGACCGGCTCTTCAAAGGAGAAGAACATGCTCAACAGAAGAAACTTCCTCACCGCGGCGGTCGGCGTGGCAGCCGCGGGCGGCCTCGCGGCCTGCGCCAAGAAGGACGACAGTTCCACCGGCTCCACCTCCGCGGGCGGCACCAAGGCGATCACGCTCGGCTTCTCCCAGGTCGGCTCGGAGAGCGGTTGGCGCAGCGCCAACACCACCTCGGTGAAGGACGCGGCCAAGAAGGCGGGCTACAACCTCAAGTTCTCCGACGCCCAGCAGAAGCAGGAGAACCAGATCTCCGCGATCCGCAACTACATCGCGCAGAAGGTCGACGTCATCGCCTTCTCGCCGGTGGTCGTCACCGGCTGGGACGCGGTGCTCAAGGAGGCCAAGGCCGCGAAGATCCCGGTGGTCCTCACCGACCGTTCCGTGGAGACCTCCGACGACTCCCTGTACGTCACGCTGGTCGGCTCCGACTTCACCGACGAGGGCCGCCGTGCCGCCAGGATTCTCGAGAAGGTCCTGACGAAGGCCGGCCACAAGGGCGCGGTGAAGATCGCCCAGCTGGAGGGCACCACCGGCGCCGCCCCGGCGATCGAGCGCGCCAAGGGCTTCAAGGAGATCATGGACGCCGAGCACAAGGACGACTGGAAGATCGTCGTCAGCCAGACCGGTGACTTCACCCGTGCCGGCGGCAAGCAGGTCATGGCGGCCTTCCTGCAGTCCAACCCGGACGTCAACGTGCTCTTCGCGCACAACGACGACATGGCCATCGGCGCCATCCAGTCCATCGAGGCGGCGGGCAAGAAGCCCGGCAAGGACATCCTGATCGTCTCGATCGACGGCGTGAAGGACGGCTTCGTGGCCATGTCCGAGGGAAAGATCAACGCCATCGTCGAGTGCAACCCGCTGCTCGGCCCTCAGCTGATGGACGTCGTGAAGAAGGTCAAGGACGGCGTGGCGGTCGAGCGCTGGATCAAGACCAAGGAGGGCGACTTCATGCAGGACCAGGCCAAGGCCGCGCTCCCGAGCCGCAAGTACTGACCGACGCACCACTGGCAGGGAGCCTCCGGCCGACCGCTGTCCCGGTCGGCCGGGCCCTGTGGGCCTGCGGCGGTCCGGTCTCAGGAGGAGCACCGCCGCGACTCCGCCCCGGGTGAGGGGCTTCCAGACCGAAAGCCGTGGTCCACGAACCGACCCCTTGCGGGGCGCCATCAACCTGACACGCAATGAATTCACCCACCGGACAAAGCCGGTGGTCCCTCGCTAGGAGACTTATGGCAGAGCCGCGGCCCGTCCTGGAGATGACGGGCATAGTCAAGGAGTTTCCGGGGGTACGGGCTCTGTCGGACGTCGACTTCCGGCTCTTCCCCGGAGAGATCCACGCCCTGATGGGCGAGAACGGGGCGGGCAAGTCCACCCTCATCAAGGTGCTCACGGGGGTCTACTCCCTGGACGGCGGCACCATCACGCTGGACGGCCGGTCCGTACGGATCGCCAGCCCGCTGCAGGCGCAGCAGGCCGGCATCAGCACGGTCTACCAGGAAGTCAACCTCTGTCCGAACCTGTCGGTGGCGGAGAACATCTTCATCGGGCGTGAACCGACCCGCCTGGGCCGCATCCAGTGGAAGCAGCTGCGCCGACGGGCCGCGGAGCTGGTGGACCGGCTCGGACTCGACATCGACGTCAGTGCCCCGCTGTCCTCGTACCCGCTGGCCGTGCAGCAACTGGTCGCGATCGTCAGGTCGCTGGGCACCGGTGACGGCGAGGGGCCGGGCACCAAGGTGCTGGTCCTCGACGAGCCGACCTCCAGCCTCGACCGCGACGAGGTCCTCCAACTGTTCGCCCTCATGCGGCGGTTGAAGGACGAGGGCGTCGCGATCCTGTTCGTCTCGCACTTCCTCGACCAGATCTACGAGGTCTGCGACCGGATGACCGTGCTGCGCAACGGCACCCTCGTCGGTGAGCACATGGTGCGCGACCTCGACCAGGTCGGGCTCGTCCAGCTCATGCTCGGCAAGGCCATGGGCCAGCTGGACGAGCTCCACGAACACCAGCTGCGCTCCGACGTCGGCGAGACGCTGCTGCGGGCGGACGGCCTGGGCAGGACCGGCGGCATCGCCCCGTTCGACCTGGAGATCAAGAAGGGCGAGGTGATCGGGCTCGCCGGCCTGCTCGGATCGGGCCGCACCGAACTCGCCCGGCTGCTCTTCGGCGCCGACCAGCCGGATGCCGGCAAGGTGTCCATCGGCGGCAAGCAGGTCTCGATGAGCGCCCCGAACGACGCCATCGGCGCCGGTGTCGCGTTCTGCTCCGAGAACCGCAAGAGCGAGGGCCTGGTGCCCGATCTGACGGTGCGCGAGAACATCATTCTGGCCCTGCAGGCCTCACGTGGCTGGACCCGGCCCATCCCGGTCTCCCAGCGCGACGAACTGGTCGCCAAGTACATCAAGGCGCTGGACATCCGCCCCGCCAACCCCGAGGCCAGGGTCGGCCAGCTCAGCGGCGGCAACCAGCAGAAGGTGCTGCTGGCCCGCTGGCTGATCACCCAGCCGAAGCTGCTGATCCTGGACGAGCCGACGCGCGGCATCGACATCGGCGCGAAGGCGGAGATCCAGAAGCTCGTCGTCTCCCTCTCCGAGGACGGCATGTCCGTCCTGTACATCGCGGCGGAGCTGGAGGAGGTCCTCCGGCTCAGTCACACCATCGGAGTGCTGCGCGACCGCCGGCTGGTGGCGCAGATCGCCAACGGGCCCGAGATCACCACGAGCCGGATCCTGGAGACCATCGCGAGCGGAGAGCACCAGTGACCACCCCTTCGACCACCTCGTCCCGGTGGCGAGCGCTGACCCGCCATCACCTGTTCTGGCCGGTGGCGGTCCTCGTCCTCCTGCTGCTCGTCAACGTTCCCTTCACGCCCGACTTCTTCTCGATCAAGATGGCGGACGGCCACCTCTACGGCAGCCTCGTCTCGATCGTGCTGTTCGGATCGCCCCTCATCCTGGTGGCGGTCGGTATGACCCTGGTCATCGCCACCGGCGGCATCGACCTCTCCGTCGGCGCCGTGGTCGCCATCACCGGAGCGCTGGCCTGTTCCTAC
The DNA here is from genome assembly GCF_000721105.1 of Streptomyces cellulosae. Taxonomy (GTDB): domain Bacteria; phylum Actinomycetota; class Actinomycetes; order Streptomycetales; family Streptomycetaceae; genus Streptomyces; species Streptomyces cellulosae_A. The sequence continues at coordinate 17,597 of NZ_JOEV01000035.1, forward strand.
ATCAGCGACCAGTCCGACCAGAGCGCCCTGTCCGGGGTGCTGCTCGCCATGGGTCTGGGGCTGCTGGCAGCGGTCGTCTGCGGCCTGTGGAACGGCTTCCTGGTCGCCAGGATGGGAATCCAGCCGATCATCGCCACCCTGATCATCATGGTCGCCGGGCGCGGTGTCGCGCAGCTGATCACCGACGGCCAGATCATCACCATCAACAGCAGCCCGTACAAGCTGATCGGCGGCGGCTACTGGCTGACGCTGCCGTTCTCGATCTTCGTGGTGGCCGCGGTCGTGGCCGTCACGGTGGTGCTGACCCGCCGCACGGCTCTGGGGCTGCTGGTCGAGGCGGTCGGCGGCAACGCCGAAGCCAGCCGCCTGGTCGGCATCAGGTCCCGCCGCATCAAGATCATGGTCTACATGTTCTGCGCGCTGTGCGCGGGCATCGCGGGCCTGATGATCAGCTCCAACACCTCGGCCGCCGACGGCAACAACGCCGGCCTGTGGATCGAACTCGACGCGATCCTCGCCGTGGTGATCGGCGGCACCTCACTGCTGGGCGGCCGGTTCTCCGTCGGCGGCACGGTCATCGGCGCCCTCGTCATCCAGACCCTGACCACCACGATCTACACGATCGGCGTGCCCACCCAGACCAACCTGGTCTTCAAGGCGGCCGTCGTGATCGCCGTCTGCCTGATGCAGTCCCCGAAGTTCCGCGCCAAGGTCTTCGGTGCCAGGTTCGGCGCGAAGGGAAGCACCACGCCGGCCGCGGCCCCGGCGGACACCGCGGCGACCGAGGCCGCTCCCAAGATGGAGGTGTCGTGATGAGCGCGACCACCCAGAGCCCCACGGCCTCCGACAGCCGTACCCCGTCCAAGGCCGCGCGGCTGCTCGGCGACCGGCGCCTGCCGGTGGCGGTGACGGCCCTGCTCTTCCTGCTGATGTACCTCGGGGGCCTGACGCGCTACCAGTTCTACGGGTTCGCCGAACCGCAGGTGTTCCTGAACCTGTTCATCGACAACGGCTATCTGCTGGTCGCCGCCGTCGGTGTCACCTTCGTGATCCTGTCCGGCGGCATCGACCTGTCCGTCGGCTCGATGATCGGCTTCACGACGATGTTCACGGCCTGGCTGGTGGAGCGCCAGGGACTGCCGCTCCTGGTCGTGGTCCCCATGGCGCTGGCGGTGGGAGCCCTCGGCGGTTTCCTGATGGGCTATGTGATCCACAACTTCGAGATCCAGCCCTTCATCGTGACCCTCGCCGGTCTCTTCCTCTTCCGCGGTCTGTGCCTGGTCATCAGCAAGGAGTCGATCTCCATCGGCGACTCCTCGGTGAGCAGCATGGCCACGGCGCAGGTGTCGTTGGGGATGGGGTTCCTGTCGATCGGCGCGATCGTCTCGCTGGTCGTCCTCGCCGTCGCGTTCTACGTCCTGCACTACACCCGCTTCGGGCGCCGGGTGTACGCCATCGGCGGCAACGAGCAGTCGGCCATGCTGATGGGTCTCCCGCAGGGCGGCACGAAGATCGCCGTGTACACCGTGAGCGGGTTCTGCTCGGCGCTGGCCGGACTGCTCTTCACCCTGTACATCCAGTCCGGTGACCCGCTGCACGCCACCGGTATGGAACTCGACGCGATCGCCGCGGTCGTCATCGGCGGCACGCTGCTCACGGGCGGCTCCGGATATGTGCTGGGGACCCTGTTCGGGGTGCTGGTGCTGGGCCTGATCAAGAGCATCATCCAGTTCGAGGGCACGCTCAGCTCCTGGTGGACGAAGATCGCCACCGGTGTGCTGCTGTGCGCGTTCATCTTGGTCCAGCGCTTCATGACGACCCGCCAGAAGACCTGAGCGGGAACCGGCGTTCCCGGCCTGCGGCCCCTGTCACCGCCGACGCTCCGCGTGGGCGGCCCGGTGGCCGCGGGCCGGGCGTCGTCGTTTTCCACGGCGACCGTCCCGTCGAGGTGACCGTGATGGTGAAGGCGGGTCATCTCTGCGCATCCCGGTACGAGTTCCCGGGGGAAGCCACAGCGGAAGGAGGGGGAGGAGCGTGCTCGTCCTCTGGGTGATCCTGGTACTCGTCCTCGGCGGCTGCGCCTGTGTCTGGTGGGCGGCGCGCGGCGGCCCGCGCTGGGCACGCGCCGTGGCCGTCGTGACCCTGGCGGCGGCCGAACTGGTGAGCGCCGCGTCCCGTACGGGTCGGAAGTCGGGCTCGGGCTCCGACGCGGACTCGGACGACTGAGAGCCGGCCGCCCCGCACCCGATCGTCCGGCCACCGGCGCGAGCGGCGCCGCGTTCCTCCCTCGGTCTACGCCGCCAGCATCCGCCGCAGCAATCCCCGCAGCGCCAGCCGCTCCTCTTCCTCCAGCCCCGCCAGCGGCTCCCGAGCGAACCGCAGCGACTCGCGCAGCCCCTTGGCGATCCGCCGGCCCTCGTCCGTCGCCGCCGCCAGCTTCACGCGCCGGTCGGCCGGGTCGGGGCGCCGCTCGGCCAGGCCGCGGGACTCCAGCCGGTCGACGATGCCGGTCACGTTGGACGGCTCGCACTTCAGCTTCTGCGCCAGCTTGCGCATGGGAAGCGGCTCCCGCGCGAGCAGGCTCAGCAGCCGGGCCTGCGCGCCGGTGAGGGCGTGGCCGGCGGCGGCTTCCTCGTAGTCCTCGTGGAAGCGGGCCACGACGTCGCCGATCAGCTCGACGACCTCCGTGGTCAGAGCGTCCGGCGGCGAGGTCGCAGGGATCGGCGAGGTCGCAGGGGTCGGATGTGAGGCGGCCATGATCTCAGGGTACCCGCTTACTTGACAGCCTGAAATATCCAGCGGCATGGTTGTTTCAGGTAATGAAACAATTTTCCGTGTGTGAAAGGCAGCCCTCATGACCGACTCCGCCCTCCCCACCACCAGCCGCGAATGGCGTCTGCTCAGCCGCCCCGTCGGCTGGCCGAAGTCCGAGGACTTCGAGCTGGCCGAGGCGGAGATCAGGCAGCCGGGCCCCGGCCAGGTCCTGGTGCGCAACGAGTACCTCTCCGTCGACCCGTACATGCGCGGACGGATGAGCGCCGCCAAGTCGTACACGGCCCCCTTCGAGCTGGGCAAGGCCATGCAGGGCGGCGCGGTCGGCGAGGTCGTCGCCTCCGAGGCCGAGAACATCGCCGTCGGCGACCATGTGCTGCACTTCGGCGGCTGGCGCGAGTACGCGACCTTCGACGCCAAGCAGGCCGTCAAGGTCGACCCGGAGGCCGCGCCCCTGTCCACGTACCTCGGCGTCCTCGGCATGACCGGCCTCACCGCCTACGCCGGCCTCCTGCGCACCGCCTCCTTCAAGGAGGGCGATGCGGTGTTCGTCTCCGGCGCGGCCGGTGCCGTCGGCAGCCAGGTCGGCCAGATCGCCAAGCTCAAGGGTGCCTCCCGGGTCATCGGCTCGGCCGGCTCCGACGACAAGGTCAAGCTCCTCGTCGAGGAGTACGGCTTCGACGCGGCCTTCAACTACAAGAGCGGCCCGGTGAGCGAGCAGCTGCGCGAGGCCGCGCCGGACGGGATCGACGTCTACTTCGACAACGTCGGCGGGGACCACCTGGAGGCCGCCGTCGGGTCCCTCAACCAGGGCGGGCGGATCGCGGTCTGCGGCATGATCTCCGTCTACAACAACACCGAGCCCGCGCCGGGCCCGAAGAACCTGGCCCGTCTCATCCAGACCCGCGGCCGCATCGAGGGCTTCCTGGTCGGCGACCACTACGACCTCCAGCCCCAGTTCGTCCAGGAGATCGGCCCCTTGGTCGCCTCGGGCGAGCTGAAGTACCGCGAGACGGTCGTCGAGGGCATCGAGAACAACCTGGAGGCCTTCCTCGGCGTCCTGCGCGGCGACAACACGGGGAAGATGATCGTCAAGCTCTGAAGTCCGGGACCCGGAGCTGAAGTCCGCGGCCCGGGCTGAAAGTCCGCGGCCCGGGGCAACAAGGCCGTGACGCCGACGTGGTCCCCCTCGTTGCCCACGGCGGAGGCCGCACCCCTGGACGTGGGGTGCGGCCTCCGCCATTTTCTGCCTCGGCCCATGCCCTGCCTCAGCCCGAAGCGAGCGCGGCGCTGTGCACCGCCTTCACCAACCGCTCGTTCTCCGGTGCCGCCCCGCCGGGGAAGGCCATTCTGCGGCGGGTGTAGCCGTAGGCCAGACCGCTGCGGGGGTCGGCGAAGGCCTGGGAGCCGCCCGCGCCGCTGTGGCCGAAGGCGCCGGCGCCCAGGAACGGGTACCAGGTGTCCGCCGTCGCCTGGAAGCCGAGGCCGTACGACTTGTGGGCCCGGGCCACCAGGTCGTACCCGACCGAGTGGATCTGGCCGACCTCGGCGATGGTGTCCGGCTTCAGCAGGGGCCCCTGACCGTCCACGTCGCTGATCGCCGCCGCGTACATCCCGGCGAGCCCGCGCGCGGCGGCGACCCCGCCCGCCGACGCCGGTCCCTTGGCGCGAACGGCGCGGGAGTTGGCGTAACTCTCCGGGCTCCCGGGTTCGGCCACATGGGTGTTGAAGGCGATGGACGCCAGCGTGTGCGGTCCCCTCGGCATCGCGTCGAGGACGACCTGCTGCGCCGCCGTCGGAGCCATCGGCTGCACGGAGCGGTAGCGGGGCTCCAGCGCCTCGGGCAGCCCGAGGAAGAAGTCCAGCCCGTGCGGGGCGCGGACCCGCTCCTCGTACACCTCCTGGAGCGTGCGGCCGGTGGCCCGCCGGACGACCTCGCCGGTGAGCGCGCCCATCACGAGGGCGTGATAGCCGAAGGCCGTGCCCGGGCGCCAGAACGGCCGCTGGTCCGCGAGCCGCTCGGCCATCGCCCGGTCGTCGGCCAGTTCCTGTTGCGAGAACCCGGCGTCGAGGCCGATCACGCCCGCCCGGTGCGCGAGCAGATCGCGCAGGGTCAGCGCGCCCTTGCCCTCCGCCGCGAACTCCGGCCAGTAGTAGGTGACCTTGCGCTCCAGTTCCAGCGTGCCGTCCTGGACCAGGAGGGCGGTCACCAGATGGGCCGCTCCCTTGGTCGACGAGTACACCCCGTAGAGGGAGCCGCCGTCGGCACCGTCACCGGCCCACAGGTCGACGACTTTGCGGCCGTGCACGTATGCGCACACCTGGCCCTCGTAATCCGGGAGTTCCCCCGCGACGAACGCCGCGAACTCCTCACGTACCGGCTCGAAGCCGTCCGCGACGGTACCGTGGATCTCCTGCGTCATCCGTTCTCCTCACCTGAACCGCTGCTCGCGTGTCCCACAGTGAACAACGCGCGTACGACCTGTGCGAACTCTCCCTCGGGATGGTCCCGGAAGAGGGGCTCGGTGCCGAACAGGACGGCCGCGGGGCCGCTGACCACCGAGGCCTGTCCGGCCGCGTCCGCCGGACCGCCGGAGCCGTCCTCCAGTTCTCGCCGGTCTCCACGAACGAGCGGGTTCCCGGTCGCGTACGACCGCTCCACCCGGATGCCCGGTCCGCGGTCGGTGAACCACACGGGCGCGTACCCGGGCGCCGGTGACGGCCGGTCCGGCACCCCGGCCGTCACCGGGCCCGCGTTCACCATGCGGATCACTCCCTTGGCGCCCTCGTTGCCCTCGTTCGTCCCGGCGGGGGACACGCGGGCGGCGAGGGCGGTGGCGAGCGGAACGGATCTCGGTCTCGCAGGAACGTTTCTCGTGGTGCGCACGCGTACCTCCTCAGGGGCTTCCGGAGATCGGTACGGCGAGGTGCACCCGTTCGACTCAACCGCCCCAAGGAGAGTTGGTGACGCGGATGCCCCGGACGGCGCATCCCGGGCGGCCCGGACCGGCGCGCTGAGGGCACCGGCGCGTGCGACGCGAGGAGGGTCCATGGCAACGATCCCTTGGCTCCCCCGCAGGGACGACATGCGGCGCATGGCACGCAACACCACTGACATCACCGGCCAACTCCTCGACACGGCAGGGGAGATCACCAGGATCGCCCTCAACACCTTCGACCCGCGGAACGGTCCGGGCGGCGAGGTGCTGCGCGCGCTGTGCGAGACGACCGCGGAGCCGGCCGCGGCGAGCGCGTCCCCGCAGGCGCAGGAGGCGTTCTGCCGGATCGTGGAAACGCTGATGCGGCTCGGCACGAGCGGCGCGCCGCCGGCGGTCCACCCGGTGAGCCGGCCCGGGCCCCACCGGCCGCCCTGTGGGTGAGGTGGCGCAGCGGCACGGCTGGTTGTCGCTCGTCCGAAGGGGGTACCTCCGGACATCCGGAGGTACCCCCTCCTTTGTCGCGGCGCCCGGTCTTCATCGCCACGCCTGGTCCGGCGTGCGCCTCTCTGTAACCGATCCTGTTCACACCGTTGACACCCCCCACGCAGGCCTCTACTCTCGCGCCGCCATGTAGAACGTGTGACGAAATATCGAACATGTGAAGGCGATTGCCCTGTGCACGCCCGGAACGGCGGGAGCCCGAGGCCGGTACGGAGGGACCGCCGACCCCTGACGTTCTGCCCGTCCAGGGCATTCGGGGATCCCACTCGCACGCCACCCGTCCGGGTACGGGCACGTCTGATGCGCCGACACGCTCTCAACGACGAGAAGACCAAGGACCCATTCACGATGCTCAACCGAAGAGCTGCCCTCGCCGCCCTCGCCGGAACCGCCTCCCTCGCCCTCACCGTGTCCGCCTGCGGCGAGGAGAGCGAGGGCAGCACCCGCAGCCGCTCCCAGGGCGGTACCGTCGGCATCGCCATGCCGACCCGGTCCTCCGAGCGCTGGCTCACCGACGGCAAGGGCGTCGTCGACGGTCTGAAGAGCAAGGGGTACAAGACCAAGCTGGTCTACGGCGACGACGACCCGAAAGCCCAGTTGTCACAGATCGAGACCCTGGTCGGGCAGGGCGTCGACGCGCTGATCATCGCGGCCATCGACGCCAAGTCGCTGAACGGCGTGCTGAAGCGGGCCGCCGACGCGGGCATCCTGGTGATCTCCTACGACCGGCTCATCCTCGGCACCGCGAACGTCGACTACTACGTCTCCTTCGACAACGAGATGGTCGGCCGGCAGGAGGCCGGCTACATCATCGAGAAGCTCGGCCTGGAGAAGGGCAAGGGCCCGTTCAACATCGAGCTTTTCGCCGGTTCCCCCGACGACAACAACACCAAGTACTTCTTCGACGGCGCGATGGCGCTCCTGCAACCGTACCTGGACAGCAAGCAGTTGGTCGTCCGGTCCGGTCAGACCCGGATGGGCCAGCTCACCACCCTGCGCTGGGACGGGCCCACCGCGCAGAAGCGCATGAGCGACCTGCTCAGCGGGTGGTACGTCGGCAAAAAGGTCGACGCGGTCCTGTCGCCGTACGACGGCATCTCCCGGGGTGTCCTGTCCGCGCTGGAGTCGCGGGGCTACGGCTCCGCCGGCAAGCCCTTCCCGGTCGTCACCGGCCAGGACGCCGAGCTGCCCTCGGTGAAGTCGATCATCGCGGGCCGGCAGTCGCAGACCGTCTTCAAGGACGTCCGCGCGCTCGCCGACGCGGCCGCGTGGATGGTCGACGACATCCTCAAGGACCGCGTGACGCGGATCAACGACCGACACAACTACAACAACGGCGTCAAGGCCGTGCCCGCCTACCTGCTCCAGCCGCAGAGCATCGACAAGACCAACTACGAGGTCCTGGTCAGGGAAGGCTACTACACCGCCAAGGAGCTGAAGTAGCGACGGGAACCGGGGCCGAGTCCGTCCCCCGGGTCCGGTGGCGGGGCCGGGGTCGGCTCAGCGCACGGGCGTGAACGCCCGCACCCGTACGCCGGTGTCGCAGACGCACATGTCCTTCTTCGTCCCCGCCGCCCGTGCACGGGACGTGTTCGCGCCCGTGACGGTTGTCGGCCGGGGCCCACGGGCTCCTGATCCGGGCAGCGCGATCGAGCTGTGACCGGTGCGGTTCGGTCCTGCAGGGAGTCGATAGAGTCTTCCCATGCGCGATCTCGGGGCGGGATTCAAGTACCTCCTGAAGGGCCAACGGTGGGTGGCCCGGCACGGGAAGCAGTACGGCTTCGGCCTGCTCCCGGGCCTGATCACCCTCGTCCTCTACGCGGCGGCACTGATCGCGCTGGCCCTGTGGGGCGAGGACTTCGTCGCCTGGGCCACCCCCTTCGCCGACGACTGGTCCAGCCCCTGGCCGGGCCTCTTCCGCGGCTTCCTCACCGCGGTCCTGTTCGCGCTCGCGCTGCTGCTGTCCGTGGTCACCTTCACCGCGGTCACACTCCTCATCGGCCAGCCCTTCTACGAGAACCTCTCCGAGAAGGTCGACCAGGACGTCTCCCCGGACGGCACCGCTCCCGAGTCGGGGCTGCCGCTCTGGCGCGAGCTGTGGATCTCGGCCCGCGACAGCCTCCGGATCGTCGTGCGGGCCGCCGTGTGGGGCACCCTCCTCTTCGCGCTCGGCTTCGTCCCGTTCATCGGGCAGACGGTCGTCCCGGTGATCGGCTTCTTCGTCACCGGGTTCTTCCTCACCGAGGAACTCACCGCGGTCGCCCTGCAGCGCCGCCGCGTCGAACTCCGCGACCGCCTCGCCCTCCTGCGCGGCCGCAAGACCCTGATCTGGGGCTTCGGCACCCCGCTGGCCGTGGCCTTCCTGGTGCCGTTCGTCGCCGTCTTCCTGATGCCGGGCGCGGTCGCGGGAGCCACGCTGATGGCCCGCGACCTGCTGGGCGAGGAGACGGCCGACGGCGGGCCGGACGGCGGCGAGAACACCCCGCAGGCCGTTGCCCCGGTTGCTCCGGACGCTCCGGCTACTCGGATCCCGCCGCCACCGCCAGGATCGACCGCACCTGGGCGATGATGTCCAGCCGGTTGCGCACGAACTGCGGGTCGGTCACCGTCCCGGTGGCCGGGTCCGTGTTGCCGGTCCCGAACTGCAGTACCGGCGTGTGCACATGCCCGCCCGGCAGCACGTCGTGCAGCCCCAGCCGGTCCCGCAGCAGCGTGGCCCGGTAGGCGACCTCGTTGGACAGGTAGTCCCCGCCGCCGCCCGCCCGGGCGCTCGACCCGGGCGTCGGCCCGTCCGGCCGGACGACCGGCTCGGTTCCTCCCGCCGGGATCTCGGTCACCGCCGTGTTGTCGTACACGGGGAACCGTCCGGTGTCCGCGGCCACGATCTTGGCGTACGGCAGGGTCGTCGTCGTCCACTGCGGTTGCGAGGCCGGGTCGGTGACGGGGACGGTCCCGGTCACGCCGACGTTGTCGTTGTCGCCGAATCCGCCCCGCCAGGCCCCGTTGGTCCGCTCCACGTCGAAGCGGCCCACGCGTCCCTGGCTCACGGTGGTGAAGAGGTCCACCTTCTTCAGATGCGGCCGCAGGGTCCGCTCCACCGTGCCCTCCGTGAAGTCCCGCCACCGCACCGGGAAGACGACGGTCTCGACCCGCGCCGGCCCGTCGGCCGTCTCGATCACCGTGCCGTCGAGCGCGAGCGCGGTGGCCCCGGACGGGTTGGAGATCCGGATGTCCCGGTCCAGCGTGAACGGATCGAACCCGGTGACGAGAATCCGCCTGACCTTCTTGCCCCGCGGAAGGCGGACGGTGGTCTGCCCCCGCGAGGTCCGCTCCAACTCGCCGAGCAGCGCGGCGCGTTGTGTGTCGGACAGGCCGAATCCCGGTGCCCAGGTGCGCACCTGGCGGGTCATCCCCAGCCGCGCCCAGTACAACGGCCGGTCGTCGTCCCGGCTGAGGTCGCCTCCCGCGGGCCCTCGCCCCTGCGCCCGCTCCACGGCCCGCCGCCACAACGCCGACCCGTCCCGTACGACGAGCCGGCGGGCCTCGGAGTACGAGCCCGCCGAGCCGATTTCCCGCGCGAACTCGGCGGTCAGGACGTCGAATCCGGACCGCCGGAGTATCTCCTGCGGCACCGTCCCGTCGAGCCGCCGCTCCTCGACGGTGGCCGAGAGCGCGGTCCCGGCGGTCGCGGTGGTGGTGGGGGCCGCCAGCCCCGCCAGCAGGGTGAGTCCGAGGACACCGATCCGAACACGTGAAGAAGCCAAGGCAGTTCAAGCCTTTCTGTCGCCGTGGGGGAAGCGCTGCTGCTGCCGGTCGGCGCAGTATCGCGTGACGGAAGTGGTCTACGCCATGGGGCGTGACTCAGGCGACGGGCGGCGAAGGGGGGCCACTCGGTGGGTCCACTCGGTGGGTCCGCTCAGTGGGGATCACCCAGTGGGGTTCACTCGGCGGGGGTTCACTCGGTCGGGGGCGACTCGCCCAGCAGCGCCAGGAAGTCCCGGAACGCGCCCGGCATGTCCACCGAGTCAGGGTCCAGCAGCCACTGGTACTGCAGCCCGTCCATCACCGCGACGAGGAGAGGGGCCGCGCGCTCGGGGGTGAGTCCGTTCGGCAGGCGGTCGCCGTACTCCGTGCGCAGGGCCGCCACCATCGACGCCCGGACCCGGACGTAGCGCTCCGTGAAGTACTCCCGCGCCGGATGCCCGTCCGTCACGCTCTCGCCGAGCAGCGCCGAGAAGGTCTGCACGATTCCCGGGCGCGTCGCGTTGTACTCGACGAGCGACGCGAGCAGTTCCGGCCGCCAGGTCCCCGCCGAGACGGCGTCCCACTTGTCGCGCTCCTCCAGCACGGCGACCAGCAGCGCGTCCTTGGCCGGGAAGTGGTGCAGCAGACCCTGCTGGGTCAGCCCGACCCGCTCCGCCACCGCTGCCAGGCTCGCCGCCCGGTAGCCCCGCTCGGCGATGACCTCCAGGGCCGCCCGGACGATCTCGGCCCGCCGCTCCTCGCCCCGGGCGCTGGTCCTCTGCCTGGCGTTCATGACGTCACCGTACGTCATCTCGACCATCGTAAAATAACGGCAACATAACGAAACCTACCGATCGCCAGGTAAACGATGCACGATGGAGCCACCGCACGGACGCGTCAATGAGGAGGCACCGCCATGGCGGCACCCTTGGGAACCACCCCGGCCGACACAACCCGCGAGGCCGCCGTCGAGGCCGCCCTCCGCAAGCTGGACCTGGACGCCAAGACCCGGCTCCTGTCCGGAAGGGACATGTGGTCCCTGCCCGCCCTCCCCGAGATCGGGCTGCCCTCCCTGGTCATGTCGGACGGCCCCATCGGCGTCCGGGGCGTGCGCTGGACCGCCGACGACCCGTCGGTCGCGCTGCCCTCGCCGACCGCCCTGGCCGCCACCTGGGACCCGGGGCTCGCCCGCCGGGCCGGGGTGCTGCTCGCCCAGGAGGCCCGCCGCAAGGGCGTCCACGTGCTGCTCGCGCCCACCGTCAACCTGCACCGCTCCCCGCTCGGCGGCCGTCACTTCGAGGCCTACAGCGAGGATCCGTATCTCACGGGCGTCATCGGCTCCGGCTATGTGACCGGCGTCCAGTCCGGCGGCGTCGGCACCACCGTCAAGCACTTCGTCGCCAACGACGCCGAGACCGACCGGTTCACCGTGAACAACCTCGTCTCCGAGCGTGCCCTGCGCGAGCTGTACCTCGCCCCCTTCGAGGCGATCGTCGAGAACGCCCGCCCCTGGGGCATCATGACCGCCTACAACTCGGTCAACGGACCCACGATGACCGAGCACCACCGGCTGGTGAACGAGATCCTGCGCGGCGAATGGGGCTTCGACGGCTTCAACGTCTCCGACTGGACCGCCGCCCGCTCCACCGCCGGCGCCATCGAGGGCGGCCTCGACGTCGCCATGCCCGGCCCGCAGACCGTGTACGGCGAGGCCCTCGCACGGGCCGTACGGGACGGCGAGGTGGCCGAGGCCAAGGTCGACGCGGCCGTCCGCAACGTCCTGCGGCTCGCCGCCCGCGTCGGCATCCTGGAGGGCGCCGAACCGGTCGTCACCGAGCTGCCCGAGACCGTCGACGGCGAGTCGCTGGCCCGCGAGATCGCCCGCCGCTCCTTCGTCCTGGTCCGCAACGAGAGGGCCGCGCTGCCGCTGAAGCCGGACGGCACCGTCGCGTTGATCGGTGCCGCCGCCCGCGACGCCCGCGTCCTCGGCGGCGGCTCCGCCACCGTCTTCCCGGCCCGGACCGTCTCCCCGCTCGACGGACTCACCGCCGCCCTCCCCGACGGCACCCTCACCTATGTCGTCGGCGCCGACCCGAACACCGAACTCGCCGCCGCCGACAAGGGCTTCGAGCTGCACGCGGTCTGCCGTGACGCCACCGGCACGGTCCTCGGCACCGGCACGGCACCCAGCGGCCTGCTCCAGTGGATGGGCGACGACCTGCCCGAGGGCGTCACCCACGACACCCTGCACACCGTCGAACTCACCGGCACCTTCACGCCGCGCGAGTCCGGCCCGCACACCTTCGGCATCAAGGGTCTCGGCGCGTTCACCCTGCGCATCGACGGCACCACGTACTACGACGACGTCCAACGCCCCACGACGGACGACCCGTTCGTCACCTTCTTCGGCGCCCCCGAACCCCGCGCCCAGGTCGAGCTCACCGCAGGCCACCCGGTCGAGGTCTCCCTCACCCACATCGTCCAGCTCCCCGCGGACATCCCCATGAAGGTCGTCTCCTTCACCCTCGCCCACCAGGAGCCCCAGCGCGACCCGGACGAGCTGATCGCCGAGGCCGTGGCGGCCGCCCGTGCCGCCGACACGGCCGTCGTCGTGGTCGCCACCACCGAACGCGTCGAGTCGGAGGGCTACGACCGCACCGACCTCGTCCTCCCCGGCCGTCAGGACGACCTGGTCCGCGCGGTCGCCGCCGCCAACCCGAACACCGTCGTGGTCGTCAACTCCGGCTCCCCGGTGGAACTCCCGTGGCGCGACCAGGTCGCCGCCGTCCTGCTGAGCTGGTTCCCCGGCCAGGAGGGCGGCGCCGCCCTCGCGGACGTCCTCACCGGCGCCCACGAGCCCGGCGGCCGGCTGCCCACCACCTGGGGCTCCCTGGCCGACGCCCCGGTCACCCAGGTCACCCCCGACAACGGCGCCCTCCCCTACAGCGAGGGCGTCTTCATCGGCTACAGCGCCTGGGAGAAGGCGGGCCGCACCCCCTCTTACCCCTTCGGCCACGGCCTCGGCTACACCGACTGGACCTACGAGTCCGTCGAGGTGCGGGGTACGACCGTGACGGTCCGCGTCCGCAACTCCGGCACCCGCGCCGGCCGCGAGGTCGTCCAGGTCTACCTGGCCCCCGCCGAGCCCGACGCCGACCGCCCGGCCCGCCGCCTGGCCGGCTTCGGGGGAGCGGAGGCCGCCCCCGGCGAGGTCGTCGAAACCACCGTCGAACTACCGCGACGCGCCTTCGAGACCTGGGACGAGAAGACCAACTCATGGTCATTTGTGAAGGGTTCGTACGAAATCCAGGTGGGCCGCTCGATCTCCGACCGCCGGCTCACCGCGACCATTAACGTCTGACCGCGGGAACCATCCCCCACAAGCAGCCCCGGCCCGGGACCTGACCCCCGGGCCGGGGCTCGTGAGCGACACACCTCTGGTGAGCGATGCGCCTGGCGGCGGGAGAACCCGTACACCTGGCGGCCGCAGGAACCCGTACACCTAGCGGCTGGAGAACCCGTACACCGTCTGCGACCGGAACACCTCGCCCGGCCGCAGCACCGTGCTGGGGAACTCCGGACGGTTGGGGGAGTCGGGGAAGTGCTGGGTCTCCAGCGCGATCCCGTCACCGGGGGCGAAGGGCGCGCCCAGGTGGTCCGCCGTGTACAGCTGGAGACCGGGCTCGGTGGTCGCGACGGTCAGCACCCGGCCCGACGCCGGGTCGTGCAGTTCGGCGACCTCGACCGGGGCCGGCGTCACGCCCTTGTCGAGCACGAAGTTGTGGTCGTAGCCGGCGCCCACCTTCCGTGCCGCCCGGAAGTCGAAGCGGGTCCCCGCCACCTCCTCCAGGACACCGGTCGGGATCAGGTCCGCGTCCACCGGCGTGTACCGGGACGCGGCGATCCGCAGCTCGTGCCCGCCCGCGCTGCCCGACCCGCCCAGGTCGAAGTAGCTGTGGTTGGTCAAGTTCACCACCGTCGGCGCGTCCGCGACCGCCTCGTACCCGATCCGCAGGGCCCCCGACTCCTCCAGCGTGCAGGTCGCCGTGACCTCCAGCCGCCCCGGAAAGCCCTCCTCGCCGTCCGGACTGACCCGGCTCAGCCGCACCCCGTGCGCCACCGGCTCCACGTCCCACACCCGCTTGTCGAAGCCCCGCTCGCCGCCGTGCAGGGAGTTGGGCGGGTTGTTGGGCGCCAGCACGTAGGTCTCGCCGTCCAGCGTGAAACGGCCGCCCGCGATCCGGTTCGCGTACCGCCCGACCAGCGCGCCGAAGTACGGCTCCGGGTGCGCCAGATAGCCGTCCAGGTCCGCGAACCCCAGCACCACGTTCCCCGCGCGTCCGTCCCGGTCCGGGACCTCCGCCGACTGCACGATCCCGCCGTACGACAGGATGCGTACGCGGACACCCGCCCGCTCCAGGGTCCAGCGGTGAACCGGGGTGCCGTCGGGAAGGGTGCCGAAGAGTTCGTTCATGTGCGGAACTTTAGGTCACCCTCAGGATCACGCCTTCTTCCCCGTGACCGTCCGATAGGCGATCTCCGCCAGCCGCGCCTGACCGTTCACGCTCGGGTGGAACCAGTCCACGTGGCTCAGCTGGTCGGTGCCGAAGCGGTACTCGTACACCGCGCCCCCGTCGAACCGGCAGTGGCGGTCCTTGGCGCAGACCTGCTCCAGCACCTTGTTGTAGTCCTGGACCCGCTTCGCGACGGTGTCCCGCCGCTGAGTCGCCACCGCGTCCAACGCGTCCGCGTCACCCAGCATGGACGGGCACAGGCCCAGCTTCCACACCTGCTTGCCCACCGGGTTGGTCCGGCCCTCGGACCACAGCCGCTTCAGATTCGGCACGCTCGCCACGAACACCTGCGCGTTGGGCGCGCTCTTGCGCAGGGTGCTCATCGCGTCCTCGAAGCCGGCCCGGAAGGCCGTCACCGAGGTCATCGCCGCCGTGCTGTTCCGGCAGGCGTCGTTCGCGCCCACCATCACCGCCACCAGATCCGGCTTGCGGGCCGCCGCCCGGCCCATCTGACTCGGCAGATCCGCCATCCGCGCCCCGGTCACGGCGTAGTTCCAGCTCCGTTCGGCCGCCCTCGCCCGGCCCAGCAGCCGTACCGCGAGACTGTCGACCTGGGCGCTGCCTCCCGTGGCCCAGGACACCTCCGGACAGTCCGTCAGCACCGCGCAGGCGTCGAAGCCCCGCGTGATGGAGTCCCCCACGGCCGCGACCGAGGCCGGACTGCTGTCCCACGTCGGCGTCGGAGACGGCTTCGCCTTGTGGGCGCCGGTGCCGCTCGGGCCCGGCGAGTCGCCGCCGACGGCATCACAGCCGGCGACCCCCAGAACAGCCACCGCCGCAGCGGCGAGAACGGCACGCGAGCGATGACGCTGCTTCCGCATCCGGTGGTGATCCCCTCGGTCGACACGCGATGGACCGCCCATCACGACCCCGTACTGCCCTTGCAGACCTTCCGGCCCTTGCACCTATGACAACGCACGGGAGTTCCCGACCACGCTCTGTGGAACGTTTCGCACCCATACAAGCGTCCTGCCGGGTGAAAGGCGGGTGTTTCGGGGCACTGGGACCGACGGTACGTCACACTCCTCGCCCCGCCGCACGGTAGCCTCGCCATCAACGTGGCTGCCCTGCCACCGCCGCCATGCCAGCCTGCAAGACTGTCCCGCTCTGCCCGGAGGTCCCGGTGACGACACGTGGAGTTCTGTACGTGCACTCCGCGCCGCGCGCGCTGTGCCCGCACGTCGAGTGGGCCGTCGCCGGGGTGCTCGGCACACGCGTCAACCTCGACTGGATCCGGCAGCCCGCCGCCCCCGGCACCTGGCGCTCCGAGTTCTCCTGGCAGGGCGAGGTGGGCACCGCCTCCCAACTGGCCTCGGCACTGAGAGGCTGGCACCTGCTCCGCTTCGAGGTCACCGCCGAACCCTGCCCCACGGCCGAGGGCGAGCGCTACAGCTGCACCCCCGAACTCGGCATCTTCCACGCCGTCACCGGCATCCACGGCGACATCCTCATCCCCGAGGACCGCCTCCGCGCGGCCCTGCAGCGCTCCCAGCGCGATGAGAGCGACCTGGAAGCGGACATCGCCAAACTCCTGGGCAAGCCCTGGGACGACGAGTTGGAACCGTTCAGGTACGCGGGTGAGGGCGCTCCGGTGCGCTGGCTCCACCAGGTCGTCTGAGAAACGCGCGGTGGGCCGACGCCCCCTCAGGGGCACGCGGCGCCGTACGGATTCGCGGCTCCGCCGCGTACGCGCGAGCACCCCACCACGGCCCGCACGCGCCATGCTGCGGACGGCACCATGGCGAATGGCCCGACCTCCCCAAGGAGACCGGGCCACTGTCAGTTCACGGCACCGTCACACCGAACGGAACGCCAGGACGACATTGTGCCCGCCAAACCCGAACGAGTCGTTCAGGGCGGCGATACGGCCCTCCACGGGCAGCTTGCGTGCCTCCCCGCGCACCACGTCGGCGTTGGCGGCAGCCTCCGGGTCGAGGTTCTCCACGTTGATGGTCGGCGGAGCCACCCGGTGGTACAGGGCGAGGACCGTCGCCACGGACTCCACGCCGCCCGCGCCACCGAGCAGGTGACCGGTCATCGACTTGGTCGCGGAGACCGCCATGTGGTCCGCGTCGTCGCCGAACACCTTGCGCAGCGCCTTCAGCTCGGCCACGTCACCGGCCGGCGTCGACGTCGCGTGCGCGTTGACGTGCACGATCTCCGCCGGGTCCAGGTCGGTGCCGTCCAGCAGGTTCTGCAGGGCGTGCGAGATGCCCCGCCCCTCCGGCTCCGGCTGCACGATGTCGTGGGCGTCGGCGGAGATGCCCTGCCCGACCGCCTCGGCGTACACCCGCGCACCGCGGGCGGCGGCGTGCTCGGCGGACTCCAGGACGATCACGCCGGCGCCCTCGCCCAGGACGAAGCCGTCGCGGGCGATGTCGTAGGGACGCGAGGCGCCCTGGGGGTCGTCGTTGTTCTTGGACATCGCCATCATGTTGCCGAACGCGGCGATGGGCAGCGGGTGGATCGCCGCCTCCGTACCACCCGCGACGACGACGTCGGCGCGGCCGGTGCGGATCATCTCGATGGCGTAGCCGATGGCCTCGGCGCCCGACGCGCACGCGGAGACCGGCGTGTGCACGCCCGCCCGGGCGCCCACGAGCAGGCCCACGTTGGCCGAGGGGCTGTTCGGCATCAGCATGGGGACGGTGTGCGGGGAGACGCGGCGGACGCCCTTCTCCTTCAGCACGTCGTACTGGTCCAGCAGGGTCGTCACGCCGCCGATGCCGGAGGCGATGACCGCGCCGAGCCGGTCGGGGTCGACGTCCCCTTCGGACCCGTCCTCCCCGGCCTTGCCGGTGAAGCCGGCGTCCTTCCAGGCCTCCTGGGCCGCGATCAGCGCGAACTGCGCCGAACGGTCCAGGCGGCGGGCCTGCGGCCGCGGAATGACCTCGGTCGGTTCCACGGCGATCTGAGCGGCGATGCGGACCGCCTGATCGGCGGCCCACTCCTGCTCCAGGGGCTTGACGCCGGACTTGCCGGCGACCAGGCCCTCCCAGGTAGAGGCTGCGTCGCCACCCAGCGGTGTGGTTGCGCCGATACCGGTGACGACCACGGTGCGATTGGTCGAGCTCACGGGAATTCTTTCTCCAACGGATCGGGATTCAGCGGCGCCACCGCCGGGTGGCGGGGCAGGCGACCGGCCTGACGGATCAGGCCTGGTGCGTGAGGATGTAGTTGGTCGCGTCGCCGACCGTCTTGAGGTTCTTGACGTCCTCGTCGGGGATCTTGACGTCGAAGCGCTCCTCGGCGGCGACGACGACCTCGACCATGGACAGCGAGTCGACGTCCAGGTCGTCGGTGAAGGACTTGTCCAGCTGGACGTCCTCAACCGGGATGCCGGCGATCTCGTTCACGATGTCGGCGAGACCGGCGACGATCTCTTCCTGAGTGGCGGCCATGGTGGGCGCTCCTTCGTAGATGTTCAGAGGGTGTTGGCTGTGGTTCCCGTACCGGACCCGAAGATCCGGCACGAAGTGCCTAGGGGAGGGTAACGACAGTGGCGGCGTAGACGAGACCCGCCCCGAATCCGATGACGAGCGCCGTGTCGCCGCTCTTCGCCTCGCCGGTCGCCAGAAGCCGCTCCATCGCGAGCGGAATCGAGGCGGCCGAGGTGTTGCCGGTGGTGCGTACGTCACGGGCGACCGTGACGGACTGCGGCAGCTTGAGAGTCTTCACCATCGAGTCGATGATCCGCTCGTTGGCCTGGTGCGGGATGAAGACGTCCAGGTCGTCCGAGCTGATTCCGGCCGCGTCCAGCGCCTGCTGGGCGACCTTCGCCATCTCGAACACGGCCCAGCGGAACACCGCCTGGCCCTCCTGGGTGATCGCGGGGAACTTGACGTTGCCCTCGCGGTCGAGCGGAAGCTTGGAGACGTCGCCGAGCCGGAATTCGTTCCAGGACACGGTCTGCTTGATCGTCTCCGACTTGTCGCCCTCGGAGCCCCACACGGTCGGACCGATGTGCGGCTCCTGCGAGGGGCCGACCACGACCGCGCCCGCGCCGTCGCCGAACAGGAAGGCCGTGGCGCGGTCCTCCAGGTCGGTCAGGTCGCTGAGCCGCTCGACGCCGATGACAAGTACGTACTCCGCCGAGCCCTCGACGATCATGCCCTTGGCGAGGGTGAGGCCGTAGCCGAAGCCGGCGCAGCCCGCCGAGATGTCGAAGGCCGCGGCCTTGTCCGTGCCGAGTTTGTCGGCGATCTCGGTGGCGACGGCCGGGGTCTGCTTGAAGTGCGAGACGGTCGAGACGATCACACCGCCGATCTGCTCGGCGGAGATCCCGGCGTCGGCGATGGCCTTGCCGGACGCCTCGATCGACATCGCGGCGACGGTCTCCTCGTCGTTCGCCCAGTGCCGCGTCTCGATGCCGGAGCGCGAGCGGATCCACTCGTCGGATGAGTCGATCGTCTCGAGGATCACCTCGTTCGGCACGACCCGGGTGGGACGGTAGCCGCCCACACCGAGGATCCGCGCGTACGGGGCGCCCTTGCTGGGCTTGATCTTCGACATGCTGCTCGGACTCCTTGTCAGGAACTGTGCTCGGCGATGAGCTCGCGAGCCGCGTCGAGGTCGTCGGGGGTCTTCAGGGCCAGCGTCTTCACGCCCGGCAGCGCCCGCTTGGCCAGGCCGGTCAGGGTGCCGCCCGGGCACACCTCCAGCAGGGCCGTGACACCGAGCTCCTTGAACGTCTCCATGCACCGGTCCCAGCGGACCGGGTTGGCGACCTGGCCGACCAGCCGCGTCAGGACCTCGGCGCCGGTGGCGACGGTCTGCCCGTCCTTGTTGGAGACGTAGGGCAGCTTCGGGTCGGCGGGCGTCAGGTCCTCGGCGGCCTTCGCCAGCGCGTCGACCGCGGGGGCCATGTGGTGCGTGTGGAAGGCGCCGGCCACCTTCAGCGGGACGACCTTGCGCACGCCCTCCGGCTTGTCATCGTTCAGCGCGGCGAGCTGCTCCAGCGTGCCCGCGGCCACGATCTGGCCGGCGCCGTTGACGTTCGCCGGGGTCAGGCCCAGCTTCTCCAGGTGGGCGACGCTCACCTCGGGGTCGCCCCCGAGCAGCGCCGACATGCCGGTCGCGGTGACGGCGGCCGCCTCGGCCATGGCCAGGCCGCGGACGCGGACCAGCCGGACCGTCTCCTCGTCGGACAGGACACCGGCGAGACCGGCGGCGGTCAGCTCGCCGACGCTGTGCCCGGCGATGGCGCCGACCTTGCCGGGCAGCTCGGCCGGGTCGTCGAAGAGCGTGTACGCGGAGGCCAGTCCGGCCGCGACCAGCAGCGGCTGCGCCACCGCGGTGTCGCGGATCTCCTCCGCGTCACCCTCGGTGCCGTAACGGATCAGATCGAGCTGCACGGCCTCGGACCATGCCTCGAGGGCGCCGCGGACACCGGGGAGTTCGAGCCAGGGAGTCAGGAAGCCGGGCGTCTGGGCGCCTTGGCCGGGAGCGACGAGTACGAGCACTCTCACACTCTCTCTTGTGGACGGCCAAGGCCGCCCGTGGGGACAGGGACGAAGAACAGCAGGGGGTTTTGTGGGCCCCCGACAAAAGACTAGAGCTGGAGATCGCAGTCGGCCAGACGCCCCAGGATGAGCGCGATGCGCAGCGTGAACGCCGAACGCACATCGGAGGGTGACCAGCCGGTGACGTCAGTCACACGTCGGAGCCGGTAGCGGACGGTGTTCGGATGGACGAAGAGCATACGCGCGGCGCCCTCCAAACTGCTCGCTTGCTCGAGATAGACGGAGAGTGTCTCCAGGAGCGCCGAGCCGGCCTCCTCCAGTGGTCTGTAGATCTCCTCCACCAACTGCTCACGGGCGCCCGGGTCACCGGCCATCGCGCGCTCCGGCAGCAGATCGTCCGCCAGCACCGGCCGCGGGGCGTCCTGCCAGGCGGAACACGCCCTCAGTCCGGCGGCGGCGGCCTGCGCGGAACGGGTGGCGGCCAGCAGGTCCGGGACGACTGGCCCCGCGACGACCGGTCCGGCCGCATAGGGCCCGATCAGCGACTTGGCCACGGCGAGGGGGTTGTCGCTGCCGCCCGCGATGACGACGAGCCGGGTGCCGAGCACCCCGGTGAGCACCTGGAGCTTGGCGTGCCGGGCCGCCCGCCGGATGGCCTCGACGGTCAGCTCGCTGTCGCCGTCGGGCGCCGTCCCCAACACCACGCACACGTGCTCGGGCGAGTTCCAGCCCAGCGCGGCGGCCCGGGACACGGCTCCCTCGTCGGCCTCGCCGCTCAGCACGGCGTTCACCACGAGCGACTCAAGCCGGGCGTCCCAGGCGCCGCGGGCCTCGGCGGCCTGGGCGTACACCTGGGCGGTCGCGAAGGCGATCTCGCGGGCGTACACCAGCAGCGCCTCGCGCAGCACGTTCTCGTCGCCGGGGGCCGCCACCTCGTCGATCGCGGACTCCATGACCTCGATCGTGGTGCGCACCATCTCGACGGTCTGGCGCAGCGTGATGGCCCTGGTCAGCTCGCGCGGCGCCGTGCCGAAGACGTCGGTGGAGATGGCCTGGGGCGCGTCCGGGTGCCGGAACCACTCGGTGAAGGCGGCGATACCGGCCTGGGCGACCAGTCCGATCCAGGAACGGTTCTCCGGAGGCATCGCCCGATACCACGGCAGCGTCTCGTCCATGCGCGCGATCGCCTGCGCGGCGAGACTGCCGGACGACTTCTCCAGCCGCTTCAGGGTCGCGGGGTGCGAGTGGGTGGGTGCGGCGTCGGGGCGGCGGGTCACTGGTTCGGGCACGGGACAAGACTGCCTTATCCGGACGGGAGTGCGCGTCGCCGGGTGGCGGTGAGGGCTACCGTGGTGGACGTGATGGACGTACGGCGCGCGACGGAGCGCTACCGAGGCGGGGAGCCGGAGGCCGGCGTCGAGTCGCTGCACGCCTTCTCCTTCGGCCCGCACTACGATCCCGACAACCTCCGCTTCGGCACGCTGATCGCCTGCAACGAGGAGCGCCTCGCCCCCGGCGCCGGCTTCGACGAGCACCCGCACAGCCACACCGAGATCGTCACCTGGGTGGCCGAGGGCGAGCTCACCCACCGCGACTCCACCGGCCACGAGACGGTCGTACGCCCCGGCGACGTCCAGCGCCTCAGCTCCGCCGCCGGCGTCCGGCACGTGGAGCGCAACGACGGCCGGGCCCCCCTGACCTTCGTCCAGATGTGGCTGGCCCCGCTGCGGCCCGGCGGCGACCCGTCCTACGAGATCGTCCCCGGCATCGCGGACTCCACTCCGTACGCCGTCCCGGAGGCGGGCGCGATGCTCCACGTACGACGCCTGGGCGCGGGGGAGCGGACGGCGGTACCGGACGGGGCGTACGTGTACCTGCATGTCGTACGCGGTGAAGTGAGCCTGGACGGCGAGGAGTTGGGCCCGGGCGACGCGGCGCGGATCACGGACGCGAAGGATCTGGAGGCGGTGGGGGTGACGGGGGCGGAGCTGCTGCTGTGGGAGATGTCCTAGAGCTCGGCGAGCACCGCGTCCGTGAACGCCGGCCAGGCCTCGATCGCCCAGGGCCCGAAGGCGCGGTCGGTCAGGGCCACGCAGGCCACCCCCGCGGTCGGGTCGATCCACAGGAACGTACCCGACTGGCCGAAGTGTCCGAAGGTGCGCGGGGAGGACGAAGAGCCCGTCCAGTGCGGTGACTTGGAGTCGCGGATCTCGAAGCCGAGCCCCCAGTCGTTGGGGTTCTGGTGGCCGTAGCCCGGCAGCACGCCCTTCGTCCCCGGGTACTGGACCGTCATCGCCTGGGCGACCGTGCGCGCGTCGAGCAGGCGGGGCGCCTGGATCTCGGCCGCGAACCGTGCGAGGTCCCGCACCGTCGAGACGCCGTCCTTGGCCGGAGAGCCCTCCAGGCTCGTGGCCGTCATCCCCAGCGGCTCCAGCACCGCCTGCCGCAGGTACTCGGCGAACGAGATCTCCGTGGCCTTGGCGATGTGGTCGCCGAGCTGCTCGAAGCCGGCGTTGGAGTACAGCCGCCGTTCTCCGGGCGGGGCGGTGACCCGGTGCTCGTCGAAGGCCAGCCCCGAGGTGTGCGCGAGCAGATGCCGGACCGTGGCCCCGGGCGGCCCGGCCGGCTCGTCGAGGTCGATCGCCCCCTCCTCGTACGCGACGAGTACGGCGTAGGCCGCGAGCGGCTTGGTGACCGAGGCCAGCGGGAAGCGGTGCCCGGCCGGGCCGTGGGAGCCGAGCAGCGTCCCGTCGGCGCGTACGACGGCCGCCGCGGCGGTGGGAACCGGCCAGTTCTCGATCAGCGCGAGGCTCTGCAAGGTCATGCCCAGGAGCCTAAGGCGCTCAGAACGTCAGCCGCATCGAGGGGTCCGGCTTGCGCGTGAAACCCAGCGACGTGTAGAGCGGTTCGGCCTGGGCGGACGCGTTCAGATCCACGTGCGGGACGCCCCGCTCGCGGAACCACTGGAGCAGTTCCTCCATGCACGCGCGCGCGTACCCGCGGCGCCGGGCGTCCGGGTCGGTGGCGACGCTGAAGACATGGCCGACCCGGCCGTGCGGATTGTCCGCCCGCCCGATGCGGTACTCCAGGGTCCCGGCCACCAGTGCCGCGAGCGCTCCCGGCCGCTCAGGACGGTCCACGACGAACGCCACGAAGTCCCCGTCCGGCTCGGCGAGCCGGGCCCGCAGGGTCGGCAGGGACGCGGAGTGCCACTGAGTGGCCGCGGCCGCCGTGTCCGCACCGGCGAACACGGAATCGATCATCACCTGACGCAGCCGCAGTACTTCCGGCGCGTCGTCCACCGTGGCACGACGTACGAGACTCATGCCCGCACGCTAGCCAGCCCGCCTGTGTCATGTCCCGTCGATTTCTTACCGATCCGCTTGCTTGGAGTGCACTCCAAGGCCATAGCGTTGTGGTCATGACGGTGATGGAGACCACGGGTACCAGGACCGACAGCTGTGCCGTACCGCCACACGCCGGCAGGCGACCGGAAGGCCAGGACAGCTACACGATCAGCGAGGTCGTCGGGCTCACCGGGCTGACCGCGCACACCCTGCGCTGGTACGAGCGCATCGGCCTGATGCCGCACATCGACCGCTCGCACACCGGTCAGCGCCGCTACAGCAACCGCGACCTCGACTGGCTCGACCTGGTCGGCAAGCTCCGGCTGACCGGCATGCCGGTGGCGGACATGGTGCGCTACGCGGAACTGGTGCGCGAGGGCGACCACACCTACGGGGACCGCTTCGAGTTGCTGAAGGCGACCCGCGAGGACGTCCTCGCCCGGATCGCCGAACTCCAGGACACGCTCGCGGTCCTCGACCGGAAGATCGGTTTCTACGCGGACGCCGGGCGTGCCCTGGCGTCGGAAAGGTCCTGATGACCAACGGCAAGATCCCCGCGGTACGGCTCGGTGGCGACGGCCCCGAGGTGGGCGTGCAGGGCCTCGGCTGCATGGGCATGAGCTTCGGGTACGGCCCCACGGACGCCGACGAGGCCCGGGCCACCCTGGAGCGGGCGCTGGAGCTGGGCGTGACCCTGTACGACACGGCGGACGCGTACGGCGCGGGCGAGAACGAGCGGTTCCTGGCCCCCTTCTTCAAGGCGCACCGCGACGACGTCGTGATCGCCACCAAGTTCGCCCTCGCGATACCGCCGGACGACCCGACCCGGCGGATCATCCGCAACGACGCGCCCTACATCCGCCAGGCCGTCGAGGGGAGCCTCAAGCGCCTGGACGTCGACGTCATCGACCTCTACTACATGCACCGGCGCGATGTGAACGTGCCGATCGAGGAGACCGTCGGCGTGATGGCCGAGCTGGTGCGCGAGGGCAAGGTCAAGCACCTGGGCCTGAGCGAGGTCACCGCGACGGAGCTGCGGGCCGCGCAGGCCGTGCACCCGATCGCCGCCCTGCAGTCGGAGTGGTCGCTGTTCAGCCGGGACATCGAGGCGCGGGTCGTACCGGCCGCCCGGGAGCTGGGCGTGACCCTGGTGCCGTACTCCCCACTGGGACGCGGCTTCCTCACCGGGTCCTTCAGCAACGCCGAGACGGACCTGACCAGCGGCGACTTCCGCCGCCAGCAGCCCCGCTTCACCGGCGAGAACGCCGCCGCGAACGCGGCGCTGCTGGAGCCGGTCCGCACGGTGGCCGAGGCCCACGGGGTCTCCCTCGGCCAGGTGGCGCTCGCCTGGGTCCAGCAGCAGACGGCGGTGCACGGCCTGCCGGTGGTGCCGATCCCGGGCACCCGCAAGGTCAGCCGGCTCGAGGAGAACACCGCGGCCACGAAGATCGAGCTGACCGAGAAGGACCTGGCACTCCTGGAGCCGATCGCGGCACAGGTGGCGGGCGACCGCTACCCGGACATGAGGTTCGCGTCCGCCGGACGCGAGTAGTCCGGGTCTCGTCCGTCAGCGGTCAGCCGTCGGCGGTCAGAGTTCCACCAGCGGTCAGAGTTCCACCAGTGGTCAGGTTTTCGCCAGCGGTCAGAGCTCCGCCAGCAACTCCGCCTTCTTGACGGAGAACTCCTCGTCCGTCACCAGGCCCGCCTGGTGCAACTCCCCGAGATGACGGATGCGTTCGGCGATGTCGGCGGGATCCCGGCGGGGGCCGGTCGCGGCCACGGCCACGGCCGCGACCGGCCCGCGCTCACGCACGGCCGCCAGGACCGCCGCGGCGAACGGCAACGACTCGTGTACGGGCCCGTATCCGAGCCCGAAGACGACGGCGGCGGGATCCTGGTCGGCCTGTGCGGGCCGGCCGGCCTGACCGTCGGCGTCTCGCCGCAGCAGCCGGAGGTGTCCTTCGAACACCTCCGGCGAGCGCCACTCCACCCCGCTGAGCTCGGACACCGCAAAGCTCTGGTCGCCGGCTTTCCATTTCGCCGACGACGCACCCGTCCAGAACCAGCGGAAGTGCACGGTCCGTCCGTCGAAGGACGCCTTCCCGTCGTACGCCTTGAACTGCAGGGGCACCTCGGGGGCCGGTACGAGAAACCGTTCGGCGGGACCGTCGTCCGCCTGGGGCAGCCGCGCCCGCAACTCGTCGGCGTAGTACTCCGCGAGCGTCTCGCGCTCCAGCGGCAGCACCAGCCGGTACGGATCGCAGTTCTCCTTCAGCTGCCCCGCGGCCGCCTCCGTCAACGGGTCGGCGCCGGGGCGCGGTTCGGCCCGCAGGACGACCGTGCCGCGTCGGCCGGGGGTGAGCGTCACCCCGGAGAGCGCCGCCAGGGGGATACGTCGTTCCCCCAGCGCCTGGAACAGCTTCGGTGTCCGTATCCCCCGTTCGTAGCGGATGAGCACGGAGTCGGAGTCGAACTCCCAGGCGGCATGAAATCCGGCCAGTACGTCACCCATGCGGCTCATGGTATGCGGCACGAGCTCCTTCGTCCCCTCCCCGCGCAGACCGCGGTTCCTGCGCCTCTACGCGCGTCCGGCCATCGTCGTACCGGACAAACCCGTCCGGCAGGCTTCCGTTTCGCCCGCGCACCGCACCGAGTGGTATGCGCCAACGCCGATCTCGGCGAAGTTCAGCAGGCTGTCCGTACCCGGTACGAAGTAGCCGCTGTGCCCGTCCGCGCCCTGCGCCGACAGCACGCGCGCGCCGAACGCGGAGGACATCGGGTCGGCCCCGTGGCCGAATCCGCCGACCTCCAGGTACGGCACGTCCTGGATCCAGTCACGGCCGTCCCGCATCGCCCACACCTGCGCGGAGGTGCGCAGCCGGGAGGCGTTCGAGACCCGCATCCCCGGGCTGCCCGCCACCGCGATGTCGGACACCCGCCCCGGCAGGGTGTGCGCGGCCAGGCCGCACACCACGGAGCCGTAGCTGTGGCAGAAGAGGGAGACGGGGGAGCGGCCGGGCAGGGCCCGCACCAGCCCGTTCAGCCGGACCGCGCCCTCCGCGGCGCGGGTCGCGGTGGCGGAGTCGATGCCGAGCCCGGCGGGTGCCGTGTAGTCGGCCCAGGCGATGACCGCGGTACGGGTCGCCGGGCTCAGCGTGCGCTCGGTCCGGTACAGGGCCGCGGCCATACCGACGGGCGCCGAGTAGCTGCGGTCGGTGCGCTGGAAGGTCATCAGGTCGGTGTCGACGCCGGGGACGACGACGGAGACCCGCTCGGCCTTGTCCAGGTCGCCGAACACCTCGGCGATCCGGCCCGAGCCGCCGGGGTCGAAGGCCAGGAAGCGGCGGTCCTTGGCGAGCAGCGCCTCGTAGCGGTTCATGCGCCGCCCGGCGTCCTGCTGGCCGTTCGGGGAGAGCCGGGGGTCGTGCATGCGTTTGCGCTCGACCCTGCGGGCCTGGCCGATGGCGATCCGGTTGGCGCGGTAGCGCAGCTCGACCGGGGCGCCGTTCATGTTGCCGACCGCGAGCGGGTAGCGGGCGGCGAGGGCGGCGCGCTCCTGGGCGGTGAGGGAGGCGAAGAAGCGGGAGAGACGTCCGGGGGCCGTGTCCGGGTCGGGCAGCCGGTGTCCGTGCAGGTGTCCGTGCTCCCACCGGGAGAGTGAGGCCTGGAGTGCGGAGGTCCCCGGGTGGGTGCGCAGCGCGGTCCAGCCGGTGGTCGCCAGCATCACGAACACGACGGCCAGCGCGAGCAGGGCGCGCCAGACGTTCAGTTGCGGGGAGGTGTCGAAGGAAGTCACTGAAAGGACACACTAGGAGAACGGGACGGTCTCGCGTTAACCAAGTGGCGTGAATCACGTTTGGACAAAAGGGGCGTTCGGGGGGCACTCTCAGGCTCTTCGCCAGTTTCCCGTCAGCGCCGGTCCCACCTGCTCGAGATAGCGCGCCGTCAGCTCCCGGATCGCCTCCACGCTGAAGTCCTCGCCGGTGCTCCACTGTCGTCCCGTCACCCGCATCACACCGCTGAAGACGGCCACCGCCAGCCGCGGCCGCGGGTCCGCGTCCACATCGAGGCCCTCCCGTGCGGCGAGCACGCGCGCGATCTCCTCCTCGACCTCGTCGGAGCGGCGCAGATGCGCGGCGAGCAGTACGGGGGTCGACTCGATCACCCGGTACATGCGCAGGTAGAGCTCGACCGGGACGATCGCCTCGACCACGTCGTTGAGGGTGCCCCAGCCCTCCAGGACGGCACGGCGCAGCGCCACCATCGGGGCCTCCTGCGGCGGGCGCTCGCGCACCAGCTCGATGAAGTGCGCCACCGTCATCTCCTGGAGGGTGAGGGCGGCCTCCTCCTTGCCGGCGAAGTAGCGGAAGAAGGTGCGCTGCGAGACGTCGACGGCGTCGGCGATGTCGTCGACCGTGGTGCCCTCGTAGCCGCGGGTGGTGAACAGTTCGAGGGCGGACCGCAGCAGGGCGTCACGGGTGCGCTGCTTCTTGCGTTCGCGCAGGGTTTCCATACAGGTCAGTTACTGACTTGTGAATCGGTTTGTCAATTGTCAGCGGCTGTCATTAGCCTCGAACGCATGACTAGTCAGACCACCATCGACACGACGGGGCCGGGGAGCGGGAAACCGGCGTCCCCGTCGGACGGGGCCCCGGCCTCCGGGCTGCGCGGCCACCCCTGGTTCACCCTCATAACCGTCGCGGTCGGGGTCATGATGGTGGCCCTCGACGGCACCATCGTCGCCATCGCCAACCCGGCCATCCAGCAGGACCTCAAGGCGAGCTTCGCCGACGTCCAGTGGATCACCAACGGCTACTTCCTCGCCCTCGCGGTCTCCCTGATCACCGCGGGCAAGCTCGGTGACCGCTTCGGACACCGGCAGACCTTCCTGATCGGCGTGGTCGGCTTCGCCGCCGCCTCCGGCGCCATCGGGATGTCCAGCAGCATCGCGCTGGTCGTCACCTTCCGCGTCCTGCAGGGCCTGTTCGGCGCCCTGCTGATGCCGGCCGCGCTGGGTCTGCTGCGGGCGACCTTCCCGGCCGAGAAGCTCAACATGGCCATCGGCCTCTGGGGCATGGTCATCGGCGCCTCCACGGCCGGCGGCCCGATCCTCGGCGGTGTGCTGGTCGAGCACGTCAACTGGCAGTCGGTGTTCTTCATCAACGTGCCGGTCGGCGTCCTGGCCGTGGTCCTCGGCGTCCTGATCCTGCGCGACCACCGTGCCGAGAACGCGCCGCGCTCCTTCGACATCCTCGGCATCGTGCTGTTGTCCGGCGCGATGTTCTGCCTGGTGTGGGCCCTCATCAAGGCTCCCGCCTGGGGCTGGGGCGACGGCAAGACCTGGGCCTTCGTCGTCGCGTCCGTGGTCGGCTTCGCGCTGTTCGCCTTCTGGGAGACGAAGGTCAAGGAGCCGCTGATCCCGCTGGCGCTGTTCCGCTCCGTCCCGCTGTCCGCGGGTGTGGTGCTGATGGTGCTGATGGCCATCGCCTTCATGGGCGGCCTGTTCTTCGTGACGTTCTACCTCCAGAACGTCCACGGGATGAGCCCCATCGACGCGGGCCTGCACCTCCTCCCGCTCACCGGCATGATGATCGTCGGCTCCCCGCTGGCGGGCGCGATGATCTCCAAGCTGGGCCCGCGGATCCCGCTGGCCGGCGGTATGGCGGCCACCGCGATCGCCATGTACGGCATGTCCACGCTGGAGACGGACACCGGCAGCGCCGCCATGTCCCTCTGGTTCGCCCTGCTGGGCCTCGGCCTCGCGCCCGTCATGGTCGGTGCCACCGAAGTCATCGTCGGCAACGCCCCGATGGAGCTCTCCGGTGTGGCCGGCGGCCTCCAGCAGGCCGCGATGCAGATCGGCGGCAGCCTCGGTACGGCCGTCCTGGGTGCCGTGATGGCCTCCAAGGTCGACAGCGACCTCGCGGGCAACTGGAAGGACGCGGGCCTCCCGGAGCTCAACCCGGCCCAGCTCCACCAGGCCTCGGAAGCGGTCCAGGTCGGTATGGCGCCGGTCGCCCCGAACACCCCGGCGCCGGTCGCCGCGAAGATCGCCGACGTCGCGCACGACACCTTCATCTCCGGGATGAGCCTGGCGTCCCTGGTCGCCTGCGGAGTCGCCGCCGTCGCCATCCTGGTCGCGCTGCTCACCAAGCGCGGCGAGAACGCGGAGGCGGGAGCGGGCGTCGGCCACATCTGACACCGGCCGCAGCGCCCGCCGAACTGGGTCGGAAACAGGCGGAGTTCCCCTATCAGGGTGACAACGCTAAAGATTCCTCGCCCACGGTGGGCGCCGCGCGTCACAGTGGGTCAAGCCCTCCGGTACGGCACATTCCCCGGGCAGGTTCCGGGAGTTCATGCTGGTCGTACGCATTCGTGCGGTTCGTACGCTTCCATACGGTCCGTACGAGTTCGTGCGACGAGGGGGCGACCGGTGCTGCGGCGCGCTGCCGGAGGGGGGCGGCGCGCCGCAAGGCCGGAGGATTGGGAAGCGCGGCGTGGGTACTCGCGTCATGGAACCCGGAACGACCCGAATCAACCGAGGGGTTCAGGGAGTTGATGATGGCGGGCTTCGGACAAGGAACGCGCAGGTACCCCCGCTCACGTGGCCGGACGTGGTCACGGACCGGGCCGGATCGCGCGACGCTGGAAATCATCGGAGTCATCTGTGCCGTCGCCGGATTCTTTGTGCTGGGGATCATCCTCGGCCCAGCGGCGATCGTCTGCGGCTGGCTCGCCATGGGCCGCACCTGGACGGGAACCCGCTCGGTGCCGGCCCTGATCGCTGTGGTCCTGGGCGCCATCGACACGCTCCTGGCGGTCATCTGGCTCGCTGGAGCGGCCACCCCGGGGACAGGTCTGTTCTGACCCGGGGACTGTGAGGGAAGGGCCCCCGGTGGGACGACCGGGGGCCCACCCACGTCCGCCCCCCCCGCAAAGCCGGTCGTCTCTCCTCGCCGCGGTCAGCTCGTCGCCGGTCGTCTCTCGGCACTCGTCATCTCTACGCGCCGGATCTTTCGACAGGCGTCTTCCGCAACGCCGCGACCTCGGCCCGCAGCGCCCGCACCTCGGCCGTCAGCTCCCGGATCGCCTCCGTCTGCCGCTGTTCCTCGACGTCGTCCTTCTCGAACCGCTCGATGAACCACGCGGCGATGTTCGCGGTCACCACACCCAGCAACGCGATCCCGGACAGCATCAGCCCCACCGCGATGATCCGGCCCAGGCCGGTGGTCGGCGCGTGGTCCCCGTACCCGACGGTCGTCATCGTCGTGAAGGACCACCACACGGCGTCACCCAGCGTCCGGATGTTCCCGTCCGGCGACGCCCGCTCCACCGACAGCACGGCCAGCGACCCGAACATCAGCAGGCCCACCACGGCCCCCGCGACATACGTGGTCACCCGGATCTGCGAGGCCATCCGCGCCCGCCGCCCCACCAGCAGCAGCGTCGAGACGAGCCGCAGCAGCCGCAGCGGCTGGAGCATCGGCAGCACCACCGCGCACAGGTCCAGCCAGTGGGTGCGGACGAACTCGCGCCGGTACGGAGTGAGCGCCAGGCGCACCACGTAGTCCGCCGCGAACGCCCCCCACACCGTCCACTCGACCACCGTGCACGCGAAAGTCACGGACGACCCGGCGGAGGTGTCCACGATCGGTACCGCGTAGGCCACGGCGAACAGCAGGGCGAGCGCCAGCAGCGGTCGTTGCGTCCGGTGCTCCCACCGGGCCTGGGCCGAGAGTTGCTTCATGTCCGCATCGTAAAGAAGCGGTAAGGGCGGTGGAGCCGCAAGCTCCACCGCCCTTCCGCCGTTCACGTCCCGCGCTGTGTCACGCGTCGCCGCTCGCGGCCCCCGGATCGGCAGCCGACACGTCGAGCAGCTGGTACCGGTCGATCGCCTGCTTGAGCACCGACCGGTCGACCTTGCCCTCCCTGGCCAGCTCGGTCAGCACGCCCACCACGATCGACTGTGCGTCGATGTGGAAGAACCGCCGGGCCGCGCCCCGGGTGTCCGCGAAGCCGAAGCCGTCGGCGCCCAGCGACTGGTACGTCCCCGGCACCCACCGTGCGATCTGGTCCGGAACCGATCGCATCCAGTCGGAGACGGCCACGAACGGACCCTCCGCGTCGGCCAGCTTCCGGGTCACGTACGGCACCCGCTGCTCCTCCTCCGGGTGCAGCAGGTTGTACTCCTCGCAGGCCACGGCCTCACGCCGCAGCTCGTTCCAGGAGGTCGCCGACCAGACGTCGGCCTTCACGTTCCACTCCTCGGCGAGGAGCTTCTGCGCCTCGACCGCCCACGGAACCGCGACACCCGAGGCCATGATCTGCGCGGGAATCGACCCCGAGGTGCCCTCGCTGAAGCGGTGGACGCCCTTGACGATGCCCTCGGCGTCCACGTTCGCCGGCTCGGCCGGGTGCTGGATGGGCTCGTTGTAGACGGTGAGGTAGTAGAAGACGTCCTCGCCGTGCGGGTGCTCCTCGGAGCCGCCGTACATCCGCCGCAGACCGTCCTTGACGATGTGCGCGATCTCGAACCCGAAGGCGGGGTCGTACGCCACACAGCCCGGGTTGGTCGAGGCGAGCAGCTGTGAGTGGCCGTCCGCGTGCTGCAGGCCCTCACCGGTCAGAGTCGTACGGCCGGCGGTCGCACCCAGCACGAAACCGCGCGCCAGCTGGTCCGACATCTGCCAGAACTGGTCGCCGGTGCGCTGGAAACCGAACATCGAGTAGAAGACGTACACCGGGATCAGCGGCTCGCCGTGCGTGGCGTACGCCGAACCCGCCGCGATCAGCGAGGCCGTGCAGCCCGCCTCCGAGATGCCGTCGTGCAGCATCTGCCCCTGCGGCGACTCCTTGTAGGCGAGCAGCAGGTCCCGGTCCACGGCCTCGTACTGCTGGCCGAGAGGATTGTAGATCTTCGCACTCGGGAAGAAGGAGTCCATGCCGAACGTGCGGTACTCGTCCGGCGCGATCAGCACGAACCGCTTGCCGATCTCCTTGTCCCGCATGAGGTCCTTGAGCAGCCGTACGAACGCCATGGTGGTGGCGATGGACTGCTGGCCGGAGCCCTTCTTCACGGTCGCGTACAACTTCTCGTCCGGCAGTGCGAGCGGCTTCGAGCGCACCACGCGCGTGGGGACGTATCCGCCGCATCCCTTGCGGCGGTCGTGCATGTACTGGATCTCCTCCGAGTCGCGGCCCGGGTGGTAGTACGGCGGCGCGCCGGACTCCAGCTCCTTGTCGGAGATCGGCAGGTGCAGCCGGTCGCGGAAGCGCTTGAGGTCGTCGACCGTCAGCTTCTTCATCTGGTGCGTGGCGTTGCGGCCCTCGAAGTTGGGACCCAGCGTCCAGCCCTTGATGGTCTTGGCCAGGATGACCGTCGGCTGACCCTTGTGCTCGACGGCCGCCTTGTAGGCCGCGAAGATCTTCCGGTGGTCGTGACCGCCGCGCCCCAGGTGCAGGATCTGGTCGTCGGTCATGTTCTCGACCATCGCGCGCAGCCGGTGGTCGTCGCCGAAGAAGTGGTCGCGGATGTACGCGCCGGTCTCGGTGGCGTACGTCTGGAACTGGCCGTCCGG
Organism: Streptomyces cellulosae; assembly: GCF_000721105.1. GTDB lineage: Bacteria > Actinomycetota > Actinomycetes > Streptomycetales > Streptomycetaceae > Streptomyces > Streptomyces cellulosae_A. Next base: position 50,514 of record NZ_JOEV01000035.1, read on the forward strand.
CGTGGTGTTCATCTTGTTGACCAGCACACCGTCGCGGTCCTGCGCGAGCAGCGGGTCCCAGGTGCGGTCCCACACCAGCTTGATCACGTTCCAGCCGGCGCCCCGGAAGATCGACTCCAGCTCCTGGATGATCTTGCCGTTGCCGCGCACCGGACCGTCGAGCCGCTGCAGGTTGCAGTTGACCACGAAGGTCAGGTTGTCCAGGCCCTCACGGGCGGCGATGGACAGCTGGCCGAGCGACTCCGGCTCGTCCATCTCGCCGTCGCCCAGGAACGCCCACACGTGCGACTTCGAGGTGTCGGCGATGTCGCGCGCGTGCATGTAGCGGTTCATCCGCGCCTGGTAGATCGCGCCGATCGGGCCGAGGCCCATGGACACGGTCGGGAACTCCCAGAAGTCCGGCATCAGCCGCGGGTGCGGGTAGCTGGACAGGCCGTACGGCGCCTTCGACTTCTCCTGGCGGAACCCGTCCAGGTTCTGCTCGCTGAGGCGGTCCAGCAGGTACGCGCGGGCGTAGATGCCCGGCGAGGCGTGGCCCTGGAAGAAGACCTGGTCGCCGCCGTCGCCCTCGTCCTTGCCGCGGAAGAAGTGGTTGAAGCCGACGTCGTAGAGCGAGGCGGAGGAGGCGAAGGTGGCGATGTGGCCGCCGACACCGATGCCGGGGCGCTGGGCGCGGGAGACCATCACGGCCGCGTTCCAGCGGGTCGCGTTGAGGATCTTCCGCTCGATCTCCTCGTTGCCCGGGAAGAACGGCTCGGCCCTGGTGGGGATGGTGTTGACGTAGTCCGTGCTGCGCATCTCGGGCACGGCCACGCGCTTCTCGCGGGCCCGCTCGATCAGGCGCAGCATCAGATAGCGGGCCCGCTCCCGGCCGCGCTCGTCCACGGCGGCGTCGAGCGAGTCGAGCCACTCCTGGGTTTCCTCGGGATCGAAGTCAGGAACCTGACTCGGAAGGCCGCCAATGATGATCGGGTTGCGATCGGATCCGGAAGCCACGCTGTTCCTTACCTGTCAGAGGGCTGCATTTCCCTGGGGTTCGCTGGGTTTTTCGCTGGGTTCTCGGTATGCCTGCACCGTTCCCCATCGTGTACCTCGGCGCGGCAAACGTCACCTCTACTGTGGGGTAACTCGACCTTGGTCCGGCGGTCGGGGTCGGCCTGGCCGGCACATGGTCGAGAGCCACGTCCCCCGCTCTGTCCCCATGGAAGGTTCCCAAACGCACAAACGGGGCAGAAAGGTGTGGGCTGTGTCACTCCCGGACTGGGGCGGTGTGCCGTAAGTTGCGGCGACACGGCCCGGAACGTCACCGTTTCGGCGGTCTGAACGGCCGGGTACTTGCGCGATCCGCCCCGCCCGTGTGGACTACGGCCAATGCTTCGCGCACGCGCGTGGCTAAGACTCCCCCCAAGTCCTGAGCGGACTCGGGGGGACACCCATCCAAAACATGATCAGGAGGCAACCCGTGAGCGCGACCGCGGACCACGCGGAGGAGCGGACGAACCCTGCCGTCAGGCTGGGGTTCCAGCCCGAGCAGGTGGTCCAGGAGATCGGCTACGACGACGACGTAGACCAGGAACTCCGCGAGGCCATTGAGGAAGTCATCGGCAGCGACCTTGTGGATGAGGACTACGACGATGTAGCCGATGCCGTGGTGCTGTGGTTCCGCGACGAGGACGGCGACCTGACGGATGTGCTGGTGGATGCCATCACGTACATCGAGGAGGGTGGCTCGATCCTGCTGCTGACGCCGAAGACCGGCCGGGACGGCTACGTGGAGCCCAGCGACATCTCCGAAGCCGCGACGACCGCCGGGCTCTCCGCGTCGAAGAGCGTCAGCGTCGGCAAGGACTGGAGCGGCAGCCGGCTGGTGACGCCGAAGGCCGCGAAGTCGAAGAAGTAACCCTGGAACGCAGGACGGGCCGGCACCACCGCCGGCCCGTCCGATGCCGTGCCCGGTCCGTCGTGTTTCCCGGAGCGGCCTAGGGTGGGGGCCACCCGAACAGCCCCACCGAAGGGAAATCCAGGAAATGGCGATCCAGGTCGGCGAGAAGGCCCCCGACTTCGAGCTGAAGGACAACCACGGCGCGACCGTGAAGCTGTCCGACTTCCGAGGCGACAAGAACGTCGTCCTGCTGTTCTACCCCTTCGCCTTCACCGGCGTGTGCACCGGCGAGCTGTGCGAGCTGCGTGACAACCTGCCGCAGTTCTCCGACCGCGACACCCAGCTGCTCGCCGTGTCGAACGACTCCATCCACACCCTGCGTGTCTTCGCCGAGCAGGAGGGCCTCGAGTACCCCCTGCTGAGTGACTTCTGGCCGCACGGCGAGGTCTCCCGCGCCTACGGCGTCTTCGCCGAGGACAAGGGCTGCGCGGTGCGCGGCACCTTCGTCATCGACAAGGCGGGCGTCGTCCGCTGGACCGTCGTGAACGCCCTGCCGGACGCGCGTGACCTGAGCGAGTACGTCAAGGCGCTCGACACCCTGTGATTGTTCGGGCCCAGGGACTGCGGTGCGCGGGAACCCGTCACTAGGATCGAATCGTTGATCCGACATCAGACGCACGGCGGGGCTCCCCGCCCCTGGACACCAATGGAGGACTCGTGGGAGTCAGCCTCAGCAAGGGCGGCAACGTATCACTGAGCAAGGAGGCGCCGGGCCTGACCGCGGTCATCGTCGGCCTCGGGTGGGACGTCCGCACCACGACCGGCACCGACTTCGACCTGGACGCCAGCGCGCTGCTGCTGAACTCGGCGGGCAAGGTCGCCAGCGACGCGAACTTCGTCTTCTTCAACAACCTCAAGAGCGCCGACGGCTCGGTCGAGCACACCGGTGACAACATCACCGGCGAGGGCGAGGGCGACGACGAGCAGATCAAGGTCAACCTCGCCGCCGTCCCGGCCGACGTCGAGAAGATCGTCTTCCCGGTGTCGATCTACGACGCCGAGAACCGCCAGCAGTCCTTCGGCCAGGTGCGCAACGCGTTCATCCGCGTCGTCAACCAGGCCGGCGAGGCGGAGATCGCCCGGTACGACCTGTCCGAGGACGCCTCCACCGAGACGGCCATGGTCTTCGGCGAGCTCTACCGCAACGGCGCGGAGTGGAAGTTCCGCGCCATCGGCCAGGGCTACGCGTCGGGCCTGCGCGGAATCGCCCAGGACTTCGGCGTCAACGTCTGAGCCGACCCGGCCGACCGAGAGCTTCACCGTCCGGCGCCGCACGGTTTGCGTGCGGCGCCGGACGCGCAGGACAAGCAGAGAAGCACCACCGTCTCGGGGAGGGACCAGCACATGGGCGTCACGCTCGCCAAGGGAGGCAACGTCTCCTTGTCCAAGGCCGCACCCAACCTCACCCAGGTGATGGTCGGGCTCGGCTGGGACGCGCGCTCCACCACCGGAGCCGACTTCGACCTCGACGCCAGCGCCCTGATGTGCAGCAACGGGCGGGTGCTGGGCGACGAGTGGTTCATCTTCTACAACCAGCTCAAGAGCCCGGACGGCTCGGTCGAGCACACCGGGGACAACCTCACCGGCGAGGGCGAGGGTGACGACGAGTCGATCCTGATCGACCTCTCCAAGGTGCCGGCCCAGATCGACAAGATCGTCTTCCCGGTCTCGATCCATGACGCCGACAACCGGGGACAGACCTTCGGCCAGGTCAGCAACGCCTTCATCCGCGTGGTCAACCAGGCCGACGGCCAGGAACTCGCGCGTTACGACCTCAGCGAGGACGCCTCCACCGAGACTGCGATGATCTTCGGTGAGGTCTACCGCTACCAGGGCGAATGGAAGTTCCGGGCGGTGGGACAGGGGTACGCGTCGGGGCTGCGGGGCATCGCTCTAGACTTCGGAGTCAACGTTTCGTAAAGCCGAGTACGGCGCGGGGGAGACCCGTACCTACAGGATTGGGTAGCCAGTGCTTCTGAAAACCTTCGGCTGGTCGTTCGCGGTCACCGCGCTCGGCCTGGTCGCGGCGGTCTTCTACGGGGGGTGGGAGGCCTTCGGCATCGTGGCGATCCTCACCATCCTCGAGATCTCTCTGTCGTTCGACAACGCGGTGGTCAACGCCGGGATCCTGAAGAAGATGAGTGCCTTCTGGCAGAAGATCTTCCTCACGGTCGGCGTCCTCATCGCCGTCTTCGGCATGCGGCTGGTGTTCCCCGTCGTCATCGTCGCCATCAGCGCCAAGATCGGCCCGATCGACGCCGTCGACCTGGCCCTCAACAACAAGGACCAGTACCAGCAACTGGTCACCGACGCCCACCCGGCGATCGCCGCCTTCGGCGGCATGTTCCTCCTCATGATCTTCCTCGACTTCATCTTCGAGGACCGCGACATCAAGTGGCTCGGCTGGCTGGAGCGGCCACTGGCCAAGCTCGGCAAGGTCGACATGCTGTCGGTCTGCATCGCCCTGGTCGTCCTGCTGATCACCGCCTTCACTTTCGCGACCCACGCCCACCAGCACGGGGGAGCGCATGCCGACAAGGCACAGACGGTCCTGATCTCGGGCATCGCCGGCCTGATCACCTACATGGTCGTCGGCGGCCTCTCCGGCTACTTCGAGGACAAGCTCGAGGAAGAGGAGGAACGCGAACACGAGGAAGAGGAAGAGGCCCAGCGCACCGGCAAACAGCGCTCGGCCGTCACCCTGGCCGGCAAGGCCGCGTTCTTCATGTTCCTGTACCTCGAGGTCCTGGACGCGTCCTTCTCCTTCGACGGCGTCATCGGCGCCTTCGCCATCACCAACGACATCGTCCTGATGGCCCTCGGCCTCGGCATCGGCGCCATGTACGTCCGGTCCCTCACCGTGTACCTGGTCCGCCAGGGCACCCTCGACGACTACGTCTACCTGGAGCACGGCGCGCACTACGCGATCGGCGCGCTGGCCGTGATCCTCATGGTCACCATCCAGTACCAGATCAACGAGGTCATCACCGGCCTCGTCGGCGTCGTCCTGATCGCCTGGTCCTTCTGGTCCTCCGTGCGCCGCAACAAGGCCCTGGCAGCGGCCGAGGGAAAAGCGGCGGGCTCGGACGAGAAGACTGAGGTCTCGTCCGGGGTGTGATCACCTTCTCAGTGAGGAACGCTCTGAGCGGGGCGGTGTCGGGGACGACCCCCGGTGCCGCCCCGTCGGCCGTCAAGGACAGCGGGTGCTCGACGGCCCGCGGTTCTTCAACTGGAACGTGGGGCGGGAATGGGCTTCTTCGACGGACTCCGGCGTGGGCGCGAGGCCGACTTCGACTCGGGCAACGCCGCCACCAACTCGATCGAACTGACCAAACGGCACAGCCAGGTCTCCCTCACCAAGCAGGGCGCGGCCACCGGGCATCTGCGCGTCAACCTGGCCTGGCGGATGCGGACCTCCGACGTGGGCGGTCCGCAGCGGGAGAGCCTGCTGCGGCATCCCTTCAAGGCGCTCAAGCCGCCGGAGGTCCTCGGACACAGCCAGAGCATGGTCAACGTCGACCTCGACCTGGGATGCCTCTACGAGCTCCAGGACGGCACCAAGGGGGTCGTACAGCCGCTCGGGAGCTATCTCGGCGACGTCAACGCCGCGCCGTACGTGAAGCTCAGCGGGGACGACCGGTTCGGGTCCGCGTCCGGGGAGACGATGTACGTCAACCTCGACCACCGCGATGCCATCAAGCGGCTGCTGGTCTTCGTCTACATCTACGACCAGACCCCCGCGTTCGACCGTACGCACGCCATCGTCACGCTGTACCCCAGCAACGGTCCGCGGATCGAGATACATCTCGACGAACGGCACCCCCAGGCCCGGTCGTGCGCCGTCGTGATGATCGAGAACGTGAAGGGGGAGCTGGTGGTACGGCGCGAGGTGAAGTTCGTCTACGGGTTCCAGGCCGAGCTGGACCGGTTGTACGGGTGGGGGCTGCAGTGGGGGCGCGGCTACAAGGCCAAGGCGGAACGCTGACGCTCCGGCCGCCCGGAGGGCACGGGGGACCGTGCGTGGCCATCACGCAGCCTCGGACGGGCGACGGCACATCGGGATGCTCCTGGTGCTCCCGCGGAGCGCTCAGCGTCCGATGAACTGCGGGCCCTGGGGCGGCAGGCGGAACTCCGGGTCCGGGGTCGTCGCCGTCGGGGGGTAGCCGTACGCCGGCTGGCTCGTCGGGTGCGGGTAGCCGTAGGCCGGCTGGACCGCGGCGGCGGCCGCGGGCTGCTGGGGGTAGCCGTAGGCCGGCTGGGTGGGTACCGCCGTCGGCTGTTCCGGGGGCAGCGGCTGGGAGGAGATGTCGGACGCCTGCTGGGTCGGGGCGCTCGGCTGGGGCGGGGCCGGGACGATCGCGGTCGCCATGATCTCCGGCGCCGCCTCCGGCCCCTCTGCCATGCCTTCCGACTCGTCGACCGAGATGCCGTAGTTCGTCGCCAGGCCCTGCAGGCCGTTGTCGTAGCCCTCGCCCAGGGCGCGGAACTTCCAGCCCTCCCCGCGCCGGTACAGCTCGCCGCAGATCAGGACGGTCTCCTGGCCCGTCGTCGGCTTGATGTCGAAGCTGGTCAACGGCTCACCGTCGGCGACCGAGGCGTCGTACAGCAGAATGCACAGGCCCTGTACGCGGTCGAAGGTGACGCCGTCCGCCGAGGCGACCAGGAAAATCTGACTCACATCGGGCTCGACACCGGCGAGATCTGTCTGGATCGTGTCGGTGAGGCCCTCGGCGACGCGCTTCTTGCCGAGTCGCCAGACCTTGCCCGAGGGGTGCCGGGGCTGGTTGTAGAAGACGAAGTCCTCGTCGGATCGCACACGACCGTCGGGGCCGAGGAGCAGCGCCGAGGCGTCGACGTCCGGAACCCCCTGCCCGGTCCCGGGCGCCCAGCGCAGCACGGCGCGTACCGTGGTGGCTTCGAGGGGGATGTTCGACCCCTTCAGCATCGCGTGCGTCATGCGGTCATCCTGCCCTCTCGGTCCTGGTCACGACAACGCGGGGGTGCCGGTTCGCCGGAGATTTCGTCTCTCCGTCGGCTTGTCTGTGTTCGTCTGTGTTCGTCTGTGTTACCTGAAATTCATGCCTGGCGGGAATCCCGGACATGGATCTCTACGTACTATTACCGGCCACCTGTGAACGGATCACAGGGGTCGCTCGGCCACCACGGGGGAGTTCATGCGTCATTTCGGGCACATCGCCCCTGAGGTGCGGCAGCGCCTCTTCCACCAGGAGCCCACCGCGTTCACCGCGGACTCCCCGTCCCGGCTGCTGTCCGCGGCGCTGGGCGCAACGCTCTACAGCCCGGCCACCCGACCGCACCTCGCCGACGACATCGTCAAGCAGACCGAACGCGGCGTGGTCTCGATGGTGCTGTGCCTGGAGGACTCGATCGGCGACGAGGACGTCCCGTACGGCGAGGAGAACCTCGTACGCCAGTTCGCCGACCTCGCCGGACGCGGCCTCGCCGACCTGCCGCTGCTGTTCATCCGGGTCCGCGTGCCCGACCAGATCCCCGACCTGGTCCGGCGTCTGGGGCCTGCCGCCCGGCTGCTGTCCGGATTCGTGATGCCGAAGTTCACCGAGGAACGCGGCATCCCCTTCCTGGAGGCCCTGCAGAGCGCCGAGGCCCAGAGCGGGCGGCGGCTGTTCGCCATGCCGGTGCTGGAGTCGCCCGAGCTGCTGTACCGCGAGTCCCGGGTGGAGACCCTGGAGGGCATCTTCCGCGCGGTCGACAAGTACCGCGAGCGGGTGCTGGCGCTGCGCCTGGGCGTGACCGACTTCTGCTCCTCGTACGGCCTGCGCAGGGCCCCCGACATGACCGCGTACGACGTCCAGATCGTCGCCTCCGTGATCGCCGACGTGGTGAACATGCTGGGGCGCGCCGACGGCACCGGGTTCACCGTCACCGGGCCGGTGTGGGAGTACTTCCGCGTCCAGGAGCGCATGTTCAAGCCACAGCTGCGCCGCAGTCCCTTCCTGGAGGGCCAGGCCGAGGAACTGCGCGAGGCCCTCCTGGAGCACGCCATGGACGGCCTGCTGCGCGAGATCACCCTCGACCAGGCCAACGGACTGCTCGGCAAGACCTGCATCCACCCCTCCCACGTACTGCCGGTGCACGCACTCTCCGTGGTCAGCCACGAGGAGTTCAGTGACGCCCAGGACATCCTGCGGCCCGAACGTGGCGGCGGCGGGGTGCTCAGGTCGGCCTACACGAACAAAATGAATGAAGTGAAGCCGCATCGCGCCTGGGCCGAGCGGACCCTGCTGCGCGCCGAGGTGTTCGGTGTGGCCAACGAGGACGTCGGCTTCGTGGACCTCCTCGCCGCCGGGATCCCGACCTGAACCGGCTCCTTCCCACCGGCTCCTACTCAAGGGACGCATGAACATCGCAGTGAACAACGGGGTGTGGTCCGGCAGCTGGGTCGCCGAGCGGCTCGGCGTCGAACTCGTGGGCGACGACACGCTGACCGACCTGCTGGGACTCGCGCTGCGCCGCAACCCCAAGCGGGCGCATCTGCTCGTCTCCCACGTGCTGGGCAAGCACGTACCGCAGTCACCGTCCGTCGTGTACGGCCACGGCCTCGCCCTCGGCCGGCGCGTCCGCGAGCTGCTGGGCGCCGACGAGGCCCGCCGGGCGGTCGTCCTCGGATACGCCGAGACCGCCACCGGGCTCGGCCACTCCGTCGCGGACGGCCTCGGCACGGCCCCCTGTCTGCACTCCACCCGACGCCCGGTCCCGGGCGTGGCCCCGGCGGGCGGCTTCGAGGAATCCCACTCGCACGCCACCTCCCATCTGCTGCTGCCGGAGGACCCGGCACTGCTGGTGGGCGACGGGCCGCTGGTACTGGTCGACGACGAGTTCTCCACCGGCAACACCGTCCTGAACACCATTCGTGACCTGCACGAACGCTATCCGCGGCGACGCTATGTGGTGGTCGCCCTGGTCGACATGCGCTCGCCGGCCGACGCAGGCCGGCTGGACCTGTTCGCCCAGGAGATCGGCGCCCGCGTGGACCTGGTCGCGGCGGCCTCGGGGACCGTACGGCTCCCTGAAGGCGTGCTGGAGAAGGGCCAGGAACTGGTCGCCCGGCACGAGTCCCCTGCCCAGCAGGGACAGGAGCCCCCTGGCCGGACCACCCGGGTGGCCCGGGTCGACCTGTGCTGGCCGCGCGGCCTGCCCGACGGCGGGCGGCACGGCTTCACGCCCCGGCATCGCATACGCCTCGACAACGCCCTGCCCGCCATGGCCGCCCGGCTCGCCGGGGCGATACCGGGCGACGCCCGGCGCGTCCTCGTGCTCGGCTTCGAGGAGCTGATGTACGCGCCGCTGCGGCTCGCCCGTGAACTGGAGCAGGTCACGGACGCCGAGGTGCGCTACTCGACCACCACCCGCTCGCCGGTCCTCGCGGTCGACGACCCCGGGTACGCGATACGCAGCCGCCTCGTCTTCCCCGCCCATGACGACCCGGCCGACGGACCCGGCGAGCGCTTTGCCTACAACGTGGCGGGAGCCGGCTTCGACACCGTCGTCGCCGTCGTCGACTCGGTCGCGGACACCCCCGAACTGCACGCGCCGGACGGCCTGTTGGCCCAACTCGCCGCGCACACCCCGCACGTCCTGCTCGCGGTCGTTCCTTCCTACGTCCCCGAGGCACCGTACGTTCCCGCCTTTCCTGGAGAGAGTCCCGCCATGCTGCCCGAGCCCCTCCGCGGCCCCGCCTTCTCCTCGTACCCGCCCGAGGAGGTCGGCTGGCTGCTCCAGGATCTCTCGGAGGTGACGCTGGAGGCGCCGACCGAGGAGCGCGAGGAGGCGATCCAGAGCGGCGGCGCGCACTACGCCGAGTCGCTGCCCGTGGAGTACCAGCCCAGCGAGCAGTACCAGGAGCTGTTCCACACGGCCCTGGAGGCCTCGGCGGAGCGGCTGGCGAAGGGCGTGGGCGCCGTCACCGAGCTCGTGCTGGCCGAACGGTCGCCGCGCCCGGTGCTGGTCTCGCTGGCCCGCGCGGGCACCCCGATCGGTGTGCTGATGCGCCGCTGGGCCGAGTTCCGGCACGGCCTCGAACTGCCGCACTACGCCGTGTCCATCGTGCGCGGCCGGGGCATCGACGCCAACGCGCTGCGCTGGCTGGCCGCCCACCACGACCCCCGTGACGTCGTGTTCGTCGACGGCTGGACCGGCAAGGGCGCCATCACCCGCGAACTGGCCGACGCCGTCAAGGAGTTCGAGGCGGCGGGCGGTGCGGCCGGCTTCGACCCGGAGATCGCCGTCCTCGCCGACCCCGGCTCCTGCGTGCGCACGTACGGCACCCGCGAGGACTTCCTCATCCCCTCCGCCTGCCTCAACTCGACGGTGTCCGGCCTGATCTCGCGCACCGTCCTGCGCGCCGACCTGGTCGGCCCCAACGACTTCCACGGCGCGAAGTTCTACCGCGAACTCGCCGGCGCCGATGTGTCCGTCGCCTTCCTGGACGCGGTCACCGCACGCTTCCCGGACGTCGTGGAGGACGTGGACGCGCAGGCCAAGGAGTTGCTGTCCGGTGACCGCGCTCCCACCTGGGAGGGCTGGGCGGCCGTCGAGCGGATCAGCGAGGAGTACGGCATTCACGACGTCAACCTCGTCAAGCCCGGGGTGGGCGAGACCACCCGGGTGCTGCTGCGCCGGGTGCCCTGGAAGATCCTGGCCCGGGCCGGCGCGGGCGCCGACCTCGACCATGTCCGACTGCTGGCCGAACAGAGAGGTGTCCCGGTGGAAGAGGTCGCCGAACTCCCGTACACCTGCGTGGGATTGATCCACCCGAAGTACACGCGGGGCGCGACGGGCGCCGACGGCAGGGCGGTGACGGTCTGATGCCGGTGCTGGTGGCGAGCGACCTCGACCGCACACTCATCTACTCCGCGGCGGCCCTCGCGCTGACCATGCCGGACGCGCGGGCGCCCCGGCTGCTGTGCGTCGAGGTGCACGAGAGCAAGCCGCTGTCCTACCTGACGGAGACGGCCGCCGGGCTGCTCTCGGAGCTCGCGGACGCGGCGGTCTTCGTGCCGACGACGACCCGCACCCGCAAGCAGTACCAGCGCATCAGCCTGCCGGGCCCGCCGCCCACGTACGCGATCTGCGCCAACGGCGGCCACCTCCTGGTGGACGGCGTCTCCGACCCCGACTGGCACGCGCGCGTGACGGCCCGGCTCGCCGAGGAGTGCGCCTCGCTGGGCGAGGTGCGTGAGCACCTGATGGTCACGGCCGATCCCTTGTGGGTGCGCAAGCACCGGATCGCCGAGGACCTCTTCGCCTACCTGGTCGTCGAACGCGAACTCCTCCCCGAGGACTGGGTGAAGGAACTCGCGGTCTGGGCGGAGAACCGGGGCTGGACGGTCTCCCTCCAGGGCCGCAAGATCTACGCCGTCCCGAAGCCGCTCACCAAGAGTGCGGCCGTGCGCGAGGTCGTCCGCCGCACCGGTGCGACCCTCACCCTCGCCGCCGGCGACTCCCTCCTCGACGCCGACCTCCTCCTCGCCGCGGACCAGGGCTGGCGCCCGGGACACGGCGAGCTGGCCGACGCCGACTGGACCGCCCCGGCGATCAGCGCGCTGCCCGAGCGCGGGGTGCTGGCGGGGGAGCGGATCCTGCGGGAGTTCCTGCGGGTGGCACGGCAGGGGACCGTCTGAGGACCGGCCATCGGTGCGGGCGCCCCTCATGGTGACCATCATGAGCGGGGGGTGGCCTCGCCGGCATGAGCGGGGGGTGGCCTCGCCGGCGGCCGTCAGGTCGCTGAGCCAGGCTTCGAGGACCGCGCCGAGCGGCGCGGTCGCGGTGGCACATCCGCCTCGACCTGGGCGCCGGTCCAGGTCTCCTCGGTGTGGACCTGGACGACGCCCCGGACTCTCCTGAAGGTCCACAGGTGGACACCTTCGTCGATGCGCAGCCCTTCACCGACCGCGGGCCCGCTCCACAAGCCCCAGCACTTCGCCGCGGAACCGGACGAGCTGTTGGCGCACTGAGCAGCACGAGGAACGCGGCTACGGATGCCGGCGCGCGTCCCGCCTTCCCCTGCGACGCCCCGATCCCGGGCGCCGCAGCAGGCGTATGCCGACGAACACCAGGACCGCCAGGACGGCCACGGCGAGGACCACCTTCGAGTACGCGGAGACGATCGCCGTGACCTCCTCCCAGTTGTCGCCCAGGGCGTACCCCGCGAGCACGAACGCGGTGTTCCAGATCGCGCTGCCCAGCGTCGTCAGGCCGAGGAACACCGGAAGGGGCATGCGCTCGACGCCGGCCGGCACCGATATCAGGCTGCGGAAGATCGGGATCATGCGGCCGAAGAACACCGCCTTGGTGCCGTGCCGCAGGAACCACGCTTCCGTCTTCTCCATGTCGGTCACCTTCACCAGCGGCAACCGGGCCGCCATCGCCACCGTGCGGTCACGGCCGAGCAGCGCACCGACCCCGTACAGCGCCAGCGCGCCGACCACCGAACCCGCGGTTGTCCACAGCAGGACGGCGAACAGGTTCATCCGCCCGGCGCTCGCCGCGTATCCGGCGAGCGGCAGAATCACCTCGCTCGGCAGCGGAGGAAACAGGTTCTCCAGGGCGATGGCGATGCCCGCGCCGGGCGCGCCCAGCGTGTCCATGAGGTCGTTGATCCACCGCGGGGCCGCACCCCCGTCCGTGACTGTCTGCGCTGCGATGGCTGTCATGCCGATCACGGTAGGAAATCCCAGCTGAAGGAGCCCTGAGGAAGACCGCACGATCCACTGCGGTCAACCGCATTCCGGAATTGCGGTTTTCCGCAGTGTGCGCGCTCCTCGCCCCCGGCTAGCCTCGCGATCATGCGAGACATTGCACGACGGGGGACGCGGCGCCGAGCCGGATAGCGGTGGCGGTCGGCCGTGACGAGGGGATGGTGTGCGTGAGTGTCGAGGACGACGGCTGCGGTGGCGCGAACGCCTCGGGCAGCGGACTGTTCGGGCTCGCCCGGCGGGTCGCGGCCCTCGACGGGATACTCGGGGTGATCAGCCCGCCGGGCGGCCCCACGCTGGTGACCGCGGACGGGGGTGTCTGGTGGTGGAGGGGAGCGGTCGGCGGGGCGGACGGCCGGGGAGGGGAGCGGTCGGCGGGGCGGGCGGCAGGGGAGAGAGCGGTCCTTGGGGGCGGGCGTGGGGGAGTGGCACCCCTTGCCCTTCAGGGAGCGGTTGTCAGCCGCAGCAGCCGCCGCCGCAGCAACCGCCTCCGCCGCCACCGGCTCGGGGTGCGGGCGCCGGGGCGGAGGCCGAGCCGCCGACCGCCACCGTCGACAGGAGCTTCACCGTGTCGTCGTGGCCCGCGGGGCAGGCGGTGGGAGCGGAGGACTCCGCCATCGGGCGGCTCAGTTCGAAGGTGTCGCCGCAGGTCCGGCAGCGGTACTCGTAGCGAGGCATACGCACAGGTTAACCGGCTCCCGTCGAACCTCGTAGGGCACGAGCCGGAAGCCCGAACAAGCGTCGGGACTTCAGCCGGACTCAGCCGGACTCAGCCGGACAAGGAGCGAGCTCGGCACTCAGGGCGCAGTGACCGGCCTTGCCGCGAGCCTCGGGGATCGGCTTCGTGCCCCTGGCTCAGTGGCCGGCTCCCCGTTCCCCTCGGATCTGGCTGACCACCTGGGCCACGGATTGACGTACCGCCTCTGTCTCTGTCAGGAAGTGCCAGTAGTCGGGGTGGCGGCCTTCGAGGGTGCTGACTGCCTGGTCGAGGCGGGTGACTGCGTTGTCCAGGGGGCGGGCGTGGCGCGGGTCGGGGGTGCTGCGGCCGGCCATGGCGAGGCGTTGGGCGTCGCGGATGGCGAAGCGGGTGCGGTCGATCTCCTGCTGGGGGTCCTTCTGGACGGCGTTCAGTCGGCTCAGCCGGTCGCCGGCGGCGGAGACGGACTCGTCGGTCGCGTTGAGCAGGGCGCGGACCGTCGACAGGAGGGCGGTCGCGTCCGGCCAGCGCTGGTCGTCGCGGGCGGCGCGGGCCTCGCGCAGCTTCTGCTCGGCCTGGGCCACGTTCTGTCCGGCCTGCTCCGGGACGTGCTGGAGGTCCTGCCAGCAGGCGACGGTGAAGCGTCGGCGCAGCTCGCTCAGGATCGGCTCGACCTGCCCGGCGCGGGTGGTGAGGGCTTGGGCACGGGTGCGCAGGGAGACCAGCCGGTGGTCGATCTCGGCGGCACGCTCGGGCAGTCGTTCGGCCTCCGCCCGGACCGCCTCGGCCTCTCGCGCCACCCGCTCGGCGCGTTCCAGGGTCTGGGGGACGCCGTGCTGACCGGCGCCCTGGTTCAGCTTGGTCAGCTCGGGTCCGAGGACGGCGAGACGGGCGGCGAGGTCGTCCGCCTTCAGCCCTGATGCTCGTACGGCATCGAGGGCGTTGGTGGCGGCGAGCAGTCCCTGGCGGGCCCGTTCGACGGCGGGAGCGAGGCGGGCCAGCTGGGTCTCGGCATTGCCGAGCAGCGGTCCGAGCCCGCTCGCGAACCGGTCCAGCTCCTGCTTGACGCGGCCCAGTTCGTCCTTGGCCCGGGTGAGCGCGGCGCGGGCCTGGCCGGCGGCCGAGGCCTCCAGGTCGTCGCGGTCGAGGTCGTGCGCGTCGACGGCCTCGATGTACTGGCTGCTGGCCTCGTCGATGCGGCGGCCGATCGCGTCGAAGTCGGCGACCGTGCGACGGGCGGCCGGGGAGTCGTCGACGGCCGTGATGGTCTCTATGGAGATCCGCAGGTCCCGCTGGGCGGTGTCGAGCTCGTAGAACGCGGCCGCGGCGGCGTCCTTCGCGGCCTGCGCCTCGGCGCGCTGACTTTCCGCGCGCCCGCCGAACCAGCGCCGGGTACCGCCACCGGCGAAGGCGGCGGGCAGCGCCAGCGCGGCGACGAGCGGCAGACCGATCAGCGTGAGGGTGTCGCGGAGCGCGAGACGCGTGGGCTGGGGTGCGCGCGGCACCAACGGCGAGTCCGACTGCGGTGGTGTCGCCGTCACGTGCCTCTCCCGTGCTGTGATCCGTCCTGCCCGATGCCATTCTCCCACCGGTTAGGGACGAGCACACGGGGCGATCAGTTCGCCGTTCGAACGGTGACTTTGCCGTCGCCGGTCTGCGCGGACACCACATGAGGGCTGGAGTCGTCCCGCGGCACGGACACATCCACGCTGCCGTCGCCGGTCCGGGTCGTCACACGGTAGGTGGCGCGGGGCAGCACCATCGTGACGGAGCCCTCTCCTGCGCGGGCTTCCACCCGGTCCGGTACGGCGCCGAGTTCCAGGTGCACCGAGCCGTCGCCGGCCCGGGCGCGGACCTGCCGGGAAGTGACCTCGGCGCGCACGGATCCGTCGCCGGCGTGCAGGTCCAGCGGTCCGGTGGTGTCGGTGACGCGGACGGAACCGTCGCCCGTACGGATACTCAGCGCGTCCTCGAAGCCGCGGGCCCGGACCCTGCCGTCGCCGTCCTCGACCTTCACGCGGATCCCGCGCGGTACCTCGATACGGTGGCTGGCCGCGCAGTCGACGACCACCCCGGTGCACTTCATGCGCAGCTTCAGCCGGTCGTCCTTCATGGACCAGGTGACCTTGGGGTCCTTGCCGATGGCGACCGTGCCCTGGAACCAGCGGGTCACCTCGATCTTGCCCGCCGCCTGGTCCTCCGTGGCGACGATGTCCAGCGCCGAGTCGTCGGAGTCGACGGTGAGAGTGCGCCCCCGCAGTGAGAAGGAACGGTGCTCGGGGTCCTTGTCGTCCCCGGCGGAGGCACCGCACGCGGCGACCCCCACGACGAGCACCGTGACGACACCGGCTGCGGCGGTGGTACGGACGGCGGTGGTACGGGCCATGACGAACTCCCCCTGGGACGGCTGACGAAGGCTCGGCGAACGTTCCGCGCGCCCGCTCCTCTCGGCTCTTCGCCCTTCGACCGTACGGACCCGGACCGCGCCGCAGTATCCGGTGCGCTCCCGGATTCGGAGGGGGGCTAACCCCCGCACGAGGCCGTCGCGGGCCGTCCCGATACGGGTTTGCGGGGCAGTGCCCCGGGCAAGGTAGGCTGTCGACTCGTCTCGGGTGCGTAGCTCAGGGGTAGAGCGCCTGCCTTACAAGCAGGATGTCGGCGGTTCGAAACCGTCCGCGCCCACACCACGACGAAGACCCCGGCCGACCGCGGCCGGGGTCTTCGTCGTCTCTCACGTCTGCGTCTGCGGCTGCTCCCGGCTCTCGTGCGCGTGCTTCAGCTTCATCCGGGCGTCCACGCGTTCCGCCGCCACGACCTCCGTCCAGAACCGGTGGCCACTGACGAAGACCGCGAGTTCGTGCTCGCGCTGCCGGAGTTTCTCCACCTCGGCCTGCTCGTCCGCGGTCCAGCCGGGGGAGGCGGGGCGTTCCACCTTGCGCCAGCCGTTGTCGTCGCTGAAGCCGTCCAGCGGCTCGACCGACCAGGGGAGCCGTTTGAGCAGGGCCGACAGCTCAGCCCGGACCTGATGCAGCTCCTCCTGACCGGCGAGGAGGTCACTCGGAAAGTCATAGGTCGTAGCCACGGCACAATGCTACGCCTGTTCGAATTTGGGTTGCGAGTTGCCTGAGAGGGTTCTTTGCAGGGGGGTGACGGAGTGCTTCCCTTGAACACACTGTGCTCAGCGGCCGGTTGGCGGCTCGTCCTCAGGTGCCGGACGCCGTGATGTCCAGGAGCTGCTCGGGTCAGCTCGTGCCGGGTGGCGCGATTTCCTCGTCGTGGAGCTGGTGGTCCGACCAGATGTAGCTTTCGGGAAGCAGGTCGCCGATGGGGACGGTGCGCAGGCTGTCGCCTGCGCCGACAATGACCCCGAGGGCTGGGAAGTAGTCGAGAAGGACCTGGCGGCAACGGCCGCACGGGGGCACGACGCCTCGGTCGCGGTCGCCCACGGCGACGATGGTTTCCAGGTCGTAGGCGCCCTGGGCGGCTGCCGTGCCGATGAGGACCAGCTCGGCGCAGGGGCCTCCGGTGAAGTGGTACGCGTTCACCGCGGTGACGATCCGGCCGTCCTGGGCGCGCGCCGCGGCCGCCATGGTGTGGTTGTCGCCCCGGCAGCGAGTGCGTGCGACGTGCGCCGCGGCCTGGATGAGTTCATGGTCGACGTGGGGGGTCTGCGTGGTCATTGGAGTCCTTTCGTGGATACCCCCGGCTTTGGCCGGGGGAGAAAACGAAGCCCCTGCGGGGCAGGGGAAGTAGCTGGGATTCGTCTTCAAGGCGGATCGCAGTGCTCTGACCCGCAGGTTTGATCTTTACCTAGGGCTGGCTAGTTTGTGAGCGTGGCCGTGAACCATGCGAAGTGGGCGTTCAAGTACCGCTTCTAACCGACCGATGCGCAGGCAGCCGAGCTGTCGCGCACGTTCGGGTGCGTGCGGAAGGTCTACAACCTGGCGCTCGCCGCCCGCACCCAGGCGTGGGCGCGGCAGGAGCGGGTCAACTACAACGCCACATCCGCGATGCTGACGGCATGGAAGAAGACCGAGGAGCTGGCGTTCCTCAATGATGTGTCGTCGGTGCCGCTCCAGCAGACGCTGCGGCACTTGCAGAGCGCGTTCACCCATTTCTTCGCCAGGCGGGCGAAGTACCCGCGCTTCAAGTCGCGGAAGAAGTCGCGGAAGTCGGCGGAGTACACCACCAGCGGGTTCCGCTTCCGCGACGGGAAGCTGATCGCGGAGCAGTTGGCCGGGACCGGGGCCACCGTCGTCCTGGGCAGCCGGGATCCCGGAAGGCCGAAGCGGCCATGGCCTCGATCCGCGCCCGGGTCCCCGGCGCACACGTCCGCGCTCTGTGGCTCGATCTCGCCGATCTCTCGTCCCTCCGGGGCGCGGTGGAAGCACTGCGTACGGCTAGAGATCTGCAAGGTAGTGGGCGAGTGAGCAACGGTGCAGTGGGTCGCCGGTGACGCCGATCGCCGACCACAGGTTCAGGAGCTTCTGGCGGGCGGAAAGAGTGTTGCCCGTTCGGCCTTCCGTAACGGCTTGGCCGATGGCTTCCATGGTCGGGTCGGGACTGGCGGGTGCGGTAGGCATGATGTGTTCCTCGTTGTCGTTCTCAGGCTGAGTGGTCGAACTTGACGGGCATGGCCAGGGTGGTGAGATCGCCGCGGTCGGCGGAGCGGATCGTGACGGGCCCGTCGTGTCCCCTCAGGTCGAGCATCACGTCGGGACCGATGGCTGTGCTTACGGCGGGATAGAGCGTGGTCATCTCGAACCGGATCTGGAGAGCCCCGCCCGTCACGGTGGCGGGGAGCTGAACACCGGGGTCCTCGTCTTTCGTGGGCCGGACGTTCACTCCGTGATCGGAGACGCGCAGCCCGACGCGTTCGCCGGGGTGTTCTTCCAGGGCGCGCAGCAGAAGATCCTTCGAGACCGTCGCACGGGTGCTGACCTGGCCCAGGGACGCGAGCATCAGCCGGTGATCGGGAAAGTCCTCGGACAGCAACCGGCAGTGCCGGTCCTCCCGCTCGGGCATGCGTAGCCAGATCCCGTGCGGCACCGCTTCGATGCGGACCAGCGCACTGCGCCGGACCGTGGCGAGCGTGGCCCGCAGGTCGTCGCCGTCGACCGTGCCAGCCCACGTCTGCTCCGCCGGCCGCGTCGGCACCAGGGTCCGGGTGGAGAGCCGGTACCGGTCGGTCGCCGTCAGGGCGATCGCCTCATGACTCGCCTCAATGTGCAAGCCGGCGAGCACCGCCATCCCCGGCTCGTTCGCGGTCGCGGTCAGGACCTGCTCTACCGCATCCGCCAGCACGGGCCCCTTCAGCATGGCGATCAGCACACCGGGCACGTTGCCGCCGAGCGCGGACTTGATGACAGCAGCCTTCTGCCGTGCCGTCGCCGCATCACCGACGATCTTGGCAACATGCTCGTCGAGCAGCTGTGCTGCCTCGTCGGCCCCGGCGTCGAGGACCGCCTCGACCACAGTGAGGGGCATGGCGATCTCGCGGAGCTGACGCAGCGCGATCGCCCGCGCCACTTGGTCAGCACCGTAGTAGCGGTAGCCCGAGACCGGGTCCACTTCGGCAGGGGGCAGCAGCCCGGAGTCGGCGTAGAACCGCAACGCACTGGAGGTCAGACCACTGCGCTGGGCAAAGACCCCGATTGGCATCAGCTCGGAATTAGGCACCTCGCCATCATTGAGCTTCAACCAACTCGAAGGTCAACATCGACGTGGGGCGTCACCAACGTCATGGCCAGCAACAGCTAGTGATGACCGTCGGCACCGGTGGGCAGGGAGGCCAGCCACTCCACCAGATGGCCGTTGACCTCCTCGGGGCGTTCCTGCTGGATCCAGTGGCCGCAGCCGTCGAGGAGGTGGGAGGCGTGCAGACCCGGCAGAGTGGTGGGGAAAGCGTCGATCGCGTCGGCCAGCCAGGTCGTGGAGGCATCCAGGGAGCCGCCGAGGAACAGGGACGGCTGGGGGATCGGCGCGCCGGTGCGGTCGGCGAGGTCCTTCCAGTCGAGGTCCAGCGCGCGGTAGCGGTTCAGAGCACCGGTCAGACCCGTACGCTCGAACTCCCCGGAGTAGACGTCGAGTTCGCGCTCCCCGAGCCAGGCCGGCCGACGGTCCGGGAAGCGATCGCGCAGGGTGCCGCCCGGGCTGACGAAATGGGGATCGGGGGCGCCGGGTGCGGGCATCGTGTCGCCGGACAGGGCGGCGTAGAAACCGGCGAGCCAGCCGCGTACGTCCGGCTCGATCTCCCGTTCGGCGCGGCCCGGCTCCTGGAAGTAGGAGACGTAGAACTCCTGCTCCCCGCCACCCAGTCGGGCGAAGATCTCGGTCGGGCGGGGGCCGCCGGGCGGGGTGTACGGGACGCTCAGCAGGCCGACCGCGCGGAACACGTCGGGCCTCAGCAGGGCGGAGTCCGCGGCGATCGTCGCGCCCCAGTCGTGTCCGACGACCACCGCGGGCCGTCCGCCCAGCGCCTCGACGACGGCCACGTTGTCCGCCACCAGCTCCGGCATCCGGTACGCGTCCACCGCGGCCGGCTTCGAGGAGCGCCCGTATCCGCGCACGTCCACGGCGACCGCGTGGTACCCGGCGGCGGCCAGCACCGGCAGCTGGTGCCGCCACGAGTACCAGGACTCCGGGAATCCGTGCAGCAGCAGGACCAGCGGTCCCGCCCCCTGCTCCACCAGGTGGATCCGGCCGGCGGGGCCGGGGACCAGGCGGTGGGTGAGTTGCGTGGACCGAGGGTCCGGCTGAGGCATCGCGTCGTCCTCCGTACGTCGGGTGCACCGGCCGCCCGACGGGGCCGTGCGGCGGTGCTGCGGCTGCTCGTACGACGATCCTGCGACGTCCCGGGAAGGGGCCGCGAGCGTTGTTGCCGGTTCGGCAAAGTCGGGCGGACGCCCGCCCGGGCCATGCCGTGGTGCCCGGGCTCCGGTAGGCGGTGTTCTCAGCTCATGGACGACAACTCGTCGACGGTCATGGACGACAACTCGTCGACGACGCGGGCCGTCACCGGTGCCGGCACCCCGTGGCGCTCGGCCGCGCGGAGCAACGCGCCACCGATGGCGTCCAGTTCGAGAGGGCGTCCCGCCTCCGCGTCGCGCTGCATCGACGACTTGGTGGCCGGGGGGAAGGAGTCGTAGCGGGCCATTGCCCGGGCCGGGTCCGCCGGGCCGCCGGACGCCGAGCTGACCGCTGAGGTCTCCTCCACCAGGGCGGTCAGTTCCTCGCGGTGACGGGTGCGGATGTCGCCGAGCGGGAGTCCGTGGCGCGTCGTCAGCAGGGCGAAGGGTGCGAGGAACGACATCTTCGCCCACAGGGACGCCGTCTCGTCGGCCAGGACGCGGGTGGCCGGACCGGCGGCGGTGAGGGCCTCCGCCAGCGCGTCGAGACGCTCGCGGGGGACGCCGTCGCCCGCCAGGTCGACCTCGGCGAAGGGGCTGGCGTGCTCGATCACGCCCGGGGCCACCCGGGTCGACTCGACGCGGATGACGGTGGGCGCGACCCGGTCCGGGCGGTAGCGGGCGCGCAGGGTCGCCGGGTGTTCGACACCGTTCAGGAGCGGGACGAGGAGGGCGTCGCCGAGCGCGGTGGGCCGGACGCGGTCGAGGGCGGCGTCCAGGGAGGTGTGCTTGACCGCGATCACGCAGGCGTCGACCGGTGCGCGCAGGACGGTGTCGGCTTCCACGCGGGCCGTGAAGTCCCCGTACCGTGCGCTGCGGATCTGGATACCGGCCGTACGGAGGGTGGCGGCCGTTTCCTCGCCGGCCAGGCAGATCACGCGGTGACCGGCGCGGGACAGGAGCCCGGCGAGGAGGCCGCCGGTGCCGCCGGGGCCGAGGATGGCGACGGTGAGTTCCTGAGCCGATGCGGGTGCCGACTCGTGCGCCATGGTGAGGGTTTCCTCTCGTCGGTCGGCCCCTTGGTGGTGGCCGCCTCGCGGGTGATCATCGCAGGCGTCGGGTTCCCGGGACAGGTGTCGGTCCGAGGGGCGAGACTGGGGGTATGTGCCGCAGCATCAAGACGCTCCGTCCGCCGGTCCTGCCCGAGGAGGCGACGGAGGAGGACATTCGGGCCGCTGCCCTCCAGTACGTGCGGAAGGTGTCCGGGTTCCGGGCGCCCGCCGCGCACAACCAGGAGGTGTTCGACCGGGCGGTCGATGTGATCGCCGAGGCCACGGCCGAGTTGCTGGCCGGACTGGAGGTGCGGGGGGCGCCCGCGCGACGGGCCGGGTGACGCGGGTTGGCGGGGCGCACGGGCCCGGGCCGGCGCCGCACTGCCCCTGGGGGCCGGTTCCGACGCCGACCGGATGCCGCACCGGCGGCGCGTCCCCTCGCTACGCCGCCTCTGCCGCCCTCGGCTGCCGTCGCATCACGTACGCCGCTCCCGCCCCCGCCCCGAAGAGGGCCAGGACCGACACCCCCGTCGCCAGCCAGGTCGTGCCGAGCCAGTGGGCGCCGAAGTAGCCGAGGGCCACGCTGTAGGCGGCCCAGGAGAGGCCGGCCAGGGCGGACCAGGGGAGGAAGTCGCGGGCGCGGCGGTGGGCGGCGCCGGCGCCGAGGGAGACGACCGAGCGGCCGGCCGGGGCGAAGCGGGCGAGGACGACCAGGGCGCCGCCGCCCCGGGCCAGTGCCGCGCCGAGACGTTCCTGCGCGATGCT
The DNA here is from genome assembly GCF_000721105.1 of Streptomyces cellulosae. GTDB lineage: Bacteria > Actinomycetota > Actinomycetes > Streptomycetales > Streptomycetaceae > Streptomyces > Streptomyces cellulosae_A. The sequence goes on from NZ_JOEV01000035.1 coordinate 72,554, forward strand.
GAGCCGACGGGAGCGGGCGATCGCGCGGTCGAGGCGTTCGCCGCCGCGCCAGGCCAGCCGGTACGCCACCAGGTCACCGAGAACGGACGCCGTGGTCGCGCAGAGCACCAGCGCCAGGATGTCCGGCACCCGGTGCGGTACGTCGCCGGTCGCCGCGCCCGACCCCGCGGCCGCCGCGGTGGCGGCCGTGATGACCAGGACCCCGCTCGGCAGGACCGGCAGGAAGACGTCCAGGAGCACCGACAGCGCCACCATGGCGTAGATCCAGGGGCTGCCGATCAACGCCCCCACACTCTCGAACACCGCTTCTCCCCGTATCCCCGTGTCCCCCGTGGCCGGTCGTGCTGCGTTGCCGCAGGTGTCGCGGGGGTGCGGCAGGGGCGGCCCATAACAGCCATACAGCGTACGCCTGGGGTGGGACGGTCAGTTCACCGGGTGCGCGGGTGCGGGTACTCGCGTGCTCACCTGCTCGGAACAACGGAAAACGGCGCCCGCCCCGCGTGAGCCGCGGGAACGGGCGCCGTCGCCACGCCTGGACCGGCCGCCTGGACCGGTCGCCCGTACGGGTCTCCGGGTCAGGCTGCCATCGGGTCAGGCTGCCACCGGCGTCTGCTGCTCGGACGCCTTCTCCGTGGACGCCGAGCCCTTGCTGAACAGGCGGTCCAGGCCGAAGGCACCGGACCCGGTGAAGACCAGGAGCAGGAAGGCCCAGCAGAACATCGCGGCGCCCTCGCCGCTGTTCTCCATGGGCCACAGGGCGTTGGGCTGGTGCACCTTGAAGTAGGCGTAGGCCATCGAGCCCGAGGAGATGAGCGCGGCGACCCGCGTGCCCAGGCCGATCAGTACGAGGGAACCGCCGACGAGTTCGATGACGGCCGCGTACCAGTTGGGCCAGGCGCCCACCTCGGCCGTACCGCCGCTGCCGTCGGCACCGCCGAGGACACCGAAGAGCGTGGCGGCGCCGTGGCAGGCGAAGAGCAGGCCGACGACAACGCGGAACAGACCGACGGCGTACGGCTGGGCGCTGTTGAGACGTTCGGTCATGGTGGGGGTGACTCCTTCGGTTGGCCGGTCTGTGGGGGGACCGGTCTGGGGACGAACCGAGCGGAGCATCCACGCTAGGTGACCCTAATCGATGCTTGCAAGTTCAACATTTAGCCACGGCTTCGCACCTGATTTCCCTTCCGTCCCAGCTGTTGTCGCACGCAGAACGGCTCTGGCCACCGCATCCGCGTCCGAAAGCGTGACCGAATCCACACCCGGCCGGGCCCCCGCCGCGGTCACCCAGTGGACGCCCTCCGTGGGGACGCCGAAGGCGAACCTCCTTGCGTGCGCGCGTCCTTGACGATCCATCAGGTGGTACGGGCGTGGTGTCACGTCCAAGCCCCCGGTTTCGTAACCGTCAACTGTGTGTGGCCGGCACTGCCCGGTCCTCAGCAGCCGGGCGAGCAATTCGTCGGCGGTCCTGCGCAGGTCGGGTTCCGGCAGCCGCGCCTCTATGAGGGTCGTCACGCGTACGGCGGAACCCGGCACGTCGGGCGAGTGGGCCACCCACGCCGCCCCGCGCACCCCCTCCGGCCCGTCCGCCTCCTCCGCGTCGCCCGCTCTCTCCGGCCCGTCCCCGCCGTCCCCGCCGTCCCCGCCGTCCTCCTCGCGTACCTCCAGACGCGGCCCGAGCACCTCCACCACCCCCGCCGCCACCAGCGCCGTCAGCTCCTCGATGCGGCGGCGGGGCGGGCCGATGGAGAGGAAGGCGTTGAGCGGGGTGTACCAGCGGTCCAGGTGGTCACGGCGGGAGGCGCCCGCGAGTCCACCGTGGTCGACGATCTGCCGCAGCTCGTTGCGCAGGTCGCGCAACACGTCCAGGGCCGCTTTCAGGGGACCCTCGACGTTGCCGAGGGCGGCCTGGGCGGCGTCCTCGCGGAGGTGCCCGAGCAGCCACTCCCGCCACGCGGCGGGGCCGGGGAAGGCATGTCCCGCGTACGGGCGGGAGATCCGGTCCCAGCACCAGCGGTCGGACTCCGGCACGCCGAACTCGTCGAGCACGGACATCTCTTCGGGGGTGCCGTGCGCGGTGGCGAGGAAACGGTCCCGGAAGGTGGAGGGGCCGAACTTGGTGGCCCACAGCTCCGTGGCGCCGAACTCGCTGTCCCCGACCAGGCCTTCGTAGTAGACCGTCTCCACCTCCTTCGCGACCAGGGGCCATATCTCCGCGAGGAAGTCCGGGGCCTCACCGGAGTCGGCGCGCTTGCGAAAGCGGGCGATCACCTCGTCGGTCAGCACGCGCGGGAGATGACGGCCGTAGGGCCCCTTCGCGTTGTCGCCGCGCGCCTGGTACGGAACACCGCGCCGCGAACCGGCGTACAGCCGCGGCTCGCGGCCGGAGGGTATGTACCGCAGCCCGTCGCCGTCGGGGACGAAGCGGCCGCCGCGGCCGGTCGTCAACAGGGCGGTGTGGTCGAAGAAGTTGAGGCCCAGGCCCCGCAACAGCACCGGCTCACCGGGGGGCACCGCGGACAGGTCGACGTCGGCGGGGTTGGCGGGCGGGACGTGGCGCAGGCCGTGGCGTTCGGCGTACGCGGTGTGCCGCCGTACCGTCGGGTCCGCGACGGCCGGCAGATGGCCCTGGGCGAGGACGACGGCGGACAGCCCGGCCAGCACCCGGCCGTCGTCGAGGGTGAGGGTCTGGCGGCCGTCGGGGTCGTCGTCGAGACGTATCGCGCGTGCCGCGTGCGTCCGCACACGCAGCCCGGGCGGCGCCTCGCGCACCGTCCGTGCGAACACCCACTCCAGGTACCGGCCGTACTCGGCGCGGGTCGGGTACTCGTCCGGGCCCAGCGCGCCGCCCGCCCACTCGTACAGGCTGGGGCCCGGCCGGATCGGGCCCGAGCAGTCCACGCTGTCGTCCGTGAACAGGGTCACCTGGGAGGCCACCGTGTTCATCAGCAGCTCGGACGACTGCGCGGTGCGCCAGACGCGGCCGGGGCCGGGCGGGGCCGGGTCGACGACGTGGACGGTGAGCCCGGCGCCGGGCGGGAGGAGTTCGGGTGCGGAGGCGCAGAGGCGCTCCAGGACGCTGGTGCCGCGCGGACCGGCGCCGACCAGGGCGACGGAGACGGGTGCGTGGTCCGTGGTCGGTGCGGGCAAGGGTGGTTCTCCCGGGCGTGTGGGGGCGCTTGGCGGAACCCGTTGGGGGTGGGCTTGCGGGTGGAGGGTGGGAGTCGGGGTGGGAGTGGATGGTGGCTGGAGGACCGGGGCGGGCAGGTGGCTGGAAGCGGACGGTCCGCCTCATCATGCCGTCGGGGGCAGCGGGAGCCGACCCCTGGAGGTACGGAGTGTGGGACGTGTCACGAGCATCACGGGTCACGGGCGCAACAAACGGACACAACGGGGGGATTGCCCTTCAGACCCGCATCTGCCGGGCATGGCGGGTGGAGAGGGCATACCGCTACGTATCCGAGCGAAACGAGTGAACCGAGTGAAGCCAGTGAACCGAGTGAAGCGAGTGAACCGCGTGATCTACGGAACGAGTTCCGACTCCACGACCGTCCGCAGCTCCGCGGTCGCCGTCCCCCGCTCCTCCCGCGCCTGCTCCAGCCGTAGTCGGGCCGAACGGCCGCGCAGGGTCAGGGTCATCAGCTGGTTGCCGAACCAGGGGCCGCCCGTCTTCCGCCAGCTGACCGGCGGCCGGGCGCAGCCTCCGTGCCGGGCGAAGCACCGGCCGAGGGCCCGGGCCGCGGCGCTCCAGCCGAAGCGGAAGCCGAGCCGTATCGACAGCGGGATGGAGTTGTGGACGGGGGAGCAGGTCAGCTGGAGGACCCGCGCGTCCGGTGACCCCGTGGGCCACTTCGCCTCGGCCACGTACGCGTGGTGCACGTCCCCGGACAGGACGAGCACGGTCGCCGGCGCGTCCGGTCCCGAACCGGCCTCGGCGATCAGGTCCGCCAGCGCGTCGAAGGACGCCGGGAACGCCGCCCAGTGCTCGAGGTCGGCCGCCCGCCGCAGTTTCTCCCCGAAGCGGGCCCAGCGGGCGCCCTTGTCGCCCCGGCACAGCGTCGCGTCCCAGGCCTCGGCGTCGTGCACCAGGTGGGGCAGCAGCCAGGGCAGCGAGGTGCCGATGAGGAGGTGGTCGTACGACTCCCGCGAGTCCAGCGCCTCTTCGCGCAGCCACCGCGCCTCACCCGGGTCGAGCATCGAGCGGTTCTGTTCGTCGAGGACGCGGGCCGCCCGGGAGTCCACCATCAGCAGCCGGACGCGGCCGAAGTCGCGCCGGTAGCTCCACCGCACCGCGGTGGCGTCGGCGTCGGCCTCGGAGGCGAAGGAACGCAGGGTGGCCGTGCCGTCGGGGGTGGCGCGGACGGCCGCGTACAGCGGGTCGGCGGCCAGCTGGGCCGGGGGGAGGTTGCCCAGGTGCTGGTGGACCCAGTACGACATCAGGCCGCTGAGCAGCCGCTCCTGCCACCAGTCGGTGGTCCGCATGTCGGCGAGCCAGGAGGCGGAGGTGTTCCAGTCGTCGATGACGTCGTGGTCGTCGAAGATCATGCAGCTGGGCACGGTGGACAGCAGCCAGCGCACCTCCGGGTCGAGCCAGGACTCGTAGTAGAGGTGGGTGTACTCCTCGTAGTTCGCGACCTCGTTGCCCGGCGGGTCGCCCACGTCGCGGCGGGCGGCCAGCCAGCGGCGGGTCGCCGGGCTGGTCTCGTCGGCGTACACCTGGTCGCCCAGCAGCAGCAGTACGTCGGGCCGTTCGCCCTTGGGGTCGGCCGCGACCCGGGTCGCGAGGGTGTCCAGGGCGTCCGGGCCGACCGGGTCCTTCTCGCCGGACGGGGGCGCGGCCCAACGGCAGGAACCGAAGGCGACGCGGACGGCGGCCTGGTCGGTCGGGGTGTGGATGACGGAGTCCGGGAACTCCGAGAAGGGAGCGTCGGGCAGCGGCCACACGCGCGTGCCGTCCAGATGGACCTCGTACGCCCGTGTCGTACCCGGCGTCAGACCGGTCACCGGGACGAGCGCGTAGTGATGGCCCTCGATCTGGAAGGTGCGGGCCTCGCCGCCGGTGCCGTCGGCGCAGCGCACCTCGGCGGTGCAGGGACGGCTCGTCTCGACCCACACGGTCGCGGACGTGCCGTCGACGTACCTCAGCAGTGGCCCCAGGCGCAGTCCCGCCACGTGATCGCCCTCCTCCGTCGCCCCGTACGGTACGGAACGACGGAGGCGAGCGGGGAGTTTCCGCGGGTCACGGTTCGGGAATCCGGATGTGCGGATCCTGTGGCGGCGGCTCGCGGGAGGTGGACCGGCGGTCGGCGGGACGCGGGTCGGCAGTTCGGCGGGAGGGGCGTCAGCAGCTCGCGAGGTAGTTGGTGAGCGCGCTCTTCTCGGCCGAGTCGACCGAGAGGTCGTAGTAGTACTTCACCTGGACCCAGGCGCGGACGTAGGTGCAGCGGTAGGCCGTGCGCGACGGCATCCAGGTGGCCGGGTCCTGGTCGCCCTTGGCCTGGTTGACGTTGTCCGTGACGGCGATCAGCTGCGGCCGGGTCAGGTCGTTGGCGAAGGCCTGGCGCCGCGCGGTCGTCCAGTCGCCGGCACCGGAGTCCCAGGCCTCGGCGAGCGGGACGAGGTGGTCGATGTCGAGGTCGGAGGCGGCGGTCCAGGTGGCGCCGTCGTACGGGGAGTACCAGCTGCCGCTGGTGGCGGCGCAGGCGGAGTCGGTGACGACGTTCGAACCGTCGCGCTTGAGAACCGTCTCGCGCGTGTTGCAGGTGCCGGACTGGGTGATCCAGAGCGGGAAGAGGTCGCGGTCGTAGCCGGTGCGGTCCTCGGTGGCCACGGTGAGGGAGGCGAGGTAGGTGCGGGCGGTGGCGGCGCTGACCGGGGTGGGGAGGGCGGCGGAGGCGGTCGGGCCGTTGAAAACGGCGATCGAGGCCATGACTCCGGTGAGCGCCGCGAGTATGCTGAGCCGTCGACGCGCGTAGAACTTCGGCATGCGAACTCCCTGGGAGTGTGGGGGCGTTGCGGTGCGAGCGTTCGAATGCTCGCCACGCCGTGTTGCGGGGAGATGTGCGTACGGTGAGAAGTTAGTGACGTGCGCATGACAGAACAAGACGTCGGACGAGATGTGACGTGAAGCTTGGACGGTCGGCCGCCCGCGGGTCACCCGTCGGTCGCCCGTCGGCTCCGCCCCGGCTTGGCGTCGGTTGCCCGTCGGCTCCGCCTCGGCTTGGCGTCGGCCTCCCGTCCGCCTCGGCTTGGCGTCGGCCTCCCGTCGGCCTGGAGTCGGCCTCGCGTACGATGGACGGCGCAGAAGGGGAGTAGCTCTTCGCCGGACCGTCGACATACTGCTCAGCTCGTCTGAGCCGGCGCCCGGAGGCAGGCCCATGGATGTGGGCCGGCCAGCGAGACCTTCGGCAAGCAGTGCACGCCTGTGCCGTACGGCACGGGCGGACCGTGCGCTGCCCTGCCGAGGCGTCTTGCGAGAAGGCTCGTGACTCTCGGTGGGGCAGCCCCGACCGATTGAGGAACCTTGATCAGCTTCACCGTGACGGCGCTCGTCTTCGGCGTCGTCTTCCTCGCCGAACTGCCGGACAAGACCGCGCTCGCCGGTCTCGTTCTCGGGACCCGGTACCGCGCTTCCTACGTCTTCGCGGGCGTCGCCGCCGCCTTCGCGCTCCATGTCGCGCTCGCCGTCGCGGCGGGCAGCGTGCTGACGCTGCTGCCGCAGCAGATCGTGCACGCGCTGACAGGCGTGCTCTTCCTCGGTGGCGCGGCTGTGCTGCTGATGAAGAAGGATGAGGGCGAGGAGGAGATCCGGAAGCCGGAGAACCAGTCCTTCTGGAAGGTCGCGGGGGCGGGCTTCATGCTCATCCTGGTCGCCGAGTTCGGCGATCTGACCCAGATCATGACGGCCAACCTCGCCGCCCGTTACGACGACCCGCTCTCCGTCGGCCTCGGCGCGGTGCTCGCCCTGTGGGCGGTGGCGGGGCTCGGCATCGTCGGCGGCAGGGCGCTGATGAAGAAGGTGCCGCTGAGGCTGATCACCAAGGTCGCGGCTCTGCTGATGCTCGGGCTCGGCGGGTGGAGCCTATGGGAGGCGGTGACGGGGTGAGGTGGTCTTGGCGAGCGGTCCTGGGTGAGCGGTCTTGGGTGAGGGGATCCGGGGTCGGCCGGGGCGGCTCGCGGTGGCGGCCGGGTGAGGCGGTCCGGGGTCGGCCGGGGGCGGTTTGCGGTGGCGGCCGGTTGAGGGGGCCTGGGGTCGCCGGGGGAGCGCTCCGCGGCGGTCGGCCGGCCTGAACGGTGGGTGAACTGTTTCCGGAGATGGTGGCGGGAAGGCGCACTTGTTTTGTACCGTGGAGAAACAAAGTGGTTCCCGCCTGCTTTCCCTGACCGGCGGGCGGGGCCACCTTGTTCCTCGGGGGGCGGCCGGGGAACCCCTGCGCCCTTGCCCCCTCGTTCCCGCGCTTTGGAGCTGCCGATGACGGCCACCACCGTGCCCACCGTTCTCACCGCCCGCGTCCTCCTGCTGGACATGGACGGCACGCTCGTCAACTCCGACGCCGTCGTCGAACGGATCTGGCGCCGCTGGGCCGAACGGCACGGGCTGGACGGGGACGAGGTCATGAAGGTCGTCCACGGCCGCCAGGGCCACGCCTCCATGGCCCTGCTGCTGCCCGACCGCCCCGTGGAGCAGAACCACGCCGACAACGCCCGCATGCTCGCCGAGGAGACGGCGGACATGGAGGGCGTCGTCGCGATCCCCGGCGCGCCGGAGTTCCTCGCGTCCCTGCGGGGGCTGCCGCACGCGCTGGTCACGTCGGCCGACGTCCCCCTGTCCACCGCGCGCATGGCCGCGGCGGGACTGGACCTCCCGGACGTCCGGATCACCGCCGAGTCCGTCGGCGCGAGCAAGCCGGACCCCGAGGGGTTCCTCAAGGGGGCGGCCGAGCTGGGAGTGGCTCCGGCCGACTGTGTCGTCTTCGAGGACTCCGGCGCGGGCATTCAGGCGGGGCGGGCCGCCGGGATGCGGGTGGTCGGGGTCGGGCCCAGGGCCGCGCAGCATGGGCCCGACGTGGTGGTGCGGGATCTGACGGAAGTACGGGTGGAGGCGGCGGGGGACGGCGCCTTGAGGGTGCACGTGGGGTGAGGGCGACGCCCGTACCGACGCCGGGGCGGGGCGAGCACCGGGTGACATGCCGTCGAAAGCAGCACCCCCGCGCCGCGCTCGCCGCCCGCGCCGCCCGCGCCGCGCGGGCGTGCCGCATGACCGGGCCGCGCCCACAGCCCTACGGTTCCGAGGTCGCCGCCTCCAGGGACTCGCGGGTCTCCTGGTCGTAGACGCCGAGATTGTCGGTTCCGACGTTGTGGGACCACTGGTAGTTGCGCAACGCTTCCTCGACCTGGCTGCTGAAGGTGCCGTCGATCTGGCCGTTGTAGAGGTACAGCTGGTGCAGACGCTGCTGGAGTTCGGTGACCTCGGGACCTTGGGCACCGCGCCGCAGGACGGAGGCGTTGCGGTCACTGGGTTTTCCCTCTTCGGCGGCTCCCGAGCCGGTGTCGGAGCCCGTGTCGGAGGCGGTGGCGCTGCTCGTCGGTGTCCCGGTCGGCGTGACCGGCGCGGAGAGGCTCGGCGAGGCGCTGGACGCGGACGCCGAGGGTGACGAGGTGGGCGAGGGACTCGCGCTCGTCGGCGACGGAGTGGTGGACGTCGGCGGCGCCGACGGGCTCTCCGTGGTCGGGGACACCGACGCCGCGCTGGTCGAGGTGTCCGGGACGGCCGCGCGTACGTCCTTGGGCGGCGCCCCTTCCCGGGTGGGCGTCTCGTAGGAGAACAGCCCGCCGGCGAACCCGGCGGCCGCCACGACCGCGACGACGGCCCCACCGGCGGCCAGCGCGACGCCACGCCGCCGCCTCGCCGGCCGCCGCTCCTCCCCGCCCGGCCCGGACACGACGGGGTCGTCCCCGCCCACCTCGAACAATCGCAGGTCGGTGGGGTTGGGGGAGGTGGCCGGGGGAGCCAGGGGGGTGGGCAGGACGGAGGTCGCGTCGGCGGGCGCCGCGGACGTCGGTACGGGGGTGCCGGACGCGCCCACGACGGGCAGCGGCGCTGTCACGTCCGCCGCGCCGGGCACGTCGGCCGCGCCCGTCGAGGGGCCCGCCTGGCCTGCCCCGTAGACCGGGTCCGTGACGGGCGGCATGGCGGTGGCGTCGACCGGGGGCAACACGGTGGTCGCGTCGGCGGCGCCGGGTACGCCGGTCGTGGGCGGCGCGGGATCCGGCCCCGCCGCACCAGGACCGCGCCCCGCGCCCGCGACGGGCGGCGCGCCGGCTGCATGCTGAGCGCCGGTCGTGCGGGCCGCGCGGGGCCCGGCGGTCCCCCCACCGGTGGGCAGTGCGGTGGTCGCGTCACTCCCGGCCGCGTCCGCGCTCAGGCGGGCGTTCCAGGCGCTCGCGCCGGGCGAGGCGGCGCTCGGGGCAGCGGGCCCGGTGCCACTGTTCCCGGAGTCCGTGTTCACGGTGGGCAGCGGGACGGTCGGGCCCGCGTCGGTCGGCGTTGCGGATCGCGCTGCGCCGGGTGTCGCGGGCGGCCTCGGGCCGGGCGGGACGGTTCCTGCCGGGGGCCGTTGCGAACCCGTCCCTGCGGCTGGCGGTGCGGCGGGCGGTGCGATGCGGCCGTGCGGGCCTGCTGTGGCGGCCCCGTCGGCACGCCGCCCGGCGCCTGTGTCCACGGTGGGTAACGCGACGGTCGGGTCCGCGTCGGTCGGCGCGGCGTATCGAGCGGCGCTGGGTGTGGCAGGCGACTGCGGGCCCGGTACGGCGGTCCCGGCGGCACGTCCGGGACCGGCCGCTGGGGCGGACGGTGCGACGGTGGCGCCCGGGACGGTCGGCGGGGTGGGCGGGGCAGTGCGCGCCCGCCCGCTCGGTACGACGGGCCCGCCCGCCCGCTCTCCGACTGCCTTCTCCGGCGCTCCCGCATCACGCCCCGGAGCCCCCGCAGCCCTCTTCGGCGCCCCCGCGCCGTCGCCCCCCAGCGCCCCGGGATCAACCGCCCGCAGCATCATCGTGGCCTCGGCCGGCGCCTCTCGCGGCGCCTCCGGTGAACCACCGGAGGCCCCGGACGCCCCCGGCACCCCTGACCCACCTTCGGCCGGCCCACTCCAGTCAGCCCCCGCCGCAGGAGCCCCCGCCGCAGGAGCCCCTGCCGCACGAGCC